>CAZKXJ010000018.1:0-2601 GCA_964556825.1 uncultured Hyphomonas sp. | reverse complement strand
AGCAGAAGGCACACTTCTTTGCCCTCGATCTGCCGCACAGCGACGCATGCTACATCCGGGCCTATCCTGCGGCCAATACCGAGGCGTGGCTTGACGGCCATGTCCATGCCTTTGCGTTCTTCGGCGCGGTTCCCCAGTCGGTTCTTTATGACAATGACCGCTGCCTGGTAGCCCGGATTCTGCCGGATGGCTCCCGGCAAAGAACCCAGCGGTTCAGCGCGATGTTGTCGCATTACGTGATTCGGGACCGCTATGGCCGTCCCGGCAAGGGCAATGACAAAGGGGCCGTGGAGGGGCTGGTCGGCTACGGACGTCGCAACTTCATGGTGCCGATCCCGTCCTTTCCGGACTGGCACGCGTTCAACGCTCACCTGGAAGAGCAGTGCCGCAAGCGCCAGGGTGATGTTCTGCGTGGCCACAAGGTCAGCATCAGGGAACGGCTGAAGGCCGATCTCGCGGCGATGCGGGATTTGCCCGGCACCCCCTTTGAGGCTTGTGAGTTGCAAAGTGGCCAGGTCACATCGACATCGGTGGTGCGTTATCGCGGCAATGATTACTCGGTGCCGGTTGCCTACGGCCACCGTGCGGTCTGGATCAAGGGCTTCGTGACCCGGGTTGTTATCGGCTGCGGCGCCGAGGTGATCGCTGAGCATTCGCGCTCCTATGACACCGGCGACATGGTGTTTGATCCACTGCATTACCTGGCGCTGATCGAACGCAAGATCATGTCCTTCGATCAGGCCGCGCCTCTGCAGGGCTGGGAGTTGCCCGAAGCGTTCAAAACCCTGCGCCGACTGCTGGAAGCCCGGCAGGGAAAGGCCGGCAAGCGCGAGTATGTGCAGGTCCTGCGCCTTCTGGAGCGCTTCGAGATTGACGTGCTGCATCTTGCCGTCAAAGATGCCCTGCGAATGGGAGCGGTCAGCTTCGATGCAATCAAGCACCTGATCTTGTGCAGGGTCGAGCAAAGGCCTCCGAGGCTGGATCTGGATGTCTATCCCTTCCTGCCCAGAACCAACATCACCACCACCTCCGCCGCATCCTACATGAGCCTGCTGGCAGGAGGTGGGGCATGACGGATGCACCCGAACTGCTGCTGGCCCACCATCTCAAAACGCTTCGGCTGCCCACGTTCTTGCGTGAACATGACAAGCAGGCCCGTATCTGCGCCGCTGAAGGCGTAGATCACGTGCGTTACCTGGCCCGGCTGACCGAGCTGGAACTGATCGACCGGGAACGGCGCATGGTGGAACGCCGGATCAAGGCCGCAAAGTTCCCGACCATCAAAAGCCTGGACAGCTTCGACTTCAAGGCGATCCCGTCGCTCAACAAGATGATGGTGCTGGAGCTGGCGCGCTGCGAATGGATCGAACGCAAGGAGAATGTGATCGCGCTCGGTCCCTCCGGCACCGGCAAGACCCATGTCGCCCTCGGGCTGGGACTGGCTGCCTGCCAGAAAGGATTGCCTGTCGCCTTCGTGACCGCCGCAGCCCTCGTGCACGAGATGATGGAGGCCCGCGACGAAAAACGCCTCCTGCAACTCCAGCGCAAACTCGCCAAGGTCAAACTGCTGATCATCGACGAGCTGGGATTCGTCCCCTTGAGCAAAACCGGCGCCGAGCTTCTGTTCGAGCTGATCTCACAGCGCTACGAGCGAGGGTCGACCCTGATCACAAGCAACCTGCCCTTCGAGGAGTGGACCGAAACCTTCAGCACCGAACGCCTGACCGGCGCGCTGCTGGACCGGCTGACACACCACGTCAACATCCTCGAGATGAACGGCGAAAGCTACCGCCTCAATCAAAGCCGCGCCCGCCTCGCCGCCGCTAACAAATGAACCTCACAGAATTGGCCTGACGGCCAATGCGCCTTGGACCGGGCTTGCTATATGAGGGCCGCACGCTCCAAGGCGCTCGCCCCAAACTGGCCGACTTTTGCTCCGCCACAATGGCCGAATTTTACTCCGCCGTTGACAGCTTTCTCGTTGGCCCGCAGTTCGCCACCGCCAGTCACGTGTGAACGGCGGAGCAATACTCGGCCACGGTAGCGACGGCATAGTGTTGTCGCGGGCGGCGTAAAAGTCGTCCACTTTTGCCCTTTCGGATTTCGGGAGGGCTTGGGGATATACACCGTGGACTTGTATTTGAAGGTGCGTCACGCTCATTTCCAGGATGGATTGAGCGGGCGTCAGATTGCCCGGGATTTTGGGATCAGCCGGGACAGTGTTGCGAAGATGTTGGCCTATTCGGAACCGCCTGGATATCGGCGGACAGCGCCGATCAGGCGCCCGAAGCTGGATGCGTTCACCAGCCAGATGGACCAATGGCTTGCTGAAGACAGGAGCCGCCCTCGCAAGCAGCGTCACACCGCCAAGCGTATTTTCGAGCGGTTGCGGGACGAGTGCGGTTTTGATGGCAGCTACACCATCGTCAAGGATTACGTTCGAGACCGTAAGCGGACCGGCAAGGAGATGTTCGTGCCGCTGAGCCATCCGCCCGGTCATGCACAGGCCGATTTTGGTGAAGCGCTTGTCGTGATCGGCGGCGTCGAGCAGAAGGCACACTTCTTTGCCCTCGATCTGCCGCACAGCGACGCATGCTACAT
>CAZKXJ010000017.1:0-5746 GCA_964556825.1 uncultured Hyphomonas sp. | reverse complement strand
AAGGTGGTCGCCCTGCTTTTCGGTCGCGGAAGTAGAAGTGTCGCCGCCGTCAGTTTTGGTGCTGTGCGAAAGGGTGCGATTTGAAATGCGACCCTTTGCAGGCTCAGGGGTCGCGTTTGAAACGCTACCCTTTGACCCGCAGCGGGCGCAGTGCCAGGTCTGGAAGCCGTCGCTATGCCGCCACTCCCGACGCACCTTGCGGACACGGTTCGCCGGCGACTGCCGGTGAGGGCCGCAGTCCGGACAGGTAACATCATGGATGCTGACAAGGGCTGCTTCAGACATGCTTGTCCTCCGGCTCGCCAAGGTCGGCAGGGTCGTGCTCGATGTCGTGACTGCCGCCGACAGCCCAATAGCGCTGATCAGCTCCTATGAGGCGGCTAGTGGCAATGTAGAGAGGATCACCGCGAAAGAACCCTGTTCGGGTCGTGGCTTGGATATTCGGCGAGCCAAGCGAGGGCTCAAAGTCCGAATCGCCTTCAATGGCGTCCATCGCTTCAATGAGCGTGTGCAACTCGAAAGCCGTCAGATGATCGACAGAATCAGCGAGCTCCAACGCAGCGCGAATAAGCTGACGGGTGGTCTTCTTACGAGGGCGAGACATGGGGGGTTCCTTAGCTGGCCCCGCGCACGTCTTTGCGTTTACACTGCCGCCATAACCCTTTGATTGTTCGTCGTGAACAAACAGGGGCCGTTTACAATTTTCTCGTTTGTTTTCTGAGAAAGCGGTAGGATTGCAAATCCGTGCACCCCGGTTCGATTCCGGGCGGGGCCTCCAGACGAATTTCCCTTCTCCGATATCAGACTCACTCTCTTTGCGACTGCGGGAGAAATTGCGCTGTGTACGTAAAGTTCTACGAACTGGTTTACGCGTCGTTAACCATTCCGGGCGATACAGGATACGTCTTCTACGGAGACACCCACCATCACCCAACGCCTCGGCGGGAGCTTGCCTCCCGCCTTTTTTTTATCACCGGCTGCATCACAGCGTTTGACACAGGCGTGTCCTTTGCTATTGAGCGCGTCTCGCAGGTGATCCGCGATAGCTCAGTTGGTAGAGCAGGCGACTGTTAATCGCCCGGTCGTAGGTTCGAGTCCTACTCGCGGAGCCAGACACCTCACACAACTAATTGTTTTTATTGTGTTATTTCTATTATTAAACAATTTCGCCCCACAACCCGCCCCACAAAAAAGCCGGGTATGGTGCAACCGTAATGAACGAGATTGATCGTTGCTGCGGGATTCGGGACCGAGTTTTAACCGTTCCAATCTAAATACGAGGGTTCAATTCTCTTCACCCCCCCTCCAATCTTATGCTCATCGTCGCCGTTGTCATCATTCCCATCTTCTGGTCGCTTTCACACGTTAAGGGGTGATGCGGGGCCTCCCTGTGTGCTTCCTCGCATCGCGGCCACCAATTTCAAAAGGCGCCAAGCCCTTGTTTCCAGTGGTGCCGGTTGGGAGACTCGAACTCCCGCCCCTCTGATTACAAAATGGCGTTGCTTTAGCTTCGGATCTGCGGCTGTACCGAATTTGCGCCATCAATCTAGCCTTGGCACAACAAGGCCTGCCCCTCGCCAACCTACCTGCTGACAGGCCAATGCAGCTTTTGCGAGCCGCTCATGGCGCAGGATCTTGCAAAACGTATCCGCACGCTTTATCGAGTGCGTGTGCTGCGCCGCAGCATGCTGCTGAATGCGTTCAGTCTAATTTTCCGAAATCGAAGTCACACGCTCGCGTTTGCCGCCTTGAGAGGTGCAAGCGCACCCGATCTGCAAGAGGGAAATAACCCCAATGCCGCTGCCAGCCCTCACCTCTTTAAAGGACATTTGGTTTTTCAATATTCGCGGTGACCTGCTCGCCGGCCTTGTCGTGGCTCTCGCCCTCATTCCCGAAGCTATTGCTTTCTCAATTATCGCGGGCGTCGATCCAAAGGTTGGACTTTACGCCTCATTCTGTATCGCGGTCGTCACCGCCATCGCGGGTGGGCGCCCCGGTATGATCTCAGCGGCGACCGCCGCAACTGCCGTGCTCATGGTCACCTTGGCGAAGGATCATGGTCTTGAATATCTGCTCGCGGCGACCGTCCTGGCAGGTCTTCTTCAAATTCTAGCTGGCCTCCTCAGACTTGGCCAGTTGATGCGGTTCGTCTCATGTTCGGTCATTACAGGCTTCGTCAATGCCCTGGCCATCCTGATCTTCCTCGCCCAGATTCCCGAACTCGTGGGTGTCCCGATGCTGACCTATCCAATGGTCGCTCTTGGCCTGGCCATCATCTATCTCTTCCCCCTGCTCACGCGTGCGGTGCCCTCGCCCCTTATCTGCATCATTGCGCTCTCGGCCATAGCCATTGCTTTCGGCCTGGATGTCCGCACCGTCGGCGATATGGGCGAGTTGCCCGCCACCCTGCCAATGTTCCTGATCCCGGATATCCCGCTGACATTTGAAACCCTGCAGATCATCTTCCCTTATGCGCTCGCCGTCGCCGTCGTCGGCCTGCTTGAATCCCTGATGACGGCCACGATAGTCGATGAACTCACCGACACACCGAGCGACCGGAACCGCGAATGCGTCGGCTAGGGTGTCGCCAATACCGTTACCGGCTTCTTCGGTGGCATGGCGGGCTGCGCCATGATCGGCCAGTCAATCATCAACATAAAATCAGGCGGCCGCGGACGACTTTCGACGCTATCTGCGGGCATTTTCCTGCTGGCCATGATCCTGCTGATCGGAGACTGGGTGAGCCGTATCCCGATGGCCGCCCTGGTTGCCATCATGATCATGGTCTCCATCGGCACATTCAGCTGGTCATCGATCAAGGCGCTGCGCGTGCATCCGCGTAGTTCCTCGCTTGTCATGCTGGCAACCGTTGCCGGCGTGATCATCAGCCACAATCTCGCCATCGGCGTCCTGATCGGCGTCCTGCTCTCAGGTGTTTTCTTTGCCGGAAAGATCTCGCAGATTTTCCGGGTCACGTCGGAACTGTCCGCAGGCGGCCGCACGCGCCGCTACATCGTGGAAGGCCAGGTGTTCTTTGCGTCGGTGGAAGCCTTCAATGCCGCCTTCGATCTGAAGGAAGTGCTCGACGAGGTGATCATCGATGTCAGCCAGGCCCATATCTGGGACATTTCCAGCGTGGCCGCGCTCGACATGATCGTGCTGAAATTCAGGCGCGAAGGTGCTAAAGTCGAAATCATCGGCCTCAACGAAGCCAGCGAAACCATCGTCGACAAGCTCGCCATCCACGACAAGCCTGGTGCGATCGACAAGCTGATGTCGCATTAGGGAGGAACGTCAATGACCCATATTCTCGCACTCATCGATGGCTCGGTTTATACCCACAGCGTCTGCGACCATGCCGCTTGGGCAGCCCGCCAGTATAATGGGGACATTGAGCTTCTCCATGTTCTGAGCACCCAAAAATCCGGCGCGTTGCCAACTGACCTGTCAGGCGCCATCGGCCTCGGCGCCCGCTCATCGCTCCTGGATGATCTTGTTGAGCATGATGCCCGCACCGCGCAGCTCGACAAGGAGCGGGGCCGTGCCATTCTCGACGCTGCCCAGCAGCGCCTCGAAAGCCAGGGCATCGGAAACGTCAGCCTCGCCTTACGCACCGGGGAGATTGCCGACTCCCTCGTCAAGCGGGCCGGCGACCTCATCGTCATGGGCAAGCGCGGCGAAGGCGCAGACTTTGAGAAGCTCCATCTTGGCTCAAATCTTGAGCGCGTCGTGCGAGCCGTCCACCGGCCGGTACTGATCGCCAGCCGGACGTTCAAGCCGATCCAGCATGCCGTTTTCGCGTTTGATGACGGAGTCAGTGCGCGCAAGGCGCTCGACAGCCTGGTCCTATCTCCCTTGGCCGATCGCCCGCGTATCACCGTCTTCAGCGTTGCCGATGCGGGCTCAGATCTCGCCCGCGGCGGGATCGCGGCAGCAGCCCGCCTCATCGAGGCGGGTTATGAGGCCGTTGCAAAAGCACAGCCCGGTCATGCAGAAAAGATCATTGCCGAGGAAACCGAACGCGATGACGCAGACCTGCTGATCATGGGCGCTTATGGCCATTCGCGCATTCGCAGCCTGATTATCGGCTCAACAACGACCGCGCTCAACCGGTCGTGCCCGATCCCGCTGCTGCTGTTCCGGTAATACTCCGTCAGCCAGACATTGTTGGCGTGACCGGCGCGAAATCGAAATTCGCGCCAGTCACTTCAAACAGGTTCGCGTCGACCTGCTCGGCGGCGTTGATATCGAACAGGGCCATATTCCGGCCTGTTTCGGAAAACGCGCTGCCATAGATGATCCCCTCGAAGCCTTCCAGTCGGAAGAACTCGGCGATCAGCTGGGTTGGGGCGTAGAAGGCTGTGTTGTCACTGCGCAGGACAGGTTGCGCGAATGCCCGATCGATGTCCCGCCATACCTGTTCGCCTGAATTGGCTGAACGACTGTCCGGAGCGGTCTCGGTGAGCGTGTGGAACAGGGAACAGTCGACGATCCTAAGTGCCCGGACAGTCCGAAAGCGGGCCAGAGACAGCGTCGTGCCGATCCAGGGCCGTACCTCGGACATGGCCACATATTCTGAGGTCGCAAGGTACAGACAGGAAATACCCTTGGGATTTACCCGGCCCTCAAATGCCTTATCGATCCACGGCTTCATCCGTTCATTTTGAAGCGGCATGCGCCGACGCTGTGCTTCTTCATCACCGGATTCCCAGTCGTGGCCAATCTGCGCGCGCCAGAATGTCTCCCCTGCCGGGAGTACCTCTATCCGGTCACGCACACTTCGTCTGATCCGGCTCAGGAATGCATCGCAGGTCTGAGCGGATATATCTCTGACGATAGAGGACTTCGTCCCTGAATTCGCGAAAACTTATACAAGGCGATGCTTGTCGATCTTCCGGGCTCTCTTCCATCTTGTCCTACCTGCCCGGCGCGATTTCGACCACTGGAAAAGCATCCGACATGAGGTGCTCATCGCCGCGCTTCATCTTATAAATATCCTTGTCGAGGCGCGGTTCCCACCGGCGTCCCAGGGAGACGATTCCGATTTCTGTCGGGCAATTGTCCAGTTCTTTATAGAAGACGCTCAAACATCCACCTCCTTGACAATAGCGGCAGTCACTTCGCGCATGCCACACACCAGAGCGCCGCAGGGTCAATATCGAGACGGGCGATACCGATGAACTCGCCGCATGAGACACAATAGCCAAACTCCTGGTCGTGGAGCCGCTTCAGCGCAAACTGTAGCTGCCGGATACGGACGAGACGGCGACCTTCGGAAGCATGCGCCATGGCCTGCACCTGCAGCGAGTCTATGCGCGAAACCCGGCCAACACTTTGCTGGTCAAGTTCGACCGGGGCGCGATCTGTCTTTGACAGCGAGCTGACTGCGTGCAGCTCTGTCAATTCCGCGCGAATTTTCGAATCGAGCCGATCCTTCATGTATTCCTGCGAAGTTTGTTCCATTTTTCCTCACGTTCGCCAGCGCAAGGTGGCTGACTGAAGGGGATTGCAGAAGGTTTTCGGGCATCCGCCGGCCTCCGCGCAGGCTTTCTTGAGCTGAAGATACCAGAGAAACTGCCGATCGGAATCGCCGACGAGCATGCCTTTGCCTCCGAATGCCTTGTTCAGGCTTCGCAGCTTCATCAAGTTGACGTCCTGCTCAAGGAACGGGCGGGCGATGAGGCTGGCAAAAGGGCGCATCTGTGGACGGCGGCCCCTTGGCAAGAGATTTTTTGGCGGTCATTTG
>CAZKXJ010000016.1:0-13907 GCA_964556825.1 uncultured Hyphomonas sp. | reverse complement strand
TATCAAAGCCGGAGAAGTCCAGTTTTCAAGTCCCTTAATTTCAGGGATGATTACCTTTCCAGGTGAAGTCCGGCCCCTGATCGACCCGGATAGCTCAAGCTTTGAGCAGACCCGTTCGAGTGTTTCAGCGATATCGGCACCGGCGTACGTCCCTCGAAAGTCAATGGCTGGAACAAGTCTGGTGAAGGCATCGATGATGTTCAGGGTTCTGATCTTGCAACCGTCGTAGAGTGGGACGTGGACGAAACCTGTGCTCCATGCCTCGTTCGGTCGCGACAGCTGGCAACGCGCTTCCTGATGAGACGTCAAATCGTCGCGCCTTGGCCGTTTCGCTGGTAAACACGCACCCTTCCCGCGACAATGCAAAAAGACAAGATGCTTGCCGACGTCCGAGCCTTCACAAACATGGGTCAATGAGATTGCCTTGAATTGAGCCGACTGTCGCGCGTTCGGTCTAGCGCTTACATCTATTGCAAATTTGCATCACATTGCGACGATTTCTGGCAGTGGGCAAAATGAATATTCACATCGCAGAAAAGTAATATAGCATACAGTACGCTATAAACATAAGGAGGAAACCAGGTGCATTATTTTAACACGCTGTCTAAGACAACTGCTTCGGTATCTTTGGCGGCATTGCTGCTCGCCGCAGGTGCTCATGCACAAGTTGAAGTGGACGAGCAGGGTACTACATCGACAACCGAAAACGCAGAGACCACACGTCGTCTGGGCGCAATTACAGTTACGGCGCAAAAGCGCGAGCAAAGTCTGCAAGATGTGCCGATCGTTGTGACGGCTTTGTCCGGTGAACTTCTCAGTGATGCGGGCGTTAAGGATATTAAAGATCTGACGGTCGTTACGCCCGGCCTGCTTGTGACTTCGTCGTCAAAGCAAGCAAATACGACGGCGCGTATTCGCGGCATTGGCACGGTAGGAGACAATCCTGGCCTCGAAAGTTCCGTCGGCGTCGTTATCGATGGGGTTCCGCGCGCCAGGAATGGCGTTTCCTTTGGAGATCTCGGCGAAATCGAGCGAATCGAAGTGCTAAAAGGACCGCAAGGCACCTTGTTTGGCAAGTCGACTTCTGCGGGCGTTATAAATATCATTACCAAGAAACCGTCTGACGAGCTTGAGTCTATCTTCGAGGTCGGGATCGGCAACGAAGGCTTCCTTCGCACCTCTGCAGAAGTTACCGGACCGCTTTCTGAAACAGTGAGCGGTCGCCTTTTTGGGGTCTATGAGGAGCGCGGCGGTCTTCTCGACGTAAAGACGGGCAATGGTCCGCGTACCGAAGACGAAACGAGTCAGTATGACTTCTACTCCTTCCGAGGCCAGCTTCTTTTTGAGCCTTCGGGCGACCTCGAAATCCTTCTCTCGGCTGACTATACTGACCGGGAAGAAGATTGTTGCATGGGTGACTATGTCTCGGTGGACCCGGCCAGAGGCCCGCTGGTTACGCTGTTGGCCGGCGGCGATGGTGCCTCTGCTTTCCCGATCGATCCGTTCGATCGCGTCGCCTTTGCGAACCGCGACGCCACGCAGACGACCGAAGACTGGGGCGTGTCAGCCAATATCAAGTGGCAGACCGGATTCGGTGAACTGACATCCATCACATCGTATCGCGACTGGGAAAATGGCTCGGGTCAAGATACCGATTTCAGCGCGGCTGATCTTTGGTATCGTGATGATGAAACTTCCGTGGATGCTTTTGCGACTTTCAGCCAGGAGTTGCGGTTCGCAGGTGCCACCGACAACATTGACTGGCAGGTGGGTGCCTTCTACGCAAATGAGACTCTCGACCGTTCAGATTTCATCCGTTACGGCAATGATTACTTTTTCTACTTTCAGCAATTGCTGCTCGGTGCGAGCGGTGGTGCGTTCAATCTCGCTGCGCTGCCCGGTAACATTTACACGGGTGAGGCCAATGCAACTGCGGACGTTTATGAACAATCTTCGGACACATACGCGATCTTTACGAACAATACGTTCAGCTTGACCGATCAGTTCGACCTGACCGTCGGCCTTCGTTATACGATCGATGAGAAGACGCTGGAATCCAATTTTGATGGAAATGCAGGTAGCTGTGCCACAGCCTTGACTGTATTTGGGGCTGCAGGTGGGTTGACCCCGACGCTTTGCTTGCCTTGGACGAACGACAACTTCGTCGGTGTGAGATCCACGCAGGATCGCTCTGACGACGATTTGTCAGGTACAGTGAAGGGGGCATATCGGGTCAATGAAAATCTGATGTCCTACGCGTCCTATTCGCGCGGTTACAAGGCCGGTGGTTTCAACCTTGACCGCAGCCAGTTTGGTCCCTCAGATCCCACGCCGTTTCAACCGAATCTGGACACCGGTTTCGATCCCGAAACTGTGGATGCGTATGAGGTCGGCTTCAAGACCAACAATGCGGCAAATAGCTTGTTCTTCAATGGTGCGATATTCTATCAGGAATATAGCGACTTTCAGCTCAACACGTTCACCGGTACGAGTTTCATCGTGACATCCGTTCCCGGTGTGATTTCCAAGGGCGCTGAGTTCGATATCCGATACCTGCCTGAACAGCTTGAAGGACTGACGCTTCAGGGCGGCCTCGTCTATGCGGAAACCCAGTATGACGATTTCGAAGCGGTAGACTTTTTTGCCCCCCCGCGTCTGCCGGGAAGCACGATTTCGTTCGCGCCCCGCTGGTCGGGAACGTTGGCTGCAACTTATGAGACCCCGTTTATCAGCGACTGGAATGCGAGATTCAATGTGTCGAGCCGATTCACTTCACGGTATAATACAGGGTCGAACCTCGATCCGCTCAAGGAAGTTGACGATTTGGTCGTGGTCAATGCGAGGATGGCATTCTATAGCGACAATTCACCGTTTGAGCTGGAGGTTTGGGCGCAGAACCTGTTTGACGAGGACTATTACGAGCTGGCTTTCGATACGCCCCTCCAGGGCAATGCTGCCACGCAAACAGCGCCTGGAACCGCTGTTGGAGCGTTCCTGTCGCCACCTCTGACCTTCGGAGCAACCGCCCGTCTTCGTTTCTGACGTTGATGTAAGCGTAACTGACCTTGAGGCGGCTAGGTAGATTCGTTTAACATTTGAAAGTCAGCGAAATACCGTTAGGTGCTTCGCTGACTTTGATTAAGACGATTCAGGTCGTCGTTCTGCCGCCGAATGCCGGAGTTGTTCGCTGGTGTTCAGGGCCTTGTCTGCATTCATGGCGAATACCACTATGAATGCAGACAGTTCCGGGCTTATTGGTGCTGGGATAATTCTGTGAATAATATCCGTAATCGCAGATTGAGACAATGCGCCAGGTCAACTTGTTGGGTGGCGTCTAAAGGCGAACCAACATTCTCTTTGTGAGTGATTGTGTTGAAAAAGTCCCCAAAATCGAAAATCACTAATTTTGAACATTTCTCGAAGAATTTTGTTGAGCCGATACAGTGACTTATAGCTATCCGTATACGGTGTGAACTGCGATTTTTGACTTTTCAGCACAATCTGAGTGGAAAAAGAAGTTTTCGCAGCCCGTTTTGGGGTTACTTGAAAAGCGCGGATACCCAGACTTGATACTTGGCTCACGATCCGCGCTAGCAATTCCCGTCTTTTTCCAGTCGGTCGGGAGTTGGAGAGATCAGGTTCTCGCGGAGGGTTGAGAGCAAAGCCATGGCCGCCGATAGATCTCGGTCTTCTATGGAAGCAAAGACTTGCGTCGCAACGCGTTCGGCAGACTGCGCAAAGGCTTCCGCGCGCTGGCTGGCCAACTGGGTTGGCATGATCCGCCGGACGCGCCGGTCATGGGCATCACGTTCACGCGAGACATAGCCCGAGTTCTCGAGTTGGTCTATGAGTGCTCCAACTGATGGGCGCGCAATATCGAGCGCTTCTGCAAGTGCAGTCTGCGTCGGACCATCCATTTTCAGAACATAAACAAGTACATGCCATTGCGATCGTGTCAGACCAATGGCTTCCATTTCATGATCGAACGCTCCGCGCAAAAGGCGGGTGACCTCGCCAAGAAGGAAACTGAAATCAATCCTTGGATCCTCTTTGATATCTGTCCCGTGCGATCGTGTGGAAACCGCCATCGAATTCTCCGTTTACAAAAACAGTAAGGTAACTTAACAATAGGAAACTTACAAATATCTAAAGTGGAGACACATATTGAGCAACAGTGATGGGTATCTTCACGCACATAGACTGAAACTGGCGCAGAGTTCGTTCGGTGATCCTGCCGCACCCCCGATAATTTTTGCGCATGGTGGAGGGCAAACCCGCCACGCCTGGAGGGGCGCAGCCAAAGCGCTCGCATTTGAAGGGTATCGCTCAATTGCGTTGGATCTTCGCGGACATGGTGAAAGCGATTGGGCCGCTGACGGAGATTATTCGCTCGAAGCCATAGCGAGAGACCTTATTGAAGTTGGTGAACGCGTGGCAGGTGGGGGCGGGCGGCCGCACATCGTCGGTGCTTCGCTTGGAGGACTTGCCGCCATCGTTGCTGCGGGTGTGCTGTCAAGAAATGCATTTGCGTCTGTTACGCTCGTCGACATTGCGCCGAATATGGACGCCGCCGGTGTGGCCAAGGTTGTCGAGTTTATGGGCGCTCACATTGAAGAAGGCTTTGACTCGCTGGAGCAGGCCGCCGATGTGATTGCCACCTATTTACCGCATCGTCCCCGGCCGAAAGATATGGAAGGGCTGCGCAAGAATTTGCGGCAGGATAATGACGGTCGCTGGCGATGGCACTGGGACCCCGCCTTCATCACCGGCGTAATGCGGCGCTCTGCTATTGCCCGCACAGGTGATTTGGAGCAAGCGGTACGAGACATTCGCGTACCGCTTCATCTCATTCGTGGCCGCATGAGCGAGTTGGTTTCGGAAGACTCGGTCACGGCATTTCGATCACTGGCTCCGCAAGCTCACTTCACCGACGTTGCCGGAGCGCGACACATGGTGGCGGGAGACCGGAATGATGTGTTTACCGAAGCTGTTGCGTCCTTCCTGCGTCAGATACGAGAGGAAACCCCTGCATGAATGCCTCATCGCTTACTCTCGACCAGGTGCAGACTGCGCTTGATGCGGCTCCGTTTCACCGTTGGCTTGGACTCAACGCCGTAAGTCTGGACACCGGAACGATCATGCTGGAAATGCCTTGGCGGGACGAAGTTGTCTCCAATCCACGCACACAATCTGCGCACGGCGGTGTTCTCGCTGCGCTCATCGATCTGACGGGCTTTTATGCCTTGCTGGCCGCAGGAAATATGCCAATCGCGACCGCAGACTTGAGGGTTGATTTTCACAAGCCTGCAACACCTGGAACACTTATTGCGACGGGAAAGATTGTCCGTCTGGGCTCGACACTCTCAGTCGCCGAAGCCTCGGTTATGAACGCAGACGGAGCCCTGCTTTCGAGCGGACGCGGTGCTTATCAGATGCCAAGGCGTTCATGATGATCCGTCCGGTGATTGCGCTCTGCTTAATGCCTGTTCTGCTCCTGGGTTGCCGAGAGACGGAGCCTGAAGTCCAGGTTGCCGCGCCGGCAGACGATTTGATGTCTGAAGCCGAGACGGCGCTCGTTTTGGTTGAAACTGTATCCGCAGAAACGACCATGTTGGTCGAACCTCTGATAGCTTCTGGGACGATTGCTGCCAAACAGACCAGCGATATTGGCGCGTTGGCAGAAGGGGTCGTCGACCGAATCTTCGTGCGTGTCGGAGACCGCGTCAGTAAGGGCGATCTGCTTTTTCGCACGCGTCAAGTTGATTTTGAACGGAGGCTTGTCGAGGCTGAAGCTATGCAAGATGTTGCTGCGGCTGAAGTTGACCGCGCCCAAACGCTCGTGAACCGGTACGCGCCGCTCGCTCCCGAAGGTGTGGTTGCCGAGGTGGTCTTTGATGACGCCAAAACCGGACTATTAGTGGCGAAAGCCAATTTGCGTCTCAGGCAGACGGAAGTGGAAACCGCAAACCAAATGCTCACAGATACGATCGTGCGGGCGCCGTTTGATGGCTCCATAACAGCGCGGTATATTGATGAAGGCGTCTTCATGGCGAACAGATTTTCCGGAATGGGAAATTCTGCCGTGGTTCAAGTGCAAGAATGCAGGATCGCGGCAGGGATATTGTTTGCGCCTGAGGCTGAACTCACGCGTTTGCGGCTCGGCTTGACGGGTCGTCTTTTTGTCGATGGCCGGAGTGATCCGATCGAGTCAGAGATTGTTATTCTGAACGACCGCGTGGACCCAACGTCGCGCATGATTGAATTTCGCATGGCGTTCGTGAACCCTGATTGCGGTGTCAAGGCCGGGCAATCGGTGCGCGCAGAAGTGGATGTCGATCCGCGATCAGCCACAGTCCTGCCACGGTCAGCAGTCCATGGCACAGGCGATGAGCGCTACGTATACATCGCCGCAGACACTCAGGTGCACCGACGCCCTGTCAAAGTATCCGATATCGACGCGGATCGTGTTGAAATTATGGGTGGACTGACGGACGAAGACAAGGTGATCGTGACCGCGTCCGGGCCACTTTACGATGGTGCGAAGATTGAGCCTTCATCCTCATGATGTGGCTGGTTGATCTATCGATCCGTCGCGCCGTATTCGCCGTAATGATCATCGCATCATTAGTTGGTCTTGGCTATATGTCGATAGGGCGCCTGGGCGTTGACTTGTTCCCCGATGTAGAATTTCCTTATGTGAATGTGACGGCCGTGTTGGACGGCGCATCTCCGGAAACCATGGAGTCGGAAGTCACCGACATTCTGGAAGAGTACATCAATACAATCGATGGAATAGAGACGCTGCAATCCTTTTCGAGTGAAGGGCGCACGCAAATTCTAATCGAGTTCGATTTAAGTTCGGACGCCCGCGAAAAAGTTCAGGATGTGCGAGACAAGGTGCAGCTTGCCCTGGCAGAGTTGCCACCGGATATGGACCCGCCAATCGTGGACAAGGTCGACCCGGATGCGGCACCGATCATTTCCGTTATGATTGCAGGCGATATACCGATTGCTGAGCTGACGGCCTTTGCAGACGATGTCGCCAAGGAACGCCTTCAACGCCTCGATGGTGTGGGCGCTGTGAATTTGGTGGGAGGTCGTGAACGCGCCGTGCGCATCTGGCTCGACAATGAACGCCTGCGCGCCTTTGGTGTCACTGCCGACGATGTGAGTCAAGCAATACAAAGCGAGCACGCTGAGCTTCCCGGAGGGCGGCTGGAAACCGCTGCTGGCACGCGAGAATTTGGTGTCAAAACCGTCGCCGAAGTCACCCATGCAACCGGCTTTATGGATTTGCCTGTCGCGTACCGCGAAAACGGCGTCACAATCCGAATTTCCGACGTGGCACGCGTTGAGGATGGGCTTGAAGATGAGCGCTCTGCAGCGATGCTCAATGGCAGACGAGGTATCTCACTTGATATCAGGAAGCAGTCAGGTCGAAATACTGTGGAGGTCGCGCACAATGTGAAGGCCGCCACAGAGGAATTGCGTGAGCTTGCGCCCGCCGGTGTGACCATTATCGCGACACGAGACGTGTCGAAGTTCATTGAGAATTCAATCGAGGACGTCACCCATGACGTCGTGATTGCAATCGGGCTTGTCGTTGCGGTGACCTTTGTTTTCCTCCTGAATTTCAGAGCGACGATAATCGTGGCCCTGGCAATCCCGACATCCCTTGTGGCCACTTTTTTTGGCTTTTATCTCCTGGGGTTTTCGATCAACGTCCTGACGCTGCTTGCACTCACCGTTGCCATTGGGCTGCTCGTTGACGACGCCATCGTCGTGATCGAAGCGATAATTAAAGAGCTGGAGGAAGGCAAGCCGCCGCTTGAGGCCGCGCTGGACGGTACACGTAAAGTGGGACTTGCCGTGGTTGCAGGCACAGCAGCCACGCTTGCCGTTTTTGTTCCGATTGCCTTCATGGATGGCATCGTAGGACGCTTCTTTTTCCAGTACGGTCTGACGATCGTGTTTTCGGTGTCTGTTTCTTTGCTCGTTGCTTTGACACTCACGCCAATGCTGGCATCGCGCATCCTCACATCCAGTGGCGTTTCACCCGTCTTTCGGCCGCTCGAAGCCTTCTGGGACTCAACTGACCGGGCCTATGCAGGTCTCGTAAAGCTGGCCGTTCGATTTCGCATAGTTGTGATTCTCATTGCGTTTGCCTCGGTTTTTGCCGGTGCGTGGTATGCAGCTCGCGTTCCTTCCGGTTTTACCTCGCGCGCCGACAGGAGCGAGTTTCAGGGTTCGATCGAGCTGCCGCTGGGCACTGGCGTTGTTTCTGCGCTCGACGCCGCGCAAAAGATTGATGCTGAACTCCGCAAGATCGAGCACGTTGAAGAAGTGTTCGTCTCGATCGGGGCAGGCGCGCAAGCCGAGGCCCGTGTCATAGATCTATACGCTTCCTTGACACCGAAACAGGAGCGCCAAACCGGTCAGTTCGAAATCATGGATAAAGCCCGCAAGGCCATCCGAATAGCATCGCCCGAGGCGGTCAAAATATCCGTTCTTGAAGTCCCGTGGGTCGGCGGGACGACGTCCGGCAGTTCGGATATCGACTTGTTGTTGAGAGGATCCGATCTCAACTCCCTAGCGCAATATGCCGATAGTCTTGTGCGCGAGATGCGCGCCAACCCCAATTTTGCCGATGTAAGAACAAGTTTTGAGAGCGGCCGGCCGGAAGCACAAATCCTGTTTGATCGACGGAGAGCCGGGGATCAGGGTATCTCCGCTCGTGCGCTGGCAGAGACAGCCCGAATTGCCCTTGGCGGACTTGATGCAGGCACTTTTGAAGCGGACGGAAAGCGTTATGACGTGCGGTTGCGGCTGGAGGAGGATCAGCGGGAAAGCGTGCAGGACTTTAGCCGAATACAAGTGCGCGGCGCTGATGGGCGCCTTGTTGATATCGGTGCCGTATCACGCGTTCAGTTCGCTTCCGGTCCGTCGCAAATCGATCGATCAGACCGAGCCCGGAAGATTTCAGTGCTGGCGAGTTCTGCAACAGGTGTTTCACTGGGGGAGGCGACAGAAACGCTGCTGGAGCTACTTGAAGCCAACCCGCCGCCCGTAGAGGTTGCCTACTCGATGGGCGGCATGGCGGAACGTATGCAAGAAACTGCTGGCGCGATCGGGTTCGCATTGTTGCTCGCCTTGATTGCGCTCTACATGGTACTAGCCAGCCAGTTCAATTCCTTCGTTCAGCCGCTTGTGATCATGGTGACGGCACCCCTCAGTTTTTCGGGGGCATTCGCAGGGCTCTATTACTTTGGACTGGAGTCCTCCCTGTTCGCACAAATTGGTCTCATTGGATTGATGGGGATCGTCATGAAGAATGGCATTCTGCTCGTCGACCGGGCAAACCAGTTGATAGCGGAAGGCATGACAGAAAGAGACGCAATCCTTCAGGCGTGCCCTGAACGTCTGCGCCCCGTCCTCATGACAGCCTTGTCGGCAATTTTTGGCATGGTGCCCGTCGCATTGGCGACGTCTGATGGAGCGGAATGGCGGAACGCCCTCGGCGCACTCCTTATTGGTGGGTTGACCTCTTCAACGATCCTGACGCTAGTCGTAGTTCCTGCGGTTTTTATGATCCCCGGTGATGTTGTAAACTTTTACCGAGTGCTTAAGCGTCTAATCCTTTGGCCATTCAGGCGATCGAAACGTGGCGACGACGCTGCGCAGAATGTAGCTATTGCTCATTCCTGATAATCAAAATCGCTTTGTCAATGTCAGTTTGCTCGGACTAGGGTCTGTTGTGAATCAGGATTCACTTATCGACTAGATTGTGATTCAAACTTCCAAACAGGGAGTTCTGAACATGGTCCGCCTGATTCTCACGGATGCCCAATGGGCGCAAGTATCGCCGTTCTGCCTTGGTAAGAAGACCGACCCCGTACGAACGGGAGGCGATGGCCGGATGTTTCTGGAGGCTGTTTTGGGGCAGTCCCTGGCGCGACCTGCCAGCCGAGTTCGGCAACTGGAACACGGTGTTCCAGCGCTTCCGCTATTGGGTCGACCGCGGTGTCTTCCAGCGCATCTTCGAAGCATTGGCGGGTGATCCGGACATGGAATACGCGATGATTGATGCCACTATCGTCCATGTCCACCGTCACGCGCACGGCGCAAAAGGGGGACTCAAAATCAGGCCATCGGAAAGTCGAAGGGCGGATGGACAACCAAGATCCTCGCGCTGACCGATGGGCTCGGTAACCCTCGTGCGGTTTGTACTCCTGCCGGGCAATCGCTTCGACACAGTGGGCGTTGCACCGTTGATCGACGGGGTCGAGTTCGGCGCAATGCTCACCGACAAGGCTTATGACAGCAATTGGATCATTGAGGATATGAACGTGCGCGGCGCGAAAATCGTCATCTCCCAGCGCCCACAGCGCCGCGCCCCCCTCAACATCGACGAGGAGATGTACAAATGGCGCCATCTCGTCGAGAACTACTTCTGCAAGATCAAGGAGTTCAAGCGCATCGCATTCAGGTCAGACAAAACTGACGCGAGCTATCAAGCCATGATCTACGCGGCCGCAACCATCATCGAGTTGCGATGAATCTCAACAGACCCTAATCCGGCGCGTTCTGGTTGCCGAGCTAGGTCACCCCACAGAACAACTGACCCGGACTCCTGGTATCAAACCCGGTGCACATTTACTGCTCCACGCCTTCGGCATGTTCCGCGTCAGGCGTGCGTTTGACGTTCTCTCAGACACTCACATTCTGCACGAGACACACCCTGCTTATTGGCGTCATGCTCATGCGCAGATCACCGGGCTGGGTCAGCCAGAGCGCCGTCAACTCCTCGTCTGACAGGAACTCGTCGTCCGGATTGCCCTTGGACCTTGTGGGAAGCTGTTCGGCGATATCGTAGGTATTGCTGTAGTCCCGCGCTACCGCGATCGGCATAACGGTTCTTCACCGCCCATTTCCAAGCCGTGACGATGCTGGAGCGAATCTAACTTCCCTGACGCTGACACGGCCGCTTTACAGTAGCTTTGCGACGTTCAGTCACGAATGTCGGGCGCTCACCTGGTTTACAGCTTTAGCCTGACACCTGGACCGCCATCTTTGCTTTCTTCCGGGTCGAGGAAGACAACACCCCCGGTTTCCAGCGCCCGGCGCACTGCGTCCACATTGGCCAGGGTACTCGCTGAAGGTCCGCGGGCACTCTCCATCCGGCGGACGGTCGGCACAGACAGTTTCGCCATCTCAGCCAGTTTCGGCTGCGTCCAATCCAGCAAGGCGCGCGCGGCACGGATCTGAGCGGAGGTGAGATCAGTCATTTTCTTTTTGCGATCATATTTACTTAAAACGATCACGCTGTTATGGTGCGTGACACTAAACGACTCACATGTACCATAAAGGCAAACCAATGTCGCGACGCCCTTCTGGCGCGGCGGATGCTGATTCACGCGCTACTCTTGAACTCTCGCGCAGGCAAATTATCGCGGGATCAGTCGCCGTCGCTGTCGTTAAAGATATCCCCGCACGGATGGACCCATCTGTCGACGCCTGCAGAGCCTGGCTTGCGCTTGAGGAAGAGCACCAGGCTCTGATCAGGCGTTGGCAAGAGCTCGACACCTACCTCATCCAAGAGCGCTATTGGAGCGACCTTTCCAGGCAACGATGCGCCGCCATGCCTGAAGCTGTGGAACTAGATGCAATGGACCACCGTCTGGAGGCTCTATATGAGACGCGGCAAGAACTTCTCACTGCCCTGCCAGAAGTACCGGCAAGCACCCCTCAAGGTCTCGCTCTGAAGCTTGCCATTCTCGCGATCATCGTGATGCCGGACGAGAACGAACAAGCCTACGACCTGATCACGAGCGCGCTGAAGGATCTGCACACTTTAGCATTGTGATATGCACGCCTCAGCGCGCAAGGCCTCACCTGGCTTGATCGTCATCTGGCTGGCGAGACCAGCCAACAGGTGGGCTATTCCGGGTTTGGCGGCGAGGCGCGCGAGCTTGTCCGACAGCGCCGGGCCGTGCTCGTCGAGCGCGGTATCGCGCAAGTGGGCCATAGCGGGGCACTGGAACCGCAGGCGATGGAGAAGCTCCATATGCGGTCGATGCATGACTATGGCCGCGCCTATGCCGGAGAAAGTGGTATGGCCTACGTTCCGTACCAGCCCGGCAGGGTGATGCCCGTCAACGATGGGTAAGCTTGAGCGGCTCGAGACATGGGTGACAGATTGTACCGGACACATGGGTAACACTTTCCGCTTTGGCGGGAGGTTGCGATGCCATGGAAGGACCCATCGAAAATCGACGAAAGACTGCGCTTTGTCGCCCGCCGGCTTGAGGGCGAATCGATGACGGATCTTTGCCCGTGGCATGCGGGGCGTCCGCCAGAAATTCGCCCTCGAACAAGGCCGCGCCGCTGAAGTCGAGGCGGCCCGATTTGGGAAAGATCCAGTAACGTGCCCGGGCCTGGAGGTAGTGTCCGGCAAAGCTGCCGGACTGCCCCGCTGGGTCTGACCGGCGGCCGCGATCGAACCGGTCGTTTTCATCGGCCATCAAGACACTCTTGTATTCAATGAAGCCGTCCAAGCGGCGATTAGGCTTGGCAACGGCATACTGATTGATCCCGGCATGGATCTGCCCGCGCAGCTAATGGTGATGGCCGCCAGGTGTCTGGTCGCAAGTTTCCGAGGCGGGGTGGCTTCGCTGAAAATCACGCGCAGGCATACAATCGCAGCGTGATGAGAATCAATCGACCCGAAAAACTTGCCCTGAGGCGGCACCGGGATAAGTCAAAGCAAAGCAGGAGGCCGGCCGATGTGAGACATTTCCGCAGACTTTCGTCTCGGACAGCGACGCCGTCGCGTAATGAATCACAGTATGGCTATGCAAGACATAAACCTGACCTTTCTGCTGACATCAGCAGTTCAGGCTCGCCCGAAAGCGAGCCATGATGAAATCCTGAAACTTGTTCCTGCGGCAAAATCCCTTCCGCCGCAGGTTCTATCTGACAAGATCGAAGCGATCCGGAGGCGGCTGAAATGAACGGTCCGCTCTATATGAAGTCGGCGACATCGCTTCTTTGTGGCAAGGGTTCTCACCCATTGGCGGACAGGAATTCGGTATCTTTGGTCCCGGTTTGCCAGTTAGATGACGGGAGACAGCCATGACTCCAACAGACATTACAGGATTGTCAGCAGATCAAGCGGTTGAAAGGAAGGGGCAGCCTGGCGGTATTGTTCCGGCTTTCATTCAGGATCAATGGTATGTCGCTGCAAGGCTGAGTAAATTGCGGCCGGGAAAGCCGTGCCCTATTTTTATCTGTGGCCAGGCGATTGAGTTTAATCGCCTGAATTCCGGCAAGGTGGAAGCGCTGACTGCGAGCGACCGGAAGCCTTTACCCTGCGAGGTCAGCGAGGATCTGGTATGGATTTTTCTGGCCTCGGACGGCGCGGTGCGTGAGCCGCGTATACAGGTTCCCGTTTTCGGCGGGCCGGGCGGACGGATACGCTTTATGGAGAAAGTCGTTGTCCCGGCACATCAGGATGACGCCGTCTACGGGCTGCTCGATCCGGCACATACCCCGTTTGTCCACCGCTCGCCGATTTGGCGCGGAAACGGCATTCTCAAGGAAAAAGTCAAGAATTTCAAGCCCGACGTAATGGGATTCACAATGATGCCGCATGCGCCGGTCAACAGTGATGTCTATCATCTCATAGGCGGAGCCATCACGGTACAGATTTATTTCCGGCTGCCGGGACTGCGCGCGGAGTACATCCAGAACCGCAAACACACCGTTCTCGGTCTCACCGCTTTGACACCAATAGATGCGGAGAGGACGGTCCTGCGGCAGATATTCTACTGGGACACGCCCATCCTCTCGCTTTTGATGCTGTGGACGGCGTGCCCCACCCAGCTCTGCTGAGCTGGTAATGTGAAGGT
>CAZKXJ010000015.1:0-19128 GCA_964556825.1 uncultured Hyphomonas sp. | reverse complement strand
GACCGGAGACGAGCCGGGCCCGGTCAGGTGACGTGGACGAGGTGGAGGGCTCTCGCCGCCCGGACAGCCCCGCGCCAGCGGGCGGGGGAGGGGCGATGCCTTCAGATCCTCTGCCAACGTCTTGAACAGTTGCTCGGCAGCTCCTGCATCAGGCTCGTGAACTGAGGTGTTCATTCGGGCCGGCTTTTTGTTGGCTGATAGGGGTTAGAGGTTTTCCTCAAGCAGTTCGCGATATCCGCCGTCACGCAGGCGCTGGCCTTTTGTGAGCAAGCGCGCCATCTCCGACTTCATGGCGCTGGACGGACCTGCCCAGTCCTTCCTGACGCGATCCTCACCATAGAAGATCATCGCCGTCTCGCGATAGGTCATTCCAGCTTCAAAGGCATCAAGCGCAATCAAGGCGTTGCGGTAGCCGAGTCCCTTGCGTGACCAGATAGGCGACGTTGCTTCGGCATCATAGACGCGGTGGGCACGTTTGAGCGTCTCGATATATTCGTCAGGGCAATCGAAGCCGGAAACGGAAAACTCCATCTTTACGGGTTCACCGCATAGGAGTGACTTGCCGCTGCAGCGGATCTGGACGGAGCAGTTTGCCCCTTTGACGAGGAAGTGCTCGCGGCCGGCAGCATCGGTCAGGTGCACAATTCTGCAAAGGCGTGTGCCCTTCTCGAAGATTTCGTCAACTTCGTCAGGATCACGCTCACGGACATGGACCGCGATCTTGCGAGGGAATGTCTGATCGGACCAGAAGACATCTGTCGATAGCGCAGTCTGGTCGGGATCGGGAAAGTAGAGGAGCCCCCAGGCTTCGGCGGCGAGGTCCTGCTCAACCAGCTTCAACAGCTTGATGCCATGACATGCGGTCCCCGTTTCCAGCTGAGGTAGTACGGCGTAGGCATCGTCCCTCAGGGCAGGATTGCGCCTCGCGAACTCCCAAGCCCAGTTCCCGCGAGAGAGATTGGCGGTGTAGTTATACCTAACGAGCATATCGCTCAGGTCTTCTATCGTGCGAATAAGCATGTATCAGCCTCCCGCGTCAGGGGAATGCAGGACATGTGCCAATTTCAATCTATCATGGAGATTGCAAGGTTGCTTGCCTAAGGCAAAAGGGCACGCAAATGTGTGCTTACCGGACTAAAAGCACTGAACACACAAAAGCTGATTGAGCGTGTTCTGACTGCGTCGTTCGTCCAGACAAATTGGAGCTCGCAACAGTCAATAAGGATTGGTCTCTCACGTCGCAACTATTCAGCGGATTTTCGTTCTTTCAATTGTCCGTCGTCAGGTATTTTGAGACAGAAGGCTGCCTGACTTAAGGAGGGTCTAGCGCATCTGGGTTTGAGTTAAGCAGCAGACTTGGCGTGCTGCAAGCGCCTGAGTTTCATCGTCCTCCTTTTGATTTTCTCACGTTCGAGCAGGATGGTCTGCCCCCGGCCGGTGTAGACGTCGGCTGGCGTAAGATTTTTCAGGCTCTCGTGATAGCGCTGATGGTTGTAGTGCGCGACGAAGGCATCGATCTGCGCTTCGAGATCTCCGGGCAGGAAGTAGTTTTCCAGCAGGATCCGGTTCTTCAAGGTCTGATGCCAGCGTTCGATCTTGCCCTGCGTCTGAGGGTGATATGGCGCGCCACGCGTGTGCTTCATGCCTTTGTCGGCTAGATATTCGGCGAGGTCGCCAGAGATGTAGGATGGTCCGTTGTCGGACAACAGACGCGGGCGGTGAACGACATTGGCGGTTTCAAGCCCGGAAGCTTCGAGCGCCAGATTGAGCGTGTCCTGCACATCACTCGCCGCCATGCCTGTGCAGAGCTTCCAGGCGATGATGTAGCGGGAGAAGTCATCGAGCACCGTGGAGAGGTAGAGCCATCCCCAGCCGATGACCTTCAGATAGGTGAAGTCCGTCTGCCAGAGCTGGTTGGGCGCCGTGGTCTTGTCGCGGAACTCACTGCCGGCTTTCATCACGATGAAGGCCGGGCTGGTGATCAGGTCATGCGCCTTCAGAAGCCTGTAAACACTGGCTTCCGAGACGAAGTAACGCTTCTCGTCCGTGAACGTCACCGCCAGCTCCCGGGGCGAGAGTTCCGGCTGGTCGAGGGCCATTTCCAGAACCTGATCGCGCACGGCTTTTGGAATGCGGTTCCAGACGCGGCCGGACCCGCCGCGCCGGTCTTCCAGCCCTGCCTCGCCGAACCTGCGATATAGATCGTACCAGCGATAGAAGGTCGGCCGCGACACGCCGATCTGATCGAGCGTCTTCTTCACCGGCTGGTGCGAGTTCTCGACCAGCCGGATGATTTCGAGCTTTTCGGATGCGGGGTACCTCATTCTTCGGCGTCCCCATCCCCGATCACGCTTTTTTTGAGTATGCGGTTCTCAAGCGTCAGGTCAGCCACGACCTCTTTCAGGTCACGCATCTCACGCTTCAGGCCTGTCACTTCGCCCGACGTCGCCTGGCGCTCAGTGTCGCCGGACAATCGCTTCTTGCCGGCTTCGAGGAACTCCTTCGACCAGGTGTAATACAGCCCCTGGGCGATCCCCTCGCGCCGGCACAGCTCGGCAATCGAGTACTCTCCGCGTAGGCCTTCAAGGACAATCCGGATCTTCTCCTCGGCTGAAAACTTTCGCCGGGTCTGACGCTTGATTGCTTGCACATGCTTCTCGGCCGAAGACTCTTTCGGCCCGGATTTCTGTCTCATCTTCACTCCTCGTATCAGTTACGATGAGCCAGAAATCCTCCTTAAGCAATTTTGCCGATCTGTCTCACAGTCGCTGACGGGGAACACTTCACTCGTGGTCAGTAACCGGACAAAGCGGCGTATCGATCCTTAAGCCAGGTCGTCGAGCCGAAGCTCGCCTCGAGCACGCGTGCGCGCTTCAGGTAAAAGCCGACGTCATATTCGTCGGTCATGCCGATACCGCCATGGAGCTGTATGCCCTGGTTGCTGATACCGTGCAGCACGCGATTTGCCTCGGCCTTGGCGATGGTCGCTGCACGCGCGACTCCGAAACCGCTGTCGACTGCCTGTAAACCCGCCTCGACCGCGGAGCGCATCTGCGTGAGGTCGGCGAACAGATCCGCCATGCGATGTTGCAGCGCCTGGAAAGTAGCGAGCACCTGATTGAACTGCACACGCTGCTTCAGATAGTCGAGGGTCGTGTCGAACACAGCTTGCGCCATGCCGAGCATTTCGGCAGCGGAAAGCACGCGCGCCCGGTCGAGCACGTCGTCAAGCAGACTGTCGCCTCCGCCCTCGAGCTTCTCGGCGGCAGCGCCAGCGAATTGGATATCGGCGTGGCTGCGCTGATCGGTAAGCTTGCGCGTGGTCAGTGAAACGCCATCGCCCTTTTCGACCAGGTATAGGCCGTCTTTGGCTGCGACCACGAAGAGGCTGGCACCATGCGCCTCGTGCACGAATGCCTTCTTGCCGGTCAACTTGCCGCCCGAAAAGCTGGTCTCGATTGCGGAGGGATCGCAATGCGTTCCTTCCTCGACGGCCAGCGTTGCCACTGTTTCGCCGCTGGCAAGCCTGGGAAGCCATTTGGCCTTCTGCTCGTCGCTTCCGCCGAGCAGAATTGCGCTCGCCGCGATGGTTGTGGCCACCAGCGGACTTGCGGTGAGCGTTTTGCCGAGTTCCTCGACCACGAGGCCGGCCGACAAGAAACCGAAATCTGATCCACCATGGGCCTCGGGAATGATGATCCCGGCCCAGCCCATTTCGGCCATCGCGGCATAGGCGTCAGCGTTGTAGGCCTGCGGTTGGCCTGCTGCGCGGACTTTGCGGAACTCCGCCACCGGGCTTTCCTTAGTCGCCCAGTCGCGCGCCATGTTGCGCAGCATTTCCTGTTCTTCGCTGAGAACTGCCATTGTCCTTGCTCCCGTCGCTTACTGGTGGTCGAGCATGCCAAGCACCCGCTTGGCAATGATGTTGTTCTGGACTTCGGTCGAACCGCCATAGATCGTCGCTGCCTTGCCGAAGAGCCAGCCGCGCACATCCTCAAGTTCGTCATCGCCAAACTCGTCGCCTTCCCAGCCGAGGCCCTGAAGGCCGCGGATTTCGATCAGCAACTCGCTGCGGTCCTGGGCCAGCTTGGTGCCGACCTTTTTCAGAACCGAACTGATCTCTGAAACGCCGCCTTGCGCTTTGCTTTCCTCGACCGCACGACGCGCGGTGAGCAGGAAGCTGTTCCAGCGGATCTCAAGATCGGCGATCTTGTCGCGCAGGACCTTGTTGACGAGCGCGCCATCACCGCCGGTTTCGCAGTATTTCTTTGCGATATCGCCAAGGCTCTGGCCCATCATGCCGGCGAGGCGCCCTCCGCCCGAAATGTTCGTGCGCTCGTGCTGAAGCAGGCGCTTGCCGATAGTCCAGCCCTGGCCTTCCTTGCCCACGAGATTTTCCTTCGGCACCTTCACATCGGTGAAGAAGGTCTCGCAGAACGGGCTGGTTCCGCTGATCATTGTGATCGGGCGGACTTCAACGCCTGGTGCGTCCATGTCGATCAGCATGAAGCTGATACCTTTGTGTTTGTCTGACCGGTCGGTGCGGACGATGGCAAAGCACTTGTCAGCCCACTGGCCACCACTGGTCCAGGTCTTCTGGCCGTTAATGAGGTAGTGATCGCCCTCGTCGACCGCGAAGGTCTGCAGGTTTGCGAGGTCTGATCCGGCATTCGGCTCCGAGTAGCCCTGGCACCAGCGAATATCGCCACGGCAGATTGGCGGGATATGCTCCAGCTTCTGCCTTTCGTCGCCGTATTCGAGCAGGGTCGGGCCGAACATCATCACACCCATTCCGCCGATCGGATTGTAGGCGCCGACCTTGGCGAACTCATGCTCGATGATCCTGGCCTGGCCTTTGGTCAGTCCGCCCCCGCCATATTCCTTGGGCCAGGTTGGCGTGCCCCAACCACGCCCGCCCACGGCTTCTCGCCATTTCTTCTGGACAGGGTTCTCGTCGGTCGGACCGTCGAGCCCGGCCATCATATTGCCCGTGCCCCTGAGTTCGTCAGGGAAATTGGTGGCGAGGAATTGCCGCACTTCGGTGCGAAACGCGTCTTCGCTCGTCTGGACATCGGATTCTAGTTGTGTTGGCACGGAAACCTCCGTTCAAAAATCAAATTCGTGGCACCCCACTCGGACGACAAGGGCGCGCTCTGGCTGGTCAGTACTGCTGCGCAGGAACGTGCAAAACCAAACCTTCCATCGCAGCTTCCATGGGTATCTGGCAGGCGAGGCGACTGTATTCGCTGGCCCCCTCTGCAAATTGCAGGAGTTCGGCCTCCGCTTCGCCTTCCTTCAGACGACCCACCTTGTCGATCCAGGTCGGGTCGACATGGACATGACAGGTCGCACAGGCGCAGGCCCCGCCGCAATCGCCGTCGATGCCCGGCACGCCGTTGAAAAGCGCCGCTTCGCGCGCTGTTTCGCCCTCAGCAATTTCGACTTCCCGCCGCGTTCCATCGCTGGATACGAACGTCACTTTGACCATCATAAACTCCGTATTTCTGCCTTAGTAATTCAGCGGGCGTGCAGCCGCACCGGCAGCTTGGTGATCCCACGCACAAGGGTTGAATACAGGCGCTCGGGTTCGCCGGTCACCTCGACCTTGGCGAATCGCTTGTGAATCTCTTCCCAGATGATCCGCAACTGCAGTTCTGCCAGCCTGTTGCCCATGCAGCGATGGATGCCATAGCCGAATGACAGGTGATGGCGCGGATTCTTGCGGTCAATGATGAACCGGTCGGCCTGGTCGATAACCGTTTCGTCGCGGTTGCCCGACAGGTACCACATCACGACCTTGTCGCCCTTCTTGATCTGTTTGCCGCCGATCTCCCAATCCTGAAGCGCAGTGCGGCGCATGTGAGTCAGCGGCGTTTGCCAGCGGATGATTTCCGGCACCATGCTGGCAATCAACGATCGGTCGTCATTCAGTTTGCGATATTCGTCGGGATTCTGATTGAGGGCGAGCACACCGCCGCTGATTGAATTGCGCGTGGTGTCATTGCCGCCCACGATCAGCAGCAGGAGGTTGCCCAGAAATTCGAGGAAAGGCATATCCTTTGTCGCCGGGGAATGCGCCATTATGGAAATCAGGTCGTTCCTCGGCGGCTCATTGACGCGCTGATCCCACAGGCCCTTGAAATACATCGCGCACTCGATGAGCTCTTCGCGCCTCGCTTCGTACGATGCGACGATGCCGGTTTCAGGAGCAGCGGTGGTGACATCGGACCAGCGGGTGAGCTTGCGGCGTTCTTCCCACGGAAAATCGAACAGGGTGGCAAGGGTCATCGTGGTCAATTCGATCGAGACCTTGTCAACCCAATCAAATTCCTCGCCGATCGGTAGATCATCGAGAATCTGACACGCTCGTTCTCGGATTGTCGGTTCGAGCAACAGCAAGTTGGACGGCGCCACAGCGGGGGTGACGGCCTTGCGTTGCTGGTCGTGCTTTGGAGGATCCATGGCGATGAACATTTCAAGTTCGAGCGCACCTTCCGCACTATGCATGTCCTGGATGGCGATACCGCCGAGCTTTGCCTCCGATGAAAAAACTTTGTGGTTGGTATCGACGGCCATGATGTCGTCGAATTTGGTGATCGACCAGAAGGGTCCGACATGGCTTTCACGGCAGTAATGGACTGGCTCCTCCTTGCGCAGCCGGTCGAAGAACAGGCCGATCGTGTCCTGCTGAAAAAGGCTCGGCCGAGAGACATCGATTTCGTCGATCGGCATGGCCGCGATTTTTTCGGCAGTATCCAGCTCCATCGTGTCGATGCTCATGTCTTGTCCTCCATGCCCAGCAAGCAGACTCACCTCGTTTGCGGATAGTTAGGGAATTTGCAGGCCGTGGTCAATAAAGCTTATAAGGATTATTGCAAAATCCGGTCAAGCTGTGAACTTTTTAGGAAGGCTCTAGACATATCCGCCGATAAACCCTTATAAGGATTTATCAGAGGAGCGATTCCCGGAGATGCAACCGAAGGTCGATGATTCCAGGAAAACCAAGCGTGCGCTCACGCTTGCGCAAGACATTGTACGCGATATCGAAGCCGGGGCGCATGTTGCGGGCGACAGGTTGGCGCGCGAGGACGAAATGCTTGCGCGATACGATGTCGCTCGAGCGACTTTGCGCGAAGCGCTCCGCTTCCTTGAGCTTCAGGGCGTAATCCATCTTCAACTTGGCCGTAGTGGCGGCCCGGTGGTCGCCCGCCCGCAGACCGGTGATTTTGCGAATAATCTTTCTCTCATTCTGCAATTCATGGAAGCAGACCTCAGAGGCCTGCTCGAACTGCGCGAAGCCATAGCTCCGAATGTTGCAGCCTATGCCGCCCAGCGCGCGACCACGGGTGATCTGAGCGCACTTGCCGATTGCCTCAAAGAGCTGGAGCGCAACGAAGCCAGTAGCCAGTTCGAGGAACTGAATCGCCGTTTTCACGATATGCTCGGCTGGGCCAGCGGCAATCCGCTTTTCGGCCTTCTGACTTCCGCGTTGCACATGCTTACCCGCGAATTTTCGCTCTCGCTGGGGTATTCGGCGCAAGAGCGTGCGGTCCAGTTGCGCTTCTTGCGCCGCGTCCTTGAAGCTGTGCGCAAGGGCGATGCCGAAGGAGCGCGGCAGGCGATGGCGCGTCTCGTGGCGGGCTCCGCCTTCTATCTCGCAGAAAGAAGCCCTGAGCTTGTGTCCCAGAAGGTCAAGTGGGGGCAGATGTAAAATAACAGGCGCCCGTGGATGGCGCAATTTGGAGAAGGTAACACGATGGCACTCAAGAGCCACATTTGCGAAATTCTCGGGATCGAGTACCCGATCCTTCTGGCCGGGATGGGCGGGGCCAGTGTCCCCGCGCTCGCGGCTGCAGTATCGAATGCGGGGGGGCTTGGCGTTCTTGGCGCTGCGGCCTGCTCACCGGACCAGTTGCGTAGCTGGATCCGCCAGACCCGCGAGATGACCGACAAACCGTTCGGGGTCGATACTCTTCTGCCTGCCTCTGTCAGGCGCGGTTCGGCCCCGCAAAGCGGCGCCGTGCCCGAAAACCCGATGGCATTGCTTGGCGAATACCAGCAGTTCACCCGCGATTTCATGGAACGCGAGGATCTGCCCGAAGTGGATGCCGCAATGGCCATGCGCGCGGCTGGCGCGCCGGAAATGGGCAAGGGCGGGCCGCAGCTGTTCTCGCGGGAGTTTTTCGAGGCGCAGATGGAAGTTGTAATCGAGGAAAAGGTGCCAGTCTATGCCGCCGGCCTCGGCAATCCCGGACCGTGGATGGACCGCCTTCATTCGAATGGCACCAAGGTCATGGCGGTGATCGGCAAGGTCAAACATGCCCAACAGGTGGTCGATTCCGGTATCGACATGATTGTTGCGCAAGGTCACGATGGCGGCGGACACAACTCCCCGATCGGAACCTTCTCGCTGATTCCACAAGTGGTCGATGCGGTGGGGGACCGGGTTCCGGTGATCGGAGCGGGTGGAATCTCCGATGGCCGCGGAGTCGCTGCGGCGATGATGCTGGGCGCTCTGGGCGCGTGGGTCGGAACGGCGTTCCTGGCAACCGATGAAGCCGGCATCGAACGGTTTCAGAAGGAAGCAATCACCGAAAGCGGCGATGCAGATACCATCGTCAGCCGCGCGATGACCGGCAAGCCCGCGCGCATGATCCGCAACAAATGGGCCGATGCCTGGGTTGCGGCGGGCAAGGAGGCGCTTCCCATGCCTTACCAGTCGATGATTTCAGGGCCGGTCATGGCTTCGGGCATCAAGGCTCAGCGCAAGGATATCATGCCCGGCTTCGCGGGGCAGGGAATCGGTCTGATCCATTCGATCCGTCCAGCGGCAGAGGTCATGCGCGATCTTGTCGACGGGGCCGAAAGGGCGCTGACTGATGCCAGATTCTATTCCTGAATTCCGGCAAGACGGGGACGCGGTATGAACGCTTCACAGACCTTATCCTTTGCCGACAAGGCCGCCATAACCGGTGTGGGCGAAACCGTATTCGTGAAGGGCACCGAACGGACTGCAGTGGACATGATGCTGGAAGCCTCGCGCCGCGCCATCGCGGATGCCGGCCTGAAACCTTCCGATATCGACGGCATGGTGCCGCCGCCGATTTATACGACCTCGGAGGAAATGGCCGCCAATCTCGGCATTGATGTGCTGCGTTATGCGGCCACCGTTCACATGGGTGGCGCCAGCCCGACGACGGCGCTGCAGAACGCTGCGATGGCGATTGCCAGCGGGCTTTGCGATCACGTGCTGGTCACGCTCGGTTGGAACGGCTACTCCGCCCTCAGGTCCAAGCCGGGTGCCCCGCCCACTCGGGCGATGAACATGAACACGCTGACCAATACCATCCAGGGCTATTACATCCCCTATGGTGTGTTCCTGCCGGTGCAGATGTATGCTTGGCTGGCGACCCGCCACTCGAAACTTTACGGCGTGGGTGCGGATGCGATGGCGGCCGTCGCGCTGGCCTGCCGTCGTCACGCGCAGTTGAATCCGCGCGCCTTTACCTATGGGCGCGCACTCGACGCGGAAACCTATCATTCAGCGCGCTGGATATCCGAGCCGTTCCGCCTTTACGATTGCTGCCTTGAAACCGATGGGGCCTGCGCGGTTGTCATATCGCGAATGGATCGGGCCAGGGATATGCCCCATGTGCCCGTCAGCATCGCCGGTGCCGCGGAAGGCCACCCCTATCCCGCCGACGACATCCCGTCGCGGCCCGATCCCTTCAAGATCGGCCTTAGCTATGCCGCCCCGCGCGCTTTCGATATGGCTGGCGTCAAGCGCGAAGACATGGATTTCCTGCAGATCTACGATTGCTTTACCTATGTCGTCTTGCTGCAACTGGAAGCGATGGGGTATTGCGAACCAGGCGGACAGGCCGAATTCGTCGCCAACGGCCAGATTGAGCTGGGTGGCAGCTTTCCGATCAACACCCATGGCGGCTTGCTCAGTGAGGCGCATGTCTGGGGCCTCAACCACGTGGTCGAGGCAGTGCGTCAGCTTCGTCACGACTGCGGCGAGCGCCAGGTGCCGGGAGCCCAGACCGGCCTCGTGACCGGTTGGGGCGACCTCGGCGACGGCAGCATCGCCATTCTCAGGAGGTTTGCATGAGCAGCGAAAGCGATCTGCCCCCCAAAATGCGGCCCTCCGCGCAGATTGTGCCTCCCAAGCCGCGACCGCGCCCACAAGACCCGGTTGAGCAGGAATTCTGGAAGAGGTGCCAGGACGGCCATCTCTATTTCCAGCGCTGCGGCGATTGCGGCAGCTTCCGCCACTTGCCGCGCTATATGTGCGCAAAGTGCGGCTCGCCGGAATTTTCCTGGGAACGCAGCAGCGGCAGGGGCACGTTGTTTTCCTGGACCGTAACCCACCAGGCCCTCCACCCGGCTTTTGCCGCCGACATCCCCTTCGTGGCTGCGGTGGTTGAATTGGAAGAGGGGGTGCGCATGGCCACGCGGCTGGTTGGTTGCGATCACGAGCGTCTTGCGCTCGACCTTCCGGTGGTAGTGGAGTTCGAACTGATCGGTGAGGACTTCCGCCTTCCTGTTTTCCGCCTGAGTGAAAGTTAGAAGCGCCATGGATCTCGAATATGGACCCGAATACGATGTCTTCCGCAAGCAGGTGCGGGCCTTTATCGAAGCGCACACCCATCTTGCTCCGCCTTCTTCTGACCGGGCGGCCCAACCCTCGTCCAAGGCGGTCGAATGGCAGAAGCTGTTGATCGAGCATGGGTATACCGCTCGAACGATCCCGCAGGAGTATGGCGGCTATGGAGCGGAGCCGGACATTCTCCAATCGCGCATCATCGCAGAGGAATTTGCGCGGGCCAGGGTGCCGGGCGGACTTTCCAATCAGGGAATCTCGATGTTCGTGCCGACTCTGCTGGAACTCGGCACCGAGGAACAGAAACGGCGCTGGATCGAACCCACGTTGAAAGGCGATGTTGTCTGGTGCCAGGGCTATTCCGAACCCGGTGCCGGGTCGGACCTCGCCAATCTCAAGACCAGCGCGCACATCGAGAACGACGAATTTGTTGTCAATGGCCAGAAGATTTGGACCAGCACCGCCAAGCAGGCCGACATGATCTTCTGCTTGGTCAGGACCGAACCTGACGCGCCCAAGCATGGCGGCATTTCCTACCTGATCTTTTCGATGGACACGCCGGGCATCGAGGTTCGCCCCTTGAAGACGATGACCGGTCATGCCGAATTCAACGAAGTGTTCTTTACCGATGTCCGGGTCCCCATGCATCAGATCGTCGGCCAGCGGGGCCAGGGCTGGTTCGTGGCGAACGCAACTCTTGGCCATGAGCGCGGAATGCTGGGCGATCCCGACGCGCTTGAAAACCGGCTGCAGGCACTGATCGCGCTGATGCAGGAAGAGCGTTTGGGCCAGGGTCGCGCGATCGACAATCCGGTACTGCGCGACCGGCTGGTGGCACTGCAGGCCGAAGTGGCGGCGATGAAATACAATGGGATGCGGATCCTTTCGAACAGCCTCAGGGGTGAGCCGGGCGGCATGGCGAAACTGATCGTCAAGTTGCAAAGCTGCGAACTCGCTCACCAGATATCCGCGCTGGCAATCGACGCCATGGGCGAACTGGGCATTCTCTATCACCACAGCCCGCGTGAGCGGGAAGGGGGGGCGTGGCAATGGAACTATATGTTCCAGCTCGGTCTCATCATCGGCGGCGGCACCGCCCAGATCCAGAAGAACATCATCGCTGAACGTGGCCTCGAAATGCCGCGCGAACCGAAGCTGGCGAAGATTTCGGATGCGGCGAAAGCAACCGCAGACATGCCGCGTCACAAACAGGGATCAGCCTAATGGATTTCGGACTTTCTCAGGACCAGCAGATGCTGCGCGATGCGGTTGCGCGGTGTCTTGCGGATACCTGCCCGCTCGATCATGTCCGCGAATGTACCGAGCGTGACAATCCGCTTAGCGACAAAGTGCTCCGCGCCGTCCAGGACCTGGGAATTCCCGGGATGCTGGTACCCGAAGAGCATGGCGGCCTCGGCATGACCCTTCTCGACGCTGCCATAGTTGCGGAACAGCTCGCCTATGCGGTCGCGCCAGTACCTTTTCTTGCCAGTCATGTTCTGACGCCTATCGCGCTGAGCGAGGCAGGCAGCGAAGAGCAAAAGGCCCACTGGCTGCCAAAGATCGTGAGCGGCGAAGCGCGTATCGGTGTCGCGATTTCCGAGACAATCGAGGTGCGCGACGGCGCGGGGGTTTCCTCTGTTGCCGGGAAGCTCAACGGCACCGCCCTGTTCGCAGTCGATTTCGAAGGAGCCGATGCCTTCATCGTCGCCGATTCCGGCGGCAGGCTGCACCTTGTCGGTGCCAAGGCGTCGGGCCTGAAGGCTATCGCGCTGACGACCATCGATCGGACCCGCAGCGTCGGGGAGTTGCGGTTTGACGGGGCCGAAGCGGAACCACTGGCTGATGATGGGGGAGCTACAGTGGGCCGGCTGCGCGCTGCGGGGCGTGTGATCCTCGCCGCCGACAGTCTTGGCGCAGGTCAGGCCATGATCGAAAAGGCTGTCGATTATGCTGGCCAGCGCGAACAGTTTGGTCGCCTTATCGGCAGTTTCCAGGCCGTAAAGCACATGTGCGCCGAGATGGCCGCGCGGCATGAACCGTGCCGTTCGCTCGTCTGGTACGCCGCCCACGCCTTTGACGCAGTTCCGACAGAGGCATCGCTCGTCGCCTGCCACGCGAAATCACACACCGGCGAAGTCCATCGCTTTGTCGCCCGCACTTCCACCGAAGTGCATGGCGGGATGGGATTCACGGACCTGATCGGTCTCCACTACTGGTTCAAACGCATTGGATTCGACCGGCAGGTGCTTGGCGGACCCGAAACGGTGCGGGCCGAGGCGGCAGCACTGCAAGGCTGGATCAAGGCCGCGTAATACACTCATTGCGGGGGCCTGCGAGACTGGCTGTCCCGTCCGGAAGGGAGAAGGAACATGATCGACTGGAACCTCGGTGACATTCTCGACGCAGTCGAGCCCGCCATGCCTCAGGACGCTCCGGCGCTGATACACGGCGACCGGATCGTCACTTGGCCCGAAATGTCCGCGCGCTCGAATAATATCGCGCGCGCGTTGCGTCAACGCGGAGCGTGCGATGGTGCCAAGGTGGCCTTCTACATGCGCAACCGCCCCGAATATGGCGAGCTGATGGCTGCTTGTTTTAAGGGGCGCTTGACCCATGTGAACATCAATTACCGCTACCGCGCCGAAGAAGTTTTCTACATTTTCCAAGATTCTGACAGCGAAGTGATTGTTTACAGTTCGGAGTTTCGCGAATGTATCGTCGAACTCAAGGATAGGCTCGAGAAGGTTCACACTTTCGTCGAAATTGGCGACCCTTCCGAAATCGCGTCTTTTGCGAGTCCCTATGAGACGCTGGCGGGAAAAGGGGACGGATCGGCGCTCGGCATCGAACGCTCACCCGACGATTTGCTCTTCATCTATACCGGCGGCACGACCGGGATGCCGAAAGGCGTGATGTGGCGGCACGACGACATGCGCAAGGCCCAGCTGGACGCGCAGAAGTTACTTGGCCCGGTTCCGCAGACGCTGGAAGAAAATGTTGCGCTGATCGAGAAAGAGGGGCCCGGCAGGCGCACTCTCTCCTCCTGCCCGCTCATGCACGGGACGGGCTTCATCACCGCGATAGGTGCGCTCATGTCGGGCGGCGCGATCGTCACGCTGACGGCCCCTTCTTTCGAAGCTTCAGAATTGTGGGAAACGGTCGAAAAGCACCAGGTGGAAAGCATCGCAATTGTGGGCGACGCCTTTGCTAAGCCAATGCTTCGCGCGCTCGAAGAAAACGCGGGCCGCTGGGATACCAGGAGCCTCGTCTCCATCATCTCGTCCGGCGTGATGTGGAGCAAGGAGATTAAGGCCGGTCTATGCGAGCACATTCCCCAGGTCGTGCTGATGGATAGTTTCGGCGCCTCCGAAGGGCTCGGCTTCGGCCTCTCCGTCACGACTGCACAGGGCGGTACGAACACCGCGAAATTCGGGATTGGCGAATTCTGCGATGTCTTCGACGAAAACGATCAGAAAGTCGAACCAGGAAGCGGTGTGCCTGGCTTTATCGCCCGCAAGGGGGCCATCCCCATGGGATATTACAAAGATCCCGAAAAATCCGCCAAGACATTCCGCACAATCGATGGCGTGCGTTATTCGATTCCGGGTGACTGGTGCCGGGTAGAGGCCGATGGAAGCCTTACCCTGCTAGGCCGCGGCAGCGTATGCATCAACACTGCTGGCGAGAAGGTATACCCAGAAGAAGTCGAGGAAGTGCTCAAGACCCATCCCGCCATCGGTGAAGCGCTGGTCGTAGGTGTAACGGATGAAAAATGGGGCCAGGCCGTCACGGCCGTCGTCCACCTCAACCACGGCGTCCCGTTCGACGAGCAAGCTGTCAAGGACCATGTGCGCGATCAACTGGCAGGATACAAAACGCCCAAGGCCATACATCCGACGGAAAAACCCCTGCGTGCATCCAACGGCAAGGCCGACTATGCAACGGCGAAAGCAATCGCCGAACGTTTGACGGTCGCACCGTGAGCCAGCGGGAGTCTCCTGATTACGACGTTGTAATCGTCGGTGCCGGCTTCAGCGGGATATACCTGCTCCACAAGTTGCGTGACGCTGGATTCAACGTGTTGCTGGTGGATGCTGCGGCCCAGCCCGGCGGCATCTGGTACTGGAATTGCTATCCAGGCGCACGAGTGGATTCACAGGTTCCGCTTTACGAGTACTCTATACCTGAAGTGTGGAAGTCATGGGCCTGGAGCGAGCGATTTCCCGGTTGGGAAGAGCTCAGAGCGTATTTCCGGCATGTTTGCGATACGCTCGACCTTTGGCCCATGATGCGCATGGGGTCTGGGGTCAAAGGCGCGCACTATGAGAAGGAGACGAAGCAATGGCGTCTGCAACTCGACAGCGACAAAACTGTTTCGACACGGTTCCTGTTGCCCGCTCTTGGTTTCGCATCAAAGCCGTATGTCCCCAATTTTCCCGGCCTTGAGGATTTCGAAGGCCAATGGTTTCACACGGCGCGCTGGCCGCAGCAGGGTGTCGATCTCAGCGGACGTAAGGTTGCCTTGATCGGCACCGGTGCAAGTGGTGTGCAAGTCGCGCAAGAAGCGGCCAAATCCGTATCGAAGCTGACCCTCTTTCAAAGAACTCCCATCCTGGCGCTGCCTATGCAGCAGAAGAAGCTTTCAGAAGAAGACCAGGAACGGGACAAGAAGGGCTATGCCGCGATCTTCGAAACGCGCAAGCAGACGAGCGGAGGGTTCGAATGCCAATCGCTAGACGTATCGGCGCTCGAAGTTGACGAGAAAGCGCGCACCGCGCACTTTGAAGATCTGTGGCAACAGGGCGGCCTCAGGTTCTGGTATCACAACTTCGCTGACTTGCTTACCAACCGCGAAGCCAACCGCCACGCCTATGATTTCTGGCGCGGCAAGGTTCGCGCAAGGATCGCCGATCCCAATCTGGCCGAGAAACTTGCCCCATCCGAGCCACCGCATCCGTTCGGCACGAAGCGACCTTCGCTCGAGCAGGGATACTACGAGATTTTCGCGCAGGAGAATGTCGCGCTGGTCGATCTCAAGGCAACTCCGATCATCCAGGTCAAGCCGCACGCGATCGAGACCGATGACGGCGAGATGGAATGCGACCTCATCGTTTTCGCCACCGGCTTCGATGCCGGGCGCGGCGGGCTGATCGATATGAACATCACGGGGACGAACAGCCTATCACTTTCCCATGCGTGGGAAGACAGACTACGCGCCTATCTGGGAATGGCGGTATCTGGCTTTCCCAATATGCTGTTCGCATACGGGCCACTCAGCCCGTCGGGTTTCTCAAACGGCCCGACCAGCGCAGAGATACAGGGTGACTGGATCTGCGACTTTCTGGTCTGGATGCGGGAAAATGGTGCCGATCTTTTCGAAGCCGATCCGGTAGCTGAAACGGTCTGGACCGAAATGGTTGCCCAAGCAGGCGCGATGACACTCTTTCCCGAAGCGGATTCTTGGTACATGGGCGCAAACATCCCGGGCAAGAAGCGTCAACTGATCAATTTTCCAAGCGTGTCTGGCTATGTCGCACTCTGCGAAGATGTAGCGAACGAGGAGTATCGCGGCTTCGTGATCGACAAACCCACTAGCAAGGAACACTTAACGAAATGAACGTATTGTCCAAGATTGGAGATTTTCCCGACGACATCGACCCTGTCTGGGCCGGCGATGGTTCGCATCTGCCGGAATGGTTTGTGTCGGCCCTCAAGGTGCCGCGCGAAGAAGGTTATGTTGAGATCGACGGTGCCAGGACGCATTACTTTCGCTGGGGCGACCGGAAAAAGCCGAAAGTGCTTATGACACATGGCTTTCTCTCCCACGCCCGTTGCTTTGCCTTCATCGCTCCGTTTCTCGCGGAAGATTACGACGTGGTGGCGTTCGATCTCGCCGGCATGGGCGACACGGAGATGCGCGGGCAAGCCGATCCCGCGGCGAGGGGGCGCGAGTTTGATGAGATTGCCGAGGCACTCGATCTGTTTACAGATGGCCACAAACCCACCATCATCGCGCACAGTTTCGGCGCGGGCGCAGCGCTGACAGCCGTGACCCTGTCGCCCGATGCATTCTCCGGCGTCGTGATTTGCGATCTCATGGTCATGCGAGCCGAGCTCCTGGAGCAATACTGGAACCATCGCCGCTCCAGCCCGGGATCAGGTGATCCTGACAAGCCCAACCGGCCCTATGCGAGCTATGAAGAGGCGCGCAAAAGATACGTCCTTTCCCCGCCCCAGCCGGTCGGCGAGCCGTTCCTCCTAGATTACATGGCGTATCATTCAATGCGGCGCGACGGTGACGGTTGGACATGGAAGTTCTCACCTGAGGTATTCCGACGAAGCAATAAGTCCGACGAATGGCTCACAATCGGCCATCGACTCGTGAATGCGCCGGGCCGCAAGATCATCGTTCATGGCGGAAAGAGTCAGCTCTTTACCAGGGACTCGGCTGACTACATCCGCGAGCTGGGGGGCGGTGACATTCCGATAATCGCCGTACCTGAGGCGCGCCACCATTTGATGCTCGATCAGCCATTAGCTTTTTTAACTGCACTCAGAAGCATTCTCTCCCTTTGGGAGGAGCAGGCACACCCAAGGTGTGTGTGAAGGACAAGCGCGCCGAGATCCACGGGCGGATCACGGCGTACCAGGCTCAGATCGCGCAGGCGAAGCACGACCTGGCTCATATAAATGCGTCGATCCGGCTGTTCACCGACATCTGTGTGCGCCATCTTGAGGTCGATGGCGAACTCACAACCCGGGATCTCGCCGAGCGGGTGATGATCGAGCGCCGGCTTGACGCGACGGATGCCACGCTGCGCAATTCGGTCGTCTTCAAGGTCGTCCAGGCCCTTCGCCATGCCGCCCGGCGGAAGCATGTCCGGATGGTGGAGAAGCGCAAGGGCATGTGCGTCTGGGCACGAGGCGATGCCGTCACGTTGCGGGGCGTTGCCAGTAGATGTTGGCATCCAACACCCGTTCGATCAGGACTCAAATCGCTTGCACCGGGAGAGCCGTCCATAGATATAGAAGTTAGCCGAGCTGACACCATGACGCTGGCACGCGTCTGCGGCTGCCATGCCTCTTTCCTCTTCAGCCAGGGTCGCGATGATCTGTTCCCTGGTGAATTTGCTTTTGCGCATTGTCTGTCTCCGTTGCGACAGACTCTCCATTCAAATGCGGAACCAAATGGGTATCAGGTCACATTGTATGAATGCATACCATATGCAAGCAAATGGGCTGTCGGGAGGCCGATGAGGGGTCGGCAAAAGTCCGTTTGCTTACATACAGTATGGACCCGTGCGGAAATTTCGTGTATTAAGGTTGGCAACAGCCGGTAGCACGAGTGCCTGCGGCTTGTCTGAGCGGTGGAATGTCAAACCAGTCGCCCTGACGAAGTGAGGAAAGTATCACATCGTCAGGAAGGCCTCCTCCTACATTCCGCAGTTTCGGTAGACTTGCTGGCTAGATTAATCTAGCCAGCACTTTTTTCCTGCTTTGAATATAGCGGTTGAATTTCGAGCTGCACAAAGCCAGAGTGAACTTTTGACACCATGGCTAGGTTTGGTTGGAATGCCCCAAGAGAAAATTCTGAGATTCGCTGACAATGATTTCTGGAGCGATGAGCGAGTTGAGCTGGCTTTTCTGATAAGCCGTGTTACGCGCGTGCTTCGGCGTCGATTTGATATGGATATGGCATCCTTGGAACTCACGCGGGCTCAATGGAGAGCGATGCTGTATGTTTTTCGGCTTTCTAACCCTACGCAAACCGAGTTAGCCGAGATATTGGAGCTGGGGCGAGCTTCTGTCGGGTCTCTGATAGACCAGTTGGAGCGAAGTGGATATGTATCCCGGGTCGCGGACAGCGATGATCGTCGTGTGTGGAGGGTTGTGCCTTCTAGATTGGCAGTCTCCCGGCAGTCCAAAATTGATCGGGCCGGAAGACGTGCGGCCGCTGAGTTATTTGCAGATTTCGACGAGAAAGATCTTAGAGATTTCCGTCGATGTCTAGAAAAGCTAATCCCAAGCGCGGAATGAGCGTGGTGAACGGTAATCATCCTATTTTTAAGCTGCCAGGTTCCTGAACTTTACGCAGAAAGTTTCAGTTCCATGGCGGGGTAATCCCGCCGATGCCCATGTCCGGGCGCTGATTGTTGTAAATCCAGAGCCACCGCGTAGCGTGTTCCTTGACCTTCTCGATCGTATTGAAGATGAACCGTCCTGGCCATTCTTGCCGAACGGTCCGATTGTAGCGCTCGACATAGGCATACTGCTGCGGCTTGCCAGGCTGGATGCAGAAGATGCCAATGCCGCGCTTTGCTGCCCAGGTCTGCAGCTTGCCACTGATATTTTTCGGCCCCGTTGTCCACGCGCATGCCCATCGGCTTTCCGAGCGCTTCAATGATTTGCTCAAGCATGTGAACGACACGGGCTGCAGGCAGGGAGAAGTCTACTTCGATACCAAGGTAATCATCCCATTTTTAAGCGGCCTGTTTCCTGGACTTCACGCGGCAAGTTTC
>CAZKXJ010000014.1:0-34675 GCA_964556825.1 uncultured Hyphomonas sp. | reverse complement strand
GCCGGCTGGCCGAATATCTGGCCGATGAGCCCGACCGTTCGGCGGCGTCCAGCTATTCCGTCAACATGGGCGGCGCAATCGAGGAATCCTACAACCGCAACCCCGCATGGGTGGCGCGTGCGCTGGAATTGAGCGGCGCGGCTGACCTTCTGCGCCCATACAGGAGGCCCTGACCATGTGGCCATTCAACAAACCGAAACCGGCTGAAACCCGCTCTGCAATGTCTGGCTTCACTGCCGAACTGATGGCGGCGCGGGAATCTTACATATCGGGACGGCGCGGCATTGCCGAGCTGACGGCGACGGCGCAAGGCGCTGTGATGCTCTGGGAAGGCGGGCTTGGACTTGCTGACGTGAAGGGCACCGACTTGCTGGATTGCCGCTCTCTGGCACTCTGTGGCCGCTCTTTGGCCTTGCGAGGCGAGGCGCTATTCCTGATGCGTGATGACCGGCTGGTGCCATGTTCCGACTGGGATCTGACAACGCGCGATTCACGGCCCCGCGCTTACCGTGTTTCTGTGTCCGAAGCGGGCGGCGGACGCACGGAAACCGCTCTTGCCGGTGAGGTGCTGCACTTCAGGATCGGTTCGGACGTTGGCGCGCCGTATTATGGCACTGCACCGCTGAAACGCTCTCAACTGACGGCCAGCCTGCTGAACGCTGTCGAGACGGCGCTGGCTGAGGTATTCGAGACGGCACCGCTGGCCAGCCAGATTGTGCCTTACCCTGAAGCGCCCGAAACTGACTTAGAGGCCATCGCGCGCGGCTTCCGGGGCAATCGCGGCAAAGTGCTTATTCGGGAAAGCGTGAACGTCACGGCAGCGGGCGGACCTGGCCCGTCGCAAGACTGGAAACCGCACGATCTGTCGCCCGATCTGTCGAAGTCAATGACCCGCGAAACGTTGGCTGCGGCGCGTGATTCCATCAACATGGCGTTCGGTATCCTTCCGGGCCTCGCCAATTCAGCGACAACCGGCCCGCTTGTGAGAGAGGCGCAACGCCATCTTGCGCAATGGGTGCTTCAGCCGATTGCGGCGGGCATGGCTGAGGAAGCCAGCGAAAAGCTGGGTAGCAAGATTACTCTGGACACGCTGCGACCCCTTCAGGCGTTCGACGCCGGGGGCAGGGCAAGGGCCATCACGGCTGTAATCGGCGCGCTCGCTCAAGCCAAAGAGGCGGGAATTGATCCTACCCAGGCGATGCAGATGGTAGATTGGAACAACGAGTTTTGAGGATGAGGCTGGCCACCTCGCGAAAGGTTCCGACTTTTGCGAACGGCTGGGATCAGTCAGATAGTGCTCGGTAGCGTAAGGCCAACAACCCTGACAGGACGCGGCGGTTTTCCATTTTCCGCGCGGCGTCCATTTTTTCAGAAGCCAAAAATGGATTTTCCAACTGGTGGGCGGTTTGGCGGGTAGGCGCGTCGCATAACAAATAAATACAATAAAAACAAGTGCTTGTAAGGGCAAATGGCGGAGGAGGAGGGATTCGAACCCACGGAACGCTTGCACGCTCAACGGTTTTCAAGACCGTCGCATTCAACCACTCTGCCACTCCTCCGCAGAGGGCGCCTGTTTCAGGCATCAGCGAAAAAAATGCAATAGGGTGGCTGAACCTCATTTTTGCCTGAATTGCCCGAAAGATTAATTTTCTGTTGCGCACTTCGGGGAAACTGGACTTCAGTATTCATTCTGTGTCCATCTCATCATGGTAAACGTCGATCAAATCGGAACTTGTCCCCGTGCAGTCGACAGAAGTCGAGCACGCTAAATGACCACAGAATGAGGATCGTGATGACCCTTCCAAAATCCTTTCGCAGCTCGGCGCTCGTCCTTTGTAGTGTGATGGCATTTGCGCCCGGTCTCGCTAATGCGGAAAAGCGCACGCCGGCGCCGATCGAATATGCAGGGCAGGGCAGTGTGCCCCAACCTAATGCCAATGCGATACGTGATCCATGGCGAGGCCCGGTCACAAAAACCCGGCCTGGCGTCCTGCCTCAGCAGCGCCAGAAGGTTCAGTTTTCCTATCCCGGAAGTGTGACCCCGTCCGTTGAGCCGATGCAGCAGATGGCCAGTGTCGAGCCACGCCCGAGTGCGGCAACACCGCCAAGTCCCAAATCCCTGTGGCCAGAAGACTATCAGGCGCCTGCGCTGGCACAGCCCACCCCCTCGACTGCAAACCAGACACTGCTCTTGGGTTCAGGCGCGACGCCTGCGCCGACGAAACAGGTCACAATGCAGCCCGTCGCGGCTGGCGTGCTGACAGACCAGCACGGCCTTGCATCCTGGTACGGCGAAGAGTTTGATGGCCTGCCGACGGCCAACGGCGAAGTCTTTGACATGGACGCCATGACGGCGGCACACAAGACGCTGCCCCTCCCAAGCCTCGTCCAGGTCACGAATGAAGCCAATGGAAAAGAGATTGTCGTTCGCGTGAATGATCGCGGCCCGTTCGTGGATGACCGGATCATTGACCTGTCGCATCGCGCGGCCACTGCACTGGACATCATTGATGTTGGCGCTGCGCCGGTCACGGTTCGCTATCTTGGACCAGCACCTGCGCTCCCGGGTGGCGAGACGACACTTGTGCAAAACGAGGTCACACAGCCTGTTCAACAGGCTTCACTCGACCCGGTCCCGGAACCTGAGCCGAGCCGCACCAACCTTTATGGCGACATGCTGCTTGGTGGTTATGAGCCATCCCTGGGCATACCTGATCCAGGTAAGTCCACAGCGACCCCAGCTCAACTGGCATCAGTTGCAACCAAGGCGCCTGTTCCGTCGAGCGTGCCATCCACACCGCGGATTGTCTCTGCAAACCTGCCCGCCATCGAAGCTCGCCCGCAAGCGATACCTGCCTCCTCACCGCCGCCACGCCGTGTCAGCACAGGCTTCACGCCGACAATCTTTGTGCAGGTCGGTGCATTTGCCGATATCAGCAACGCGCAGGGCATGAATGCACAGGTTGGAGGGCGTTATCCTGTCGATGTCGAACCGGTGCGCGTACATGGCGCTGACTATTTCCGCGTCCTGGTGGGGCCATTCCCATCACGTCAGGCAGCCGAGTCGGCCAAGTTCGAGCTCAAGGCTCGCGGCGTCTCCGACGGCTTCATAGTTGTGAGATAAACAGCACCTGACATTGACGCCGGTCTCAAAGCGGCCCTTTTTCTAGGTCATGTTCTGCAATAATTGTCAGAACCTGACCTGGAGATTCGCTTTCATGCCACTCGCCAAACTCCGCGCCGCCTGTTTCGTCGCGCTGAGCCTTTGCCTGCCTGTTCACGCTCAGCTGATCGATACTCAGGCCGAGTATGCCGTTATCCTGGACTACGACACTCAGGAAGTGTTGTTCTCCAAGCGTGGCGACGAGCCGATGATACCCGCCTCGATGACCAAAATCATGACGGCGCACGTCGTTTATGATGCGATTGAAAGCGGTGAAATCTCGCTCGATGATACGCTGCCCGTCAGTGAAAAAGCCTGGCGAGAGGGCGGTTGGGCTACAGGTGGCTCGACGATGGGCCTGAAAATCGGTGAAACGCCGCGGGTCGAAGACCTGCTTCGCGGTGTGGTCATACTGTCAGGTAACGATGCGTGTATCGTCCTGGCGGAAGGCCTGGCGGGCACGGAAGACGCATTTGCGGGCCGCATGACTGACCTCGCGCAATCCATGGGCCTGAAGACGGCGCATTTCAAAAATGCCAGCGGACTGAATGCCGAGGGACACGTTATTTCAGCGGCCGATCTTGCACATCTGGCCCGCATGGAAATCGACAAGTTTCCGCAATACTACAAATACTACTCAGAAAAAGAGATGAGCTGGAACGGCATTACGCAGGGAAATCGTAATCCGTTGCTTTATTCCATGGACGGAGCCGACGGGCTCAAGACCGGGCACCTGGAGATTTCTGGCTATGGTTTGACGGCGTCGGCCGTGCGTGACGGCGAACGGCGCATTGTCGTGCTGAACGGTCTTCCCAGCTCTCAGGCGCGCGCTGATGAAGCCGAGCGCATGATGCGTCTTGCGTTCACAGCGTTTGATACCCGCAGCATTGAGCCGGGCGCCGACCCCATTGCGAGCCTTCCGGTATGGAATGGAGAGGTTCGCACCGTTGGTGTGAAGCTCAACTCGCCTGTCCGTGTCGCGGGGCACAAAAGAGCCTTCGACAGCGCGAAGACGGAAATCGTTTATAATGGTCCGCTCGTCGCGCCCATTCAGGCTGGCGACGAGATCGCGACCATGGTGATTACCATGGAAGGCAAGGACAAGCCGGTAACCGCGCCGCTCTTTGCAACGGAGAGCGTTTCGAAGCTCGGCTTTCTTGGGCGTGCCATCGAAGGGATGAGCCTGAAAATGGGAGGTGGCGCTTCGCAATGACAGCGAAGGCGCGATTTATCACGCTTGAAGGCGGAGAAGGGTCCGGTAAGTCGACACTGATCGCGGGTCTTTACAGCGCCCTTCGTAAGCGCGGCCTGCCAGTCGTGCGTACGCGTGAACCCGGGGGGACACCGCTAGCCGAACAGGTTCGTTCACTCGTGCTGTCTCCGCCTGATACAGACGGCTGGAGCGGTGTTGCCGAAGCCTTGTTGATGAATGCCGCGCGAGCCGACCACGTCGAAAAACTGATCGCACCGGCACTGGAACGCGGCGAATGGGTTCTATGTGACCGCTTTGCGGACTCGACGCTTGTGTATCAGGGGCTTGGCGGCGTCAGCGACACCCTGTTGAAGGCCATGCAGGCCGATGTAACAAAACCCGCGCGCCCAGACCTTACTTTCGTGCTCGATGCACCTGCTGAAGCGCTGCTGGAGCGCCGAAAAGTCCGAGGCGGCGAAACGGATAAATTTGAAAGCCAGCCCCCGGAGTTTCATGAACGCGTACGGCAGGGTTTCCTGAAGCTCGCTCAAGCAGAGCCGGATCGTATTGTTGTGCTTGACGCTCTGTCCTCGCCAGACGTGATCCTCGAGCTGGCCCTGAAATCGATAGACAACAGACTGACGCCGTCATGAGCGATGCAGCGCTTCCTCTCTTCGGGCATGGCGACGCACAAGTCGAGTTCCTCAGCGCCCGCCAGTCAGGCAGGCTGCATCATGCCTGGATTATCGAAGGTCCGTCGGGAATTGGAAAAGCACGCTTTGCGCTTCGATTGGCGTCGATACTCCTCGGCGCGAGCCCCCTAGATGATGATCCAGCGGGCGCACCACCTACAGACCCGGTCGTCCAGAAGATCCTCGCCTCTGGGCATCCTGACCTGAAACACGTGCAGCGCGAAGAGAATGACAAGGGCGTCCTCAAACAGGATATCTCGGTTGACCAGATCCGCAATCTGAACCAGTTTTTCAGTCTGAAGCCAGCCATGGGCGGCTGGCGGATCGGTATTCTTGATTCGCTTGATGAAATGAACGTCAGCGGCCTGAACGCCGTTCTGAAAACACTTGAAGAACCACCCGCCAACGCCTTGTTATTCCTGATATCTCACGCGACAGCACCCGTCCTGCCGACAATCAGGTCAAGGTGCCAGACCTTGAGGCTACGCAAGCTCGATAATGAAGATACACATCGCGTCTTGCTCGCAAACGACGTAGAAAATCCCGACAATGCACTCTCTCTCGTCAAGGGGCGGCCGGGCCGTGCTGCTGACCTGCTGGGGCCGAAAGTGCTCGCCGCAGCGCATGCGGCCCATTCGCTTCTGAAAGCACTGCCATCAGCCAACGAAAGTGTGATCTCGAGCGCTATATCAGCCGCTGGCGAAGATGATGCGAGTTTCCGCGTCTTCTCGGAGGAGCTTCTCGACTGGTTGGGCGAGCGGGCAAACAATGATCCTGAATGGGCCGAGGTGTGGACAGAAAGCCAGAAGATCATCGCACTACAGCGAAATTTCCATATGCCGGCCATTCAGGCTGCAGCAAAACTGGTAGCGTCCATTCAAACCGCCTTCGCAACCCGTTAAGGACGGGGCTATATGTTTGATACTCATGTAAATCTGCACGCAGAGGCGTTTCAGGATGACCTTGAAGAAGTGCTGTCACGCGCCAGAAGTGCTGGCGTGACACGATTCCTCGCCATCTGTGACCGCTTCGATAATTATCCTGCCGTCAGGGAAATTGCCCAGTCAAACCCCGATATCTGGAATACCGTAGGCGTCCATCCTCATCACGCTAAGGACTTCACGGGTCTGATCGTTGATGACCTGCTTGCGGCAGCCTCGGACGCCAGGACTGTGGCAATTGGCGAAACGGGGCTGGATTTTCATTACGGATATTCGGCTGAAGCCGACCAGGTGCTCAACTTCCGCAAACACATTCGCGCCGCGCGGGAGACGGGCTTGCCGCTCGTGGTCCATACGCGCGAAGCCGACGATCTGACCGCAGATATCCTGGAGGAAGAATATGCCAAAGGCCCGTTCCAGATCCTCCTGCATTGCTACACTGGCGGGCAAAGGCTCGCAGACCGCGGGCGTGCACTCGGCGCATATTTTTCGGTGTCGGGCATTCTGTCATTCAAAAGCGCAAAGGCAGTCCGGGAAGTTATTTCGACTGTACCGCTCGAACGCGTGATCCTGGAAACCGACTGTCCTTATCTTGCGCCCGTTCCGTTCAGGGGGCGCCGAAATGAGCCTGCCTATCTCATTCATGTCGCCGAATCGCTTGCAAAGCTGCACGACACGACAGCCGAAGAAATCACACGAATTTGCGAAGAAAACGCCCTGCAATTGTTCAAGAAAATAACCTCATGAGCGCCCGAGCGAGATTCACATTCCTGGGCACCGGATCGTCCGGCGGGGTTCCGCGCGTTGGCAATGACTGGGGCGTCTGTGATCCCGGCAACCCTAAGAATCGCCGGCGGAGATGTTGCGTACTGATCGATGCGGGTGATCTTGAGAGGCCCGACAATTGTACGCGTATTCTCATCGATTCATCGCCAGACCTGAGAGAACAATTGCTGGATCTGGATGTCCAGCACCTTGATGCGCTCGTCTATACCCACGATCACGCAGACCAGTCACACGGCATTGATGATGTGCGCGGTCTGGCCCTGAAAATGCGCAAGACAATTCCAACATATTTTGATGATGAAACTGCGGCCTCCCTGACCAGTCGCTTCAAGTATTGCTTCGAAGGCCACGGCGGTTATCCGGCGATCCTCGACAGACAGGCGTTAATAGAGCCGAATAAGTCGTTCACGATTGCGGGAAGGGGAGCGGAGGTCACGCTATTGCCAGTCATCCAGCAACACGGCCGCATCCGCAGTCTCGGCTTCCGGATAGGATCGCTTGCATATTGTAATGACCTCAATGAGCTGCCGGACGAAAGTCTCGAGCAACTAACTGGTGTCGACACATTCATCGTTGATGCGCTGAGATATTCGCCGCATCCGAGCCATGCCAATCTTGACCAGGCAATGCAATGGATCGAGCGTGTTGCGCCCAAGCGGGCCTATCTGACCAATCTTCACATCGATATGGATTACGAAGTCTTGTGCGACGAACTGCCTGAGCATGTTCGGCCAGCCTATGATGGGCTAGACCTCGACTTTTCTCTGGTCTGATTTTCCAGACGTATTGGCGCGGCCTTCATTTCCATCGCTTCCGTATTTCCCATAATATTGATTATGCAATTTAGTGCTCAAAACTGAAATCGCCGTTCGTAGCCTGGCTATTGTAGGTATCAGTCAATGTCGACATTGGCTCGGATCCACCTGCTGCGGTTCATTATCGTCCGCGCGTCCTGCGCATTCGTAAATCAGGGATGAATCGGCATATTGATGCAGCGCTGAAAATAAGGACACGCCTGATGCCCCCTTCCCCGCCTTCTGAGTTTGAGCGCCTCACCTCGATCATGGCGCAATTGCGTAATCCTGATGGCGGGTGTCCATGGGATATCGAACAGACGTCGCAGAGCATTGCTCGGTACACGATTGAGGAAGCTTACGAAGTCGTCGATGCGATCGAGCGCGGTGACATAGATGACTTGCGTGACGAACTTGGCGACCTGCTGCTGCAAGTGGTTTTCCACAGCCAGATGGCGTCCGAAAACGGGCAGTTTACGGTTGAAGACGTCGCACTATCAATCAATGACAAGATGGTGCGCCGGCATCCTCACGTCTTCGAAAGACCGGATGGCCGCGATGCAAACGGTCAGACTGAAGCCTGGGAGGCCATCAAGGCAAAAGAGCGTGCGAAACGCTCCACGAAAGATACGCCAGCCTCGGCTCTCGATGGGATTGCTGGTGCATTGCCAGCGCTCATGCGGGCAGAAAAACTACAGAAGCGTGCGGCCAGAACCGGTTTTGACTGGACCAATCCGGAAGACATCCTCGACAAGCTGGCTGAGGAAACACAGGAAGTGAAAGACGCAATTGCAGGCGGCGTAGAGGCTGAAATCGAAGATGAAATCGGCGATCTTCTGTTTGTCGCAGCCAATCTGGCCAGACGGTTCAGCTTTGATCCTGAAACCGCGTTGAAGAAATCCAATCAGAAATTCGAACGCCGCTTCCGGGCAATGGAAACGCTTGCTGCCGAACGCGGACAAGACTTCTCGGCTCTATCACTAGCTGAGCAGGATGCGCTCTGGAAAGCGGTTAAACGTACCGAGTAGACAAGCCAAACAGTGCTAATTCGAGCCTGGCGCAGACGGAATGAATTCAGAATCCGGCATTGGCGGTGCTGGCGGCGTAAGATCCTTATCAACCGGCAGGCTGTCCGGGATCGTCGTGTCAGCCGGATTCTCGAAGATGCGCCTCAATATGCCGGGCGTGACGGCAGATAGCGGATTAATGGCAATCTGTGCGCGATCGAGTGTCCCGCGCACCGTATAGGTCAGGGAAAAGATGCCTTCGCCGTCCCGGCCCACGAACAGGTCACCGATAATCGGCACGCCGCCCAGCATGGAATTGACGCCAAAACTTGGCACCAGCACACCACTCAGCCGCAACTCGTCACTGCCGAGTTCGAACCAGCCATTAAGCGTGAGCCCGAGCGCAGGGCCGTTTGCCCTCGCGCCTTCCACAATCATCCGGTCTCCAACGATCACCAGGGGCACTTCAATATTGGTGAACAATACCCCTTCCCCATTCAGGGTATCGGCAAGTCCTCGCAGCGAGGCCAGCGAAAGGATTTGCGTCAGAAGCGGCGCGTCACGCATGCGGACATCTTTCAATGACAATCGCAGCTTCGCAGGTTGATCGCTGCGCGCCAGGTCGCCTGCCAAATAGAGCTCGCCCCCAGACAGGAAATCCTGACCGAGAAGCCCCCGCATGAAGAAGCCTGCATCATCGCTGCTGAGTGCAATTTTTGCCGCTTCAGATGCCGTTGCCCCCTGAAAGACCGCGCTCATCGTCCCTTCGCCATTTCCAAGCCAGCCTTGGGCGCGCACTTCCTTGACACCAGATCGTATGCTTTCAAAATCAAGTGTCGCATTCTCAAGGTCGAGACCGTTGCGAAGCCTGAGAACGGTCAGCTCCGCCTTTAGTGACATCGGCACGCCAAAACCGGGCGCAGTACCTCCACTCGCTCCGAAGTTGCCGAAAAATGCACTGACATCCAGGAATTCACCGTTCAGTGAGCTCTCAAACGCCCCGTCATCAGTGCGTTTGATTTCCCCCCCAACATCGACGAAATCCTGAAGGAATGCCTCGCGGACCAGCAAGCTCTGCAGCTGCCCCTTTTCGGAAAGGACCACATCGCCATCAAAACGCGCCTGCTCACTTTTGAACCGGAATGTGGAGGCGGATGACTGCGCCCCGGCATCGTAGGATAGTGTTGCCCTTGCCGGCTCACCTGAGGGTTTGATCCAGCCAAGTTCGGAGACGTCGACACGCGACTGCTGCAGGTCAAAACCCACTTCAACTGTGTTCAGCTGGGCCGCAGAAACGGATGCCTGTAGCTCAACGGGTATTTCCCCGCTGACATAGGCGCGTCCGATAATTCCAAACCGGTTGAGAAAGTCAGGAGAAATGAATGCACTGGCCGAAAGGTTCGCCGGCGCGCCATCATCATCCAGCTCATCCCGCCAGGTGAATTGAACCGGTGCAGGGCCGAGGTCCCCGAAACCGTTCATGACCAGCAGTTCGTTGGCCAGGTTTATATCGACGGTCGCGTTTACCAGGTCCAGATCGGGCAAGGCATTCCGCAGGCCCGCATTCGTGATCTGGCCGCTCACACGTATATCGATATCTTCAAGTGGCACGTCGTCGAGTGCGGGGCGGAACATTTCAAAGGTGATATCCGCGTCACCGAATACGCGTTGCGGATCAAACTGCTCATCGCCCTCGCCCAGTAAGCCCAGCGATGCAAGATTCTCCATAGCATTAAGCGAAGGCCCAGTGCCCCTTACAAAGACACGAAACAACTCCCCTTTCGGATTAAGCTGGGGAAATTGCACACTTCCTTCAGAGAGCTGCCAGCCGCCATACTCACCGCTGTCGAGCTGTACCGAAAACCCGTTTCCCGTCAGGCGTCCACTACCGACACCCTGCGTCACGGGCGGCAAGTCATCCATGAATTTTACGGCGGCGCCCTCCACGAAGAAACGAACGTCGATATCGTCGTCGCGCATCGCATTGTTCTTCAGGCTCTCCTTATCGAGATCAATTTTGAAACTCGCTGCCGTTGCAGTCCCGGCACGAACCCGTTCATCGGTAAAATCGCGTGCGCCGGAGCCGAGTGTCTTGGGCCAGAACCGCAATACATCTTCAACCGTAAGCTTGCCTGTCATTTCGCCGTCAACGTAGATGTCGAGGGGGATTTTCCGGTCTTCTTCGGTTTCGGGCAGCGCCAGGTCTGCGCTGCCGGACAGTTTGGCGCCGGCCACAAGAAATGAAAACGCCTCCAGCTTCAGTAGCCCGTGTGACGGGTCAGCGGTGCCTCTTAACTGGCCCTCCTGTAGTTCCCAGACTTCCGGAAAATACGGTGTGAGATCAACGGCAAGGCTCGGAGAAGCAAGCTCGAACCCGATTTGCTCATTGCTGGTCACGGCATTGCTTATGCGGCCCGTCCAATCCCCGTTGAGCTGGTGCGAGGTCACGCCCAATCTGTTGATGACAATCTCATCCGCAGATGGATCGTAATTTGTGTCGAGGCTCAGGGTTTCAACATCGATCGACGTGTTCCCAAGCCTGACCAATCCCTTCTTTGCGTCAGCGCTAAAAGCAATGCTGACGATCCCGGCCCCTTTTTCGAACGTAAATCCAAAACCGATATTGGCCGGGAAGCCTTCCAGCCTTTCCTCGTTCAGGCCGAGACGGGTGGCGAGATCAGCGACCCCCCACTCCTGAATTCCGAGACTCATCTCAAGGCTCTCGTATGAGGACGGTATGCTGAGCGACGCATCGAGATCCCCTGGCAGTCCCAGGCCTTCGCCGCTACCGGACAGTACAACATCCATACCAGCGGCGGTTCGCGTTAACTGGCCACTGGCATGCGCCATTTCACCAACCAGCCCGGCCTCTGCCGTCTTGAAACGCAAATTCATGTTCTGGAAGCCAGCGACTTCAAGCGTGCCGTTCTGCTGGCTCCTTTCGGCTCCGTTTAGCACTTGCCCAAGAATCCGGTTGAACATGGCGAGCCATTCGCCGGCAGTCTCTGGTAATGCTCGCGCTTCAAACTCGGGCAAAGGCTCGCCAGCAAACGTCCATTGCGTTGGTGAGAGCTGACGCACATCAACCCAGCCATCGCGCAGTTCGGTTGCGAGCACCTCGGTTTTTCCGAAGACGAGTGAACCTGCGTCCAGGGTAATAACAGCCTGCGCCGCCTCACCGGCCAGGTCTCCCGCATCGTCGGCAAGCTTCAGGTTTTCAGCTGCGACGATCATTCGCCGGTCCGACGGTGACCATTGCAGTGTCAGTCGGTCGATCGACACATCGCGACCGCTTCGCGCTTCTTCGAGGGCACGCTCTACATCTGCCTTGAACAGGTTCAGCTCAACTGGGCCCTGCGCCAGAAGAAACGCCAGCAAAACGCTGCCTGCAACAGCGAGAAGGAGTATCCCGCCAATCAGCTCCAACGTAATTACCGTGGCGGTTTGTCTGACCAAATCTCACTTTCCTTGTTTCGAATGGGCTTACAGTATCAACTACCGTTTTAATGAAGCAGAAATAGGACGAAAGCACTCATGACTGCACGACTCGATGCGGGCGCAGCTTGCCCCAAACTCTCCCTGCCAGCCACGAACGGAAAACAGGTCGAGATACCTGGAACGACAGGCCGGGGGCTCGTGATCTTTTTCTACCCACGTGACAACACACCCGGCTGCACGACAGAGGCCAGGGATTTCAGCGAATCGAAGGCAGCATTTGACGCCAAGGGATACGACATTGTGGGAATATCGAGGGATTCTCTCGCTTCGCACGAGAAGTTCATTGAAAAACAGTCGATCTCAGTCATCCTGGCCTCAGATGAGGCGGGGGATGCGTGCCAGGCATTCGATGTGTGGGTCGAAAAATCGATGTATGGCAAGAAATTCATGGGAATCGAACGCTCCACTTTTGTGATCTCTCCTGACGGACAGGTCGCAAACGTATGGCGAAAAGTTAAAGTGAAGGGGCATGCAGAAGCGGTGCTGAACAATATTTAGGCTGACACCCTGTTCTGACTCAGGTTTTTGGTCCGTCTTAAGCGCGCTTTTACCAAACGGTGCAAAAAGTATCGGGAAAAGTGGGATCATACCCTTTCCGTAGTGTGCCGAATTGAGTTACTACTACAGCGTGGCGAGGGGGCTGCTTAGAGTTCAGGGCAGCAATCATGAGTAAAAAAGGCAGGCGCGCAACATGAAGAAAAAGACGATGAAAGTTCGCGAACTTTTCAGTCGCCTCTTTCCAGAGCGCCAAATTTATCACCGTAGTGGCGGCACCGTCCGCTATTTCACGATCTCACCATCTCAACAGGCCGTTCTGGCTGCTGCCGTTGCAGCAGCTGTGGGATGGTCGTTGTATGCAACCGCCAATCTTGTTTTCATGCCAAAGCAAGGCGGCGTTGCGAGCGGTCAATACGAAATCGACAAGTACGAACGCTGGGTTCAAGAATTGCGGGCGCGCGATGCCCTCTCCCGCTCCCAGCTGGTTGAACGCACAGAGGCCTTTCAGGCCGCAACCGTTGGGTTCGAGCGGCGCCATCAGACCCTCGAAGTGATGTTGAATGCCCTCACCAATGGCGGGGAGCTTGAAGCGGCCGCACTGCGTGGCAATGACGCCCCTCTTCTCGTGAACGCATCGATCGATGAAGCAGACCGTCGCCAGTCACGGCCTTCCGAGTTTCAGGAAGCCAGCGCGACCAATGTCGGGCTTCGCGGACAGATCGGCGAGGTCCAGCGTGAGCAGCAGGCCTTTCTCGATGAAGTCGAAGAGCTCGCGGTCGAACGTGCTGAAGCCGCACGTGGCGTGTTGCGCCTGACGGCTGTCGGCTCAAACCGGATTGAAAACAATCGTGAGATGGGCGGGCCAGTCGTTGAGTTTGCCAGCCTCGCCAAGGGCGAATTTGATTCGCCAGAAGAAGCTGCATTTGCTGAGCGTGTCTCCCAGGTGGCTGCACGGATGGAAGAAGCGCGTTACTATCAGGATGTCGTGGACAATCTTCCGCTGGCACAACCAGTTGGTGTTCCATGGCGCGTAACGTCAAATTACGGCCTGCGCGTTGATCCATTCAACAAGCGCCCCGGATGGCACAATGGTATTGATGTGGGTGCCTATTGGAATGCCCCTATCACAACCACCGGACCGGGCGTTGTCAGTTTTGCGGGCACAAAGTCGGGATATGGCCGTATCGTGGAAGTCGATCATGGTCATGGCTTCAAGTCCCGTTATGGTCACCTGAAGCGTATCAACGTCAAAAAAGGTGATACTGTTGCGATTGGCGACGTCGTAGGCGCCATGGGCTCAACGGGTCGCAGCACAGGGCCACACCTTCACTATGAAGTGTGGTTCAATGGAAAGCCCTACGATCCAGTAGAATTTCTCAAGGCGGGTAAACATGTTCACCAAGACTAAAGACAACGAGCCGACACCAACAGTGAATCCAGTACAGGATGCGATCAAGGGCGCGGCCAACAAACCGACTGCGCGGTCTGCAGCGTCTATTATCTGCGGTGACATGGAGATCCATGGATCGATTTCTTCCGAAGGCGCTCTTCAGATTGATGGGCTCGTAGACGGCGACGTCTGCGCTGCAGACATCACCATCGGCGCTGGTGGTAAAGTCATCGGTGAAGTGAAAGCTGAAGCTGTTCGCGTCAAAGGCGAAGTTCGCGGCTCAATTCGGGCTCGCAAGGTCGAGCTGGAAACCGGTGCCCGGGTGCATGGCGATATCCTTCACTCGTCGCTCAGCATCCAGCCAAACGCCCTGTTCGAAGGCCAGGTGAAGCACGATCAGGATCCACTCAAGGATTCGGCTCCTAAGGCAGCAAATGTCGACCGGCCGTCCTCGAAGTCATCCGACGCCACACCGAATGCGACAACCACCCCTTCGAGCTCTAATGTTCGCGGCTTTGGAAGTGGCCCATCCGTCGTTTCCTGAGTCGAGTAAAACCGGAAAATAAGAGCCGCCGCAAAATTCTGCGGCGGCTTTTTTATTGCTCGTCTTCGGATTTGTCGGCGCCAACCGCGTGTGACAGTGCCGCGCTCAGGAAATTATCCAGGTCCCCGTCCAGTACGCCGCCCGTGTCCGAGGTTTCGTAATTGGTGCGGAGGTCCTTCACCAATTGATACGGCTGCAGGACGTAAGATCTGATCTGATGTCCCCAACCAATATCTGATTTGGAGTCGTGACTGTCCTGAACGGCTTCCCGCCGCTTCTGCAATTCAAGCTCATAGATTTTCGAGCGAAGCATTTCCCAGGCCTTGGCCCGGTTCTGGTGCTGAGACCGGCCGGCCTGACAAGCGACCACAATTCCAGTTGGCTCATGGGTCAGCCGCACCGCGGAATCGGTCTTGTTGACGTGCTGCCCCCCTGCCCCGGATGAACGATACGTATCAGTCCGGACATCTGACGGGTCAATTTCAACCTCTATCGTGTCGTCGATGACCGGTGACACAGTGACCGACGCAAAGGATGTATGCCGCCGCGCCGACGAATCATATGGTGAAATACGAACCAGCCGGTGAACACCGGTCTCTGATTTTAGCCAGCCATACCCATTGTGACCGGAGATAAGCAGCGTCGCTGACTTGATGCCCGCCTCGTCGCCTTCATGCGCATCGACTTCCTCGACCTTGTAGCCGCTTTTCTCGGCCCAGCGCACATACATACGGCGAAGCATGGACGCCCAGTCCTGGCTCTCGGTCCCGCCGGCGCCCGCATTGATCTGCATATAGCAATCATTTGCGTCGGCTTCACCGGACAGGAGCGCCTGAAGCTCGGCCTTGGTGGCCCGTTCCCGCGCCGCTTTCAGCGACTTGGCAACGTCCCCGATCATGTCCTCGTCACCATCCGACAGTTCGAACAGTTCCTGTCCATCGCTCGCTTCACGCTCAAGGTCGAGCACCGTCTGGATTCCATCTTCCAGACGTTGGCGCTCGGCCATCAGCTTGCGGGCTTCTTCCGGATCGTTCCAGAAGTCAGGCTTCTCAGAAAGCGCGTTTAACTCATCGAGGCGTTTTTCGGCGACGTCCCAGTCAAAGACGCCTCCTCAGCAGTGCGGCAGACTGCTTGATATCATCCACAAGGTTGGCGATTTCCGTCGACATGGCGGTGGGTATCCATTCTTAAATTTATGGGCGTGCGATGCACAAAACTGTCGCTGAGGTCAATAAATACCGCCGAGGCTTTCATCGGCAACATCATCGCGTTCCTCGTCATCAGTCGAGAAGGGAAAGCCTTCCTCGAACGGGTCGATCGTGTCACCCAGTGATGAGCTGCTGCCGCGATTGCCGGAGATTGAGAAGTCACCTCGCGAATCGAAAGTCGCACCAGGCTCTGTTCCTGGACGGAACGCCTCAAGTATGACCTCACCGGATCCGGTCGATGGCAGGCCGCCCGTATCATGATCCACGGACACCAGGCGCACACCGGGCGGGATCCGGAATGGCAGCGGCGGCGCATCCTTCAGCGCCTCTTCCATGAAGTCCGTAAAGATCACGCCCGCAACCGACCCGCCGGCCTCACCCTCGCCGAGGGTTTTCGGCGTGTCGAAGCCAACCCAGATCCCCACAACGAGATCAGGCGAGAATCCGTAGAAAAGCGCATCGACATAATCATTCGTGGTACCGGTCTTGCCGGCCAGCGGCTTGCCGACGCGTTTGGCGCGCCGCGCTGTCCCACGCTCGACGACACCTTCCAGCATGTGGACCACCTGATAAGCGATGACCGGATCTACCAGCTGTTCGCGATTATCAGGAAGCTCGGGAGGCTCCTCACCGTCCCAACTATCGGCAGTGCATTCAAGGCACTCGCGCTGGTCATGCTTGTACAGTGTGGCACCATGACGATCCTGGACGCGATCAAGCAGTGAGGGCGTCACTTCCTTGCCGCCATTCACGAAAGCGGCGTAACCACGCGCCATACGCCAGGGGGTCGTTTCACCCGACCCGAGCGCCATGGCGGGATAAGGTGGCAGATTGTCGTAAATTCCAAATCGCTCGGAAAACTCTGAAATGGCTTCCATGCCAATATCAACAGCGACACGCGCCGTGACCTGGTTGAAGGATCTTTCGAGCGCAGTTCGCATCGTCACTTCGCCATAGGACCGGCCCTGCGAATAGTTCTGCGGTTTCCAGGTCTCGTTCGTGTGCTCGTCATAATAAACGAATGGCGCATCCAGAATGCGTGTCGACGGCGTGTAGCCATTTTCAAGCGCCGCACCATAAACAAACGGCTTGAAGGATGAACCCGGCTGGCGGACAGCCTGCGTCACACGGTTGAACGGGCTCTTGAAGAAGGAATAGCCGCCAACCATCGCCTGGACCCGGCCTGTATGCGGATCGAGGACAACAATGGCCCCTTCGACTTCGGGCACCTGACGAAGCTTGCCGATCTCTGCAGGGACATAGATCCAGTCGTCGGCAGAAGGCTCCTCACCCTCTTCATCCGTGGCCTCCGAGCCAGGACGCCGCTCTTCAGTCCGTTCGACCTCGACAAGGACAACATCGCCCGGCGCGAGGCCTGACCGGTCCCCACTCTTCCAGGTTTTGGCCCATTCGACGTCTTCTTTAGGTATGGATGTCTGGCGACCATCCTTGAGCGTCAGCGTCGCGCCATCGGTTGAAACCTTGGAAACCATGCCAGCTTCCCAGGTGCCGTAACCCGGCGGAAGCGTCAGTTCTTCCATCTGCTCCGGAATATCTTTCTTTGGATCAATGTCAGCAAATGGCCCCCGGAAATTGTGCCGGCGATCATAGGCTTCGAGGCCTGTCTGGAGCGCATCCTGCGCGGCAAGCTGCAAGCGGGTATCAATCGTCGTGCGGATCGACAGGCCGCCACGCTGCAACGCTTCGTCGCCATACTGCTCAGTCAGCTGTTTGCGAAGCTCCTGGACGAAATAGGTCGCCGCAGCATATTCGGGGCCGCGCAGGCGCTCTTTCGTTGAGAGGGGCTTGGCTTTCGCGCGCTCGGCCTCATCAGGGGTGATGTAGCCATCCTCGACCATTCGGCTGAGCACATAATTCCGCCGCGCGAGCAATCTTTCGGGGCGCCGGTATGGATTGACCGTGGAGGGTGCCTTGGCCAGCGATGCCAGGATAGCCGCCTCTGACAGATCAAGCTCAGGCAGGGACTTGTCGAAATAGATCAGGGCGGCAGACCCTACCCCATATGCTCGAACGCCGAGATAGATTTCGTTGAGGTAAAGCTCGAGGATTTCATCCTTGGTAAACGCCTTTTCCATCCGCCGGGAGATGATGGCTTCCTTCACCTTGCGCTGGATGGTCTGATCACGCGTCAGCAGCATGTTCTTGGCAACCTGTTGTGTGATGGTCGAACCGCCCTGCAGGTTCCCCCCGCCAGTCAGCTTGATCTTGGCCGAGTTGATCGCGCCGCGCAGGATACCGACATAATCGAGCCCCTCATGGGTGAAGAACTTCTTGTCCTCGGCGGCAATGAACGCATCGACGACATGATCGGGAATTGATTCGATTGGAACGAAGACGCGGTGCTCTTCTGCAAACTCTGCGATCAGCGTGCCATCGCCTGCGTGAACGCGTGAGGTGATTGGCGGCTCATACGTTGCCAGCCGCTCGATCGATGGCAGGTCGCGTGACAAGGCTGCTATCCAGAGAAAAACTGCAATGATTGCAATGGCTCCGAGGATGGCGAGGCCAATCGCTACGCGCAAGGCAAGCTTCCAGGTCAGAAAGCGTTTCTTCGGCGCTGCTTCTGTCATTTGATGTCCTGTCCAGGCAAGAAAGTAACTTTAGCGATTCATCGCAATACAGTCTGGCCAGAGTAAGGCGCTCGCCTGTCAGACGAAAGTCAAAAAGGCTCAATTGGCTGCATAGAGCAGGTCGCGCTGATCAAAATATGTATCGATCGCCCGCGCAATTGCATCCGCCGTTTTCTTCCGCCCTGAGCTGGATGTCAGGCGCGCAACGTCGGATCTGTTTGTCAGGAACCCGACTTCCACGAGGACAGCCGGGACATCCGGTGCCAGCAGGACAAAGAAGTTCTCCTGCCTGTGGCTGTTTCGCACGATCGGACCCGCCTTGGCCAGTTCCGGAATGAGGGCTTCAGCGAAGATCGCCGAGTTTGATTTTGTCTCGCGCTTGATCAGGTCTGCCAGGATGCCGGAGACTTCCTGCGTCGTGCCATCTTCAATCGGCAGGTCCCACCCATTCGTCTTGGCCGTGCCATCAACGCGGCGTTCACCGCGTGCCGACAGGGTATAGACGGTGGCGCCAGAGACGCTGCTATTGCCGGCGGCGTCTGCATGGACGGAAATGAACAGGTCGGCCCCCCAGTTCCGCGCCATGGACACGCGAACCTCATGATCGACATACACGTCCGTGTCGCGCGTCAGGTGAACTTCATAGCGCTTGTCCTGCTCGAGTTTTGCCTGCAACTGCAACGCGGTATCCAGCACGATGGCCTTCTCGCGTTTCTGGTTATGACTGGACGCACCGGGGTCCTTGCCCCCATGTCCGGGGTCAATCACGACGACATATTTGTCCGGTCTGGCCCCGACAAAAGCAGGCGCGGAATCCTGTTGCCGCGGGATCGTGTTGCGGCTGGAGGCATAGGCCACCTCTTCCTGATCATCACGCGCGGCAGCCCGGTCGAACCTCACCGGGGCCACTCTCACGAGATCCACGACAAGGCGGTTCCTCGGCTCAACTGTGGTTGGGGAAAGATTCATGGCCCGGGACACCATCATCGGCGTCGTCAGATTGAATATGATTTCGCCGTCGCGAATTTCATAGGAATCGATGCCGCCGGTTGGCGGAGGAGTCTTCGCGTCCGGTGTAACAACAGAGTTTTCAAGTTTCAGGTCCAATCCGCGCGTGCTGGGCGTCGCAATCAGGAACGTCTTCTGATCAACGGGCGCGTTCGAGACGAATGTGATGCGCGTATACTCTGTGTCGCCGGTGACGGAAATTTCAGAGATTTCGCCGGCATGCGCCCAGCCGACCGCGAGCAAAGTCACCAGACATGTCAATATATGTGCCGCCCGTCGAATCACCGTCTTCCCCGTTAGTCCGTCTATTGTTTGGGGTTTGATGCCACAGGTAAGATTAATCCAGCATTTACCGTCCGGTTTGATACTGTGATTTTCTCATTTGTGTCATTTTACGCTTTTCTTCCTGACCGGCTTTGGGCATGTTCACCTTACCCCCGATGAACGGGGCCAAAGGTAATCCCCCGACAGGCGCGTGACCGGGCTTAATAACCCGCAGGCTGCCATGTTGGATATGGATAATAATTCGAATGTCTCTTTTGATCCAATTTGCATTGTTCCGAATGGCGCTCAACGGCGCGCGGATGCATTGGCAGAAGAGCTCCCAGCAAAACAAAACTGGCGTTTGCCGCAGAGCCTCTTTCGTACTTTCGAGGACCGCGCCGCCAGGCAACAAGGCGATAGCATATGAGCAAATTAATGCTGATCGACGCGGTTCACCCGGAAGAAACCCGGGTGTCTCTCGTCTCGGATGGGCGTGTCGACGACTTTGATTTTGAGACGGCCGGCAAGGAACAGCTCCGCGGCAACATCTATCTCGCAAAAGTCACACGCGTCGAACCATCGCTACAGGCATGCTTCGTAGAATATGGCGGCAACCGGCATGGTTTCCTCGCCTTCAGCGAAATCCATCCCGATTATTACCAGCTGCCGCAGGCTGACCGCGAAGCGCTTCTTGAAGACGCTGCCCGCGCCGCTGCCGAAGCGGAAGACGATGATCTCGACGCAGACGACCCTGACGATGAAATCGACGCCAAGGCGGAAGCGGCTGATGAAGACGCCGAAGAAGGTGATGACGGCGACGACAATAGCGATGCCGAAGCATCCGAGAACGCCCCAGCCAAGAGACGCACGCGCCAGCCACAGTCCAAGCGCTACAAGATCCAGGAAGTGATCCGGCGCCGGCAGGTTATGCTGGTTCAGGTTGTCAAGGAAGAACGCGGCAACAAAGGCGCGGCACTTACCACTTTCCTGTCGCTGGCCGGTCGTTACAGCGTCCTGATGCCCAATACACCGCGCGGCGGCGGCATTTCCCGCAAGATCGCCAGCGGAGCAGATCGCAAGCGCCTTAAAGACATCATGAGCAGCCTCGATGTACCTCAGGGTATGGGGCTCATTGTGCGGACAGCAGGGGCCAAGCGCACCAAGACCGATATCCGCCGCGACTATGAATACCTGCAGAAGCTGTGGGACAATATCCGCAACCAGACCATGGAATCGATCGCGCCTTGCGTCATACATGAAGAAGGCGGCCTCGTGCACCGCGCCATGCGGGACATGTTCGACAAGGACATTGAGGAAGTCGTCATTCACGGACCGAAGGCCTATCGTGAAGCCAAAGACCTCGCCAAGATGATCATGCCGACACAGGCGCGCAAAGTGAAGCAGTGGAAATCCACCGCCCCGCTCTTCGTGTCTGAAGGTGTCGAAGACCAGCTCGACTCGATTTTCTCGCCCGTCGTACAGATGAAATCTGGCGGCTATCTCGTGATCAACCAGACTGAAGCCCTGGTCGCAATCGACGTGAACTCCGGCAAGTCCACCCGCGAACGCAACATCGAACAGACAGCCCTGCGCACAAACCTGGAAGCAGCCGAAGAAGCCTGCCGCCAGATGCGCCTGCGCGACCTGGCTGGTCTTGTTGTGATCGACTTCATCGACATGGAGGAGAACAAGAACAATCGCGCGGTCGAGAAAAAGCTGAAGGATTGCCTCAAGATCGATCGGGCCCGTGTGCAGATGGGCAAGATCTCGCAATTCGGCCTGATGGAAATTTCCCGTCAGCGTCGCCGGGCCGGTGTGCTGCAGGCAACGTCTGACCCTTGCGATGCATGTAACGGCACCGGCCGGCGCCGCTCTGTCCCGTCTGCGGCCTTGCAGTTGCTACGAGCTCTTGAGGCCCGCGCTGCTGGCGGCGGTCTCGCATCCATTACTGTACACGCCCCGACCGAAGTTGCGCTTTACCTGCTCAACAACAAGCGCGAAGCCGTGACAGATATTGAAGATGCAGCCGGCTTTGCCGTTTCTGTTCGCTCGTCCGATGACCTGCTCCCCGGCGATTTCCGCATTGATGCTGAAAAAGACCCGAACAAGCGCTCGAGACGCGGATCCAAATCGTCGGAGCGCAGCCGGAATATCGTTGGCGATGACGATGATGATCAATTGCCCGATGATGCTGATGATGAGGAAGAAAACCTCACCGCTGAGCCTGCGGACGTGTCCGATGAGCGTGAAGAGCGCGAAGACGAAGCCCAGAATGACGAGACGGACCAGTCGCCCAAGAAGCGCCGTCGCCGTGGCCGTCGTGGCGGTCGTCGCCGTCGCCGTGAGAATACGCCGATCGTCCCAGTGGATGGCGGCGCTTTGCTTGACGGTCTCGCAATCAGCGCACCAGCCATGCTGGACGATGAGCCCCCTGCCCTGCCAGATCCGGACAGCATGAATCGCAGCGCTGCGCCTCAGCCGCAGCTTGCCAAGACCGTCGCGCTTGAAGCTGAAAAATCTGACGATGAGCCAGCTGGCGAGACCGAAGACAAGCCAAGGTCTTCTCGACGTCGCAGGTCCCGCCGCCGCGGCGGTGAGCGCAAATCAGAAAATCAGGTCGAGACCAAGGCTGATGATGCAAGCGAGTCGGCACCTGAGGCAAAGCCTGAGCCAACGCCGGTCGAAAGCGAAGCTCCAGCAGCTGTTGCGGACGACGCGCCAACCGCTCCAGCTCCTGGCCCTGCACCAGCAGACCCCGCCGAAGCGAAGAAGGCCGACGAACCCGCGCCCGCTCCTGCGCCTGAAAAGGAGCCTGAGGCTCCAAAAACAGCGGCTGTCTACGATGCTGAAAAGCCAATCGCGAGCGAGCCGGTTCTGGTGTCAAAAGAGACTGAAAAAGAGGACCCAAAGCCGAAGAAACGCGGCTGGTGGTCTCGCGGCAACTGATCTACCGCGAGTGACGTCAACGAGGTTGCGCGGCCGCTATACGCTGTCGCGCGACCTGGTCGGCAACCTCATTGGTCGGTTTGCCTGATGACAACGCATCGTCGAGGACGTCGCCAAGCGTGCTGATCAGGACATCCAGCTTGGACATGACCCATTCGCGCGAATATTCGCCGGAAATCTCCGCCGCGACATTGATGATCCCGCCGCCATTGATGACGTAGTCAGGCGCGTAGAGAATATTCCTGTCCCGCAGCGCCTGTCCCATTTCTTTCGAAGCGAGTTGATTGTTGGCCCCACCCGCAATGACCTTGGCCTTCATGCGCGACAGCGTGGCGTCGTTTATGATTGCGCCGAGCGCATTCGGAGAAAATATGTCTGCATCGACATCATAGATTTCATCGATCGCGACTTTCCTCGCCCCGGTCCGCGCGACAACATCATCAAGCGTTGCTTGATCAATATCCGTTACGACGATACGCGCGCCCTCTTCTGCCAGATGGTCGCAAAGGTATCCGCCGACAGAACCAACACCCTGAACTGCAATCGTGCGGCCTGACAGGTCAGATGAGCCAAAGGCCCTCACCGCACATGCCTTGATACCGCGATACACGCCTAGCGCCGTGATGGGTGATGGGTCGCCGCTCGCAGCTTGGCCAGCCTCCAGGCCGGCGACGTATTTCGTCTGGGTCGCCACGGTCGCCATGTCGCTGGTGTCGATACCGACATCTTCTGCTGTGTAGTAAGACCCGTTGAGCGACTCGACTGCCCGGCCAAACGCTTCGAACATACTGGTGGACTTGCCGGTTTTCGGATCGCCCCAGATAACGGCTTTACCGCCCCCGAGCGGAAGGCCAGCCATCGCATTCTTGAAGCTCATACCCTGCGACAGGCGCAAGGCATCGCGTAGGGCCTGCTCTCCATTTGCGTAATTCCACATACGACAGCCGCCTGCCGCCGGTCCGAGGGCCGTGGAATGTATTGCGATGATCGCCCTCAGGCCTGAAGCCTGGTCTTCAAACAGGTGAACACTTTCGTGCTGGTCAAAAGACGGGTGATCGAACATGGCTGGCGCTCCGCTAATGTCTTGAGGCGGCCTTAACGTGCCAATGGGCACGGTCAACCGTACAAATCACCTTGCGGGAACGCTGGGCGCACCAGATGGTCTTTGTGCGGAAGGATCTTTCAGGAAAGCCAGAATATCCGCATAAACAACCTCCGACTGCATGTCTCTCAGCAGCATATGATATCCGTTTTCGTAAAACGTTGTCTGGACGTGCGGCGGCAAGATAGAGATGGTCTTTTGCATGGCCTTCCGCGGAATGACGATGTCTTTTGCGCCATAGGTCAGCAATGTCGGCACCGAGGATGGCAAGCGAGACGCCGCGTCATGCGCCTCTTCCATGAGCGTCACGACACCATAGACCTGATCAATACGATTATCCTTGAGTGTCAGCGGGTCCAGCCAAAGGGCACGCAGCATCTCGATATTATCGGACGGCTCAATCTTTACACCTTTCGGCGGACGCACGATCCAGGCGGGTCGCACATGCGTCGATAGCCAGAGACTGGCTTTGTATAGCGGGTTCAGCGTGCTCCAGCCCCTCACGCCCGGCCCGGACAGAATCAGCCGGTCGACGCCTTCCGGCGGATTATCCCCGCCGAATAGCGTCATGGCGACAGCGCCGCCCATTGAAATCCCGATAACCGCCAACGGCGTATCAGGGTGTGCTGTTTTCGCCAGCGCGATGGCCGTACGCATATCATCGCGCATGAGCTGCAGGTCAGGCCAGATACCCCTGCCGACTGAGCGACCAAAGCCGCGCTGGTCATAGGCATATGTCGTGACGCCGCGCTCGGCGAGCCAGGGTGCGATCTTGTGAAACGCATTGGCATAATCATTCATGCCATGCACGCCGACGACCACATAGTCTGGTTTGCCCTGCTCAGCTGCCCACACACTCAACCCGAGTTCGGCACCGTCGAACGAGTAGAAACGGCTCTCTGCAATATCAAAACGTGGCATGGTGGGCTCGCTCCGGTTCAGGCGGGTTTGGGTCAAAGGCGCCGCACACGCCATGACAGACAAGGACAGGATAATCGCGATCAGCTTTTTCATAAAAGCGCCCTGACCCGTTGTTGCAGCACAGGCAAGAGCTCTGCCTCAAACCAGGGATTTTTCCGCAACCAGCCATTATTGCGCCAGCTCGGATGCGGCGTCGGCAGAACGCCATTGGCAAGGTGCGTTTCCCAATCCTTGACCGTCGCTGTGAGCGAGCGGCCAGCCGCTGCACCCAGATGCCACTTCTGTGCATAACCACCGATCGCCAGCACAAGCTTGAGGTTGGGCAATCGCTCGATCAGGCCAGCCCTCCAGGTCGGTGCGCAAACCTTCATGGGCGGAATATCGCCGCCCTTGGCATCATTGCCCGGAAAGCAGAACCCCATGGGCGCGATGGCAATACTGTCTTCATCATAGAATTCAGCCTCTGATATGCCCATCCATGTTCTCAGGCGCACGCCCGAGGGATCAGTGAAAGGTTTGGAAGCCTTGTCAGCAAGATTGCCGGGTGCCTGTCCCGCGACCAATATGCGCGCGTTTGATCCGGCCCGCACAATCGGGTTTGGCCGACGCGGCATCATGCCCTCGCACAAGCGGCAGGCGCGCAATTCAGAAAGGTAAGACTGGAGTTCGGTTGTCACCAGTGCAATTTGATGAGCTGACAGGCGGTTTCAAGGAGAAGGCTGATGAGCAGGGCAATCGAGTTACTTATCGACGGCCGACAACGCGCACTGGGCGGCGGATTCTCCGTCCGGCGCATCCTGCCATATCACAAGCGCCGCATGGTCGGGCCATTTGTCTTTTTTGATCATTTCGGGCCGGTCGACTATGCGCCTGGCACAGGCATGGATGTCCGGCCCCACCCGCATATTGGCCTCGCCACGGTGACCTATCTGTTTGAGGGCGCGATTGCCCACAAGGACAGCGTCGGATCGGACATCGTGATCCGCCCGGGCGCCGTCAACTGGATGGTGGCGGGCAAAGGCATAGTACATTCTGAGCGCACACCTCCTGAAGAGCGAGAGGCCGGCATGCGCCTGCACGGGATTCAGACCTGGGTCGCCCTGCCCATCGCACACGAAGATTGCGAGCCGGAATTCCATCATCATCCCGCCGAAACCCTTCCGCTTTTCAACCTTGGCGGCGCGACGGCGCAGGTTCTTGCTGGCTCGGCCTGGGGACACACCTCCCCCGTCAGCTTTCCATGGGGGATCTGGTATGTTGGGGTGCATGCGCCGGATGGGGCCAGTTTCACGATCCCGGCGGATGCCGCCGAAGAGCGGGCCATCTATGTCGCCTCAGGTCATGCGACGCTTTCCGGCGAAACCGTCGAGACTGGCCAGATGGCGATCCTCTCGCCCGGTGAACAGATCAAGGTAGATGTCCCGCCGGGCAGCCGCCTCATGTTGGCGGGCGGTCAGCCAATGGACGGTCCACGAAAGATCAACTGGAATTTCGTCGCCAGCAATGACGCGATGATCGAAGAAGCGCGAACCGACTGGCGCAATGCCATTGCTCAGAACTGGACCGACAGCCGCTTCTCGCTGCCGGAAGGCGAAACAACGTACATACCACTGCCGGACGATCAGGGCTGACTGTGAACTTACGGTCAGGATTTCTTGTCGCTGGCCATTGCGTATGCCAGAACACTTGCAACTGAAATGATCCGGAGAGACCCATGAAGCTCACGCTTTGGCCTGCCATATCCCTGCTCGCGCTCGCTGCCTGCTCGAACGCAAACGGCAACGATGCTGAAACGACGACCGATACGGCTGCGGCCACGCCGCCTGCTGAAACCCAGGAAGCTTCCACGGCCGACCCAGACCTCGTCCTGCCCCTGCCAACCGGCACGACAACAGACATCACCGCCGCTGATCTGGCCGAACGTGTTCGCATCCTTGCGGACGATGCGTTTGAAGGCCGCGGTCCAGGCAGTGAAGTGGGCGAGAAAGCCCCGATCTGGATTGCTGAAGAAATGAAGCGCGTCGGCCTTGAGCCGGGCGGCGACAATGGCAGCTGGTTCCAGACTGTCGAAATGGTCGAACAGACACTCGACGAAGCGTCCTCCGGCCTGACGTTCAACGGTGGCCGGTCGGGCGAAGCCTTCCCGATGACGCTGAAACGGGACGCAGTGATGTGGACCAAGCGCCAGAATGCGACGGAACTCGACTTTACAGATTCCGAGCTGGTCTTCGTCGGTTATGGCGTCGTCGCTCCGGAATATGGCTGGAACGACTATGATGGCCTCGACGTCGAGGGCAAGACGGTCGTCATACTCGTCAACGATCCGGGCTTTGCGCGCGAGACTGACGATCTCTTCAAAGGCAAGGCGATGACGTATTACGGTCGCTGGACCTATAAATATGAGGAAGCTGCGCGTCAGGGCGCAACAGGGGCGATCATCATTCATGAGACGGCGCCGGCATCCTATGGCTGGGAGGTTGTTTCCAATTCCTGGTCCGGTGCGCAGGCGGATCTGGTCCGCAGCAATGGCGGCGAGGATCGTGCGGTTTTTGAAGGCTGGGTCACTGAAGATATCGCCCGCAAGCTGTTTGCCGAAGCTGGTCTCGATTTCCAGGAACAGAAAGACGCCGCGATGGAGCCCGACTTCGAAGCTGTCGACATGGGAGACCTGACGACGACCGGCAATATTGTTCAGACCATTTCCACCACGGAATCCAGGAACGTCGTTGGCGTTCTTCCGGGGACTGAGACACCTGATGAATACGTACTGTTTACGGCGCACTGGGACCATCTCGGCAAGAAGACAGGAGAGAAGACCGGCGCGCCTGGCGAAGACTTCTACAAGGATGACATCTTCAATGGGGCGGTCGACAATGCCACTGGCGTGTCCGCCCTTCTGGAAATCGCAGAAACGATGGCCGCTGAACCGCATGCCCGGTCAGGCCTCTTCGTATCGGTTACGCTTGAAGAGTCCGGCCTGCTCGGCTCGGCTTATTATGCGGAAAACCCGACCGTGCCCCTCAACCAGGTTGTGGCCGGCATCAATATGGACGGCATGCTGCCAGTCGGCGAGACGAAGGACATGGTCGTGGTCGGTTATGGCGCCTCGGAACTGGAGGACATCCTGACCGCCAAGCTTGAAAGCATGGACCGCGTCGTCAAACCGGACCCGAAACCCGAGGCTGGCTCGTTTTACCGCTCAGACCACATCTCCTTCGCAAAGAAGGGCGTGCCTATGCTCTATGCTGATGGCGGTGTCGACAAGGTCGATGGCGGTGAGGCAGCCGGACTGGCCCTTGCTGAATCCTATACGGTCCAGCGCTATCACAAGCCAATGGACGAGTATTCGGACGACTGGGACCTGTCGGGCATGGTGCAGGACATCACCGCGCTCTACGAGGTCGGGCTTGAGATCATCGATTCGGACACATGGCCGACATGGTATGAAGGCAACGAGTTCGAAGCGGTCCGTGAAACCTCTCTCGCAGGCGGCGACGAGTAGGCCTTGCTCTCTTACCAACACGGATTTCATGCTGGAAACAGGGCCGACGTGTTCAAGCACGCGGTCCTGTTTTCTGTTCTCCAGACCGCCGCGCGCAGTCAGGAAAGCTGGCTGTATATAGAAACGCACGCCGCGGCTGGTGAGTATGACCTGACAGGTCCGCAGGCCCGCAAGACAGGCGAGCATAATGACGGCATCACATCGCTTCTGAAGGCTGATAGTTCATCTGAAGCGATGGCCGACTGGCTGCAATTCGTCCGTGCCTCGCAACTGTCGGCCTATCCGGGCTCCCCCCGTATTGCCCAGCATTGCCTGCGAGACAGAGACCGGATGATCTTCTTCGAGAAGCATCCTGCCGAGTTTGAGAAGCTGAAACAGAATATAGCCTCAGATCAGAGGGCCCGACCGCTCAAGGAAGATGGCTACCAGGGCGCCCTTAAGCTGCAACCGCGGCGCGGCGAGCGGCTCATGGTGTTCCTGGATCCTAGCTATGAGACGGAACGCGACATGGATGCGCTGGCCAATTGGCTGCCGAGAGCGCTCAAACGCTGGCCCTCAGCGACATTCCTTGTCTGGATGCCCCTCTTCCGGGACGAGAGGGAGCTGGATTTCGGACAATTCGTGGCAAGCCTCGACTACGGCTTTGTCGCCGGCACGCGCTGGCCAGATTTCAGCACCAAGGAGTCCGCGCTGGAAGGATCAGCGATGATCGGCCTTCGCACGACGCCCGCGATGGCGCGTCCAGCCTATGAGATTGCAGAAACGCTGGAAGCCCTCTGGGCCTGATCAGGCGACGCGGGCCGCACTCGAAGCGTCGTCGTCTGCTTCGATCTCATCAATAGGTGATAGGAGAACCGATTTTGGCAGGGTAAGAATCGCTGTGGTGCCCACGCCCATGCGGGACTTCAGGATCACGTCACCTGAAAGCAGTCGCGCAAGGTGACGACAAAGGGTCAGGCCGAGGCCCGTGCCACCATAGTCGCGGTCCAGATTGGAATCGCCCTGGTAGAAGGCCTCGAATACCCGCTCGATCTTGGCCTCCGGAATACCCAGACCAAAGTCCCGGACGGCGATGAACGGGCGCCCTTCAGCATCGAGACCCGCCCGTATGACGACTTTCTGGCCAGCCCTGTTAAACCGGATCGCATTCGTGATCAGATTGATCAGGATACGTTTTGTGGCCGTCTCATCAACCATGATCGAGCTGAGCCGCGAGGAGACTGCCACATCGAATGTATCGAGTGTCGACTTGTTCTCAAATCCTGCGGCAAGCGTTATGGCATCCGTAAGGAGGGTCTGCGTCGAGACCTTCACAGGATTGATCGTGATCCGGTCCAGACCGACCTTTGAATAATCGATGATATCATTGATGAGCTTCAGCAAATGCGTTCCGCTGGAATGGATATTATCCGCATATTCGCTGATGTCCTCGGGAGACAATGCAATCCGCGATTCGCCATTCATGAGCTTCGAGAAGCCCAGAATAATATTCATCGGCGTCCGCAGCTCATGACTCATCGTGGACAGGAAGCGGCTCTTGGCAGCGTCGGCTTCGACAGCTTCGCGCTGCGCCTCGATGAGTTCGCGCTCCCGCGTCTTGAGCGTCGTGATATCGGAGTGAACGACAACGGCGCCGCCTTTACCCGTCTGACGGCTGGAGCGCATCAGCCAGCGGCCACTGTTCAGAAGAACAGGCACACCTTCCTCACCGGGAGAAAACTCCGGCTTGGTGGCCCCAAACCAGTCACGATGACGGGGGTTTGCGATAAGAAGTTCGTCGTCCGCATCGTAGAAAGCGAACGCGTCATTCGAGGACTCGATGGCATCGGCCAGCAGCTCACGAGACGTCTCGCTCTGCATGCCCTGCTCTATCATGTTGTAGACATGCCGGTAGTTTCGCGCACCACCGATCAGGAGGGCCGCGGTAAAGGAGAGAGCCAGCAAGGTCACTTCCAGCGCGAACGGGGAATTGAGCGCTATGTTGATCGCCAGCATGATGCTGACGCTACCAATCAGGAAACGGCTACCAATGCGCGCAACTGGCCCCAAAATGGACATCGTTCCGGCGCCCATGCCGGCGATGACAATACAGATGAACAGGTTCGCCAGCTGATTGTCGGAATGGAAAACAAAGGCCGACAAACCCCAAATTGCACCAAGAATGAGTGACGAGAGCTCTGCCTTTCGAAGCAGTTTCACTGACAAGCGCTTCAAGGGCGCCTTTTTCGCCAGGCGCCACCAGGAAAATGCCTGCATCACAGAATAAAGGGCAACCGGCGCAAACCAGAGCGCGACCGCCCAGAACTCTACATATTGGACGAATGCAGCAGCATAGATCAGGCCATTGGAGAAATTGATGATGGCCATCGGTACGAGCAGCCGGATGAGCTGTGTCTGCATCTCGCCATAGACGCGCGTTTCAACCGCGCCCCGCGGAAGCGGAAGGCGTTCAAACAGCAATTTGATCCACGATTGAGAAGTGTTCTGTTCGCTCATCTTGTCCGATTGCCTACGCGAACATTCTTAATTTACGGCAAAACAAAGCCGACTAAATATTATCTTCCCTTCAGAAAAGTGTAATTGAATCTCGTAAACAGTAACATTTCTTGAGAGACTGTGCCGAAGCTAGGGGTATAGCGCGTGCTGCGTGGAATCATTTTAAATTGAAGGTGCGCCGCGTCGGCATTGTCGGTGGCGGGCCTGCCGGGCTTAGCCTTGCGCGGCTGCTGGAAGACAGCGGCCGCTTTGAAACGATCGTGTTCGAAGCCGCGCCGACGGTTGGCGGCAAATCATTTTCCTTCATCTCCGGTGAGACAGTCGTGGAAATGGGCACATGTTATACGACCCGCGCACACCGACAGGTCCTGAAGTGGATGAAGGATACGGACATCGCGCTTCGCCCACTCGGCGAGCAGGCCTTTGACAAGGAAGATTTCCTGGAGTTCGTCAAACGCGGCAGCGGTGCCCCCTTGTCCATTCAGGTGCTGGGTTTCCTTAGAGCCAGGCGAAAGCTCGTCAGGGCGCTCGCCCAACGCCCTATGCCTGACTGGGCGATCGAAGAAGCGGCTACCCCCATATCTGACTGGTTGGCCGCGCGTAACCTGCCCAAGATTGAGCGCTTCATGTTGAGGTCAATGACATCGCTCGGCTATGGTTTTGTCAGCGACACGCCGACCGTCCAGGCGCTACGCTGGAACGATATTGACCTCATCCTCACCGGATTGCTCGAGCAGCTGAAAATGCCGGTGAAAGGCTGGACGGAGTTCTGGGTCCGGCTGGCGGAGACACTCGATGTCCGCACGGAGGCGCGCATTGTGTCCGTTCAGCGCCAATCTGACGGTGTCGAAATCACGACCGAGCACGGCGAGAGCGAACATGTCGACGAGATTGTCTGCGCCATCCCGCTGGACGAGTTTGCAAGAACCACAACGCCCACCGCACACGAAGTGTCAGTCTCGCAAGCCATACGCTGGAACGGCTACACAACAACGCTTGTCGCCGTCGAGGGCTGGTTCCAGGGCGTTCAGGTGGAAGGCTATAGCGAGGCAACAATGCCTGGAGCCGGGTACGGCCGCATGTTGTCAGCTCGCCTCGACGGCTACGAAAAGGACCTTGGCGGCAATCTGTATCTCACTGGTCAGTTGACCGGAGAATATACGGCGAGCGAACTACAGGAAATCCTGCGCGAAGACATCACGCGACAGGGCGGCCGGGTGCGCAACATCATTCTCCAGAAACAATGGAAATACTTCGCGCAGTACAATAATGACGCTGTTCGCAACGGCCTCCTCATGGAGCTGGAGGACATGCAGGGCGATCATCGTACATGGTACACCGGAGCCACGTTCTCGCATGAGGCGGTGTCTAACATCGTGAATTTCAATGCAGACCTGGTTCGCAGGATGCGGGCAATCCGCTAGGACCAGAAGATGAAGGTCTCGCATGAACCTGTTTCTTAGGCTCCTGATGGTATTCGTCAGGGCGCGCCTGTCCGGCAAACCTGTCAGCGTATTTGACACAACGACCATACGCTCGCGGGTGATGCTGACCGACCAGGACATGTTCGCCCACATGACGAACAGTCGCTACTTTTCCTTCAGCGACCTCGCCACGATCAACTTCATCGTCCGCACCGGCAGCTGGAAGAAGCTTCGCAAGCGCGGCTGGTTTCCCGTGGTGAGCAGCGAGTCAGTCGTGTTTGCCCGCATGCTCCGTGCCCATCAGGCCTTTGTAGTCAGAACCCGACTCGTCGGATGGGATGACACCTATCTCTGCCTGGAACACACTTTCCTCCGGGCGGAAAAGACAACAGCCACCGTCCGCATCGTCGCGCGTTTTGCGAGCCGCAAGAAAACTCAGGTGACGATGTCGGACATTACGGGCCTGCTCGGTATCGATGATACGTCACCGCAGCTGCCTCAAGGCTTCCAGTCGATGATCGATCAGATACACGCCGCGCGCGCCTGACCTGCACTGACCGGAAAATGGTGGGCGGTAACGGGCTCGAACCGCTGACCCTCTCGGTGTAAACGACGCACTTTTTCTTATTTTACATGGAGTTCTCTGTAAACCGCATCAGGTTTTCCGTATTAAAAACAAGGCTCGTTGGCACCAAGTGTAAACCGCAAATGTCATCACTCTGGCATCGGAACTAGGCGCTTGTCGTCATGTCTTCCTCGCTTGCCCAATCGGACTGGTCCACCCGTAAAGTTAGAGTTGGCGGTTTCTGAAATGCCTGGCTCTGGTGGCCCAGTCGTGGTGCTAGAGCATCCTGCTGATTCTGTGAATCGAAGGATTCCCATTTGGTGAGAACGGTGATTCACTCGTTTTAGGAGGTGGATCATGGGAAAGGTATATTCAGACGACATCCGGCTTCGGGTAACCAAGCTTGTTTTGGATGGCGCATCGCGTCGGTCGGCGGCCCGCCGGTTTGCGGTGAGCGAGAGTTCGGCGATCCGGTGGGCCGCTCGAGCAGCCGATGAGGGCAGCCCGGCTCCTCGCAAGCAGGGCCGCCCCTTGGGCAAGGGCCCGCTCGCTGATCATCTCGACCTGCTGATTGCGATGGTCGAGAAGAAGCCAGACATGACGATGCCGGAACTGGCCGACAAGCTTGAAGTCGAGACTGGCAAGGTTGCCCATCCTGCCTCGATCTCGCGGCTGCTGTGCCGGGCCGGGTTCACATATAAAAAAACAGCTGATGGCCTCGGAATGCGCACGCGCCGACGTAGCTGAACGCCGCCGGATCTGGATCCACCATCGCCAGCCCTTTATGCGCCGCTCGCCCGGCCGGCTGGTGTTCATCGATGAAACTTCGGTGAACACCAAGATGGCGCGTCTGCGCGGCCGGGCGCGATGGGGCAAACGGCTGAAAGCAGACGCTCCGTTCGGCAAATGGGGTACCCAGACCTTCATCGCTGCCCTGCGCTGCGGAGAACTCACCGCACCCTGGATTATCCCCGGCGCGATGGATCGATCCGCTTTCAATGTCTATGTCGAAACTCAACTTGCTCCGACCCTGCAGCCCCGTGACGTGGTGATCCTCGACAACCTCTCGGTCCACAAGAGTGCCTACGCCGACGAGATCATCCGATCCCATGGCGCATGGCTGTTGTTCCTGCCGCAATACTCGCCCGACCTGAACCCGATCGAGCAGGCCTTCTCGAAGCTGAAAGCCCATCTGCGGGCAGCCGCCGCACGGACCTTTGACGATCTCGAAGCCGCAATCGGTAGTATCTGCAAACTTTACGAGCCAGATGAATGCTGGAACTACTTCAAGGCCGCAGGCTATGCGTCAGATTAAAAGCATGGTGCTCTAAAATACAGCAGCGATGAAGTGCTTGGCTCTGGTAGTCCGGCCTTGGTGTTAAAATCCAGCAGCGATTTTGACCTTGCCATCATGGCACAGGCCGACGTTGCGGGCAAACTCGGCAGGAGATTGCCCATTGTGAGCCGTATGAGGTCTCCTCTCACTGTAGTCCATTCTCGACGTCTCAAGTAGCTGTATTGCTACGGTCAAGGAAACGAACCCGTTGGCGTTCATCCCGGAGCGATCCATTAAAGGAATTCATGTGCACGCCATCTACCGAGGTACTGGGCCACGAGAAATCCATTTTGATTTGTTTAGATACGTACAAGAGCCCAAGATTTGATCGGTAAGCGCGTCACCATTGTAAGATAGCTAAAGCACTTGCCGGATCACTTTCGTCAGATCCCGTCAATGGTTGAGCTTTATCAACGTCTCTTTCTATCGATTGAATTCAAACAATAGAGGTTGCTCCAGCCCCTTCTTTATCCGCATACTGATTCTGTCAAGCAACACCTTTACTGAATGCGCGGATGAGTTGGCTGAGCGCTCCCTCGGCTTCAGCGAAGCACGAGCCCGGTTCGCCCCGCTCATGATATTCGCTAATGACTGCCAGGCAGATAGCTGCTAGCTCTCTGGCTAATCCATTCGCGCCTGCGGATGCTTCGAGGCTTTTGCGAAAATCATTTGTCAATCGATTAGCAGCCGCGCCGACCTTGCGGGATTCGACGTTCGGACGCGCGAGCAACAATTCGCGCCTCCGAAGATGCGGTAATCATCCCTGAAATTAAGGGACTTGAAAACTGGACTTCTCCGGCTTTGATA
>CAZKXJ010000013.1:0-36278 GCA_964556825.1 uncultured Hyphomonas sp. | reverse complement strand
CACTCTGGTGTACTGAAAATGTACCGCTGGTGCACGCCCACTGTCCTGCGCCAGCCCCGTTCCTCGACTCCGGCTAGGCCCGTCTCAGTAAAACTCACACAGCCCCGCCGCGCTCCACCGGAGTCTGCGGCCGCTGGTGCTGGGCACAGCGTTCACGCGCCTCAATGAATGGTGTAGACCGGGTGAAACAATTGCCGGGTTCCCTCATGCCGCTATCGCCATTCCATCTCGCATTCCCCGTCCATGACCTGGCTGCGGCCCGCGTCTTCTATGGTGGCCTGCTCGGCTGCCCGGAGGGGCGCAGCTCTGACGCATGGGTCGATTTCGATTTTCGCGGTCACCAGATCGTCGCGCATCTCGCGCCGGACCTCTGCCGCGATGCCGGGCCTGCAACAGGCAGCGAGGGCCAAAGCAGTCAGGTCGACGGGAAGGCCGTACCCGTTCGGCACTTCGGTCTCGTTCTGCCGATGGAAGAGTGGCAGGCGCTCGCAGAGCGGCTGGACGGCGAGGTCGACTTCATCATCGCGCCTTATATCCGCTTCAAGGGGGAGCCGGGCGAGCAGGCGACAATGTTCTTCACAGACCCGTCCGGCAACGCCATGGAGATCAAGGCATTCGCCGATATCGGACAGCTGTTCGCCACCTAGTGCCCATGCCCCTCCTCGTATGAACGCAAGATAACGAAAGCCTGTCGGAACTCAGTCGGGGCGTGCCTCGTTTTTCAGGTCAATGCAGAACGCATGACGAAAGGACGAAGCGCCATGAAACGCAGCTTGAAACATACCGCATTCGGCACGATCGCTGCCGCACTCGCACTAGGTGCAGCCATGCCGGCATCCGCCAAGCCGCCCCATTGTCCACCCGGGCATGAGAAAAAGGGCTGGTGCGGTGACCGCCATCATGACCGCCATGACAGCTGGGATGATCGCCGGGATGAAGCGCGCGCCTATGAAGAAGGCTACCGCGAAGGCCAACGTGATGCGATCCGTTATAATGGCCGGACTTATTCCGATTATCGCGTGATTGAGGATTATGACCGCTATGGCCTCGATCGCCCGCCGAACGGCTATTACTATGCCGATGTCGATGGCGACGTGATGATGGTCCAGGTCGCGACGCAGCTGGTGACACAGTTATTGTCCAGCCGGGGATACTGATCCCGACAGAAATACCCGACGTAGCAACGCCCGGATGAGATAGCCGGGCGTTGTTTTCGCGTCTACTCCTCAACGGGTGGGAAGACGCGGTCTGCAAGTCCGTCGCAGGGCGCAGATGCCAGCAGCGTTTCAAGCCCGTCGGGCGCAGCCGTGTCCGGCGTCAGCTCCCAGATGGCGCTGCCCATTTGCGTGTCGCCATCGACCTCAGTTACCGTATCGAAGGTGACATCGGCATTGTCGCCGGTCTGGCCCTCGGTCAGTGTGGTGGTGAAGCTCGCGAAATAGCCGGCCGCTTCCTGGTGGATCGTGCCGTAATTCTCGCCTGAGACGGTGCCGGTATCGGTAACCATGACCTGCAGGCCCTCGGTGACGTTCTCGTCGTCGCGGTAATAGCAATAGGTGCCGGGCGACAGCGGATCCGTTTCAGGTTCCACCGCTGCTGTAGTTTCCGTCGTTTCGCCTTGGACGGCAGGCGCAGCTGTGTCGGTCTCCGTGTCGCCTTCTGGTGTATCCGGTCCGCCGCATGATGCCAGTGCAAGTGCTCCGGCAATTACAAGATATCTCATCCATTTTCCTTCCCAACCAAGCTTTCCAGCTACACTTCCACTGAGCGCGTCTTGCGACAAGCAGGAAATTTGAGTCTCCCCGCGTGGATAGCGCCTAGTAGGTTGGCGTTTGTCGATTGCGAAGCTGGTGTATTGCGCGCCTGCTCCAGCGCTCCGCCTTTTAGATAAAGCTGGTGCCATGGTCTTTTGTGGTCAACATTGGGTGGTCTTGTGGGAGGACGCACATGAAAATCTGGATGATCGCCGCTATCGGCGTGCTGGCTGTTGGTTGCACGTCGACTGAAGGCAAGGACACAACAACGCAGCTCGTTGACGAACCGGTCACGGTTTCTGCTCCGGCGCTGCCTGAGCCGCCTGAAGCCGCGCCTGCAGCGACCGATGTCGTTGCGTTGTCTGCATCAGACGCGGAGGCGTCGCAAGCAGGCCCGGCCCCCGAAATCGACGCTGAACCGGTGAACGCGCCAGCACAAATCGTGTTTGAAGCAGACTGGGACAGCAAGGCTGACGGGGCAGACTGGACGGCGTTAACAAAGGCAGCCATCAGCAATGTCGGCACAGCGCTGCTGACTGCAGAGCCAAGCGACGTCGAGGCTTTCTGCCCGGATTACATTGACCTGGACGAGGACGGCCGCATGGCGTTCTGGGTTGGTCTCCTGTCGGCCATGACGCGGCTGGAAAGCAATTTTGACCCGGCCGTCTCGTTCAATGAATACGATCATTGCACCTATCCGGGCTGCAAGGAGGATTTCATGACGCAGGATGGGCGCAAGGTTGTCAGTCGCGGCCTGCTTCAGCTGTCTCAGGAGAGTGCGAACGGCTATCGGGGGTGCTCAATCCCTGCGGACAATGAAGAGAAGCTGCATAGGCCAGACGCCAATCTGACCTGCGGTGTCGTCATCCTTACGCGCTGGGTCGAAAAGGATGGGCAGATCGCCAAAACCGAGAGCCCATGGCGTGGGGGTGCGCGGTATTGGAGCGTGTTGCGCCGTCCGAACAAGATCGAGACGATCCAGGCATTTACTTCAGGCATGGAGATTTGCGGGGGCTGACCCGGCAAGGGCTTTGACATGAGGGGCCGGAATCAAAAAGGCCCTGTCCGGGAAGACAGGGCCTTGGGTCCACACTGTGGATAGGTTTTGCAGGAGGGCGATTAGCCTTCCATTTTTGCCTGCAGCTTCTGCGCGAAATCTGAATCGGCACGCGCGAGGGCAATAATTTCCGTAAAGCGCTGAGGGGTCAGCCCTTTATCCTCGATAGCGGCCATCATCTTCTCTTGCGCGTCAGCCTGGATTTCAGTGGCTGCCGCCTGATCTTCCGCCGCCTGCAGATCGGCATTTGCCGACTGGGCGATCGTGGTCACGGCCGTATTCGCCTCAACGAACTGGTCGATCTCAGCATCGCTGACAGGGTCGATCTGTGCCTGGATGTCGGCTGCGCTTGGCGCACTGTCCTGCGGGGGTGTCGGAGCTGTTTGCTGTTGGGCGATGGCTGCACCGCCTGTTGCAAACATGGCGGCTACGGCAAGTGCAGCTGCGCGATTTCCAAGTGATCTGAGTGCCATTCTGGCCTCCTTTTTCGTTGGTCCGTTCATCAGCCAAACAAATGCTGGCCGATCAGGTAACCCGCTGTCCACAGTCTGGCTCCCGACCTGACTGCATCGTAATCTGCAGGCGAGAGGCGAGAGGCGAGAGGCGAGAGGTGAGAGGAGCGGTCCGGTCGAAGCCCCCTACCCAAAGCGGCCCGGACACACTATCTGTCTTCACTGCACAAGGGCTGCGGCGTTCGAGGAAGCCAGCTGTCCGCCGACCTTACGTTCCGTCAGGGAACTGGCTCTGGGACTGGCCGTGGCCTATCCTACCCGGTGCCCACCTATTTGCTTAGGTCGACGGGACACGAGTGCCGATACGGCGATCGCGGTTCTTGTGCGCTTGACTTTGCAGGCTGACTGGCGGAACGCCGAAGCCGCTGATGTCTGTTGCTTTCCTCCCCATTGCGCTCTGCCTGTTCTCAGCGGTCACCGTTGCGACAGCAAATTTTGCTGTAAAACGAGGCGGCGACGTGTTGAGCGCCCGGATGGTGCTGTCGCTGACATCGGCGGCGTGTGTGCTGCCCTTCGCCTTCTTCCTGCCGCTGCCGAGCCAGGCGCTCTGGGGCCCTCTCGCAATCACCATCGCGGCGCACTGGGTCTACCAGTTCTTCATGATCCGGGCGTTGCATCGCGGAGACCTGTCACTGGTCTTCCCGGTTATGCGCGGACTCGCCCCGATGATGACGGCGATCATTGGCGTCTTCGCGCTTGGCGAGTTTCCGGGCCCGCTCGGCTGGTTCGGCCTGTCGCTCGCCACGGCGGCTCTCTTCGTCTTTGCGCTGCCGCAAGGCGAAAGCCTCAACCAGAAAAAACTCAACCAGTCAGCGCTGTTCTGGGCCGTGCTGACCTCTGCGGGGATCGGTCTCTATTCGGTGACGGACGCTTATGGCGTTCGCATCGCGGACAATCGCTTCACCTTCATCGTCTGGCTGTTCCTGCTCGACTGGATCGGGACAACCGCCGTCACTGTCTGGACAAGGCGGGGCCAGCTTCGCGCGCGGCTGCGCCCGCAGCTACTGGGCGGCATGGTTGGCGGCGTATCCAGCGTATTGTCCTATGGCGCGGCCTTGCTGGCATTCTCGATGACGCAGGCCGCTACGGTAACGGCCATCCGCGAAACATCTGTCGTGTTCGGTGCGATCCTCGGCGCGGTTTTCCTCAAGGAGGGGTTTGGCAGGCGACGGATCGTGGCGGCAGCCGTGCTCGCAGCAGGACTGTTGCTGCTGGAGGTGCAGGCTTAATCCTCCCTTCGGATATGCCTGCTATTGTCTCGCGATCATGAAGCTTTCGCGCCATCTTGCCGGATACCTGCCAGCCAATCTTGCCAGCGCGATCGCGTCTTTTGGCGGGATCTATGTGTTTACGCGCCTGCTCGGCGCGGATGAGTATGGCCGCTACGCGCTGATGTTCTCAGTCATGGCACTGATCCACACCATCGCGCTCGCCCCGGCTGAAGCCGCAGCTTACCGGTTTACAGGCGCCGCACAGGCAAAAGGCGATCTTGCCGATCATTTCGATGCAGTCCGGGGTCTTCTGCTCCGCTCCCTCATCGTCGCAGGCCTCCTGATGCTCGCGCTCACTGGCGCGGTCTGGACGCTGCCGGAGTATCTGAAGCTCCTGCCATGGATCGCGCTTCTCCTGCCAGTGAACACGCTCGTTCAGGCGACGCTGGAGGCGCACAAGGCACAGCAGAATGTCGCGCGCTATGCGGCGGTCTTCTCATTCAAACTTCTTGGCGGGTTTACGATTGGTGCATTGGTGGCATGGCAGACGAATGCGGGTGCCGCGGCGCCTTTCATCGGCCTGCTGGTTGCGGCCGGTCTGCTCAGCCTGTTCCAGATGCCATGGCTGCTGAAAGCGTCCAGCGGCGGGAAAAGCGATGCTGTACGTCGCCGCGCCTATATCTCTTACGGCCTTCCGGTCGCCGCTGCGCTGTTCCTTGACCTGCTCCTGTCTGCAGCGGACCGCTTTCTCATCGCAGCCTTTCTCGGAGAGACGGCTGTTGGCGAGTATGCCGCCGGTTATGGCGTAGCTGACAAGACGGTGCTTCTTATCGCGGCCTGGGCGGCGATGGCCGGTGCGCCGCTCGTCATGGCTGCCTATGAAGAGAAGGGGCCTGAAGCTGCCGCGGATGAAGCTCGCGGCCTGATCAAGACCATGCTGATGGTTGGCCTGCCAGCTGCCGCAGGGCTTGCGCTGGTGGCCGAGCCGCTCGCCGAAGCCGTGATCGGCGAGGATTTGCGGGCTGGCGCCATCCGGATCATTCCGTGGATCGCTTTTGCCGGCCTTCTGAATGGCCTGCTCATCCACTATTACTCCGAAGCTTTCCAGCTGGCGAAAAAGACAGGGGAGCGCGCACTTCTGATGATCGCGCCGGCCGGTGTGAACATTGCTGCGAACCTTGTCCTCATTCCTCTGTTTGGCCTGACGGGCGCGGTGATCGCGACTGTGGGAAGCTATGGATTTGGCGTCTTCCTGCTCGCCCTGCGGGGCCGGCGCTATGTGCGGCTTCCGATGCCGCTGCTGGAGCTTGGCCGGATTGGCATTGCCTGCGCAGCGATGTGGCCTGTGATCAATCTCATTCCGGAATTTGGCAGCTGGCTGGAACTCTTTTCAAAGGCACTCGCAGGTGGCGCGGCCTATATCGCAGTCGCACTCCTGATCGATGCTGGCGGCGCCAGGTCATTCATGCAAGACAGGTTCGGTGCATCCGGTGAGGCTCAGGCGTCGTAATGAACGATATGACAGACAATAAAAACGATCTCGGCACAGCCGCCGACAAAGCCAACCAGATCTGGGGCGACCTCGTTCCCGTGATCGGCTTCGTGCTGGTCTATAACCTGCTGCGCATTGCAAAGATCGACACCGCCTGGGTCAACAAGGAGTCGGCGCTCTACTGGGCGACGGCGGTACTGATCGTTCTGACGGTCGGCGTGATCGGGATGAAGGTGAAGAACAAGCAGAAAATCCCGGCTTTCCTCATCATGACGTCGGCCATTGTCGGTGGGTTCGGCCTGCTTGGCATCCTGCTGCAGGAAAAATCCTTCATCTATATTAAACCAACCATCCAGAACCTTTTTCTGGGAGCCATCATCTTTGGCAGCATGGCGCTCGGGCACAATGTCTGGCGCGTGATGTTCCGCTCGGTTTTTGACCTGCCGGACCATGCCTGGAAGCAGCTCGCCATTCGCTGGGGCCTGTTCTTTATTGCGATGGCCGCCTGGAACGAGTTCCTGTGGCGCACTTATGCACCCGGTTTTGAAGAACCCTTGCGTTTCTTCGGCGTGCTGCTCGCGCCGGCTGGAAGTTATGATTTCCTTGGAATGACGTTTGGTGACAAGAATGCTGAAGACGTCTGGGCGAACTGGAAGCTCGGCAACATGGTGATCACCTTCATTTTTGGCGCATTGAATGTGCCTTACACATTAAAGCATCTTCAGGACCAGCCTCAGGACCAGCCTCAGGCCTAGCGTGTAATTACATCGGTACCAGGCGGATTGCTGAACGTCGCAAAACCGTCGCGTCCACGCGTCTCTGCATAATGCGTCAGCGCCCAAACGACAGTCGGGAAAGCAAGTTGTGACCACGGAATGTCCTTCCAGTCGACAAGCTCTGTCTCGAGGCTTTCCGGTCCCGGACGAAAATCAGACACGAGTTCGGCGCGGAACATGATCTGGACCTGCCCGATCCGGGGGATGGTATAAGAGGCGAGCATACGGTCGATATCGATGGTCGCACATGCTTCTTCCAGGGCTTCACGGGCCGCAGCTTCCTCGATTGTTTCGCCAAGCTCCATATAGCCGGCAGGCAAGGTCCAGTAACCCTTGCGCGGTTCAATGGCGCGCCGGCAGAGCAGGATCTTTCTGCCCCGCGTGACGACAGATCCCGCAACGATCCGGGGGTTCTGGTAATCGATGAACCCGCATGTCCCGCAAATGCGCCGTTCACGATCATCTCCGTGCGGGACGCGAAACTGGAAATTCTCTTCATTCGTGTTTGTCATGATGCTGTAATCGTCTCGCTTTATTGGGGAAAGCCGTTGATCCGCACACGGTTTGTTCCCAAAGTGGATGCGTAGGCGGACGCCCGAAAGAACTGCAGGTAAGGATAGAATGCGATGGCAGATGAACAAGCAACCACCGGATTTGACCTGGCGAACTCACCCAGCCACCTCCTGCACAGGGCACAACAGTCTGCCGTCAATCTGTCGTCCTCGGCCCTGTCCGAACACGGTCTGACCCTTCGTCAGTTCGCTGTCCTCGCAGCTCTTGCGAGCGCGGAGGGCCAGAGCCAGGCGAGCCTGGTCAGCCAGACCGGGATTGATCGCTCGACGCTGGCAGACATGGTCGGCCGCATGGAACGCGCAGGCTATATCAAACGTGCCCCATCGAAAGAAGATGCCCGCGCCAAGGCGGTCTCACTGTTGGCGAAAGGCCGCAAGGCATATGACGAGGCGCTTCCCGCTGTCGAGGCCGCAGACAAGCAATTGCTCGATCAGGTCCGTGCCAATCGCCGCATCGGTTTCCTGACGTCACTCGCCACAATCGGCGGACCGGAAGATGCCACGGCTCCTGAGCCAGCGCCGGTCCTCGAAGAGCCGGAGGCGATCACCGAAGAGGCAGCTGAACCAGCCAAGCCGAAAAAGGCGAAGGCCAAGACGGATCCAAAACAGGAAAAAGCGTCCAAGCAGAAAGCGGACAAGGCTGCAAAGCCGGCCAAGTCGAAGTCCGACAAGAAAAAGAAGAAGAAAAAGAAGAAGTAGCGGCCTAGCCGGCGAGTGCGGCCTTCACTTCCTCTCGCCGCTTTTCGTCCAGCGGACCACGGACATGCAGGATGATCTTGCCTTCCGGACTGATCACGAATGTCTCGGGTACACCGGTGAGGCCGAAGTCCAGGCCGCCCTGGCCGTCACGGTCCACACCGATCTTCGTGAACGGATTGCCAAGCTCAGCGAGAAAGCCGAGCGTCGCATCTGGCGCATCCTTGTAGGCAAGCCCGTAAACCTGGTCGGGAAATGCCTCGGCAATATTGGTAATGTCCCCGTGTTCGGCGCGGCAGGGCGCACACCAGCTGGCAAACAGGTTGACCATGACAGGCGCATCGCTAGGGGGCGGGGCGAAACTGATCGACCCGCTCTCCCTGTCAAGCAGCGGGAATACCCGGTCAGGCGCCTCGCGATCAGACTTGGAAACGAAACTCTCGTCTGACGGGCGCATCAGCTGGGCGGCCCCAAGCGCGCCGAGCACAGCGAGCACAGCCAATGGAGCGATAGCCTGCCAGCGTTTCATCGTTTCGCCTCCGCCTGCAATCGCTCCAGCCGGCGCCGGGCAAGGCGGGCCTTGACCATGGCATAGACGCCCAACAAGATCGGCACAGCCATGCCGAGCAAATAGATCGCCCAGATAAAGACCGCATTGTCATCGAACCTTGGCAGCATCCGTTCAGCCTCCGGCCAGTTTGCGGGCAATGAGAACGGCGCTGCGCCTTTGCCAGACCTCGGCACGCATCAGCACCATTGTCAGCCCGCCAAAGAAGACCGTGTTTCCAAGCGCCCCGACCAGCAGCGGCACCAGATAGACGGCCGGCATGGCCGGGCCATCCAGGCGCAGCACGCTGGCATCCTGATGGATGGAAGACCAGATATCGACGGAGAACTTGATGAGCGGCACATTTACTGCGCCAACCATGGCAAGGATTGCGCCGGCCCTGGCGGCCTTCTGGCGCGTGTCCATCGCCGCGCGCAGGGCCATGTAACCGAGAAACAGGAAAAACATGACGAGGACTGACATCATGCGCGCATCATCCCAGAGCCACCACGTACCCCATGTCGGTTTCCCCCAGATCGATCCGGTCGCGAGGCAGAGCGCTGTATAGCCTGCCCCTATGGGTGCGATGGATTTGGCTGCCATGTCAGCGAGCTCATGACGCCACACAAACCAGATCAGGCTGGTGGCGGCGAGGCCCATATAACTCGCCATGGCGAGCCAGGCGGACGGCACGTGGATGAACATGGCCCGCATAATGTCGCCGCCCTGATAATCGTCCTGCGGCACAATCCATAGCCCCTGCCAGACGCTCCACAGGATGAGAACGGCTCCGAGCACAAGACAGCCCGGCGCGAGCCAGCGTGAAAGCGCCATGAAGCGGTGCGGGTTGGCGAAGGCAGAAATCATGCGTGATGAATACCTTTGTGTCAGTCGACAGCCAAGCGCAGCGCGGCAGATGCGGCGAATGGTGCAACGGCGAGGGCAAACAGTGTCGAGGCGGCGAGGAAGAGCAGGTTTGGTCCAATGCTGTCGGCTTGCGCCGAAAGTGACCCGAAGATTGCGGTTGGGATAAACAGCGGAAGCGCAAGAAGCGCGATCAGGAGACCGCCGCGCGGAACGCTCGCTGCCAGCGCGCCAGCCACGCCGCCCCACAGAAAAAAGGCAAGCCCGCCGAGTCCGTACGCCAACATGGCAGGCAGCAAATCGCTGACCGGCAATTGAAGCGTGATCCCTATGAGCGGAGTGAGAATGACAAGTGGCAGCCCGGAGACCAGCCAGTGCGCCAGCATCTTCGCCGCCGCGATCATGAAAAGCGGTGCATCTTCCTGCGCCCAGAGGTCGAGCGTGCCATCTTCAAGGTCTGCCTGGAACAACCGCTCCATTGAGACAAGTGAAGCCAGCGCGAGCGCAACCCACAAAACTCCTGTGCCGATCGCGGCGAGCTGGCCCGCGTCGCTGCCGATGGTGAAGGGGACGAGCATCGCCGCGCCCGCAAAAAAGCCGATGGGCAGCAGGGCGCCCGCCCCGCCGGCCCAGGCCTCGGACACGGCTTGCCGAAATGCAGCTCGGATCGGCGCGGGGGTCAGGCTCACAGAGTGACCTCTTCGGTGGCGGTAATAGGGGCTTCGCCATGCAGCGAGGCTACAACACAGCCGCCAGACCGGCGGTGCGCTGCAATCATTTCAACCAGTGTGTCACGACCTGCAGCATCAAGCGCCGTGAACGGCTCGTCCAGCAACCAGACGGGGCGTTCCGTCAGCAAGAGGCGCCCGATGGCTGCGCGGCGGCGCTGGCCAGCGGATAGGAGCCGACCTGCAACGTCTATCGGTCGTTCCAGCCCCATTCTCGTGGCGATCTGGGCGATATCAGCCTGACTGCCCCAGGCACGGGCCCAGTGCCTGAGATGATGGCGCGGTGTCTCATGCGGCTTGATGCCATCGCGGTGGCCGAGCCAGTGATGCGGGGCTTCATTCGTTACGGCGCCTGCATCGGGGCGCGCCAGGCCCGCGAGTTGGCGAAGCAGCGTGGATTTGCCTGATCCGTTTGCGCCGCGAAGGACGACGGCTGCGCCCGCATATACCGTCAGGTCGAGACCGGAAAACAGCACGCGTTCGCCCTTGATCGCACCGAGCCCTTCGGCCTGAAGCAGGATGGCGCTGCTCAAACAGCTGCGTCCGGAGAAAAAGACGCACGATGCTGCGATTGCACAGTTGCGAGTTGGACTGTATGACGCGGGCAACGAAGCGCTGCGCGTCCGCGCGCGCCAGAGATGCCCATGCAAGAAGAGGTCATTTACCCGATGCCATCCCTCGACAGTTTCAATTCCCGCCGCACGCTAGACGTCGCCGGCAAGACTTACACCTATTACTCGCTTTCGGCCGCAGCTGAAAACGGTCTGGGCGATGTGTCACGCCTGCCAGCCTCACTCAAGGTGCTGCTCGAAAACATGCTGCGCAATGAAGACGGCAAGACTGTCAGCAAGACGGATATTGTCGCGTTCAAGAACTGGCTGGATGACAAAGGGTCTGCCCAGCATGAAATCGCCTACCGTCCGGCCCGCGTCCTGATGCAGGATTTCACCGGTGTTCCTGCAGTCGTTGATCTCGCCGCGATGCGCGATGCAGCCGAAAAGCTCGGCGCGGACGCTGAAGCGATTAACCCGCTGGTTCCGGTTGACCTCGTCATCGACCACTCCGTCATGGTGGATTATTTCGCCAATGCCGACAGCTTCGGCAAGAATGTCGAGATGGAATATGAGCGCAATGGCGAACGCTATGAGTTCCTGCGCTGGGGCTCAAAGGCGTTCCGCAATTTCCGCGTTGTCCCACCGGGCACCGGCATCTGCCACCAGGTGAATCTCGAGTATCTCGCCCAGTCCGTCTGGACGAAGGAAGAAGGCGGCGAAGAGATTGCCTATCCCGATACCTGCGTCGGCACTGATTCTCACACAACCATGGTGAACGGCCTCTCTGTGCTGGGCTGGGGTGTCGGCGGTATCGAAGCCGAAGCGGCCATGCTCGGCCAGCCGGTGTCCATGCTCATCCCGGAAGTCGTTGGCTTCAAGCTCACCGGCAAGCTTGCCGAAGGCGCAACAGCGACCGATCTCGTTCTCACCGTCACCCAGATGCTTCGCAAGCACAGCGTGGTTGGCAAATTCGTCGAGTTCTATGGTCCGGGTCTCGCCAGTCTCTCGCTTGAAGACGAGGCCACAATTTCCAACATGGCGCCTGAATATGGCGCGACCTGTGGTTTCTTCCCGATTGATGATGAGACCATCCAGTACCTTTCCGACACCGGCCGCGACCCGGAGCGCGTGAAACTCGTTGAGGCGTATGCCAAGGCGCAGGGTTACTGGCGTCCTGACATGGCTGACCCCATCTACACCAGCGGTCTCGAGCTTGACCTTGGCAGCGTCGTGCCCTCCCTGGCCGGACCGAAACGCCCGCAGGACCGCGTGCTGCTGTCCGAAGCCGATACCGCATTCCGTGATGCGCTGGTCGAAATTCGCGGCGGTCCCAAGGACCCGAATTCAACGCCCAAGGAAAAGGGCGAGTCGCGCTTCATCGACGAAGGCGCGCAGAATGTTTACACAGACCCTGAAGCTTATGGCGTCGAGATGCACGCCGTCGAAGGCGCCGACTATCACCTGCATGATGGTTCGGTGGTCATCGCGGCCATCACTTCCTGTACCAATACGTCGAACCCATCGGTGATGATCGCCGCTGGCCTGCTGGCCCGCAACGCGATTGCCAAAGGCCTCGGTCGCAAGCCCTGGGTGAAGACGTCGCTCGCACCTGGATCGCAGGTGGTGACAGACTACCTCCTGCGCGCAAACCTGCAGGACGACCTGAATGCCATGGGCTTCAACCTTGTGGGTTATGGCTGCACGACATGTATCGGCAACTCAGGCCCACTGCCGCCAGCGATTTCCAAGTCGATCAGCGAGAATGATCTCGTGGCGGCGTCGGTCCTGTCGGGCAACCGGAACTTTGAAGGCCGTATCAGCCAGGATATTCGCGCCAATTACCTGGCCTCGCCGCCACTGGTCGTGGCCTATGCCATCGCCGGTTCACTGCATGTCAACCTGACCACCGACCCGCTCGGCAAGGACAAGGATGGCAACGACGTCTACCTGAAGGATATCTGGCCATCATCGCAGGAAATTGCCTCTGTGATGCGCGAAGCCGTCACGCCGGAAATGTTCACCGACCGCTATGGCGATGTCTTCAAGGGTGATGAGCACTGGCAGGGTATTTCGGTGACGGGTTCGAAAACCTATTCATGGCCGCCTGCGTCCACTTATGTGCAGAACCCGCCATACTTCACCGGTATGGGCATCGACCTCGACAAGCAGGAAGATGTCAAAGGTGCGCACATACTCGGCCTGTTCGCTGACTCGATCACGACGGACCACATTTCACCCGCCGGTTCGATCAAGGCGTCGAGCCCTGCAGGCGAATACCTTCAGGAGCATCAGGTCTCTCCGATGGACTTCAACTCCTATGGCTCGCGCCGTGGTAATCATGAAGTCATGATGCGCGGGACATTTGCGAATATCCGTATCAAGAACCAGATGGTTCCGGGTGTTGAAGGCGGTGTTACCATTCACCATCCGTCCGGCAAGCAGATGCCGATCTATGACGCCGCCATGAAATATGAGGCCGAAAACGTCCCATTGGTAATCTTTGCCGGCAAGGAATATGGCACCGGTTCGTCGCGAGACTGGGCGGCCAAGGGCACCATCCTGCTGGGCGTCAAAGCGGTTGTCGCGGAAAGCTTCGAGCGTATTCACCGCTCCAACCTGATCGGCATGGGCGTCCTGCCACTGCAGTTCAAGGATGGCCAGTCATGGACAGGGCTAGAGCTGGATGGCTCTGAGCAGGTCTCGATTTCCGGCATTAGCAGCATTAATCCGCGTCAGGATCTCGACGTTGTCATCACCAGGGCCGATGGCTCGACGGTAACGGCTTCGACGACAGTGCGTATCGATACCGAGAACGAACTCGACTATTATCGCAATGGCGGCATCCTGCACTACGTGCTGAGAAACCTGGCCAAAGAAGCCGCCTGATTTGACCGAATAGACTGAGTGCCGCCGTTCCCGATCTTGGGGACGGCGGTTTTCGATCACAGCACGGTGATTTCAAAGCCGGCCGACAAGACGCTATGTGACCCGAGCAATGAAACCTGTTCTCACGATTCTCGCGCTTATCGGCCTTGTCGCCCCTGCCATGCAGGCCGACACACCTGTGCTGATCGAGCTGTTCGCTTCGCATAATTGCAATGCCTGCCCGAAAGCCCACCGCACGCTAAAGGCCGTACAGGCAGAGCGTGGAGACGATGTGCTCGTCCTGACCTGGTCTGTAGACTATTGGGACTATCTCGGCACGCCAGACCCGATGGCGATCCCGTCCGCCACGGAACGCCAGTCTGCCTATACGGACAGGCTGGGAATCCGCGCGCCCTATACGCCTCAATCGGTGTATGACGGCGCCATGCAATGTCCGGCAACGCGCAAGAAGACCGTTGATGCGAACATCGATACACGCAGCGACCATGCGAAGCGTAGTGAAGTCTCGATAGATGTCATTGAGGGCGGTTTCAGCCTCGATGGGCAGCTGGACCAACCAGCTGACGTCCGCGTCGTGGAGTACCTGTCCGACGCAGGCAATGTCACCGACATGGTCAACCCGGTCACATCCAGCCGCCTGATCGGCACCTGGACTGGCGGGCATGTCACCTATGACTATCGCTGCGAAAATGGCTGCGCAGTTGTCGTGCAGGAAGCCGGACATGGAGAAGTCTACGGCGTCCGCCCGCTAAGCTAGGTTTACTTGCGAAAATGGGCGGAAGGGCACAACATGTGTGCCCCGGCCCCTAATCCTTGCTGGACAGGTTTTCGAGCTGTTCCTGCATGAGCTTCATTTGCGCTTTCAGCGCTGATACCGCGTCTTCGCGATCATCGCTCTCTTCAGGTTCAGGGTCGTTCCGGCCTGGCTTTTCAGATTTCTCGTGGGCACGGGCGGCTGCGGCAGCCGCCGCGGCTGACGATGCGCCAGCGGGTGTAAACATGTTGAGCGCCTGCTCGAACATTTCCATGTTGCGACGCGCCTGGTTTTCAAACAGGGCCATGGGGTGTGACCCACCCATGGTTTTCTTCCAGCGCTCCTGGCTTTCAGCAAAGCTGTTCATGCTCATGTCGAGCCAGGCCGGCAACATGGCTTGCGAGCCGCCGCCGTAAAAGCCGATCAGCTGACGCAGGAAGGAAAGCGGCAGGGCACCATCGCCTTTGGTTTCTTTTTCAAAAATGATCTGTGTCAGCACTGCGCGGGTCAAATCATCGCCGGATTTTGCATCGCGTACTTCAAATGGGACTTCGCGGCGGACGAGGTCAGCGAGGTGGTCCAGCGTCACATAGGATGATGTTGACGTGTCATACAGGCGCCGGTTCGCATACTTCTTGATGATCACCTTTTCGCCAGATCCGTTGGACTTGCTCATTTTGTGCCCTTACCTCTCCCTGAATGCGGTGATTTTGTTCCAGTTTGGCTTCCATGATGGCATGGGCTGGCCAGACTTTCAAAACCGCTCATCTTGCTTATACATAACATGCTTACATCAAGTTGAGCAGACGCAGCAAAGTTTTTGCTGCGCAGCAATCAGGGAGGAATAAATGGCGCGTGTCGCACTCGTGACCGGTGGAACCCGGGGTATTGGCCGGGCAATCAGTGAACGGCTGAAGAAGGACGGCTTTCAGGTCGCCGCAAACTTCGGCGGGAATGAAGAAGCTGCGAAGCTGTGTGAGCAGGAACTCGGCATCAAATGTTATCAATTCGACGTGTCAGACTATGACGGTGTCGGGGCCGGGCTGAAAGCAATCGAAGCTGATCTCGGCCCGGTTGAAGTTGTCGTCAATAATGCCGGGATCACCTGGGACGGTCCGTTCCACAAGATGACGAAAGAGCAGTGGGACAAGGTCATTGATGTGGATCTCAACTCAGCCTTCAACGTCACCCGCCAGGTCTGGGACGGGATGCGAGAGCGCGGCTGGGGCCGCGTCATCAACATTTCCTCGATCAACGGACAGAAGGGCCAGTTCGCGCAGGCCAACTATTCGGCGGCCAAGGCCGGACTGATCGGCTTTACCAAGGCCCTCGCCCAGGAAGGTGCAAAGAAGGGCATCACAGTAAATGTCGTGGCGCCGGGCTATATCGACACTGAAATGGTACGCGCCGTTCCTGAAAAAGTGCTCGAAAGCATTATCGCAACAATCCCCGTGGGACGTCTTGGCAAGGCCGAAGAGATCGCCTCCATGTGCGCCTATCTCTCGTCGGAGGATGCAAGCTTCATCACGGGCGCAACGATGACCGTGAACGGCGCGCAGTACATCGCCGGCTAATCAGGGCTCCGAGATCAATTCAAGGTGTAGCGGGTGGACAAGTTCCATCCGCCCCTTGTTTACCCAACCCCTCAAAAGGACATGCGATCCCGCCGGCGTGCTACAGGCTGCCCTGGCGCTGAATGTCATGTCGATGATGAGGTCAGCGCCCTCCATCCGCCTGGAGCAGAGAATCTGCCGACGGCCTGGCTCGGCGGGCGCATCCGCATCTGTGCCAAGGACTCCATCAATCAGGCTGAATCCTCTTTGGTCGGCCTCGATGTTTTCTGCGTGTATGGGCTGATAGGCATTGAGGCTCCACAATCCAGCGCCATCCTTTCGAGCGTCCGTTTCGGCGGCCAGAAGAAGATCGCCACGTGCATCCGTGTCTGGATAGAGCCTGACCCGGACGCCGCCCTGGCGTACCAGCTCAATGTTCACCCAGATTTTTGGCCCGGCGCCGTCGATGGTTTCAAGATGGGCCAGAGCGCGGTCATACCGGTCGCGGGTCAGGCCTGGATAGAACAGCTTCACTTCGCGTCCCATCACAAGATCCTCGAGCAGTCGGGCTGAGGTCTCTGCGTAGGGATCCGGGTCGCCATATCTTGGACGCAGCACCGGTGCCTCGATCCCGACAAGCCGGACGCTTTGCCCGGTATCGAGGACCAGTGCGTCCCCATCGATGACCCTGACAACACGTCCTCTCTCGCCTGGTTGCATCGATTCCAAGGGGCCGTCTTTCGAGCAGGCCGTGATGCCACCAAGGGCAAACACCATGATCGCGATAGCTGCCCGCATCTCTGCCCCTTCAATCAATCCCTGAAACAGGGTATCGCACAAACAGGACGACCCCGTAGCTCAGCAGGATAGAGCAACAGATTCCTAATCTGTAGGTCGCGCGTTCGAATCGCGCCGGGGTCGCCATTTGCATCAGGTCACTGCGGCCCGTTGGCGAAACGAAGGTTTGTCCCAGCGGGCGGTGGCGAGAATGTCTTCCAGGATATCCATCGCATCCCAGATATCCGTGAAAGTCAGGTAGAGTGGCGAGACGCCAAAGCGGATCGTGTCGGGGGCACGGAAGTCGGCAATAATGTTGTCCGCGATCAGGGCCTGGACCACTTCATACCCGTTCTCGTGACGCACGCTGACATGACCGCCTCGCTCGTTTGCACGACGGGGTGAGATTGTCTCCAGTGCCATCGCATCCGTTCGTTTCAGGATGAAGTCGCCCAATGCTCCTGTCTTGGCGTGAATCAGCTCGATATTGATCGCCTCGAACACCTCAAGCGCACCAGACAGCGCAGCGAGCGACAGGATAGGCGGCGTGCCAGCCGCAAATCGGCGTATATTCGGGGCTGGCTTGTAGACGGGCGCGAAGTCGAATGGCTTTGCATGGCCCATCCATCCTGGCAGGGGGCTGTCGAGCCGATCAATGATGTCGTGCGCGGCGTAGACGAAGGCCGGCGCCCCCGGGCCACCATTGAGGTATTTATAGGTACAGCCGGTGGCGAGGCGAGCTCTGGCCGCGGTTAGGTTTACGGCGACAATCCCGGTCGCATGACTGAGATCCCAGATGATGACGCCGCCACAAGCGCGGGCGCGGGCTTCTGCGTCCGCAATATCGGCGATTGCTGCCGTGCGATAATTCACGACGCTCTTGATCAGGATACCGCCCGTTTCTTCCATGCAGGCGAGCCCCTGTCCCGGCGGCGCCCGATGAAAGGTCGAGCCCGACAGGCTGGCGAGGGCTTCGATCATGTACTGGTCAGTCGGAAAGTCGTCGGCTTCCACGATCAGATCAGGTGAGGTGGCAAGGCCGCGCGCCGCATGCCCAAGCTTGAACAGGTTGGCCGAAACACTGTCGGCCACAATAACCTCTTCTGGCCGTGCGCCGATCAACCGGGCAATCTTGCTGCCTGTTTCATAGGCGAGTTCGAACCAGCCAGCCTCGTTCCAGGACCTGATCAGACCGTTTCGCCATTCCTGCCGGGCCGCCTGCTCAACCGCATCCAGCCCGTTATGCGTGGCAGGCCCCAGTGAATGTCCATCGAGGTAGGTCAGTCCTTCCGGCAGATCGAAGGCTTCCCGCGCATGGCCGAGTATGTCGTGCGCATCAATTGCTTCTGCTTCTTCGCGCGATGCAGGGATTTTGTAGGCCATGATTACCTCTCTTCGCAGCGATGCGAGCCAACGCCTCTTGCAAGCTCCATCGCGAAGCGGTCACATGCCGCCTGTGAAGGATATGGGGCAAGTCATGAAAGTGAACAGCGCAGCGATTTGTTTAACGGTCCTGTTATTTGCATCCTGCACAGCACCATCGCCGGATATGGAAAATTCCGCTTCGGCAAATGCGCCAGCGACCACGGAGGCGGCAGAAATCATGGTTGATGCAGTCGACCTGTTGAGTTGGACGGACCTTCTTTCCCGTCCGAAGCTCGCCCCGAGCCAGTCAATACGTATCGGCGCGGAGGCGACGGATATTGTTGATGTGTGGTTGCCAGATAGCGCCGGGCCCCATCCTGTCGTCCTGATGATCCATGGCGGCTGCTGGCAGAAAGACATCGCCGACCGCACGCTCATGAATTACGCTGCGGAGGCTCTGCGCAAAGAGGGCATGGCCGTCTGGAATATAGAATATCGCGGGGTGGATGAAGTGGGCGGGGGCTATCCAGGCACATTTCTTGATGTCGCAAAGGCGGTGGATGCGCTCGGCGAGCGGGGGCAATCGCTCGGGCTTGATACAAATCGTGTCGTTGCTTTCGGTCATTCTGCAGGCGGTCATCTGGCGCTTTGGGCTGCAGGACGACCCAAGCTGCCGTCTCACAGTCCACTCTTTACCGACACACCATTTCCGATTGCAGGCGTTGTTAATTCCGGTGGCCTGGCCGACCTGGAAGCATCAGCGCCTGTTACACAGCCGGGCTGTCTTGCAGGCATAATGGATACACTGACGGGCGCGCCATCAGGCGATCGGGAAAATGTGTTCTCTGATACCTCTCCTTCGGAGGTTTTGCCGCTTGGCGTTCGCCAGATCAGTGTAAACGGGGCGCAAGATCCGATTGCACCCCCAGCCCTTGGCAAGAGCTACACTGTGAAAGCGAGCGCTGCAGGTGATCGCGCGAGCTTCGTCCTCGCACCGAATTCAGGACACGTGGAGCTGATCACGCCTGGAACCGGCGCTTTCGATATCGAGATCGCGCAACTGAAGACGCTGCTCGAAATCGACTAGCGCAGGACTGCCGGCAAGGGGTCTGTGTCGCCCGGTTCATGCTGGATGATCACTTTTGCGCCCAAGGCCTCAGCTTTATCCTCGAAGACTTTCATCGAGGCGCGCGTTTCTTCTTCATTTGAGTTGAATTGTGGCACGCGTTGCAACTCGCGGCTTTCGGTGCGGTGATAGACGTCGCCCGTCAGAAGGACGGGGCCCGTCTCCGGCAGGTTCACGAGCAGGGAGGAATGGCCCGGCGTATGCCCCGGCGTAATGAATATTTCGACTGACCCATCTCCGAACACGTCATAATTGTCGGGGATAATCTGATGGCGCAGTGGCTCAAATCCGGGGAACTGCGTACCCGCATCGCTGCCTTCTTCAGTCGCTCCTGCATCTTCCGGTGCCATGTCTTCCGACACGTCGGGAGCCGGGAACATGTAATCATATTCCAGCTGGTTCACGAGCCAGAGCGGGTCCGCGAGAAGATCGACCTGACCCGTGTGGTCAAAATGGCTGTGAGAGATGGCGACATAGTCAATGTCGCTCATACCAAGCCCCATGTTTTCAAGCTGGTCGCCAATCGTCTGGTCCAGCGAGACGGTGAAAACGCCGGTTGTCTGCTCGTCCTGAGAAGTGAGGCTGCCTGGAAGGCCGAGGTCCCAGAGCAGATTGCCCTTGGGGTGCCGGACGAGCCAGCAGGTGTCTGTAAACGTATCGGTCTGGCCGGCATAATCGCCGGCGGTCGAAAAGATATCGAGATCGGAAACATATATGGAGCCGCAGTCCAGCTTGATCAGCTGCAGGGCGTCGATGCCGGAGGCCATATCCGGCTGGGTTGAGGCTTCGCCGGCCGTGTCCGATGTGTCTGTTTCGGCTGGCACTGTCGAACCTTCTGGATCGTTGCCATCGCCGGTGTCGGGCCCTGAACAGGCAGAGAGCATGATGGCAAACGCGCTGACCGTCGGCAAAACCAGATATTTCATTGTTATCGACCCCTTGATTCTGTGCCTAATTCTAATCGCGTGTCGGGACGAAGGAAAGCCTGCGGCCATGTGTGTCGACGCGGCGATAGAAACAACTCTTGCGGTCAGTGTGACAGGCCGCGCCTTTTTGACGAACCTTGAGGACAATCGCATCCTGATCGCAATCAACAAGTATATCGGCAACTTCCTGCGTGTGGCCTGAGGTTTCGCCCTTTTCCCAGAGCTGGTCCCGCGAGCGGGAATAATAGGTCGCCCGGCCCGTCTTGATTGTCTTGGAGAGGGCTTCGGCATTCATCCACGCCAGCATCAGGATTTCGTCCGTTTCCACATCCTGCGCAATGGCCGCTATGAGCCCGTCCGGACCGAATTTCGGGCGGAGTTCGTCCGTTTCATCCTGCGCCTCGCCTGTGAGAGGCTTCATGAAGAGCGCCATCAGATAATGCCTTCTTGCCTGAGCTGAGCCTGATGAGTTTCGTCATAGCCGATCGAGGACAGGATTTCGCCTGTATTTTGGCCAAGGCTCGGACCCGCGGTATTTACCCGGCCAGGCGTATCGCTCAGCTTCGGGAAAACCCCCTGCATCGGCACTTCCCCCAGAATCGGATGAACGATGCGGATGATCGCGTCCCGTGCCTTGATATGGGCGTCAACGAGCATGTCCCGAGCGGTGTTCACCCGCCCGCATGGCACACCATTTTCTTCGCAGGCGGCAAGGACATGCGCGGAGCTGTGTGCCTGCGTCCATTCCGCTATTTTCTGGTCCAGCTCGACTTGGTTCTCGCCGCGCGCATCATGAGTGGCATAGCGCGGATCACTGGCCCAGTCGGCCCCGCACATGGCAGACAGGCGACGAAACAAAGTGTCCTGATTGGCACCGATGATGACGAGCCCATCAGAGCAGGGATAAACGCCTGATGGCGCGACTTTCGGAAGGATCGGCCCACTGCGCTCGCGCGTGTGTCCGCCAAGCGCGTATTCAGGTATGAGGCTTTCCATGAATGCCATGACGCTTTCATAGATTGCTGCATCGACGACCTGTCCCCGACCGGACTTCTCACGCGCAAAAAGGGCCATCATCGTGCCCAGCGCGGCGAACGTGCCTGTCATCGTGTCGCCAAGAGAAACGCCGGCCCTGGCTGGTAGGCGGTCCGGCTCGCCGATAAGGTGGCGCAATCCGCCCTTGGCTTCGCCAACGCTGGCATATCCGGCCTTGTGGCTCTCCGGGCCGGTCTGACCGTATCCGGAGATGCGAGTGATGATGAGACGTGGATTGATCTGGTGAAGCACTTCGGGGCCAATCCCCCAGCGTTCGAGTGTCCCGGGCCGAAAGTTCTCAATCAGGACATCCGCCGACATCGCCAGTTTTTTCAGGATTTCCTGACCTGCCGGTTCTCTGAGGTTCAGTGTCAGGGATTTCTTGTTGCGGGCGATAATCGGCCAGTAAAGACCGATACCATCCTGCTTTACAGCGCCCCAGTCTCGCGCCGGATCAGGAGCATCAGGTGCTTCGACCTTGATGACTTCGGCACCAAAATCTCCGAGTAGCTGGGCGCAGAAAGGTCCCGCGATGAGCTGACCGAGTTCAATGACGCGCAAGTCGGTGAGGGGGGGAGGAACGGAAGTGTCAGGCATGCGCTCTCTTAGGATCAGCATGTATAAGAGGGCAAGCCGTGTCAGACTGGCTGGTTACGAATTGGACGAGTGCCTTCATGGTTATCGTCAGCGCAATAGCGGTCTACGCCATGTTGATTGGATTGACGCGGCTCTCGGGCGTGCGAAGCTTTTCGAAAATGAGCAGTTTCGATTTCGCGATCACAATTGCTACCGGGTCTGTCGCTGCGTCGATCATCGTGCTGAAAGATCCGCCAATCCTTCAGGGCGCGGTGGCGCTCGGCATTCTCTACGCGATGCAGATGTCGCTCGCTGCGCTCAGGAAGAGAAGCAAGCTCATTGAGAAGATGGTCGATAATGAGCCGCGCCTCATCATGTGCGGCAGCAAAATCCATGAAGACCAGATGAAAAAGGCCAAGATCACCCATGACGATCTGTTCGCGAAACTGCGCGAGGCGAATGTCACGCAGTTCGATCAGATCCATGCGGTTATTGCAGAGACAACGGGCGACATCTCGGTCCTGCACGGGCCGTCGGACAAGATCCTTGAGCCAGAATTGTTGCGCGGCGTGATTGGGGGTGACCGATATTCCCCTAATCGGACGGCTTGACACCGCTCCGGCCTTCTGCCCCTCCTCGTCAGGATTTTCCGGGGCTCCGAAAACAGGCAGGACATGACAAGACGTATCGATATTGTAGAAGTTGGCCCACGTGATGGACTGCAGAATGATCCCGGTAATCTGAGCACGTCGCAAAAGCTCGAATTCATCTCCCGCCTCGAAGATTGCGGCGCGAGGCGTATGGAGTCAGGCAGTTTTGTGTCGCCGAAGGCTGTGCCGAAAATGGCCGATTCGGGAGACGTTTTCCGCAGCCTCGACCGCTCACGACCAACACGTCACATCGCGCTCGCCCTGAACGAAAAAGGCGTGCGACGCGCCATTGATGCCAAGGCAGATGAAATCAATTTTGTCCTCGTGGCGGGCGAAACCTTTGGCAAACGCAACCAGGGCATGAGCCCGTCTGAAAGTGCGGATATGCTCGCGCAATGTGCGCCCCTCGTGCACGATGCGGCCATTCCGCTGACGGCGACGATTTCCGTCGCTTTTGGCGATCCTTTTGATGGCGAGGTGGACCCGGCGGTCGTTGCTAATCTAGCGGCGCGCGCACAGCGTGCGGGCGTAGGCGAGCTTGCGCTTGGTGACACAATCGGTGTCGCGACGCCCTGGCAGGTGCGGTCACTGATTGAACGTGTTTTAATCGAGGCGCCAGATGTTTTCCTGCGCATGCATTTTCATGACACGCGCGGCGCTGCGCTGGCCAACGTAGCAGCCGCCATTGATGCGGGCGTGGATGTTATCGATGCCAGCTGTGGCGGCATTGGAGGCTGTCCGTTTGCACCGGCAGCGACAGGCAATGTCGCGACTGAAGATGTCGTCTATATGCTGGAGCGCGGCGGATACGAGACCGGCCTTGATCTTGGCAAACTGATCGAGACTGCCAAATGGCTTGAAACCGTTCTCGGCCATCCTGTGAGTTCCAGCCTGAGCCGGGCCGGTGGTTTTCCAGCCTAGCCGGGCAACATGACCCATCCCCGAGCGGCGAAATCGATACAGGCGCTATGCTAGAAGCTGTCCTTGCGGCTTCTGATCTCGGCAAAGGTCGAGACCGCATCTCCAGGGTGGCCCATCGCTGATTGAAGGTCAGCATTATCTGCGCGCAGGAACGGGTTGGATTCCAGTTCACGCGACAACACTGTCGGCACTGTCCATTCCCCCCGCTGGCGCTTCATTTCGACTTCCTTTGCATAGGCTGAAAGTGACGCGTTGTCAGGATCGACCGTGATGGCAAAACGAGCATTCGCGGCCGTATATTCATGCGCGCAATAGAGTGCTGTATCCGCTGGTAGCTCCTTCAGCCGGGCAAGACTCGTCCACATCATCTGCGGGTCGCCTTCGAAAACGCGTCCGCATCCGAGCGCGAAAAGGGCATCGCCAACGAAAGCTGTTTTTGCCGCGGGCACATGAAACGCGATATGGCCCAACGTATGGCCAGGAACGTCTATCACGTGCGCCGTGAGATGACCGAGCTTTACCGTATCCCCCCCGCGTAGCTGCTCCTCAATGCCGGGGATTTTTTCAGCTTCACCTGCGGGACCGAAGATACGACAGCCCGTGGCGTCCTTGATCTTGAGGTTGCCGCCAGCATGATCGGGGTGCCAATGCGTGTTCCAGATGGCGTCAATCGTCCAGCCGAGCAGGCTGGCTTCCTGGAGGTACTTGTCTCCATCAGGCGTATCGATCGCCACTGTCGTCCCGGTTTCACCGTCACGGGCAAGGAAACCGTAATTGTCATTCAGGCAAGGGAACTGGTGTATTTCAAACATGACACCATTTAACTCTATGAGTGCAAACAGAAACAAGGGGTTTCATGCGACTGACCGCGAGCGATCTTGAGAAGTTCTATGACAGCCCGCTGGGAGAGGCCGCCCAGTTCCTGTTGATGAAACGCCTCGGAGACCTTTGGGGTGACTGCACAGACCTTGCTCTTCTCGGCATGGGCTATGCTCATCCGCTACTGACCGGTTTTACAGGCACGGCGCGCGCATGCATCGCTTCGAGTCCGCATGCCGGGACGGCCTGGTCTGCTACGGAGCGCGGCATATCTAGCTGTACCGCTGAGGAAGATCGGCTACCATTCGCTGACGCAACCTTCGACCGGGTCATCATGTTGCACGCCATCGAAGAAGCAGACAGGCCAAGAGCCGTTCTGCGGGAAGCCTGGCGTGTGCTCGCGCCTGAGGGCCGCATCCTGATTACCGTCGCGAACCGGAAAGGCCTGTGGTCGCTCAGCGAAAGCAATCCATTCGGCCACGGTCGCCCATGGACCCGCCGGCAGCTTATTGCTTACCTGAACGACCATCTCTTTCAGGTCTCGGCAAGTACGACTGCAGTCCATCTTCCGCCAGTCAACTGGGCACCGTTCACCCACGGTGCAGAGGCCTGGGAGCGCGTTGGCGAGATATTTACACCCGGTCTCGGGGGGGTGGTCATGGTCGAAGCCGTCAAAAGGCTATATGCCCGACCGGGTGGTGGCGCAGCCGCCCCGGTGACTGAACGGGCAACCGGGCGCAAAGGTGTGGCACAACTGCCTAGAAAAGAGGCAGAGGCCGAATGCGTTGAAAACCACCGGAATTCCCGCGTTGACCGTTGAGTCCACGCGGGCTTTGATCGAATATGTTGAACAATTGGAGGCTCAGGGGCCATGAAATTAATTACAGCCATCTTCAAGCCCAGCCGGCTTGATGCCGTTATCGACGCACTGAGCGAAGCCGGCGTTGCCGGTCTGACCGTTTCTGAAGTGCGGGGCTACGGCCGCCAACAAGGCAAGACGGAAGTTTATCGCGGCGCAGAATACGAAGTGCGCCTGCTTCCGAAAGTTAAGGTGGAAGTCGCCTGCGCAGGCGGGGATGTGGACCGCCTGGCCGAAGCCATCATCGCGGCGGCCAATACAGGCACGATCGGCGACGGCAAGATCTTTGTTTCAGGGCTTGATACAGTCATTCGCATCCGCACGGGCGAAAAGAATGAACAGGCATTGAGCGGCTAGGCGGCTCGAAACCCTAACTTTATTTCTTGAAAGCTGGCTGGGGAAACCCTGCCAGCTTTTTCATGTCCGGCGCAAATGAAGGATAACTTCGTCAGCACCCCAGTTGAGGCGTGACAGCCCCCCCTCCCTGAATGCGCCAACGCCACCTTCATGCACAGGCGCCATCGCAACCGTCTCAAAGCCAAGGGTGCCGGCGAGGTCAATCATGTCGCGGGCTGTCGACGGGTGCAGCGCACCTTCATCATGCCAGTTTCGATGCCCCGGCATCCGCCCTGTCGACAACAGGGACAGACGTCGCCGCCACAGGCCGAAATTGCGGAAGGAGACGATCATGTCGGGCGCGATGCGGGCCAGTTCCTGAAGGACGAAGACCGGGCGCCGCATCTGCTGGATCGCCTTCGAGAGGATTGCGACATCGAAGCCATTGTCTGGAAAGACTTCAAGGTCACTGTCGGCGTCCCCCTGAATCACGGACAGTCCGCGTGCGAGAGCCACACCGGCTTCCTGCGGCGACAGCTCAAGGCCGCGAGCGTTTACCTGTTTACGGGCCTGCAGCAAAGCAAGCAGGTCACCATTGCCGCAGCCGACATCCAGTACACGCGCCCCTTCCGGAACACGGGTCGCAATGGCTTCATGGTCGGCGCGGCTATTGATCGGAATGGTCATGCAACCCCCCGCCGTTCAGCGCTCGCGGAAAGAAAGCCTGCCAGTGCATTCTCATAGATGGGCTCGTCGAGCAGGAAGGCGTCATGCCCCTTGTCAGTCTCAATGTCGAGATAGCTGACTTCGGCGCCGGCAGCTGCGAGGGCACGGGTGATCTCTCGGTTTGCCTGTGGCGGATAGTGCCAGTCCGATGAAAAGGAGAACAGGCAGAAGCGTACAGGTGTATTCCTGAACGCGTCGGCCAGCCGGCCTTCATGGCGCGCAGCAAGGTCGAAATAATCCATCGCGCGCGTCACATACAGGTACGAGTTCGCGTCAAACCGGTCGACAAAGGAATGGCCCTGGTAGCGCAGATAGGACTCCACCTGGAAATCGGCGTCAAAGCTGAAGCTTGTCTTGTCCCGGTCCTGCAGGCCCCGGTCGAATTTCCGTTTAAGCGCGGTTTCAGAAACGTAAGTGATGTGTGCCGCCATGCGCGCGATCGCGAGGCCACGGCCGGGACGTTTTCCCTGCGCCAGATAGTTTCCGTCGCACCAGTCGGAGTCGGCCATGATGGCTTGCCTGCCGACTTCGTAGAAGGCGATATTCTGGGCGGAATGCCGGGCCGATGTCGCAATGGGAATGGATGTAAAGACCTGCTCAGGCGCCTGCACGGCCCATTCGATCGCCTGCATGCCGCCCATAGAGCCGCCAATCACGCTGAACAGGCTTTCAATTTCAAGCGCATCAATGAAGGCGCGCTGTGCGCGGACCATGTCACTGATGGTGATTACCGGAAAACGTGTACCCCATGGCTTGCCGTCAGGGCCTGTCGAGGCTGGTCCTGTCGTTCCCATGCAGCCGCCGAGCACGTTGGTCGCGATGACATGATAACGATCGGTATCGATTGGCAGGCCGGGACCAATCATGCGTGGCCACCAGGCCGGCCGGCCGGTCACGACGTTTTCCGAACCTGCAAACTGGTCGCCGGTGAGGGCATGGCAGACCAGGATGACATTCGACCTGTCGGCGTTGATCTCGCCCCATGTCTCATATGCTATGCGCACGTCCTCAAGCCGCTCACCGCAGTCGAGCGGGAGCGGGGCAGGCAGCGTGAGGTGGCGAACCTCGCTGACGGATAGGCGGCTTGAATCCGGCATGCGCGCTCAGGTGTCTTTGCGCTGACTGGAAGTCAAGCTTTCAACGCGTTCAATCCGCGTCGTTTCTTCTGGAACAAGGCCGACGAGGGGTCGTTGTTTCCAAAGCCATCATCCAAAACAGGAAGGAACGACAGATGCCCTACATTAAAGGTGCAAAAGATACGGACATTTACGTGAAGGACTGGGGAGAGGGCCGTCCGATCGTGTTGATTCATGGCTGGCCGCTAAACGCCGACAGCTGGGAGTACCAGGCCGTGCCGCTTGCTGAGGCTGGCTATCGTGTCGTGTCTTATGACCGGCGCGGGTTTGGCCGGTCTGCACAGCCATGGGACGGTTATGACTATGACACCATGTCGGATGATCTCGCCGCCGTCATGAAGGCGCTGAACCTTGAAGACGCAACCATTGCCGGGTTTTCCATGGCTGGGGGTGAGGTCTCCCGATACATGTCCCGCCACGACGGCAAGCGCGTGGCAAAAGCAGCGCTGATTTCGTCAATCGCGCCTTACATGCTGCAGACCGACACCAATCCCGATGGTGCGCCGGGCGACGTATTTGACGGCATCAAGGACGGGCTGCGTAAGGACAGGCAGCAATTCCTGATGGACTTTTTCAAGGATTTCTATGGCCAGGGGACAGACGCAGGCGGCGTGTCTGATGGCGTGCTTCACTGGTCCTGGCAAATGGCGATGATGGGAAGCCCCAAGGCCACGATCGATTGCGTTGATGCTTTTGGCCGGACAGATTTGCGGCCAGACATGGAGGCTTTCAACGTGCCGACCCTCGTCGTGCACGGTACCGGTGACCAGACAGTCCCGATCGACGCTACCGGCCGTCAGGCTGCAAAGCTGATCTCCAATGCAACGCTCAAGGAGTATGACGGCGCGCCCCACGGCCTGACGGCAACCCATGCCAGCCAGCTGACGTCAGACCTGGTGGAATTGCTGAAATCCTGAAGACTTCAGGGGTGATGTGACCGGTTCATTCTCACGCGCTCACTTGATTTTCCGGTGATCTTTGACCACGAGGATCACCGGAACAAGGAGCGCAGTGAATGACCGGGCCGAAGCCACTTTCGAATATTCTTGAGATCACGCCATACAAGGGCGGGCAGAAGCTCGATCATGGCTGGAAGCTTTCGTCGAATGAAAATCCATTGGGTTGCAGCCCGGCTGCTCGCGAAGCGCTAGCCAGGGCTGCCGAGCATCTTGAGCTTTATCCGGATGGCTCTGCCCTGAAATTGCGCGAAGCCATCGGCAAGAAGTATGGCCTCGATCCCGACCGTATCGTTTGCGGTGCGGGTTCAGATGAAATCTTTCAGCTTCTCGGCCGGGCCTATCTCCAGCCTGGCGATGAAATTATCCAGTCAGCACATGGATTTCTCGTTTACCGGCTCGTTGCGCAGCAATCTGGCGCGGCCTGTATCAGCGCGCCTGAAAAGGATCTCACGGCGGATGTAGATGCGATGCTGGAACGGGTCACTGACAAGACGAAGATCGTCTTCCTGGCCAATCCGAACAACCCGACCGGCAGCTACATTCCCTATGAAGAGGTCAAGCGTCTGCACAAGGGCCTGAGAGAAGACATTCTCCTCGTTCTTGACGGGGCTTACGCTGAATATGTGCGCGCCAATGATTACGCCGCCGGCATGGAAATGGCGGGCGAAGAACCGAATGTGCTGGTCACGCGGACCTTCTCGAAAATCCACGGCCTCGCCGGCTTGCGTCTCGGCTGGGCATACGGTCCGGAAAGCGTGATTGATGCCGTTCACCGCGTCCGTGGGCCGTTCAATGTCACATCCGTTGCTCAGGCAGCAGGTATCGCCGCCCTGTCCGATGATGCTTTCGTCACCCGTTCTGTTGAGCATAACAATGATGAGCTGGAGCGCTTGAAGTCGGCGCTCGAGACCATGGGCTTCAAGGTTTATCCGAGTGTTGGCAACTTCCTGCTCATCGAATTTGAAGACCGTGACGGCAAACGCGCTGAAGATGCAGACGGCTTCCTGCGATCCCGTGGGATTGTGATCCGCGACATGAAGGCGTACGGCCTGGCCAATTACCTTCGTCTGTCCATCGGAACGAGCGAAGCCAATGACGACGTTCTCGAAGCCTTCAGCACATTTTCGAAAGCCGGATAGGTCGTGGCTGAGCCGGTATTCAATCGCCTCGCCATTATCGGTACGGGCCTGATCGGTTCGTCAGTTGCACTCGCAGCGCGCGAGGCCAGTGCAGCAGGTTCGGTGACACTGTACGATGCAAATGCTGATGTCAGGCGCACGGCAAGTGAGCTTGGGCTGGGTGATGTGGCGGACGATATTCACAAGGCCGTATCCGGTGCTGACTGTGTCATCCTCTGCGTGCCCGTCGGCGCGATTGCGCGCACAACTGAAGACCTTGCGTCGTCGCTCGATCCCGGGTCGATCCTGACGGATGTGGGATCAGTGAAGGAAAGCGCGCTCGCAGCGATGCTGGCCCACTGTCCTGATCATGTGCATCTTATCCCCGGGCATCCGATCGCGGGAACCGAGAAGTCCGGGCCACAGGCGGGTTTCGCGAGCCTGTTCCAGAATGCGTGGCACATACTGACCCCGCTGGCCGACCAACCGGAAACCTATCAGGCGAGTGTCCGCAACCTTACGGATTTCTGGGAAAGGCTCGGCGCGAAAGTCGAAATCATGGATGCGGCACGACATGACCGCGTGCTCGCGATTACCTCCCACCTGCCACACCTCATCGCCTATAATATCGTCTCGACGGCCTATGACATGGAGAGCGTTGGCGAAGGTGAGGTGGTTAAATATTCAGCCGGTGGCTTCCGCGACTTCACACGGATTGCTGCCTCGGACCCTACCATGTGGCGAGATGTCTTCCTCAATAACAAGGATGCCGTTCTGGAAACGCTTGGGCGCTTCAGCGAAGACCTTGCAGCCCTTCAACGCGCCATCCGTTGGGGCGACGGCGACATGCTGATGAAAGAGTTTGAACGCGCACGCGGCATTCGCAAGGCCATCATCGAAGCCGGGCAGGACACATCGGAAGCGAATTTCGGGCGCAACGCACCCAAGGACGAGTAGTCCCTGCGCTGGGGCCTCTCAGACGGGAGGGGCAGCGCAAATTCCCTCAATATACGCCGCCCCCCATACGCGTTCTGTCGTATGGATCTCGCCAGTCTCCAGCCAGAAAAAGCGTGCTGACTGCGCGGCGCGAACCCGCTGTGAGCGCCTGCGGGTTCAGGGGAGCCCCGCAGGCGCCTGCGCCAATATATGTGGGTTAAACTGAATGGCGCCGGAACCTTTGTGTTGCCGTGCGTTCATTCACTGGGCCTCAAAACAGGCTGGCAGGCATCAACAGCACATGGCACACTACTCACATGATCAGATCCATTCTCATCGCAGGCCTGCTGACCTCTACGGTCGCCGCCTGCACCACCGCCAAGCCTTACGGGCCTGCCGCATCGGCAACAGCCCAGGGTTTCTCCGTCCAGCCTATCGAGTCCAACCGCTACCGCGTGTCCTACACCGCGTTGAGCCAGGAAGACGCGAGACGCTATGCGTTACGCCGTGCTGCCGAAGTCACAGTGGAGAATGGGGCCGAGTGGTTTCGCGTTGTTCGCGGCTATACCGACATGAGCGGTGAGCGTCGCTCCGGCTCTTCGGTGTCGATCGGCGGCTCCAGCTCGTCTGGCGGTTATTCCGGCGTGGGTGTGGGGCTCGGCGTAGGCATTCCGCTTGGTGGCGGCGGTGAGAAGACGACAGAAAGTCTGGAGATCATTACGGGCACTGGGCCCAAGCCGGACGAGCCTAGCGTGTATGACGCAGAATCAGTCTTGATCAACACGTCTGGTTAGGCCGTCCGAAAACCAGGCTGGGTGTTGTTCATGATGCCAGGAATACCATGGTGCCCCGGGCCGGACTTGAACCGGCACTCTGTTGCCAGAAACGGATTTTGAATCCGTCGCGTCTACCAATTCCACCACCGGGGCTAAACGTGGATAAGCTGCTCCTGCCTCAAGCCTTTGAATGCGTCAATCACCTCGACCAGTCAGACAAAGCCCAGTACACGATTTTTCATGACAGAGACGCCTTCACCCCGCACCTTCCTGCAATCGATCGAGGCGATGGCACAGGAAGCACCAGAAGAGGGTTTCACGCTACGTCAGATATTTGACCGGCTGCATGAACGGGCCTTCGGGGCGGGTCTCTTTATCCTCGCTTTGCCCTGCTGCATTCCGTTCCTCTACGGCGTTCCGCAAATCGTGTCCCTGCCGATGATGGCGCTCGCCGGGCAGATGGTGGCGGGACGCAAAGAGCCATGGTTGCCGGAAAAATTTGCGCAGCGCATGATCGACAAGAAGGGCCTGACTCGCACCGCAACCGGCGGGCGGAAATGGTTCGGCTGGCTGGAGAAAATCGCACAGCCGCGCCTTACATTCCTGCTCGGCAGGCGTGGAGAACGCGTGATCGGTCTTTTCCTCGTCTTCTTCTGCGCATCCATCCTGGTGCCGCTTCCATCGACAAATACGGTGCCAGGGATTGGCGTGGCAATTGTCGCCTTCGGACTGATGGCGCGTGATGGCATCCTCGTCATTCTCGGTTCGATTATCGGGACAGCCTGGATTGCCACCCTGCTTGCACTGGTTGGTCTCGGCGTGAAGACGTTGACGGGCGCCGGGTGAAGCCGCGCTCCATCGCCGCATTGCGTCTTGATGATGCCATCTTCATTGTCCAATCGAGCCAATCTCAACGATGGACCTGGATAGTATGATGGCGGCAATCAAACCCCTTCTGCAAACATGGCGATGGCCCCTGATTGCGCTTCTGGTTTCGGTTGCGATGCTAGCGACAGCGCATGCGTTTGAACGCTTTGCCTATTACCTTCCCTGCCAGCTCTGCCTTCGCCAGCGCGAGGTTTACTGGGCGGCGATTGCGATGGCTGCGACGGGGCTCGTCCTCTGGAACTTCAGGCAGAACCGCAGATTTCTTGTCGCATTCAACGTCATGCTGGCCCTTGTCTTTCTGACTGGTGCAGTCGTTGCCGCTTTTCATGCCGGCGTAGAATGGAAATTATGGCCAGCGCCCACTGGTTGCGTGGATGGCGCTGTGGACGTCATGAGTGTGGATATTGGCGCGATTGATGAACGCACGGCTACGGCGTCCTGTCTCGATGCGCCGTGGCACTTTCTCGGCCTCTCCATGGCAGGCTGGAACGCCATCGTTTCGCTTGGGCTGGCCGTCACCAGTTTCTGGGCTGCCACGTTTGCCCTGCCCAAGGACGCTGCCTGACTTCAGCTAGAGCATGGGAAAGCTTGCGACGGCCCATGCCGCGACAAGACTGCTGATGGCGATGAGGCTTGCCCATAGTCGCATCGGTTTGAACCAGGCCGGGACGGCGGCTGATATCCAGTCCCAGCCGAACTGAACCGCAAACAGCAGGGCAAAGCCCAGGAAGACGCGTGGCGACTGGCTGAAGCTTGTGATGTAGAGTGGTAACAAGGCAAAGCCGGCCAGTGACGGTAATACTGAGAGTATCAACGAGACAGGACGCCCGGATGCGGCCACGGAGGCCATACCCCAGCGAATGCCGCCAAGAAAGCCAAGGATCGCCGTTGCATAGGATGCAAGCCACAGGGCAGCCGTCGAATTGGTGGGCGGGTCCAGAAGGGCCATCCCCACGACGAGGCCGATAAAGGGCAGCACGCCGCCCGCAGTGAGGAGGGCGGCGGTACGTTTCAGCTCTGGCGTTGTAGTGGTCATGCCGGGATATATGGCGCGTGAAACGGCCGGGCAAAGGCGGTATCTCGATTTCGTGAACATAATCTTTCCGCGAGCCGGAATATCTGAAGCATCCATTCATGCGGCATAAATCACAATCGGGGTAGGGGTTGTGGCATGCCACGCCGCCTCATTGCCCTCATGATTGCTGCCCTCGCGATTGTCTTCGCATTCGGCGCACTTACGGCCATCCGCTGGCCGAGCATCATGATGTTCCTCGGCTTGTTTTTTCACCCGGACCCGGCTCTCGGCCTGAATGACATCGACTGGCGCGCGCTGGGGTTTGCCTATGGTGCCCCGTATTTTCTCGCCTCTCTCTGTTTCTATGCGGCGTCGATCACTTTGGCCCGGCGGGGCAAGGGGGCCATCCTGTGGTATGTCATGGGCGCGGTCTCTGCGACGCCGAGTTTTTTCCTGGTCGACTTCGAAATGAACTGGTGGACGGACCCGAGCGGACCGGAAGGCATGGTTGCGGGCGGGAGCCTGATCGTCCTGCTGCTGGGCGCCGCTGTCCTCCTGCTTCGTTTCCGCAAACCATCGCCTGTTGGTGAGGTCGAGGAGGATGGCGACAAGGTCAGCCTGACCAAGGAGCAGTTCGAAGCACTCATCGCCCGACAGGATGCCAGGCCGGCCCCCGTCGTGGTCGAGCCCTTGCCGACCCGCCGCCGCGGTCCCGTGCCAGCGGCAATTGCTCGACAGAGGGCCCATTTCGCAGCTGAAGGCCAGCGCATGCGGGCACGCCGCGGCCTGTAGGTCTTGCTGTAGACCCCGCCAAAATTGACTGGACCGATTCACTGTCTGTTGAGGCGCGACTGCTAGCGTTCTGGGCAATCGTACTATCCGGGAGTGGCAAAGATGAGATTCCGGCAGTTCTGTGGATTCTGTCTTGGCCTGCTCGGCACCTGGTTCATGTGGCAGGTTGGCGTGGGGCTCGCACACTTCATTCACGCAAATGTCAGCATCACCTTGCCTGCGCTTGTCATGGAGCCGGAGGTCACGCTGCGCGTGACATCTGCAACCGCTGCCTTCCTTGCTGGTCTTGCGGCCCTGACCGAGCGTCGGGGCGGAGCATGGCTCGCGGGTATATCGACATTCATGTTTGCCTGTGTCTCGCTGGGCGTCATTCAGGGTCGCCACAATATTTCGGTCTGGCAGGATGATTATGTCTACCTCTCCATCCTGACGGGCCTCTTCCTCGCACTGGTGGTCCTGCGCCGGGTCGACGATGAAAAAGACGAGCATGCCGCTTCGGCCAACCCTGCCTGACCTGTCCCCCACGTGAGCCCCGCCTGCTGTCTTGCAATAGAGGCCAATTCAGCCTTGGATGCCGCCGTTCGGGCCTGACGCTTTGAGAGGGTGGCACATGCTGATCAGACGAATTGCCGGATTGGTCGGTGTCGCCGTGGCGGCATGGATGATGTGGGAAACAGTCAATCCCATCCTGCGCCAGATTTCCTTCGGCAGCGATCTTGTCACTGAACTGCTTAACCCGCCCGTCTCGCTGATCAGGCTTGTCTCGACAACCTTGATGATCCTTGGCGGCCTGCTCGCTGTGGCAGCCCTCAGGGGCGGGGCGTGGCTTTTCGGCGCCGGCGCGATACTGTTTGGCCTTGCGACGCTCATCATGGCCACATCAGCCGACTATACGCTATGGCGCGATGAAGCCGTGCTCTCGCCCTTCCTGCTGGTGATCGCAGGCGTAATGATCTTCTGTCACAGGAAATGAGACCGTTGGCGCATTGATTTCGCGCCATCAGTGCTTAGGTTCGCGGTCGTTCCCAGACCATTGACCTTACACACGGATATTTCATGGCAGACACATATGACGTCGTCATCATCGGGGGCGGCCCCGGCGGTTACAATTGCGCGATCCGGGCCGGCCAGCTCGGGCTCAAGACGGCCATCATCGAAAAGCGCGGAAAGCTGGGCGGCACCTGCCTGAATGTCGGTTGTATCCCGTCCAAGGCGCTGCTGCATGCGTCCGAACTGTTCGAAGCGGCCCGGAAGGATTTCCCCGCGCTCGGCATCAAGACCGGCAAGGTCGAGCTCGATCTGAAGGCCATGATGGGCCAGAAGGATGAAGCTGTAGACGGGCTGACCCAAGGCGTCGAGTTCCTGATGAAGAAGAACAAGGTCGAGTACATCAAGGGCTTTGGCAAGATCACCGGTCCGGGCAAGGTCGATGTGGACGGCAAGACGCTGAACGCGAAGAATATCGTCATCGCCACCGGGTCGGAGCCTTCCTCCCTGCCGAACATCGAGATCGACGAAGAACGTGTCGTCACGAATACGGGTGCTATCGCGCTGAAAGAGGTGCCGAAGAAGCTGATCCTGATTGGCGCGGGTGTTATCGGTCTTGAGCTTGGCTCTGTCTGGTCGCGGCTCGGCGCTGAGGTCACTGTCGTGGAGTATCTCGACCGGATCATGCCGGGCGCCGACAATGAGATCGCCAAGGACGCTCAGCGCATCTTCAAGAAGCAGGGCCTCGATTTCCGGCTGGGCATGAAGGTTACCGGTGTCGAGAAGATGAAATCGAAGCTGAAACTCTTCATGGAGCCTGCCAAGGGCGGCGATGAGGAAGTCCTTGAATCCGATGCGATCATCGTTGCGGTTGGCCGTCGCCCCTACACTGAAGGCCTGGGGCTGGAAGCTGTCGGCGGCAAGACTGACAAGCGCGGCGTGATCGAGACGACGGATCACTTCAAGGTTGCCGATGGTGTCTGGGCGATCGGCGACTGTATTGCCGGCCCGATGCTCGCTCACAAGGCCGAGGATGATGGTGCCGCTGTCGCCGAGCTGATTGCGGGCAAGGCGGGTCATGTCGATTACGACCTTGTGCCGAGCGTGGTTTACACCAATCCCGAGATCGCCTGGGTCGGCAAGACCGAGGAGCAATTGAAGGAAGCCGGGATCGAGTACAAGAAGGGCAAGTTTCCTTTCCAGGCCAATTCGCGTGCGCGGACCAATCATGAGACGCTTGGCTTTGTGAAAATCCTCGCAGACGCCAAGACTGACCGCATTCTCGGCGCGCACATGATGGGCGTTGGCGTTGGTGAAATGATCCACGAGATCTGTGTGGCGATGGAGTTCGGTGCAGCGTCTGAAGATGTCGCGCGGACCTGCCATGCCCATCCGACGATGTCTGAAGCTGTCCGCCAGGCGGCGATGGGCGTCGAAGGCTGGACCATGCAGATGTAAGCCAGCACCAGCGGCCGCAGGCTCCGGTGGAGCGCGGCGGGGTTGAATGAGTTTTACTGGGGCGGCTCTAGCCGGAGTCGAGGAAGGGCGCTGGCGCAGGACAGTGGGCGTGCACCAGCGGTACATTTTCAGTACACCAGA
>CAZKXJ010000012.1:0-42280 GCA_964556825.1 uncultured Hyphomonas sp. | reverse complement strand
CAAATGACCGCCAAAAAATCTCTTGCCAAGGGGCCGCCGTCCACAGATGCGCCCTCAGAAGCTACTAAGCGGTCCAGATCGCATAAAGGCCAGTATGGGAAGCGGGTCACCCATTTAATCGCGGCTTTCACCAATTTGACCGTTCGCTCAATAAATCAGTGAAAGTCCCGGCTTTTGGGGATAACTCTCACATCTCGTGGATGGGTGTGCAGATTTCGAGGTTCGGGACCTTTTCTATCAGGGATCGGGCGAATGACTTCGTCGGCGCGATCGAGGGCGTGACGGAGCGAGTCGCCGGGGGCAGTCTCAGACAATAGACCTAAATCATCCGTGCGATCGATGAGCTGCTGCGCCACAATATGGGTGACATTGTCGGCTGTCTGGACGCGGCCTTTGACCAGCAGAATGCGGGCGCCCATGACGGCGGCGCGGAACCGCTCGAACACGTTCGGCCAGACGACGAGGTTTGCGATGCCGGTCTCGTCCTCGATGGTGATGAAGCAGACCCCGCTTGCGGAGCCCGGGCGCTGGCGGACCAGGACGATACCGGCGGTCTGAACGCGCGCGCCATTGCGCAGGTCTGTCGCTTCCTTCGTGCTGAGCGTCCGTAGCCCCGTATAGCGCGCCCGCAGGAAGTGCATCGGATGCTCTTTCAGGGAGAGGCGGGTCGTCTGATAGTCCTGAAGCACGTGTTCCGACAGCGGCATTCGCGGTAGCACTGTATCGCGCTCACTCCCCTGTTCAGCCATGCCAGCCGCTGCAAATAGCGGCAGCGTCCTGCCCGGCGCTTCCCCGCGCGCGGCCCAGAGACCGTCCCGGCGGTCGAGCCCCATGGAGCGGAAGGCGTCGGCAGCGGCGAGCTGTTCCATGGCCCGGCGGGTGATCCCGGTGCGCGGGCGGATGTCGTCAGGCTGGGCAAAGCCGCAACCGCGGGCCTCCAGCAGGGTTTCCATCTCATCCTCACCGAGCCCGTCGATCTGGCGGAGGCCCAGCCTTACGGCGTAAAACCTCTCCTGCCCCGGCTCCAGCGTATTGTCCCAGTCAGACAGGTTCACATCGGCCTCGCGGACTTCAACGCCATGTGCGCGCGCATCCCGCACGATCTGGGCCGGCGCATAGAACCCCATGGGCTGGCTGTTGAGGAGCGCGGCGCAGAAGACGTCCGGATGGTGACATTTCAGCCAGGAGGAAACATAGACCAGCAGGGCAAATGAGGCCGCATGGCTTTCCGGGAAGCCATACTCGCCGAACCCCTTCACCTGGTTGAAGCAGTTCTGGGCGAAGGCTGGATCATAACCGCGCGCCACCATGCGCTCGACCATCATCGCCTCATAGTTCTGGATCGTGCCGACCTTGCGGAACGTCGCCATGGCCCGGCGCAGGCCGTTCGCCTCATCGGGAGAGAATTTCGCTGCATCCATGGCGATCTGCATCGCCTGCTCCTGGAAAAGCGGCACGCCATTGGTCCGCTTCAGGATGCGCTCAAGCTCGTCCGGCGGGCCGTATTCGAGGCCGGGGGATGGATAGGTGACCGCTTCCAACCCCTTGCGGCGGCGCAGATAGGGATGGACCATGTCGCCTTGGATCGGGCCCGGCCGCACGATCGCGACCTCGATGACGAGATCGTAGAAAGTGCGAGGGCGAAGGCGCGGCAGCATGTTCATCTGCGCCCGGCTCTCGACCTGGAAAACGCCGAGGCTGTCGCCCTCGCACAGCATGTCATAGGTCGCCTTATCCTCCGCCGGGACGGTGGCGAGGTCATAGTCGAGCCCCTTGTGGAGGCGTAACAGGTCGAACGCCTTGCGGATGCAGGTCAGCATGCCGAGCGCCAGCACATCCACCTTCATGATGTTGAGCGCGGCGATGTCATCCTTGTCCCATTCGATGAAGGTGCGCTCGTCCATGGCGGCATTGCCGATCGGCACGGTCTCGACCAGGGGCCCGCGTGTCAGCACGAAGCCGCCGACATGCTGGGAGAGATGGCGCGGGAACCCGATCAGCTGGCGAGTGAGCTGGATGGCGCGGCGGATGGTCGGATTGGCGGGATCGAGCCCGGCCTGTCGGATCTGCTTCTCTTTTACATCAGAGCCGAAACTACCCCAGACTGTCCCAGCCAATGCTCCGGCAATATCCTCTGACAGGCCCAGCGCCTTGCAGACCTCGCGCACGGCTGAACGTGGACGATAGGAGATAACCGTGGCGGTGAGGGCGGCCTTGTGGCGGCCATAGCGACGGTAAACATACTGAATGACTTCTTCACGCCGCTCATGCTCGAAATCGACGTCAATGTCGGGCGGTTCCTTGCGTTCCTTTGACAGGAAGCGCTCGAAGAGAAGATCGGTAATGGTCGGATCAACACTGGTGATGCCGAGGCAGAAGCAGACGGCAGAGTTCGCCGCCGAACCGCGCCCCTGACAGAGGATGTCCTTTCCCCGTGCCCAGGCGACGATGTCATGGACGGTGAGGAAGTATGGCGCGTAATCAAGTTCGGAGATCAGGGCGAGTTCCTTGACGAGCGCGGCGCGGACCTTGTCCGGCACCCCGCCAGGATAGCGCCAGTCTGCACCGGCCCAGGCCAGCGCCTCGATATGTTCCTGCGGTGTCTTTCCGGGCGGGACAGGCTCGTCCGGATACTCATAGGCTAGTTCATCGAGCGAGAAGGTGCAGCGCTGCATGATCTCGATCGTCCGGGCGAGCGCTGGCTCAAAGCCCCTGAACAGTCGTGCCATCTCTTCCGGCGGCTTCAGGTGTCGTTCGGCATTCGCTTCGAGCCTGAAGCCGGCCTCCTCTATGGAGCAGTGTTCACGGATACAGGTGAGGACATCCTGAAGCGGGCGACGCTCGGGCGCATGGTAGAGGACATCATTGATCGCCACGATGGGCACGCCGCCGGCGCGGATACCGAGATCGGCGAGCCGGGCGATGCGCTCACGGTTTCGGCCTGCAAAGCCGATCCTGGCGCCGAGATAGAGCCGACCCGCCCAGAGCACCTGCAGCCGCTCCAGGCGCTGGCGAAAGGCCTCATCCGGCCGGGGCGGCGGGATGGCAATGAAGACCTGCCCTTCGGCCTGCGCGATCACGTCTTCGAGTGTGATGTGGCATTCGCCCTTTTCAGCCCGCAGCTTGCCGTCTGACAGGAGCCGCGAGAGCCGGCCATAGGCGTCGCGGTCGCTCGGATAACAGATCAGTTCGAACCCATCGGTCGTGACCAGCCGCGCGCCGACGAGCAGGCGCAGACCCACATCCTTCGCCGCAATATGCGCGCGCACGACACCGGCCAGCGAGTTGCGGTCTGCTACGCCAATCGCGGCAAGCCCGAGAGCTTTTGCCTGCGCGACAAGTTCGGCGGCATGGCTCGCTCCCCGCAGGAAGGAGAAGTTGGTCGTGACGGCAAGCTCGGCATAGTCTGTCATGCGAAGATCCCATGCACATACCAGAACGGCGCCCCGCCCCGCCCGTCATGATAGAGCCCCTGGCGGAATAGCCAGTAGCGTCGCCCCTCCTCATCTTCCACGCGGTAATAATCGCGGGCGCGAGGCAGGTTTGAGATGGTCTTGCCCTTATCGCCAGCCTCAAGCTCAGCGCGGATCTGTGCGATGAGCGCCGCATCGGCCCGCTTGTCGAGCTTCGGGTTGAGCCACTTGCGCTCAACGCCTTCAGGGCTCTGCGCAACAGGGGGCGGAGCCGTATGGCGCCACCATTCCGGCGCGATACGCTCCGGCCCGTCGGCGCGGGTGACGGTGCGCGAGACCCGGCGCCAGACAAAGCGCAGCGGCGGCCCGTCCGGCACTTCGGCCAGCACCTTGATCTCTTCGGGCGGCTCGATGAGACGGATCGGGCGCGGGCCATGTGACGGGGGCGCCGCACACGCAACCGGCAGGGTTTCCTCAAAGGCCGTATGGGGTTCGGCCCGCTCCGGCACATGGCTTTCCTGCGGGCTGACGAAGCTGACCACGCCCTCACCAAGCTTTGCCGTGATCCTGTCGGCGAGCGCGGCGAGCAGGACCGGGTCACTGTCGCTGGCGGCAAGATCACCCGACAGGGCTACGGCGCTGGTTTCCATCCGTCCGGTCCGGCGGGCTTCCAGCATCAGGAGGTCGATGCCAAAGCCGGGATCAATCCGCTCCACCTTTTCATCGAACAGGCGGAGGATGTGTTTCGGCGTACGTGATGGCCGGGCGAGCGAGACCGAAACGGTTGAAAGCCCGCCATCGGCGCGGAAGGCGTGAAAGGCAAATCCCCGCGCGCCCTCGCCGCGTGCGGCAAGTTCTGCGCAGAGGGTATCGGCCAGCGTTTGCAGCCCGACAAGGATGCCCTCCCTGGCGAGCAGCGGTTCAGGACAGGCCAGGCGCGCGGCAAGTGCCGGGGCCGGTATGATCGGATGGAGGGGCTCATGGCGAAGGCCAAGCGCCTGGTCGAGACGCAGGAGCACCGCATCGGCCGCTGCCTTTGACCGGAAACGCCGGCCAAGCGCCTTGCGGTCAATGCCATAAAGCTGGCCAATCTGGTGCAGGCCAAACCGCTTCAGCAGGAGCTCTGCCTCACTCGAAAGCCGCAATGCCGACACAGGAAGACCGGCTAACCCACCTGCTTCCTCCCCCTCTTTGAGGATCGTGCCGGGCACTGCCCGGGCCAGGGCCGATGCGGCGCCCTGTGTGCCGGCAAGACCAAGCGTGTGCGGGATGGCATTGGCATCGAGCGTCGCGGAGACCGCCGCCATCAGGTGCTGCTCGCCACCATGCAGGTGATCGCAGCCCGTCGTCTCGATCATCAGCCCGTTCGCTCCGTCGAGTGCGACAAGCGGGGAGAAGCGGATCATCCACGTCCCGAACCTTGCAAGCGCCTTGTCGTCAGCGCCCCGGTCGATGTCTTCATGCAGGAGGTCCGGGCAGCGGGCCTTTGCATCGGTGAAGCTGAGGCCGGGGCCGATGCCCAGATTGCGTGCTGACGTGTTTGCTGCAGCGACACAGAGCCCGTGCCGGCCATCCTCCAGCAGAACAAAAGGCCGGGCCGGTTCAGGCGCTTCTGAGGATGTGCGTGCGGTCGGCTTGCCCAGGATCCGGCGCCTTGCGCGGCGCAGGCGTGTCAGCGGCCAGTCCGGAAACCACACGGAGAGATAGCGTTTCATCGTCAAGCTCGAGATTGAAGACCTTTCCCGCCATTGAAGGGGCCTGGCGGGAGCGCTCGAGGGTGGCCTGCCATCGCAGAGCGCCGGGAGCGCGGGCGTCATAGGAATTGGGGGCCGAAGGCCGGGGCTTTACACGCCAGCGGGCGATTGCGGCTGTTGCCCCTTCATGGCGCCAGGGCAGCAGCAGGATCACTGGCACACCATGACGCCCGGCAGCCAGGCTTAGGCGCCGGGAGGCGGTAAAGTCGATATCCTCTATTTCGGCAACCACGAGGCTAACCGCCGAGGATCGCACCGCCTCCTCCAAGGTCCAGAGCGTGTCAGAGAGTTTACGAGGCACGGCATGCAGGATCGGCTTTCTATTGCGGGTCAGGGCCGACAGCCCGGCTTCAAGAAGTCGCCCATGCTCGCGCCTGAGCGATAACTGTCTTACCCAGAAAACCGGCCCCGGCGCAGGCTTCGCCGCGGCTAGCGCGAAGCCTGTAAGGGCGCCCATATCCCCAAAAGCGGTCTCACAAAGCTCGTGTACTCCCTGCGCCCCCAGCCCTAGCGGAAAGGCCGGGTGCGGCTGCGCCGGCTTTTGCACCAGGCTGAACACACCAGGAAAGGTTGTAGGAGAACAAGCCATATGTTCTTATTATGTTCTCATGACGCAGAGTCAATATTCACCGCGGAATCGAGTCCCAGGCATGCTGCGAGCAGTTAAAGGACATTTCAGCGACGCCGCATCGAACGCCGTTCCCGCACCCGATCGGGCTCAAGCCAGGTCGCCCGCAGTGATATGTGCGCGAGAAACTGGCTTAGCGCATCGACCTGATCATCGTGCCGGGCGTTGGGAAACCCCAGGAGTTCATGGCGAAGCTCCGCAAGCCAGGAAGCGTCTTCCGGAAGCCTGACAAACCCTTCCGCAAGCTTGATCGTTTCTCCGATCATACGGTCCGCCTTGTCGAGCTTGGGCTGGAACCCAAGATACAGCAATCGCATACCGGGCCCTCGTCTGAGGTCCTGCAGAAGGGAGATTCCCGACGATGCGCGCTCGATCACCACTCTATCGGCTTGCCAGTGCTGCTGCTGCCTCAGTATGGCCTGTTTGAGGTCTGGGAAGTCCAGACGCTGGCGAAACACGTCCAGCAGATCCCAGGCGTGATTGCGATATCCGAAAGTCATACAGACGCTTGGGTCACTGTCGGGCGCTGCCGACATGCCGGTATCCCAGCTCTGCACGACTTGCTGGTATGCCGTTCGTGGCGGGTTATCATCAAAACGCGGAAACCACTCCCACCGGATGTATCCGCCGCCTGGCCGGGTTGGATTTTGCAGGTACTGGGCATTGAAGGCGAACTCCCCCATCTCGCGCCGCATGCGCTCAAGCTCCTCACGAGGCTCGCGCGCCGGAAAGAACACATCGCCGACCTCGCGGCGATGCACCCGATCAAAGCCAAGATTGAAGACTCCCGGCTCTGCAGCAATCGACGGCAGGTTAAGGTGTGTGTACTCGCCGCCCAGAATGAGGTTGCCGGCCAGATCATCCTCATGAAGGCGCTGCTGAATGACGATGACACGACCCGTGCGCCGGACATTAAGGCGCGAGAGCAGTGAACCCTGGAAGAATTCCCGGGCATTTTCTCGCTCAGTGTCTGATCGACCTTCATCGGCCTTGAGAAGGTCATCGACGATCAGGATGTCGGCCCCGAAGCCGGTCACAGACCCGCCACGGGCGACAGCCAGTCGGCCGCCCTGTCGAGTGGTCTTGATTTCCGCAGCTCGATTGGCGCGTGGATTGATACGCATCGACGGAAAGAGCTGCTGGTACCAATATGTTTCAACCACTGTGCGGAACTGATGCGACAGCTCATTGGCAAGCTGGCCACCATAGCTCGCCGTGATAATCTTCAGCGCAGGATTGCGCCCGAGGGCCCAGGCACAGAAGCCAACCGCAGTGCAGATCGATTTCAGATGGCGGGGTGGCACCGTGATGAGAAGACGGGTCGTCCTTCCCTCATAGACATCCTCAAGCGCCTTGCAGATAGCCATGATATGCCAGTTGCGGACAAACTCCACGCCGGGGTGTAGTTTTGAAAATGCCTTCTGGACGAAGAAGTAGAGCGACTGGCGCTGCAGAGCGGCAAGTGTTCGTGCGTCATTCATGACGGTCTCCCTTCTTTGAAAAGAGTTCCCACGCTTCCTTCAGAATGGCCTCGTCTTCGGCTTCAATGTCGATTTCTGATGCTGGGCTGGCTGCATCAGTTTGGCGATCGCCTTCCTCAAGGGTCGCATACATCGATATGAGTCGCTCGGCGGCCCGCAGGTCCCCTTTGAGCGCTTTTTCCACCATTCGTTTGAATATGAGTTCCAGCCGACTGGCCTTCCGGCGCACACCGTTCTCAACATAGTCGATGGGGGTCAGCAGCGTTTCGAAAACGATTGTCTTCTGGCTCTTCGCACCTTTGGGCCGGCCTTTCGGATTACCGCTCTGGCCGGGCTTGAACCGGCTGTGCCTGGGCGGCTTTCCATAGCCAACCTCTTCTTTCGGCTCAGGCGCTTTGCGCGTGCGCACGCTCGGGTCGTTGGTCGGTTTGATCGGTCTGATCGGTCTGATCGCCATCAGTCCGCCCTCCCCAGTTCAGCGCAAACCGTTGGCGCAGTTCGCGTCCGCGTGCGGATTACGGGCGGTGCCTCACGGGTGACGACCGCATTCGTCCTTCTCGCTTCGACCGCCTCGAACGTTTCGCCGGTTTCCTCCAGCGTCGCTGTGAGCCCGCAGGCCGCTTCGACCCGTCGGATCGTCGTATCGACATAGAGCGGGTCAAGCTCGATCAGCCTGGCCTTGCGACCGGTCCGTTCCGCGGCGATCAGCGTCGTCCCGGCCCCACCAAAAAGATCGAGGACAATATCGCCGCGTTTCGAGACATCCTGGATCGCATCGGCGACGAGCGCGATAGGCTTGACGGTCGGGTGCAGTTTGAGATCGACCATCTGCCCGCCCGACGTGTTTGCGCCCGGATAATCCCAGACATTCGTGCGATTGCGGCCATGCCGGCCGAGTTCGACATTGTTGGTGTGGGAGGCGCCGGGGACACGCGCGACCAGGATGAGCTCATGCTTGGAGCGGTAGAGCGACCCCATCCCGCCATTGGTCTTGTTCCAGACACAGAGATTGAGAAGCTCGAGACCGGCCTCCTCGCTCATATCCACGAGCGGGGCGATGGAACGCCAGTCCATGCAGGCGAAGATGACCCCGCCCGGACGGGTCGCCCGGCGCGCCCTTTCCATGCTCGATCGCAGGAACACACGAAACTGCTCAGGCGTCATTTCGCCAGACGCCATGACGAACTCCCGGTGCTGGACCGTACCGAGCCCGCCCATATGGCCCTTGACCGGGACATTATAGGGCGGGTCGGTGAAGACCATGTCTGCGACCTCACCTTGCAGCAGAGCCTGATATGTCTCGGGCAGCAGGGCATCGCCGCAGATGAGGCGGTGCGGCCCGATCTGCCAGACATCGCCGAGCTGCGAGACAGGCGGGCCGGACAGGGCGTTTGTGTCGACCGTATCGGCGGGATCAGCGCCGCCCTCTCCTCCGGCAAACAGGATGTCGATTTCCGGAGTCTCGAACCCGGTGAGCTCCAGATCAAAGCCGAGAATTTCAATCTCCTGAAGTTCGAGACGGAGTAGCGCTTCGTCCCACTCGGCCGCCTCAGCGAGCTTGTTGTCAGCAATGCGATAGGCGCGGATCTCTGCTTCGCTCAGATGCTCGACGCGGATGGCCGGTGCCTGGGTGAGCCCAAGACGCTTTGCTGCCTCGACCCGGGCCTCGCCGGCAATCAGCTGGTTCTTCCGGTCGATCAGGACTGGGCTCACCCAGCCAAACGTCTCGATGCTGCGGGCAAGCTTGGCGAGCTGTTTGTCGGAATGCCGGCGAAGCGTGCGGTCGGGAGATTTGATATCGGTGAGGTTAACCTCGACCAGTGCAAGGGAATTGGAGCCGGTCAGGTTGCGGACCGGCTGGGACGGATTTTCGTAAGGCACGAGCGCCTCCTTTGAGTTTGGGCCTCAAAGAAGACAGGCGGGAGCGAATGCAATCAGGGCGCACAAGGCTCTCGCCGCTTCCTTCGAAGCGGTTGAAATTGCCCTATTTGTGTCCCTTGAAACGTCCGCCCTGATCCGCTCAAGCTGGATCAGAATGCGTCCATCGCACTTGTCCATTTACATGCCGATAATTGGCACGTCAATGCACTAATACATTGTTTTTTATGCACTAGTTTCTTCGTCAATTAATATTCAGCGATCCGCCGAAGGCGGCTTTTCCCAATGGGCAAGAAAGGCGGACGGCTTCACATCGAGCGTGATCGCGAGCAATTCCAGTGTCAGCGCGGTCGGGTTGCGCGCCCCTCTTTCAATGCCGCTGATATAGGTCCGGTGCAGGCCGCATTCGAGCGCCAGCGCCTCCTGCGACAGCCCGCGCGCCTGGCGGATTTCCTTCAGATTCTTGCCGATGAGACGCCGTATATCCATGACGGCAGCGAAGCCGTCCCGACCAATATAAATCTACAGACTATAAGTAACATAAGATAAACAGCTTCGAGCTATCCCTGAGCCATCGCAACCTCAGGGAGATTATCTTATGCGTGTTCTTGCTGTATCTATCGCCGCGCTTGTCGCCTCCGGCGCAGCCACGGCCCAGTCGGGTCCATGGCAATCGGTCGTGCAGACCGATCCCATCACAGATGAAAAATCAGTGCTCGCCGTTACCCAGGCCAATGACTACATCACCCTATTTATCGGCTGCACGTACGGCACTGTTTATGCTGGCGCGACCACGACCTATTTCAATGTGGAGTTTGGAGACTATCGAACCGTCACATGGCGCGTGGACGACAATGCGCCTGTTAGTGAAGCCTGGGAAAACCTGGAGCACGGCGGAGCCGCCATCTATGGTGAACCGGGCCTCACATTCGCCCGTCAAGTCACGCAGGCCAAAAGCAGGGTCGTGGTGAAGTCCGGAAACGACACGCAGGTGTTCAGTATGCAAGGCTCAACGGCTGAAGTGGACAAAGTGCTGGACGCTTGCGGGAAGAGTTAGGCGGCAGCTGATAACCAAAGATCGGCTCATTAGCCGTTAGGGCAAAACCCGACGGCCATTACCGATTGCACAATGCAGTTTGGAAGGAGATCGGAAGGCTCGAATTTGCCCGTCACCCGCAGAAGCTCAGGGTCGCTGGAACGTGTTTGTATTCGTCTGGTGACACTCACCGACGCGATAAGCATGAGCGTTCTTAACGCCCGTTCAATCAACAATACCGGCACGAATAGCACAATTTTTCAACGGTCTGCCATGGTTTACACTCTTTCACCCTGCCACGATCAGGAAAACGTGGAGTGAAACGACTGATGGATAATCTGAATTCCGAAAAGGAAAGTGAGTTTCGGGGGCGAAAGCTGTTGATCTTCGCATCAGCGCTGGGGCTGTCCACAGGTGTCACGGCGACGATGTTCTACAGTCTCGGAGCGTTCATACCTCCACTTGAGCGGGAGTTCGGCTGGGATCGTGGGAACATCTCCCTGGCTGTTACTTTCCTAACCGTTGGGCTATTTCTGTCTGGACCATTTGTCGGGAAACTCTGCGACGTCATCGGTGCCGCAAAAGTGGGCGCCTTGAGCCTGCTTTTCTATGCAGTCGTGATCGCCACCCTACCCATTTATGTTGAATCGATACTGGTCTTCTGGGTCGTTTATTTCTTGATCGCAGTCATTGGTGCAGGCTCAACGCCTATAGTGCTGGTTCGCCCAGTCAGCACCCTGTTCGACAAGCATCGCGGGCTGGCACTGGGCATTGCGCTGACCGGTGCCGGCCTGGCCGGCTTCTGGGTTCCGAACCTTGTTTCCTACGTAACAGCGTCCGCGGGATGGCGAGCAGCCTATGTGATGCTTGCCGCCACAGCGCTTGTTGCAGCACCTGTCGTCTGGATTGGTTTCAGGCATGCCGAGACGGGCCAGTCAGTCGTCCAGTCAAATGTCTCAACCGGTCTCAGCGCCAAGGAGGCGCGCGGCACCCTGATTTATTGGCTGATGACGCTGATGGCACTTTCCATGGCACTTGGTATTGCCGGGGTTGTCGTACATCTCATCCCGTTCCTCACCGACCTCGGTGACAGCGCGGCAAACGCAGCCCAGACGGCATCCATCATTGGTCTTTCAAGCGTCGTTGGCCGGATCGCGGTGGGTCTGATGCTCGACCGGTTCGGTGCCACGACAGTCTCCATGGCGATCCTCACGCTGGCTGCCATCGGGATCGTCCTTCTCTGGCTCACAGGGCTGCAGTTCGCGATCATTGCGGTCATTTTTCTGGGATTCGCAGCCGGCGCGGAAATTGATCTGCTGGCCTATCTGACGGCTCGCTTCTTCGGGCGACGCTCATACGGCGCAATATATGGCTGGCAATACAGCGTGTTCGCTCTGGGCTATGGTTTCAGTCCGTTCCTGGTTGGTCGCCTGCGGGACTATTTCGGGTCCTATGATATTCCATTTCTCGCAAGCGCCACATCCATGCTGATCGCTGCAGCCGTAGCGCTGATGATAGGAAGAGCTCATCGCGGCAATCCTGAACACGCCCATTAGCAAGTGTATGGCGCCAGCCCCGCGTCCAGCGGCCCGAATTCCCTCGGACCTCTGCATTTATTGACCTTATTTGTGTCCATATGCTACTTCTAGAGCTCCATCGTCCATCTGCATTGGCTATGTCAGAATGTCCGGAAACTTAAGTTTAGTTAGGGTTGAGCATTCAGACAGGTCTTTCATCCTGGATCCTGGCCATCACGATGGCCCTCGACGAGGCTGGCATCAATTCCTATGAATTGTTGCGTTCGATCGGCATGGATCCAGACAAGATAAAGGATACAAATCATCGCTACTCGCAGGAGCAGGTGACCAATCTCTGGGTCACGTCCGCGAAGGCGACGAATGATCCGCATTTCGGGCTGAAGGTGGCGAGGCACATCAGGCCGTCGACATTTCATGTTGTCGGGTATGCAATGTCATGCAGCTCGACGCTCAGGCGAGCAACAGAACGTTTTGCGCGATCGGCGAGGCTCATTTCGGACGCGGCGTCTGTTCAGTTTCTGGAGTCCCGGGAGGTGCACCAGTTAATTGTCGATCTGCACACTGGTGGGCGCCGTCCGGTTTACCATACCATCGACACCATTCTTTCCGGTTTCTTCATGCTGTGCGAATGGATCCTCGCTAAGCCGATCACCCCCGTGGAAGTAACGTTCCGGCATAAAGCGCCGGACGATATCACGGCCTATGCGGACGTGTTCCGGTGTCGTATACTCTTTGACCAACCGATTAACAGCATTGCGTTCAGACCCGAAGACCTTGAGCAGCAAATCCCGTCAGCAAATGAGGAGCTGGCGGTCATGCTGGATGAAATGACATCGCAATACCTCGCGATGCGCTTTTCCAGCCGGTTGTCAAGACGAGTGAGGGATGCGCTGATATCACTCCTGCCAAGCGGACAACCGACTAAGGAAGCAACCGCCAGACAACTAGCAATTTCTGAGCGCACGCTTTTGCGGCGGCTGCAGGAAGAGAATACCACCTTTCAGGAGGTGCTGGACAGGCTGCGCGAAAACCTCTCCTACGACTATCTGAAGCGTGAAGATCTAACGATAGACGACATTGCCCATTTACTCGGCTTTTCTAGCATAAGCACATTTTCCCGGGCTTTTTTGCGGTGGACCGGTCAGCGACCCAGTATTTGGCGCACTGAACGGCGGCGAAAGAAACAGAGCGGCGAAACCGACCGCCAATTCGAGCATGATTGATAATGCGAAAAAGGGAACTTCAGAGTTTCACGCGATCTCAACATTCGGAATTTTGCTTAGCGTCAACAAATTCGATCTCAATGCCGTGGTGAAACAAATGATTCTGCACTTTGTTGCATACTCCACGAGCGCAGAATCGCTGAACAACTCGAGTTGAAGAGATATCCACGATAGCTTCACCGTCAGACCTCCTAGTCGTCTGCTTGTGACTTCCTGAACAGGCAATCGTGAACGTTCCAAATGATCCCTATCTATGCTTGAGTGCTTTTTTGTGAATGGAGCGGGGCATCGCATTCGTACCCCGCTCCCTCGACGCACATCAGAACGTGTAACGCGCTTCAATTCCGTAGGACTCTGTGGGTCCCCGGTAATTCACCGTGAAGAAGCCAAGCAGCGGCACGACTTCCTGGAAATATTCCTCGTCTGTGATGTTTTTGCCCCAGACAGAGACAGACCAACGGTCATCTTTTCTCAGCGATAGCCTGGCATCCAACAAACCGATTTCATTACGGCGTGTGCCCGACGTATTCGCAACGTCCCACAATATTGGACCATATCGATTATATTCGACACGGGGTACGATCTCGAACCCATTGGCCAGCCCAAAGGTCTGCGTTGCGCCCAGATTGAGAGTGTACTCGAAGGCACCAGGGGCAACGTTTCCTTCCAACCCGGGATTTCCCGGGAAACTTGTTATCTCTGAATCAGTATATCCATAAGCACCAAATATTTCAGTGTTAGATGGAAGCAGAGCGTGGAAATCAACATCAAAACCCCTGATCTCAACTTCATCTATGCTAATCGTTGCTTGAATGCCGACGGTTGGGTAGAACTCGAATTGCTGAGCACCCTCTATTTTAGTCGAAAAGGCCGCAGCGTTGATTGAAAGGCGATTATCAAACAACCGAGCCTTGGCACCAATCTCGTAGGAGGTCGAAACTTCCTTATCGTAACCGTCCTGAACATACACAGAATCTGCCGTGAGACCCGCGTCAAGCGCAGCGTTTATCAACGCTTCACGGCCGCCGATGGGATTAAATCCGCCGGATTTGAATCCTTCTCCGTAGCTTGCATATAGATTAACATCTTCGGCGAGATCGTATGCGAGACTCACTTTCGGTTCAAACTGTCGAAAAGTGGTTGATGCAGTACATTCACTGAATGTTTGACCCGTAAGGGCGACGCATGTGTTGTAACTTGCCCCTGTCACAGGATTGACAATGTCCGGCGCAGTTTCCCTGATCGACCGTTCTTCGATATCATAACGCCCCGCTACATCCAGATGCAGTCTGTCCGAGATATCATATTGGATGCTAGCAAACGGAGCGATGCTCTCTGTGTCAAAGACCGGGCGGCCAAAACTGGTGGTAGGATGCGTATCGCTTGGCGGTAATATTGAACCACGGCTTGATGGCAACGTCCCCAGATTGTCAACGCTGAACCTCGTTGTTTGAGTCCTCTCGAATTTCAGATAGTACGCTCCAACCTGCCATCGAAATCTGCCTTCGTCCCGTGATGTGAGTCTGATTTCTTGTGAGATATTCGTATCTTCATACCCATATTCATTCACTGTGGCTCCGGCTGCGCCTGTGTCAGGCAGGTACGGAGCAGTATCCCCCGCGTAATATTGTTCCAAGTCGTTAGCGCCGGTAATCAGATTAAGTGTCGCGAAGCCAAAATCATATGAAACATTCAATGTTGCATCTATGAAATCTTCATCGAACAGGCCACGCACATTGGATACGAATGGCATGTTCGGTTCATTGGCATTGAGCGCCAGGCCGTCAAAATCCCCCAGCGGCACACCTACGACCTGAGCATTGTACGCAATGCTCCCTCCGTCGGAATTATGCCCGCCTATTCTGAAGTCGATCGATAACTCCTCATTTGGCTCGAAAATGAGCCGTGCTCTCCCATTCAAGGTCTTGAACCTATGAACCTTCTCGCCCGTGGTAGTGTTTGTGAACGGTCCATCAGTCTCTCTATAGGCGCCAGCTATATTGAATTTGAGGGTGTCGGAGATAGGGCCACCGACGCCGCCACTCAAACGATATGTGTCCCAGCTGCTCGCCCCTGCCTCGATATTTCCTTCGATCGTATCGCCCGGTTTCTTCGTCGTGATCACGATAGCGCCGGCGGCTGCGTTTCGCCCGTAGAGTGCGCTCTGAGGCCCCTTGAGTACCTCAATCTGCTCAATGTCGAACAGATCCTGATTGAAGGGCTTCACGCTCGAAAGCGTAACACCGTCGATCACAAGGGCAACGTTCGGGTCAGAATTGCGCACAGATGTCTGACCGCGAATATTAATGTATGCCTCACCGGCATTATCCTCAATAAACGCAACGTTCGGGATGGAAGACAGGAAATCGGCTGCTCGGGTAATGCCACGTTGCTCGATTTCCTGTGACGTAATCGCGGTAATCGTGATCGGCACGTCAACCAGACTTTCGTCTCGCTTCGTCGCTTTCACAACTACCGTGCCCAACGAACGTGTGCTGTCTTCCTGCGTCGTGTCCGGCGCGTCCTGGATATCCGACGCCTGACGGGCGGCTTCCTGCGCGACCGCGAAATAAGGCAGAACCAGCATCATTGCCGTACAAACGGATGTATTTCGAATCTTTATTGAGGCCATTTCCTATGTTCCTCCCTAGAACACACGGCAGACACCCACGCCCGCCTTGTTTTAGCACCACGCGCCATTTATTTGGCGCTTCTTGGGTTGCGGTCCTGATCGTAGACATCGATTTTGCCCCGAGAAAATGACCAAGCGCGCCAAGATTGCTCCTTGCGTGCCTTTAGTGGCGCATATTGATTTATTCAGGCACAGAAGCAGCCGCCGAAGCACGATTACAGCGCAGCGAACTCACTGCATTTTGGCGCGTAATGCCAAAATTCCGCGCGCGAGGTCATGGATCCCTCGACGATGAGGCTGATAAGCTTCACTCAATGCCACCAATGTCGCTACCGGTAAGCGGCCAGCCAGAGTGGTTCCATTCAAAGGAGCGGAAATATGAATTTGGAGTATTGCCAGTACTGGATCTCGCTTTTTGCGAAAAAGCCGGATGAGCTGATCACGTTGTATGATCCAGAGTTCCTGTTCGAGGACATCAATTTCGGCGTGCGCATCGAGGATGACCTGACAGCTCTGAAGGAATTCCAGGAAGCATTTGTCAATGAAGACGAAACGCATAGCTACAACAAGTTCAACGTCTGGGACTATGTGGGTGATGAAACACTCGGTTCGTTCCAGTGGCACTGGGATGCCAAGCACGCGGGCGATTTTCTCGGCGTGCCCGCAGCGGGCAAGTTAACTCATGTCAGAGGCGTCACCGTCATGGGGTGGCGCGACGGCAAAATCACGCTTGAGCGCAGTATCTGGGATGCGGCTGCAGCCCTCCAGCAGCTCGGCGCCATTCCGGCTCCGGTCCCGGCTTAATGTGAGAGGAAGCCAGAACCATGACATATGATCCGCTTAACCCTGCCGTAACCGCGAACCCTTATCCTCATTATGCCCAACTTCGTGATGAAGAGCCGGTCAAATGGATTGGTACGCTGCAAGGCTTCGCTGTTTCGCGATGGGATGATGTTCAGGCCATACTAAGCGACGGTAAAACCTTCTCGTCGTCCAAGTTCTGGCCTGTGCTTCTCGGTGAATACGACCCAGTTCCCGAAGTTCCGCCGATGATCTCCCTTGATCCACCCGGCCACATCCGTATCCGCAAATTGGCAAACGCCGCTTTCGTGCCTGGTCGTATCCGCCATCTCGATAGCAAGATACGCGGTGTTGCGACCGAGTTGATCGAGGCAATCGTTGCAAAGCATGGCAAAGAAGGTGAGTTCGATTTCGTCTGGGAGTTCTCGGCCCTGTTTCCGGTCACTGTCGTCGCCGATATTATTGGCGTGGATCCCGGAAGACGCGTCGATTTCAAGCACTGGGTCGATGACCTCCTGTCCGCTGGCAATCGCGCTGCTTACGGTCCGGAGCGGCTCGCTGAAATCGATCGCAGCTCAAAAGACATACGCAAGTATTTTGAAGAGCTGTACGAAAGGCGCGTCAGGGACCCGAAAGATGACATGATCAGCGGCTTCATCAAGGCCGAAGTGAATGGTGAAAAACTCTCCAAGCCGGAAGTCTTGAATCTGGCAATCCTGCTTCTAATCGGCGGCGTTGAAACGACGACCAACCTGCTGGGCATCACTTTCGCTCACATGAAGGAGATGCCGCAAGTACTTGATGAAATCAGGTCTGATCGCAGCAAAATTCCGACAATGATTGAAGAAATGTTACGTTTCGACGGTCCGGTTCAGATGCTCTTCAGGCACACTACGCGGGCCACTAAGATCAGAGGGGTGAACATTCCTGCAGACGCTCTGGTACTACCGCTTCTCGGATCTGCGAATCACGACCCGAACCAATTCGATGCATCGGAAGAATACAAACTTGGTCGTAACCCTGACAAGATTATGTCCTTCGGCCAAGGTCCTCACTTCTGCCTTGGATCCTATCTCTCGCGGATGGAAGCAGTCATCGCTATCGAAATACTTCTGAACCGCTTTTCCGAACTCGAAGCTGTCGGCAAAGATGTCGAGTGGATGGATTCCTACTTTGCGCGCGGACCAAAGACCTTGCCGGTGAGGTTCAAAGCGACATGAGCCAGACGGAAAGCACTGATAAAGTCCGTGTCGGGTCCCTAGAAGACCTGAAATCCGGCAAACCTACTATTGCCAAAGTCAATCGCCAGCTTGTCGCTGTGTTTATGTGCCAAGGCAATATCGTAGCAACAAATGGCAGGTGCCCACACGCTAGCGGGCCAATCCACGAGGGCGAGGTCGACGGCACGAAACTGACCTGTCCGTGGCATGGTTGGACGTTCGACCTGATGTCCGGCGAATGTGATGAAGATCCAGACCTTAATCTGGAACGCTATCCGGTTGAGTTGGATGGCGACGATATTCTGGTAATCTTGTGACTTTGACCTCTCAAGCTCCTGGCACGACACGTTCCTCCCAGGTCAGCGCCGACCTCATCTCTGAACTGACCCGGATTGTCGGTCAGGGCGGAGTTCTGGTCGGTGCTGATGTAACTGCGCGCAACCCTGGTTTCTTCATGGATCAGATACGCGCCGCCGCCATTGTGCTCCCATCGACGACGCAACAGGTTTCGCAAATCATGGCGCTTTGCAATGCGTGGTCGCAACCGGTTGTGGTTCAAGGTGGAATGTCTGGATGGGTGAAGGCAACGGAGACACGCTCCAACGAGATCGCGCTCTCAATGGAACGTATGAACAAGATTGAGAAGGTCGATCCATACAACCGAACTGCAACCATTCAGGCAGGTGTTATTCTGGAGACGCTGCAAAAGCACCTGGAAGATTTCAACCTCAACTTCCCGCTGGACCTCGGCGGGCGCGGCTCCTGTCAGCTCGGCGGCAATGCCGCGACCAATGCCGGCGGGATCCGGGTTATCCGGTACGGGATGATGCGAGAGCAAGTGCTCGGCCTGGAAGCTGTCCTTCCAGACGGGCAGATTGTGTCGTCGCTCAACCGGATGATAAAGAACAATACAGGATACGATCTCAAACAGCTATTCATAGGAAGCGAAGGCACTCTGGGTGTCATAACTCGTCTGGTACTGCGGCTGCGCGAACAGCCCAGAAGCAACAATACTGCTATTGTGAGCCTTGATGGTTTCGATCAGGTTGCCCGTCTCCTTCGTCATATGGATGGTGCCCTTGGCGGCCAGCTCAGCGCTTTCGAGCTGATCGATAACAATTTTTACCGGGTGAATACGGCGGATGGCCGACACCAGCCGCCCTTATCACCAGACAGCCCTTTTTACGTCATTATAGAAGCTCTCGGCGCCCATCAGGAACGCGATACTGAACTCTTCGAGGGCTCGCTTGCCCAAGCGGTGGAAGACGGTCTCATCACCGATGCGATTATTGCAAAATCTGAACGCGACAGAGAGGGTATCTGGAATATTCGCGAAGACCTTGAGTACATCGTGAAAGACTTCCAGCCATTTTATGCGTTCGATGTCAGCCTGCCAGTCGGGGACATGGAAGGCTACATGTCAGAAGTGGGCAACCGCCTAAAGGCCGGCTGGGCGGAGGGATCGATCGCCTTTCTCGGGCATGTTGGTGACGGAAATCTTCACATCGCCATCGGGGCCGGCAGTGAAAACGAGCGCCACGATGTCGAAGCTTGTGTTTATGAACCCCTTCAGAACATTGGCGGTTCTGTATCTGCGGAACATGGCATTGGTCTCGAGAAGAAACCTTGGTTTTCGATTACGCGCTCTTCAACAGAGCGAGCGCTGATGGCGCGTCTGAAACAGTTGCTCGATCCTCAGAACATTCTGAACCCCGGCAAGATTTTCGAACCGGGTGACTTTGTTAAGGATACCTAAGATGGCGAATGTTTCTCAACCCGTCCTCTATGGATATCCCGTCAGCAATTACTTTAACATTGCGCATGCGGCCCTGATTGAGACGGGTGTGGCGCATACGATTGTTGATTGCCGGGCGAGCCGGGATGAGGAATTTCTTGCGCACAGTCCGATGGGCAAGATCCCTTTCCTGGAGACTCCGCAGGGCGATCTTGCCGAAACCATCGCGATCGTCGAATATATCGATGCGGTCTCCGACGGGGTCCGGCTCTACCCTGCGCCGGCCTTTGAGCGCGCTCGGACCACCCAGTTTATCAATATCGCCCAGACTTATATCGAAGCCCCTGCCCGCTTGCTTTATCCTGCGGTGTTTATGGGCGACGACGTCGCTTCGGGCACGGTGGAAGCCTCCAGAGCCACGATGGAGCGCGCGCTTGCCGCGCTCCTCAAGGCCGGCCGGTTCCAGCCTTTCCTGCTTGGCGAGACACTGACGGCGGCAGACCTGTTCGCGTTTTTCTGCCTCGACATGGCAGACCGGGTGATGCGCTTCACCTGCGGCTGGTCTCCGGTGATGTCGCATCCAGACTTGAAATCCTGGTATGCCGCCATGGCAAGGCGCCTCTCCATTCAGACCGCTGTGGCGGCGTTCAATCAGGCGCTTTCGGGTTATCTCACCGAGAAGAACGGCGCTTATGACCCGGCGACCGAAGAAACTACTTACGCGCTCCTGATGGGCGCCTGACCCCGATGTGAAAGGACGTTTCCATGCGTAACGTCAAACTGGACGACAAATATAACCAAGCCAGCGGGGTCGCCCTGATGAACGGGACACAGGCGCTGGTCCGCCTGCCGATCCTGCAGCGCCAGGCAGACAAGGCACGCGGCTGGAACACGGCCGGGTTCATCTCCGGCTATCGCGGCTCTCCGATTGGTAATTACGATCTCGAACTCTGGCGCGCGCAAAAACATCTCGACACAAATGACATCCTGTTCCAGCCGGGTGTGAACGAGGATCTCGCCGCGACGGCCGTCTGGGGCACACAGATGCTTGAATCCGTGCCCAATCCCAAGCACGAAGGCGTGTTCGCCATCTGGTACGGCAAGGGCCCGGGGGTCGACCGCTCAGGCGACCCGTTCAAGCATGGAAATACCGCCGGCACGCATCCGAAGGGCGGCGTGCTGATCTGCGCGGGCGACGACCATGCCGGCAAGTCGTCAACCGTTGCGCATCAGAGCGAGATCGCCCTGATGCATGCGGGCATGCCGATTCTGGCACCGTCGAATGTCCAGGACCTGCTCGACATGGGCATGCTGGGCTTTGCGATGTCGCGCTATACCGGGCTCTATACCGGCTTCAAACTGTGCAATGAAGTGCTAGAACAGACGATGACGGCGCAGCTGCCGGACATCAATCACCGCTATATCGAACCCGACCGCGGCGAGGCGCCGCCGACCGGGTTCCACAATTATCCAACCCATCTCGACCGGCAATATTCCGACCAGGTCGTCAAACGCTATCGCTGGCCGCTGGTCGCCAAATTCGTGCGGGCAAACGGCCTCGACAAAGTCCTGGTGAACGCGCCGAAACGCAAGCTCGGCATCGTCAGCACCGGCAAGGCCGTGCAGGATGTCAAACAGGCCCTCAAACTGCTCGGCCTCAGCGATGAGGCGGCGGGCGATGCCGGCATCTCCTTCTACAAGCTTGGCTGCATGTTCCCGGTTGAGCCGGAAGGCCTCGCCAGCTTTGCCACAGACCACTCCGAGCTACTCATCATCGAGGAAAAGGAAGGCCTGGTCGAGCAACAGGCCAAGGCCCTGCTCTATTCGATGCAGGACCGGCCGCTGATTGTTGGCAAGCAGGACGAGACCGGGCTGCGCATGATCCCAGATGATGACCAACTCGACCCGTCCCAGCTTGCGATCGTCATCGCTGAACGCCTTGGCCGGCTCGGCGTCGATACCGCCTCGCTCCAGCCGCGCGTGGACAAGCTGAAAGCCCGGTTGATGATCCTCGAACAAGTCGAACCAGCCGAGGCCAGCCGCTCGCCCTATTTCTGCTCAGGTTGCCCGCACAATACCAGCACGCGCTTTCCCGAAGGCAGCGTCGCGGCTGGCGGCATCGGCTGTCATGCCATGGCCATGTATAGCGGCCCGGAGATGATGCCGAACGCCCAGATGGGCGGCGAAGGCGCCCACTGGTACAGCCTCGGCCATTTCAGCGACACGCCACATATCTTCCAGAATATGGGCGACGGGACGTATTACCATTCCGGCCTGCTGGCCGTGCGCGGCGCGGTGGCCGCGAAGGTCAACATGACCTTCAAGATCCTGTTCAATGATGCGGTCGCGATGACGGGCGGTCAGCCCGTCGATGGCCCCCTCTCAGTGGGTGACATTACCCGTCAGGTGATGGCAGAAGGGGCGGTAAGATGTGTGGTCGTCACCGACCGGCCTGACCTCTACAATTCCGCCAGCGGGCTCGCGCCCGGTGTAAAAGTTGAACACCGCGACCGGCTTGACGACATCCAGAAAGACCTGCGCGAGATCAACGGCGTCACGGTCCTTGTCTACGAACAGACCTGCGCGGCCGAAAAGCGCCGCCGGCGCAAGCGCGGCAAGTTCCCCGACCCGGCCAAGCGGATGTATATCAATCCGGCTGTCTGCGAGGGCTGCGGCGATTGTTCGGTCAAGTCGAACTGCGTCAGCGTCTGGCCGCTGGAAACCGAGCTGGGCCGCAAGCGCCAGATCGACCAGTCGAGCTGCAACAAGGATTATAGCTGCGTGAAGGGCTTCTGTCCGAGCTTCGTCACTGTGCTCGGGGCCGAGCCAAAAAAGCCGCCGCAGTCGGAAACCTCCGATGAAATCTTCACCGGCCTGCCGGACCCGGAGATCCGCACCGGCGCCGATGGCGGCTACAATATCATGATTTCCGGCATTGGCGGCACGGGCGTCGTGACCATTGGTGCCCTGCTCGCTATGGCCGCACATCTCGAAGAGAAAGCCTGCTCTGTTTTTGACATGACCGGTCTTAGCCAGAAGAATGGCGCGGTCTACACCCATCTCAGGATCGCTGACCGGCCAGGCAGTCTCGGCGCGCAGAAGCTCGGTGTCGGCGAGGCCGATCTCGCGCTCGCCTTCGACGTCGTCGCAGCGCTATCTGCTGAGCCGTTCACCGCCATGTCCGATGACCGCACGACAGCCGTTGCCAATGCGCGTGTGTCTCCAACGCCGGCCTTCCAGCGTAATCCCGACCTGCGGGTCAACCAGAAGCGACTCATGCGCCAGCTTGAAGACAGCGCTTCGGCGAGCCACGCCGTCGATGCCAGCGGCCTCGGTCTCGGCCTGCTCGGTGATACGATTGCCGCCAACCTGTTTCTTCTCGGCTATGCCTACCAGCTTGGCCTCCTGCCGGTCTCTGCCGACGCCATCATGCTGGCCGTCGAGCTGAATGGCGTCGCCATTCCTTTCAACAAGAAAGCCTTCTCTTTCGGCCGGCTCCAGGCCGTCGATCCGGACCGGGTCAAAGCCGAAATGGTCAACAAGAATCCGGACCTGGAATTCCAGTCGCTTGAAGACCTCGACGATATCGTCGCTCACCGTACGGACCTGCTGACACGCTACCAGAACGCGTCCTGGGCCGAGCGCTACCGCGCCAGTATCGACAAGATCATCGCTGCCGAAGAAAAAGCCGCGCCCGGCAAGACGAAGCTGTCAGTTGCCGTCGCCCGCAATCTCGCAAAGCTGATGACGTATAAGGATGAGTATGAAGTCGCCCGACTGCATATGGATCCGACCCTGCGCGCCAGGATGCTGGACGGGTTCGAACCGGGCGCGAAGCTGAAATACAATCTCGCCCCGCCGATGATCTCGAAGCGCGATCCACAGACCGGGGAGCTCCAGAAGCGCGAGTTCGGCGTCTGGATCGAGCCCCTGTTCAAGCTGCTGACGAAAATGAAAGGCCTACGCGGCACACGGTTCGACCTGTTCGGCTATACCGATGAGCGGCGCATGGAGCGCGGCCTGATCACCCGCTACGAAACCCTCATGACCGAGATCGCAGACAAGCTCGACGCCGACAATTATGCCGTCGCCATAGAACTGGCGAGCCTGCCCGAAACCATCCGCGGATACGGCCACATCAAGGACGCCAATGTCGCAAAGGCAAGATCACTCGAAGAAGAAGCGCTCGAACGCTTCAGGGAACCAGGTGCCAAGCCAACAAGAATCAAACTCATCAATACGGTTTCAGAGCCAGTCTGAAACGCCGCCAGAGCGTGAAATAGAGGGAGTAACCTTAATGCCGGAAATGTTGATCAACGGGCAGATGGTGAGCACGCCATCCACGCGGGATGTCATCGACCCCAGAACAGAAACCACAATTGAGAAGGTCCCTGAAGGCAGTCAGAGTGATTTGGACACCGCCATAAAAGCGGCGCGCACAGCCTGGGCCTCATGGCGAAATCAGCCACAGGACCAACGCGGTGCCATCCTGAAGGCGATGGCCAGAGCCGTGGCTGACAATGCCGAAGAATTGGCCAGGTGCCTCGTTCTCGAAACGGGCCGCCCCCTGGCCGTCGCGCAGTTCGAGGTCGGCCTCGCTGAACAGTATCTTAGTTTCTATGCAATCCAGACGCTTGAACCGGAAGTACTCACCGAAGACGAAACGCGGCGCGTCGAGTTGCGCCGCAAGCCACTCGGTGTTGTCGGCGCCATCATTCCATGGAATGCCCCGCTTTATCTCATGACAAACAAGATTGGTCCGGCATTGGCAGCGGGCAACACAATTGTCGTCAAGCCAGCACCGACAACACCGCTTACCGCTCTCAAATTTGCGGAACTCATTGCAGAAATCTGCCCTGCAGGCGTTGTGAATATCGTGACTGGTGGCAACGATCTCGGGGCAGCGCTCGTCTCGCATCCTGATATCTCAAAGATTACCTTTACCGGCTCAACCGAGACCGGACGCAAGATCATGGCCTCCGCGGCCCCCGGACTGAAACGTCTCACCCTGGAGCTCGGCGGAAACGATGCAGCTATAGTCCTTCCGGATGCCGATATTAAACAGATCGCGCCCGGGCTCTTTGGGTTTTCATTCTTCAACAGCGGCCAAGTGTGCGCTGTTATAAAGCGGCTCTACGTACATGACAGCCTCTACGAAGAGGTCTGCGATGCGATGGCCGGAATGGCCGGAATGGCGACTCTCGGCACGGAAGGTGATCCCGCGATGCAGTTCGGGCCGGTTCAGAACAAGACGCAATACGAGAAAGTCCTTCAATTTCTTGATCAGGCAAAGCGTGATGGCAAGGTAATTGCCGGAGGGGCTGTTCCTGAGGGGCCAGGCTATTTTGTTCCGTTGACGATTGTGCGTGACATCAAGGACGGGACGTCGCTCGTCGATGAAGAGCCATTCGGGCCCATCCTGCCAATCATTCGCTACACGGACGTCGTCGACGTCGTTGAGCGTGTAAATGCGTCTCCATACGGTCTTGGTGCCTCAGTGTGGTCGGCGAACACAGATGCAGCCGCAGAAGTCGCTTCCCGGATCGAGAGCGGCACGGTTTGGATCAACCAGCATTGCGCTCTTGATCCACTTGTCCCTTTCCCGGCCCACAAGCAATCGGGGCTCGGCGTCGAAGGCGGCCGCGAAGGCCTCTATGCCTATACGGCCCTGCAGACCGTGAACATTGCAAAGCCCCAAAAGCAGGAGGCCGCGGCATGAGCAGTTTCGTCAGCTCCCTGTTCTCAGTAGACGGCAAGGTCGCCGTCGTAACTGGCGGCGCCAAAGGTATCGGCGCAATGATCAGTAAGGCACTTGTGCAAGCCGGCGCCAAGGTCTTTGTGGTGTCGCGCTCCGACGCCAGCGATGCTCTGTCCGAAATCGATGGTCCAGGGTCTGTGAAATTTCTCCCGCACGATCTGATCACGAAGAAAGGCATCGACGCAGCTGTCAATGACATCAAGGCCCGGACCGGCAAAGTCCATATACTCGTCAATAATGCGGGGTCCTTCAGTGCTGCTCCCATTGAGGATTTCGACGATGAACAGTGGAACAATGACATGTCTTTGAATGTCCGAGCCGGCTTCTTCCTGCTGAAAGGTCTTCTGCCGCTCATCCAGGTAGCCTCGTCTCCTGGTGATCCTGGTCGCGTCATAAATATCGGCTCGATTGCCGCACTATGGGGACAGAGCGTTGGCGGCGCATATTCCTACGGCGCCAGCAAGGGTGCATTGCACCAGGTGACACGGATGCTCGCATCCGATCTGACACGTAGAAATATCACTGTGAATGTTATCGCCCCCGGCTTTTTTCCGAGCGATATGACTGACGGGTTCTTCGAGGCCGTTCCTGGTCTGAAGGCACAGACAATCGAGGGCATTCCAGCTGGACGTCTCGGCACACCCGAAGACATCGGCGGCGCCATTCTCTTTCTGTCTTCGAGAGCCGGCGCTTATGTCTCCGGGACGATACTGCCATTGGAGGGCGCGCTATGGAACGCATAAGCACAATTGCGCTCATCGAACGAAAACCCTCAGTCTCACGGAATTTGTTTACCCGCTACTGGCGGGATGTTCACGGCGTCATGGCTGCACGAATTCCGGGGTTCGAGACCTATATTCAGAACCACGTCACACTTATGAACCCTGGAAGGGCAGAGACGTTCGAGGGGATTGCTGTCGTCACTTATCGCAATGCCAAAGACCGCAATGGCCTCATCCATTCCAGTATCACGCCGCACATCCATCGCGATGAGCAGAATGTTTTCAGGCGTGCGCTTCTGTACAATCTAGATGCCGGGGCGATGCAGGAGGTAATTCCCTCTGAGGACAATTCGCAGTTCAGCGTTCACTTCGTTGTTCCGGTCAATGCTGATGCTGAACAGCTCCAGAAGATGATTCTTGATGCCAATCCCAGAGGGCTGACTGTCTTCGACCTCACCTCAGGCGACCCGTCCGGCTGGAACGACGCAGACGTCGATGACGGTGGCCGTGGCCGAACGTTCAGCAGGCTCCTGATAACGACCTGGACTAACAGTGAGTCGGCAGACCGCCTCTGCGATGAAGTTTCATCTCGCTTTGGAAATGAGATTGGCATGTACAAGGTCGATGACCGCTTTGTCATGGCTGAGAATGGACGTCCAACGCATCTCGGCCTGCGCGGTATGGATGCACTCATGACCATTCAGGAAATTGGCGCAGACAACCAGCTCGCGCCGGACGTCGTCAGCGCGGTTTATGGAGAGCAATTCGTCTGAATTTCTGGACTGGCCGCCATCAATCCAAGTAATATTGATCACATCTCTGGAGCAAGAAAGGCTTGGAAGGGGGCAATAAACTGGCGGCTGCTCCAGAAATGCTGCTGCGTTGATCGACGCAATCTTTGTACGATAGATCCGCTCCAACTTTTAGACGCGCCCTGCCCATGCATCCAAGTTTAACGCGGTCTCAGGAAGCCGGTTTTCAATTACGGCATTGATATTTTTTACCGCTCTGACAAATAGCGCTTCCAGATTCTCCTGAGTGCGAGCAAGTTCGTGCGGTGTCAGTACGGTGTTTCCGAGCGTTCTCAGCGGGCTATCCACCGGCAATGGCTCTGTCTCGAATACATCCAATGCGATCGTTCTCAAATGGGTGGACACCTCCGGAGAGGAAAGTGCCTTCTCCTCTATCACGCCTCCGCGTGACATGTTCACAAGGATGGCACCGTCGCGCATGGATAGAAGTCGGTCCCGGTCGAGCATGTGGCGCGTGCTGTCGGTAAGCGGCACCAGGGGAATAACAATGTCACTTTCCGCGATCAGCTGGTCGAAACTTACACATTGGCAACCGCAAGCCAAGTCCGCGGGCGGGGTCCGTGTATGCACGAGAATCGTGACGTTCCACCCTTGCAGGCGTTTGATCAGCTCACGTCCGATATTGCCATAGCCTATGACACCAATCGTTTTGCCACTCAAGGTGCGGGGCACTAAGCGCGGCGCCCCCGGGAACTTGTCCGGCCTCAACTTCCGTTGCGATCCGTTCACGTCATATAATGCCATCAGGACAAGTAGCATCACTGCTTCAGCGACAGACTGGTAGTTCTCCAGCACCTGTCCGTTGGCGACGATGATGCCTCGTTTGGTCGCTGCATTAATATCAATGCCCTCATAGCCAAGAGAGGGGGTAATGATGGCCCTGAGGGCTCGCGCCCTGTCCATGTCTGCAGCCGAACATGGCACGGCATAGGCGACGAGAATGTCGACGTTCTCCCAGTGCGGATGCTCCGAAGGCCGGAGAAGGTCACTGGCAACGATTACATCGACACCGTCGCGGCTGACCTGATCGGCCAACCGCGACAGAAAGTCCCGCGCCGCGGCAGGCCCGGCTATCAGGACTTTCTCAGGCATCTTGCATGTCGGTCTGATCGGTCACGACATTCCTCTCTCAATACTGGTAACTCAACCGGACCCCAAAGGTGCGAGGTTGTCCTGGAACCTGGAAAATCGTATCGATAACCGTGTCAACATTCGTCCAATAGTCTTCGTCGAGCAGATTTCGGGCAAACAGTTCGACCGACCAGGTTTCGTCAAGTGTACGCAATCCCAGAACGCCGTTGACGAGTGTATATTCGCTGATCCGGAAATCAGCTTCATTCCCTATGGCCCCCTGTGCTTCCGATTGGTAGCTCGCACTAAGGACAGCATTTACACCCAGAAGGTCGGTGAGCGGCCGTTCATACTGTACTTGTCCGTTTACGTGCCACTTCGGCGAGTTTGGAAACTCGAGGCCAGCAAAGTCATCAACCTGTCCGAGCCGGTTGATACCAACAAACTCCGTCACCTCGGTATCGACATAGGATATCCCGGTCTGAAGCCTCAGATCATCTGTTGGGTCAAAGACAAATTCTGTCTCGACTCCCCATACGCGGGACTCCGGGACATTCACGATACGCGGAAGTGTCGTGAAAATCGGGTCCTGGACGTCGCCATAGATCTGCTTGTCCTTGTAATCATAATAGAATGCGCTGACATTGGCCTGAGCACGTTGATTGAAGAGCCCTGCCTTAATCCCGGTTTCATAGGCCGTCACCTGTTCCTGCACGGCGGCGGCGAACTGCGTCTCCACATTTGCGGGCAGAACCGGAAATGCGCCGGACTTGAACCCTCTTGCAATGGACGCATAAAGGAGCGTCGTTTCATTCGGCTCGAAATTGACGCCTATCCGGCCGGCAACATTGTCTTCGTCCAAGCTACGTTGTGCCAGAATATTTTCTGAAAAATCCGCACTATAGGTCAGGCATTCATTAGGCTGCACATTGGTATTCGAGCCTGTCAGCGCCGCAACGGCGGTATTCCACACCGGGATCGTATTGCCATTGAAATCACGCGAGCACCCTTCGAAACTGATTTCGTCTTTCGTGTATCTCAACCCGCCGACAAGCGTCCAGCGGTCTGACACCGACCATTCTGCATTCGCGAGGATCGATGCCGACTGGTTGTCTTGGTCGGTAGAGTTCTGAAAGTTCGCAAAACCTCCGGCAATCTCCTCTGGCGTGTACTGAATCTGGGGAACACCCGCCCCGACTATCCTCAACAACCGGACAGTTGAGTTCTCGTCATAATAGCCCACCTGGTCGTCACTGACCTTGTCCTCGGCATAAAATACGCCAAGCAGGTATTCCAGCGCATCAGTTTTGCCGACGAGACGGAATTCCTGCGAGAAAGATTCAATTTTTCCGTTCGACCCGTAAGCCAGCAGTTCAAATTGCGTGCCATCCAGATCGTTGAAATCGCGCCGCCTGACGTTGTTGTAACCTGTTAGCGAAACGAAACTGAGACTATCCGAAAGGTCGTAATTTACTCGTCCAGTCAACGAGTAAAAGCGCGAATCCATCTCGAATGGCGGCTTACCCGGTTCGCGCGCGTCCCAGTCAGCCTCATCGTTCTGATAATTCGAGCGAACAACATCAGTCAGACCGGGAATGGCCGTAGCGGGACGAGCAACATCGAGCGCGTTCGCTTGCGGCGCGACCGTGTCGGACTGATCTTGCCACCATGAAGCTCCCAGAAGAACCTGCAAGCGATCAGTTGGTGTCCAGTCAAGCGACAGGCGTGCCGCCGACCGATCCTTTTCACCGAGCCGGTCGCCAGGCCGGGAAACGCTTTCCTGCCACCCTTGACCACTCGTCTCCTGCCGCACAGCCAGTCGCAACCGCAGATTATCGCTGACCGGCCCACTCACAAACCCTTCTGCATTGAAGGTCTCATAATTTCCGATTTCAACGCTGGCACCGGCCTGAAACGTGTCTGTTGGCTTGGCCGTGATGAAATTGACGAGCCCGCCAGTCGTGTTACGCCCATAAAGCGTGCCTTGCGGTCCCTTCAGAACCTCAACACGCTCAAGATCGAAGGTCGGCCCGCTCGCGAAGTATGGATATACATAGGCGATCTCGTCCACATAGATGCCGACCGGGCTTGTCGATGAAAGATTGGGGGTCTGAAAGCCGATGCCACGCAGTGTGTAAATCGGTGTGTTTGCACTGGATTTCGCATAATTGAACCCAGAGACCACCTGCGTGAGATCGGACGTCGTTTGCACGCCGGCGTCTTTCAGTCCCTCACCACCGACAGCTTGCATAGTCAGGCCGACATCATTGATATCCTGTGCTCGCTTCTGAGCCGTAACCACAACGACATCAAGTTGGCGGTCCGCATCCGGCTCTTCCGCATCATCTTCAGACAGAGCCTGCGCTTGCGCAAAAGGCAGACAGGCAAAGACCATTACAGCCGCAAGCGGCATGAGTGACGTTTTCATATTTCCTCCCCATAGACGAGATGTCGTCCAAGCATCTATTTTCTTGCTAGATTACGGCCTTGCCTGAGCCGATCCATGACCGGAAAGGACAGCTATAGCCCGTTCGCGCCAATTTTAGGCTGAGTTGGGGAAAACGTCGCCCGAGATCATTCGTCTCGCGGTCAGGCGTTGTCAGAAGAACTTCTCTTGAGAGCGGATACCTGCCTGCCCTATTCTTCCCGGCATGGCCAAATCACCCTTCCGGTATTTCAAAACGTCACCCGAGATTATCCGCCTCGCCGTAATGCTGTATATCCGGTTTCCGCTATGGCTTCGTAATGTGGAGGACCTTCTGCACGAACGCGGGATCGAGGTCTGCCACGAGACGGTGCGATACTGGTGGAACCGGTTTGGTCCGATGTTCGCCGGTGAAATCAGGAAGCGCCGGTCTCAGCAACTTCGCGGGCATTGTCAAAAGAACTTCGCTTGAGCGTGGAAAGCTGACCGCATTACTCTATCCGGCATGGCCAAGTCACCCTTCCGCTACTTCAAGACCTCGCCCGAGATCATCCAGCTTGCGGTGATGCTCTATGTTCGATTTCCGCTGTCACTTCGGAATGTCGAAGATCTCCTCCATGAGCGCAGCATTGATGTCTGCCATGAGAGCGTCCGGCTCTGGGTCGATCGGTTCGGCCCGATATTTGCCGGCAAGATCCGCGTGAAGCGGGCGTCTTTCATGCGTCAGGTCACGCAATGGCGATGGCACCTGGATGAGATGTACGTGAAGATCAATGGCAAGACGCATTACCTATGGCGCGCTGTCGACCACGAAGGTGAGGTGCTCGAGAGCTACGTCACGAAAACCCGAGATAAATCAGCGGCCTTGCGGTTCCTGAAGAAGGCTATGAAGCGCTATGGCTCGCCGCAGGTGGTCGTGACGGACCGCCTCAGATCCTACGGCGCTGCGATGAAAGTGATCGGAAATGTCGACCGCCAGGAGGTCGGTCGACATCTTAACAATCGAGCGGAGAACTCGCACTTACCCTTCCGGCGACGAGAGCGGGTGATGTCACGGTTCAGGCGGATGTCGAACCTCCAGAAATTCGCCTCGATACACGCCTCCTTCTACAACCACTTCAATCTCGACCGCCACCTCAACCGCCGCTCAATATTTAAATCACAACGTGACATCGCGCTCCAAGAATGGCGCCAACTTCTGGCCGCCTGACCGCGGCTCATCCGCAGACAGCAGAGACGAGTTTGCGTTTGTCTGACGACACCGTCTGACGACACCCACTGGATTTGTCCGTTGACCTTGTTCAGCGTCCACCGTATCAACCCGCCTTCCAAGCCTGTGCCCAGGTGGCGGAATTGGTAGACGCGCTACGTTCAGGTCGTAGTGATCTTACGGTCGTGGAGGTTCGAGTCCTCTCCTGGGCACCATCTCATTTTCTGATACGGTCCGAAAAGCTCCATAAACCCTTCTAAAATAGAGATATTTAGAGGATTGGAGGCGCAACTCAGTCCGATAGCGTGCGAGCTGGTGTGTTGGTATCCGGCGAAATCGTTGGTACTTATGTTGGTATGCGCCCTCAAAGGGCGGCATTTTGAAACGGCGATACCAACAAATGCCTCTGTCAGATATCAGACTACGAACACTCGCCCCGCAAGATAAGCCCTATCGCATGTCGGATGGCGGCGGCCTGTTTGTTCAGGTTGCGCCTTCAGGCTCTCGGCTCTGGCGCATGGCGTATCGCTTCGACGGAAAGCAGAAACTGCTGGCTTTCGGCGATTAGCCTGGCGCGGGCGCGAGAATTACGGGCTGAAGCCAAATCGCTTCTGGCGGAAGGGATAGATCCCGGCGCGCATGCCAAGGCCGAGAAGGCCGCACAGGCAGCAATCACCGAACACACCTTCGACAGGATCGCCGCCGAACTGGTCGAGAAGCTGCGCAAGGAAGGCAAGGCGGACGTGACGCTGACCAAAAAGCAATGGCTTCTGGACATGGCAAGCGCCGGTTTTGGCGATCGGCCGATTACGGCGATCACAGCCGCCGACATTCTGGTGACGCTTCGCAAGGTCGAAGCCAAGGGCAATTACGAGAGCGCGAAACGGCTGCGCTCGACGATCGGGCAGGTGTTTCGCTATGCGATTGCGACGGCGCGGGCGGAGAACGATCCAACATACGGGCTGCGCGGGGCGCTGATTGCGCCGAAAGTGTCGCATATGGCCGCGATCACCGATTGGGATGGCTTTAGTGACCTGATCCGCGCGATATGGAACTATGATGGCGGCTCACCCTCCACATGGGCGGCATTGAAGCTGATGGCTCTTCTCTATTCCCGGCCCGGCGAATTGCGGCTGGCGTTGTGGGAGGAATTTGACCTGGAACGCGCAATCTGGACGATCCCGGAGGATGAAGCAAACCTTTTCCCAGTAGGTGAAAGCCGCATCGCCGACATGGTAGGCTGCGCGCCTGCGACGGCAAAAAAGGCGGTGAATGAACTGATTGCAGGTGACTTTCTGAGAGTAGAGCAAAAGAGACGCAACAGGGGCAAGGCTTCTGGCCGGGACCGGATAGTCTCGCTGACGCAGTACGACACCGAAACGGCGGTTGGAGATCCGGGCCTGCCTGTCAAAACGTGGCAGCGAAAGCAGAAGTCTACACACCTCAAATTTGTCGCATGAACGCCTAAAATCTGATGCGTCCGAACAGGAGATTGGATGTTCGAAAACCTGAGAAAACCTCAATGTTGGCAGAAGCCTATGCCGAATTTCGCCGGACACGGAAAATCGCTGTCTACCCATACAGCGTTGTAACAGTCATGGCAGGACGGGATAGGCACAGGACCAAGCCCAATGCCGCCCCGCCGCTCATACGAGCGGGGCAAGGCGGGCGGGCTATCCGGCTATGTCCGACACCATCCACTTTCCACATGATTGCGAAAACGGGAGGCTGAAGCCATGAGCGGCTATGGATCGGGACGGCATGCGCGCGGCGCGGCACGAAGCGATCAGTTTCAAAAGCTCGACCTGGCCGGGCTTCCGCGCCGCTGGTTTGAGGACCGCCGCGCCGGAACACTCACCTGGTCGAGGGGCGGCCACAAGACCGGCAGCATCAGCTATTGGCTATGGCCCGCCAGCATGCGTCTGATCTACACGCTCAAACGGCATGGCGAGCCGGTTGACGTGGACGAGACGTTTCAGCTTGCCTTCACTGAACAGCCTTTTGGCGGGGCGCGCTGGTGGATCAGCTTCAAGGGGGCTGTGGGCGGCGATGCCGCGTCCTCTATGGCGGCGCACGCTTCCGTTGCAGGCTTTGCTACAGGCTCACATATGAAAGCCAATATGAACGGATCTATGCGCTGGGCGTAACGCGAGCGATGAGGGTGCGCGAAAAGTTGAGGGGTGAAGTTGGCCTCGCCTATCCATTTCCCGATCGGCCCAAGGGTATGCACTGGCGGACCTGGCTGCGCCTGCGCGAAGCCGACTGGGCCGCTTCCGCCCGGCTTGACGCTTTGCTGACGCAGCATGTGCGACGATGGTGGCGGCGGTAGGCGGGGGCCTGAAAGTCTGCAAGGTCTGAAGGCTCAACCGCCACCACTGATGCTTACAAATGCTAACACAGATTTCTCGCGCGCACGCGCTTAAGCCACTCACCGAACCTCCGCCCTTGTATGGCAGGCCTGTTTGCCTACAACTCGCCTGCTTCGGGACTGAGCACGGGGATTCGGCATGTTCGAGAACGCCTTCAACAATATCGACAAGGCGCTGCGCACAGAGCAGGGCGTCGCCTCCGAGTTGGACTATGCCGAACAGACCAGCTGGATCATGTTCCTCAAATATCTCGACGACATGGAGAGTGAGCGCGCCGACATGGCGGAGCTGGAGGGCAAGGACTATCAGCCGATCCTCGCCCCGGATTATCGCTGGCAGACTTGGGCCGCGCCGAAAGGGCCGGACGGCAAGTTTGACCACAATGCCGCGCTGACGGGCGACGACCTCATCAAATTCGTCAATGACAAGCTCTTCCCCTATCTCGGCAGCTTCCGCGAAACCGCCGTCTCCCCCGATACGATCGAATACAAGATCGGTGAGATCTTCAACGAGATCATCAACCGCTTCCGCTCCGGCTATGTGCTTCGCGACGTGCTGGAGATTGCCGATGAGCTGCGTTTCAACAGCCAGGCCGAAAAGCATGAGCTGTCGGACCTATACGAAGCACGCATCAAGCGCATGGGCAATGCGGGACGGAATGGCGGGGAATATTACACGCCGCGCCCCCTGATCCGCGCGATGATCGAGGTGATCGAGCCGAAGATCGGCGAGACCGTCTATGACGGCGCTGTCGGCTCGGCAGGCTTCCTCTGCGAAGCCTATGCCTACATGCACAAGCCCAATATCAGTTCCGCGCAATTTGCGACGCTGCAGAAGCGCACCTTCTATGGGCAGGAGAAGAAGTCGCTCGCCTATGTGATCGGCATCATGAACATGATCCTGCACGGCATCGAGACGCCGAACATCCTGCACACAAACTCGCTCAACGAACGGGTGCTGGATATCCAGGAAAAGGACCGTCACGACGTCGTGCTCGCCAATCCGCCCTTTGGCGGCGGTGAGCGCACAGAGGTGCAGCAAAATTTCCCGATCCGCTCCAGCGAGACGGCCTATCTCTTCCTGCAGCATTTCATGCGCAAGCTGAAGGCCGGTGGCCGCGCCGGCATCGTCATCAAGAACACCTTCTTGAGCAACACTGACAATGCGAGCGTGGCGCTGCGCAAGGAGCTGCTGGAGACATGCGACCTGCACACCGTGCTCGACTGTCCGGGCGGCACGTTTCAGGGCGCGGGCGTGAAGACCGTCGTGCTTTTCTTCGAGAAGGGCAAACCGACGCGGGACATCTGGTATTATGCGCTCGATCCCGGCCGCAATCTGGGCAAGACCAACCCGCTGAACGATCAGGATATGGCGGAGTTCGTGAAGCTCCAGAAGACGCGCGCGGAAGGCGAGAAAAGCTGGACCGTCAAGGCCGCCGATCTCGATGAGGCGACTTTCGACCTTTCCGTGAAGAATCCGAATACGCCGGAAGAGGCCCCGCTTCGCGCCCCGGAAGAGATCATTGAGGACATGCTAGCGCGCGATCAGGAGACGGCGGAGCTTTTGGAGACGATTCGGGGGCTGTTGTGAAGGCGAGGTGGGAGCTTAAGCCGCTTTCAGAGTGTGCGCGCTTTGTCGACTACAGGGGGAAAACGCCACCAAAGACGGAATCCGGCATTCGCCTGATAACAGCGAAGAACGTCAAAATGGGTTTTGTTCAGCGTGAGCCAGAAGAGTTTGTAGACGCTGCGATCTACGACGATTGGATGACTCGCGGCATTCCGCAAAAGGGCGACGTCTTGTTTACTACCGAGGCTCCGCTCGGCAACGTCGCCCAACTCGATATCGACGATAAAGTGGTCATCGGACAGCGCTTGATCACGCTTCAAACTAAATATGACGAAGTTGATTCCTGTTACCTAAAGTATGCGCTACTTTCTCCATCAGTGCAGTCTGAAATTTACGTCCGTGCCACTGGTGCGACTGTATTAGGAATTAAGGCACGCCTCCTCAAAGAGGTTCCGGTGCCCTTGCCACGAATTGAGGAACAGAGGCGAATAGTGGCGGTGCTGGATAAGGCCTTTGAGGGTCTCGCCCGCGCCCGCGAAAACACCGAAGCCAACCTCGCTAGCGCGCGGGAGCTATTTGATCTCACTCGCGACACACTGACCACAAGCGATGATTGGCCAACCACAACTGTCGGGGAGATCGCTTCAGCGTTTGAATACGGAACTTCAGCCAAGTCCTCGGCGGATGGGGATGTGCCAGTTCTTCGTATGGGCAACGTGCAAGAGGGCGAGATCGATTGGGCGAGCCTCAAATTTTCTTCGGATCAGAAAGAGATCCACAAATATCGGCTTGTTGAAGGGGATGTGCTTTTCAATCGCACGAATAGTCAAGAACATGTCGGCAAGACGGCCATATACAGAGGTGACCGCGAAGCAATATTTGCAGGTTACCTGATCCGAGTCGGATACGATCGAGAGGTGGTAGATGGCGATTTTCTAAACTTCTACCTGAACTCAAGTCGCGCCCGTGATCACGGAAAATCGGTAATGGGCAAAAGCGTCAACCAAGCCAACATCAGCGCTAGCAAGCTCAAGAATTACCCCATGCCTCTGCCGCCACTAGGAGAGCAAAAGCGAATTTCGCAAGTGTTGCTGACACTAAGGCAAAAAACGTTTGAGGCGGCGGAGTCATATAAGGTGAAGCTCGCCGATCTCGACGACCTCCGCCAATCCCTTCTCCAAAAAGCCTTTGCAGGGGAGCTGACCTGACCATGGCCAAATCATCGCGCCTTCCCGGCGACATCAACCGCAATGACCAGATCCTGATCGCGCGGACAGACCTGCCCGGCACCGACCATCTGCAATATGTCTGGGTGCTCACCTGCGCCCGCCGCGATGAGACCGGCACGATCTGCGGCGCCCGCTACGGCGCCAACGGCTCCGACTTTCACCAACGCAAATGCCCTGACTGTCAAGGCGGCATGCCGGGCCTCGACATTTCGGAGTGGCTCGACTCCTTCAAATCTTGACATGACAATGCAAATGCATTACCTGTTGTGCCGTTGAAAGGATCAAGCTCATGCAAGCCGCATTACAAGCCCGTTCCAAGCTTACCGACCGATATCAGACGACAGTGCCTGCGGAAGTGCGCAAGGTATTGAAGCTGGAGAAGCATGACCGGCTGAAATACAGCATTTCCGCCAATGGTGCTGTCATCCTTGAGAAGGATAGCGGCGGAGAGGAAGATCCGGCCATGATTGCGTTTCTTGGCTTTCTGGCACGCGACATGGAAGCAAACCCTGCGCGCATCCGGCCGCTGGACGCTGGCCTCATGGCAAGTATCGCAGAGCTGACAGATGGGATGGATATCGATCTGGATGCGCCGCTTTCAGATGATGATGAATGACGGATGCAAACCAAAAACCTTTAGTAGCCGGGGGATGGACGATATTCGCCCATCCCCTTTTTCTTGACCAGCTCAGCGCCCTCGATGACGAGGTAAAAAGGCTGAAGGACAAAGACCCGAAAGGGTACAAGAGGAAAAAGGCGACCAAACGCCTATACGCGATCCGGAAAATCATAAACCAGACTATTCCAGCCGAACCGGGGGCTGATGTCCATCGCCAGGGCGGCACACTTGGGGATAGCAATCAGCACTGGTTTCGCGTCAAATTCTTCCAGCAATACAGGCTCTTTTATCGTTTCAACTCCAAGGCTAAGGTCATTGTCCTTGGATGGGTAAATGATGAGGGCACGAAGCGTGCCTATGACAGCAAGACGGACGCTTACCGTGTTTTCGCGCGCATGCTGGAGTCTGGCCACCCGCCGGGAAACTGGGATGAATTGCTTGCCGAAGCGAAGGCCAGTGAAACCGGGCTGGGGGATATGATAGAGAATGGTTGACGAAACCGAAGCCGATACACGCGCCAACCGCATCGACCCGGTGCTGGAAGCTTCTGGCTGGAAGACGACACAAGGCGCGCGCGTGCGCCGCGAAGTCATCTGTCCTGGGCGCATCATGAGCGGCGGGCGGCGCGGACCATCGAAGACCGCCGATTATGTTTTCGAGTATCGCGGCAAGAAGCTCGCCGTCATGGAAGCCAAGAAGGCGGGCGTTGGCTACACCGTCGGCATGGGGCAAGCCAAGGACTATGCCGGGCGGCTGAAGGCGCGCTTTGGCTATTCAAGTAATGGCATTGGCTGGCGCGAAGTCGATATGGAAAACGGCGCCGAGCGGGATATTGCGCTCCCGTTCCCGACGCCGGATGAGCTGTGGGATCGTGTCTTCGCGAAGGATAGTGCGTGGCGCGATCGCTTCGGCGCCGTCCCGTTTGAGACAGGCGGCGGCAAATGGGAACCGCGCTACTACCAGCACAATGCGATCACCGCCGTTCTGGAAGCTGTGGCGAAGGGTGACAGGCGCATCCTGCTGACGCTCGCGACCGGGACGGGAAAGACAGGCGTAGCCTTCCAGGTCGCCTGGAAGCTCTTCCATGCCAGCTGGAACCTCTCCGGTGAGCCGACGCGCCGTCCGCGTATCCTCTTCCTTGCAGACCGCAACATCCTCGCCGATCAGGCTTTCAACTCCTTTTCAGCATTTGAGGCGGGGGCGTTGTCACGCATCAATCCCAAGGAGATCAAGAAGCGCGATGGCCGGATGCCGAAGAATGCGAGCGTTTTCTTCTCCATCTTCCAGACCATGATGACCAGCGGCGCTGGCGAGGAGAGCGAAGATGAGAGCGGCGAGGTGCTGTCCAATGGGCCTCCAAACTATCTGCAATATCCGCCGGACTTTTTCGACTTCATCATCATCGACGAATGCCACAGGGGCGGCGCAAATGATGAGAGCACCTGGCGCGCGATCCTGGAGCATTTTGCGCCTGCCGTGCAGCTTGGTCTGACCGCCACGCCGAAGCGTACGATCAATGTCGATACCTACAACTATTTCGGTGAGCCGGTTTACACCTACGCCCTGAAAGAAGGGATTGAGGACGGCTTTCTCACGCCCTTCAAGGTGCGCCAGATGGCCAGCACCATCGATGAATATGTCTTCGGCGCGGGCGATACCGTCATTGACGGCGAGATCGAGGAAGACCGTAAATACACCGAAGGCGACTTCAATACGAAGATCGTGATCGATGAGCGCGAAAAGAGCCGCGTGTGGGAGTTCATGAATCAGATCGACCCGCGCCAGAAGACACTCGTTTTCTGTGCGACGCAGGATCATGCCGCCCGCGTGCGCGACTATATCAATGAGATGAAGCGCGTGCCTGATCCGCACTATTGTGAGCGGGTGACGGCTGAAGACGGCGAGATCGGCGAAGGACACCTTCGCACCTTCCAGGACAATGAGAAGACCATCCCGACAATCCTGACGACCTCGCAGAAACTCTCGACCGGTGTCGATGCGCGCAATATCCGCAACATCGTGCTGATGCGGCCTGTCCGATCCATGATCGAGTTCAAACAGATCATCGGGCGCGGGACACGCACATTTGAGGGCAAGGACTTCTTCACGATCTACGACTTCGTGAAGGCCTATGAGCACTTCAACGATCCTGAATGGGACGGCGAGCCGCTTGAGCCGCCTGAGAAGCCTCCGATCTATGGCAAGGTAAAGCCGCCGGGCGGAATGGATGAGGAGGGCGAAGACTATGTTGACGACAGCCCCGACGAACCACGCCCGCCAAAAATCCGCGTGAAACTCGCCGACGGGAAAGAGCGCCGCATCCAGTACATGGCATCTACAAGCTACTGGGTGGATGGCAGGCCGATCAGCGCCGAAGACTTCATGAAGCGGCTGTTTGGAGATCTGACTGACATCGCGTCGGGCGAGGACGAACTTCGCGAGAAGTGGAGCGATCCGGAATTGCGGGCAAAGCTGTTCACCGTGCTTGAAGAGCGTGGCTATGATCTGGAGCGGCTAGAAGAGATGGGGGCGCTCATTGATGCGAGAGATAGCGACGTGTTCGACGTGCTGGCCTATGTCCGCTTTTCGCTCGACCCAAAAACGCGGCGTGATCGGGCAGATGCCGCGCGCCGAGACGGACTGGAAGGGTTTGAGCTGGAGATGCGCGATTTCCTGAAAGACGTGCTGCACGCCTATGAGCGGGAAGGTGTTTCAGAGCTCGGCTATGACAAGCTGGGCGACAGGCTACGCATTCGCTATGGCTCGACCAGTGACGCAAAGCGATCATTGGGCAACCTGGCAAGCGTCCGCGCAGCGTTTTCGGACCTCCAAAAGTTCATCTACGCGCGGTAAGGCCGGCAAATTGTTGGTATAGCTGCGCACAAAAAATAAAAAATACAACAAAAACAACAGTTAAGCGCGCACATTTGATGCCTCTCCTGGCACCATTTCATTACCGATATAAAGTTCAAACAGTTCTCTTGAGCAATTTTACCAAGCTGAATCATGGTCGCTACATGAGCAATTTTTGATTGCCGGACTATCTGGCACCTATTTCGCGGGCACGAGAGGCCAACGGCCCAGGATGTCATATCGTGATTGTCCGACATGGCTATGTATGAGCGCGATCTCACTTACCGGAAAATACAATGGCTCAATCGTTTCTTCCGGTATGCTATACCTATCCCATGCAAGCGTCAGGTGTGGCGTGATGCGACGATTGCGAGGATAGCTTCCAGTCAGAATCGAGGATATGTTGCGGATTTCATGGACAAGTTCATTGGCTCTAAGTGATGATTGCGCTGAAGCAGCAATTACCAGTGGTTTGTCGGTCTGACGGTTTCGAAAAGACAACACTCTGTCCATAACCAACTCAAACGCAACAAAGCGGATGGCACTGCCAACTTTTTTGGCGTCAGACACAATGCGCTCTGACACGTAATCTCCCGCAAAAAAAACATTCCAGCGATATATGCAAACGCTTGTCCGCGATTAGTGCCTTTCGTATAGGGTAGCGCGTCTGAATGCTGGTAAAGACCAAGCTGATCTTTGCCCTCGCTTGATAAGGTGGCATCACGGCAAAAAAGATATTGTGCTTTGGCCAACCCCTTTGCGATTGGTCAAATGACATCTGCGTTTTTCGCATGGCCATTAAAGGCTCCAAAATACCTTACTGTTAAGGCCAAATAAGAACAAATCAAGAACAGACTTGCGCTTACGGATCTCACTTCATGCAGGGGCAATTGAAAGGGGGGGGCAGACATCAAACCCCTTATCGGAGGGCGTGCCTGCGCTATGCTGGCCGTTTCATTCAAGCAATCCTTCACCAAGCCGAACTCGTCTTTATGGGGAGCTCTCCTTGGTCGCCAAACTACGGTATGTTGTGGACTTTCAGAAGCGGCGCGTCGCACTCACGGACACCACATCGGCGTGTCCGCTGAACGTACCAAGCACGCGATCGCCAAAGGTGCCAGTCCTGTCGAAATCAGCGTCTTCGATCTTCACACGATTATATCCCGCATCCATTGACCAGCTTTCATTCGGCGTCCAGGTCGTGCCAATCGCGAAGATATGACGGTCATTGTCAGGGATACGCGCGGTACGAAACTGTGCCGGGGCTGGCGTTTCGTCGAAGGCATAACCGGCCCGGACGATCCATTGCTCGGAAATCTTGTAATCGCCGCCGAAGCCATAGCGGCCTGCATCATCATAGTTCAGCTCTTCAACTGAATCCGGCTGCACAGGGTTGTCGAAAATGACTCTCAATTCCTGAATACCAGACCAATCGGTCCATTGCGCATTGGCGTAAAGCGTTGTGCGTGGACTTGCCTGCCAGCGCACGCCAAGCTCGGTTGACGCCGGCAGATTCAGCGCGGCGCTGCCACCTGTATCATTGAAGGCGCCTGTCGCCGTCAGGAAGCTGGCATTTGCAGGCACCGTAAAGTCTGCATTACCTACTAGTCTCTGGTCGATACCAGATCGATAGTGCAAGCCGATGAGCCAGTCCGGATGCGGCGTCCATGCAAGCCCCGCATTCCAGCCATAACTCCAGTCGTCGCCTTCAATCTCGATCATGCCATCTGCCCCCTGCGGCACCACACCAGCTGCGGCACATATTCCCGGGTCCGCCTGGCTGAAGCACACAGCACCAAAGTCGATAGCACTCGACAGTTTCGCATCGATACGTTGCGCGCTCACGCCAACGCCGAGCGAGAGTGTATTGGTGATTTTGTAGGCAAGGCTCGGATTGATATTAATGGCCTGAAGCTCGGAGGTGAGCGCCTGATAACGCCCCGGCCAGTTCCTGTCATAATCTGTAGACAGGCCGAAAGGCACTGTAATCGACAAGCCAACGGCGACCTCATCGCCGAGCGGAAATATCGCGTGACCAGACGGGATAGCTTCATTCGTCAAAAAGCCATCTGTATTCTCGCCCAGAGGATTGCCGAGTGCGTCGGTCGAGCCGCGGTCTTCATATTCTGCATTGCCGATAATGCCGCTGACGACCAGTGAAACGACTGGACGGTCAAATGCCGTCATCAGGGCTGGATTGCCAAATGCTGCAGCCGGGTCGTCGGTCTGTGTCACACGGCCTGTATTGGCGCGCCCCAAATCGGAAGCGGAGTATTCATTGACAGCAAAACTGTCAGCATGGGC
>CAZKXJ010000011.1:70585-95560 GCA_964556825.1 uncultured Hyphomonas sp. | reverse complement strand
GAAACGAAAAGGAGACCCCCATGGCAAACGCACTCGGATATGTCAGCGAAACCAAAACCGGCTTCGAAGGCGCCCTCGCAATGATGAACCTCTCAGCCGCCATCCGCATCGAAAAGAACGCGGACAAAGCTGAAGAGGCCCAGCCGGACTACCGCATCTTCGCCGGTGAGACCGCGACCGAAATCGGCGGCGGCTGGATGCGCAAGGCAAAGTCTTCCGGCCGCGAATACGTCTCCCTGACCCTCGCAGATCCGCAGATTGGCCCGCGCCGCATCTACGCGAACCTCGCACCGGTCAAAGGCAAGAAAGGCCGCCACGTGATCCTCTGGAACCCCAAGGACTAGCCCCGCACTCATCGCCAAACTGGCCGCTCCGGAGATCATTCCGGGGCGGCTTCTGGCATGTTTAATTCGCTCGATAGAGGGGCATCTGTATGCTTACGAAGTCATGCGCGCTGCGCATGGTTAAACAGGGTATCGCCGCGAAGCCGCATATCTTCGTGACTCCCAATTAGAATTTTCTTTTGTTTTCTGGGACGTGTTGAAGCCGCCACGTTGATCTGTGCCCGGCAAGACGGGGTACGGGGAATGAACGAGGCAAAAGGACGTCCAAGTCCTTTCCTGACGACGAAAGAGGCGGCGGCTTATCTGCGTATCACGGTTCGCACGATGGAGAACTGGCGCTGGTCGAACAATGGACCGCAATACAGAAAACATGGCGGCACCGTCGTCTATCATGTCGATGATTTGAATGATTATTCGACCGTCTGGAATAGGTCCCGGGGAGGCGGTCATGGCGCTTGAAATCAGGGCATTGAGAACAGATTCAATCACATTGTCGATGGCCAATTGGAGACTTCTTTCGAGCAACTGGAGGGGCTTTTCATGAGCCTCCGCGCAGTATTTTGGAGCGGTATTTCTGTGCTCGGAGTGGCATTGACAGGCCTTCCGGCGACTGGTGTTTTACCGCCCATATTACTCTACAATCCGAGCGAAAGTGCTCCGCTTGGGTGGTATCGCGTCGAACCTTTGGAGGTGATTTCGCGGGGTGATCTGGTTGTCTCGAACCTGCCAGAGGCCGCTTCGAGACTCGCGATCCAGAGGCGCTATCTTGCGCCAGGCATCCCCGTCATCAAGAACGTCCGGGCGCTCGAAGGCGACACGGTTTGTGAGATCAAGGGTGTGTTACAGATCAACGGGACTTCGACTGTCCGCCTGCTATCAACAGATAGTATGGGACGCGCCCTGCCGTCTCCCTGGACGGGCTGCAGGCAGCTTCAGGCAGAAGAGGTTCTGCTCCTTTCTGATCGCACACCGGATTCCTTTGATGGACGGTATTTTGGAGCGGTCAGGGAGGGCGACATCATTGGTCGTGCGGTGTGGATAGGCGGTGATCGGAAGGAGCATGCAGAAGGGTTGATTGGGAAAAATGGGGACAGATCGGAATGCAAGATAAAAGCTCATAGAGCCAATGAGGGGATATCGCCTTGTCTGCACATCGATTTTTATGGTTCCATGCCTCAGGATACAGCTCTGTCCTCTGATGGAAAGCTCAATGACGACAACAGGTTCGCATGGCTCCATTCGCAGAATTTGGCCTGTTTTCCCCCGGATCAGGCCGAATGAGCACGCCGCCGGACAATCCCTTCACCCCCAGACCTGGCAGGATTCGGTCGGCCGGATCAGGGGGACGCGCAAAGACCTATCTGACGCGGATGACGAAGGCCTTGTCGTCGGCCGGCGGCGTTCGTAGGACTGCCCTGCCCGCCCGGCCGCGTGTCGGTCCACGCGGTGGGCAAAGGCGCGTGATCGTCAAGGCGCGCATTGTGCGCATGTCGGCATCGAGCGTGGCAGCACTTGCCGCGCATATCGGATACATCCGAAGAGACGCCGCGCTTGAGGAGAAGGATCGCGGAAAGCTTTTTGACGCCATGAGCGAGGATGCCAACGCGTCCGATCTGGTCAAATCCATCACTGATGACCGGCATCATTTCCGGTTCATCTTCTCGCCCGAGGACGGCACTGAGATGGCAGACCTCAAGCCCTTCGTTCGCGACTTGGTCTCGCAGATGGAGACCGATCTGCGGACGCGGCTCGAATGGGTCGGCGCTGTGCACCATGATACGGGTCGGCCGCATGCGCATTTGGTCATCCGGGGACGGCGCGAGGATGGCTCTGATCTTGTCATGCCGCGGGCGTACATTTCCCACGGGATCCGGGAACGCGCGGAGGACCTGGTCACGCTGGAGCTTGGCCCGGAAACCCGGCTCGAGCAGGAGCGAAAACTTCAATCGGATATTGCTGTCGAACGCGTCACAAAGATCGACCATTTTATCGCCCGGCAAGTCGGCCCCGAAGATGAGTTTCGGTTGAAGGATAGTCCTTCTCAGTATCGCACCTTGCATGCCGCACGGCTGCGGACTCTGGAACGTCTTGGGCTTGCCGAGAAACTCGGCGCCGGACGCTGGCAGATGCGGGAGAATTTCCGGGATGTCTTGCGGGGGCTTTCTGAGCGTCACGACATCATCAAGACGATGAACCGTGCGCTCGCTGGACGCAACGACCGGCGTATCGACGCGGATGTGATTTTCGATAAGTCCGATCCAGACGGGCGGAGCGTGACAGGCGCGGTTCTTCAGGCAGGTCTCTCGGGCGAAGCACATGACAAAGCCTACACCATCATCGACAGCCTGGATGGTCGCGCTGTGTTTGTCGAACTGGGTGTCGCTGGCGAGGTAGAGGAGTTGAAGCGCGGGGCAATTGTAACCGTGTCGCCGCCGAACCTTGAGCCAAAGCCGTCAGACGTCACGATTGAGCGGATCGCGCGGGCGAATGGCGGGATCTATTCGGCAGGGCTGCACCAGGCCGATGATCCGCGATCAGGTCCCGAATTTGTCGCGGCCCATGTGCGAAGGCTGGAGGCCTTGCGACGAGCAGGTCATGTCGAGCGGACAGCCGATGCAGACTGGAAGATTCCATCAGACTATCTGGACAGGACGAAAGCGTACGAGCGGAGTCAGGCGCGGTTCCGAGCGGCGCAGGTGTTGGTTCGCTCAGAGCTGGGCCTAAGAGTACAGGAAACGGCGCTCGGCGTGACGTGGTTGGATGATGTGCCTGCCCCGTCCAGCGTGCCGCTCGGATTTGGGCGGGAGGTGGCTGAAGCGCAGGTGAAGCGACGGACGTTCATGGCGGGGATTGGAATAATGGTAGAGGCTGGCGTTGGCTTGTCTGCCGCGCAGAGAACTGAGTTACTGAAGCGAGATCTTATGCATGCCGGCCGGACGCTGAGCGAAGAGATCGGGAAACCGTATTCGCCGGCTCCGGATCGAGGTCACGTGAATGGTACTTATCGCGAGCCGGTGTCGCGAGTGAGCGGGAAGTTTGCGGTGATTGAGCGGCAGAGGGATTTTACGATTGTGCCCTGGCGGCAGGTGCTGGAGCAGCGGCGCGGGATGGCCGTGTCGGGGGTCGTGCGCGGGGGGCGAATTTCTTGGGCGCTTGGGCGTGGGGTTGGGATAGGAGAGTAACCCAACGCCACGAGCAATCGTATTGCATAAATCTACTCTGTAGGCACTGCACAATCTTAGACAAATGTCTTTTCGGATCGTAATTCTGACTAAAGTCAGGGCTCAGAAGAATTGAGCAGTTCCAGCAAGCGACGGGCTTGAGGTGGTGAGGGTCGCAGCCACTGAGGCAGGGCGCCCAGTTGAATTGGACATCAACCATCCCGCAGCATTTCGAGATTTCGATTCTTCGGATAATCCTCAAATGCAACGTTGATGATGTCAGGGATAGAAACGCTCAATCCGCGATCGATCTGCCTCAACGCGCGAACCCATTGTATTCGTCCCGTTCCTGACAAGACCAGTCTAGAGATGTCGCCGCCTGCACGCACCCAGAGTTCCTGATCTGTTGGGCCTAGCGGATAAAGAACGCAGAATAGCTCCACTAGAGAGTCTGCTTTCGTCATATGAGCTATTTCGGAATGCAACGATTTAGGTCGAATGCGCTTTTCCACTGCTTCGCAATAAGCCACGGCAAAATTAGAGTCTTGATGATGAGCGGCATAGACCGGGGCCTGACTAGGCCATTCTGCTCTAACACTTACGGCGACATAGTTGAACAAGTCGAACACGCGAATAAAGCCGCCTTCATCGTGACCACCAGCGCCGCGAAACCCCGCGACCAGATGCTTAGTAAAAAGGCTGGTCGAATCACCGCCAAGGATCATCGAAGATTCAGAGCTTCGGCTAGACGCAATAACAACGATCCCCTCCCCATCTTCCATTTCGTCGAGCAGTGCATTGCCCAGCCATTTCGAGCTCTTGGCGCGTGCACCAGTAAGGTCAATGCCTCCGGAACAACAGGCATCAATAGCAATAAGCTTTCTTTTGGATCGGACCTTAAGCAGCGCTTCCGCAAGCAATTGGGAAGTAAGCAGCCCAGTGCCCTGAGTTGGGACGGCATCAACAGGAGCCAAAAATGCGCCGCCCGCACCAACATCTCCGTGACCAGAATAGAATAGAAAAAACGGGTCGTCCTCTTCGATGATTGCAGACATTTTCTCTAGGGTGTCTTTGATGGCTTGTAGCGATGCGTCGGCACCCGATAAGCGAACGACATTTTTGTCAGCATATCCGCAAAGGCCGGGGTCTATGAGGATGGCCCTAACGGCGTCTCCATCTGCGATCACCGCCTTGCCAAGGTCTTTGAATGCCGGGTCGATATTCGAGTCGACCGTAACAATTAGTGCGTGTCCACGAAACTCTCGATAGTTCATTGACCAATCACCCCTGAAATTTGCTGCAGCCGAGAGTTGAGGGGATAATCAGCCAACATAGCGTTTAGAAGGTCTCGCAAGCTTATCTCACCCCCAAATCTTGCGAAGCGAAGTGCCTCTCGCCACTGATTCCGGCCAGAGCCGTGTGTACTCAGGCGTGAAAGGTCCCCGCCCGCCTGCTCCCAAACATCCGCTTGTGTCGGTCCATTAGGGTAGAGCTCGCACACTACTTCAAGAAGAAGGATTAATAGGTCTTCTTGGCTCGGTCGCCATAACCCGTTTGAAAAGCGCGTCCAGGAATCCAGATGGTCGCTACAGACAACGAAATAGGGTTTCAAGCGCGGAACACCGAACGTGTAGCCAAACGTGCGTGACGCAGTACGCCAGTTGCGCGCAACGGCGAGCCGCCCCGCTCGCTCCAACTCTACTCCATCCGGTGTTCGCCCAGCCCCTAGGAAGGCCTTGAAGGTGTCAATAAACAATCCCATCGGCAATGCGTGGTTGCCAAGAAAGGTATCCAACGCGGCTTCAAATGTCCCTGCCTTGAGCGCCGCCAACAATTTATGACTCTGCGAATCATCTGCAATAGACTCTGCAAGCGGCATTTCCGGTGTGAAGAATGCTGGGTTTCCGACATTGGCTGGGTAGCTAGCGATCCAGCTGGCAGCGGTCTCCGACAGTGCTGATGATCTGCAGGTGGACGGCAACAGGCCCCAGACCTGTGCTCTGCATTCGAAAGCGCACCAATCTCCGAGCGGCGTCGACATGAGAATCGTCAGCAAACCTGCATTCACCCCAGCACCCGAGATGGCTTTGAACAAGCGGTCCTGTATCGAAGATATATCTGGCGCGATTTGCCACGCTAGTTGGCTCTTAAGCAAACTTCGATGCCAAAGGGTTTGAACTTGTGATTTGGAAATATCGTGGCGAAAAAGAAAACTCGGATCCTTCGCGACCACCTTAGCGCCTGCTTCAATGACCAGGTCATTGTCCAGACTCGTCGCGCTAGTGACAATAACTTCGTCTGGCAAAGCTAACAGACAATATTCGATAGCGGTGTCGCCGTACACAGAATGATCCCGGCCGCAGGCCTCCTCAAGAGCCGCAAGTATGTTCTTAGGGTGACTGAGAAGCAGAAGTTGCGCTTCGGACTTGTGGAAGCGAGCTCTGGCAAGCAAAGGAGAGAGCTGCTCAATTGCCTTGCCCGCGATTGTTGGTGGCGTTTGCGACATCGCAAGATCAAGGAGAGCCGTAGGAGCTTCGCCGAGGACCATCACTCCAATCTCAGTATTGGTGACAAGCAAAGTCCATATGTGGGGAGCTAGTTTGATCGCCATATTTTTGGTCATCGCGCCTAGCACGCCAATGCCTGCCCGCCGCCATTCCCTGGTCGCTGCTTCTGCATCAAACATCGCCACGAGAAGTTCGCATACATCATCCTGAGGGCCGATGCTCGCCATTCGATTTGCGAAGGACATTTCAAGTTCTTCGGGTTGATCCAAAGCCAGATTGAATGGCGCCCAATTCACATTCCGTATGGCCATAATGTGTTCTAGTGCAGCCGGACCTGGACGAGACAAGACGGCGTCCAAGATCTTACGCTTCACTGACGTTCCTTTGTCCGGATCAGGCTGCAACACCCCTACTACGCGCAAGGCTGCAACAGCGTCGCTGAAGGACACACTTGTCTTTTCTGCGATCTCGCATGATCGTCCAAGTAGTGCGATTTTTGACAGGCTGATCGAATGGATGTTGAGATCTTCGATATGTGCTTCGAGTTTCCCGCTAGACCCGCTTGACAGGTACCGCCCCGCCGCGGTTCGGGCCGGAGACTGATCGTATGTCGCATCGATCCGCCTCTCAAGCGGCCAGAGCATCTCAAGCGAAGCAGGAACCAAGGCGATTTGCAGGCCCTGACTTTGCGCTTCGTCCGGCCCAAAACTCAAGCCGAACCTAAGCTCACTGCGCATAGCTGGCGGAAGCTTGGCCCAGAGGCGTATGATAAGATTCTCAAACCGCGCGTCGTCGACCGTAATGGCAGGAAACTTCGAAGGCACAGTCACCATATCGGAAAAGGGGCCTGGTGGAGGTTCCTCAACCCTACCGGTCGCACTGATCATTCGACGTTCAGCGAGTAGCGGCGAGCTTCGCGCTTTCTGCAGATGGCCAAAGATCGCCCGTAAATCCGCAAATGCCTCGATGTCGTCTTTTGCGACAACAATTGCATGACTGAAAACCATGCCGTTTCTCTCGGCGCTGGGGTCAGAGCTCGTGCGCGCGACGACATAGCTATTCCCGATCAAAGCGCCTGAAACATAGCTTGTCAGCACGTAGCCTTGTGGTGGTTGGCCCGGAAGGTCAAGGTAGTGTGCGAGGCTTTGCGATTGTGCGTCAGAGACACTCGATGACAACACATTCATCCCTCGATCACGTTCTCCGACGAAAATTTCGTCAACAACCAAGGGCATCGGTTTAACCACTAACTGCGCCTAGCAGCGTTAAGTACCCATTCTACCGGTGACAGCAAATCCCCGGATTGGGCGCCGTCTTCATCAAGAACATAACCCATCTTATCGGGCCCCTTGGCGACGAAATCAGCATCTGGCTCGGAATCGCTTAGCGCTTGACCAAGTGGCGAGACGCCGAAAATTCGCAGGTCTTCTGAACTCCAATTTGTACGCAAGTAAGCGTCAAGGAGCGGCAATTTCAGGCGCGAGTACTCAGCGGGAGAGAGGTCCGTTTTCAATTCATCATAACAAGACAAGATCACACATATAGGTGGCGGGTTGGTCCATGCCTCCGAATAGGCGGCGACCTTGAAACGAAGCATCTGCAGCGTTTCGACAAGGCGCGATTGAGCGGATAGAACACTTTCAGTTTCATCATCTTCGGCAGGCAATCTGACCTGACGCGTAAGGACATCTTCTGGCAAGCGCACGCGGCTGGCTCGAACCATAAAGACCCATGCAGAGGTCGATTCAATCTTCTCGCGCCATGCAATCGGCATGCGCCGTTCCGCGACCATAGCGCTTATTTGCTCACCGCCATAATCGGGCCATTCAAGGGTGAAACGCGCGTCATCAGATTTGCGTCTTATAGTCCAGCGACTTGTCGACGACTCGCTTCTTGGAGTGTGGCGTCCCGCCAAACCCTGGCTGATCTGGTCCATGGTTTCGCGGAAAGGCTGAAGATTGTCGCTATTGATGAGTTCCATCGTTCCAAGACCGCTATTGAGACGCCTCAGAAGCTGAGCGCCGAAATGCGTCTTGCCGACATCGGACTCACCGATCAGAAGAATTGAAGCGGAACGCTCAGTCATGATGCGTCTCGATATGCCATGAAGGGATCGAATGCGGCGTGGTCAGGCCTCGTCAGAGAAATGGTACGGCTCCGGGGCTCGAAAGCCCAAGAGAAAATCACCTCCAACTCTTGCAGTGTCTTGTCAGGGTCAGGATTTTCTTGCTCTGGGACGCCAATCGCGAACACTGGCCCATCCTTGAAACAGGATCGGAATAGGTCTTCGATCGTATTTGACAATTCTGCGTCTCGCGGGAGATCATTCTTGGTCCATACCAGCGCCACACCTTCGGTGCCAGAATCGCTGGCAATTCTCCTGATTAAAAACTCCAGCTCCCGGCGAGAAACCCCACCCTTCTTTCCCATCAAGGCGTCGGTGTCTGCGGCGATAAGCAGTTTGTCAGAATGGTCCGCTGTCCAGCGAGCGCCGGCCGCTTTTTCCGATGTCGGCTTGTCAGTCCATGCAGAAAACCACTCCCCTGAAGCGTCGGCCAAAAGCACATCCATGCGGTTCCGATCATCGTCAGAAAGCCCCAAATGCAAAAGGCCAGGTACTCGCCCGTTCTGGGATGTATGCGGTGGAAATTTGATGGTTTCTCCTGCATTCAATTGCAAATGACGCGCGATGTTCTCCCAGCCCTGTAGAGTAAATGAGCCAGAAAACGTATGAGGACCGATACGGCGCCCGCGATAGATGGCCAGAAAAAGAAGACAGAGAAGCGTCGTTTTTCCAGCGTCAGCTGCACCGGCAATTCCTACAAGGTGCGGGCGACGTGTCGCCGAGACGAAGCGAAGATCGATGAGGCCAAGTGGACGTCCAGTCCATGGGAAAAGTTCATCATCCTCAGTACGAAACGCTCCCATTGCCACGATTGCATTGGGTGCCACAAAGTGCGGACATTTCGAAGGATCCATATGGCCTTTCGCGCACGACGTTTGGGGAACAAAGCAGTCGTCTTGCTTGCAAGTTTGGTTATCGGACAAACTCATTTGGCGGCGCCCGTCACTTTTCCGGCTGTTCCGGCCTCGTCAGGGGGAGACACCGGCGTGACATGTTGAATCGCTTTCAAGGCTTGGAATTCAAGGAACAAAAGCGAAGCGAAGGCTGCCGGATCTAATTTCAGGGTTCCTTGGAAGACGGTCCGCTCGGAGATGAGTTCTGGGCGAGTTGCCCCCTCCAGGACAAGAGCGCCCAATGGTCTTAAGTTGGCTGTTTGATCTGGTTGCGAACTCTTGAATGGAACTATTTCATCGGCCTCTGACATCGCGGCAAGAAAATCGCCCAGTGAAGTCGTTTCGTTCTCACCCGAAAGGGTACGAACCGATTCTCGCAAAAAGGCTACAACACTGGCAGGCGCGAGCGCCGGAAGCATGGATTGATAGTCCAGGGCCATTAAACCAGGCGCCACTTTGCGGTCGATCAATCGATATTCTTTCCGGGCACTCGGCGAAATCTTAGCCTCCTTCCACCAAAGCAGCCTAGATCGCAGTTCGACACCATGGGATGCAGCCGCGGTTTGATTTATCGCTGCACTGACATAAGCGGTAACCATTGTACTGATTGCGCCAAAGATTTCATCCGATGCCAAATTGTAGACCCGCTCGCCTGCGGCTCTCTTAACCGCTGTCGCGATTGCTTCTGTCGCCAGTGGAACAAATTCATTCGACCAAGTTGCGCCAGCGTTCGGCGCATGAGGATTGCCGCCAGTTTCCTCACCGGCCTTGTTATTCGGTCCTGCAGCCTTTTCGAGCCCCTTCAGCAAAGCGGCTTCGTCGATTTTGATGGCACCCAATTTGCCTTTTATCTCGGGTGGTTTGACTGCGACCATAGGAGCAAGCGCGATGGCGCTCGGAACTGACCAGCGCGCCTCGGCCTCAGCCTCGACGGCTGAAAGCAATTCAGAGACTGTTTTCTGCCAGACCTCGGCTTCTTCCCCAAGCGACATGTGTGGCAGAGCACTCGATAGTAGGAGTGTAACGCCGAGCCGAATTTGATCGTCTCGCTTTGCGTTCTGTATTACCGCGTCGAGGATGATCCCTCGAAACACCAAGTCAAGCGACCCCATCGTGACAGAGGAATAAGTCCGCCAAACGCTTTTCAGCGTTTCCTGCGCCATTGCACGGGAGGGGTCTCCAAGCCGTTCCCGAGGGTCGACGGCCGAATATACGAATGCCGCCAATTGTTCGGGGTGTGCGCCGATATGAACCGCCAGCTTGTCGGCCGCTGCGGATATGTGCTCAAACCAAGCGTCATTTCCGCCAAGCTCCAAGAGTCCCGCGTCCAGAAATGTTTCGAGAATTCGGTCAGCCACAAAAGCCCCCTGTGTCATGATTATTTTGCATTTTTGAATAGCACGCCGATATCTTACTCTCTCATTGTAATTTCGTTGCTTTCTCTCACGATCAATTGCCCCACGCATAAGAATCAGCAGTTTGAATCTATTGAATATTCGGTACGCGTCTAAGTCCTTCTGGCAAAGCTAAAGGTTGAATTTAGTCTGAATGATCACAATCTACCAGCGACGTAGCCGAGATAATGTGCCACGGCGCGACCCGTAGAGTTCAGCAACTCACACCTTTCTGATCGCAGTCGGTAGGCTGCTAATTCGCCCCACATTCGTTCTGTGAGTTCGCTGAACCCAAAAGATTGCCAACCAAACTTCAGTGCCAGACAACGTTCTCCGAAGCAAACGGAGCATCCACGTCGCACGATCCGTCAGAGTATTTCTAATGAGTTGCCTCAATTCGCTCCACGACTCAAAATCTTCGACGAGCAGAAAAAATCCCGCAAATTCTTCCCGCAACTTCACGTCTGTCACCCTGCCGTTCCCAAAACTTCAGAATACCCCCCTGATTTCCCCCAATTCCCTCTCTGGAGCGTGAGGCGATGATTGGTCAGGTTCTGCGTCATGAAACATGGCACGAACCTCTTCTGGCAGATCATCCTGGTATCGCTCGTCGTCCTGGTGGCGCTCTGGTGCGCAACCCAGTGGACAGCCTTGTCGCTGGGCTGGTCGCCCCGTTTGGGCGAGCCACTCTTCGTCATCCTCGACATGCCGGTCTATGTGCCTTGGGCATTCTTCGGGTGGTGGTACTCATTCGATGCCTATGCGCCGGATGTGTTCGACCGGGGCGGACTGATCGCCGGTTCGGGCGGTGTCGCGGCCATCGTGATTGCGGTGACGGGATCGATCCTCCGCGCACGCTGGGACAAGCGGGTCTCGACTTTCGGCTCAGCGCGCTGGGCGGAAAGCAAGGATTTGCGCAAGCCCGGCTTGCTCAAACCTTCCGGTGTGTTCCTAGGTCAGGCAACGGGTTCTTACCTCCGCCATGACGGACCGGACCATGTCATGGCGTTTGCCCCGACACGGTCCGGCAAAGGTGTAGGGCTTGTCGTGCCAACACTCCTCTCCTGGCCGCATTCGGTGCTGGTGCATGACATCAAGGGCGAGAATTGGCAGCTGACCTCCGGCTGGCGCTCAGAGTTTTCCCATTGTGTGCGGTTCGATCCGACCGATGTCGCCTCGGCCCACTTCAATCCCCTCATGGAAGTCCGGCGCGGGCATTGCGAAGTGCGCGATGTCCAGAACATTGCCGACATTCTCGTCGACCCGCAGGGCAAGCTTGGCGATCTCGGGCACTGGGTCGACAAGGCGAACTCGCTGCTCGTCGGGGTTATCCTGCATGTCCTCTATGCCGAGCGTGAGAAGACGCTGGCGCGTGTGGCGAGCTTCCTTGCAGATCCCGACCGGACATTCCGCACGACGCTGTCGATCATGCTCCGGACAAACCACCTCGGCACGAGCGAAGCGCCCAAGGTTCATCCCGTCGTCGCCGAGACGGCCCGTGAACTGATGAACCAGTCGGAGAACGAGCTTTCGGGTGTACTCTCGACGGCTTTGAGGTTCCTTTCACTTTATCGCGATCCCGTTGTCGCAGAAGTAACCTCACGCAGCGATTTCCGGATCGACGATCTTGTGTCCGGGGATCGCCCCCTGTCGCTTTACCTTGTCGTGCCGCCCTCGGACCTGTCGCGCACAAAACCCTTGATGCGCCTCATCCTGAACCAGGTCGGTCGGCGCCTGACCGAACACCTTGAGGTTCGTCCGTCCACCTTCTTGCGGGGCAAATCGCTTGCGGCAAATGTACTCCGGATCTGCGGGCTCGTGTCGCCTGTGATTACGCTGGCTGAACCCAAATCCCGCCGGCGTGTCCTGTTCATGCTGGACGAGTTCCCTGCCCTTGGCCGGCTCGACTTCTTCGAAAGCGCACTTGCCTACATGGCCGGCTATGGCCTCAAGGCCTTCCTGATCGCGCAATCACTCAACCAGATTGAAAAGGCCTATGGCCCTTCGAATGCGATCCTCGACAATTGCCATGTGCGGGTCGCGTTCGCGACCAATGACGAACGCACCGCCAAGCGTATCTCCGATGCACTCGGCACCAAGACTGAACAACGGGCGATGAAGAACTATGCCGGCCACCGGCTCGCGCCCTGGCTGTCGCACAAGATGGTTTCGCGTCAGGAAACCGCCCGCCAGCTGCTCACCCCCGGTGAAGTGATGCAGCTGCCGGCAGACCAGGAACTTGTCCTTGTTGCAGGCTCCCCGCCCGTGCGGGCGCTGAAGCTCCGCTACTATGAGGATCAGAACTTCACCGAGCGGCTGAAGGCGGCTCCGGATTTCGCAACCTGCATTCCGGACGAGCGGGGCAATGACTGGGGCAGCGAAGTCCGGTCGATCCATGAAGGCCTGATGCAGGCCGCCGAGCTCGAGCCTGATGTGGAGGGCCTTGGGCCTCAGAAGGCGCGGGATGCGGCCGAGGATCGTGCGCGGATTGCCTCGCCTGCAAAGTCGGGCAGGTCCCGGGCACGGTCTCGCGGCGCCCCTCAGCCCAGTCTCTTCGATGCGCTTGTGCAGGCCGACAGTCTCGAACAGGCGACCGGCATTGATCTCACGGGGAATGGCGAATGAAACCCCGCATCCAGCCCTATATCTCGCCCGAGAATTTTCACTGGCTGAAGGCCATGGCGAAACGCCCGGGCCTGTCAGAAAGCACAATCATCGACGGGGCTGTTACGGCCTACCGGGCAGGCGAGTCCGACAATAAGCGCGAAGCGGCGATCAATCGCCGGCTCGACCGGCTGACGCGCCAGTTCGGGCGGATCGAGCGGGACAATCTCGTCCTTGCCGAAACGCTCGCGACCTTCGTGCACTATTTCCTGACGGTGACACCGCCGGTGCCTGCCAACCAGGTTGAGGCCGCGCGGGCCAAGGGCGACATGCGGTTTGACCTCTTCGTGCGGCAGGTCGCAGAAGCGCTCAGGTCAGGCCAACGCATTCTGCAGAACGCCGTCGAAGACGTGACGGCGGAAGCGGCGAGCCTTGAAACCCACCCTGAGCATTTGAATGGGGAGCCGGCCGATGCGTGAGGTTGAGAGTCTGACACGCACCCGCGCCATGCTGGTGACAGCGCTGGGAACCGAGATCGTGGCGGCGCTGGAGGATCCGTCCGTCGTCGAGATCATGATCAATCCCGATGGCAGGCTCTGGGTCGAACGGCATGGGTCTGGCCGGACCGAGTCCGGATCCGTTGTTTTACCTGCCGATACTGAACGCGTGATCCGGCTGGTTGCCAGCCATATGGGCCGCCGGGTCGATGCGGCCTCGCCCATCGTGTCGGCTGAGCTGCCTTTGGGCGGGGAACGGTTCGAAGGCGTTCTGCCGCCCGTATCGCCCGGGCCCTGTTTCTCGATCCGCAAGCCTGCCGGGCGGGTGATTGCTTTGGGTGAGTATGTCGCCTCGGGCGTCATGGCACCTCATCACGCCGAAGCCTTGCAGCAGGCCGTGCGGGACCGCGAGAACATTCTCGTGATCGGCGGCACAGGCTCCGGCAAGACAACACTCGCCAATGCCCTCCTTGCCGAAATCGCCCTGACCGGCGACCGGCTGGTCATCCTCGAAGACACGCGCGAACTTGTTTCGACGGCGCGCGATACGGTGCAACTGCGGACCCAGCCGGGATCGGTGACGCTCGCAGACCTTGTCCGCTCGACCCTGCGGCTTCGTCCCGACCGGATCATCATTGGCGAGGTGCGCGGCGCCGAAGCGCTCGACATGCTGAAGGCCTGGAATACCGGCCATCCGGGTGGCATCGCCACCCTGCATGCCAACTCGGCCCTTGGCGGCCTTTCCCGGCTAGAACAGCTGATCGGTGAGACCTCCGCCCAGGTGCCGCACGATCTCATCGCCGAGACGATTGACTGCGTCGTCTACATTTCCCGGCGCGCCGGGATCCACCGCGTCGAGACAGTCGCGCGCATGAACGGGCTCGGACGCGGCGGCTATGACCTCATGCCCGTCCAGCCCGACCTGCAGCTCGTCCTGCCGAGCCTGCCCTTTTCCGAACCGCTTCTCTCCACCGCTCCAGAAAGGATACCACCCCAATGAACGACAGACTGATCAAAGCCCTGAGCCTGACGGCTTTTGCCGTCGCGCTCACCTTCCCGGCGCACGCTGCCGGCTCCGGCATGCCCTGGGAAGCCCCGCTGCAATCCATCCTCGACTCCATCGAGGGTCCGGTCGCAAAAATCCTTGCGACGATCGTCATCATCCTGACCGGCCTTGGCCTTGCCTTCGGCGAGACCGGCGGCGGCATGCGGAAATTGTTGCAGATCGTGTTCGGTCTCTCGATCGCGTTTGCCGCGACCTCGTTTTTCCTCTCCTTCTTCTCGTTCGGCGGCGGGGCAACGCTCTGATGGCTGACACCCGCCCCCTGCCCCCTGGCTATAGCGTGCCGGTCCATCGCTCGCTGACGGCGCCGATCCTGCTCGCGGGCGCGCCAAGGCTTGCGACCATCGTCAACGGCACGCTGGCGACCGCGCTCGGTATCGGCCTGCAGCTCTGGGGCGTGGGTCTCGTCTTCTGGATCGTGGCGCAGGGCATCTGCGTGTTCGCCGCCCGGCGCGATCCGCAATTTGCCGACGTGCTGATCCGGCACATAAGGACAAGGGGCTATTACGCATGCTGAACCTTCGTGAATATCGCCAACGTCCAGATTGCCTTGCAGATCATCTTAAATGGGCCTGCCTGATCGCGCCCGGCATCATCCTCAACAAGGATGGCAGCCTGCAGCGGAGCTGTTTCTATCGCGGACCCGATCTTGAAAGCTCGACGCCGGAAGAACTGGTCGCTGTCACCGCCCGCATGAACAATCTCCTCAGCCGGTTCGGGTCAGGTTGGGCGCTGCATATAGAAGCGGACCGGCGACCCTCCGTCACCTATCCCGAAAGCACCTGGCGCGACCCGGCCGCCTGGCTGGTGGACCAGGAACGCCGCGCAGCGTTCGAGGAAGCAGACCGTCATTTCGAGACAGATTGCTACCTGACCCTCACCTGGATGCCGCCGGCCGACCGGACGGCCCGGATCGAACAGCTCTTCATCGAGGATCCAGCAGACGCCCCGGCGGCATTCTGGTCCGAACATATAGCGCATTTCGAAACCGAAACCTCCCGGGCACGGGACATGATGGCGGATTTGATGCCGGAAGCGCGGTTCCTGGATGATGACGAGACGCTGACTTACCTTCACGCCTGCATTTCAGTCACGCGGCAGATGGTACGGGCACCTGCGCTACCGATGTGCCTCGACGCCCTCCTGGTCGACACCCCGCTGACGGGTGGCCTCTCGCCCCGTCTTGGCGAGGAGACGCTGAAAGTTCTCACCGTGAACGGGTTCCCGGCGTCCGGCGAACCGGGACTGCTCTCAGACCTCGACCAGCTCGGCTTTGCCTATCGCTGGGTGACGCGGTTCCTGCCGCTGGACAAGCCGGATGCCGAGAAGACGCTCAATGCCTATGTTCGCAACTGGTTTGCCAAGCGCCGGTCGCTGACTTCCTACCTCCGCGAAATCCTCACCAACGAACCCGCCACGCTCTTCAACTCAGACGCCGACAACCAGGCCGCCGATGCAGATGAAGCTTTGCAGGCGCTAGGGGCTGGCCATGTCGCGTTCGGATACTCCACGACCTCCATTGCTGTCCGGCATGCGGATGCCGCGATCGCGGAAGACCAGATCCGCGCCGTCGAGCGCGTGATCCGGGGGCGCGGGTTCACATGTGTCTCCGAAAGCGTCAATGCCGTCGAAGCCTGGCTCGGCACGCTTCCGGGTGAAGCCTATGCCAATGTCCGCCAGCCGCTACTGAACACGATCAACCTTGCGCATATGGCCCCCTTGTCGGCACTCTGGGCAGGGCCGGAGCGTAACACACATTTGGACGGCCCGCCGCTCCTGATGGCTCGCTCGGCAAGTTCGACCCCGTTCCGGCTGGTGACCCATCAGGGCGATGTCGGGCACATGATGGTGGTCGGACCGACTGGGGCCGGCAAGTCGGTGTTGCTATCGCTCCTCGCCTTGCAGTTCCGCCGCTACGAGCGGGCGCAGGTCTTCATCTTCGACAAGGGTGGCTCGGCGCGCTGCGCGACGCTTGCCCTTGGCGGTACCTGGTACGACCTCGGCCTCGACGGCGACCTTGCGTTCCAGCCCTTGCGGGACATTGATAGCGAAGCCGGGATCGCCGAAGCGCAGGCTTGGGTGCTGGGGCTGATCGCTCAGGAGAATGTTGCCGTCACGCCTGAGGTGAAACAGGCCGTCTGGACGGCGCTGCAGAGCCTCGGCGCGGCACCTGTTGTCCAGCGTACACTGACGGGTCTTGCGGCGCTGGTACAATCTCCGGAACTCCGGCAGGCGTTGGAACCCTATACGCTGACCGGCCCGTATGGCGCTCTGCTCGACGCCGAAGAAGACAGTCTGGATTGTCGAGACATCCTCTGTTTCGAAATGGACGCATTGATGCAGAACAAGCGGCTCGCCGCGCCGGTGCTGGCGCATCTCTTCTCGAAACTGGAAGCCCGGTTCGACGGGAAGCCAACCCTGCTCATTCTCGATGAGGCCTGGCTGTTCCTTGATCATCCGATGTTTGCGGGGCGCTTGCGCGACTGGCTGAAGACGCTGCGCAAGAAGAATGTCTCGGTCGTGTTCGCGACGCAGAGCCTGTCGGACATTGCGGCAAGCGCGATTGCGCCAAGCCTGATCGAAAGCGCGCCGACCCGCATCTTCCTTGCCAATGCGCGTGCCGAGGAGCCGTCGCAACAGGCGACGTATGAAGGGTTCGGGCTGAACGCCCGTCAGGTCGAACTCATCGCACGAGCCACGCCGAAGCGGGATTATTACGTCCAGTGTCCGGATGGTAACCGCCTGTTCGATCTCGATCTCGGGCCGGTGGCGCTCGCCTTCTGCGCCGCCGGTTCCAAAGCCGACCAGAAGCGGATCTCCGAGATTGTTGCCGCAGTCGGTCCGGACGGTTTCGCGCCAGCCTGGCTGGAAGCGCGCGGACTTCACTGGGCCGCGGACCTGATCGGAACAGAAGGAGATGTGCCATGCGCCGCCGAATGATCGCCCTTCTGCTCGGATCGGTCTCTACGTTTGTGATGGCCGTGCCACCTGCAAACGCCTTACTCGGGGTTGGCGATGTCGTGATCGATCCGACGAACCTCGTTCAGAACATCCTAACTGCCACCAATACGCTCGATCAGATCAATAACCAGATCGAGCAACTCCAGCACGAAGCGCAGATGCTGGTGAACCAGGCCGAGAATTTGAAACGCCTCGACTATGCCTCGATCGAGCATCTGAAACGCCTGCTTGAGCGCATCGACACGCTGATGCGTGAAGCTGGCGAAGTGACCTACGAAGTCGAAGAGTCCGAGCGCCAGTATGAGGAGGCGTTCCCGGACTCCTATGAGAACCTCTCCAATGAGGAGATCGTGGTCGAAGCCGCCGACCAGTGGCGGATCAGCCGGGAGGCGTTCCGGGCCTCGATCCAGGTCCAGTCGGGGATCGTGACCTCGATTGCGGAGTCGCGCGAGACGCTGAGCGACCTAGCCCGCGAGAGCCAGACGGCCACAGGCAACCTGTCGGTCCTCCAGGCCGGCAACCAGCTTGTCGCGCTTTCCGTCGAGCAACAGATGCAGATGCAGCAATTGATGGCGGCGCAGTACCGGATGGTCGCGCTCGAAGAATCCCGCCGGGCTGCCATCGAGGAACAGGCCCGTATCCGTCACAAACGCTTCCGCGGCGACGGCGTCGCCTATTCGAGGGATTAGGCCGATGGAAGACCTTGGCGTCATCGACCAGTTCGTTGCGACCTTCTCGGCCTATATCGATAGCGGGTTCGGGCTGTTGCAGCCGGATGTCGCGTTCCTGACCTCCGCGCTCATCGCGATCGATATCACGCTGGCAGGCCTCTTCTGGGCGATGGGGCCGGATACCGACATTGTCGGGCGCTTCCTGAAGAAGGTCCTCTATGTCGGGGCCTTCGCGCTCATCCTCGGTAATTTTGCCCTTCTCTCGGATGTGGTGTTCACGAGCTTTGCGCAACTGGGCCTGAACGCCACCGGCGGTACGATCACGGCCGATGACATCATGAAACCCGGCTTCGTCGCGGCGACGGGGTTCGATGCGGCGCTGCCCTTGCTCGACGAGATCGAGAAGCTCACCGGCCCGATCGCCTTCTTCCAGAACATTGTCATCATCGCTGTCCTGTTCCTTGCCTGGATCATTACCCTGCTCGCCTTCTTCTTCCTTGCGATCCAGCTCTTCGTCACGATCATCGAGTTCAAGCTGACGACCCTGGCCGGGTTCGTGCTGATCCCGTTCGCCCTCTGGAACAAGACGTCATTCCTTGCCGAAAAAGTGCTCGGCAATGTCATCGCTTCCGGCATCAAGCTCATGGTGCTCGCCATCATCGTCGGCATCGGCTCAACCATCTTCTCCTCCATCACATCGACCTTCCAGCCAGACGAGGTGACCCTTGAACAGGCTGCCTCCGTCATCCTCGGATCCCTCTCGCTTCTCGCCCTCGGCCTGTTCGGACCCGGCATCGCAACAGGCCTTGTCTCCGGCGCGCCGCAGCTTGGTGCCGGCGCGGCCATCGGTACGGCAGCTGGCGTCGCGGCCGGGACCGTCGCAGGCGGCAGCCTTGCCAAGGCGAGCATTGGAGCGGCCGCAGGTGGCGCGCGTAGCGCGGTCGGCGCAGCGGCGTCCATGGCAGGCGGCGCTCGCACGGCCTACCAGATGAATGCCGCCGCTTCCGGCAAGACCGGTGCAGGGGCCACGATCGCGGGCATGAGCGGTGTCGCAGGCGCAGGTATTCGCGCGGCAGCGTCTGGCGCGAAAGGTTTTGCCCGGCGCGCCTTTGGAACCCCTAGTGAGCGTCATCAAGCGGGTGCCCGCGCCGCCTTTGCGGCAACGGGCGGAACGGGTGCGCCCAATGCCAGTCCAGCCAATGGGAACAATTCTTCCCCGGACTGGGCCAGGCGCATAAGGCGCGACCAGTCGACCCGGGACGCCGGCATGATGGCAGCTTCCGCCGTCCGCGACGGCGACCGTCCCGGCGGCGGGACATCGATACAACTGAAGAATGACGAGGACTGACATGAAGCTCTGGAAGCGAAATTCCACCCGCTATGGCGAGACACCGGAACCGGTCACGCCCTACCAGCGCGCGGCGCAGGCCTGGGACGACCGGATCGGTTCAGCCCGGATCCAGGCGGCGAACTGGCGGCTGGCCGCACTCGGCAGCCTTGGCCTCTCGTTCGTGCTGGCGGGCGGCCTTGTCTGGCGCTCAACCCAGTCCTTCGTCACGCCTTACGTGGTCGAGCTGACCGGCGAAGGCGCCGTGCGCGCCGTCGGCCCGGCTGACGGGCGCTATGAGCCGACCGATGCGCAGATCGCGTTCCACCTTGCAGAATTTGTGAAGAACACGCGGTCCATCTCCATCGATCCGGTCGTGGTCCGGCAGAACTGGCTGAAAGCCTATGCCTACGCGACCGACAGGGCGGCAGCCACGCTCAACGACTATGCCCGCGACAATGATCCGTTTGCCGATCTCGGGCGGCGCTCTGTGTCTGTCGACGTGACGAGCGTGGTGCGCGCCTCCGATGACAGTTTCACAGTCCGCTGGCGCGAAACCGCCTACCGGAACGGCACCGAGACCGGCCAGTCGAACCATACCGGCGTGCTCTCGATCGTCATCGATCCGCCCCGCACCGAAGAGGCCCTCCGGGCCAATCCCCTCGGCCTCTACGTTCACGGCCTCAACTGGTCGAAAGACCATCAATAGGAGCATATCCAATGAAACGCCTTGCCCTGATCCTCCTTGCCTCGACCGCCCTTGCGGCCTGCGAGAGCTTTCCGGCTGCTGTCGGCCCCGACATCACGCTCGATGAACCGGACTATGTCGAAGACCTCTATCTCGCCCCCGACGTGGAAGAGGCCGATATCGCAGACGTGGGCCTTTCTTCGACGCCGGTCGTTTACCGCACCTATACGCCGACAAGCGTCACAGGCGCGATGCCCGGCCAGTTGAAACCCATGCCGACGGAGACAGATGCGCCATCCCTGAAACCCTACCAGGCCATAGAAACAGCAAACGGCAAGGCGGCGGTCGAACCCTCGCTCGACAATTACATGAACGCGATCCAAGTCTATCCTTATACTGTGGGCGCGCTCTACCAGGTCTATTGCGCGCCGGAGCAGGTCACCGACATCGTCCTCCAGCCCGGCGAAGAACTTGTTTCTGTCTCTGCCGGCGATACGGTCCGCTGGGTGCTCGGGGACACAGTTTCGGGCACAGGCACAGAGTCGCAGGCCCATATCCTGATCAAGCCGACCCAGGCTGGCCTCAAGACAAACCTCATCATCACGACGAGTTTGAGAGCCTACCATTTGGAGCTCCGCGCGTTCGAAGAGACCTATATGGCAGCCGTGTCCTGGCGCTATGCCGACCAGGAATTGGTGACGCGGGTGGCGAGGTCCGGCGCGGCGCGTGGCACAACATCGTCTTCGCCCGCGGGGCTGCAGCTCGACCGGCTCAAGTTCCGCTACGATATCGACGGAGATGCGCCGCACTGGCGTCCGGATCGCGTCTTCGATGACGGACGCAAGGTCTATATCCAGTTCCCGGCCAGGCTCGACCAGGGCGAGGCGCCAGCGCTCTTCGTGATTGGGAGGGACGGTAAGTCCCAGCTCGTCAACTACCGCATGTCCGGCAACTATTATGTCGTCGACCGCCTGTTCGCCCGCGCCGAGCTGCGTCTTGGGGAAAAGCGCCAGGATGTCGTGAAGATCGCCCGCAATGATCTTGGCAGCGCGAAGCCATGACAGAGACTGCGTCCCCTTCAACCCCGCCACTCGAAATCCGCGGCGCACCTAGGCCTGTCAAACGGTTTTCCAAACGCGCGCTCATGGTCCTGCTTGGAACAGGTAGTGCGATTGTTCTCGGTTCGCTCGCCTTTGCGCTGCAAAGCCCGAAGGACGGCGCTAACGGTCCGGCCCGGGAGCTTTACAATACCGAGCATAATCCGACAGCGGATGGGCTCGCTGCGCTTCCGAAATCTTATGGCGAGATTGCGCCGGAAGACGACATCCTCGGGCCACCACTTCCAGGCGACCTCGGAACGCCGATCCTGAAGGCGCAGCGTGAAGGACGGATGGGACTGCCGACGGAAGATGCGCCCGAGGTGGATCCAATGCGTGAGCATCTGGCGGCGGTCGAGGCAGAGCTGCGAGCACGTGAAGTAGCTCTCTCTGATGCGGCACGTGGGAGCGGTGTGTTTTTCCAGGTTGGATCGAGTTCCGGGTCGCAAAGCGTGGGAGGAAGCGTTGCGAGTCCATCAGCGGCTTCGATCAGTTTTCCGGACCTATCGGCATTTGCGCCTTCTAATGGTAGCGCGTTTGGGTCATCCTTAAGTGAAGACCCAAACCGACAAGTTCGCAAGCTCGACTTTCTCGGTGCCGATCCTGATCCCTCGATCTACAATCCTCACCGATTGGAGACGCCGGTCTCTCCGTACCAGCTGATGGCGGGGACGATCATCCCGGCAACGCTGCTGACGGGGGTAAACTCGGATCTCCCGGGGCAAGTCATCGCGCAGGTGACAAGCCCGGTTTATGACACCGTCACGGGAGAGATCGTGCTCGTGCCGCAAGGGGCGCGGCTAATCGGTCGCTATGACAGTGTCATCGCGTTCGGTCAGTCACGGGCGCTCCTTGTCTGGAGCCGGATCGTCATGCCGGACGGCACTTCGATCCGGATCGATAACCTCGCCGGCGTCGATGCCCGCGGATATGCCGGTCTTGAAGACAAGGTCGACTATCATTCCTGGAAACTGCTGCAGGGCGTTGCGCTGTCGACACTGCTCGGTGTCGGGTCTGAACTTGCCAGCGATGATGAGGGCGATATTGCGCGCGCTCTCCGTCGCTCGGCGCAGATTGGCGCCAACGAGGCCGGCCAGGAAATCGTGCGACGTAACCTCGACGTCCAGCCCTCGATCACGATCCGGCCGGGCTGGAGCCTTGGCGTACTCGTCAACAAGGACATCGTTCTGAAGCCCTATGAAGGAGAAGACTGACCATGAGTGACATCAGTTTGAAGATCGGGGCGTTGCCCGACCGGACACCGCAGAAACTGACCGCGCTCATCGATCCGCCGCTGGCGGCGGATCTTGAGGATTATGCGCGGATCCATGCTGCAACCTACGGGGCAGAGGCATCGGTCGCCGTGCTGGTTCCTCTGATGCTTGAAGCTTTCCTTTTGAGCGATCCGGGCTTTCGTAAGGCCGTGAAAACTCAAGTCCGCCGGTGATGTCGAGCAATGGCCCGAACGCAAATACCTCCGCATCTAAAAACCTGTGAAATCAAGCGCCGCCTCAAAACGCTGATCGCTGCAGCGAAAGATACAGGATTTGACGTATGCGGCGTCCGGCTCATGCCTGACGGCGAAATTACACTTCTGGACAAGGCCTCTCTCAGGCTCGAAACTGATTCGGAGGCGAAATGGCTAGGGAGCTGACCATGTCCATCAAGGGACTGCATGTAATTGCGAAGAAGCTCGCGACGGGTCAGATCCGCTACTATTATTACGCGTTTCGCGGTGGCCCAAAGTTCTGGACGAGTGAAGGAGCGAGGCTGGACGGCCGTGGCAAGCGACTACCTCCGGAATTCATTCAAGCCTATTCAGAGGTAATGGAAGATGAGAGAGCGCCCGTCGCAGATTCTGTCGCCATGGGAGTCATGCTCTATCGGAAGAAATCTCCCGCATTCAGAAAGATGAAGCCGAAGGGGCAAACGGCAAGGATCAAATATCTCGACAAGTGGCTGGAAATGCCCCTGAAGGCGGGCCAGCCAGCTGCGAACGCACCGCTTTCGGTTTTCGATAGCAGACGCATTATCAAGTTTATCACGTCCCACCGCGATCGTGTTTGGGGTCACTCTCCGAGCGCTGCTGATGAGGCTGTCCTTGCTCTGTCGGCCTTCCTGACCTGGTGCAAAAAGGATGGGCGGCTCGATTGGAACCGAGCGCATGGAATCGAGCCGCTTTATGAACGGCCAACAGAAGCCCGTATTTGGTCTCCAGAGGAGCAAGCCAAATTTCTCAAAACCGCGTCGGTGCATTTGGCATGGGCCTTCAAACTGGCCCTTCACACTGGACTTCGCCGTGAAGACCTTACCCGCTTGCCCCTTTCGGCGATCACGAAACAGCATCTGATCATTCCCACGGGCAAGAGCCGTGGCCGCAACACTGCACTTATCCCCATCACGCCTCCGCTCCGGTCGCTGCTTGATGAAATCGATGCGGCGCGCGCCAAACTCGCGACGGCACCCCTCACGATTCTTTTCTCCAGTAAGGGCAAGCCTTGGACGGCAGAAGGGTTCGGCACGAGCTTTGATCGCCATCGCAGCCGTATGGGACTTGGCCCTGAAAACCACGGTCCAACCATCCACGACATGCGCAAGACATGCGCGACGAATATGATTATCCTTCAGCACCTTTACCCGACTCTGATATCAGATCAGGTTCTGACCGATTTGTTCGGCTGGACGCCCGGCACACTTGCGAAAATGAAGCGGATTTACGTGTCAGATGCAGCTGTCATTGAAGCGATGACGACTTCGATCTAGTAGCCAAGTCTCGTAGAGAATTCCGCCTGCATAGGTAAGAGATCGCTTGGTGTTGATTTGCACCAATTTGGTGATTTTCTTTACACGTTAGCTGGACATGTAAAGAAAATTGCGTTTCTTTGACACATCATGTCGAAGTTACCAGATTCCTCGTACAAATTGCCAGACCTTCCGCCACCGGTCGAGATAGAGACGGTACCGGTGCTGAAGGCACTTGCACGCGCCAACAGGGCACTGGCGGAATTGAAGGGCGCAGCCAAAGCCATCCCCAACCAGGGTATCTTGATCGACACGCTGGCCTTGCAGGAGGCCAAGGCAAGTTCTGAAATTGAAAACATCGTCACCACTCAAGACGAACTGTTCCAGGCAGACTTGTTTCCGGAAGGACCTGGCTCAGCAGCAGCAAAAGAGGTCGCGCTCTATCGTGATGCCCTGAGACTTGGATTTGACCAGCTACGCAAGACACAGGGATTGATCACCAACCGCATCATCATCGACATGTTTCGTTTGTTGAAGGGGCGAGACGATGGCTTCAGAACGCAGGCCGGAACAGAGCTGAAGAACGATCGCACGGGCGAAACCGTCTATGTGCCGCCTCAGGGCCCGCGTGAGATTGAAGCCCTTATGGCTGGGCTCGAAGTCTTCATCAATGATGATGACGCCTGCGATCTGGACCCGCTCATCAAAATGGCGATCATTCACCATCAATTTGAGAGCATCCACCCGTTTCCGGATGGCAATGGCCGCATTGGGCGTATCCTCAATGTACTTTATCTGACGCGCACGGACCTGCTCGACATTCCCATTCTCTATCTCAGCCGTCACATCACAGGTACGAAAAACGACTATTATCGATTGCTGCAGGCCGTGCGAGATGACG
>CAZKXJ010000011.1:0-70485 GCA_964556825.1 uncultured Hyphomonas sp. | reverse complement strand
GCTGATCGAAGGTCTGCACGCCCAGATGGCGGACTACAAGAAGCGGATGCGAGCGGAGCTCGGCAAGATCTACAGTCAGGACCTGTTGAACAACCTCTTCCGCCACCCTTACACGCGCATCGATTATGTGATGCACGATCTGCATGTCAGCCGACCGACCGCCACCAAGTATCTCGACCAGCTTGCCGAAGCGGGTTTCGTGACCAAGCATCAGGCCGGCCGGAACAATTACTATATCAACGAACCGCTTCTCGCACTGTTCATGCGTGTGTCCGACGGTGGTGGACGGCAAGAAGCGAAGCAATCCAGCAACTGATAAGCCGGGAACGCCTCACCGAAAAAGTCTTCACCGATCTGTTCGGCTGGACACCCAAGACATGCACAAAAAATCTAGCGCGCACACACGTTTGACGCGACCGTTCTGGGCGGATGAGCGCCGCATTTTAAGGACGGAACAAGAACAGAACCTGTAAACTGCACTGTAAACTGTTCTCGGATGTTCTTTTTTCCACAGGCTAGTGCCTTGTTTTTATGGTGGGCGGTAACGGGCTCGAACCGCTGACCCTCTCGGTGTAAACGAGATGCTCTACCAACTGAGCTAACCGCCCTCTTCTCTCGCCTTTTGCGCAACTCTGCGACGAAAAGCAAGACGGCCCCTGCGAAACGCGCAAGGGCCGCCTGTAATTATACAGTTTCGACAGCTAGTGACGAATGGTGTCGCTGGATTCCGGGTCCGTCGAACGGCCCGACAAAGACGCCTGCAGCGCCGCTTCATCTTTGTCCGACCACTCGATCGGCGCCAGAGGACGCGTCAGGGCACGTGCGAACACTTCGTTGATGTCTGTCACTGGCACGATCTTCAGGCCTTCTTTGACCCGATCCGGAATGTCTGCGAGGTCTTTCTCGTTTTCTTCCGGAATGAGGACCGTCTTGATGCCGCCGCGGAGCGCTGCGAGAAGCTTCTCCTTCAGGCCACCAATTGGCAGGACGCGGCCACGGAGCGAGATTTCACCCGTCATCGCAACGTCCCGGCGAACCGGATTGCCACTCAGCAGCGACACGATCGCTGTCGTCATTGCGACACCAGCTGACGGGCCATCCTTTGGCGTGGCACCATCCGGCACGTGGACGTGAATGTCCGTCGTGTTGAACTGGCTCGGTTTGATACCCAGCATGACGGCACGTGAACGTACCAGCGAACTCGCCGCCTGGATGGATTCCTTCATCACATCGCGGAGGTTGCCCGTTACCTTCATCGCACCACGGCCTGGCATCTGGACAGCTTCAATGGTCAGCAGATCGCCGCCCGTCTCCGTCCAGGCGAGGCCTGTCACGGCGCCGATCTGGTCTTCCTCATCGGCGAGACCATAGCGGAATTTACGCACACCGGCATATTCAGGCAGTGTCTCAGGCGTCACCTCGATGACACTGAGGCCTTTCTGCGTGATCTGGCGAACGGCCTTGCGGGCCAGCTTGGCCAATTCGCGCTCAAGACTGCGGACACCAGCTTCCCGCGTATAGTAACGGATCAGGTCGGTCACTGCGTCTTCGTTAACGAGCCACTCACTGTCGGCAAGCCCGTGATCCTTACGGATCTTGGGAAGCAGGTGCCGCACGGCAATCTGCAGTTTCTCATGCTCGGTGTAGCCGGCAATGCGAATGACTTCCATCCGGTCGAGAAGCGGTTGCGGCATATTGAGAGAATTCGCCGTCGTCACGAACATCACGTCCGAAAGGTCATAATCGACCTCCAGGTAATGGTCGTTGAACGTCGAATTCTGCGCCGGATCGAGCACTTCGAGAAGCGCCGAAGCCGGATCGCCGCGATGGTCCATACCCATCTTGTCGATCTCATCGAGAAGGAACAGCGGATTACCCGTTTTCGCCTTCTTCAGCGACTGGATGATCCGGCCCGGCATGGACCCGATATAAGTACGGCGGTGACCACGGATTTCGCTCTCGTCGCGTACGCCGCCAAGCGACACACGAACAAAATCGCGCCCCGTGGCTTCAGCGATGGATTTGCCGAGCGACGTCTTGCCGACACCTGGCGGACCCACGAGACAGAGGATCGGGCCTTTCATCTTCTTGGTGCGTTTCTGCACAGCAAGATATTCAAGGATCCGCTCCTTCACCTTCTCAAGACCATAATGGTCTTCATCGAGCTGCTCTTCAGCCTTGTCGAGATCAGTCGAAATATCGGTGCGTTTGCCCCATGGCAGGGCCAGCATCCAGTCCAGATAGTTACGAACCACGGTCGACTCTGCCGACATCGGGCTCATCTGGCGAAGTTTTTTCACCTCCTGGTCGGCCTTCGTGCGGGCCTCTTCGCTGAGTGGAGCTTCACGGATCTTCTCTTCGAGTTCCGCGACCTCATCGCGCTCTTCGCTGGCGTCGCCCAGCTCGCGCTGAATGGCCTTCATTTGCTCATTCAGGTAATATTCGCGCTGGGTCTTTTCCATCTGACGCTTGACGCGGTTCTTGATCTTCCGCTCCATCTGCATCATGCCCATTTCGCCTTCCATGAGGGCGAACACCTTCTCAAGACGCTCGCGCGCATTGGAAAGTTCGAGCAGTTCCTGCTTGTCGGAGAGTTTGACCTGAAGCTGCGACGCGACGGCGTCCGCCAGTTTCCCGGCATCTGTAATCTGCGACACGGTCGCAACCGATTCTGGTGGAATCTTGCGGTTCAGCTTTGCGTAATTCTCGAACTGGTCGATCACCGCGCGCGCAAGCGCCTGCACCTCACCCGTATCGCCAGCTTCCGGCTCTACAAGTTCGATCTCGGCATCAAAATACGAGTCGCGATCATTGAATTCAACGATGCGCGCCCGGTCAGAGCCCTCAACGAGAACCTTGACCGTTCCATCAGGCAGTTTCAGCAATTGCAGGATCGTCGCGACCGTTCCGAGCTTGTGAACGTCGTCTGCGGTCGGATCATCGGTGGATGGATCCTTCTGGGCGACGAGCATGATCTCGTTTTCGCCCTCGTCGACCATTTCCAGCGCCGCAACCGACTTGTCGCGCCCTACGAAGAGCGGCGCAACCATATCCGGAAACACGACGATATCCCTCAGGGGAAGGACGGGGAGTGTTTTTCTGGGCATACATGCCTCCTGGTTGTTCTGGATCCTGCTCAGCAGCAATCCGGCCGGACGTCCCTAGCGTGGACGATTCCGGCTTCCTGATAAAGATGTGGAGACAAACTCCGACCGTTCAAGCAGGTCAAAGCAGGCTGTTTTGCACAGCTTTAGGAAGCTTCGTTCGGCTTTGCAGCTTTCGCGTGCACGTGAAGCGGCGCAGCGTGGCCTTCAACAACCTCGCCATTCACCACCACTTCCTCGACACCGTGCAGGCTCGGCAGTTCGAACATCGTGTCGAGCAGTATGCCCTCCATGATGGAACGAAGGCCGCGTGCGCCCGTCTTCCGGGCGATCGCCTTGCGGGCAACAGCCACGAGCGCGTCGTCCGTGAAGGTCAGCTTGATGTCTTCCATGTCGAACAGGCGCTGATACTGCTTCAGCAGCGCGTTCTTCGGCTCGGTCAGGATCTCGATCAGCGCAGGCTCATCGAGGTCTTCGAGCGTCGCGATCACAGGCAGGCGGCCGATGAATTCAGGGATCAGGCCATAGCGCTGCAGGTCTTCGGGTTCCGTACCGCGAAGCACTTCACCAATACCGCGCGAGTCCGGGTCCCGGACTTCGGCACCAAAGCCCATACGGGTTCCGTCACCGCGTGACGTGATGATCTTGTCGAGGCCCGCAAAGGCACCGCCGCAGATGAACAGGATGTTCGTCGTGTCGACTTGCAGAAATTCCTGCTGGGGATGCTTGCGCCCGCCTTGTGGCGGCACAGATGCAACCGTGCCTTCCATGATCTTCAGCAGCGCCTGCTGGACACCCTCGCCCGACACGTCACGCGTGATGGATGGATTGTCCGACTTGCGGGAAATCTTGTCGATCTCATCGATATAGACGATGCCGCGCTGGGCCCGCTCGACATTATAGTCGGCCGACTGCAGCAGCTTCAGGACGATGTTCTCGACATCCTCGCCGACATAGCCGGCTTCGGTGAGTGTCGTGGCATCAGCCATCGTGAACGGCACATCGAGAATGCGCGCCAGCGTCTGCGCCAGGAGCGTCTTGCCGCAACCCGTTGGGCCGACAAGCAGGATGTTCGACTTGGACAGTTCGACACCGTCAGACGACGACGCGTGAGACAGGCGCTTGTAATGATTGTGCACGGCGACGGCCAGGATACGCTTGGCGTAGGATTGTCCGATGACATAATCATCAAGGACGTCACAAATCTCGCGCGGGGCCGGTACGCCCTCTTTCGACTTGAAGCCCGAAGCCTTGCTTTCCTCACGGATGATATCCATGCAGAGTTCGACGCATTCATCGCAGATGAACACCGTCGGACCAGCGATCAGCTTTTTGACTTCGTGCTGGCTCTTTCCGCAGAAAGAGCAATATAGCGTATTCTTCGAATCGCCGGTGCCGCTTTGTTTCGTCATGGCTACCTCAATGCTTGCGATCAATTAACGCACGATTTATGCCGCACGCACCTTTCGCGTAATCCAGATCATATTTTTTAAGCCTGCACACGCAAGCCTAACTACGCATTCCGTGTGGACTATTCCTCGTCTTCACCCTTGCGGCGTTCAAAAACCTGGTCGATCAGGCCAAAATCACACGCCTCTTCCGCAGTCATGAACGTATCGCGGTCAAGCTTGCGTTCAATCGTGTCATAATCCTGACCGGTGTGTTTTACGTAAATATTGTTGAGACGACGTTTCAATTCGAGGATTTCCTCGGCGTGACGCTCAATGTCGGTCGCGACGCCGCGATAGCCGCCGGATGGCTGGTGAACCATGACGCGCGCATTCGGCAGCGCGATCCGAAGGCCTTTCTGGCCTGCCGCCAGAAGCAGCGATCCCATGCTGGCCGCCTGGCCGATACACACTGTAGAGATCGGGCAGCGGATATATTGCATCGTGTCATAGATCGCGAGACCGGAAGAGACGTAACCTCCCGGGCTGTTGATATACATCGCGATATCCTTCTTCGGGCTCTCGGACTCGAGGAAGAGAAGCTGCGATGTGATCAGCGCGGCCATGCTGTCGTCGATGCCGCCCGTCACGAAGATAATCCGCTCCTTGAGCAGCCTCGAGAAAATATCAAAGGCGCGTTCACCCCTGCTCGTCTGTTCGACGACCATAGGGACAAGATTGAGGGCGGTGTTGTAGGGGTCGGTCATTCGAGCGTTCCAGCCTGCTTAAATAATTGTTCTACGCGATGGTGGTCGCAGAGGATGTCATATTTGTCTACAGCGCACCGCACGCAAGCCTGCTGCTGCCGACAATGGTGGAATTCCACCCCAAAAGAATACGCCGGGGAGATCCCCGGCGTACTCCAATTCGCAACAAGGTCAAACTAGACCTTGTAATACATGTCGAATTCGACCGGGTGCGGGTGAAGCTGAAGACGCTCCACTTCTTCCATCTTGAGCGCGATATATGCGTCGATCTGGTCGTCGTCGAACACATTGCCCTTCTTGAGGAAGCCGCGATCCGCGTCGAGGTTCTCGAGCGCTTCACGAAGCGAGCCACAAACCTGTGGAATGGACTTCGCTTCTTCTGGTGGCAGGTCGTAAAGATCCTTGTCCATGGCGTCGCCCGGATGGATCTTGTTCTCGATCCCGTCAAGGCCGGCCATGAGCAGCGCGGCAAAGGCGAGGTACGGGTTCGCCGTCGGATCCGGGAAGCGCGTTTCGATGCGCTTGGCTTTCGGGTTCGAGCCGAAAGGAATACGGATAGACGCAGACCGGTTGCGCGCTGAATAGGCCAGCATGACGGGCGCTTCGTAGCCCGGCACCAGACGCTTGTAGGAGTTGGTCGACGCGTTGGTGATCGCGTTCAGCGCCTTGGCGTGCTTGATGATGCCGCCAATGTAGAACAGGCAGCTTTCAGACAGGCCGCCATACATGTCGCCGGCAAATGTTGGCGTGGCACCGTTCCAGATGGACTGGTGGACGTGCATGCCTGAGCCGTTATCCGCAAACATCGGCTTCGGCATGAAGGTTGCCGTCTTGCCGTATTGTGCGGCCACATTGTGGATCACGTATTTGTAGTATTGCAGATTGTCGGCCATGCGCGTCAGCGTGCCGAATTTCAGGCCAAGCTCATGCTGGGCTGGCGCCACTTCGTGGTGATGCTTTTCAGGCTCCATGCCGAGCTCACCCATGATGGCGAGCATTTCAGAGCGCATATCCTGCTCGGAATCGATTGGCGGGACCGGGAAGTAGCCGCCTTTCGGGCCAGGCCGGTGGCCCATATTGCCCATTTCGTATTCCTTGCCCGTATTGGCCGGGAGCTCAGTGGAATCGAAAGAATAGCCGGTATTGTGCGGGTCGGTCGACCAGCGGACATCGTCAAAGACGAAAAACTCGGCTTCAGGACCGAAATAGGCGGTCGTGCCGATGCCGGTCTGCTTCAGATACGCCTCGGCCTTCTTGGCGGTCGTACGCGGGTCGCGGCCATAGGCCTGGCCCGTGATCGGATCGAGAATATCGCAGATGACAGCGAGCGTCGTCTGCTGGAAGAACGGATCAATGATCGCTGCGCTCGTATCCGGCATAAGCAGCATGTCGGACTCGTTGATGGCTTTCCAGCCGGCAACCGATGAGCCGTCAAACATCTGGCCTTCGGTAAAGAAGTCATCGTCGACCATGCCCTTGTCGAACGTGACGTGCTGCAGCTTACCGCGCGGGTCGGTGAAACGCAGGTCGACGAACTCGACGTCTTTTTCCTTCATCAATTTCAGTAGATTCTCGGCCATTTAGCCCTCCAGTTAATAGTGTGCTCAGCTCGCCGGGATTGCCCGGCGGGAAATTTTACAGGGCGCCTTCGCCCGTTTCGCCAGTTCGGATGCGGACCGCCTCGGTGACATCTGACACAAAGATCTTCCCGTCACCAATCTTGCCCGTATGAGCCGCTTTTGAAATTGCTTCAATCGCTCCAGGTACACTGTCGTCTGAAATAACGAGTTCGACCTTCAGCTTGGGAAGGAAGTCGACGACGTATTCGGCGCCGCGATAAAGCTCTGTATGGCCCCGCTGGCGGCCAAAACCCTTTGCTTCGGTCACCGTCATGCCTTGCATGCCGACGGCGTGAAGCGCCTCCTTCACATCATCAAGTTTGAATGGTTTGATGATCGCCTCAATCTTCTTCATCGCCGGATATACCTTTCCTCCAACACTTTCGGCTGACCTAGCAGGCCGCTCGAGTTGGCGTGCAATTCAACCCATCAAAAGGATGTGTTCGGGTCTCTTTTGCACGATTCATTGTCGCTACTGACAGTTTTTTAAGCACATGAAGGCCGACACAAAAATGACGCCCGCGTCATTGTTCTATCAGCCGTGCGATGTTATGTTCTTTTTCAGGATCAATCGCAAAACTTGGTGATGGCACATGACTGCGGCTACCTACTTCATAGACCCGTCCCGCGAACGGCCAAAATTCCGGCCACTCAAGGCCTGGCGGCACATGCAAAAACTGATCGCCAACAAGGAAGACACCGAACAGGTTTTCGAGATTATAGAATCGCTCAACGGCGACTCTACCGTCAAGGACTTCGACCGCTTCATGAGCACTGAAGCCGGCCGTGTCCAGCTTCAGAAACGAACCTATCTGCCGCCCATACTCGACAATCACGCCCCCCTGCATGCCCTGCCCGAAGGCAGCGTGGGCCGGACGTATTGCGAGTTCATGGAGCGTGAAGGCCTGTCGGCAGCGGGTCTTGTGGCCGAGAGTGAAAAGCGCCCGGCCGCATGGCGTGACATTAAGGATGACCTGCTGTGGTACGGCAATCGCCTTCGCGACACCCACGACATGTTCCATATACTCACGGGATACGGACGTGACGCGCTCGGCGAGGCCTCGCTGCTCGGTTTTACCCACAGCCAGCATGGCGGCGCCGGCGTGAGCTTCATTGCCTTTATGGGGAGCCGCGAAATCGCGAAAAGCGCTCCGAAGGCGGCCAATATCAAAGGCGTCCTGCGCGAAGCCCGTCGCAACGGAAAGCACGCCGGACGCATCATAGAGCAGGACATTGAAGCGATCCTGCCGCGCCAGCTAGATGACGTTCGCCGCGACCTCAACATTCAGGAACCTATTCTCTACAAGCGCGCACTCGAAGTGATGCAGGACGCCGGTCTTGATCCATTCGAAGTGATGTCAAATTGATCTATCTTGTCCGGCACGGCGAAGCCGCAGCAGGATGGGGGCACGCCGCTGATCCCGGCCTGTCAGGCCTTGGCCATAAGCAGGCGCGCGCCGTCGCAGAAGTTCTGGCCATTCATGATATATCGCAGATATTCGCCAGCCCGATGGCCCGTTGCCAGGAAACCGCCCTGCCCTTTTCCCAGAGGACTGGCCTCGACATCGTGACCGAACCGGATGTGACGGAAATTCCAACACCCGACGGTCTCGATGATCGCGTTGCCTGGCTGCGCGGCTTTATGGCCAGCGAGTGGGACGCCGCCCTTCCGCTGATTTCCGGGTGGAAAGATAGACTGCTCGCAAGATTATCGGCATTGCCTGACAATAGCGTTGTTTTTACGCACTTTATTGCGATCAACACGATCGTAGGTCATCTGGAAGGTAGTAATCTCGTCACATCATTCCGGCCAGGTCATTGTTCAGTGACGCAGCTCGCGTCAAAGGATGGAACCTGCACGGTCGCAGAACGTGGAAGCGAAGCTGCGACGCAGGTGCTCTAGCCGAAACATCGGTCGCCCGCATCACTCTGAGCATCATCCGGGATCACTGCACTGCTAGTGTACTATTAGTGTACCGCTACTGTACCGTAGGTGCACCGTCGAAGGGACACGTCATCCGTCTGAAACTTTTTGGCGCGCCGCCCGTCTGGGGTATTGAGTAATGCTGGAATCCAGGACGGATAAATGACGAAATCGACTCCCGTGGAAAACTCGCCCGATCTATGGTCAAAACACTGGCCATGGCCGGATGAAACCAGTCACAAGCACAAGCGCGGACACCTCGGTTGCGTTACCGGCATGTCCTCCTCCACAGGGGCGGCCCGCCTGGCCGCGCGGGCCGGACTGCGCATCGGCGCGGGCCTCGTTACCCTGCTCTCGCCGCCCTCAGCCGCGCTCGTCAATGCTGCCCACTCTACTGCGGTCATGGTCAAGCCATTCGGCGACACCAAAGACCTCGCCGATCTAGCCTCTACGTGCGATTGCGTACTCATTGGTCCTGCTGCGGGCATTACAGAACAGACAAGAGAAAACACGCTGGCCATTCTTGCCAGTGCGACGTCCGCCATTCTGGATGCGGACGCACTCACTGTTTTCAGGGACGAACCGGACAAACTGTTCTCGAGCATCAAGGTACCCACAGTTTTCACCCCGCATGAGGGCGAATTCAATCGCATTTTTCCGGGGCTCCTGGAGTCCACGCGGCGCTCAGACGCTGTTGTTATTGCAGCACAAAAAGCGAATGCGACAATTATCCTGAAAGGCGCGGTCTCTATCATAGCGTCACCTGATGGCACACTGATCGAAAACAGGCATGCCTCTCCATTTCTCGCAACCGCCGGGAGCGGCGATGTCCTTGCCGGCATCACGGGCGGGCTGATGGCACAGGGCATGGATGCGCTATCTGCAGCGGCTGCGGCTTGCTGGGTACACGGTGAAGCCGGCCGCCAGCTCGGCCCGGGCCTGATCTCAGAGGATTTGCCTGAAGCGCTTCCCCGCTTGCTGGCCGAGATATATGCGTCGAGGGCTTGAACAGCACGCAGGCTGCGATTAGCAACGCTGCTCGAACCTGGCGGATGTGGCGAAATTGGTAGACGCACCAGATTTAGGTTCTGGCGCCGCGAGGCGTGGGGGTTCAAGTCCCTCCATCCGCACCAGCTGAAATTGCCCTATTCCCCCGCATGGACAGGCGCGTTCTGCTGTGACATACACCGCCGCTTCAAGGAAAACGAATGCCATATCCCCGGCCGTCCAGACCGGCCCGGCACAAGGAATGACAACCATGGAATGCACCGAAACCGCCGAAGGCCTGAGCCGCATGTACAAGGTCAAGGTGCCTGCGAGCGAACTCAAAACCCGTCTTGATGAAAAGATCGAGGAAATGAGGCCACAAATGCGCCTCAAGGGGTTCCGCCCGGGCAAAGTCCCTGCTGCACACGTGCGCAAGATGTTCGGCAAATCGATCATGGGCGAAGTGGTCGAAGCCGTCATGAAGGAATCAAGCGAGAAAGCCATTGCTGACGCTGATGTCCGGCCTGCCTCACAGCCAAACATGCACATGGAAAGTGACATGGAAGCCGTGCTCGACGGCAAGGAAGACCTCGCCTATCACATGCATGTCGACGTCATGCCGGACTTTGAGCCGGCGGATGTTTCAAAGATCAAGGTCACTCGACCGGTCTCTGAGGTCGATGACGAGGCATTGAACGAAGCGCTCGCGCGCGTTGCCGAAAACAATCTGAAATACGAAGCACGCGGCAAGACTGCCAAGGCCCGTGACGGTGATGCACTGGACATTGATTTCCTCGGCAAGGTTGACGGCGAACCCTTCGAAGGCGGCGCCGCTGAAGGCCACACCCTCGTGCTTGGCTCAGGCAGCTTCATTCCCGGTTTCGAAGAACAGCTTGTCGGCACCAAGGCTGGCGACGAAAAAGATGTCGAAGTAACTTTCCCTGAGCAATATCAGGCCGAACACCTGGCAGGAAAAGCCGCTGTGTTCGAGGTGAAGGTCAATGAGGTCAAAGCGCCCAAGACGCCTGACATCGATGAAGATTTTGCCAAAGGCCTCGGAATCGATTCTCTGGACGAATTGAAAAAGCTCGTAAAAGAGCAGCTTCAGCAGGAGCTTGATGCCGCATCCCGCTCCAAGGCAAAGCGCAGCTTGCTGGATGCCCTCGACGAAGCTCATGATTTCGAGCTGCCTCCGAAGATGGTCGACATGGAATTTGACCAGATCTGGCAACAGCTGCAGGCTGAAATGGATGCTGGGCGTACCAGCGAAGATGACAAGGATAAATCAGAGGACGACCTCAAGGCAGAGTATCGCACTATAGCAGAGCGGCGCGTCCGTCTCGGCCTTGTACTCGCCGAGATTGGTCGCCTGCAGGATATCAAGATTTCCGAGCAGGAAGTTCAACAAGCACTGGTTCGTGAAGCTCAGCGCTTCCCGGGGCAGGAGCGTCAGGTTCTCGAATTCTTCCAGCAGAACCCGAACGCAATGGCTCAGCTACGAGCACCTATCTACGAAGACAAGGTCGTCGATCACCTGCTTGAGTCTGCAAAGGTCACAGACAAGACTGTGTCTCGTGAAGAGCTTCTGAAGGATGATGACGAGTAAGCCGCATCATCTCATCTGAATATTTTAACCCGGCAGAGCAATCTGCCGGGTTTCTTTATGGGCTAGCGCCACTTCTGTAAGATCACTGGCCCCGTCCTCGCCATTCAGATCAATTCCGATCAACGCAGGGGGCACCGGGATGGGGATGGCCTGAAGCATATCCCTATCTGTCAGGACCGCGTCCACATAGATTTCCTGCCACCCAATCTGAACCCTAAGCTTGTATTTTCCGGGTGCAACATCCTCGAAACCGAACTGACCCAACGCCGACGAAGACACATCCCTCACATCAGATGAGGCGGTATCAATCAGTTGTACACGCTCACCCTCCAGCCGCTCATCACCGACGCTCGGCGAGCCATCGCCATCTATGTCGATAAAAAGCGCGCCCCGGACCTGGCCTGACCTGCGAACGGGAATGTTCACGCTCGACGCAGTGACGCCTCCAAATTTGCTATTTGGAATTGAACGGGCAACCGCTGTATATCCGAGCGGCAATGTCTGGGATTGCACCGAGATGACAATTGGCTCGTTCGCCACAGACTCGAGTGAATAATGGCCCGTTATATCCGCTTTCACGGGCGACAGCGTCCCCGAGGACTGAACAATGACGTCCGGCAGACCCGGTTCATCTTGCTGGCGGATGCCATCTCGGTTCAGATCGACATAAATATCGCCTTGAAGCCTTTTTTGGGCCGCCTGCAGCGCAGCTTCTGGCGCCCTACCGGATCCGAGGCGTCCCGTGGCTACCAATGCCTTATGCGGGCCAAGCGAGAGAGTGTGGCTCGAGCGGCCAACTGAAAGTCGCGGCGGTTTCACTAACGAAAGATTTGCCAGCTGCTCAAAATTCTCGCGAACCGGATTGACGTGAACGACAGAGACCGGGTGGCTGCGGGTCAATTGTCTCGTTTCCTTGACCGGAAAGCTGGCCTGCAACAAACCCGCTGCTGGAGGCGTCAAATCCTTTACGCCTTTCTGCGAGCGGATAGCTTCAAGCGCTGGAAATGGTTCGGCATGGATGACCTGCTGAGATGCTTTATAGCCTTCAAGGCCCAAGGCCGCATCGGTATTGGCCGTCTCGAGAATATCCCACGAGTCCGCACCCCGCCAATCTGTCGATAGGTGACCAGCCAGCTTTGGCTTGACTGCATTATCGAAGATGCCAGCGTACTCGGGGATAGTCACTTCAACCTGACTGGAGCGGAGAATTCGCTTTACCGGAATTACTGAGCCAGCCTCCCCAAGTGTGTAACCTCTCAAGGCGTCGTCACGCGAAGCGAACGCCTCAGCGGCTGGCTTTTTTACGCCTGTAAATGCAGCATTGATCAGGCTGGCGTTCAGGTGCGACGCCAGTTTCATAGGTCGCTCGTCATGCCCCGATACCTCTCCCCTGATGGATGGTGACAGACTTTGAGGCATATCGATGTTTTGAGCACTGGCTAGCGTTTGCGCCGCGGCATGGGACAGCGCAGTCAGCCAGAAGGCTGCCAGCAAGACCAGAATGCCCCGCATTCTGGTCATCTTGCAAAATAAGTTGCAGCTTGCTCTATCAGGGTCCATTGCCTCCCCAGCGGGAGAGACAAGACCTCAAGGCCGCGCCGATTGGCCAGCATCACTTTTCACCCAATATTCTTATATGCTTATGGGCAAAGCTGTAGCAGGGCGGCGTTAACACAGGTTTATGGAGGCGTGGTGCGGATGCGTGAGGTGCCCGTGACAACAGACCCCATCAATCAGGGCTGCAACATCACGTAATCTGCTCAAACAAACCAGCAGGAGTCCCTTGCAGTGACCCGTTTTTTAACAATTATTTCTATTTTTGCGTTCCTCGGAATTGCCGCATGCGATAGCGGTCCGAATGAAAAAAATGCGCACGACACTGCGAACACAGCTAAAAATATTACGCCGCCCGATACGCAAAACACTAGCAGGGACTTTTCTGCGCTTCCGCAGCCATATGCCGCCTCCAATTACAGTTTAGGCCGGCGCACCTTCAAGCTTTGCGGATCCTGTCACACCGCAGGAGAAGGCGGCCGAAACCTGGTCGGCCCCAATCTTCACGGTATATTTGGCCGCGAAGCCGGGTCTTTAGCTGGCTTTAATTATTCCAGTGCTCTGGCAGATGCGACCTTCGTCTGGACCCCCGAAAAGGTAGAGGAATGGCTCGCCAATCCGAACAGCTATTTGCCAGGCAACAATATGAGTTTTGCCGGCGTACGCAAACCGGCCGACAGGCAGGCCGTTGTTGCCTACCTGATGCTGGAAAGCGGATACCTCCACTCCAATGAAGACGAGCACAACTGAAATGCGGGATTAGAACGCTTTTGCCAGAGACATGAAGAACGCCGATTCTTCAAACGCGCCGCCGAACTCCAGATAGGTGCCTGCAGACACATCGAAGTTGTCCGTGCGCCACAGGTATTCAAACTGATATTTGCTTGATGGTGAGTTGACGCTGCCTTCGTCAAACCAGACTTGCGAAATCGTCCAGACACGCGGCGTTATCTGCTGCCCGAATCCCAATTCAAGCCGTTGGCGCTGGCAGCCATCATCGTGGCCACGCAGTGCCGCTTCGGCAAACCAGTACATGGGGATGTCCCGCTTGCCATACTCGAATGACTGACCAAGCCCTGCCCGCGCCTCCACACCGAGCGCAGCGCATCCCGCGGCCCCGCCTATGGCTTCCCCATGCAACAAGCCACCTTCAAGCGACGCTACCAGGCCGGGCGCTAGGTTAAACCCTCGCCTAACGGTCGAGCGCCATCCATCGGCATCGAATTCGTCGAATTGCTCAAAGGATACGCGCTCATATTTGAGCGTCAGCGTCCAGCGATCACTAAGTCCATATTCAGAATATGCGTCGATACGGACGGCATCAAGATTTTCAACATTACCGCGTGAAACCGCGATACGCGAATATAGCGCTTCGTCCTGGCGGACCCATGGTCCGGCAAGCGCAGGCGGTGCAACAAACACCGCCGACAGAAGTATTCCCCACCTCAGCATCGACGGAAAACCTTATAGGGCCTTCCGTCTGACGTTGAGAAGCAGAAATTAGAGGCGGAACCGAATTTGGTCCGACCAGAAGCGCTCAAGGCGCGACACTGTCTTGTTGAGTTGTGTCAGGTCTGTCGGGCGAACACTAGCTGTTGGTTCCAAAGCTGTCGCCTGCTTTGCGAAAAGCCCCTCGACGCGCTGGCGAACCTTGTGGCCGCGCTCAGTCAGACGAAGATGCACAGTACGCTTGTCAGCTTCGGAACGGGATTGAAGCAGGTAGCCACCCTCCTGAAGCTTCTTAATGTTATATGACAGGCTGGTCCCTGCAAAAGCACCACGTGCCCGCAGTGTAGATGCCGGCGTTTCGCCTTCACCGATTTCATAGAGGAGAAGGGCCTGAACACCTGTGAGATGACGTTCACCGCCACGCTCAAGATCGTCCTTCACGACGTCATGGAGACGCCGATGGGCCTGCTCGAGAAGAGAAAGGGACTTCAGGAAAGAATCAGCAACCGTTTCTTCACCGGTCACTGCTTGCGCAGCGTTGTTCATTGTTATCACCATCATCACTCAACTTTTGTTGTAGTTTGATGAGAGTTATCCTGATCTTCCTGATATTTCGTTAAACATGCCGCCTCACGACAGGCTTTTCGTTAACGAAAGCAGTGCAATGGATTCACTAAATCTGGAAAATGCACGTCAATGCTTCGTCTCTATGCCTCCATCTGTTATTTCAGGGAGATACTTGGAACTCTTCGGGCTACGCCTGCATGAGGACTCACAGCCCGGCAGCCGACCTGGTTCAGGCAAACGACAAATGGTATGACAGAGCAAAGACCCAGCACAGATACTTCACAGGACGTCGCTTCCGACGCCGTCGTTCCTGAAGACGCAGATATGTCCGAGCATCGCGCCCATCCACGTTTCGACGTCAACACGACTGGTACGCTGATCCTGGAAACCGGGTTTAAAATTCCATTCGTCGTAAAAGACATGTCACAGCGCGGGGCGAAGATCCTCCTCTCAAAAACGCTCGTCCTGCCTGACAGGTTCATTGTCGAGATGGTCAGTCCGGACAGGCAGAAGATCAAACGCTGCAAATCCAGTCGGCAATGGCAACGGGGGCCTCTCGTCGGTATCCGGCTGCTGAGCTCTGAAACCATACATCTTTAAGCGCACCGCACTTTTTCGAACCTGGCAATGTTGTGGTTGTAGGTCACCTCGATAAAGTTCTGTCAGCTACAACTTACTCGCTGCGCCGCCTTTGTTCATGCCCGACACTTATTCCGACGTCACAATCACCTCCGCTCGCCGTGAAGACCTCGTGCGGATCATAGCAGTAGACAAGGCTGCTGCCAGCCTTTTTGAGCCCACTGGATTGTTGTCTGAGCAGGCACTGGATGATCATGTTCCGGACGATGTCCTGCTCGAGGCGATAGAAACCGACAGGCTTCATGTCGTGCGGAGCGCGGATGGGGACGTGCTGGGCTTTACGTTATTCACCCAGCTGGACCAAGGCATCTATCTCGATCAGATCAGCGTTCATCCTGTGGCAGGTCGCAGGGGTCTGGGACGAAAACTGATGCTTCATCTCGATATGCTTGCTCGCGATGGTGCGCAGCCACACATCAGCCTCTCGACGTTCCGTCATCTCGCCTGGAACGGACCTTTTTACAAATCGCTCGGCTACAGAAACATGAAGCGGCGGCATCTGGAACCATACATGATTGCAATCGAGCATGCTCAGCGCCCCCTGATGGATGTTTCCAAACGGGTCTTCATGAGAAAACTTGTTCGTGCCGAGCGGGATTGAGTTAGGAAACAGACATGATGACTAATTTTCCGCAAACATATCCGCATACGCGCCTCAGACGATTGCGTCAGTCCCCCTGGGTCAGAACCCTGGCGGCCGAGCACACACTCCAGCCGTCAGACCTGATCTGGTCAATGATCGTGCATGACGGCTACGAGCCGAAAATCCCCGTTGGTTCAATGCCGGGCCTGTTCAGATTAAACGTCACCGAGGCAGCGCTCGCGGCAAAGCGCGCAAGCAATCTGGGCATTCCCGCGATCGCCATTTTTCCGCACATTAATCCTACACGAAAGAACGAGACCGGCGACGAAGCGCTGAACCCTGACGGCCTTATCCCAACTGTCATCAAGGCAATGAAGGACGCTGCACCCGATGTTGGGGTCATTTGCGATGTCGCACTCGATCCATATACCACGCATGGCCACGACGGCCTGATAGATGATGAAGGCTATGTCCTTAATGACGCCACTTCAGAAATCCTTGTAGCACAGGCCATAGAACAGGCCCGCGCCGGAGCCGATATGGTTGCACCCTCGGACATGATGGATGGACGCGTCGGCGCTATCCGCGATGCTCTTGAAACTGAAGGCTTCGTCAACACCATGATCCTGTCTTACGCCGCAAAATATGCGAGTGGCTTTTATGGACCTTATCGGGATGCGATCGGATCGGCGTCGGCGCTAAAGGGCGACAAGAAAACGTACCAACAGAATCCCGCCAATTCTGACGAAGCATTGCGCGAAGTTGCCATGGACATCGCGGAAGGCGCTGACATGGTGATGGTCAAGCCGGGCCTTCCCTACCTCGACATTATTCGCCGCGTTTCAGAGACATTTTCTGTCCCAACAATCGCCTTCCAGGTGTCTGGCGAATATGCCCAGATAAAAGCGGCAGATGAGCGCGGATGGATCGACGGTGAACGTGTGATGATGGAGACACTTCTCTCGTTTAAACGCGCCGGCGCAGCAGGCATCATTACCTATTTCGCGGAAGAGGCTGCCAGGAAGCTCCAGGGATGAGACGGAAATTCAGACGGGTATGCGCCGTTCTTTCTGTCGTTATGTTTACGGTAGCCTGTGCCGCATTACCGAAGCCAGTTGCCATGGACCTTCCCGATGCGGGCGGCGGGCATTGGGGTGTCTCCGTCGTTGATCTCACGGGAAAGCCCATACTCGAGATCGCAAGTCATGAACGTTTTCCGCCTGCATCAACGCTGAAGCTCGCCACAACGAGCGCTGCGTTTCACTATTTGGGTGACTTTCATAATGCAGGCTGGCCGGACGGCACATCGCTATATGTGGAGCGGTCGACTACATCCCCCCACCCCAGCATCGTCATTGTCGGCAGTGGTGATGCGGGCCTGTCGGCGTCACAGAACTGCGAAGACAGCTGCCTGTCAGACCTCGCTCAAGCTGTCGTAGAGGCTGGATATGATGATGTATTTGACATCACCTATGATGACCGCTTGTTTGAGACGGCGCATTGGCCTGCGGGCTGGAGTCACGATGATCTCAAATTCGCCTATGGGACGGCCATATCCTCTCTGAGTGTCGATACTGGTGTGGCTGTTGCTAGTCTCTTTCCGGGCCCGGAAGAAAACGCGCCGCTTCGTTTTGAATGGTCTGGGGCGCCCGCAGTGGGCGTCGATCTCAGCGAAGCTCAAACTATGGGAGCAGATTTCACGCTGGACCTTCGCCGCAAGCCCGATGAAAACCTGGCCCGCCTCAGCGGGCATGTGCCGCCGAGCTCACCCCCTGTTAAATTGGAGTTTGGCCTGGACGACCCAGCAGTCTTTACAGCGCAGACACTGAGACTGATGCTCCGCCAACGCGGGATTCGTGTGCACGGTTCAATCAAACCCGCATCGGACAGCGACACGGGCGATACGCGCCAGCTGCTGATGCAACTCCCCCGGCCCATGCCTTCAAATACGCTGACCGCCATTTTGCACAGTAGCAGCAATTTCGACGCCGAAGTCCTGCTCCACCACATTTCCCTGTTGCGTGGCGACAAGACCCAGGAACAAGGTCGGGCCCTGGTGTCTCACGTCCTGCTGGAAGCGGGATTGGAGCCTGACGCTTTCAACATTGCGGATGGCTCGGGCCTGTCGGTCTACAACCGCATTACGCCTGCTGGTATGACATCTCTCCTTGTCTGGGCAGCAAGGCAGGATTGGTTCAGACAATGGAGCGCCCTCGTCCCGGCAGCTGGCGACGATGGCACGCTGAAGAACCGCCTCACCTTACCCAGTTTAGACGGCCGGGTTATTGCAAAAAGTGGCAGCTTGTTTGGCGTTGACGGGCTGGCTGGCTACTTCGAAGGCGCTTCGGGTGAACGCTTTGCGTTTGCCATTTATATCAAGGACACATCCTTGAGCCACGCCGAAGCGCGGGCGCGAATAGACGGCGAGCTGCAAGAACTGGTAGAGCGATACTAACCCTAGTCTTCCCACGTTTCGTACTTTCCGCGCATGTATTGCACGCCATAATTGATGATCTCCGCCAGCACATCCACATCGATGTCTGCTAGCTTGTTTATGTACAGACAGGATTTCCCCGTCTTGTATTTGCCAAGCCGCCGAAGTTTTTCATCGATATCCAGATAACCGGGCATGATGTAGATAACGAGATTGGATTTACGCGGCGAGAATCCCGTGATGAGCATGTCGCCTTCGCGTCCACTCTCATACCTGTAGTGGTAACGTCCGTAGCCAATCATGCTTGGGCCCCACATCCGCGGCGCAAACCCGGTCACCCTGGCGAACAGCTCCAGCAGCTGTTTGGCGTCTTTTTTTCGAACCGGGTGCTCGACCGCCTCGACGAATTCAAGCGGCGAAACGCTCGTCGGCTTTGTTTTGTTATCTGTTTTGGCCAATTGCCCCCTCCGAAAGTGATCATGCTTCACCCGATCTTATCATGATCAGCCAATGGAGACAGCTTCGCCGAGGTCGAGCACAATGATCAACGTCACCACGATTGCCAAAAATGCTGCTGACAGCCCCGCATTCAGCCATGTTGCTCGCGAAGCATTGCGTTGATCGATCCAGCCCCGCGGCTTGATATTCTTGAGCCGGAAAACGATCAAAGCTGACAATACGAGACAAGCGACGTTCAGTGACAGGAGCAGCCCGGCCCGGGATGCGAACGTCCACTGTTGCGCCCCCAGGAATAGGCCAAATGCCGCTCCGGGCGGCAGGAGAGCGGCTGCGACCATGACACCCACGAGCACAGCGGCCTTGCCCTGCGCCATGGACAGGGCCGCTGCACCTCCCGCGGCTAGCGCCAAAGCAACACCGTCCAGACGCACCTGCGCGCGGGACATAAGCTCATGGCTCTCTGTATTCAGGGGCAATGCGAACGAAATTAGAAACGCGACCGCGAGTGCGACACCAATGCCGGCTGCCAGCGTTTGTGAAGACTGCTTGACGAGGGCAAAATTACCGAGCCCAGCGCCCAGCGAAAAGCCGAGTATTGGCCCGAGCAGTGGCGCAATGACCATCGCGCCGATTACGGCGGCGACCCCGTCTGAATTCAGGCCGATCGCGGCGACGATTGTGGAAAGCCCGCACAGGATCAGGAAATCCTTTGTGAGCGCTGCATCGCGGTTCACATCGTCGAGAAGCTCCTCGCGCAGGACTTGCAAATCGGCCTGCTTCTCTTCGTCTTCCAGCGGCTTCGGCGTCGGCAGTGTTGCTTCAACGGGCAGCATGGTGACTCGCCAGTCGCGGCAATCATTCAACGCGTCCTGTATGGCGTCGGTCAGCTCCTGGCTTCGTCCATCATGCATGATGATCCGGATCAGGGAACGGTCATGCTGCTCAACCGGAAAAATCATCCAGTCGACCGGATCAAAGGCTTTAACGGCCCTGATCACGGTCTCCCGATCACGTTGTTTCAGGTGGATATCTATCTGACGCATCAGGCCTGCTTTGGCGCGTTCAGGCGCGCGAGCAAGCTCGACGTGTCCCAGCGATTGCCGCCCATGGCCTGAACATCCGCGTAATATTGATCTACAAGCGCGGTCACCGGCAAACTTGCCCCCGAAGCGCGGGCCGCATCCAGGGTGATACGAAGATCCTTGCGCATCCAGTCAACCGCGAAACCATGCTCGAACTTGCGCTGTGACATGGTTTCCCAACGGTTTTCCATCTGCCAGCTCTGCGCGGCCCCTCCGGAAATCGCAGCAATGACCTGCTCAACATCAAGCCCGTTGCATTCGGCAAAGTGGAGGCCCTCCGAAAGCCCCTGAACAATTCCTGCAATACATATCTGATTTACAGACTTGGCGAGCTGCCCTGCCCCGCTCTCACCGATATGTGTAATCTTGGCACCGTAGGCCTTCATGACAGGCGCCGCTTTTTCCATGGCGTCGGTATCGCCTCCACACATGATCGTGAGTTTGCCATTTTCCGCGCCGGCTTGCCCGCCTGATATTGGGGCATCGATAAAGCTGGCTCCCCGCTTCTTGCAGCGCACATGAAGTCTTCTCGCCAAGCCTGCACTGGCAGTCGTGTGGTCCACCACGATCATTCCGGCAGCCAGATTTGGCTCAATCGCATCAAAGACGGCTTCGACATCCGGGTCGTCACCAAGGCACAGGAAAACGAACTCGTTCCCGAACACAGCATCTGCGGCCGTCTTCTCGGCCTTTCCTTTATGCGTTTCCGTCCATTTTTCGGCCTTCGACATCGTCCGGTTCCAGACAGTGACGGAATTGCCCTGTCGCTCCAGGTGCCCAGCCATCGGGAACCCCATAACCCCGAGTCCAAGAAAGACGCATTTGCTCATGATTACCTTCCAGCCCTATGGCGACTTCAGTTTTTGTCAGGATGCGGTTCAACGCCCGGTCTGACAAGACACCGCCTGAACTAGGGCGCGAAGCCGCACTTCAAAGATTTCCATCAAATTCAAGCGATTTGCGAGACGGGACCTCAAGACTGACGTGTTAACCACGATACCAGATCAGAAAGATCGGACCGAAATGTCGTATGTTTACGCCTCACAGCGCCAGACGGGCAGAACGCCCCAGGCGCCGAAGCGCCAGGCCGGTGCCTGGAAGCTTGCTTATGCAGACTTCCTAACGGCACTTTGCGCGTTCTTTCTTATTATGTGGATCGTGCACGGCATCTCGGCCGACAAGAGAAGCGAACTCGCCCAGCAATTCAGCTCGACGCCCGCCCAGGTCTCTGATCATACGGCGCATCCTGTTCGTGCCGCTGAGGCCTTGGCGTGGTTGACCAACAGCGAATTTGATTTCGCGCAATCTGCCAATGTCATTCTGAAGATTGAAGACAGTTCCCTTCGGATCGAACTTGTCGACTCCAGCAATCGCCCATTGTTTGAAAAGGGCGCCGCGTCGCTCAATGAGTACGGACTGAGTGTCACCGCGCGCACCGCTCAAGCAATCAGCGCCCTCAGGAAACCCATTTCAATTGAGGGCCACACCGATAGCGATCCAATAACCCGTCCAAAATATTCAAACTGGGACCTTTCGACTGATCGGGGCAATGCAGCGCGCCGCGCGCTTATCGCTTCCGGCTTGGCGCCAAACCTCATCACAAGCGTCACCGGCCTTGCAGATACCCGTCCGCTTTACCCGGAAGCACCATACTTGCCACAGAACCGCCGCTTGAGCATAGTCGTGCACTTCGAGTAACGGACAGGCTCCTAACGGGCCGTTGCGCCAGGTGAGGAGGCCGGATGGCCGGTGAGTTGATTGCCAATTGGCCCATGTGGGCCAGCCTGACGACTGTCCTGATTGCTATCGTTCTATACATCATTGACCGATGGTCGATGGAGATTGTCTCCATAGGCATCATTGCTGCACTTCTTGCGATATTCTCAATTCCAGGCGCAACCGGCGCTGAGCAATCTGCTATAACGCCCGCAAGTTTACTGGATGGATTTGGAAATCCGGCCCTGATCACGATCATGGCCTTGCTGGTGGTGGGTCAGGGCCTCTTCCAGACAGGCGCGATTGAAGGGCCGACCAAATCCCTCATACGGTCATATGGAAAACGACCGGTCCTGACGCTGTTTGCGACCTTCTTCGCCGTTTTTGCCATCAGTGCATTCACGAACAATACCCCTGTCGTCATCATGTTCTTGCCAATCATGAGCGCCATCGCAACCCGGATGCATACATCGCCGTCGCGCCTTATGATGCCTCTGAGCTTTGTCTCCATACTCGCTGGCATGACCACATTGATCGGCACATCTACAAACCTGTTAGCCGCTGACGCATATCGAAGGATTGAAGGCCAGTCGCTCGGCTTTTTCGAGCAGACAAGTTTCGGCATATTGTTGGCTGCAATCGGCATGATCTACATCGCGCTCACATCGCGCTTCCTGCTGCCCAATCGCAGTTCCTTTGCTGAGCAGATTGTGCCCTCCGGCAAACAGTTTGTGGCACAGATTGAAGTAACCGCAGACCACTTCCTTGTTGGGAAAAGACCTGTCGCAGGGATGTTCCCCGATCTAAAGGATATGACTGTTCGAATGATCCAACGCGGTGAGCGAGCGATGTTGCCACCCTTTGAGGATATCGTGCTGAAGCCGGGTGATCTGGTCATTGTCGCGGCTACCCGCAAAGCATTGACAGACCTGCTCGCGTCCAAGCCGGGAATGCTCCAGCAATTGTGGCAAGGTGCTAGCAATGTAGAATCAGTGGACACGAACCTACCTTCCCTCAGCCTGGTTGAGGCCGTCATCGCCCCCGGCTCCAGAATGGCAGGCCGTACAGTCGAATTACTGGGTTTCAGACGCCTTACGTCGGCGGTCGTCCTGGGCATTCAAAGACGATCGAGAATGATCCGGGTCAAGATTGGCGAAATACGACTTGAAGCGGGAGACACACTTCTGCTCTGCGGCCCCCACGATGTTTTTCAATCTCTTCGCTCAAGTCGTGACATCATTCTCCTGGAATGGTCGCAGACTGAAATTCCACTGACCGCCCGCGGACACGCCGCCAGGCTGGTCGCACTTTGCATGGTCCTACTGGCCGCGTTCAGCATCACGTCAATCCTGATCGCCTCTGTCCTGGCTGCAGTTGCCATGATTATTCTTGGCTGTCTCAACACAAGACAGGCCAGCCGGGCGCTAGATCTTCGTATCTTTCTCGTGATCGCCGCAGCACTCGCCATGGGAACAGCTCTGGAGCAGACTGGCGCAGCTGCGCTTGTGGCTAACTTGGTTGTACAGCTTGCATCGCCTTACGGAGAGCTTGCAGTTCTGTCGGCAATTTTCCTGAGCGTCGCCGTCCTGACCAACGTACTGAGCAATGCGGCGACTGCCGTTCTGTTCGCGCCCGTCGCTTTAGAGGCCGCCCACACCACCGGCGGAGACCCTCTCCCCTATCTCCTTGCGGTCATTTATGCGGCTAACTGTAGCTTCGCGTCCCCCATTGCGTATCAGACAAACATGCTCGTAATGGCACCGGGACACTACAAATTTTCGGATTTTATAAAGTTTGGTGGTCCACTATTAGTCGTGATGTGGATAGCGTTTACGGTGCTAGCCCCTTGGCGTTTTGATCTGTGAGTGCGTAAATCAGTGACGATGAAACTTGATGAGTCGATATTTACCGTTCCCGGCATCCGCCGAGGGCTCAGGTTCTACGTCACGGGACCTACGCCATGCCCGTACCTGCCTGAGCAATTCGAACGAAAAGCATTTACCCATCTCAACCAGGCAGCACCTGACGCGCTACACAACCAATTGAGCGAAGCGGGGTTTCGCCGCAGCCAGTCTGTTGCGTACCGCCCGGCCTGCCCAAACTGCAATGCCTGCCGCAGCGTGCGCGTGGATGCTCCTAATTTCGAACCAAGCCGAAGCCAGCTCAGAATCCTGAAACGCAATTCGGATCTTGTCAGACGTCCAGCAGAACCCAAAGCAACTCGTGAACAATACAGGCTTCTCAAAAACTACCTGATGGCTCGCCATGAAGGCGGTGGAATGTCCGACATGGGCTTTCGTGAATATGCAGGGATGGTTAACGAGACCCCGGTCCAGACATTGTTGTTCGAATATCGAGAAGGTCCGGAAGAAGATGCGCCACTAGTGGCTGTCTCTCTTACAGATGTCCTGCGCGACGGATTTTCGATGGTCTACACATTTTTCGACACGCGCCAGCATCGCCGAAGCCTCGGCACGTACCTGATTTTGGATCACATCCTGAGTGCCGAAAACTTCGGCCTCCCACATGTCTATCTCGGCTACTGGATAAAGGAGAGCCCGAAGATGGACTACAAGCGGCGCTTTCAGCCGCTGGAAGTACTTGACGGGCCGGTCTGGCGAAGGCTTGAAGACGACGAGTAGCGCCTCATAAAGCGAATATGAGCGGGGCGATCCTCAAGACTGAGGGGGAGGACATGATTCGAAGACGTAACCTGCTTGGTGCGGGTTTGCTTGGATTGGGCGGCGCAGCAGCCTCCTTCGGCAATCCCGAGAAAGCGGCTGACCTTGCCGCTCCCGCTATCAGTCGCAATCGCCGACGTCTCAACATGGTCACAACCTGGCCGAAAGGCCTGCCGGGACTCGGGCGTGCAGCAGAACGGGTTGCAGAGCGGATCGCAGCGATGTCGGATGGGCTCATCGAGGTCAAGGTCTTCGCAGCCGGTGAACTCGTTCCAGCATTTGAATGTTTCGATGCCGTCGCAAATGGTTCGGCGGACATGTATCATGGCGCAGAATATTACTGGACCGCCAAGTCTACAGCCTACCCGTTTTTTACCGCCGTGCCTTTCGGAATGACAGCGCAAGAGATCATGGGCTGGATCGACTTCGGCGGTGGTCAGGCCCTCTGGGATGACCTCTCTGCCCAGTTTGGGATCAAACCCCTGCAAGGCGCCAATACCGGACACCAGATGGGCGGGTGGTTTCGCAAGGAAATCAACAGTCTGAATGATCTCATTGGTCTTCAGATGCGTATTCCCGGTCAAGGCGGAGACGTGCTCAGGGCTCTTGGCGGTTCAGCCAAGGCATTGCCAGGCGGTGAGATCTACCAGGCACTGCAAACAGGCAACATCGATGCGACGGAGTGGGTCGGCCCCTGGAATGACTACTCCCTCGGATTCTATCGCGAAGCGCCATACTATTACGGACCTGGCTTTCACGAACCGGGCGCCAGTCTCGCGGTCGGGATCAATCTCAAGATCTGGGACAGCATGACAGCAGGCGAGCAAGCGCTGATCAAAGCCGCATGCGAATCGACGAACCATACATCGCTGGGCGAATTTACCTACTACAACGCTGTTTATCTCGATATTCTGACCCGCGAACATGGCGTGCAGCTACGTTCATTTCCCGATGATGTAGTGAAGGCAATGTCTGAAGCCGCCGCCGACGTCAGGGCCGGCTCTGGCCGTGATGGCATCGAGAAGCGGATATATGAGAGCTTTGAAACCGGTCTGAAGACAATGAGCGACTGGGCATCCGTGTCCGATGGTCCATATTACGCCGCGCGCGAACTCGGCCGCAAAAACTGAGAGCTGCAAGATGGATGCTTCATTCTTTCTGACGCTTGGCGGCTTCCTCAACTGGATTGGCATTGTCTTGCTGCCCGTGTTTTTGTTGCCGCTGGCGACTCTAGTTCTGCCAGGCGTGTTTTCAGCCTCGGCGAAAATTCTCGCTTCAAACCTCGATCGAGCAACCGGCTGGGCGTTAAACCTCGCCATACTCGCTGCCGTCGCCCTGTTCCTGCTACAGCTCGTCGTCGTTATCGCCGGATACGCTTTTGCGCTCTCCTGGACGTGGCTGTCTGAGCTCGTCATCTATGCATTTGCCACAGTCTTCATGCTTGGGGCCGCTTCAGCCCTACGGGAAGATGCGCACGTCCGAGTGGATATCCTGCGACCGGCATTCGGAGAAAATGGCCGCGACTGGATCGAACTTGCCGGGACTTACCTGTTCCTGTTTCCCATCTGTGTTCGACTACTCACTACGGGCGAACAAGGGCTGACGCGATCATGGTCATTATTTGAGGGATCGCGTGAAAGCGATGGCCTTCCAATCCTGTTCCTGTTCAAGACGCTCGTCCCGGCTTTTGCTGTCCTGTTACTATCGCAGGGACTATCGGTCGCCCTGAAAGCAGCGCTCCGCTTAACGGGTGGATCTACGCCAGGAGAGAAAACGCCAGAGCAGCAAAGCGAGTCGCATGGAACTTGAGGCCGTACTTGCCCTGTCGATGTTCGCGACCGCCGTCGGGGCGCTGCTGGCGGGTTATCCCGTTGCCCTGACGCTTGGGGGCGTTGCCTTGATTTTTGCGCTCGTCGGAATCGCTTTGGGCGTGTTTCCAGAACCCATCCTGCTGTCACTGCCGAGCCGCATACAAGGCGGCTCAATCATGCAGAACGAGACGCTTATTGCCGTCCCTCTCTTCGTCCTGATGGGCGTCATCCTTGAGCGCTCACGCGTGGCGGAAGACCTGCTACACATTGCAAGCCGTCTTCTTGGACGGGTCCGAGGCGGGCTTGGTTACGCGGTTGTACTCGTCGGAGCGCTTCTCGCGGCTTCAACTGGTATTGTTGGCGCCACGGTCATTACAATGACGCTCATCGCACTCCCGACGATGTTGCGCCAGAACTATGACCCCGCACTGGCCACGGGCACGATTGCTGCCTCGGGGACACTTGGGCAAATCATCCCGCCTAGCATCGTATTGATCCTCCTGGCCGATGCTGTCTCCAATGCGGCAAGTCAGGCCGCTTCACAGATGGGGATCGGCGCATTTGTGGTATCCGTAGGTGATCTGTTCGCCGGGGCGTTGATACCCGGACTGCTACTCGTTGCCATGTACCTGGCCTGGATCGCCTTTGTGGCTATCACCTCACCTGAGCGATGCCCTCCGATCGTGGACGACACATCACCACCCCTCCAGAAAGCTGAGATACTTTTCGGCCTTGGAGCTCCGCTCACCCTGATCATTGCTGTGCTGGGCGCTATCCTTTCAGGCGTGGCGACGCCGACAGAAGCAGCATCTATAGGTGTTGGCGGAGCTATCCTGCTGGCAGGCCTGAGGCTGGCAGGCGACGGCGACCGTTTTCTCGTCAGGGCCATCGTCGTGGCTTTTGCCGCGATGCTTGTCATCCTCACGATCCGCAATTTCGTAGACCTTCGTCTTGGCGTCGATGCGGTGAGCATATCCGCTTATTTTGGTGCGGCGGTCACCCTGATCGCGAGTGCAGCTTTCTTTGCTGGCATCTGTGCCGGCATGCTGGTTCTGCACCGCCGCACGCAATTGCTGCCGGCGCTGAGAAGCGGCGTACACATAACGTCGATGGTCTTCCTGATTTTGATCGGTGCATCGCTCTTCTCGCTGGTTTTCAGGGGCTTTGGCGGCGATGAACTTGTCGAGCAGCTGCTGAAGACAATCCCCGGTGGACGCTGGGGGGCACTGGCTGGCGCGATGCTCGTAATGTTCCTCCTCGGGTTCTTTCTCGATTTCATCGAGATCATCTTTGTTGTCGTACCCCTCGTCACACCGCCGCTGATCGTCATGGGGTTTGACCCAGTCTGGCTCGCCATTCTCATGGCGCTCAACCTGCAGACCAGTTTCCTGACACCACCGTTCGGGTTTGCACTCTTCTACCTTCGGGGCGCCGCCAGTGACGACGTAAAGACCACGAGCATCTGGCGCGGTGCCGTTCCGTTCATCTGCCTGCAACTGGCAATAATTGCGCTGGTTGCTGCAATCCCGGCTCTGGCCACCTGGTTACCTGGCGTCGCAGCAAAATAGGCACTACGGACCAAGCAATGAGCGCTGATATCGATCCCTTCCATGCGATTGCCGTGAGCAGGCTTGCACACGATCTGAAAACGCAGGGTCGTAGCATTATTCACATGGAATTCGGCCAACCATCGACTGGCGCGCCACGCAATGCCATTCAGGTCGCTCATCAAATCCTGGACCAAGATGCGCTTGGATATTGGGAAAGCGCACCTTTGAAAGCCCGCATCTGCAAGCACTATCAAGAGACCTACAACGTGGGGGTTTCGCCAGATCTACTTTCACTGACATCAGGTGCCTCAGCCGCCCTCGTCGCAGCCCTCGCCAGTTCGTTCAATGCTGGAGACACGATCGCTATGGCGCGCCCGGGCTACGTCTCGTATCGTAATACAGTCAAAGCCCTCGGCATGACCGCCCTTGAACTCGATTGCGGCCCTGAAGAACGATTTGTGCTGACCGCTGAACGGATACGGGCTTTGGAAACCTCGCCCGCCGGCCTGATAATCGCCAGTCCTGCCAATCCGACGGGTACGATCATGACCGCCACGGAACTTGAAGATGTGGCCGAAGCCTGCCGTGAGCGAAACATCAGGATTATATCGGACGAAATCTATCATGGCCTCAGCTACACCAGCCGGACCCATTCGATGCTGGAGTTCGAGCCGAACGCCTTGGTCATCAACAGTTTCTCGAAGTATTTCAGCATGGCCGGCTGGCGGCTTGGTTGGTTGCTGGCCCCACCTGAACAGGCAACAAAGGCTGCCGCCTACACTGGGATCCTGTTCCTGACGGCGCCTTCCCTAGCTCAACATGCGGCGCTGGCCGCGATGGACGCAACGGAAGAGCTTTCAGCCAATGTCGAAACTTACAAGGCTAACCGACGCTTATTGCTGGACGCCTTGCCAGCGCTCGGCCTGACCGACATCGCTCCGCCTGATGGTGCGTTCTACATTTATGCAAATGTTGAAGCCTTCACCAATGACAGCATGTCACTCTGCCATACAATTCTGAGTGAAACAGGTGTCGTACTCGCACCAGGAATCGATTTCGATCCCGTCAACGGCCACAAATACATCCGGATCAGCTTTGCCGTTTCCACACGGGAAACCGAAGACGCACTAAACCGGCTGACGAGCTGGTTTCAGTCCAAGCGCTAGAACTTGACCTCTGGCACGGTGGACAATGCTGTCCGGTCGCCGCCGACATCGAAGAATTCCCGCTCCTCGAAATTGAACATACCTGCGACGATCGAATTCGGGAATTGCTCGCGTGAGGTGTTGTAGTCCTGAACGGCCGAGTTATAGAACCGCCGCGCGGCCGCAAGCTTGTCCTCAATTACCGACAACTCGTCCTGGAGCTGCTTGAAGTTTTCGTTCGCCTTCAGGTCCGGATATGCTTCAGCAAGGGCAAACAACCGTCCCAAGGCACCGGTCAAAGCTCCTTCCGCCTGCGCCATGGCGCCAGGCGTCTCTGCCGAAACGGCAGAATTGCGGGCCTGGACCACGGCGTCCAGTGTTTCACGCTCGTGTGTTGCGTAGCCTTTGACTGTCTCTACGAGATTTGGAATGAGATTCTGGCGTTGCTTCAGCTGGACATCAATGTCGGCGAATGCCTGGTTGCATCGCTGCCGCTTGGCGACGAGGCCGTTGTATATGCCGATCAAAAATACGGCGATAAGTACTACCGCGCCCAATACAATGAACAGTCCAGTCATTCCGAGTCTCCACCCTCAATTCCAGTGCCAGACTGAGTAACCGCCGCACGCCGGTGTGGCAAGCTACCCATTAAAACGTCCAGACTTCGGGAAGCCTTTTGGCGCAACCTTGCCGGCCTGTGCGCGCTTTCCAAGCCACTCTTCCCATTCAGGGAAACCGCGAGACCTTCCGGCGGCATCTTTCACAAAAAGACCATCCTCGCGGAAGAAGGTAATGGCGTCAGCAAGCGTTTCATTACCTCGGTAGGTCTGCAGTTTAACGCCTTTGCCGCGGGGCATTTCGGGAAGCTCATCAATTGGGAAGACGAGCATCTTCTTATTCGTGCCAATGACCGCGATCTGATCACCTGCAACGACTTCACAAACCACAAGACGGCCTCCAGATGTATTTACCGCCGACTTACCTGCCTTGCGATTGGACTCTAGATCGGATTCGGCCACGATGAAGCCATAGCCAACATCTGACGCGACCAGACGCTTTCGATCCGGCTCGAGCTTGAACATCGAGACAATATCGACGCTGTCTTCAAGATCGATGGACAAGCGGATCGGCTCTCCATGCCCACGACCGCCCGGAAGCTTGTCACAGGTTAGCGTAAACGACCTGCCATCACTCGAAAGCAGCATGATCTTGTCCGTGGTGAAGACCTCCTCACTCAAATAGAGGGAGTCTCCTTCCTTGAACTTCGTCGTCTCCAGATCCAGCCCATGACCTTTCAAGGCACGGATCCAGCCCATGGAGGAAAGCACGACGGTGACCGGCTCCTTCGGTGTTGAAGCCTCTAGCGCTGCGGTCAGGTCTATTTCTGGTGCATCTTCGAAAGCCGCCCGGCGCCGGCCAAGATCACTGCCAGGGTCGAATGACTTGCGCGCTTCCTTCAGTTCCTTGCCAACCTTCGTCCATTGGCGCCGTGTCGAATTGAGCAAGGCCTGAATATCAGTACGTTCCTCGGTGAGAGATTCATGCTCCCGTTTGATTTCCATTTCTTCGAGCTTGCGCAAAGCCCGCAGTCGAAGGTTGAGGATCGCTTCGGCCTGGATGTCGGTGATGCCGAACTTTTCCATCATGACCTGTTTCGGCTCATCTTCTTCGCGGATGATCCGGATAACCTCATCAAGATTGAGGTAGGCAATCAGGTAGCCATCAAGCAGATGCAGCCGCTTCTCGATCTTGTCGAGCCTGAACGCAGCCCGCCGCACGACGACCTCACGTCTATGATCGAGATAGGCCTGCAACACTTCCCGCAGGTTCATCACGCGCGGCGCCCCCTTGTGCAGGACGTTCATGTTCATGGAGAACCTGTTTTCCAGGTCACAGAGTTTGAACAGGCTTTCCATCAAGACATCGGGTTCGACAGTCTTGGCTCTAGGTTCAAGGATTAGTCGGATGTCCTCAGCGCTCTCGTCACGCACGTCGTTAAGTAGCGGCGCTTTCTTGGTTTCGATGAGCTCGGCCAGCTTCTCGATCAAGCGAGATTTCTGAACCTGGTACGGAATTTCGGTGACGATAATCTGCCACGTTCCACGTCCGAGGTCTTCAACATGCCATCGCGCTCGGATGCGAAAACCGCCACGTCCGGTTTCATATGCTTCCCGGATTGCACTTCTCGGTTCGACGATCACGCCGCCGGTGGGGAAATCCGGCCCCGGCATGACGTTCATAAGCTCCGTTATCGGCGCGTCCCGATTGTCGATTAACAAAAGGGCCGCATCAATGACCTCCGCCACATTGTGGGGCGGGATTGAGGTTGCCATGCCAACTGCAATACCTGTGGCACCATTTGCCAGAAGATTTGGATACCCGGCTGGCAGGACGACAGGCTCGCGTTCTGTCTCTGAATAATTGTCCTTGAAATCAACGGCGTCTTCATTGAGGCCTTCAAGCAGCAGCTTGGCGGCTTCAGTCATTCGAGCTTCAGTATAACGATACGCTGCCGCATTATCGCCATCGATATTGCCGAAATTGCCCTGACCATCTACCAGCGGATAACGAACGGAGAAATCCTGCGCCAGACGAACCAGCGTGTCGTAAATTGCACTATCGCCATGCGGATGGAAGTTACCCATCACGTCACCGACAATCTTGGCGCATTTGCGATACCCGGCATCCGGATCGAGCTTAAGTTCACGCATGCCGTATAGAATTCGGCGTTGCACCGGCTTCAGGCCGTCGCGAACATCCGGAAGGGCGCGTGAGGTGATCGTGGACAACGCATAGGCGAGATAGCGCTTGGTCAGCGCCTCACTCAGCGGTTCATTGATGATCTTGCCATCTTCATGGTCCAGAAGGTCGGACATGTAGGCTCCCTCGATAGGTTTATTGGTCGCCGGGAATCAATCGGCATACGTAACGTTAACAGAAAGGGCCGATTGGTTAAGGAATGAACAACACGCTTGTGCGAACCATCAAACAGATCGGTGTTATTGCAGCAGTCATTCTGGCTATTGTAGTGGCCAACCGATTCCTCCCCCCCCAGCACAACCCACTGCGACCGATCAACCTCGATGACCCGATAGGCGTCGCGACCCATTTCAAGCTGGCGCGCGTAAAAAGCGATGCGCCGCTGTGCTATCGTCTGCTGGACAAGGCGGGCGTTGCCTACACTCGACTTCCTTCTGATGCAGGTACAGAGAGATGCCCGCTGAATGAAGGCCTCGTCCTGAACCAGTCGCTATTTCCCTACTCCCTTGCGCCCTTGCGGATGACCTGTCATCAGACTGCTGCCCTCTACATTCTGGAGGGGCAGGTCATAGCACCCGCAGCCGAACGCCTCCTCGGCTCTCCCGTGGACGAAATTCTGACCTATGGCAGCTTTTCCTGCCGCAACATTGCTGGCACAGATCGGCTCAGTGAGCATGGCCGCGCCAATGCGATCGACATCAAGGGATTCCGGCTGGAGGATGGCCGGCTTATAGACGTTCGCAAGAATTGGCGCGAAGACAGTGACCTCGGCGAATTTCTGGCCGAAGTTCATGACGGCGCCTGCCGCCTCTTCTCTGTTACGCTCGGCCCGGACTACAACGCTGCTCACGCCGATCATTTTCATCTGGACATGGGTGGAAGCTCTATTTGCCGCTAAACGCGTTGAGCCAATGCAGACACCAGCCTTCTGCGTGCGTCAGGCACTTCCTTGTTGACCGCATGGAACAGGCGACGCTCAACAAAATACCCGGTCAGATTCAGGCCATCGGCGACTTCCTCTGCAGAGGTATGCGCTGCAGGGTCCACAAGGAAGCGTGGGAGCCTGAACAGGCGATCAACATAATCTTCCGCGTCCGACCCGCGCACCGCCCTGCCCGTGCGCGGTGAAACGTGCGTCAGGCCATCATTTGCGCCACTGATGGCACAAGCATCGAGATCCAGCCCAAATCCGAGCGCAGACAACAGACCGAGCTCCCAACGAACATAAAGGGCTGGCCAGACCTCGTCCTCTTCCAGGCTATCGAGCAACATGATCGTTGCCTCGTACATCGCCGAGCCGGCGTGGTCACCTTCGTTCAGGGCTCCTCGCAACAATGTGCAAATTGCGGTCAATGCGCGAAGGGCATCCGGCAGGTCCAGCAACCGTGCAACACGGAACTTTGTCGCCTCTGCAACCTCGAACCTTCCTAGCTGGTCTTCCAGGCGCCCCGACCACGAAAGCTGCAATGAATTGCCAGGTTCGAACTGCCCGCGCTTTTTCGTTGAGGCGCCGCCGTAAACCAGCCCGGACCTTCGGCCTCGCTCTCGTGTCAGCACGTCCAGAATTAAGCCGCTTTCCCCGAATTTTCGCCCTCCGAGGATAAAACCCTCATCGCGCCATTGCATCAGGTATCAAACTCCAGACCGAGATTGGAGTAGGATTCACGACGCTCCTGCCATTTCTCATCGACCTTCACGAAAAGGAAGAGATGGACCTTTCGGTCAAGAAGCTGACTGAGTTCCTGCCTCGCCGCCCTGCTGACAGCCTTGACGGTCTGGCCATTCTTGCCGAGCACCATCGCCTTGTGGGTTTCGCGCCCGACGATAACCGCCTGCTGGATCTTTACGTCACCATTGCGGAAGTCTTCCCAGCCTTCGGTTTCCACTGTGAGCTGGTAAGGCAGTTCTTCGTGCAGGCGCAGCATCAGCTTTTCGCGGGTAATCTCCGCTGCCAGAAGTCGCATTGGTATATCCGCAGATTGTTCGGGGGGGAACATTGCGCCTCCTTCGGGCATGCGGCCGGCAAGGCTGATCAGCAGACGGTCTACGCCGTCACCATTTTCCGCCGAAATCATGAAGACCTCTTCATAGGCGTCCATGGCGCTGAACTGTGAAATCAGGGGCAGAATCTGGTCATGCGGAAACAGATCAATCTTGTTCAGTGCCAATAGCGCCTTTTGTTCGGTACGCTTGAGTGTCTCGATGACTTTCTCATCGTCTTCAACTGATCTTCGCTGCGCAGGCGATGCCTCGCCTGCCTTTTCGGCAATCCACGCCGCAGCATCAATAAGATGCACGACAGCATCCGCATCGGCAGCACCAGACCACGCTGCTTTCACCATGGCGCGGTCCAGCCGCCTTCGCGCGCTGAAAATACCTGGCGTGTCGACAATAACGATCTGAGCGTCATTGCTGTGCGCCACGCCCCTGACCGGAAAACGTGTCGTCTGGACCTTGTGCGTAACAATGGCGACTTTCGTCCCGACAAGCGCGTTCGTCAGCGTCGATTTACCCGCATTCGGAGCACCAATAATGGCGACGAAACCCGCACGTTTGATGTCTTCAGCTTCCATTACGCAACAATTCTCTCAATAGCTTATCGGCAGCGGCCATTTCAGCGTCCTGACGTGACCTGCCCTTTTCGGTCGCCTCACCCGCACCATCCACACGCGCCCTCACGGTAAACACAGGCTCATGATCTGATCCGGAACGGTCCACGATATCATACACCGCATACGGCTTTCTGTTTGCGCCACACCAGTCGCTCAAACGCGTTTTGGGGTTTTGCTGCGAGACTTCCCGGTCGACAAGCTCCATGATCCAGTGCCGGCTGATGAAATCTCTCGCTGCATCGAGATCGGCGTCGCGGTATATGGCCGCAATTACCGCCTCGATCGCGTCAGCAACACTCTTGTCGTAGCTGCCCTGCTTGTTCTTTTGCATGGACACATCAAGAAATAGGAAGTCTCTCAGACCAATCTTTTCCCCGACTTCGGCGCAAGCTTCGCCGGATACGAGTTGATGAAAGATCTTGGTGAGATATCCTTCGCGTTCCGCTGGAAATTTTGCGATGAGCAGTTCGGCAACAATCAGGCCGAGCACCCTGTCGCCCAGGAACTCCAGTCTCTGGTTGGAAAACTGGGCATCGCCGTCATAATTGTCGATCAGGCTCGGATGAGTGAGCGCGCGGTTTAGCCACTCGACATTTCGGAAGCTGTATCCGAGACGTTTCTCAAGGTCTTCACGTTTAGCCGGATCGAGTTCGGGGCGCTTGCGCTTCACCACGCGCCCGGCGGCGCGCAATCGGGTTCTCTTGGGGCGAGCGGGCTTCATTGTCCGGCTTTTAAAGGTATCGCTTCGATAATTACAACCGCCGACGCCCACGGGTGATCGTCAGTGATGGTGAGGTGGATCAACGCTTCATGTCCATCGGGTGTCATCTCCTCAAGGCGACGGGCCGCCCCTTCAGTGAGATGCATGGTTGGCTTTCCAGACGGCAGATTAACCACGCCCATATGAGTCCAGTGAACACCCCGTCTTGGAACGCCTGTCCCAAGCGCCTTCGCGCAGGCTTCCTTCGCCGCAAAACGCTTGGCATACGTTTCTGCGGAGCGCCGACGCCTTTCCGCGAGCGCAATTTCAGTTTCCGTGAAGCAGCGTTGCTTGAAACGATCACCAAACCGCTGGATCGAGCGTTCAATTCGCTCAATGTTGCAGAGATCATTGCCCATTCCGATGATCATGGCCTATCCGCCCCTCACGCCAGTCCGCGGCTTCCCGGCTTTACGGCCGGGATATCGACGAGAGACGGCGGCAGGTCATCAGGCGCGTAGTCAGGGAAATCCACTCGAGCCAGCGAGATAAGGTCACATCCAACATCCGCCTTGCCGTTCGAGCGATCGATAATGCAGGATCCACCGACCGTTTCACCCGGGAGCTTTGCGAGAGCCTGTACCGTCTCGCGGAAAGATAACCCGGTTGTCACAATGTCTTCAGCTATCAGGATCTTTTCATTTTCTTTTATTGAAAATCCACGCCGGAATTGAAGGACACCATCCACCCGTTCCGCAAAGATGGATCGACAGCCAAGTTGCCGCGCCAGCTCATAACCCGGAATGATGCCACCAACAGCCGGGCCCGCAACGACGTCTATCTTTCCGAAACGTGTTTCGACCAGACGCGCCAGCGCCTCACAAAGCCTGGCGGCGAGGTCAGGCTGGGAAAAAACCAGGGCCTTCTGGAGAAAAACGGGACTGCGGCGTCCTGATGAGAGAATGAAATGACCTTCCAGAAGTGCACCAGCTTCGCGAAACACGTCGAGCACATCTTCATCGGTCAATTGCTATTCTCCTCCAGCCGGTCAACGCTCTCCACAACAGCGAGCGCGCGTAATGCGGCCTTTATCTGCTCCAGATGCCGCAGATCTTCAACCTCGATATCGAATACGAGCTGGAGAAAGTCGGACGTTCGTTCACCTGTTTGCACACGCGTTATGTTTCCGCCTGCCTGTGCGACCGCGGAACATTGACTGGCCATCACCCCGCGCTTGTTGATTGCGCGGACACTGATGCGGCCAACGGCAACGACGCCCTTTTTGGAAAGTTCGTTCCAGCGCAGGTCTACCCAAAGATCCGGGCGGTCTTCAAATTCCGCGACGCGGCGACAGAAGATCGTATGGATAACGAGGCCCTTTTCAGGCTCTCGCAGGCCGATGATCCTGTCTCCTGGAATCGGGTGACAACACTCGCCCAGATGCAGTGTAATGCCCGGCGTAAGATCTTCACCAGCAACCATCTGCCGGGCATGGTCGTCGTCCAGCACGGTGCGGTCCGCCGGGATAGATTGGACTGGCTCATGGCCCGGGAAAACTGTCCGGATAAAATCCGACGTTTCATACCGTCCACGGCCGATTGCTTCGGCAAGGGCTTCTGAGGTTTCGAAGTCGGCGCGCCGCGCGACGCGGGGCATATCGATCTCGAAGGGATCCAGCCCAGCCCGACGCAAATCACGGTCGATAAGTGAACGACCAAGCTTGACGAACTCTGCCTGCTCACGATCACGGATCAGGCGCCGTATTGCAGACCTTGCCCTTCCCGTGACCGTCAGTGCCTCCCACCCCACCACGGGCCGTGACTCACTGCGGCGAAGGATTTCAACGACGTCGCCATTCTTCAGCGTCGTGCGCAAAGTCCGGATGACTCCGTTTATCTTCACGCCGTCACACGTATCGCCGACGGCCGTGTGAACGGCATATGCAAAATCGAGCGGCATCGCGCCACCGGGCAGGATGATGAGGCGGCCTTTCGGCGTGAACACGAAGACATGCTCACGGTACATTTCGAGCTTGGCGTGCTCGAGAAATTCGTCCGGGTCAGCACCATCGGCGAGCAATTCTCCGAAAGCTCTGAGATTCGCGCCCGGATCAAGGCCGGCGGCTTTGGAAGATTCAAGGTCGAAACCATACTCACTGTTCTTGTAAGTCCAGTGAGCCGCAACGCCGTGTTCGGCTGTGTCGTCCATTGCCTCGGTGCGTATCTGCAACTCCACCAGACGGTTGCCTGATGCCCGCACAGTTGTGTGGATAGAGGCATAGCCATTCGGCTTGGGCACCGAGATGAAATCCCGAAACCGGTCCGGCAGGCATGCCCAGACAGTGTGGAAGGCACCGAGGAGCTTGTAGCACTCCTCCGTCGTACTCACGATGATGCGGAAAGCGAAGATGTCGGCGACGTCGCGGAACGAAATCGACTTCTTCTCAAGCTTTCGCCAGATTGAATAAGGCTGCTTTCTCCGCCCCTTTACGCGCGCTTCAATCCCATGCTCACCAACAACCTGCTTGATAGCGAAGCGGATGCGTTCGAGGTCATCAGCATTTTCCGATGATAATTCCTCGAGCTTCTGGATTATGCTTTCCCGCGCTGCTGGATTTACGTGGTGAAACGACAGATCTTCCAGCTCCGATGCCACGGCATAAAGACCAATCCTCCGCGCCAGTGGCGCATAGATTTCCATGGTTTCGCGGGCAATTCTGAGACGGGACGCTTCTTTCGGCACGAAGTGAAGCGTCCTCATATTATGCAATCGGTCCGCGAGCTTGACCAGCAGCACGCGGACATCCTGCACAGTCGCAAGAATGAACTTCTGAAAGTTTTCGGCCTGCTTTGACTTCTCTGACTTGTAGTCGAGTTTGCCGAGCTTCGTCACGCCATCGACAAGATCCCTGACGTCTTCGCCGAAGCGGCGTTCAATCTCGGAAAGCGAAACATCGCAGTCTTCCACCGTATCGTGAAGAAGGCCTGCCATAATCGTGCATTCGTCCAGCCGGATCGTAGCCAGAAGCATCGCAACCTGCACTGGATGGGAATAATATGGGTCGCCAGACTGCCGAAGTTGTTCGCCGTGCTTTTCTTTGGCGAAGGCATATGCGTCACCCAGAAGTGTTGCATCGACCTCTTGATGGTAGGATTTAACCGCCTCAATGAGGTCTTCGCGACTGGGGATATCGACGCGAGCTCCAGACTCGCGCCGCTCCATATTTGCGGGCGACCGATCAGTAATCTCTACGGCCGCAATGGTCATGACACTCTAGAACCTGTCGTCACGTCCCGATTCAAGTTCGGCCTGATAGGCACGCATCACGTCTTCTTCGCTGGCTGCTGGCGCAGCTTCCAGAGCGACGCGATCTGCTTCGCGTTCTTCCTCTTCGCCCGGACGGACTTCCTGAAGCGTTGCGATAAGGCCCTCACGGACAGCATCAAGGCTGACAGAGCGGTCTGCGATCTCACGCAGTGAAACGACTGGATCCTTGTCATTATCGCGATCGACTGTAAGGGGGGAGCCCTCGCGGATCATGCGCGCGCGTTGCGCAGCGACAAGAATGAGTTCGAAGCGATTTGGGATCTGCTCAATGCAGTCTTCAACTGTAACACGTGCCATGGGAAATCTCCTGTAATCGATTTTTATATGCGCCGCAGCACACCAAGACAACCCACTGTCTTGCGAAGATTGCAGTGCGAAACTAGCCTGCCATGCATTGAAGAACCCCTTTTCTGATCGGTATTGTAATTATGGCCTTTTACAAAGATGAGCGCCTCGCCATCTTAATTGATGGTGCAGGCCTTTACTCGACTGCCCGTTCGCTGAATCTCGAGATCGATTTTCGCAAGCTCCTGACTGAATTTCAAAATCGCGGACGGTTGCTAAGAGCCAGTTATTACACGACCATCGTGGAGACCGACCAATACAGCCCTGTCCGGCCGCTTGTGGACTGGCTCACCTATAACGGATTCAATGTAGTCCAGAAGCCGGCGCGGGAATTCAGCGACCAGGATGGTCGGCGCAGGTTTCGCGGAAATATGCTGGTTGAAATGACTGTTGACATGCTCAACCTGGCCGACCGTGTCGATCACGTCGTCCTGTTCGCAGGAGATTCAGACTTCAGGCGTGCGGTCGAAGCCCTCAAGACAAAGGGGTGCCGGATCACGATCGTCTCTTCCGTAAAAGGGCAGACACAGACGATTTCCGATGAACTCCGCCGGGAGGCAGACGTTTTCATTGATCTCGCCGATATGGCCAACCTGATTGCGCGCCCAAAGCGGGACAGTGACCCACAAGACGGAGATGACGGGTATGACTAGCGCCAAAGCCAGCACGCCGGCCGAAGCGCCTTATGATTGTGAGCTCTGTCCCCGTCTGGTTTCGTACCGGTCCAAGAACCGCCTGGAACATCCCGGCTGGTTCAATGGTGCCGTTCCTTCATTTGGCGACGAAAACGCACAGCTACTGGTGATTGGACTTGCTCCCGGCGTCACAGGGGCAAACAAGACTGGCCGACCGTTTACAGGCGACTGGGCCGGTGATCTGCTCTACGCAACGCTGAACAAATTTGGGTTCTCCGAAGGCGAATATCAGGCTCGGCCGGACGACGACCTGCTTTTGAAAAACGCAATGATCACGAATGCCGTGCGGTGTGTCCCCCCCCAAAACAAACCGGTAGGCACCGAAGTGAACCAGTGTCGGGCCTTTTTACAGTCCCGTATTGCGTCGCTTCCCAACGCAAAAGTGCTGCTCTGCCTTGGGAAAATATCTCACGATTCAACTGTACGGGCATTTGATCTCAAGCTGAAGGATTACCCGTTTGGCCACGCCGTGGAATATGAGCTACCCGGTGGCATGGTACTGCTATCAAGCTACCATTGCTCCCGATACAACACGAACACCAGACGCCTGACTCCAGAGATGTTCGAGGCAGTCTTTGCGCGTGCTCGCTTGCTTACTGATCACTATGGCTGACATTTGTCACGGCAATCCACCGAAACACGCCGGAAGGTTAACGACCCGTTAAGCCTATTCCTTCTGTCATTGGGGCTCGTATCATTTCGGTGAGTCGGTCTAGACGGGGATTCCAATGGCAGCTTCAAACCAGGCACAATTGTTCGATAATATGACGCCAGACGAAACCGGATATTCCGCGAAGGACATTGAAGTCCTTGAAGGTCTTGAGCCTGTGCGCAAGCGACCGGGCATGTATATTGGCGGCACCGACGAACGGGCCTATCATCACCTGTTCGCTGAAATCCTCGACAACGCCATGGACGAAGCCGTTGCAGGACATGCAAGCCGGATCGAAGTCCACCTCGCGGAGGATGGCTATCTGACGGTGTCAGACAATGGCCGCGGCATTCCGGTTGACCCACACCCCAAATTCCCTGGAAAGTCAGCGCTCGAAGTCATCATGACGACGCTTCACTCAGGCGGTAAGTTCTCAAGCAAGGCCTATGCGACCGCTGGCGGCCTGCACGGTGTTGGCATCTCGGTCGTCAATGCCCTGTCTGAGCGTGTGGACGTCGAAGTTGCACGTGACAAAAAGCTCTACGTGCAGTCATTCGAGCGCGGACACGTCGTCGGCCCGGTCGAGTTGAAGGGCGCTGCCCCTAATCGTCGCGGTACGACCGTGAAGTTCAAGCCTGATCATGAAATCTTTGGTGAAAAGCTGCGGTTCAAGCCCGGCCGACTTTTCCAGATGGCGCGCTCAAAAGCTTATTTGTATCGCGGGGTCGAACTGCGGTGGTCCTGCGCGCCCGAATTGCTCCCAGAAGACTCCAAAGTACCCGCCGAAGCCGTACTCAGCTACCCAAATGGCCTCGCCGATCAGCTGGACGAGGTTTTCAAAGGCAAGGCGACAATTACCTCAGAAGCCTTTTCTGGTCTCGTCGAATCTGGCGAAGGCAAAGTTGAATGGGCGATTGCCTGGACGGCTGCTGGCTTTGGCGATGCAGACGGTTTTTCCAGGTCGTATTGCAATACGATCCCGACGCCGGATGGCGGAACCCATGAAGCCGGGCTCCGGTCGGCGATCACAAAAGGTCTGCGCAATTATGGCGAACTGACCGGGCAAAAGAAGGCCAGCGCAATTACCGCCGACGACATCATGGCGTATGCGGGCATTCTGCTTTCGGTGTTTATTCGCGGTCCTGAATTTGTTGGCCAGACCAAGGACAAGCTATCCTCGACCGCCGCTTTCCGCCTCGTTGAAAATGCCGTTCGGGACAGGTTTGATCACTGGCTTGCAGCCAGTCCGAAAGAATCAGACAAGCTCCTGAACTGGGCGATGGAACGCGCAGACGAGCGAGCCAAGCGGCGGAAGGCCAAGGATGTTGCCCGCAAGTCGGCTACAAAACGACTGCGGCTTCCGGGCAAGCTGGCCGACTGTTCGAGCAACGGGCCAGAGAATACAGAACTCTTTATCGTCGAAGGCGATTCCGCTGGAGGCTCGGCCAAGCAAGCACGTAGCCGGGCAACCCAGGCCATTTTGCCGCTTAGGGGCAAGATCCTGAATGTGGCATCGGCCTCGGATGACAAGCTGGACAAGAATCAGGAACTGTCGGACCTGATGCTCGCCCTTGGTACGGGTCTGAAATCCCAATTCAACATTGATGACCTACGCTACGAACGCGTGATTATCATGACGGATGCTGACGTTGACGGCGCGCACATTGCCGCGCTGCTGATCACGTTCTTCTACCAGATGACACCCGGCCTGATCGAAAGCGGTCGTCTCTTCATGGCGATGCCGCCGCTATTCCGTCTGAGTTATAAAGGCAAATCGGTCTACGCGATGGATGAAGAGCAGAAGGCTGATCTTCTCGAAAAAGAATTCAAACCCAACCAGAAAGTTGAAGTCGGCCGCTTCAAGGGTCTCGGTGAAATGAACCCGGCGCAGCTCAAGGAAACAACCATGGATCCGGCCACCCGGACCATGGCCCGCATCACCCTTCCTGATTCGATGGATGCTTTGACTGAATTGCGACCTGCTGAGCTGATTGAAACCCTGATGGGCAAGAAGGCCGAACACCGCTTCCGGTTCATTCAGGAAAATGCCCACTTCGCCGAAGAACTCGACATCTGATTCTGTACTGTCGACATTTAGGCCCGGATCTTGCTCGCCTCTCAGGAGAATAGCGCGATCGAGGCTGATTTGCCCGGCTAAACCGCGCTGCTTGTAACAGTGCGGGACACATCATGGCGATCAATTGGCCTGGATCAACGAAAGCAGACTTTGGCAAGACGCTCGTCGAAGCCAGTCACACACTACATCAGTCACCGCTTTTCTGCGACGCATCCCTGGCAGCCTTGCTTGATGCATACCCTCGCGACAAGCTGGGCATCTGGACGTTCGCCAATCACGGTGAAGGCGAAGAAGCACCCGTTCGCGGGACAGCTGGAGACATGTCAGGTACCGATCTGCTGGAAGCGGTCAAGCGCGGTCGTATCTGGCTGAACCTCCGAGCCACCAATCTGCACGTTGCAGACTATGCGTCCGTTGGCGATGACATTTTCGACTCCATCACAAGCGCAACCGGCCAGCGCACGCTCAAACGCGATATGGGGGTCTTGATATCCTCGCCGAATGTTCACGTCCACTACCACCTCGATATTCCGCTTGTCGCGCTTCTGCAGGTCCGCGGCGAAAAGAAGGTGTGGTTCTACCCACCGCGCAATGAATATGCGCCTGACGAGCGTCTGGAAGCGATTGCCCTCCTTGAGCAGGAAGAAGGACTTGCCTTTCAGTCGACGTTCGACCGCGAAGCCGTCTGTATAGACCTCAAACCCGGCATGGCCGTGACATGGCCACAAACCGCACCGCACCGTATCCAGAATGCGGACATGATGAACGTATCGCTATCGTGCGAATTCATGACACTGCCCGCGCTCGTTCGCGCAAACGCCATATATGCAAACGGACGGCTTCGGCGCGATTTCGGGCTAAAACCTCGCCGCCCTCAGACCTTGTCCGCCGCCACCATTGGGAAAGCGGCCCTTGCCCGCTTGCTAAAAACCACCGGGCGCTCCCAGCCTCGCCGTGCACCGACCCAGCCGACGTTTACAATCGATCTTTCGACGGCAAACTGCACCCGGCCGATAGGATGAGGCGCGGCGCGTAATGGCTCAAACATCCCTTTCTCAAAGCCAGCTCTCGGCGAGACTTGTCCGCTACGACGAGCTCACGCCGAGCGAGGTCGAACAATGGCGAGGCCTGTGTGACCAGCGCCACGACTATCAGAGCGCTTTGCTGAGGCCGGAGTTTGCATCGATCATGTCCAGTATCCGCGATGATGTGCGGATTGCCTTGTTTGAGCGGGACGACCTGCTCCAGGGCGTTCTTGCTGTACATCTGCGTCCGGATGGATTGGCGCGCCCACTTGGTGCGCCATTCGCTGACTATTCCGGGCCTGTCTTGTCGGTAGAGGTAAATGCGCCTCTCGATGATCTGATTCAGCTTGCCGGCATTCCGGCATTCTCCAGCACGTCAGTCGTTGAAGCCGAACCCGTTGTTTCAATGCAGACGCCAGAACGATGCCCATCTTCGCATATTACCGAGAGTCACCTGATCCGGCCCGGCGACTTGAGCCCTGAAGACTTCCTCGAAAGCAGGCGTGCGGCGCATGCCAAACGCTTCAAGAATTTCCGGCGCCTTGCAAACCAGATCGAACGCGATGCGGGCAAAATGAAACTCGAATGGGGACCTGTTTCCGGATCCACGCTTACCGAGATTTTCGATCTCAAAAGCAAGCAGTATCGGGACTCTGGCCTTGTTGATCTCACGGCGACCACCGCATCCAGACAAGTTCTCGATGCCGTGGCCGCGAGCCCATACAACTTCGCCATTATCCTGAGATGCGGCGAACGCCTGATCAGTGCTCATTTTGGCATCAAGATTGGTTCTGAATATCATCCATGGATTGCGGTTTTTGATCCGGCATATTCAGCCTACTCCCCCGGCAACCTGTTGCTCATGAAGGCCCTCATCTCGCTGCCCGAAATGGGCATCAGCACCTATGATCTGGCGAATGGGCACGACCACTATAAAAAATACTTTGCAAATGCCACGCGCCCGACCCGCAGTGTTTTCGTGACGGGTTCAGGAATGCGTGCTGCGCGCCACCAGCTTAGCGATACCGTCTGGCGCTGGCTTGGTGCTAACAAGGAAGACGCTGCCGCTGGTCGCTTGCAACGGCGCCTCGCTCAGATTGCAACAAGCGAGTTCGGCCCGATCAGTCGGATCCGGGAATTTGGCTATGCCATCCTTGCTCGCAGCATCCTTAAACGGCGAACATAGGCCGCCACTTCAAAATTTGGCTCGCCTCCATTGAACTGATCCACAATACCTACACTATGGCTCAAACTCTATTGGCAGAGGGGCCACAATGAAGAACGTAGCGTATCTCGCGGCCATAACCGCCGTATCGCTTTCCATGACAGCTTGCGGCGATGACAAGGACAAGGTCAGGAATGCCGATGCGGCTTCTGCCAAGTCTGCATTGGGCAATTTCGACAAGAACCCCTACCCATCGACCTACAAGCCCTATCCCTCTGCCCCGGTAATGCTGACCGGTGCAACAGTCTACGATGGCATAGGCGGGGTTTTTGCCAGCTACGATGTGCTGATCGTGGATGGTGACATCGCCGCGATCGGTGAAGACGTGGATGTTCCGGCAGACGCGACCGTCATCGATGCGACCGGGAAATTCATCACACCCGGCATCATCGACAATCACTCCCATCTCGGCGTCTATGCGTCGCCTGGCGTGAGCGCACATAGCGATGGCAACGAGATATCAGGACCCGTGACGGCAGAGGTCTGGGCTGAGCATGGCGTCTGGCCACAGGACCCCGGCTTCACACGCGCACTTGCCGGCGGCGTAACGTCACTGCAGATCCTCCCCGGTTCAGCGAACCTATTTGGCGGTCGAGGGGTTACTTTGAAAAATGTCGCGTCGCGCACTGTTCAGGGCATGAAGTTTCCCGGCGCGCCATACACTTTGAAGATGGCCTGTGGCGAAAACCCAAAACGCGTTTACGGATATGGTGGCGGGCGCTTTCCGGGCGGCGCACCCTATTCGCGTATGGGCAATGTAGCCGGCTATCGCACGTCCTGGATACAGGCGGCCGAATACAGGGCCAAATGGGAAAAGTGGGAAGAGGATGGCGGCGAGCCGCCCACTCGCAACCTTGAACTCGATACACTTAAAGGCGTGCTCGATGGCGACATACTCGTCCATATGCATTGCTATCGCGCCGATGAAATGGCGCAGGTCATCGATATGTCGAAGGAATTTGGCTACAAGGTCACCTCGTTTCATCACGCCGTCGAGAGTTATAAAATAGCCGACAAGCTGGCCGCCAATGATATATGTTCATCGATGTGGGCCGATTGGTGGGGCTTCAAGATGGAAGCGTATGACGGCATCCCCGAAAACATTCCGATGGTTCATGATGCCGGCGCCTGCGCGATCGTCCACTCTGACAGCGACATAGGGATACAAAGGCTCAATCAGGAAGCCGCCAAGGCACTCGCTGACGGCCGCCGCGCGGGTATAGAAATATCGAATGCGGATGCCTGGGCCTGGCTATCGGCCAATCCAGCAAAATCGCTTGGTATCTTCGACAAGACCGGTTCACTCGAGGCTGGCAAGGATGGCGATGTCGTTGTCTGGTCGGCCGATCCGTTCAGCGTTTATGCGAACGCAGAGAAAGTCTACATTGATGGGGCACTGATGTTCGACCGGAATGACCCCGCACTGACGCCTGTGACAGACTTCGAACTCGGCCAACCCGGCGAAGGAGACGTGAAATGAGAAAGTTCGTCACCATCGCGCTCGCATCCTCGACATTGATCGCGCTCAATGCCGCCAGTCAGGATATCGCTCTACAGAACGCAAAGCTCTGGACGGGTGAGGAACTGATAGAAGGTGCCACCGTCATTATCAGAAATGGCTCAGTCATTTCAGCTGGCACCGATGCCCTCGTCCCTTCGGGTATTGAAACCATAGACGCTGATGGCTCATGGGTTACGCCGGGCATTTTCAGCGCTTTCAGCCGGATAGGTATTGTGGAAGTTGGCGCAGAAGACCCGACAAATGACACAGTCGCCCCACTCTCGGGCTATAGCGCGGCCCTTGATATGACTGACGCTTACAACCCGCTTGCGACGAACGTCGCCGTGACTCGGATCTCTGGTGTTACCCGGGCCGCTATTGCCCCCTCATTCGGGTCCGGCTTGTTTGGTGGTCAGGGTTTTATCGCAGATATGAGCGGCAAACCGGAATCGGTCACGCGTCAAAAGGCATTTACATTCATCAATATGGGAGAGGCAGGCGCAGGTCTTGAAGGCGGATCGCGGCCAGCTGCCTGGGCAACACTCAGAGCGGCCTTGGTCGACGCACGAACCTATCCTGCCCGCTTTATTGCCAACAATGAAGGTGACGCTCTCAATCGTGTAGATGCCCAGGCGTTAGCGCCGGCCGCTAAAGGACAGCAATTGATTCTGATCGCGGTCAGCCGCGCCAGTGACATTCGCAACGTGATTGAATTGAAGAATGCCAATCCCAGCTTGCGGATCGCCCTCGTCGGAGCCGAGGAAGGCTGGATGGTCGCGAATGAACTGGCAAGCGCCAATGTCGGCGTAATTATTGATCCTTATGCCAACCTCCCAGGCGCGTTTGAGCGTCTCGGCTCGACACAGGAAAATGCCGCCAGACTGATTGAGGCGGGTGTAACAACGGCCTTTGCCTATTTCGATGATGATAGTCATCAATCCCGGCTGGTACTTCAAAGCGCGGGAAATGCTGTGGGCAGCGGGGTTGATCACGAAGACGCGTTGCGAGCCATAACGTCGGCACCAGCAGCCATATTCGGCCTTCCACGACTGGGCTCACTAATGCCGGGCAGCGCTGGAGACCTGGTCATCTGGGATGGCGACCCACTGGAAGTGACAAGTGCGCCCGTCCGGATTTTTATCGAAGGCAACGAACAGTCACTGACGAGCCGCCAGACCAAATTGCGTGACCGGTATCTGAACCTTGATGAAAACGAACGCCCGCTAGCCTATCGCCCGCGGTGATTTGTGCCGCTTAGCGTTTGATGACGTTGGCGACGCGTTCAAGCGGCTCGGTAACCTGAACATAGCCCGCCTCTGCGGGAATGTGCAGACATGGATTGCCGGCCTCATCCTCGCCGACCACAGGCAAAACCGTCACAACCGCCTCACCCGAAAAGCGGCTGATCGCGGTTGGAACGCTGCGGGTTTCGGCGAGTTTTCCAAGGTTCATCTTGGTCGGGAATATGATCGTAGCTTTGCCAGAGGCCTCCATATCGAGTGCAAGGGATGGCGACAACCAGACAGCATCGGTTGTCTCACGGCCATCATGTGTCGCCAGCTGGTCTGGAGGTGTCGGCGCAAGATAGAAATGTGTGTCGAAACGCTTCGGCATCATATCCGGCGTGATCCAATGACCAAAATGAACAAGCGTGTCGAGCGCCAGTACAAGATTATTGCTCTCAATCAATTCGAGAAAACTCTTTTCGCGCCTGTCGACAGCCGCTCGGAACTCTTCGAGTTTGCCGGCGACATCAGCGCCAATGAGGGGAGCGCCTGCACCGCGTGCTGACTTATGGCGTGCGAGAATTATCCCACTCTCTTCATACGCTTCACGAATAGCGCCAATGCGCGCCGCGCGGTCAGCGCCCGAATGGTCACCATCGCACAGCGCTGTCCACTCTGAAGATTCATCTTCGTCATTTGCCTTGCCACCGGGGAACACCAGAGCACCTGCGGCGAAATCAATCTGGTAATGGCGCTTGACCATCAAGACCTGAAGTTCGGGCGCGTCGCGCAATAACAGGATTGTCGCCGCCAGGCGCGGTTCGGATGATGCATCAGACACTTCAGTTTCTCCCAAAATTCCAGCAAATTTGCCAAAAATCCTCATCCGGAAATGCGCGTGATCTCAACACGCCTCCCGTAAGTGTTGTTTCAGAAGACAATCACAGACCGAGGTGCAGCATGCAACAAGTGAGAACCAGCGTTCAGCCGAAAACGACCGTTATTCCCACATTGCCGACCGTCCGCTTCGCTCCAGTGGTTCACTTGGTCAAAGGTGACATTGTCAACACGATTGCCGAAACTCCAAAGCGTTATGAAGAGCGTGTGAGTTTTGGTGAATCCGGGCTGATAGCAGAATGCATCAGTCCGGCCCTCTGGCTTGCTCATCATGTTGAAACAGTAGCGACGCTCGCCCTGCGGGAAAATGTGAGTGCGCGGCCAATCATCATTGAAGCCCCTATCGCCGCGATGATGCACCCGGATACGCCAATGGCCTGCGAAGCCGCTGCTGCGCGCAGTCGGATCTGCCCTCAGGAAGTCTGTATTGAAGTTACTGACGCATCACTTTCGCAATCCAAAGCAGATGTCACACGCAGCATTGAAGCGCTGCGTCGCCGCGGTTTCCGGGTGGGTGTCAATGCAACCAAATCCTGGTGCACCCCACTCGATACGGGTTTACGCCTGATGCTCGATTCAGTTCGGGTCGATGCCAACCACCTGTGGCGTGAAGAAGACCTGATGAAACGGATCGACGCCGCAGTATCCTGCGGCATAGCCGTAATCGCCGAGAATGCACGCTACCGGGATGGTGACGATCTTGCAGTCCTCGGAATTGAACTCGGCGTAAAACCTGCTGTGGATGGCTAAACGGCTTTTGCCGGCCTGACAGTTGTGCGGGGCTGTTCTTCGGCCTGTTCCGCCTGCTCTGAATAAGCGTCCAGCTTTTCAAGAAGATAATCGAGATCATCCTTGGGGATCGCCTGAAACTGGGTGAGGACACGCTCAATCATGCGCGACCGAAACCGGGCTTTGTCATGTGGCCCGCCGTCGAGCTCTGTTTCATGAAATACGTTCACCGCAGCTTTGAACGCCGGCAATAATTTGCGCGGTAACCCTGACCGGTCAAAAATTGCGGCAAGACCACGTGGTCCGGCATCATGAATCATCAGCCAGACACGGTTGTGGGGTACACCTGCCAGTTCGGCCAAGGCATATTCAACGAACTTCATGTGTCCCACACATAGCGCTCGCATGATCAGCGAATGAGAAAGTCGTCCATTCAGGTCCAGCTGATGTACAAAGCGTTGCATGTCATTGCTGCGATCTGCCTGTTCAACCAGATCAATGGTGGCTCGCTCTCGCGCACCAGCAGCCAGGTCGATTGCCAGCTGCGCAGGTAATTCATGTCTGTTCACGAGAAGGTCGAACACCTGACCCGACACGAGCGAGACAAGCTTTTCCGCAATGTGCACAGGAATGTGCTCACGCTGGACGATAGCAGACGTCACCGCCTCATCCTTAGGGAAACGCTCAATCGAACTTTCAAAAGCCTTGTGCGTCCAGCTTGCGCCCCGGTTCCGCGCAAGCGTCTCAACAGCTTCGGCGGATGAGTGCTGACTGATGATCTCGCAAAGTTCCGCATTCACGTGTTCACGGGCCGCGATGGCAGATTGCTTCGCCGATGTCACTGCAAGCACCAGCTCAATAAGGTCTTCATCTGTGAAGGAAGGCGAATGCTCCAGAACCGGTAGCGCCACAGCCTCAATATCCTGGGCGAGCTTCAACGCAACATCGCGAGGCAATCTGGGCGAGTTGCGCAATGCAACAGCAAGCGTGCGGCGCACCAGGTCCGCAGCATCGGCCGCGAGGATCTTTATGATCTCCTCAGCGTGCGTGCGTTCATCCTGCGTCAACGCATCCGTAGCGATACGCCGGCACAGCCTGTGGGCGATGCCCGCCCTTTCCTCGGAAGTCTCGCCCGTAATTAGCCGCTGGATGTCATCCTGTGACAATTGCGGACGCATAGTTGCAATACCCATCTGACACGCCTTCCCTTGTGCCCGAAACTGATTTGCTGACAATTGAAGCGTGCCAGTTAATTTCCGGTTTACCAATCGGACAAAAACAGAAGACGTAGAGAGAGCGAGGCTAAATGCTTGAAGGTATTAGGGTCATTGAATACGCCACTTACATGGCCGCCCCCGGCGCTGGTAGTATTCTGTCCGACTGGGGAGCAGAAGTTATCAAGGTTGAACCTCCTGGCGGCGACCCGATTCGCAAGTTCTTCCGTACGCTCGGCACCGATATTCAGGACAATCCGGTTTTCGATTTCGACAATCGAGGCAAGAAGTCGATAGCAGTCGATACCCGAACTGAAAACGGTCAGGCTCTATTGAGGGAACTCGCCGCCACCGCCGATGTCTTTTTGACGAACGTTCGCCCGGGCGGATTGACAAGATCAGGCCTCGATTACGAAGGCTTGAAGTCCGCTAACCCGAAACTCGTCTATTGCAGCTTGACGGGCTATGGTCTCGATGGCCCTGACGCAGACAAGCCCGGATTTGATATCGCAAGCTTCTGGTCCCGGTCCGGGGTCGCGCGTGCGACCATTCCAAAAGGACAGGAACCATTTCCCGTTCGCACGGCGTTTGGAGATCATACGACAAGTATCGCCGCCGCCGCTGGCATATGTGCTGCACTTGTGGAGGCCACAAAGACCGGCAAAGGCCGTCTGGTCGAAGCGTCACTGCTGAGAACCGCTCTTTATACAATCGGTTCTGACTTTGCGATCCAGCTATTCTTTGGCCGTTTGGGCTCAACCAAGGCGCGTCATGAGCAGACAGTCCCGATCATGAATTTCTTTCGCACCCGTGATGAACACTGGCTCTGCATTGTCGCCAGGCAGGGCGAGTCGGACTGGGCACCCATTTGCCGTGTCATTGACCGGGATGACCTGATTGATGATCCCCGATTCAATAATGCGAAGGGTCGACGCGCAAACTCAATTGCCTGCGTTGATATTCTCGATGAAGGGTTCGGCCGCCTAACGCGCGACGAGGCCGCGTCACGTCTGGATGAACACTCCATTGCCTGGTCCCCGGTTCAGACACTCGCGGAAGCGGCAAAGGATGCGCAGGTCAAAGCTGCAGGCGGCATCGTCAACGTGCCCTCCTCTGCCGGTGACGGGTCAACATTTGAGGCGCCTGCATCTCCCGTCAGGTTTCCGGGCGCAGATGATGGACCTAAGGGTCCTGCGCCGAAATTCGGAGAACACAGCCGTTCGATCTTGATGTCGCTCGGCAAGTCCGCAGAAGATATCGATCAGTTGCTGGGTTCCGGTACTGTCTCGGACGGGGCGATAGCGGCGAAATAGTCTCGCGCCTCTGCAGACTTTGCGGCCTTGAACGCCACGCAAAGGCTGATCCCTTCTTTGGCTTCAGCTAGGGCGCGCTCATAGCCTGTCGCGAGGGCGCCATACCGGTCAAAAAGCTCGTCGAGCTGCTCGATTCCCTCTGGCGTACAGAGGCCGGACGCGAGGCGCGGTGTTGCCCGAGGCCTCTGTCCGGGTATGACCTTCACAAAGGCAGGGAAATTGGCCTGAAGCCACGACCAGGTCTGATCCCTCGTTTGTGACTGGCTCATCTGCCCGTGCACAATTGTGTAGTTTTCGCGCGTCCCCAGTTCACCTGACAGACTCAAAGTGAGGATAGCCTCGACGAGCTCAGGATCATTGCTCTGTCCAATGGCGTAGGCTGCTGCGCGCTCGAAGGTGGGATCATCAATTGTCTGCATCGAATCAAGCAGCGCATTCAGGAAGGGCTCACCGCCGTCTTCCATTCCGATTGCGAGTGCAGTCGAAAAATCATCACTGCTCAGGGTGCGAATCTCCCCCTCGACAGGCAAACCAACGAAAGCACGGGCTGCTTGACTATATTCAGATCGCAGGTTCGGAGCGTGCCCGACACGCGCCAGGAAGGATTCCAGCCGCGATCTCAAGATGCGGTCATTGCCGACTGTCGATTCAGCAAGTCCGGCCCATCGCGGCTGAAATACACGGGCAATCTCCGCTTCCAGCCCGGACCGGGCGTCTTCATCTGCGCCGACTAGTCCGGATAGCATTCGATAAGCGTCAGATGCTTCCAACACGACTTGTCTCTCTGGCCGGCGGGATCCCGCATCGACGATCGCCAGCAAGGCAGGCAAAGACAGATTTCCTGCCCGGTAGCTTGCTTTGGCACTGTCGATTGCTGTCAGCGCTTCGCCGCTGGTCAAGGCCGGAAAATTGACCGACAGGGTTGCCCATTGAGGCTCATCCATGTCGAAACGCCAATAGCCGCGCCCATCTGCGTTCGGGACAATCCAGGCTGGGCAAGTCTCATTGTCGACCAACGGCAAAGAAACCGTCTCAGCGTCAATCATGGTGCAGTACCGTTCTGCCTGTCCGTCATTCTCTGCCTTGAGGCAGAATGGGACCGTCCAGCGGCGCCGATCCTCCATGAGACTACCAAGCGGCTTGTAGCGGCTCTGGGCAAGAGTCACGATTGGCGTTCTCTCGGGTTCGCAACTGAGGTCCGCCTGGATATTCGGCAGTCCTGATTGCTCGACAAAGCTCCTGAAGGCCTTGGCAATGTCCGGCTCGTTGGTTTCCTGCCCGATAACCTCAAAGAAGTCATCACTGTCTGCAACAGAGTCAGCAAAACGGGTCAGGTATCGTCCGAGCGCTGGCCTGAACGTCTCTGCCCCAAAATATGAATCGACCATGGCGATGACAGCCAGGCCTTTATCGTAGGTAATCGAATCATATGCGTTACGGATGTCTTCATTGATGGTGATCGGTTCGCGAACAGCCCTCGCACTATTCAAGCTATCGAGCCCCATCGCACTCACGCTGTCGGCGACCGCATCCAGATCATATCCACCCATCGGCTCAAGCTCAGAGAGCACAATTCCCGTAGCCCAGCTCGCGAAAGCTTCCTTGAGCCATAGATCGTCCCACCAAGGCGGTGTGACCAGGTCTCCGAACCACATATGGGCAAGCTCGTGGCTGTGGATATTCAGGAGCGACCGGCGTGAGGCTGGTCCGCTAGACGATCCGAACAGGATCCGGCTTTCACGATAAGTGATCGCGGCGGCCAGTTCCGTCGCTCCGCTGGGCCATTGTGGGGCGGCGATGATATCCAGCTTCTCATAGGGATATGGAATACCCAATTCACGCTCGAAGAATGCGACCATGGGCTCGGTCATCAGCAAGGCGTATGAAATATCCGCGCCTTTGCCTTTTCTCGTATATCCGGTGAGCGGGACCGCGACCTCACGCAGCTCATTTGGCTGAATACGAGGCCCATCTACCTTGTCAAAACCTCCAACGGCCAGCGACAACAGGTAAGTCGACAATGGCCGCGTACGTTTGAATGATATTCGAACCTGTTCACCATCCAGTTCTTCCCGTTTCAGCTCTGGAGTATTGGTGATTGCAATATCGCTATCAGGAATAGTCAGCGTCACACTGAAGGGCGCCTTGAAACCCGGCTCATCAAAGCCCGGCAGGAAGCGTCTGGCCTGAATGCTCTCAGACTTGGCAAGCGCGTAGGCCTGCCCCTGTTCGTCTACCCTGAAGAGGCCTGAGAGATTTTCGTCAAATCGGGCCGCATACTCGATCTCTACGGTCGCTTCGCCCGGGCCGAGCCGCCGGGGAAAGCCAATCCAGGCCACGCCAGATTGCAGCACGTCGCGCCAGCTTCCTTCAGTCGGCTCCAGGTTTGGCCCGGATACACGAACGGATTTGATTTCCAGCCCCTGCCCATGAAGCCAGATGCCAGATGACGGTTGATCGAGGTCAAGGTCTATCGCAACAGTCCCGCCAAACCTGGTCTTGCGAGGGTCGATAGATAGATCCAGCCTGTAAGCTGTCGGCTGGACAGTCGATGGCAACCGTCCGCGAGGTGCCGCCTCGTAAAGATCTGAAAGTGAGCGTTCCTCTGGTTGCGGGGTCGGGCCGCATGACGCCAACAGGGTCGCGACTGCCAAGACAACTATTCCAAAACGCATAAAACAGGGTTCTCCGGCATTCGTTTCCAAGTACGGGCATAGCTGAATCGAGCTAAACGCGTCACCCCTGTTACTGTTGCGGGTCTCATTGATTTCTCAACAGTTTCCACACGCCGGGAATGGTCCCGCTACGGAATCGCGATTATAATGGAAAGATGAGAATAGCGACCTGGAATGTGAACTCGATCAAGGCTCGGCTCCCTACGGTGCTCGAAGTTTTGAAATCAATCGATGCCGACGTAATCTGCTTGCAGGAAATCAAGTGTGAGACCGATGCCTTCCCCTACATGGAGATTGAAGAACTCGGCTATAATTGTGCGGTCCACGGCCAGAAAAGCTATAATGGCGTCGCCCTCCTGTCGCGCCACCCGCTGGAAGATGTGGAAAAGGGCCTTCCAGGCGATGACGCCGATGAACAGGCTCGTTATATCGAAGCATTGGTGTTGAGTGACCAACCTGTACGTGTGGGGGCACTTTACCTGCCGAACGGCAACCCCGCCCCCGGCCCCAAATATGACTACAAACTCGACTGGATGGATCGATTAGCTGGCCATGCTGCACAGAGGCTCGCACTTGAAGAGCCGTTTATCCTGGCTGGAGACTACAACGTCATTCCGCGAGACGAAGACTGTTGGGACATTGCTGTCTGGCAGGATGACGCACTTGCGCGGCCAAGTACCCGGGCGGCCTTCAGGCAGCTTCAATGGCTAGGTATGACAGAAGCATTCGAAGTGGCAGACGGCCGCGCCCACGAATATTCATTCTGGGACTATCAGGCCGGCGCCTGGCAAAAGGGGCACGGCATCCGCATTGACCACTTATTGCTGTCAGCACAGGCCGCTGACCGGCTAGAAACCGTGGAGATATTCAAGACGGCGCGAGGACTTGAAAAGCCGTCGGACCACGTCCCGGTCATCGCCTCGCTGACCAACTAGCTGCGGCCTCTATTTCTTGACGCACTTGGTGTTATAGGCAGCCACGTGCCTGTTCAGGTCGGTAACCGTCGACTGCAGATCCGCCTCAAGCGATGTGAGCTCTGACCTGCGGTCATGATAATCAGCTTTGGCAATATCCGCTTTGGATGCCTCATTCGCCCCAAAGAGGCGCACGGCTTCCGCCGCTTCCCATTCGTCACCTGCAGCTTCGACTTCTACAAGAAGCTCATCTCGTTGCGTGCGCTTTTCGAGGGCCTCTGCCTGTTCAGCTTTCAGCGCTTTAGCCTGTGCCCGGCACTCCGACGATGTCGACGCCGACAGCGCTGCGGCTGTTGGGACAACTCCCAGCATCAGGGCAGACGACAAAAAGCCAGCGCGACAAAGATTCATAGTCCTGATCATGCAACCTTCCTAACACCTGTTTCCTGAAAGCTCGCTGAACAAGCGGGCCATTTTTAGGCCAGGATTGGGCAATCAGGTCCGTAGCTCAAATATCTGCATAGACGTGCTTTTCGCCAGAATGGCCTTCATGTGTGACAGCGCCGAGGTGAGCCGGTCCAACGAGTTTGGCGAATTTGGCCAACGCGCCCGAGCCATACTTCGTGTCGTGCGGCTTCCATTTCCGTTTGCGTTCTTGCAACTCGGCGGGTGTCAGACGCACGTCGATGGTGCCTTTTTCAGCGTCGATCATGATGATGTCGCCGTCTTCCAGCAGCCCGATCGGCCCGCCTTCCTGTGCTTCCGGGCCAACGTGACCGATACAAAAACCACGCGTAGCGCCTGAGAACCGCCCATCAGTTATAAGCGCGACCTTGTCGCCCATGCCCTGCCCATAAATCGCTGCAGTGGTGGAAAGCATCTCGCGCATACCAGGTCCGCCCTTTGCACCCTCATAGCGGATCACAAGGACGTCACCTTCATTATACTCGCGATTGGCGACCGCCTTGAAGCAGGCTTCCTCGCCTTCGAAAACACGCGCCGGACCGCGAAATTGCAGCTTTTCCAGACCTGCAACTTTTACAATGGCCCCATCGGGCGCCAGCGATCCCCAGAGGCCGACCACGCCGCCGGTTTTCGTGATTGGCTTGCCTGCTGGATAGATGACTTTCTGATTGGGGTTCCAGGTGACCTCTTCAAGGTTTTCTGCCCATGTCTTGCCGGTGACCGTAATGCAATCACCATTGATAAGGCCTTCGTCGTAAAGGGTTTTCATCAACATCGGCACGCCGCCAGCTTCACCAAAGTCCTTCGCGACATATTCGCCGCCCGGCTTGAGTGAAGCGATATACGGCGTCTTCTGGAATATCTCTGCGACGTCCTTCAATTCGAACTTCACGCCGCATTCATTGGCCATCGCTGGCAAGTGCAGCGCGGCATTGGTCGACCCACCGGTCGCGGCCACGACTATGGCTGCGTTCTCGAAAGCTTCGCGCGTGCAGATATCGCGGGGACGTATGTTGTTCTCGATAAGGCGCATGACAGCCTCGCCAGAGGCCACCGCATACTCGTCACGGTTGAGGTATGGAGCGGGCAAAGCCGACGAAAGCGGCAATGCCAGACCGATCGCCTCGGACACACAGGCCATTGTATTTGCAGTGAATTGTCCCCCGCAAGCGCCGTCGCCGGGGCAAGCGAGCTTCTCAAGCGCGTGCAGTTTTTCCTCGGTCATTTCGTTGCGGCCAGCAGCATGTGCACCGACGGCTTCGAACACGTCGAGCACCGTGACATCCTTGCCCTCGAACTGGCCCGGCAGGATCGAACCGCCATAGAGGAAGACTGATGGCACATTGAGACGCAGCATTGCCATCATCATTCCAGGCAGGGATTTGTCACAACCTGCGACGCCGACCAGTGCATCATAGGAATGCCCGCGAATAGTCAGCTCGACGGAATCTGCAATGGCTTCGCGCGAAACAAGCGATGAGCGCATGCCTTCGTGGCCCATCGCGATGCCGTCGGTGACGGTGATCGTGCAGAATTCGCGCGGCGTACCATCGGCGGCCTTTACACCTTCTGAAACCGCATGCGCCTGACGCATCAGGGCCGTATTGCAGGGCGCAGCCTCGTTCCAGCAGGAGGCAACGCCGACAAATGGCTTCTGAATGTCCTTGGTGGAGAGCCCCATTGCGTAATAATAGCTGCGATGCGGCGCGCGCGCCGGGCCCTCGGTCACATGACGGGAAGGCAGGCGTGACTTGTCCCAGGTCTTACTCATAGGTCGTCTCTCCACTGTAATAGTCTCGGGCGGTTGAATAGGATGCCAAATGGCCCGGGGCTAGTCTTCAGGGGCATTTTTTTGCGCTGAACTTTCCGACCGTATGTTTTGTGGAATATCCATGCCTTGAAAAGTGCACCAACGGTGCAGTGAGAGTACAGTAGCGGTACACCAATGGTGCATATACCAATTCAGGCTGAATTAGGGGGGTAAACTGCGGTCCAACGGTAAAAGGTGCTGGAGCATCCCATCAATTTCGAGCAGGCAGACGTCTTGGCAAATTGATTGGAAAAACTCGTGGCCGCGAACACAAGACGATATCTGGCAACCTTTCTGGCCGGATTGCTGATTTGCACCTTTGTACTGCCTTCCAAAGCGGACCAGGCGCAAGAGTCTGAACGCCGTCTTGGCCGGATTACCATCTCGCGCGCATCACCTTACATGGGGACGCTTCACGTCAAACTGGTGGTCGCGCCCACGCAACACGCAGACCCATATGCCTCGGCGAATGTCGAGCTGATGTTCGTCCCGGTCATTTTCGGAGACGGCGGCGAAGTTACATCAGCGGCCGACATGGATGACGGCCGTCACCGATTGACCGCCAGAAGAACGGATGGCGATGAAACTGATCCGTATCGGATCCTGCCAACTGAAAAGATGGTGATGTCGCCGGGCACCTATCTGCTAAGCCAGATTCGCTACCTGCCGAAAGATGGTGAGGATTTACCTCCAAAAACGTTCTGCTTGTCCAAGGGATCATTCGCGTTCGATGTCCGGGCGCAGGACGTCATATATCTGGGTCGCCTTGTCCTGAAACCACCCTCTGATATCGATTCCAGCACAGGCGCCGGACCGGCTTTTACGGACCTCACGCCGCTCGACCAACTGACTGGTTGGCGCCGTCGCCCAGACGCCCTCCTGAAAGTCACGCCATCGCCGATCTCTTTTCCCAAGGGTGAAGCATTTTGCCCTGAAGCACGTCTCGATATTGCAGGCTGGTAGTTTGACCTGTCCCTGAAGGCCTGCCACTTACAGCGATTTGCGCATCAGGAATTCCAGATCCATATGCTGGCCGACAGGGAAAAGGAATTCACCGACTTTTTCAAATCCGAACCGCTCATACAGCCGGCGCGCATCAGTGTTTTCTGAAAACACGCTGAGATAGAGCTCGGATGCCTGTCGGCGCCTCGCCCAGTCGATTGTCTCCCGGACGAAAGCCGTGCCGAGCCCCTGCCCTTGCAAAGGGGTGTCTACATAAACCCGCATGAGCTCAACTGCGTCCGGCGCCGCGTTTTCGGCCGGCAGCTCCAGCGGTGAGCAGACAAGGTAAGCGCCCATCTCACCCTGCGCAGTTTCAGCAATGCGAACATGGAAATCCGGGTTCGCAACCGCCTCCCCGTAGAATGACGGCGAATGCGCTGTTTCAAGATAGGCCTTCAGGTCTTCAGCGCGGTAGAGGTGCGCAAACTTGTCGCTGAATGTTTTTCGCGACAGGGTTGCGAGCGCGTCAATATCGGAGGCAATGGCATCCCTGACGATAATGTTGGAAACGTCCTGTTCAGGCATTGTTCAAAGCGTCCATATCTGCGGCGGACAGCGACAAGCTGGCTGCGCCCATGATATCCTGGAGCTGATCGAGGCGCGTCGCGCTGGCGATCGGTGCAGTTATGGACGGACGCGCCATCAGCCATGCAAGCGCGACCTGCGCCATGCTCGCGTCATGGGCCTTGGCAACAGTCTCCATCGTATCGAGGAGCGCCAGGTTGCGCGGTGTGAGCTTGTCTTTCATGCCGCCGCCGCGCGGGCTTTTCTTGAGGTCCGCTTCAGAGCGGTACTTACCTGTCAGGAAACCGCTGGCGAGTGAGAAGTACGGGATCACACCCAGGTCTTCGTCCGCGCAAAGGGTCTCCAGCGCGCCCTCATACTGGTCGCGAACGAGGAGGTTGTAGTGCGGCTGAAGAACACTGTAGCGAGACTTGCCGCTCGCCTGCCCGGCTTCGAGAGCGGCCTTGAGCTGTTTGGCGTCGTAATTGGAGGCGCCCGTGAAACGGACCTTGCCAGCGTCGACGAGCTTCTGATGAGCCTCAAGGGTTTCCTCGATTGGCGTCTCAACGTCTGGCGCATGTGAAAAATAGAGATCGATATAATCTGTCTGGAGGCGTTTCAGCGAGGCTTCGCAATTGGCAATGATGCTGTCAGCCTTCAGGCCTTTATTGCCGCCGCCCATATCCATGCCGACCTTTGTGATCAGGAAGAGCTCGTCACGGCGCTTGTCGGCGGCCAGCCACTCACCGATCACGGTCTCGGATTCGCCGCCCTTGTGGCCGGGGATCCAGCGCGAATAGACATTCGCCGTATCGACGGCGTTGAAACCGCCGTCAAGGAAGGCGTTCAGGATGTCGAAGCTGGTCTCTTTGTCGGCGGTCCAACCAAAGACATTGCCGCCGAGGACAAGCGGGGCAATCTGGGCGTCTGGGTGTCCGAGTGGGCGCTTTTGCATGGAGGCTCCTGTCTAGGGGAAATTGCTTCGACCTATAGCTGGGGCGACGCGACAGCGTTGGCAACCGTGAACGGCTCGCTTTGCTCGGACCGAATGCAGGCGACCGTTCCAAATCCCGCCCGTGGTTCGAACACGCTGCGGTGCTAGAAGAGAGCTACTCTTCTGGCTCGAAAATCGCGGTTTCCATCGCCCCGGTAGAATCAGTCATGCCGCGATACATACCCTTGGAATTGAAGACGTAGGCGTACTCACCCTCGCCGCCCATGACGATGACGCCGCCATCCCCGCCAAGCTCTGCGACCTGGTTGAGGGCGTTCTCGGCTGCTGCTGTAATTGTCTCACCGGCGAGTTCGACCCGCGAGCAGATTGTCCTGGCAACACCGACCCGGATGAAATATTCGCCGTGGCCGGTGGCGGAGACAGCGCAGATGCCGTTCTGGGCATAGGTCGCAGCCCCGATGATCGGTGCATCGCCGATACGGCCTGGGGCTTTCGCGGTCATTCCGCCGGTTGTCGTTGCCGCAGCGAGATTGCCGTCCTTGTCGATGGCGACAGCGCCGACTGTGCCGTGCCGATCTGCATCAGTGCGGGTCTGTTCCTCGAGGACGCGGTTGAGGGCTTTCTCGCGGCGTTCGGTGGTGAAATAGCTATTGTCGACCATGTCGAGGCCAATGGATTCTGCAAAGGCATCGGCCCCATCGCCTGCAAACATGACGTGTTCAGACTGGTCCATTACGGCGCGGGCCGCGAGAATCGGGTTGCGCACGCGTCTGACGCCTGCCACGGCGCCAGCATTGCGGTCTTTGCCGTCCATCAGGGACGCGTCGAGTTCATGGACGCGCGCTGCAGTCATCACCGCACCCTTGCCAGCATTGAACAGCGCGTCGTCCTCCATGGTCAGGACGGCGGCCTGAACGGCATCGAGCGATGTCCCGCCCTGTTTGAGAATTTCCGCACCCGCATCAAGCGAGGTTTCGAGCGCGGCGCGGTAAGCCATTTCCTGTTCAGCTGACAGGTTTTCACGCACGATCACCCCGGCCCCGCCATGAATGACGATGCGCCATTCCGGGCGCGTGGTTTCAGGCTCGATGTGCGTTTCGGACCCGCATGCGACGATCAACAGTGCCATAGCCAGTCCAGCCCATGCCCGCATCATTTAAACCCCTCATATGGCCAGTCCCTCTGTGTGGTGAGAGGGTCATTTGCCTTCCTGCGCCGGCGCATGAGCCAGCGAATGATAAGTATATCCATCAGCAGGAAGGCGGTGATTACGCCGAAAACATAGACACTCATCAGGCCCTCCGATCAGCGGATCGACGCCAACTGTTCCCTTGCCGAGGCGAGTTTGGCAAGCGTTGCAGACCATTCAGTGATCCGCTCGCGGTTTTCCTCGACGATTTCAGGCGGGGCCTTGGCAACGAAGTTCTCGTTGGCGAGCTTTCTCTCTGTCCCGTCAATATCCTTCTGGAGTTTGGCAATTTCCTTGTCGAGCCGGGCAATCTCGTCGGCCGGGGTGATAAACTCCTCAACTTCCAGCGCGATGGTTTCTTCGCCGGATGCAATGGTGACCGAGCGGGCCGGCTTTTCAGTCGCGAGGCTGAATCCTGAGAGGCGCGCCATCTGGTTGATCGCGGTCTCATTCGCGCTTGCCCAGTTTTGTACCTTGTCGGATGCCCCGATCAGCGACGCTGCGATCTGCGCGCCTGCCGGCACGTTGAGGACAGAGCGCGTGGAGCGTATCTCGGAAATGGTGTCGAGCACCCATTGCATCTCGGCCTCGGCCTCTGCATCGGCCCAGGCATCTCCATAAGATGGCCAGTCCTGCATCATCAGGAAGCCGGGGCGTTTGCGGGCGTCTGCCTCGGTCTGCTCCCACAGGGCTTCGGTGACGAAGGGTGTGAACGGGTGGAGGAGTTTCAGCGTCTGGTCGATGACCCAGCCGCAGGCCTTGCGCGTCTCGGCCTTGGCGTCTTCGTCAGCCCCGTTCATGACCGGCTTGATGAGCTCGATATACCAGTCGCAGAGCACGTTCCAGATGAACTGGTAGAGCGCGTCAGAGGCTTCGTTGAACTTGTAGGCTTCGAGGCCCGCCGTGACGGCTTTCTGGCAAGCCGCCAGCTCTGAGACGATCCAGCGATTGAGGGGGAGTTTCAGGTCTCCGGGCACGAGGTCGTGGCCGAACTCGCACTGGTTCATCTCTGCGAAACGTGTCGCGTTCCAGAGCTTGGTCGTGAAGTTGCGATAGCCTTCGACGGCCTGTTTGCTGAGGCGGATATTGCGCCCCTGCGCGGCCTGACGCAGGAAATTGAAACGCAGGGCATCTGCGCCGTATTCATCGACTAGCTCCAGCGGGTCCATGACGTTGCCCTTGGACTTGGACATCTTCTGCCCCTTCTCGTCGAGGACGAGGGCGTGGATGTAGACGTCATGGAACGGGATTTCGTCCATGAATTTGAGGCCCATCATCATCATCCGGGCGACCCAGAAGAAGATGATGTCATGCGCGGTGACGAGGACGCTGGTCGGGTAGTATTGTTTCAGCTCGGCGGTGTCGTCCGGCCAGCCTTGCGTCGAGAACGGCCAGAGCGCGGATGAGAACCAGGTGTCGAGAACGTCGGGGTCTCTGTAGATAAGCGCGCCTGAAGGTGCGCCAGCGGATGTACTCCCGCCCCAAATGGCCGCTCCATCGTCAGCAATTTGAATATGGATTGAGTCACCGTAGTAGGCCTTCGCCTGCGCGAGCATTTCAGTTTCGTTATCGGCAACAAATATTTTCTTCGGCGAGTACGGAAAGTCACTCTTGAGGTCATCCAGAGTGGGGCCAAACCATGCCGGTATCCTATGCCCCCACCAGAGCTGGCGGGAGATGCACCAGGGCTGGATGTTATCCATCCAGTTATAATAGGTCTTGGTCCAGTTTTCGGGCACGAACTGGGTCTTGCCGGAGCGCACAGCCTCAATGGCCGGCTTGGCCAACTCTTCGGCATTCACATACCACTGGTCGGTCAGCCACGGCTCGATGACGACTCCGGAGCGGTCGCCGAAAGGCTGCTCAATCTTCTTCTTCTCAATTTCCACGAGCAGGCCGAGGGCTTCGAAGTCTGCTTCGATTTTCTTGCGGGCTTCATAGCGGTCGAGTCCTGCATATCCGTCCGGTGCGTTATGGATCTGGATAAACTCCATGGTCGCGGACTTCTTGAAAACATCGAAGTAGGTCTTCACTGATGCTTTTTCATCGAGAATGTTGATTAGTTCCAACCCAGCGCGCTCACCAACCTGGAAGTCGTTGAAGTCGTGCGCGGGCGTGATCTTCACCGCGCCGGAGCCTTTTTCGGGGTCGGCATGCTCATCGGCGACGATGGGAATGCGGCGGTTCACAATGGGCAGGTCCACGAACTTGCCGACGAGGCCTTTGTAGCGCTCATCATCTGGGTGAACGGCAACACCGGTGTCACCGAGCATGGTTTCGGGGCGGGTGGTGGCGACCACGATATAATCGCGCGTCTCGGTGCCAGACGGATTACCGTCTTCGTCGAAGACAGGGTGTTCATAGGTCACGCCGTCAGCCAGCGGATAGCGCAGATGCCAGAAAGCGCCCTGCACTTCCTTCTGCTCGACTTCGAGATCGGAGATCGCCGTCTGGAAATGTGGGTCCCAGTTCACAAGACGCTTGTCGCGGTAGATGAGGCCGTCCTCGTACAGCTTCACGAAGACTTTTTTGACGGCTTCGGACAAGCCCTCATCCATGGTGAAACGCTCATTCTCCCAGTCGCAGGAAGCGCCGAGGCGTTTCAGCTGCTGGATGATCTGGCCGCCGGACTGTTCTTTCCATTCCCAGACCCGCTCGACGAATTTCTCGCGGCCGAGGCTGGCGCGGCTCTCATTGCCGCCATCGGCAGCAAGCTGACGCTCAACCACCATCTGCGTCGCGATACCGGCATGATCGGTGCCGGGCTGCCAACGGACATTCTTGCCGCGCATACGCTCAAACCGGACGAGCACGTCCTGGAGCGTGTTGTTCAGCGCATGGCCCATATGCAGGACGCCGGTAACATTTGGCGGCGGGATGACAATGGAATAGGCCTCGGCGCTCATGTCACCGGACGGACGGAAACAACCGGCCTCCTCCCAACGCTCGTAAATACGTTGTTCTGCCTTTGCAGGGTCGAAGCGTTGGTCGAGCATACTCAATTTCCATCAGCACAATAAACAAAAGGCGCGCCGATGATGGCGCGCCTCGTCTCTATAACAAAGTGTCGGAGAGGTTCTAGCCTGCCATGCGTGCGATACGGCGGACTTCTTCTTCAACCTTGCGCTCAACGATCCCCGGAAGGTTCGCGTCAAGCCATTCCTTGATCATCGGGCGCAGCATTTCGCGCATCATACCATCCAGCGTGTTCGGATTGCCATCATCTTCAGCTTGCCTGACCATCAGTTTGCCGAGCGCACTGGCGGCTGCGCCGGCTATGCGTTCATCAGTCAGGCCTGAGGAAGGCTGCGGTGACGTCGTTTCTGTTTTGCCTCTGAGCATGGAAGGGTCTTTCGCGGCAGGTGGCGGCGCCGTGAATGTCGGCGCAGGTTCAGGTTCGGCCTCAAAAGCGGAAATCGAAACATCCGCCTCTTCGACAGCATCATTCATATCCCATTCGGCGTCAGGCTCGTCAAAGGTTTGTTCATCGACGATTGCGGGATCAATGACCGGCTCGTCAGCATCAAGATTGACTGCATCAAAGTCGAAGTCTTCAAGCTCTTCGATCGAGGAAGGCTCGTCTTCGTGCCGGGCCGCTTCTGTTTTCGCGGCCAGTTGTTCAAACATGTCTTCATCGACATCCGACAGTAATTCAGTCGATCCGTCATCAGAGCCGATGTCACCAAAAATATCTTCCGGTTCTTCAGCGTGCGCCTCAGCTTCGCTTCCAGACGTCTCAATCACATCATCAAGTGAAAGATCGTCAAAGTCATCATCCTCGGAAACATTGACCGCGACAGATGGTTTCGCGGCGGGCGCCGGCCGAGCTGGCTGCGCCCCATCGCCGTCATCTGCGATTATTTTCCGGATGGAAGCGAGGATCTCCTCCATCGTTGGTTCTGCTTGCGCTTTGTCAGCCATTCCCAGCTCCCGAAAGGTAAATATCGTCCCCTACAGGGGCTACACCGCGTCGGTTAATGAGTTGTTATGACGGATTCGGCGCGACATTGCACCTTATCCTGCTGTTAACGGACACCGAGGCCCATACGCTCCGGGGATAGCTGCCCCATCGCGGCGAGCAATTGGTGCGCGGCAACATAACGGTCGCGTTCAGATGTCGCTTTGGCGAGACGCGCTTCCAGCAATTGCTGCTCCTGATCGAGCACATCAAGTGTCGTGCGAAACCCGACTGACAGCTCTTCCTGGGCGCCTTCGAACGCGATTTCTGCCGCTTCAACCTGCCGCCTGGACGCCTCGACAGAACGTTGCGTTGCTTCCAGGCCATACCATGCCCGCGCGACATTTGCGCGAATCGCCCGCTCGACCAGTGTAATCCGCGCCTGCGCCTGACTGCGGTTGAGCTTTGCTTCACGCAGCGCGGATGAATTTCGACCGCCCGCAAATAGCGGAATACGGGCCTGTGCACCTGCGACCACGCTTGTGTCTGTGAAGCCGTCCGTATGGTATTCCTGAACTCCAGCCTGGGCGATTGCAGATATCTCCGGGCGCAGCGCCCCCCTGGCAACGGAGACACCTTCGCGCGCCGCCAGCTCTGCATGTCTCGCCGCATCAATATCCGGATTGCCAGAGAGCGCAGCGGCCAGTGCATCGTCATGCGTCGCTGGCAATTCAGGCAAGGGCGGGACAGGCTGGAGATCGCCAGCCTCAAGCCCTGTCAGCAAGGTGTAGATCGCCCGGCTGCCTTCGAGCTGAGCCTCCGCCGCGGCGAGTTGCGCGCGTCCTCCCTCAAGACGGGCCTCCGACAGGGCAACGTCCGTGCGGGTGACATCCCCGACCTCGAACCGGTCCTGCGAGGCCGTCAGCTGTCCATCAAGAAGATTCAGGCTGTTCTCGCGAATCGAAATGATCTGCTGGTCTCTCAGTATGTCGACATAAGCGGTCACCGTATCCAGCATCAGCGACTGCGCGGCGCTTTGATATTGCGCCTCGGCGGCGAGCGATCCGGCCTCTGCCTGCCGAACACCAGCAGACAAGCGGCCGCCAGTATAAAGCGGCAGGCGTGTCTCTATCTGGGCACTGGCAACAGGGCGATTGCCCAGATTGATCGCAATGGGACGGTTCGAATCGATTGATTCGTACACATAGCTGCCAAACACATCGACGCTGGGACGACGGAGCGCCCGGGCCTGGTTTATCCGCTCACCCGCAATGGCCGTGTTGTCACGCTGAGCATCGAGGTCGGGGTTGTTGAGATAGGCCGCAGCGAGCGCATCCTGCAGCGTTTCTGCGACGACTGCCGGTGAGGCGAGCACAAACAGGGCAGCAAGCCCGGTCATCTGAGCGAACCGTCGCATGGCAAATCTCCCCTTCGAAGCCACCAGCTTAGCCGCGTTCAGACCAAAAGTGAACAGCGTTCACTTCGTGAGGCTTGTTCATCCCAAGCGGCCTGCGATTCACGCCAGCACAGCGAGCGTCTAGAAGACGAAGGAAGATTTCTTCTCGAAGCCCGGCAGGCGCGGCGGACAGGCGTCAAAGACATCGCGGTAGGAAACAGTGTCGCCAGCGCGCGTATAAATCCGGCAACGGCCAAGATCGCGTCCGACCGGCACAGCGACGCCAAGGCGTCCACCTTCTGCAAGCTGGCTGAACCAGGTTTCCGGCGCGTCTTCCACAAGCCCCATCACCAGGATGATGTCGAATGGCCCCTGATCGGCAAGACCAGCTTTCAGATCGCCCTGTACGGCAACAGCGCGGTCAACGCCGAGATTTGCAAATCGTGCCGTCAGCTCATCGACCAAAGCTTCATCGTCTTCCAGCGCGATTACTGTCTCGACCATGCGGGCCAGCAGTGCCGTTTCATAACCAGCCCCCGCACCGATCACCAAAGCAATATCGCTTGGCTCGGGCCGAAGCGCCTTCATCATCTTGCCAAGGTCGCGCGGCGTCCAGAGGGCGCGTCCGTCGCTCGTTGGGATCTCATATTCGGCGTAAGCGACCGGCTGGTCACCTTTCGGCACGAAGGCTTCGCGCGGCGTATGCAGGAAAGCGGAGACAATATGCGGGTCGGTTACGTCGTTCGGACGAATCTGCGAATCGACCATGACTTGGCGCATCTTGGCGAAATCCATGGGCTGTCACCCCTTCCCGGCTTTGTTTATCCTTGTTCCGCATCGCCAATATCACAGGCGCCGCAGCATGCAATGTGACCAGATGTGCGAAAGGCGGCTTTCTGCGATTGCAAGCAGTGAGAGCGACTGCTATCTGTCCGCGTCGCGCTGGCAGGGCCCTGTGGCGGAGTGGTGACGCAGCGGATTGCAAATCCGTGCACCCCGGTTCGATTCCGGGCGGGGCCTCCATTGTTTTAGAAGCGATTTTCCGGCAAGGCCGGTTGCGCGGGATGCGCGGTTTACAGGCGCGTTTACAGTTTTGTTCATGATGCACCCCCTCGCGCCTTGGCCAGTTTGACCAGGACTGCATCAGATTCGTCGGGCGAAACGCGGGCGTAATGCTCGATCACGCTGGCCGCTGTGCGGATGCTCCAGCCCATATGATTGGCGATTTCCGAAAGGCTCAGACCGGCATTCAAAAGGCGTGTCGCCGCCGTTCCGCGAGCATCCTGCAAACGCAGGTCACGAGACAGCTTGGCCTTGTCGCGCCACTGGCGAAGCCCTTCGGATGCGCGGTGTTCGGTTAGCTGGCCTCCGGACGCATTGGTAAGGATCAGCATCCGATCCGCTGGCGTCGAGTCGATGACCTTTGCCAGCTTGTCGGAGATCGGAATGTACGCCAGGCGATTGCGCTTGTTCGTCCGCACCCGCAGACGACGGCCTTTCAGCGTCGGCTCGATGTGGTTAAGAGTGAGCTTGATCAGATCCCCAGGGCGGAGCCCTGTTTCGCACGCGACCGTCAGCAGGCGGGAAACCCATTCCGGCGCTATCGCCTCGATTGCCTCGCAGTCAGACGCGGCCCAGACTATTTCGGAGCGGTCCACCTCGTAGAGGCGGTGCAGCTTGTGGCAATGATGCTCGGACAACAGCCCTTCCTCGACAGCCCAATTCAGGACGCGCACCGCGTGGGTGCCCGCCGCATCGTGCTGCTTCGGAGAGTGCTTCCACTTCGCCCGCCACTTGTTCACCTCGCCGCGCGATCCGCGCTCCTCGAAGATGCAGGCTGGCGCGTCGTGGAAATGCTCGGCAAAGCGGAGCGCCCACTTGCGAAGATCGGCGCGCGAACGTTCGCCTTTCGGCATGGCTGTGCTGAACAGGAATTGATCGACTATTGCCGGCGTCGTGAGAACGGCCGGCTGCGGCCTTTCTACAGCCTCAGCATAGGCGCGCGCAAAGTCCGGATCGCGCGGCTCGCGCACGTCATCTTCCCAGAACTTCGGCCCGCCGCGATAGGCGTAGAAGTGCCAGCGGATCGCACCGCTCACCAGGCGACGTTTAACTCGATGAACCCCTTTAGGAAGCGCCACGGTTTGCTTTCCATTTTTCCAGAGGTGAGCCCTTGCCGGCCGCGTCGTTTGCGGCCGTGCTGATCTTCACGCACCCATCGGGCCTCGTCTCTATCGTGAACGATTGGTAGCCCTCGGCGCGAAGCAGGCGCGCAATGCTGGCCACGTCTTCGGGCTTCGGGAGAGACGGCCTAGGCATCAGTCTAACCCTGCTCTCTCTGTTCTCTCAGAAGATCTTCGTGCAAGAGCCTGAAAACCTCATCGAAAGCTTCGGGAAGCCTGTTGGCCAAATCCTCACAATCAACTACGATGATTGCAGGAACTTTAGGGCTCACCGTTTCTATGTTTTCGAATGGCTGCCCAACCCAACGATCTTGAGGGTTACTCGGGTGACGTGTCCGAAACTCAGCATGTTTGGAAAAGCGAAAGTACCGCTCCATTTGCGGAGCATAGCCCAACTGATTCAACTTACGAAAAGTCACATGTTTTGCAATTGGATCGGCCCATTCCCTTACGGATGAGATGTCCAAGCCGCATTTGCTGACCTCGCTGTAAACAAAGAGGATCAACGCATCGAGCCAGTCGTATTTCCAGCGGCCATTTTCCTGCAATGTGCCCAGGCCGTCGATATAACCCCGATGGCGCCAGTCCCGAAGGGTATCGGGCGAAACCCCTGCGAACTTTGCTATTTGAGAGGGGCTAAGTTCGGGAGCGGTGTTGAAAACAGGGTCGGTCATATCGTTTTTCCATTGCGTTAGGCGACGCTTAAACCATCGCGTACGGCGATGCAAGTAAAAAATGGACGCCGCGCGGAAAATGGAAAACCGCCGCGTCCTGTCAGGGTTGTTGGCCTTACGCTACCGGGTACTCTCTGACTAACCCCAGCCGTTTGCAGCGTAGGAACCTGCCGCAAGGTGGCCAGCCTCATTTTTGAGGGCTCAATTTTGAGCGCTGAATTTTCAGCTCTCAATACTCGTTGCCCCAATCTACCATCGACATGGCTTGTGTCGGATCAATTCCGGCTTCCTTCGCTTGAGCGAGAGCGCCGATAACCGCCGTGATCGCGCGCGCCCTACCCCCAGCATCGAAGGCTTGAAGCGGCCGCAGCGTGTCGAGCGTGACAGTGCCGCCCAGCTTTTCGCTAGCTTCCTCGGCCATGCCCGCCGCAATCGGCTGAAGCACCCATTGCGCAAGATGGCGTTGCGCCTCTCTCACAAGCGGGCCGGTTGTCGCTGAATTGACCATCCCCGGCAGGATTCCGAATGCCATGCTGATCGCGTCCCGCGCCGCCGCCAGGGTCTCGCGTGTCATAGACTTGGAGAGGTCCGGGCTCAGATCATGGGGCTTCCAGTCCTGGGACGGTGCAGGCCCGCCGGCTGCAGTGACGTTCACAGACTCGCGAATAAGGACTTTCCCGCGATTTCCCCGGAAACCTCGCGCGATGGTTTCCAGATCGGTTTCAGGCGCTTCAGGGTAAGGGACGATCAGGCTGGCCAGCGGGGCCGTCTCGTAGACTTCCGCAAGTGCGGTCTCGACAGCGTTCAAAAGGCCGGCCGTCAATTGAGCCCGCTTCAGCGGCGCGGTGCCGTAGTAAGGCGCGCCCACGTCAGAGCCGATGCGGAAGTGAAGCACCTCGCCAGCAAGCACGGTTTCGGTGCGGCCGCCGCCTGCTTCGGACACCGAAACACGATAGGCGCGGGGCCGCGTGTTGCGGGTCGTCAGATCCCAATCTGAACACGGCACAAGGCCGTCATCGCGGATCAGGAAAAGCGCCTCGCCGCGAAGCGCCAGGCCGCGACCAGTCAGCGCCAACGCGCGCCGGTCGAGCATGGCAGTGCCTTTCACGTCAGCGAGTCCTAGCCCGCCCTCCCAAAGACTGACAGCGCCTTGAGCGGTCGCCGTCAGCTCGGCGATGCCACGCCGGCCGGACACATAGGCTTCCCGCGCCGCCATGAGCTCGGCAGTAAAGCCGGACATGGCCGAACGGGTTTCGGGTGATTTTCTCTTGAATGGCCACATGATCAGGGCCTCCTGTATGGACGCAGCAGGTCAGCCGCGCCGCTCAATTCGAGGGCGCGTGCGACCCATGCCGGGTTGCGGTTGTAGGATTCTTCAATCGCGCCGCCCATGTTGACGGAGTAGCTGGACGCCGCCGAACGGTCGGGCTCATCGGCCAGATATTCGGCCAGCCGGC
>CAZKXJ010000010.1:102277-139494 GCA_964556825.1 uncultured Hyphomonas sp. | reverse complement strand
AGCACGGCGCTGCGCAATCCGGGCCACCAAACATGCTCCGATCCTGCCAAACTTTGGAGATGGATCCCGCTCGGAGATTGATGAGCTCATTGTTCAGGCCAAGGACGGGCTTGAGCGGCGGCTTGATGAGGCGCCTAAACTTTACGCTGACCGGCAGACCTATTCAGACCGGCTGGACTATGAGCTGAGCGTCATCGAGAAGATGGGGTTCCCCGGCTACTTCCTCATCGTTGCCGACTTTATCAAATGGGCGAAGACCCGTGGCATTCCGGTTGGTCCGGGCCGTGGGTCAGGTGCCGGTTCGGTTGTCGCCTGGGTGCTGACGATCACGGACCTCGATCCATTGCGCTTTGATCTCCTGTTTGAGCGGTTCCTCAACCCTGAGCGTGTGTCGATGCCCGATTTCGACATCGACTTCTGCCAGGAGCGTCGTGGTGAGGTGATCCGCTATGTCCGCGACAAGTATGGCGCCGCAAGCGTCGCGGCGATTATCACTTTCGGTACGCTGCAGGCGAAAGCTGTGGTGCGCGATGTGGGGCGCGTGATGCAGATGCCCTATGGCCAGGTAGATCGGCTGGCGAAGCTCATTCCGTTCAATCCGGCCAACCCGCCAAAGCTTCAGGAAGCAATCGACGAGGAGCCCAAGTTCCAGGATGAGATTGCGCAGGACCCTCGTGTTGGCGAATTGCTGGAGACGGCGCTCGCGCTGGAAGGGCTTTACCGCAATGCCGGTACTCATGCGGCGGGCGTTGTAATTGGTGACCGGCCCCTGACTGAGCTTGTGCCGCTCTATAATGACCCTCGCTCAGACCTTCCGGCGACCCAATTCAACATGAAGTGGGCCGAGGCCGGCGGCCTCGTGAAGTTTGACTTTCTGGGCCTGAAAACGCTGACCGTGATCGATCGGGCCCTCAAATTCATCCGGCGCGATGGCCGCGATGTCGGTCCGGAATGGGCAGCGCTGAATGATGAAGCCACCTATGAGTTGATGGCGAGCGGGGCGACGCTTGGGGTGTTCCAGCTGGAAGGCCAGGGCATGCGCGATACGCTGCGCAAGGTCCGTCCAAATGACATTGAAGACGTCATCGCCATCATCTCGCTCTACCGGCCCGGTCCGATGGACAATATTCCGGTCTATGTTGAAGGGAAGGATGATCCGAAAAAGGTTCGTTACCAGCATCCCGACCTCGAGCCCATTCTGGATGCGACCTATGGCGTGCCTGTCTATCAGGAGCAGGTCATGCGGATGGCGCAGGAGATCGCCGGCTATTCCCTTGGCGAGGCTGACCTGCTGCGCCGGGCCATGGGCAAGAAGAAAATTGAGGAAATGGTCGCGCAACGCCAGCGCTTCCTTAAAGGTGCCAAGGAGCTGAAGGGTATCGATGCCCCGCTGGCCAACGAAATCTTCGATACGATGGAGAAGTTTGCAGGCTACGGTTTCAACAAGTCGCACGCGGCTGCCTACGCGCTTATTGGCTACCAGACCGGATATCTCAAGCGTCACTTCCCGGTGGAATTCCTCGCAGCCTCGATGAGTCTCGACCTGCACAATACCGACAAGCTTGCGGCTTTCGTCCAGGAGGCCAAGCGCCTCGAAATTCCGGTCATCCAGCCTGATGTGAACCGGTCGACGGCAGATTTTGATGTTGAAGACGGCCAGCTTGTGTACGCCCTTGGCGCTTTGAAGGGGGTTGGCCTTGAAGCGATGCGCCATGTGCAGGCTGAGCGTGAGGCCAACGGCCCATTCCAGTCACTCCATGATTTTGCTGAACGCGTTGACCCGAAATCGGTGAACAAAAAATGCATTGAACAGCTTGCGCGGGCCGGGGGCTTTGACAGCCTGCAACCAAACCGGGCGAGTTCCCTTATCGCGGCGCCATTGCTGGCGGCGACGGCCGTGTCGGCGGCCGAAGACAGGGCTGGCGGGCAGGGCGGCCTTTTCGGGGATTCAGAACCCGCGATCCGGGCCAGCCTCCCGGATGCACCGGCCTGGAACGGGCAGGTCAAGCTCGACGAGGAGTTTGCGGCCATCGGCTTCTATCTCAGTGGCCACCCGCTGGACGATGTTCTCGACAGCCTTGAAGAGGGGCGGATCACCCTGTCGGCCAATATCGAAGAAGTGGCGGCCGATGGGCGGCCGCTAGAGCTGATTGGCGTGGTCAGGCGGCGCGTCGAAAAGATGTCGCGGTCCGGCGGAAAGTTTGCCTTCCTGACCTTGTCTGACCCGACGGGCGAGGTCGAGCTCATGGTGATGCCCGAAGTTCTCGAGAATTTCAGGGATTTGCTGGAAACAGGTAGCAGTGTCTGCGTGATGGTGAATGTGCGCCGCCAGGATGATGAAATCCGATTGTCGGCCAAGCAGGTCAAACCGATCGACAAGGCACGTATCGGCAAGAAGGCCAAGGCGCTTATCGTGCGGCTGTCACGAGGCGCAAACTTTGACGAGCTTGCAGCTGTTGCAGACCGCTTGGTCAATGCGCCCGGGGCGGATCGGGGCCAGATCTACCTTGAAGTGCCGCTGGAAGACGGAAGGACGGTCACGATGCGACTGCCGCAAACCTATGCGACGGGGCTTGAAGCCCTGCGCGCCTTGAAGATGGCTTCGGGCGTCGCGCGGGTAGACACGCGCGCGGCATGAAGAAGGGCGGTTGCGCCTTCTGCCAAAATTTGTATAAGCCAGCCGCATAACCCCGATGCGCGAGCAATCCGGTGTTGATCTCTATGGTTTGAGGTCAATAACGCTCGTGCCGGTCAACCGGAAAAGGAAAACTAGATATGGCTTTGCCTGAATTCACGATGCGTCAGCTGCTCGAAGCTGGCGTCCACTTCGGCCACCAAACGCACCGCTGGAACCCTAAGATGAAGCAATTCATCTATGGTGACCGTTCCGGCATTCACATCATGGACCTGTCCACGACAGTTCCGCTGCTGCACCAGGCGCTCGTACAAGTTCGTGACACTGTCGCCAAAGGCGGCCGCGTGCTTTTCGTCGGCACCAAGCGCCAGGCCGCGCAGCCAATCGCAGAAGCCGCTTCCCGTAGCGCACAGTATTACATGAATCATCGTTGGCTCGGCGGCACGCTGACCAACTGGTCGACCGTCTCCAAATCCATCAAGCGTCTTCGTGAACTCGATGAGACGTTGAGCGACAAGGACAATTCCGGCCTGACCAAGAAAGAGCTTCTCAATGTCGAGCGCGAGCGCGACAAGCTTGAGCGCGCGCTGGGCGGTATCTCCAATATGGGCGGCCTGCCGAGCCTTATGTTCGTGATCGATACGAACAAGGAATCGATCGCCATCAAGGAAGCCAAGAAGCTGGGCATCCCTGTTGTCGCTGTCGTTGATACCAATTGCGACCCGGACGATGTCGACTTCCCGTTCCCGGGCAATGACGACGCTGCACGTTCGATCTCGCTTTACTGCAACCTGATTGCTGATGCGGTTATCGATGGCCTGGCGGAGTCTTCCGCTGGTCTTGGTATCGATCTTGGCGAGTCCGAAGACGTTGATGCGCTGACCGAGGCTGATGTCGCTGCCGCTGATGAGGCTGCTGCGGAAACCGTCGAGGCTGAAGCCACGCCGGAAGCTGACGAAAAAGCAAAAGCCGAGCCAGAAGCAAAAGCCGAAGGCTGAACCCAAACTTACTCTAGAAGGGATCTTTGAGATGGCACAGATCACCGCCGCTCTGGTCAAGGACCTGCGCGACCGTACTGGCGCGGGCATGATGGACGCGAAAAAAGCACTCGTTGAGAATGAAGGCGACATGGAAGCCGCCATCGACTGGCTGCGTGCCAAAGGCCTGTCGAAAGCGGCCAAGAAGTCCGGCCGTACGGCTGCTGATGGCCTCGTTGCTGCAGTCCTGTCTGACGATGGCAAGACTGGCGCACTGGTCGAGCTCAATGCTGAAACCGACTTTGTTGCCCGCAACGAAAAGTTCCAGAAGGCGCTTGAGCAGATTGCTGCTACCGCGTTGACGACCGATGGGTCGCTTGAAGCACTGCAGACCTCCAAAGCACCTTCCGGCGACGGCACGGTCACGGACATGATCACTGCGCTTGTCGCAACGGTGGGCGAGAATATGACGCTTCGCCGGACAGCCAAACTGGCGGCGCCAAACGGACAGGTCGCCGCTTATGTTCATAGTGCTGAAGCACCAAACATGGGCAAGATCGGCGTGCTCGTTGCGCTCGACGGTGCGGACACAGACAAGATTGCTGATGCTGGGCGCAAGGTTGCAATGCACGTTGCTGCGACAAGCCCGGCCTCTGCAACAACGGACGACCTGGATCCGGAGCTCATTGAGCGCGAGCGCCAGGTGTTGACTGAGCAGGCCCGCGAAAGCGGCAAGCCGGACAGCGTCATCGAGAAGATGATCGAAGGTCGCCTGAAGAAGTTCTACAAGGAAGTTGTCCTGGTTGAGCAGCCTTTCGTCATGAACCCTGACCAGACGGTCGGCCAGTTCATTGAAGAGCAGGGCGCAACGCTGGTCGGATTCCTGCGCTTCACCCTCGGTGAAGGCATCGACAAGGCCGAGGATGACTTCGCAGCGGAAGTCGCCTCCATGACTTCAGGCTCCTAAGTCACCGAAATTGCATCTAAAAGAGCCCGGCTGCCCATGACAGGCAGCCGGGAATCCTTTACGAGCAGATCGGCCTGAGGAGTTTCTAATGCCTGCAGATACAGAATGTTCTGACGAGCTCGTTTATAAACGGGTGCTATTGAAACTGTCAGGCGAAGCCCTGATGGGGCCATCCAACTTCGGTATCGACATGCCGACCTGCATTCGCTTCGCCGAAGAGATTGCAACCGCCCTCAAAAAAACCGGTGTTGAACTTTGCCTTGTCATTGGTGGAGGCAATATTTTCCGGGGCATGGCCGTGGCCGCCAAGGGCATGGAACGGTCGCAGGCCGACTCCATGGGTATGCTCGCGACCGTGATGAACGCACTTGCGATGCAGAGCGCGCTTGAGCAGGTCGGCGTGCCAACGCGTGTCCAGTCTGCCATTTCCATGAACACGGTTTGCGAGCCCTATATCCGACGCCGCGCGATCCGCCACATGGAGAAGGGGCGAGTTGTTATTTTCGCCGCCGGGACGGGCAACCCGTATTTCACCACTGATACCGGAGCGGCCCTCCGCGCCGCAGAGATGGGCTGCGATGCGATGTTCAAGGGCACCCAGGTTGACGGCGTCTATTCGGCCGATCCGAAAAAGGATGCCAATGCCGAGCGCTACGACCAGCTCGGCTATCAGGAAGTGTTGGCAAGAGACCTTCGCGTCATGGATGCATCTGCGGTCAGCCTGATGCGAGACACCAATATCCCGATCGTGGTATTCTCCCTCCAGAACAAAGGCGCATTGCAGGATGTCCTTCTGGGTAAGGGGATGTCGACGGTAATTTCCTAAAATGCGAGAACGACAGTTATGAGTATAGACAAAAAAGACCTTGAGCGCCGGATGGATGGCGCGATTACAGCGCTACAGTCGGATCTGGCCGGGCTGCGCACAGGCCGCGCCTCTCCGAACCTTCTGGATACCGTCAACGTGCCGGCATATGGCTCGATGGTACCTCTGAACCAGGTCGGGTCTGTTTCTGTGCTCGATGCTCGAACGGTTGCCGTGAATGTGTGGGACAAGTCGGTCGTTGGTGCTGCCGACAAGGCTATCCGCGATTCGGGACTAGGCCTTAATCCGGTGGTCGATGGCAATACGCTCCGTATTCCAATCCCGGTCCTCAATGAAGAGCGCCGCACAGAGCTGACCAAAGTTGCCGGAAAATATGCAGAGCAGGCACGAGTTGCCGTTCGTAATGTCCGGCGCGATGGAATGGACCAGCTCAAGAAGGCGGAAAAAGACGGGGAGTTGAGCGAAGACCGGTCGCGTGGCATGGCAGACGATGTCCAGAAAATGACCGATGCGCACATCTCCCGCATCGACGACATACTGAAAACCAAAGAAGCGGAGATCATGCAGGTTTGACAGCACGTCCCGCCTCTCCTGACCGGTCTGAGGAACCTGCTGATCCGGTTGCAAAGCCGCGACATATCGGGATCATCATGGACGGGAATGGCCGCTGGGCGTCGCGCCACGGCCTACCGCGTGCTGTCGGGCATGAGCGCGGTGTCGAAGCCCTGCGCCGAACGGTACGCGCCGCTCAAAAACTGGATCTGGAATACCTGACGGTTTACTCGTTTTCGACTGAAAACTGGCGTCGCCCGGTGTCTGAAGTGAGTGCGCTGTTTTCGCTGCTCAAGACGTTCGTCAATCAGGATCTCGCGCGCCTCAAGCGCGAAGGTGTGCGCATCAGTGTTTTTGGTACGCGCTCAGGTTTGCCCGACGATATCGCGATCCTTCTCGACAAGGCGGTTGAGCAGACGCGAGAGAATACCCGTTTCGAACTTGGAATAGCCTTCAACTATGGTGGCAGGGAAGAAGTCGTTCGCGCGATCCGGCTTTTGTCGGAAGATGTGAAGGCCGGTCGAATCGACCCAGAAAACATCAACGAACACCTGCTTTCAGAGCGACTTGATACATCGCGCTTCCCGGATCCGGATCTTGTCATCCGAACGGGAGAAGAGCACCGTCTGAGCAACTTTCTGATCTGGCAATCGGCTTATGCCGAGCTGCTGTTCATGGACGTGCTCTGGCCTGAATTCGGCGAGGCTGAACTGCAGCGTGCAATTGAGACTTTTTCTTCAAGAGAGCGCCGCTTTGGCGGTTTGAAGTCCGGGGCAGCCTGACCATGGCATCGCCGCCCAAAGCCGGTCGAAAGCCGAAAGAGCTATTGCTGCGCGTTGCTTCCGCCGCCATCCTCATTCCATTCGCGCTTTTCGTGGTCTCGACAGGCGGACCCGTTCTGGCCGTAGCGTGTGGCCTGTTTGCCGGGATTATGGGGTATGAATGGGCGAGAATGACAGCGTCGCCCATCATGCCGGCCACGGCATTTTTCTGCGCGTTACCTTCGCTTTCAATGTGTTTCTTTCCGCGTGAAATTGCGCTCCTCGTGCTAGCCCTGAGCGGCGTGCTCCTGCTGATGCTGCATCCGGCGCGCAGGCCAGAGCGGCTGGTGGCTGCATTCGGCGCAATCTACGCAGGCGGCTTGCCGCTCTCACTATACTTGCTGCGAGATGGTGAATGGTACGGCCAAGCGGCTGCTCTCATTCTGATGGGGACGGTGTGGGCCTCCGATTCGGGGGCGTACTTTGCCGGTCGCGGGTTTGGCGGACCGCGGCTTTCGCCTCGTGATTCCCCATCAAAGACCTGGAGCGGCGCGCTCGGCGCTGTCCTTTGTAGCGCCCTTTGCGGTCTCATTGCGGCGGGTTTGCTGGATGCGCCAAGATTGCCCTGGTTTTTCATTGGTGTCCTGATATCGGTTACCGCCCAATGGGGCGATCTGTTCGAATCGCAGCTCAAACGCAGGTTCGGGATCAAGGACTCTGGTGACTTCGTTCCCGGGCATGGCGGTGTGATGGACCGTGTGGATGGTCTCGGGATGGCAAGCGTATGTGCTGTTGCCTTGCTCATTCTCTTTGGCAATTTTACGGACCTGATCGGTCTGGAGGCACGCTGATGACGATGCGGTTGTCGATCCTCGGATCTACCGGCTCTGTTGGGCGATCCGCTCTTGCTGTGGTGGATTATGCGAACAGCGTCAGCGATGAGCCGGCCTTCGAGATTGAAGCCCTCACGGCATTTCGCGACGCTGAAAGACTGGCCAAGCAGGCTATTTCGTTCGACGCAAAGATTGCCGTGATCGGAGACGAGGGTGCGTACGCTGAATTGCGTGAGCGCCTTGCCGGCACCGGGATTGAAGCTGCGTGTGGTGCCAAAGCAATATCAGAAGCCGCCGAGCGTCCTGTGGATCGCGTTCTGGCTGCTATTGTGGGCATTGCGGGCCTGGAGTCGACCCATGCCGCGCTGACAGTTGGCAATAGTGTTGCGCTTGCCAACAAGGAAAGCATGGTGTGCGCGGGGCCTTTATTGAAACAGATCGCTTTGAAGAGCGGCGCTGCGATCGTGCCGACGGATTCCGAGCACAATGCGATGTTCCAGGTGATGGAGCGGGCCGAGGATGTCGAGACCCTGATACTGACAGCCTCAGGTGGTCCATTCCTGAACACTCCGAAAGCCAGGCTGTCCAGCGTGACGCCTGATGAAGCCTGTGCGCATCCTCAATGGTCAATGGGGCGGAAGATATCGGTTGATAGTGCGACCTTCATGAACAAGGGGCTCGAACTTATCGAAGCAGCCTATCTTTTCGATATGCCGGAAGACCGCATCGACGTGCTCGTTCATCCTCAGTCCATCATCCATTCCCTAGTGTCCTACCGAGATGGTTCAGTCCTTGCACAGCTAGGCCTACCCGATATGCAGACACCTATTTCACACGCCCTGTCCTGGCCCAAGCGTCGCCAGCCCACCAATGTCCGCCGACTCAATCTGCCGGAGATCGGACGGCTGGATTTTCAGCCGGTGGACCCGGACAGGTTTCCTGCAATCGGACTTGCCCGTGCCGCTCTACGAGAAGGGCCTGCAGCGACCATCGTGCTGAATTGTGCGAATGAAGTTGCAGTTGCCGCCTTTCTTGAAGGGAAGTGTCAGTTCACGGATATCAGCTGGATTGTTGAAAGGGCATTGCAACACGGCCTGGCCACGGCAAAATCGCCAGCTGAGCAAAGCCTTGGTGATGTGATCGAGCTTGATCGCCGAGGGCGCCATTTGTGTGAAGAACTGGTCGCGCATGCCGCTGGCCAAGCAAGGAGCAGGGCACAATGACGGGTATCATAAGCCAGGGACCGATCTTCATACTCTGTCTGATTTTCCTTATGGGGATCGTCGTCGTTGTTCACGAATTTGGCCACTATTTGGCAGGACGGTATTTCGGCGCAGCCGTGGAATCCTTTTCGGTCGGCTTTGGTAAGCCGATCTACCAGACGACCGACAAGCGTGGCACACGCTGGCGCGTGAACTGGATTCCGCTGGGCGGGTTCGTCAAGTTTGTTGGCGAGAGCCAGTTGCCCGGAGATGTCGGCAAAGTCGAACAGGGTCCGGTTGGAAAACCCTATACCGAGGTTGGCGTTGGGGGACGAACTATTGTCGCTGCTGCAGGACCGGCGGCGAATTTCGTCTTGGCTTCACTGATTTTCGCGCTCTTTTTCTTCTTCAATGGCGGATATGAGACCCGCGTCCAGATTGGCGAAGTCACACCAGGCGGTGCGGCCGCAGAAGCAGGTCTGCAGCCGGGCGATATCTTTGTCGAAATAGACGGAAAGCAGATCAACTCTGCCGGTCAGGTGCCCATGATCATCTCAATGTCGAGTGGCAGTGCCCTCGACACGCTTGTCGAACGCGACGGCGAGGAAATTGGAGTTGTGCTCACCCCAAAAAGAGAGCTGCGTGAGAACAGTGTCGGCCAGATGCAGCAAATCGGCTTTGCAAATATGAGATTGCGTGAGGTCGAAGGAGCGGGTCGAGAAGTTAGCTACAATCCGGCTGAGGCCGTGGTGAAGGGCGGTGCACAGACCTGGACGACGCTTGTCATGACAACTGACATGATCGGCCGCATGGCGACCGGCAAGGAGGCCCTGAGCTCGCTCAGTGGTCCCGTAGCTATTGGCGATGTCAGTCGCCGGATCGTCAACCGCACCATGTCGAATGAAACCGTGCCGCTTAGCAAACGCCTCATGGCACTGTTCTGGAACCTCATGACGATCTGCGCGGCGGTGTCTGTAGGAATCGGTTTCTTTAATTTACTTCCATTTCCTGTACTCGACGGTGGCCACATCGTTTTCAATTGCTATGAAGCCATAGCTGGCAAACCCTTGCCGGCGCGTATTCAGGAGGGTGCTTTGATGGCGGGTATGGTCTTGTTGCTGGGAATGTTCGTTTTCATCACCTGGGGCGACGTACTGGAAACAGGACTGTTCAACACCACCCGAGGCTGATAGCCGATCTTCAGAGTAAATCGAGAGTAAAGATATGCGATCAGTTTTCGCCGCGTCTATGATGAGCGTTGCCGCCACAGTCGGATTGTCGACCTTTCCCGGCATGGGACTCGAGGCCAACGCTCAGGCTGTGAACCCGAGCGAAACGATCCGATCCATCCTTGTTGAAGGTAATCAGCGGATCGAGGACCGGACGGTTCAGTCCTATCTCCTGGTCGAGCCGGGCGACCCGTTTGACCCGGACCGGATTGATCTGTCCCTGAAGACACTATTTGCGACCGGCCTGTTTGCCGATGCTTCATTCGAGAAATCGGGCTCTGACCTTGTCGTCCGCGTGGTCGAGAACCCGATCATCAACCGGGTCATTTTCGAAGGCAACAAGGCCATCGATGATGACAAGATGCGTGAAGAGATCCAGGTTGCGCCACGCGGTATCTTTACAGCGGCACGTGTCCAGGCCGACGTTCAGCGTATTCTCGAACTCTATCGCCAGTCCGGCCGGTTTGCTGTCACGGTCGAGCCGCAATACAAACCGCTTGAGCAGAACCGGGTCGATCTTGTCTTCGTGATCAATGAAGGCCCGGTGACCGGCGTGCGAGCGATCAATTTCATCGGCAATGAAGAGTATGCCGACCGGCGCCTGCGCAGCGAAATCGTCACCCGGCAATCGCGCTGGTGGCGCTTCTTCAGCTCGAACGACAATTATGATCCTGGCCGTCTGGAATATGACCGCGAGCTGCTGCGCCAGTTCTATCAGAATAACGGCTATTATGACTTTCGCGTAGTGTCGGCAGTGGCTGACCTTACGCCGGATCAGGAAGATTTCTACATCACGTACACGGTGGAAGAAGGCGACCTTTACAATTATGGCGACATCAAAGTCGAAACTGAGCTCGACAAGCTGAATGCCGACGGCCTGCGCCGGGCGCTGTCCATCAAGGAAGGCGACCTGTTCCGTGGTAACCAGATCGAAAATGCAATTGACACGCTGACATACGCAGCCGGTATTGCCGGCTACGCCTTCGTGGACATCACGCCGCAACTCGAACCAGACCCGGAGACCAATCGGGTGAATGTGACCTTCGCCATTGATGAAGGTCCGCGGGTCTATGTCGAGCGGATCAATATCGTTGGCAACACGGCGACACTCGACCGCGTCATTCGCCGCGAATTGCGCGTCTCAGAAGGCGATGCGTTCAACCGTGTCCTGCTCGACCGCTCAAGAAACCGGGTACGTGCCCTTGGCTACTTCAAGAATGTGACGATCACCGAAAATCCGGGATCGAAACCAGACCGCACCGTCGTCGATATCGCCGTGGAAGAACAGCCGACGGGCGAGCTGTCCTTCGCAGCCGGTTACTCATCGGTTGATGCCTTTCTCTTTGATATGAGCGTCTCTCAGCGCAATCTGCGTGGGCGCGGTCAGACCGTCATTGCGCGGGTGTCGGCATCACAACGCCAGCAATATGTCGACCTGCGCTTCCGGGAACCACGCTTCCTTGACCGGAACCTCGCAGCGGGTGTCGATATTTTCTCGTCCCGTTCGGATTTCTCGGGCGAATTCCTGGGCGGCTTTACCTCGAACACAATTGGTGCCGGCGTGAACCTTGGCTTCCCATTGAGCGAGAACACGAATTTCGGACTTCGCTACCGGCTTCAGTCTGATGAGCTGGACATCAATCTTGGCGATGTGGTTATCGATCCAAATGGCGATACGCCGCAGATTACCATTACAGACGACAATGGCACGCCGGATGATCCGAGCGATGATACAACCACCACCCGGGGCGCTATCCCTTCTGATGATGGCCTGCCTGCCGACTCCATGATCGTCGACGCCTGCTCGCCGCTATACAATGCACGCTCTTTTGCGACCTGCCGGAACGAGCGGGCGGAAATTTCTTCGATCCTCGGTTACACATTTAACTGGGACCGTCGGAATGACCCGATCACACCTACGGGTGGTTTCGATGTGTCGTTGAGTCAGGATGTCGCGGGCCTGGGCGGTGACGTACAATACTTACGGACTGAAATTTCGGGCGCGACCTACAAGGGCATCTTCAAAGATGTTCGCGCCAGCGTACGTTTATCAGGTGGCTATATCGTGCCATTCGGCAACGATGATGGCATCCGGATCAACAATCGTTTCTTCCGGGGCGGGAGCTCGTTCCGCGGCTTTGATGTGGCTGGTCTAGGACCACGCCGCATCCTGCGCACTGTTGATTCTGAAGGAAACACAGTAAGGGTACGCCGACTGGAAGCACTCGGCGGGAATACCTATTATCAGGCAACTGCAGAATTGGCGTTTCCGAACTTCCTGCCTGACGAATACGGCATTGATACTGCCCTCTTCGTGGAGGCGGGCTCTGTTGGCACCTTGTCCGATATCGATGTTGAGGAAACCCAACTGGCCGAGTTTACTGGTGATACAGCGACCGTCGAACTCTCCAAGTACGGCATGGGTCTTCGTGCTTCTGCTGGTATATCAATTGGCTGGGACTCGCCGTTTGGACCGATCAGGTTCGACTTCTCCGAAATTCTCCGCCGCGAGGAATATGACCGGACGGAGACTTTCCGGTTCAGCACTTCGACACGTTTCTAGAAAGTTCTGAGGAGGAACTTATGAAAATTTTCAAAACCGCTTTGGCGTCAGCCGCTATGCTGTTCATGGGCGCAACGGCTATTGCGCCCGTCGCAATGGCACAGGGAACGCAAGTTGTCGTTATCGACCAGTCGCGCATCATGCGTGAAAGCACTGGCGGCAAGGACATCATCAGCAAGATCAATGCCATGGAGCAGAGCATGCAGTCGGAACTACTGCCGACGCAGCAAAGCCTTGCCACCGAAGGCCAGGCGCTTGAGGCAAAAACTGCAAACATGACGATGGAATCTGTGGCGGCTGACCCCGCCCTGAAAGCCGAAGTCGAAGCATTCGCCAAAAAAGCCCAGACTTTCAATCGTGATCGCCAGATTGCTGCGGCAGAACTTCAAGCGACCGAGCGCAAGGCCTGGAGCGATTTTTTCACGGCGATGCAGCCAGCTCTGCAGGAAGTTGTGACCGAGAAGGGTGCCGATATCATGCTGGATCGCGCAGAGGTGATCTATGTTGGTGACGCTATTGATGCGACGAGCTTGGTGATCACCAAAATGAATGCCAAGCTTCCAACGGTGAACGTCGTTCGCCAAAAAATGCCAACGCAGCCTCAGCAGTAGATCGTGAATGGCGGTCGATAGCCGGTTCTACGAAGTCCTGGCGCCGGTTCCGCTCGAGGAACTGGCCGCCCTGACGGGTGCCGAGATTATCGGCGATGGTTCAGTGACAGTGACCGGCGTTGGTGCCGCTGAGAAGGCGCGGGCCGGCGAAGTTTGCTATTTTGACGGCGACAAGCCTGCCAGCGAAAGCGCAATATCGGCTGATGCGGTTGGATGCTTTGTAAAGGCGGCGGCTGTCCCATCAGTGCCTAAAGGCGTGTGCGCCCTTGTCACCAAATTCCCACGTTTTGCTCATGTCGTGGCTTCCCGTCACCTGCTGCGCTTCAGATCATGGAATGAAACTGAGACGCCCGATTTCAGGACCAATATTCACGAGTCAGCTATCATCGCGCCCGGCGTATTCATCGGCGCTGGTGCAGCAATTGGCGACCGCACGATTATTGGTCCGAATGTATCTATCGGGCCAGGCGTGCAGATCGGGCGGGATTGCGAAATCGGGGCGAATGCCAGCATTCAGTGTTCGCTTCTTGGCAATCACGTAAAAGTCTTTTCCGGGGCGCGCATCGGTGAAAGCGGATTTGGCGTCATGGTCGGGCCGGCCGGCGCGGAAGATGCACCCCAGTTCGGCCGTGTGATCATCCAGGATCATGCAACGATTGGTGCCAATACATGTATCGACCGCGGAGCGTTCGACGACACGATTATCGGTGAGCACACCAAAATCGACAATCTTTGCCAGATTGCCCACAATGTGGTTATCGGGAGAGGCGCGATGCTGGCTTCGTTTGCTGGTATTTCCGGAACTGTGACGATTGGCGATGGCGTGATGTTTGGTGGCCGTGTCGGCATTGCGGATCACGTTGTCATTGGAGATCGTGCGCAGGTCGCTGCGTCATCTGGTGTATTTCGCGAAGTACCGGCCGGTGAGACTTGGGGCGGCGTCCCGGCGAAACCGATACGGCAATGGATGAAAGAGATTGCGTGGCTGCAAAAGCAGACCGCGCCCGGAAAGCAGAAAAAGTGACCACAGAAATACACCCGACTGCGATCGTTGAAGATGGCGCCCAGCTTGGCGAAAATGTCACGATTGGGGCTTTTGGATTCGTCGGTAAGGACGCGCAACTTGGTGATGGTTGTTTCATACACCACCGTGGCAGTGTAACGGGACGCACTGTTCTCGGCGACCGGGTGGAGGTCTCGTCCGGCGCGGTCATTGGCGGCGCACCGCAAGTGTTGAATTTCAAGGATGATGGCACATCACGCCTCGTCGTTGGCGACGGTACGATTTTCCGTGAAAATGTCACTATTCACACCGGTTCGCCGTCGCATGGCGGGCTGACCGAAGTGGGAAGCAATTGCCTTTTTATGGCTTATGCGCATCTGGCGCATGATTGTCGTACTGGCAACAAATGCGTGATCGCCAACGCTGCGCAAATTGGCGGGCATGTTCAGATTAGTGATCAGGTCTGGCTGGGCGGCATGGTAGCCATTCATCAATTTTGCCGCATCGGGCAACATGCGTTCGTTGGCGGCGGCGCCATCGTGGTCGCAGATGTCATTCCTTACGGGTCAGTCATTGGTAATCATGCCTACCTTGCCGGACTGAACATTGTCGGTATGAAGCGCCGAGGTTTCAGCCGGCAATCCATTCATGATCTCCGCGCCGCATATCGTATGCTTTTTGCCAAAGAAGGGACGTTCAACGAGCGCGTCATCGACGCCGAGCAGACCTATGGCGACTGTCCTGAACTGATGGAAGTCATCGAATTCATTCGCACGAGCAAGAGCCGGTCGCTTTGCCTTCCGGATTAGGAGTGGCAATCAAATGTCCAAGCTCGGCATCATAGCCGGTCTCGGCGAGCTTCCAGTAAGCATAGTGAGATTTGCACGCGCTGAAGGCCGGCCAGTACATATCTTCCGTCTGGCAGGTTTTGAGGAAGACAAGCTCCTTGAATTTGGCAGCGCTTGCGAAACGATAGGAATCGGCCAGATCGGGAAACTCGTGAAACGCCTCAAGGCGGAACACTGTGAAACTGTTGTCTTTGCCGGCATCGTCAAAAGGCCGAACTTTTCTGACATCAAACTGGATCTGAGAGGCGCAAAACTCCTGCCCCGTGTCCTGAAAGCGGCACGGGACGGCGATGACGCGCTACTCCGTGTCATCATCGGCGAGCTTGAGGGTGAGGGATTTCAGGTAATCGCCGCGGAAGAAGCTGCTGGAAACCTCAAAGCACCTGGCGGCACCATTTATGGTCCGGCGCCTGATGAGCACGCGTTGGCTGATATGCGCAAAGCAGCTCATGCGGCGTCCGAGATCGGCCGGCTTGATATCGGGCAAGGGTGTGTGGTCTGCGACGGTCTCATCCTCGCTGTGGAAGCCCAGGAGGGGACAGACATGATGTTGCAGCGTGTCGCGTCCCTTGAGCCTGAACTGCGCGGGAGCGCGACAGCGCGCCGCGGTGTACTGGTCAAGCGTCCAAAGCCCATTCAGGAACGCCGGATCGATTTGCCAACGATCGGACCCGGCACAATTGAACAAGCCGCGCTCGCTGGGCTCAGGGGGATTGGCGTCGAGGAGGAGGGCGCTCTGTTGCTTGACCGTGACAGGATCCGGTACCTTTGCGATCTTCATGGCGTCTTTGTCTACGGTTTCCCTGCGAGCTGGAACTGAATCGATGGCGAAAGTTTACCTTGTGGCCGCCGAACCATCGGGAGATTTGCTGGCGGCAGAGATAGTCGGTGCACTCCGGGACGTTGATGCGGATATTGAGCTCGCTGGAATCGGGGGTACGGCCCTCGCCGCGCAAGGCATCGACTCGCCGATTGACGTTACCGAGCTTTCCGTTGTTGGTCTGCTCGAAGGCTTGAAGATCTACAGACGGGTTGTGGAACTGGCTGATCTGGCGGCGGCGGACATTATCAGGGATGCCCCTGATGTGGTTGCGCTGGTCGACTCCTGGGGGTTTACACTGCGTGTGGCGCAGCGGGTAAGGCAGCACGCGCCGGGCATCCGGCTGGTCAAGGTCGTCGGTCCGCAGGTCTGGGCGACACGGCCTGGCCGGGCGAGAACTCTCGCGCAGACAGTCGATCATCTGGTCTGCATCCACGCGATGGAGGCGCCGTTCTATGCGCCATTTGACCTACCAGTCACAGTTATGGGCAATCCTGCCTTGTCGCGCGGACATCAAGGCGATCGGGGTGCAGGCCGAGCCTGTCTAGACTTGGCACCGGATGTACCGATGTTGCTGGTCCTGCCCGGTAGCCGCCGCAGTGAAATCGAGAATGTCGCCCCGGAATTAGTCAAGGCTGCGCAACTGGTCAAACAGACGCTGCCGCAGACCCAAATCGTGTTTCATCCCGCCAGCAATATCCGCGGTCAGTTTATGGAGCGGTTTCCGGAGATTGAAGACTGGGCAACAGTGTCACCTCCGAATGTTGATCGTTACGACATCATGGCGGCTGGAGATTATGCGCTCGCGTGTTCTGGCACGGTGACCAGTGAGCTGGCGAAGCAGGGTGTCCCCTTTCTGGTCGGCTACCACACGGGATGGGTCACATGGGCGCTGGCGCGCTTTTTCCTGTTCAAGCCGACGCATATTACATTGCTGAACATCGCAGCAGACGACACCGAAGTCGTGCCGGAGTTTGTCCAGACGAAATTTCGCGCAGAAGCCATGGCTGCAACTGCCACCGAAATGCTTAGAGACCCGCACGCGCGAAGCCGTCAGATCGCCGCGCAAGAGAAAGCCCTCTCCAGAATGGGAGAGGGCAATCTCGATTCTGCCTCCATCGCCGCGAAAGCGATTCTGGCTCTGACTTAGCGCTGATTTACAGGCGTGAAGTCCCGGAGTGCCTCGCCCGTATAAATCTGGCGCGGGCGTCCGATTCGCTGGGTTGGGTCTTCGATCATCTCGTTGAGCTGCGACACCCAGCCGACAGTCCGAGCAAGCGCGAAGAGGACGGTGAACATTTCAGTCGGGAAGCCCATCGCATCCAGAATGATGCCTGAATAGAAATCGACGTTCGGATAGAGTTTTTTCTCGACGAAATACTCGTCTTCGAGCGCGATCTTCTCAAGCTCCATAGCGACCTTGAGGACAGGTGTGTCGCGAACGCCGAGCTCGTCGAGCACTTCATGCGCAGTTTCCTGCATGACTTTAGCGCGTGGGTCGTAATTCTTGTAAACCCGGTGACCGAAGCCCATCAGGCGGAACGGATCATCCTTGTCCTTGGCGCGGGCGATGAATTCTGGAATCCGGTCAACGCTGCCAATTTCGTGCAGCATGTTCAGGCAAGCTTCGTTCGCGCCGCCATGGCTCGGGCCCCAAAGGCAGGCCACACCGGCTGCGACAGCCGCATAAGGGTGCGCACCAGACGAGCCAGCAAGACGTACGGTCGAGGTCGATGCATTCTGTTCATGATCTGCATGCAGGATGAAGAAGCGGTCCATCGCCTTGGAGAGCGTGCTGCTGATCTTGTAATTCTCTGCAGGCACCGAAAAACACATGCGCAGGAAATTTTCTGCGTAAGAGAGCTCATTGCGCGGATTCACAAATGGCTGGCCGATCGAATACTTGTAAACGCGAGCCGCGAGCGTTGGCATTTTGGCGATCAGGCGAATTGAAGCGAGCCGGCGTTCTTCAGGGTCAGCGCTGTCCATTGAGCTTGGATAGAACGCCGAGAGCGCTCCGACCGTGCCGGTCAGCATTGCCATTGGGTGGCTATCGCGGCGGAAGCCATCGAAAAAGCGGTCCATCTGCGTGTGAAGCATGGTGTGCTGGGTGATTTCACGAGCGAATGTCTTGAACTCATCGCCGGTTGGTAGCTTGCCGTTCAGCAGCAGGTAGCAGACTTCCAGATAGCCGGACTGGTTGGCGAGTTGGTCAATCGGGTATCCGCGATGCAGAAGGACACCTTCTTCGCCATCAATGAAGGTGATCTGGGACTCACAGCTCGCGGTCGATGTAAATCCGGGGTCCAGCGTGAAGTGCCCGGATTGTCCGTAAAGCTTTTTCACGTCGATGACGTTTGGACCATGTGTGCCGCTAAGGACAGGCAGGTCGTATGACTTGCCCTCAATCTCGATCTTCGCGGTTCCTGCAGGTTTAGTCTTGTTGATCATATCAGCCCTCTCATGCGTGCTCGTCCTGACCGCCCGGCCGATCTGCCTGGGCGAGATGAAAATCCATACGCGCCAAAGTCTCTTCCCGGCCCAGCCACTCCATCACAGGGGCTAGATCCGGTGCTGGCAGGCCGCCAGTCAACGCGGCCCGGATGGGCGGACCGACTTGTCCAAAGGACAATTCATGCGTTGAGCAGAAGGACTCTAATGCGTGTTGCAATGCGGTATCGCTCCATTCAGCAACGTTGGCAATGGTTTGGCGCAACTCAGCGAGGCGTCCAAGACTGTCGCCGCTCAGAGACTTCCGGGCTTTCTTGTTCAGATTGTCCGTGTTGGCCGTCCAGAAAAACCTGAAGGATTCTGCCAGCTCAGGCAGGGTGGTCCCGCGATCTTTCATATGCGGTAGCGCTGTTTCTATCCGGTTCAGGGTGTCGCCTGTGAGTTCGGACCCGGCAGCGTTTGTCAGCCATGGCTTCAGAAGACCCATCAGGCGGTCATTATCACACTGGCGAATGAAGTGCGCATTCACGTCATTCAGCTTGGCAAGATCCAGCCGTGAAGGAGACTTGTTGATGGCTCCGAGGGAGAAGATGGAGGTCGCTTCATCCAGCGTAAAAATCTCCTGGTCGCCGTGGCTCCAGCCGAGGCGCAGCAGGTATGCATTCATCGCTTCAGGCAAATAGCCCATGTCGCGATAGGCGGTGGTGCTGAGTGCGCCGTGGCGCTTCGACAGCTTAGCCCCGTCATCGCCGTGGATCATCGGGACGTGCGCAAATTCAGGAATCTCCCACTCCATCGCCTGATAGATCGGAATCTGGCGGAATGTGTTGCGCAGATGGTCATCACCCCGAATGACATGCGTGACGCCCATATCGTGGTCGTCGACGACAACGGCGAGCATGTAGGTAGGGCTACCATCGGTTCGCAACAGGATCAGGTCGTCAATCTCGCGTGCACCGACCCGGATGTCGCCCTGCACGCTGTCATGGAGGGATATGTCCCCTGTATCAGGTGCACGAAGCCGAATGGTGTAAGGTGCGTCAGCGATAGCGGGGCTCTGTCCGTCGCGATAGGGGGACCTGAATGGGGCAAGCAGGTCTTCCGCCTTGTCCAGCAGGGCCCGCTTGTCGCTCTCGCTGAGGTCGTCCTGCTTGGCTTGGGCCCTTGCCGCCTCGCCATCTTCTCGTCGGGCCTGTAGCTCCTCTGGAGTGACATAGCATCTGAATGCCTTGCCCGCCGCGACCATTGCTTCAGCGCATTCGGCATGCCGATCAGCCTGCACACTCTGGAAAACGGGAGGCTCATCGGCATCAAGGCCTAGCCAGGACATACCGTCCAGGATGGCGTCAACAGCTTCCTGGGTGGATCGAGCCTTGTCGGTATCTTCAATCCGCAGGAGAAACGTTCCCTTGTTGCGGCGCGCAAACAAGTAGTTGAAAAGAGCAGTCCGGGCACCGCCAATGTGGAGCATTCCTGTGGGGGAGGGAGCAAAACGCGTAATCGTCGTCATCAGTCTGAAAGATCGTTCCGTCTGTTGATGTCCAGCACTTCTGGCCGTCATCAACACGCTCAGGCGCCAGCAGGCAAGGGGCAGGCTGAACTCAGTGGCGAGCATGCTGATGACAGGGCGCAGGCGCGTGCAATCCTGCAGGCCCCGCTCTACGTGGCGCTGGGCCTGTGTCTTGGTTGTGCGTGGTATTATTCTCTGCCGTTCGAGCCTGCACTGAGCGGCTTGGCAATCGCTTCAATCATAACATTGATAGCGTATTGGCGCCTGCGCCGCATGAAACTCGGCCGGCCGTGGCGTATCCTGGCCCTTATTATTTCAGGGATCGTGTTTGGGGCATTCATTGCCAAAGTGCACACGAGTATCCGCCCGCCGGCAAAAATGACGCGGTCTATCGGCCCGACACCGGTCGAAGGTTGGGTTACCGATGTAGAACCGGGTGCCAATGGCAATCGGTTGCGGCTGAATGTGCATGCGGTTGCCGGGGAGGCAATTGCCGATACTCCACGCCATATCCGTCTGACCCACAAGCTCTCCCTGAATGTGGAGCCGGGCAGGTTTGTCAGGTGTTATGCGGTCCTGCGACCGCCGCCACAGCCCGGCCTTCCAGGTGATTATGCGTTCAATCGGCAGGCATACTTTGAAGGGCTTGAGGCTGTTGGCTACGTACAGGGGCGGTGCAGAGGCGGTACAGCAGGAGTACAGCAGCGGTACAGTGATCGACTTGCAATGTCGGTCAGCAAGATACGGCGCGGCCTGGCCCAACATGTCAGGGTCGCGGCGGGGGAACGGGCTGGTGGATTTGCCGCAGCGCTGACCTCCGGCGACAGGAGTTTTATGCCGCAGGCCGATGTCGAGGCGCTTCGCAATTCCGGTCTGGCCCATCTCCTGGCGATTTCGGGCCTGCACCTCGGCCTGGTCGGTGGCCTGGTCTATTTCGCATTGCGCCGGAGCCTTTCGGCATGGGAGTGGTTTGCCTTGCGTGTGCCGGTGCAGAAGCCGGCGGCGCTGGTCGCGATCCTGTCCACGTTTGTATATCTCATGCTGTCAGGTGCGAGCATATCGACCCAGCGGGCCTTCATCATGGCGGCGGTCTTCTTTGGTGCGATCCTGCTCGATCGGGCGCCCATCAGTATCCGGTCATTCTCGGTTGCCATGGGTGCGGTGATCGTGTTGCAGCCGCATAGCGTCATGAGCCCCGGTTTCCAGATGTCATTTGCGGCAACGGGGGCGCTAATCGCGACCTATGAGGGATGGAGCCGTTCAAGACGGGAGAAAGGCCTGTCAGGCAATGCCGGAATCGGTTTCGTCTTGAAGTCACTGGTCGTGACATCGATCATTGGCGCGGCCGCAACTGCGCCTTTTGCACTCTATCATTTCGACCGGCTGGCGCCTTACGGACTGGCTGCGAACATACTGGCAATGCCGATCATCACCTTCATCTCGGGACCCATGGCAGGGCTTGCTCTGGTGGCCGCGCCATTCGGGCTTTCAGATTATTTTCTTCGCGCATTCGGCTGGTCGCTGGAGCGGGTCCTCGATATCGCATACTGGGCATCTGGTTCTGGTGAAGCCGGCATCAGTCTTGGAGCGGCGATGCCCGGAGGTGTATTGCTGTGCCTGTCTGCCGGGCTTGCAGGTCTTTGCCTTTCGCCGACGCTGCGGGCCCGCGCGATAGTATTGAGCGTTGCGACGATGTGTTCTGCTTTGGCGTGGGGCGCGGCACCCTCGCTTGTCCTGCACTGGTCGGCGTCAGGCGACGTTTACGTCAACACGGCAAGCGGTGATGTGAGAAAACTCGGTCTTGTCGAGGCAGATGGTTTGGGGCCGCTGCGCTACTCTGATCTTGTAGACGTCCGCGACTGCGCCGATGCGATCTGTAAGCTGACAACTCCCGCCGGAAACGCAGTGATTGGCACGTCATCAAACCTTGAGCAGCACTGCACCGCTGATGTCAGTTTTGTTATCAGCGACGGGATCACTCGTCCAACATGCTTTCCAGGCGCAACCTATCTGAGCTGGACTGACCAGGATAATCGTCGCGGCGCTTCCATCATGAAGCCCGCTTTCGGCTCGCCGGTCATTGAGCGCCCGGGATGTGGCCATCGACCATGGGCACCGTGCCTGCACACGCCGAGCCAATAGAGCCGACCTTTAGTCGTAGCGGCGAACCAGAGCGACAAGGCGGCCCTGCACGCGTACGCGATCTGGCCCGAATATCCGGGTCTCATAAGCTGGATTGGCGGCCTCTAGCGCGATCGAGGCGCCTTTTTTGCGGAGGCGCTTCAGCGTCGCTTCTTCTTCGTCGACGAGAGCCACAACGATGTCGCCCGTATTCGCATCCTCTGTACGCTTCAGGATAACAAGATCACCATCGAGAATACCCGCGTCGATCATTGAATCGCCTTTGACCTCGAGCGCAAAATGGTCATCGCCCTCCGGCAGGTCATCAGGCGGCCGGATACGCGACGTCTCATGCTGGATCGCTTCGATCGGCACACCGGCGGCGATACGGCCAAGGACTGGAATGGTGCGATCTGAGAACTGAGGTGCAACGCTGCCAACAACACTCGGCCGGAAGACCTGGCGTCCACGCGGCGGTGCGGCCGGCGTGGCGGAGTCCGGCAGTTTCAAAACTTCCAGGGCCCGCGCCCGATTGGCGAGACGTTTGATGAAGCCGCGCTCTTCGAGGGCCGTGATCAAACGGTGAATCCCGGACTTGGAGGCCAGATTGAGGGCTTCCTTCATCTCATCAAAAGAGGGCGAGACGCCATCTTGCTTGATTCTCTCATGAATGAAGAGAAGAAGCTCTTTCTGTTTACTTGTCAGCACCTTGTGCCCTCCGACTAAACCGAATCTGTTCACACATGTTCTACATGCGTTCTTGTTTCGGGTCAATCGTCAAGGCTGTTGCGCAAATTTGCGCACGCCTGGACGCGGTCGTCGGCCTTCATCAGGCTTTCGCCGATCAGGAAGCGCCGTGCGCCAGTCTTGCGCAGGCGCGTGATGTGGTCGGTTGTAGAGATACCACTCTCGGAAATGAGCGAACGGCCCGCTGCCAGGTGCGGTGACAGTGTCTCGGTTGTGGAGAGGTCGGTAACCATTCGTTTCAGATCGCGATTATTGATACCGACAAGTGCCGGAGGCAGCGCATTTGCCCGTTCAAGTTCTGTCCGGTCATGGACTTCTATGATGGCATCCATGCCGAGATCGGTCGCCACATCGACGAGCGATCGGGCGAGGCCGTCATCAACGGCTGACAGGATAACGAGGATAGCGTCGGCTCCATGCGCTCGAGCTTCGGCGACCTGAATCTCGTCGATCATGAATTCCTTGCGCAAGATTGGCAGGCTGACGGCCTCGCGGATCGCGCCGAGGTCATCCAGTGAACCACCAAAACTCGGATAGTCGGTGAGGACTGAAAGGCAGGCTGCGCCGCCGGTCTCGTACTCCTGTGCGATCGTGACCGGATCTGCATCCAGCATGATGTCGCCCGCAGATGGGGATTTGCGCTTCAGTTCGCAGATGAGAGCGTTGGCACCAGTATCGGCGACACTTGCGAGTGCGCGGGCAAACCCCCGGGGGGCGGGCATGGACGCCGCGTCGGAGAGGAAGGCCGCGACCGTGCGGTTTGCCTTGAGGGCGCGGACTTCGCCGCGCTTGTAGTCAATGATCCGGTCGAGCGCAGTTTTCACTCTGGTGCCCGCCCGTGGCTGATCGAAGACAGACGGGACAACGTTTTCAGCGCCCTTCCATCATCGATGGCACTCGCGGCCATCTGCACGCCGCTTGCCAGCCCGTCCGCGAGGCCGAGAAGGTGCAGGCCGGCAGCAGCATTGAGAAGCACCACGTCGCGGAATGGCCCGGTGCGCCCTTCGAGCATCTCGCGAATGGCCGCCGAGTTTTCTTCAGGCGTCCCCCCTTCGAGTGCCGACATTGGACTGGTGTCCAGGCCGGCATCGGAGGGATGGACAGTTATTTCCTTCAGGCCATCGGGTGTGACCTCAATAACGCTTGATGCGCCAGAGATGGACAGCTCGTCGATGCCGTCGAGGCCATGGACCACCCAGGCTTTCTGCGTGCCGAGCCTGTAAAGCGTCTCTGCCATCGGCGTCAGCCAGCGTGGTTCATACACGCCGAGGATCTGGTGACTTGCTTTGGCCGGGTTGGAGAGCGGGCCGAGCAGGTTGAAGATTGTCCGAATGGCGAGACTAGCGCGAACCGGAGCGACATGGCGCATTGCCGAATGGTGGCTGCGCGCGAAGAGAAAGCCAACGCCGGCCTCGTCGATCGTTCTCCGGAAAGTCTCTGCAGATATATCGATTTCCACACCGAGGGCCTCCAGAACATCCGCCGATCCGGTCTTTGGTGGTACGGAGCGATTGCCATGCTTGGCCACGCGGCCACCAGCTGCGGCGATGACGAGAGCGCTGGCTGTCGACGTGTTGAGAGATGTCCAGGGAAGGCCGCCCGTACCGCAAGTATCGAGCAGCGGGCCTTCAACTTCGACTGTCCTGGCGTGCTGACGCATGACACTGGCACCAGCATAGAGTTCGTTCGATGTTTCCCCACGGACCGCAAGGCCCATGAGGAACGCGCCGATCTGTTCCGGTTCTGCCTTGCCTGACAGCAGTTTGTCGAAGGCATGTTGCAGCATTTCGGTTGGCAATTCTTCGCTGCGTGCAAGCGCCTTAATCGCGTCTGCCAGGGCTGTATCGGTCATGCTGTCGAAAGGTCCCGCGCTAGTAAGGTCTTCAAAAATTAGCGAATAGGCGCGATGGCGAACCAGGGTCAATGCGGGAGCCGCTCAGATAGCGAGAAAGTGCCTGATTTGTGACAGGATTCCCTGATCGAGTGCGAGTGCGCGATGGTCAAGCTCGATTTCCTCTGCAAGCGTGGCATTGGGAAGACCGTCAGCCAGTTCCCGGATGCCGCTGAGCGGGCATGATTCGTCGGCTTCGGACCCGACAAGCAGGATGCGACCTTCATAGGCGGCAAGTGTGGCGTGAAAGTCAGGATACTCGATGGGGATACCGTGGCGCTGCTGGTAAATGTCACGTGCCTTTTCAATGACGTCTTCAGCGACGCCTTCCTTGCGTTGCCGGGCAGCCCACCCGCTATCATTGCCGGCGAGGGGCGGCGCAATCAAAACGATTGCAGGAATGTCAGCCCCGAGCTGCAAGGCCCGGACGACAGCGATGCAGCCAAAGGAATGCGCGATAACCGCATCAACGGGGCCTTCCTCGGCGCAGACAGTCTCTACTGCGCTGCCAGCAGACACCCAGTTGCAGGTTTCAGCCTTTGAAGCGCCATGTCCCGGTAAATCCAAGAGCAGGACAGGCTTGCCGGTCTGCAGGAAATGCATGGCGAACTGACGCCAGACGCGATGAGTGTCGTCCCAGCCGTGCACGAACAGGGTCGCCGGGCCATCCATGGCTCGCCACACAGGAATGTCACTATCGCCATCACGGATATTCCGACGTGTGTCGGGGGGCAGGAAATTCTGGCCCGGGCCCGCACTGGCGCTCATCGGTTTCATTGTGGCGAGGAGCGCTTCAGCCTGTTCCGCAATGTCGCTCATTCTCCAGCCCCGCTAAATTGCTTTCAGAAAATTCTGTATTAATTCATGGCCATATTCGGTCTTGATCGATTCCGGATGAAACTGGACGCCGAAAACAGGCCTCGAAACATGATGCACGGCCATGATCTCACCATCATCAGTCCAGGCGTCAGCGATGAGTGTCTCAGGCAGGCGCTCATGCGGGATTGCGAGAGAATGGTATCTGACAACATCATAGTATTCGGGCAGGCCGGCAAACAGGCCGCTCTGGGTGTTTCTTATCCGTGAGATCTTGCCATGCAGGATCGCACTGGCATGCGTAACCGGCTCTCCCATGGCATCGCCAATCGACTGGTGACCAAGACAGACGCCCAGAATTGGCAATTCGTCCGGTGCCGACTTTACCAGATCTACGCAGATACCGGCCTCGCGTGGTGTACAGGGACCGGGTGAAAGGACGACCCCATCAGGGGCAAGTTGCAACACATCCTGCGTGCTCAGCTCATCATTACGGACAACCCTGGTCCGCGCACCGGCTTCTTCCAGATAATGGACGAGATTCCAGGTGAAGCTGTCATAATTGTCGATAACAAGGATCATTGCTCGAACTCGTAAATGGCAGCGAGATCGGCGGCGCGTTTCAGGGCGCCGGCCTTGTGCATGGTTTCATCGTATTCGTATTGCGGCTGGCTATCGAGAACCACTCCGCCGCCAGCCTGGATGTGGACCCGCCCATCCTTGAGTACGGCCGTGCGCAGCGCGATACATGTGTCCATGTCGCCATTCCAGCCGAAGTAACCGACGCCGCCGCCATAGATGCCGCGCCGTGAGGTTTCGAGTTCGTCGATGATCTGCATCGCCCTTATCTTTGGCGCACCGGAAACTGTGCCGGCCGGCATGCCGGCGAGCAGGGCATCAACACTGTCTAGGCCATCCCGCAGATTACCTTCGACATGGCTGACGATGTGCATGACATGGCTGTAGCGCTCAACAATGAACTGCTCGCAGACTTCCACACTGCCATAGGCGGCGACGCGGCCGACATCATTGCGGCCAAGGTCAAGCAGCATAAGGTGTTCAGCGCATTCTTTTTCGTCGGCCAGCAGGTCGGCAGCACGTCTGGCATCTTCAATCGCATCGCCAGAGCGCGGGCGTGTGCCGGCAATTGGCCGGATAGCGACACGTCCATCACGCACCCGGACGAGAATTTCAGGGCTTGAGCCAACAAGCCTCACATCTCCGAGGTTCATGTGGAACATGAAAGCTGACGGATTGAGGCGACGGAGAGACCGGTAGAGGCTGATCGATTTGCGCGAGAAGGGCGCTGAAAACCGCTGGCTGGGGACGATTTGGAATGTGTCGCCGGCCCGCGCATATTCCACAGCGGCCTCGACCATTTCAAAATAGCGCTCTTTCGACGTGTTCGACGTAAAAGCAAGCGTATCGGGACTGCGATCGCGCGGGGAAACCGGCGCGATCTTCTCGAGCTTTTCCTCGACCCTGTCGAGCCGAAGGCGGACGCTGTCTTCATCCTCGCCCACCTGTCTGCCAATCAGGAGCAGCTCCTGGTAGAGATGATCGAAGACGATAATCACGCCAGGAATGACAAGAAGTGTTTCGGCCACATTGAGATCATCGCGGGCGTTGATCTCTACAGGCTCGACATACTGGATCATGTCATAGCCGACATAACCAAATGCGCCGGAGGCCATAGGCGGGAGGCCGTCTACATCCGTTGACGCCCGGGCTCGGGCTGCAAAGTCGCGCAAGGCCGCAATCGGGTCCTTGTCGACCGGCGAAGCGTCTGAGAAATCGGCATTCTGCGCCGTTTCGGCCTTGCCGTCCCGTATCCTGAACCATTCGAGCGGTTCGACGCCGACGAAGGAATACCGCCCAAGGCGTTCGCCGCCATGTATAGATTCAAACAGGAAGGTACCCGGAATTTCCGGGTCGAGCTTCAGCATTGCCGATACCGGCGTCTCGATATCGCCGATCCGCCGCCTGACAATCAACCGGTCGCGGGTCATGTGTCGGGGTTCACACGAGCCTTGTAGGCCGCCAGTGCGCTGGGATTGGTTTCCAGTTTCACGCTCGACTGAATGTCGGCCACAAAAGCTTCAAGCAGGTCATTGGCCAGCTGCGAGCGAATTTGCGGCTCGGATACGGGCGCGAGGGCGCGAAGTTCAGCTGCATCAGGGCGGTCGATCGTCTGAAGCTGGATGATTGCCGCTTCGTCGCGATTCTGCGTCGGGGCGACGTAAATGTCTCCTTCCCTGCGGATTGAGAAGATGCCCGGAATGAAGGGTTGTGGAACACCAACGCTTTCGCCTGGACGGCGGGTGACTGCATTTTGCGGGGCTTCGATTTCCACGCCGTATTTTTCTGCTGCAGCTTCAAAGGTGGTCGCTCCGGACTCGACGCCCGTCTTGATCGACTGGGCTTCGCTTGTCAGGGCTTCGGACTCCTTCTGGCGGGTCAGAACCGTGCGCAGGTCTTCGCGAATATCGTCCAGCGGCGGCGTGAACGCATCCACCACCTCGTCAACGCGGAGCAGGTAAGCGCTTTCATCCTGCCCAAAACGAGCCGTCTTGCTGCCTTCGGTCAATTCGAATGCGCGCGTAAGGATGTCTGGATCTACGCGAAGCACTGAAGGGGCAAAGCCAAGTTCCGTAACACCTGAGCGATCCACCGGTGCGAGGCTGAGCAGGGGCGTGCCCATATCGCTGGCGATCTGTTCCAGTCCCGCCCCGGTGCCGATCAGATTGTCCAGCCGAGTGATTGATTCGTAGTAGAGGCCAATCGCCTGTTCCTGGGACAATGCGCTTACGATATCGTCGCGCACGGCGTCGAAGGGTTTCACTTCGCCGGGCGTTACACTTTCGAGGCGCACGATCGTGAAGAACTTGCCTGTCTGGACCGGTCCAAATATGCCACCAGGCGTTGCCGTCGGTCCGAAGACGCGGTTCCCCAGGTCGCTATTCGCCATGTCAGTCTGCCGTCCAAACCGTTCGGCTGTATTGGCCAGGCCATCAAGGCTGCCTGCGGCAGCGCCGCCCGCGATGCGACCAAGCGCAGCCCGCGCCGTTGCTTCGGAGTCAAAAACGAATTCGGTCCAGCTTCGCGTGTCCGGACCTGAATATTGCTGCAGCTTCACGGCGTCGTAATAGGCGCGAAGATCGTCCTCAGTGTATTCAGCCTTGCTGAGGAAATCGTCGACGCTGAGATTGATCAGGCTGATCCTTCGACGTTGGGGATTGGTCAGCGCCTGTTTTTGCTGGTCGTAGAAAGTCTGAAGGTCTTCATCCGTGACGGCATCGACGGGTGGCAGGGATGCGCGCGGCAGGATGAACCATCTCACAGTGCGCAATTCACCTGCATAGGCAGCCTGTAGCGATGAGAGGGCAGGGGGGGGCTGAAGGCCAGCCTGCGCCGCTTCGGTCAGGCGCGTGATGGTAAGGTCCCGCTTGAGGAATGATTCGAACATGGCAGGGCTGAAGCCATTGGCCCGAAGCAGCTGGTCAAAGCGCAGGGGGTCGAACGAGCCGGTATCCGATTCGAATGAAGGATCGCTGCGAATGACATCCAGGACGGAAGCGTCGGTTGCCTGTGCCCCGAGCTTGTCGGCATAAGCAATGAGGGCGGTACGAAAGAGTTCTCTCTGGAAAATCTGATCAATCATGCCGCGCTCGACGGCCTGCGCCTTGCTGATGGCGCGCCCGCGATCATCGGTAGCTGAGCGCAACTGGCGTTCAACTTCCTGGTCGAGCTGGGCTTCAGTCAGCTTGCTTTGACCCGCAACCGCCAAATTGTTGCCGAGACCGCCGGAGAAGACGTCTGTGACGCCCCAGGCGCCCATCGCAACAATGAGCAAAAGAAACAATAGACCCGCGAACTTTGTCCGGAGCATGTTGCGCATCATGGTTAGCATTTGCGGATACCCTCGCAGTTTGCCTTGTAAGTGGCCGAACTGCTTGCTAGGCGAGCCCGCTTGGAGTTGCAAGATAGGGATAGCGGCATGATCAGGCCACTGATTGCGGGAAACTGGAAAATGAACGGCGTTACGGCGTCTCTCCAGGTCGCGAAAGATATTGCTGCCGGGCTTTCCGGGTATGCTGATGGCGCGGACTGCCTCATTTGTCCGCCTGCGACCTTGCTGGCGGCCATGTCGGACAATACCCGGGGCACACGCCTCGCCACCGGGGCGCAAGATTGCCATGCAAAGGTTTCCGGTGCGCACACCGGCGATGTGTCAGCGCAGATGATTGCCGATGTAGGCGGGACTTATGTCATCATTGGTCATTCCGAGCGGCGGGCTGACCATGGCGAAACCAGCGAAGCCGTTGCGGCGAAAGCCGAAGCGGCATTCGAGGCCGGGGTGACGCCGATCATCTGTGTCGGCGAAACGCTTGAAGAGCGTGAAAGCAACCGGACGATCGAAGTTGTCTCCCAACAGCTGGCTGGCTCAATCCCGGAATCCGCAACCGGGAAATCCTTTGTCATTGCCTATGAGCCCGTCTGGGCAATTGGCACCGGACACGTTGCTACAGTTGCGCAAGTGGAAAATGTCCATGGCCGTATCCGTGACATTCTCTCTGAGCGGTTTGGTGGTCAGGGCAATGACACACCAATTCTTTATGGTGGCTCCATGAAACCGGACAATGCCGCTGAATTGCTCCGCGTGCCCAATGTCAATGGAGGTCTTATTGGCGGGGCAAGCTTGAAAGCCGATGATTTCCTATCCATTTACGCCGCTTGTATCAGCCAATTGTGAGCAAGGGGGCTTGGCGTCCGGGGTTGAACAATCTATCGGGCAGCGGAGCAGACTCTAAGAGACGTCCATGACCACTGTAATTCTCGTCATCCATATTATCGTGAGCCTCGTCCTTGTCGGCGTCGTGCTCATGCAACGCTCCGAAGGCGGGGCGCTTGGTATTGGCGGGGGCGGCGGTGGCCTGATGTCGGGGCGCGGCGCTGCTGGCGCCCTGGTCCGGACGACAATCATTTTTGGCGGCATCTTCTTCGTGACGAGCCTCGGCCTGACGGTTATCGCTACGCACACAATGTCGGATACGCGTTCAAACCTTGAGCGTGTGCTTGATGAAGAAGCGGGCGGCCCGGCCGGAGACATCCTGAATGATCCGACGGCACCGCTACTGGATGACGGCCCTTCTACTGGCATGGATACGCCAGTAACTCCGGATCCCGTAGTCCCCGCACCGGACGAGACAGACCCCCTGGCGGCTGATATCCCGGCAACGGATACGCCCGATGACGAAACTGTGGAAGACCCGCAACAATAGGCTTTTCGACCAACATTAGTGTTGGGAACAAAAACGCGAATCGGTCAAACTGACATCCCATGATCCGCTATATTTTTATTACAGGCGGCGTGGTTTCCTCGCTGGGTAAAGGCATTGCATCGGCCGCGATGGGCGCGCTGCTTCAGGCGCGTGGCTACAAGGTCCGCCTGCGCAAGCTCGATCCTTACCTGAATGTCGATCCAGGCACGATGTCACCGCGCCAGCATGGTGAAGTCTTCGTGACAGATGACGGTGCCGAGACCGATCTGGACCTTGGCCACTATGAGCGTTTTACCGGCGTCTCCGCGCGTCAGTCTGACAATATCACGACCGGTCGCATCTATCAGTCGATCATCGAGAAGGAGCGCCGCGGCGACTTTCTCGGGGCCACCATCCAGGTGATTCCGCACGTCACGGACGCAATCAAAGAGTTTGTGCTCTCCGATCCCGGCGAAGGGGTCGACTTCGTGCTTTGCGAAATCGGCGGCACGGTTGGCGATATTGAAGGCCTGCCATTCTTTGAAGCGATCCGGCAGCTTGGCCAGGAGCTTGGGCCTGAGCGCACCTGTTTTATTCATCTGACGCTGCTGCCCTATATTCCGGCAGCAGGAGAAATGAAGACAAAGCCGACACAGCACTCGGTCAAGGAGCTGCGTTCGATCGGCATCCAGCCGCAAATCCTGCTCTGCCGGTGTGACCGGCCGATACCGGAAACAGAAAAGGGCAAGATTGCCAGTTTCTGTAATGTCCGTCCGTCAAGCGTTATCGAAGCACGCGACGTTGGCCATATCTATGATGTGCCTGCTGCCTACCACGCAGAGGGCCTCGACACCGAAGTGCTGTGGCATTTCCGGATGTCGGATGCGCCGATGCCGGACCTGACGCGCTGGAACGGCATTGCGCAGACGATTCACAATCCGGATGGCGAGGTCTGTATCGGGCTGGTTGGTAAGTACACCGATGTGCCTGATGCCTACAAATCCGTGTCCGAGGCGCTGGTTCATGGCGGCCTTGCCAACAAGGTGCGGGTGAAGGTTCGCATGATCGATTCTGAACAGTTCGATGATGAGCATCACCCGCTCGACATCCTTGAGGGCGTGCATGGCGTACTTCTGCCAGGCGGATTCGGAGAGCGCGGGGCCCACGGGAAAATGCGGGCTGCGCGGTTCGCACGAGAGCGCAAGATTCCGTGCTTTGGCATCTGCTATGGCATGCAACTCTCAGTCGTTGAGGCGGCTCGGCACCTTGCAGATATCAAATCCGCGTCCACAACCGAGTTTGGTCCAACCGACGAACCTGTTGTCGGTCTGATTGAAGAATGGACCAAGGGCAACGAGAAGATCATGCGTGACGCCAATACAGACAAGGGCGGAACGATGCGGCTCGGCGCTTACCCGGCCATGCTCAAAGAAGGCAGCAAGGTCGCTGCAATCTACGGCACGAATGAAATTTCGGAGCGCCATCGCCACCGTTATGAAGTGAACAGCGGCTACATCAAGGAGATGGAGACGCGAGGTGTCAGCTTCTCGGGCATGTCACCGGATGGATTGCTGCCGGAGATTATTGAGCTTGAGGATCACCCCTGGTTCATCGGGGTCCAGTTTCATCCGGAACTGAAGTCCAGGCCGTTCGAGCCACACCCGCTTTTTGCGAGTTTCATCGAGGCTGCCAAAGTGCAGTCGCGTCTCGTCTGACGGGTTGCAATCACTATAAGCTGCAAGTATACGCGCGGTTTGAATTCATGCGGGTGTCCAAACGCCCGCCAAACTCTGGAACACGACCATGGCAGTCCCTAAGCGAAAAACATCGCCGTCGAAGCGTGGCATGCGCCGCGGACACGACAGCCTCAAAGGCAACACATATATTGAAGACGCTGATTCCGGCGAGCTTCGCCGCCCGCACCACATCGACCTGAAAACCGGTGTCTATCGCGGTCGTCAGGTGCTTGAGCCTAAAGATTAAAGGTTCAACCTGCAGGCCTTGCGCCTGCTTGCGACACCAAGTAACCGAATTGACGCCTCCGGACCTCCGGGGGCGTTCTCATATCCGCTGAAAGCACAGGACCCCGTCATGAGCGAGATCGTCGACATTTATGCCCGTCAAATTCTGGATAGCCGGGGCAACCCGACTGTTGAAGTCGATGTGACGCTTGATGATGGATCGACAGGCCGCGCTGCGGTGCCGTCAGGCGCTTCGACGGGCGCGTATGAAGCCCACGAGTTGCGGGATGGTGAAGATGCCTATGGCGGCAAGGGGGTCGGCAAGGCGATTGATGCTGTCAATGGCGAGATCAATGACGAACTCGTCGGCATCGATGCGACTGAACAGCGCCTGATAGACGGCCTGATGATTGAGCTCGACGGCACGGAAAACAAGAAGCGCCTTGGTGCAAATTCCATACTTGGTGTCTCGATGGCGGTTGCCAAGGCGGCGGCTGAGAGCTGCGGCCTGCCGCTATATCGCTATATCGGTGGTTCCAACGCCCGGATACTGCCAACGCCAATGATGAACATCATCAATGGCGGCGCCCATGCTGACAATCCGATCGACATCCAAGAATTCATGATCATGCCGGTCGCGGCTGACAGCCTCTCTGACAGCGTGCGAATCGGCGCTGAGATCTTCCATTCGCTGAAAAAACTTCTGCATGATGCTGGACATAATACAGCGGTTGGAGATGAGGGCGGGTTCGCGCCGAATCTCGCCTCGACCGATGAAGCGGTCGGTTTTATCATGAAAGCGATCGAGAAGGCCGGTTACACGCCCGGCGACGAAGTGGCGCTAGCGCTCGATTCTGCTTCGACGGAATTCTACAAGGACGGAAACTATGTCCTCGCGGGTGAGAACAAGACGCTCGATGCCGAGGGCATGGCGCGCTATCTGGAAGACCTCGTGAATCGCTACCCGATCATCTCGATCGAGGATGGCATGGCGGAAGACGACTGGGATGGCTGGAAAATCCTGACCGACATGATCGGTGACAAATGCCAGCTGGTTGGCGATGACCTCTTCGTTACAAATCCTGAGCGCCTCTCCATGGGGCTCGAGCGAGGAGCGGCAAATTCGATCCTGATCAAGGTCAACCAGATCGGAACGCTGTCGGAAACGCTGGATGCTGTCGAACTTGCGCAGCGCCACGCTTATACAGCTGTGATGTCTCACCGGTCGGGAGAAACGGAAGACTCCACGATTGCAGACCTCGCGGTGGCCGTAAATTGTGGGCAGATCAAGACCGGCTCGCTGTCACGTTCTGACAGGCTCGCGAAATATAACCAACTCATCCGAATCGAAGAAGAGCTTGGTGCGGCAGCTCTGTTTGCCGGCCGGGCACTGATCAACGCATAAGCGGTTAAGCAAAAATTAACCGCGATGGATTCTTCTGCTGATTCGTTTTATCGGCAGGTCTTCAGAATGGCTCCCAAATACGCTGCAGCGGGCTTATGCGCGCTTACCGCCTATTTTGCCTACCATGCTTTCGCAGGAGAGCAGGGGCTGGGCCATTGGAGCGATATGCAGGCCACACTCGCTGACAAGCAGGCCGAACTCGCCGGAATCCAGGAGGCCAACGACGCACTGCGCGCCGATATTGCGCGGCTTACACCGGGTACGGTCGATGCAGATCTAGTGGAGACTCTAGCGAGAGAAGACCTTGGGTTTGTGTACCCTGATGAGATCGTTCTCATGGCTGACGCTCGTGACAATGCATTTTGACATAGGTGCTAAAACTAGACGAACCCCCCATTAAGCGTACATAACGGTCTCAAATCAGGGAGACCGCATGGCTAAAGCGCCTACCAAGAGCAAGAGCTCCAAATCCAAAGCAAACCTAAACCGCGATGAAGCTTTAAAGTTCTATCGCGACATGCTGTTGATCCGCCGCTTCGAGGAGCGTGCCGGACAGCTCTATGGCATGGGCAAGATTGCCGGGTTCTGCCACCTCTATATCGGACAGGAAGCCGTCGTTACGGGCATGCAGGCCTGTCTCAAGGATGGTGACCAGGTTATCACCGGTTACCGCGATCACGGCCACATGCTGGCCTGTGACATGGACCCGAAAGGCGTGATGGCAGAGCTGACGGGACGTGCCGATGGCTATTCCAGAGGCAAGGGCGGTTCCATGCACATGTTCTCCAAGGAGAAGAACTTCTATGGCGGCCACGGCATTGTTGGCGCGCAGGTGCCGATTGGTACCGGTCTTGGCTTTTCCAACAAGTATCGCGGTACGGACAATGTATGTCTGGCCTACTTCGGCGATGGCGCCGCCAATCAGGGCCAGGTCTACGAGTCGTTCAACATGGCATCGCTCTGGGATCTGCCGGTCGTCTATGTGATCGAGAACAATCAGTATGCGATGGGGACCAGCGTGGCCCGGGCGTCTGCAGAAATAGAACTGTTCAAGCGTGGCATCTCATTCGAGATCGAAGGCGAAGAAGTGGACGGTATGGACGTTTATGCCGTGAAGGCGGCTGGTGAAAAGGCGGTAAAGTATGCGCGATCCGGCAAGGGGCCGTACATTCTTGAAATGAAGACCTATCGCTATCGCGGTCACTCAATGTCTGACCCTGCGAAATATCGCAAGCGCGAAGAGGTTGACGATATCCGTACCCATCATGACCCGATTGATGGCCTGAAGGGCCAGATCCTTGATGCGGATATTGCAACCGAGGAAGAGCTCAAGGAGCTCGACAAGGAGATCAAGGACATCGTCAAGGCGGCTGCAGATTTCTCGCTCGACAGTCCCGAGCCTGATCCGGCAGAACTTTGGACAGATGTGTTGCGTGAAGTGGAGTCAGCCTGATGTCCGTTGATATTCTCATGCCGGCGCTATCGCCCACCATGGAAGAGGGCACGCTTGCCAAGTGGTTGAAGAAAGCCGGTGACAAGATTTCGTCTGGCGACGTGATCGCCGAGATCGAAACCGACAAGGCGACGATGGAAGTCGAAGCCGTCGATGAGGGCACACTGGCCGCGATCCTGGTGCCGGAAGGCACAGAGGGCGTGAAGGTGAATGCGGTAATCGCACGCCTGGCGGAAGAGGGCGAAGACGTCTCTGATGTAGACGACACGCCGGCCGAACCAGCTGCTGCCAAAGATAGTTCGGACCAGCAATCCGACGCGCCTGCACCAAGCGATGATGAAGATGACGACGCGTCCAGCACTTCCGTTGCGCCGCCTGCGCCAGCAGTCCAGACGCTGAAAGACCCATCTGTGCCGGAAGGCACGACATTCACTGATACAAGTGTCCGCGACGCGCTGCGTGACGCCATGGCTGAAGAGATGCGCCGCGACGAAAACGTGTTCGTCATGGGCGAAGAAGTCGCCGAGTATCAGGGCGCCTACAAGGTCACCAGGGAACTGCTTCAGGAATTCGGGGCCAAGCGGGTCGTAGACACGCCAATTACCGAGCATGGCTTTGCTGGGCTTGGTGTTGGCGCAGCGTTTGGCGGCCTCAGGCCCATCGTCGAGTTCATGACGTTCAATTTCGCCATGCAGGCCATCGACCAGATCATCAACTCGGCGGCCAAGACGCTTTACATGTCGGGCGGCCAGATGGGCTGTCCTATCGTGTTTCGTGGCCCGAATGGTGCGGCCTCCCGTGTCGGGGCGCAGCACAGCCAAGATTACGCCAACTGGTATGGTCATATTCCCGGTTTGAAGGTTGTGACGCCGTATGATGCGGCGGACGCCAAGGGGCTGCTCAAGGCCGCCATCCGCGATCCGAATCCCGTCGTCTTCCTTGAGCATGAGCTGCTTTACGGGGAAAGCTTCCCGGTGCCCGATGTCGAGGATTATGTCCTGCCGATTGGTAAGGCGCGTATCCGCCGGCCAGGAACGGATGTGACGCTCGTCGCCCACTCCCGCATGGTTGGATTTGCTTTGCAGGCTGCTGCGACACTCGCTGAGGATGGTATCGAGGCTGAGGTCATTGACTTGCGTTCAATCCGGCCTCTGGACACAGATACAGTGGTCGAGAGCGTGAAGAAGACCAACCGGATCGTAACTTGCGAGGAAGGTTGGCGCTTCATGGGTGTCGGCGCGGAAATCTGCGCGACCGTGATGAATGAGGCCTTCGACTACCTTGATGCGCCGCCAACCCGCGTACACCAGAAAGACGTGCCGCTGCCTTATGCGGCTAATCTGGAAGCCCTGAGCCTGCCCGGCACAGCCGATATTATCGAAGCGGCGAAGAAGGTCTGCTATGTCTGATCAACACAAGGAACTCGCCAGGCCTGAGGGCATCGACAGCGCGACAAAGGCACAGGAGTTTGTCCGCTTCTGGATCGCCAATAACAAGGAGCATGTAAATGTCCTTGTCGGAACTGCGGGCGATCCTGCAAAGGAACCAGCCATGTGGGGCTTCATCCTCGCCGACATCGCGAAACATGTCACCAAGGCGATACGCGAACAGGATCCGGAAGGCCTGCCAGCCCAGGACATCATGGAGCAAATACTTGGCGGCCTAGCCCAGCGTCTGAAACATGCACCGGAACTGTCCGGAACTACGTCGAAGGTCGAGAACTGATGGCCATCAATATTACAATGCCTGCCCTGTCGCCGACCATGGAAGAGGG
>CAZKXJ010000010.1:4631-102177 GCA_964556825.1 uncultured Hyphomonas sp. | reverse complement strand
CATCATCGCTGAGATCGAGACGGACAAGGCAACGATGGAAGTCGAAGCCGTCGATGAAGGTACGGTTGCGCAGTTGCTCGTCGATGCTGGAACTGAGGGTGTGAAGGTCAATGCCGTTATTGCGGTCCTGGCCGAAGAGGGCGAAGATCCCGGCAAAGTCGAAGCTCCAAAGGAAGGCACGGGCACAAAAGCAGGGTCGAAGAAGGAAGAGGCCAAGGCCGAAAACAAGCCGGAAGCCGACGCCGTTTCGAAGAAAACTGCGTCTGCTCCTGAGGCTGATACGAGCCCTGAGCCCCGGGAAGCCCAGGGCAAGGACGTCGTCAAGGAGCTTGGCTCGACACCGATGAAGCTTGCCGATGTCGGTTCGGGCGAAGACCGGATCAAAGCCAGTCCTCTCGCCCGCCGCATTGCCAAACTTCGCGGGATTGACCTCTCCAGTCTCAAGGGATCCGGGCCAAAAGGCCGGATCGTCAAGAAGGATGTCGAGAGCGCGCAACCGGGGCAGTCGGCAACCGGTGCGGGCGCGGCGACCTCGGCGTCGCCAGACGGATTGATCCTCCCGCAAGTGCTGGATGACCGCATTTACGCGCCGGACAGTTATGAGCTGAAACCACTCGACGGCATGCGCCGTACAGTCGCGAAACGCCTGACAACGAGCTTCATGCAGGTCCCGCACTTCCCTCTGAATGTCGACATCAAGCTCGACAAGCTCTTGTCAGCCCGCGCGGGCATCAACGAGGCGGCACCAGAAGGCGTGAAGATCTCGGTCAATGACATGCTGATCAAGGCGTCGGCGCTGGCACTGATGGCTGAACCGGACTGTAATGCGAGCTACAGTGACAAGGGCATTGCCTATCACAAGTCTGCCCATATCTCAGTTGCTGTTGCGATTGAGGGCGGGCTGATCACACCTGTGATTTTCGATGCACAGACCAAGGGTCTCGCGACGATTGCCGCCGAGATGAAAGACCTGGCAGCGCGTGCCCGTGAGCGGAAGCTTAAACCGCAGGAATACTCAGGCGGAACTTTCTCCATCTCGAATCTCGGCATGTTCGGCATCAAATCGTTCGGTTCGATCATCAACCAGCCGGAAGGTATGATCCTGTCGGTTGGGGCAGGCGACAAACGCCCGGTCGTTAACGAGAAAAACGAGATCGTGCCGGCCACGGTGATGACCGTAACGCTATCCTGCGACCATCGCGTCATCGGTGGGGCAGAAGGCGCGCGCTGGCTGAACGCTTTCAAGCGCTATGTCGAGCGCCCAGAAAGCATGTTGCTTTAATTTTGGAGGCCTTATGGCTGATTTTGATCTGATCGTTGTCGGCTCCGGCCCCGGCGGCTACGTCGCTGCGATTCGCGCCTCACAGCTCGGCATGAAGACAGCGATTGTCGAGCGCGAGAGTCTTGGCGGGATCTGCCTGAACTGGGGCTGTATCCCGACCAAGGCGCTGCTGCGCTCGGCCGAGGTGCTGCACCTTGCCAAGAATGCCAAGGATTATGGCCTGAAAATCGACAAGATCGACTTTGATCTCGACGCGGTCGTAAAGCGTTCGCGCGGTGTCGCGAAGCAACTCTCTTCCGGCGTCAGCCACCTGATGAAGAAGAACAAGATCGAAGTTCTCATGGGCACCGCAACCCTGAAGAAGGGCAAACCGGCGCCGGTTGTCTCGGTCAAGGACAAGGACGGCAAGTCGACGGATTACCAGGCCAAGCATGTGATGCTCGCCACGGGTGCCCGCGCCCGCGCCATCCCGCAGGCCGGGCTTGAGCCAGACGGCAAGCTGATCTGGACGTATCGCGAAGCCATGGTGCCGGACGTGACGCCGAAGAAGCTGCTGGTCATCGGCTCCGGCGCCATCGGTATCGAGTTCGCGAGCTTCTACAATGAGCTCGGCAGCGACGTGACCGTGGTAGAAGCGCTGGACCGCATCTTGCCGGTTGAGGACGAAGAAATTTCGGCCGCCGCACGCAAGCAATTCGAGAAGCAGGGCATGAAGTTCCTGACCGGCGCGCAGGTCAAATCCCTGAAAAAGGGCAAGGACAAGGTCACGGCCGAAGTCTCCGCTGGCGGAAAATCCGAGACCATCGAAGCTGATCGCGTGATCCTGGCCATTGGTATTGTGGGCAATGTCGAAGGGCTCGGTCTTGAGGAGCTCGGCGTGAAGGTCGAGAAAACTCATGTGGTGGTCGATGGCTTTGGACGGACCGGCGTGCAGGGCCTTTATGCCATCGGTGACCTAACAGGCCCGCCATGGCTGGCACACAAGGCGAGTCATGAAGGTGTCATCTGTGTCGAAGGCATTGCCGGATCGAATACCTCTCATCCGTTTGATGCGTCGAACGTACCGGGGTGCACATATTCGCATCCCCAGGTCGCGAGTGTTGGTTTGACCGAAACCAAAGCGAAGGAAGCCGGTCACAAGGTGAAGGTTGGAAAGTTTCCTTTCATCGGTAACGGCAAGGCGATTGCGCTTGGCGCGGCCGATGGCATGGTGAAGACGGTATTCGATGCCGAGACAGGCGAACTCCTTGGCGCTCACATGGTCGGTGCTGAAGTCACTGAACTCATTCAGGGCTATGTCATTGCCCGCGAAGGGGAGCTGACTGAGGCTGAGTTGATGGAAACGATCTTCCCGCATCCAACCCTGTCGGAAATGATGCATGAATCGGTTCTCGCGGCGTATGGAAAAGTGATTCACATGTAAGGTGCAGCGACGCTTGACCATGCCGCCGGTGCCTTGCAGGGTTTTGTAATGCCCGTCACCGCCGAAAAACCATCTTCTGAACTTTACCTCAGCGTCGCAGGGGCGCTGTTCCTGCCGCTAGGCCCCGGCGCGCTATGGTGGGGGCAGGAGCGCACGCTCGTGGTCTCGGACCTGCATCTGGAAAAAGGTTCAAGTTATGCACAGCGCGGCCAGTTCCTGCCGCCTTATGACACCAGCGCGACATTGAATATTGTAGAGAGCCTTGTGGATATGCTGTCGCCGCGGCGCGTGATTTCCCTTGGTGACAGCTTCCACGATCGCCAGTCAGAAGAGCGGCTCGACCCATCTGATCGAGAACGGATCCGTTATCTTACGCGTCAGACGGACTGGATCTGGGTTGAAGGCAATCATGATCCTGACCCGCCTGCCCATCTTGGTGGCACCGGTCACAAGACGCTTCGGATGGGGTCATGTGTATTCCGCCACGAACCGACTGGTGAAGCTGGTGAAATATCCGGGCATTTGCATCCGGTCGCAAAAATCAGCGGCCGCGGCCGTACGTTGAGGCGCAAATGTTTCGTGACGGATGGCAGCCGACTGATCATGCCGTCGCTTGGCACCTTTACAGGTGGCTTGAACATATTGGACGAGGCCGTCGAAATGCATTTTCGTGAGGGCCGTATGGTCTTTGCGGTGAGCGATGAACGTGTGCATTTCGTTGATCGGGGAATGCTGATACCGGACAGGTCTACCGGACGTATGTCTGCAGCCTGGCGTTTGTAATTTGCGCCATTCGCGCCACGTCCTTTGAGAAATATGGAGAAAAGACTTTATGGAACAGCTTGAGAATATCGATTTTGCCGCGCTATGGACGGAGTACTGGCCGGTTATAATGATGGGCGCCCTGAAGGTTGTCGGGGCGCTATTCGTCCTGATCATCGGCTTGAGGATCGCCGGCTGGCTGGCCAGTTCCGTTCGCAAGCATACTTCCAAACGCCCAGGGGTCGATGAAACCCTCGGTAGTTTCTTCGGATCCGTCGTGCGCTGGTTTGCAACAGCGGCTGTGTTCATTGCATCGCTTCAGGTATTCGGCGTCCAGGCGACCAGCTTCGTCGCTATTCTAGGTGCGCTTACCCTGGCCATCGGCCTGTCGCTACAAGGCGCACTCGGCAACATTGCTTCCGGTGTGATGATCATGCTTTTCCGGCCTTACAAGATGGGCGATTTTGTTGAAATCGCCAGCGTAAACGGGACGGTAAAGGACATTAATCTGTTTCAGACCATTCTCGCCACCGTCGACAATGTCAAAATCATTATTCCCAATACCGAAGCCATAGACGGCATCATCAAGAACTTTTCAGGTTATGATACGCGCCGCTGCGATATCACATTCGGCATCGATTATGATGATGACATGGACAAGGCCATCGAGATCATCATGGGCTTCGCGCAGGCCGATGAACGCGTCCTGAAAGATCCTGAGCCGTTTGTGAAAGTCGTCAATCTGGGGGATAGCTCAGTCGATATTCAGGCCCGTCTGTGGTGTCAGGCCGCTGATCTGTGGGATCTGAAGTTTGAGACCACCAAGAAGGTCAAGGCTGCCTTTGATGAGCAGGGCATTTCTATTCCTTATCCACACCGGACGATCGTCCAGAAAACCGTCAGCTAGGCACTTCGGATTCGACGATGACGGGGAAGGGGAGGCCGCACGTGTCTGATCTTGAGGCGCCTGAGGCCCCCGTTGTCACGCCTGTCGAAAAGAAAGCGCCGAGCCGCCCACACACGCCGAAACGCCCGATCATCCTCAGACTCTTCGGGATTACCGTGTGGGGCGGCTTCAAGCTACTGATGACCTGTATCATCGTGGGTTTTTTCCTCCTCGCGCTGGAATTTGATCCAGTGGCGAAGGATGTGAATGTTCTCGGTGCTGTGGGCGATCTCATGCGCAACCTTGCAAGGGCAGCCCTTTGGGCGGCCAGGAACTTCTGGCAACCATTGTTGGCGGGCGCCTCCATCGTCCTGCCGCTTTGGGTGCTATGGCGGCTAGCGAGTTTGCCTTTTCGAAAATAGGCCGGTCCAGTACAGTTCCCCGAAACATGAAAGGGAGAACGCAATGGATACCAGCAAGATCATGTTCAAGCCGGGCCTGATGCAGGGTGAGCGCATCCTGGTGACTGGCGGTGGGACCGGGCTTGGCAAGGAGATGGCTGAAGGCTTTTTGATGCTGGGGGCCGAAGTCCACATATGTGGGCGACGTGGAGCCGTATGCGAGGAGACCGCTTCAGAACTAATGGCGCGTCACGGCGGTAAAGTCGTACCGCACGCTTGCGACATCCGCGTTGCCGACGCGATCACGGACATGAACGATGAAATCTGGGCAAAGCACGGTGCGTTGACCGGCCTTATAAATAATGCGGCGGGCAATTTCATTTCCCGCACAGAGGACATCTCGATCCGCGGCTTTGACGCTATCTCGAACATCGTGTTTCGCGGTACGTTTTATATGACCCACGATATTGGCAAGCGCTGGATTGCCGAGAAACTTAAGGGCAATGTTGCGTCAATCCTGACGACCTGGGTGTGGAATGGGGGACCGTTTGTCGTCCCGTCGGCCATGTCGAAAGCCGCCGTAAATACCATGACACAGAGCCTCGCCGTTGAATGGGGACGCTATGGCTTGCGGTTTAACGCGATCGCGCCGGGGCCATTCCCGACCGAGGGGATGTCCAAACGTCTCGCGCCAGATGCGGACGGCGCCAAGCGTATGGATTCAGGTGCCGCGAACCCCATGGGCCGCGTTGGTGAAATGCACGAGCTGGTTAATCTCGTCGTGCTGCTGATGGGGCCGGGCGCAGACTATATAAATGGCCAGACCATCGCGATCGATGGCGCAATGTATAATGCCTCGGGGGGCAATTTTTCGATGTTGACCGAGTGGGGCGACACAGAGTGGCAGGCGGCCCGGTCTGCTATTGAGGCGACGAACGCTGCCGACAAGGCCAAGCGGACGGTCTGATCAGGGCAGGGCGCCTGGCGCGACGAACCGGTCAAGTGGTTCGCCGAGCCAGTTGGCCTTGCAGATCTCTATTCGCTGATGAACGTCGTCGGGCACGGTGGGCAGGTTATGTACCGGCATAAGCAACGGCTTGAGCCCGCGAAGGTTTGCGGTCTGTATTGCGATTCCGGGACGCGCATTCAGCTCAAGCAGCGTCGGGCCTTTATTCTCGCAAATCACAATGTCCACGCCGACATAGCCTAGGCCCACATGATGTCCGAGACGAGCTGAAAGTTCGAGAATCTCCGGCCATCCGGGAACCTGGAAGTCGCGCACCGGTGTTTCGAAATCAGGGTGGAGTTCGACGGAGTCGTTGTGCTGGACACCGCGCGTTGTGATGCCTGAGACGAGGTCTATTCCCGCCCCGATACCGCCTTGGTGAAGGTTGGCCTTACCGTCGGATTCTGCGGTGGGCAGGCGGAGCATCGCCATGACTGGAATACCCCGAAATACGATTACACGAACATCAGGTACGCCGCCGAATGCCAGTTTCGAAAATGCGGAATGCGGTACCAGGCGTTCCTCGATGAGGACGCGGTCAGAACCGTCCCCCATGGAGAACATGCCGGACAGCATGTTGTTGAGGTGATATTTTACGTCAGCCCAAGGCGTGATCTGTCCATTCATCCGCCGGAGGCCTGCCTTCGCGACGCCGTTGAACACCATGATGCCACCGCCGCCTGAACCGCGAGCTGGTTTGACGACCAGTGATCTGTGCTTCTTGGCAATCTCTTCAATAAGGTGTGCTTCACCGCCATAGCGGATAACACCGAACAACTCAGGCACGGTCACGCCGGCTTCTATTGCCAGAGCCTTCGTGATCACCTTGTCGTCCACCAGCGGGTAGTATTTACGAGGATTGTAGGCCGCAATGAAATCGAGATTGCGGCCATTAATCCCCAGGACGCCCGCTTTGGCGAGACGGGTGAAAGGACGAAGCGGCATGGGCTTAGTCCTTCGCCTCGTTAGCGAGAACCTTGAAACGGAAGAATTCAGTCACTTTGTAACCTGTATAGCGGCCAAGCATCAGGACGATTGCCAATACGATCAGCAATAGTTCCGGGAAGACGATTGCGACGTGTTCAATGTACTCATTGGTCAGGATATAGTAGCCCGGAACGGCGCCAGCGAGCGAGCCCGCAGCCTTCTTCAGGGCCTCCTGTGCACCGTCTTCTTCCCAGGTGATGGACATGCGTTCGATTGTCATCGTGATAATGACGAGCGGGAAGAGGGAGATGGACAGCCCGGTCTGGAAGCCGGTTGCCTCGCCTAGAAGCGCGATCGCCATCATCAGGAAGGTGACGATGATGAGTACCGACGCCAGACGTGGCACCAGCAGCAATTGTAGCTGGTTGAAATAGGCCCGTAACAACAAGCCGACAGACACGATGCCGACGAACAGGAACATGCCGGTGACCAGTTGGGTTTCACGGAAAGCCAGCGCGATCAGGATAGGCATGAATGTGCCGAATGCTGGCATGCCGATGACCTGCTTCAGCAACACAATGATGAGCGCACCGAGCGGGATCAGCAACAGGACCCGGAAGACGAGTTGCAGGTCGACAGGTAAACTGAGAAGGGACGTTGCGTTGACCCAGGGCGCGTACTCCTCACCCCGCTCCATGGCACGAACCAACTGGCTTTCAAAGTTTCTGGCGACAGACCATGAAACGCCGAGACGGCGGAAGCCATCTCCGTCCACAATTGGCGCGCGGTCATAGACAATTGGCAGGGCGCGTGAATTGTCGAGAGGGGCGGCTGTGCGCCCATTGGCGCTGACCCATTCATCGTTCAGCCAGTATTCCACCCAGCTTTCCAGCGGCGCTTGTCTGGTATCCGTATCGAGAATGATGCCTTGCACATGCCTGGCTGGCGTACCGGCAGCATTCAGGAGAAAGACAAGCCGGTCTGAGACATTGCGGATTTCTGGCGGGCCACCTTCAATAATGGTCGTGATCCGGTCGTCTTCATCATCGCTGCTCAGTCTGGCGAGCTGGGTGATGAAGCTTCGCTCTCCGGCAGACTTTTCCAGCGCTTCGGACAGGACGGAATCCATGGCGACGAGAAGCGGTGTGGCATTTTCCTGAATGGCGCGGCGGCGTTCAGAGCGTCGATAATCGGATACCGCTTCTGGTGTTGGCCGGTTCGCGCCATCTCCAAGCCTTCGGTCTACCGAGATGAGTTTGGCGCGATAGAAAAGAACTGCATTACCATCCTGCGCACGACGTTCAAATACGGCACGGCGTCCGGTATTGTCAGTGTCTGTCTCAATGCCAAATCCCGATGCGATGAACGATTCATCAACGACCGTGAACTGGCCCTCTGATTCCGGCAGGGCCAGACGTAGTGTCACCGGATCGCCCCGACCGACAAAAGAGACCTTGGCCTCAAGCGTCCAGGTATCTGAATCAAGATCAGGGAGAACCGGAAAGCCAAGCTGGGTTACCTTGTAGGTAAACACGCCCAGCGCGGTTGCGACGAGAACGAAGACGATCATCAGCAGTTGCGTGCGTTTCAACAATCGTCTCCGGTCAGGTCTCTACACAATGGCAGCTATTTGGAGCTGCAGCGTGCCTTCTTCGTATAGATTTCGCTTGAATCCACAACGATTCCTGCGCTTTTCAACATATTACGGCCAATCAGGGTCTCATAGTTGAAATGGGCCCGGTCTGCGAGGGTGACTTCATCTTTAATTGACCGACCGCCCAGGCAAAGCTCGAGATCCACGACCGGACGGTAGATGACGCCGCCCTTTTTTGTCTTGATCGCCGCCCAGCGCACGACTTCGGTTTCGATCGTGACTTCGTCACCGTCTTCATTGATCACCTTGAACACGATGGCCTTGTCGCTGTCATCGTCATCCTCATCGAAGTCCTTGCGACTCGGCTTTGTCAGGATTTCAGCATGGATAGAAGACGTAGTTGCTCCGGTATCCAGTTTTGCGTCCAGCTCAATGTCCATATCTGCGATGCGAACATGCTCCAGCCAGCCCAGCATGAACTTCTCATCCGATTCCTTTTCCGAATCAGCGCAGGCGGGACCAATAGCCAGTCCGGCCAGCGTGGCCGCTGAAATCAGCGTTTTAACAATCATTACGACTCCTCGAAACTTCTGTTCGGCGCACCTTCAACACAACAATTGTGATCAAGGCGTGGCGCAAACCGGATTAGCGGTTCAATTTTCCGCAATCGTCTGCACCAGGCTGTTCACCGCTCCATAATCAATCTTGCCAGTACCCAGCACGGGAATTTCTTCCACACGATAGACTTTTCGCGGCACGGAAAGTTCCGAAACGCCATGTGATTGCGCCCAGGCGAGGATGGCACCCCGGTCGGCATTGGCGGCCGTCGTCAGCAAGATGACCTGTTCGCCTTTTCTGTTGTCCGGTATGGCTGCAGCGGCATGCATGTCATCTGGCCAGATTGCACTCGCACAGTTCTCGACGACCGAAAGGGAGACCATCTCGCCGCCTATCTTGGCAAAGCGCTTAACGCGTCCGCGAATCCATATGCAGTCATCCTCGTCGATGGTGACGATGTCGCCAGTATCGTGCCAACCATTATCAGTCGGTTCGATCACTCCCGGATTATCTGGCCGCATATAACCAAGCATCACGTTTGGCCCACGAATGCGCAGACGGCCCCCGTCTTCAATACCCTCGACAGGAATTAGCTCATACTCCATGTCAGCCATCAGGCGGCCGACTGTCCCGGGCTTGTTCATTTCAACACTGTTTGCGGCCACAACAGGCGATGCTTCGGTCGCGCCATAGCCCTCCAGAATTTCTATATCGAATTTCCGGCGAACAAGCTGACGCGTCTCGTCGCGCACCCTCTCGGCGCCGCACACCGCCAGCCTGACACTGCTCATATCGCCGGCTTCGCCTGCGCGAGTGTATTGAGAAATGAACGTATCTGTCGCGAGCAGGATCGTGGATTGGGTCTTGTGTATGCGTTTTGCAATTTCACGAGGTTGAAGCGGGCTTGGGTGAAAAATAGCTTTTACGCCAGCGATAAGCGGCAACAGCGCGCCCACCGTAAGGCCGAAACAATGGAATGTCGGCAGGGGATTGAAAACCGAGTCGGTCTTGGGATTGAGGCCGATATGGGCGCGCACCTGTTCGACATTGGCAACGATGTTCTGATGACTGAGGACGACTCCCTTGGGTTCGCCCTCGGTTCCAGACGTAAACAGGATAACGCCCGGTTTACGGTGATCGGGCTGGTTGTGAAAAAGCCTTGGAAGGAAGGGGCCAAGAGCGCCAGCCAGCTTGTCCCCGATGCCGAGCGATTCGCGGACGTCTTCGAGGTAGACCATCTCTGCGCTCTCGCTCAGTTTTTCGACGAGTGGTTCAAGGCTGGCAAGTTCGACGAATTTGTGCGCTGTCAGTATCTTGGTGACTTCGGCCGCACGCATCGCCGACTTTATATTTGCCGCCCCAGCCGTGAAGTTAAGCATGGATGGGGTACGCCCGGCTGCGAGGACGCTGAGAAACGCAATTACGGCCCCGGCGCCGGTCGGCAACATGATGCCAACCGCTTCATTGCGTTTGGTCATACGCTTGATAGCGGAGCCAAGCGCGAAGCTGGCGCGCACTATCTCAGAATAGCTGAGCTCCCGCTCGTCACCATCAACGATGGCCACGGTTGATGAGCCGAACTCTTTCTTGGCGCGCAAAATGGCGGAAAAAATATCGATGCGTGTCCGTTTGGGATCAAACGTCAGCGGCGGCGGAATAGATGACATGGCTGGCCGGCAGCTTTCTTTTTTATTCTCAATGGTTGGGGCCAGAATGTCATACTGGCTTCGCAAAGCAAACGGCTTGTAGCACTTCAGGAAATGCAGCCATGAACATCTGCAACTTGATGCTGATGCCAGTTCAGTCCATTTAGGGAACATGGTGACACTTATCGATGCCAAGGCGAAACACCGCCATCCTGAAAAGCGCAATCGGCCAGACACGCCGGTGCTGCGCAAGCCCGACTGGATTCGGGTGAAGGCACCGACGAGCAAGGGGTTTGCGGAAACGCAGGCGATTGTCCGTTCAAAAGGCCTCGTGACTGTCTGTCAGGAGGCGGGTTGTCCGAATATCGGCGAATGCTGGACGAAGAAGCACGCCACTATGATGATCCTCGGTGAGACGTGTACCCGCGCATGCTCGTTTTGCAATGTATCGACGGGCAAGCCTTCACCGGTCGACCATGACGAGCCTCGCCGCGTCGCTGAAGCGGTTGCGGAGATGGGCCTTGAGCACGTGGTAATTACGTCTGTTGACCGGGATGACCTGGAAGATGGCGGCGCAATGCATTTCGTTCAGGTGATTGAGGCGATAAGGCGCGCCTCTCCCGGGACAACGATTGAAATCCTCACACCAGATTTTCTACGCAAGGATGGCTGGGAAAATCGGGTTATCGATGCCGCGCCGGACGTTTTCAACCACAATCTGGAAACTGTTCCGCGCCTGTATCTCTCTATCCGTCCTGGCGCGCGCTATTATCATTCACTTCGTCTTCTTGAATCGGTGAAGCGCCGCGACCCGAACCAGTTCACCAAGTCGGGCCTCATGGTCGGTCTCGGCGAAACCAAGGAAGAGGTGATGCAGGTAATGGATGATATGCGTTCGGCGGGGATCGATTTCCTAACCATCGGGCAGTATCTGCAGCCGACACGGAAACATGCGGCGGTAGATCGCTTTGTTCACCCGGACGAATTCAAATCATATGAAGAGATTGCCCGTTCGAAGGGCTTCCATATGGTCTCTGCGTCTCCCCTGACCCGTTCAAGCTATCATGCCGGTGAGGATTTCGCGAAGCTGAAAGCCGCGCGGATCGCGGCCAACGGTTAGTCTGCGTGCCTAAACTGTCCCGGCAAGTGATGATCCCGCACTCGGCGGATCTGGTGTTTGACCTTGTCGCTGACATTGGCCGATATCCGGATTTTATTCGCTGGATACGAAGCATGAAAGTCACGCCATCCTATGAGGAAGGTTCCGTAAAGGCCTTTCGCGGCGAAGCAGATGTTGGCTTCAAGGGGTTTTCGGAGCGGTTTGGCACTGATGTGATTGCCGATTCGTCGGCGCGTTCGATCAAGGTTGACCTGGCGCACGGACCCTTCCGGCATTTGCGAAATCGGTGGACCATCAAACCTGATGGGCAAGGCCATGCAAACGTCGATTTCTTCATCGACTATGAATTCAGGAACCCTGTCTTGTCGCTTTTGGCGAGGGCTAATACGGCACTTGCTGTGAGCAAGATCATACAGGCATTCAAGGATGAGGCGGACAGGCGTTTCGGACCCACCGTATCTGACTAGGGGATCTGCTGCCGGATCATTTCAAGCGCTGTTTCGATGGACGACATCCGCACCGCATCGCGACCGATATCTCCAAAGTAGCAGGCTTCATGCAGAACAGCCTTGTTCTCTCGAGCGCAGGCGATGTGCACGGTCCCGACAGGTTTCATCGGTGTGCCGCCGCCTGGACCCGCAATGCCTGTAATGGATACTGCAAGATTGGCTCGGCTCTGCTCAAGTGCACCTTCCGCCATGAGCCGTGCGACCGCCTCTGAAACTGCGCCGTAGTCCGCAATCATGTCACCGGGAATGCCGAGCATTTCTTCCTTCGCCCGGTTTGAATAGGTGACGAACCCGCGTTCAAAGACATCCGACGATCCGGAAAACTCTGTGAACAGGCCTGCGAGCAGGCCACCCGTGCAGGATTCGGCTGTCGTGATTTTTACGCGGCGTTCGCGTGCTTCATCCATCGTGAGCAGGCAGAGGTTTCGCAGGCGGTCGGAAAACAATGGATTAGCTCCTGTCTGGTGTTCGCCGACTCAGCACAGCTGTAGCCTGTGCGGCAATACCTTCTTTTCGCCCGGTGAAACCCAAACCTTCCGTCGTCGTAGCCTTGATGCTGACGGCATCGATATCGAGGCCGGTGAGACGGGCGGTTTCCTGACGCATGGCATCCCGGTGCGGTTTGATCTTGGGTGCCTCGCAGATGAGGGTGATGTCGCAATTAGATAGTGACCATCCTCGCTCCGCGGCGAGGCTTATGGCGTGCTGGAGGAAAACGCCGGACTCTGTATCCTTCCATCTGTCGTCCGATGGAGGAAAGTGATCGCCAAGATCGCCGAGGGCCAGGGCGCCGAATATCGCATCGGTGAGGGCATGCCACCCGACATCGGCGTCCGAATGTCCTTTGAGTTTTTGCTCATGCGGGATCCTGATGCCGCAAAGGGTGACGCCATCTCCGCTTTCAAAGGCATGGACATCAAAGCCGGACCCCATGCGAAGGCTCGGCAGGGACGGGTTGAGCATGGTTTCCATACGCGCAAAATCCTCTGGCAATGTCACCTTGGACAAGGTCTCTTTTCCGGAAACAAGTTTCACAACAGCACCTGCGTGTTCAACCGCTTCAAGATCGTCAACAAAGGTCAGTGATGTGTCATTCAGCGCGGCCGATATCTGATGATAGCGGAAGGCCTGCGGTGTCTGGATCCTGTATAGACCGGACCGTTCAACTGTTTCCAATTGCCGTCCAGAGGCGCGCTTTAGAGCATCCAGTACGGGCAGGGCAGGTGCTGCGGCATCCGCGGTTTCAATCGCGGTAATCAGTTCAGAGATCGTGTCGTGGTCTAGGCCGGGGCGGGCGGCATCGTGGATGAGGACAATGTCATTGTCCTCAGCGTCGAGGCGCGCCAGGCCATTGCGCACTGAATCCGTACGCTCCCTGCCGCCTGTGGCGAGCCGGTAATTGCCCGCCTCGAGCGGGACGTCGGACAAGTCTTCCGGCAAAACCAGGCAAATCTGGTCGATGAGGCCGTTTGAGGCAAAAACCTGCAAAGACCATTGCAACATGGGTCTTCCCCCAAGGTGCTGAAATTGCTTTGGTAGATCGCCGCCTGCACGCGATCCCCGGCCTGCTGCAACAATTAATGCGTGAACTTTCATGCCTTAAGCCAATAGTCCCGCTGATGCAGGATGGCCACAGCCTTTAAGAGTTCTCACCTGGAAACCGCTGCACGTCTATTGTGCAGCGCAAAAATATGATTGAAAAAAGTTCATGGTAACAGTGCACAACAAATTGGCAGAAAGAGTCTGGCTGGCGCCGATGTCCGGCTCGACCGATGCGGCGTTCCGGCGGCAAGCTGTCAGGTTTGGTGCGCCAGCTGTCGTTTCCGAAATGGTGGCAGGCGAAGCGCTGGCAGTTGCACGCCCGGATATGGTGCGCCGTACATGCCGGCACGAAGGACGCGGCCGCTGGATTGTCCAGCTCGCCGCGCGCCGTCCGGAGGACATGTTTACCGGTGCACGTTTGATGCGCGATGCCGGCGTCGACCAGATCGATATCAATATGGGCTGTCCGTCCCGCCAGGTCACAGGTGGTCAGTCAGGTTCAGCGCTCATGCGGGAGCCGGACATTGCTCAAAAGATAATTGAGGCAGCACTTGAGGGCGCTGCTGGGCTTCCAGTTTCACTGAAGATGCGGCTTGGCTGGGATGATGACCAGTTGAATGCACCGGCATTCGCAGAGTTTGCCGAGCAGGCTGGGCTCTGCATGATAGTCGTTCATGGCCGCACGCGATGCCAGTTTTACAAGGGCACTGCAGATTGGAAAAGGGTAGCGGACACGGTCGCCGCGACGGCACTGCCTGTCATTGTGAATGGCGACATCAAGGATGCCTACAGTGCGCAGCAGGCATTGGATGAGTCGCATGCAGATGGCGTCATGATTGGCCGGGCGGCAATGGGGCGGTCATGGCTCCTTGGTGCGATTGATGCCGCTCTAGCGGGGCGGACATTTGAATGTCCAGACCTAGACACCCAGCTCGACAGCCTTGTGAGCCAGATAGAAGACAGCATGTCGCTCTACGGCAAGGCACTGGGGCTTAAGATTGTACGCAAACACATCGCCGCCTCGATCGATGCCCTCGACGTCGAATGGATCGACGATGGTGAACGCAGAGATCTTCGATCGCGGCTGTGCCAGATGATTGATCCATCGGAGCTGATTGCTGCGCTGCGCGAAACCTATGTCGGACAAAGGAGTTTGGCAGCTTGAATTTAACTCTCAATCTCGCAGATCTGGCGCCATTCGCCTTGCTACAGATAGACGGCCGCAGACGCATTGACGCGGCGAACACTGAAGCGCAGATGCTGCTTGGGCATTCTGAAACAGCCTTGAGGGGCAAGGCGCTTAGCGAATTCGTATTTCACGACTCGCCGTTGTTCGAGCTTCTGGACCGGGTGTTCAGCCAGGATGGTGATGTAAGCGCTCATGGCGTGGCGATTTCGGGGCCGTCGATAAGTGGTGGTCGAACGTTTGATGTGAAGCTCAGGCCTACGCCGCCCGTTGGTGCAATCATCGCGGTTGCTGAAGGGTTCAACCGTGACCCGTCTGAAAGCGCGATCGGCATTTCCGGCTTTGGGCGTATTCTGGGGCATGAAGTCAAAAATCCGCTGGCCGGAATTTCTGGCGCCGCTCAATTGCTGTTACGCAATGCTGCCGATGATCAGGCCTCTCTGCTCAATGTCATCAGAAGCGAAGCGAGCCGTATCGAGCGGCTTGTGACGAGGTTGTCTGCGTTTGAACTTTTTTCGTCGCCGCGGCGCGACCGGTTCAATATACACGCGCTGCTTGACAAGGTCCTGCTCGCTGAAGAGGCCGCTCATGGGGGCAGGATTATGCTGAAACGCGCCTACGATCCTTCCTTGCCCGAGATACTGGGCGACGAGGATCATCTTCACGAGGCGTTCCAGAACATTGTGCGCAATGCGGCCGAAGCAGCTGCCGAGGCCGAAGGCACTGGACAGGTCACATTGCAGACGGCTTTTGAAACCGGATTTGCCTTCTCCCGAGCACGCAATGCCCAACGTTTGCAACGCTCCATCCGCATCACGATCGAGGACAATGGCAAGGGCATATCACCGCGCCAGAAAGAGCAGATGTTTGACATGTTCTCATCCACAAAAGCGGGGGGAAGAGGGCTCGGCCTGAGTGTCGTCTCCGAAGTCATCGCGGCGCATGAAGGCCGTATCAAGGTAGAAAGCCGGCCAGGACAGACACGATTCTCGGTCTTCCTGCCGATGAAACGGGATTAGATTCGTATGACACAAAAGACAGTTCTTCTCGCTGAAGATGATGCCAGCATCAGGCTCGTGGTGAACCAGACGCTGGTCACTGCAGGCTACCAGGTGCGGGCTACCAGTTCAGCTGATGCGCTTGAACGGTGGATTCGCAACGGCGAAGGCGATGTTGTTGTGACTGACGTCTATCTTGGCGATACGGCGATCTTTGAGTTGCTCCCTTCGATCAAGTTGGCGCGTCCGGATTTGCCAGTCATCGTAATGAGTGGACAGAACACGATCCTGACGGCTGCCTCAGCTGCGCAGCATGGCGTATTCGATTATCTGCCCAAGCCTTTTGACATTGATCAATTGACCAATCTTGTCGGCCGCGCGCTCAAAGGGCCGGTGCGACGTGATTCCGCGGCGCTCGTACGTTCCGATAAGGAGAACAGCTTGCCGCTGATTGGCCGCTCCGATCCGATGCAGGAAGTCTACCGGATCATCTCCCGCGTCATGAACACCGACCTGACAGTGCTGATTGAGGGCGAATCGGGGACGGGCAAAGAGCTTGCGGCGCAGGCAATCCACCAATTGGGCGTTGGCAAGGATGGCACCTTCAAGGCGCTGGACCTGGCCGCCATGCCGACCGAGCAGATCAGCCGCGACCTGTTCGGTACGGAAGACAAGCCGGGACTGGCCTTCCAGAAAGAAGCGACCCTCTATCTGGACGAGATCGGCGACCTTCCAGCCGAGGCTCAGACACAACTCGTCAAACTGATGCGGGAAGCCGGTGGCGCACGAATAATTGCCTCAACGCGGCAACCACTGGCGAAGCTGGTCGATGAGGGCAAGTTCCGCGAGGATCTCTTTTACCGGATCAATGTCGTAAGGGTGTTCATGCCGCCCCTGCGCCAGCGCAAGGAGGACATTGCGGAGCTTGTCCGGGCCTTCCTGCTGCGGGCGCAACGTAAGGGACTGGCCGCAAAGCAGATAGAGCCTGCGGCCATGGACCTGATGATGGCGTATGACTGGCCGGGCAATGTGCGTGAGCTTGAAAACCTGATCATGCGTCTGGCTGCGCTGAGTCCTGACGCGGTGATCTCGCAACGCGATATCGAAAGAGAATTACGGGCCGAGGCACTAAAAGACATATCGTCCAATACGAGTTTCGAGAAAGAAATCGAAACCCTTCTCCATCGCTACGTAATGGCCGACCTTTTGCAGGCCTCGCCTGACGACAGCAAGATTCATCAGGCCGTTCTCGAACAGGTTGAGCGTCCTCTTATAAAACTCGCACTATCAGTGACTTCCGGAAACAAGTTGAGAACGGCGGCCTTGTTGGGCGTCAACCGGAACACGCTTCGTGCTCGCATCAACTCCCTGGGTTTGACAGACGACTGATTGACGATTGGGCCAAGTGTTGCTCTAAATCCTCAGTGTTGCTGACTGAACACAGGTAGATGGTGCGAGGGTAGAGTTTGTTTGGCTTCTTGAAGTCCAATAGCGCCCAGTCTGGCTGGTCACTTTTCCAGTGGCTGTTCCTGATCGCGGCCTTCCTGGCAGCGACAGTTACATTTGTCGCCGTGTCTGACATGGATCCGATCGACCCTGTCAGCCAGGATGTGCAGATTCTGCTGGTTGTGAATACGGCGATTATCGGCATTTTGGCGCTGATCATTGGCCAGAGATACATCGCGACACGTACAGCTAAAAAGGGTGAAGAAGGTGAGCGGCTTGCGCGACGCTTCCTGCTGCTGTTTGGACTCTCTGCCGCTATTCCGGCGCTCGTCGTTTCGCTCTTTCTTTGGGCCGCTATTTCACGCGGGTTCGATACCTGGTTCGGGGAGCGGATCGTAACGCTGGTGGAACAGACAGCTGCTGTCGCACGCCAGAATGTCGAGGAATACAGCGACGTTTTCGAGGAAGATACGCGCTTGATGGCGACCGATGTGAACAATGCCCTGGAAGGTCTTACCGAAGATCCAGAACGCTTCTCGTCTTACCTCGGCATCCAGGCTTATGTGCGTAACATGCCGGCTGCTTATGTGATTGACCGCCAGGGCCTACCGCTGGCTATTGGCGAAAATACGGGTGGCAGCGGCTATTTCAGGCGCCCGACATCGGGCATGTTTGATGAGGTCGACACTGGAGAAGTGCTGCTCTCGCTTCAGGAGAGTGAAGGCTTTGCAACATCACTCGTTCAGCTTGAGGGGATGGATGACGCTTATCTATATCTTGCCAAGCCGCTCGACCGGGATGCATTCGCTCGCCTCAGACGCGCCGAGCAGGCGCTGGAAGAGTATCGCATAGCCGGGGATCTCAGCGCCCGGTCGCAGACGCTCTTTGTTGTGGCCTACGGCCAGATCGTGGCACTGGTGCTTTTGCTGGCAGTACGTCTTGCTCTGGAAGCTGCTAGCCGAATCACCGGTCCGATCGGTCGTCTGGCTAATGCCGCCCAGTCTGTAAGGGATGGCAATCTCGACATTCGAGTGCCGCTGCCAGGCAGCAAGGATGAGGTTCGCGCGCTGACGCGTTCATTCAATGTGATGACTGAACAGCTGGGTGCCCAGCGTTCTGCACTGGTATCCGCACGTGAAGAGGCCGAAGACCGCCGGCTGTTCGTGGAGACGCTTCTCAATGAAGTCAGTGCAGGAGTTATACGGATCGACCAGAAATTCCGGGTAACGCTAGCCAATCCCTCAGCACAAAAGCTGCTTGGCTTTGACGAGCCGATTGAAGGGCGGGCCCTGAATGAAGTTGCGCCTGCGTTCGAACGCTACAGTGAGGAAGCCTATGCGAGCGGCCATCCGATTGACGCGTCGCTCGATGTCTCGGAGAATAACAGCCACCGTCACTTCCGACTGAAAGTCGCGAGGGATTCAACCGGTGGACTTGTCCTGACGTTTGATGATGCCACACGTCTTGTAAACGCTCAGCGCCAGCTTGCGTGGCGGGATGTCGCGAGACGCATTGCGCACGAAATCAGAAACCCGCTGACCCCGATCCAGCTATCGGCCGAGCGCATGCGTCGCCGCTATACGAAATACATTCCCGAAGACGATGTTATCTTCGAACGTTGTACAGACACGATCCTGAGGCAGGTTGCCGACATTGGGCGGATGGTAGAGGAATTTTCGGGATTCGCCCGGATGCCAAAGCCGACGCTGAAGACTTTCAATCTTGCGGCACTGCTGGATGAAACTGGTTTTGCGCAGCACGTGGTGAGCCCCGATGTTGAAGTCGATGTACGGAATGTGAAAGATCCGCTGATCGTGTCGGGTGACGAACGTCTTCTGGGGCAGGCCATCGGCAACATCATCAAGAACGCCGCTGAAGCGATCGACCGGCTTCCCGAAACGATGGAATCATCCGGTCTCATCGAAATCAGGACAGAAGAAACCGAAGATGCAATCGAGATTATCGTGGATGATAATGGACCGGGCTTTCCGGAAGCCGCGCGCGACCGCCTTCTTGAGCCCTATGTCACGACGCGCGAAAAAGGCACTGGCCTTGGACTGGCGATCGTGAACCGAGTGATCATGGATCATGGCGGCTCGATTTCGCTTCAGGGCCGCGACGACGGAAAGCGAGGCGCGCGCGTAAGGATCACCCTGCCCAAACAGAGTGAGTTTATTTCATTTGCCGAAACAGACAGTGCGGAGGCGCTCTCATGACCAACGACATTCTTATCGTGGACGATGAACCCGATATCAGGGATCTGATCGCCGGCGTTCTTGAAGATGAGAATTATGCCGTGCGAAGTGCGGCCACTGCCGAAAAAGCGCTGGAAGAGGTGCGAATGCGTGCGCCCGGCCTTGTCATCCTGGATGTCTGGTTGCAGGGCAGCGATATGGACGGACTTTCGCTCCTGAAATACCTGAAGACGATTGATCCGCTGATCCCGGTGATCGTCATCAGCGGGCACGGCAATATTGAGACTGCCGTCGCAGCCATACGCCGTGGCGCCTATGATTTCATTGAAAAGCCGTTCAAGGCCGACCGCCTCCTGCACCTTGTCGAGCGCGCACTTGAGTCCACAGCCCTGAAGCGGGAAAACGCTTCACTGAAGAACATGGTTGTAAGCAGCGATGACTGGATCGGCACCAGTCAGGCAGCGACGACACTTCGGGCGTCCATAAGCAAGGTCGGTCCCACCAACTCACGGGTCATGATTATCGGCCCGGCTGGAGCGGGCAAGGAATTGACGGCGAGGCTGATCCACGCGCATTCCAATCGGGGTAATGGCCCTTTCGTTGTTGTAAATGCAGCGAATATCTCCCCCGACCTCATGGAACAGGAACTTTTCGGCGAAGAGGATTCTGAAGGCCGGCCGAAGAGGATCGGCCTGTTCGAAAAGGCGCATGACGGTACGCTTCTTCTTGATGAGGTCGCGGACATGCCGCTAGGCACTCAAAACAAGATATTGCGCGTGCTGACCGAACAACGGTTTCAACGTGTCGGAGGTAAATCGGATGTTCGCGTCGATGTTCGCGTCATGTCTGCATCGACCAAAGACCTCAAGGATGAGATCGAAGCCAAACGCTTTCGCGAGGATCTGTTTTACCGGCTCAGTGTCGTCCCGATCAAGGTTCCGCCCTTGTCGGAACGACGCGATGACATACCCGCGCTGGTGGAGCATTTTGCGGCCAAGATTGCAGACAGCTCTGGTCTGAACGCCAGGACGTTCTCGTCTGAAGCAACTGCCGTGCTTCAGTCCATGGACTGGCCGGGGAATGTTCGCCAGTTGAAGAACCTGGTTGAGCGGATTCTTATCCTGTCTCCCAATGATGCCAAGCGGCCAGTCTCCGTAGATGAGCTGCCTCAGGAGCGCCAGATCAATGATGGCAAGTCTGGGCCGTCAGCGTCAGCGGAACTCGTCGGGCTGTCGCTACGCGACGCACGTGAGCAGTTCGAGCGGGAATATCTGACGCTTCAGATTACGCGTTTCGACGGTAACATCTCACGAACAGCAGAGTTCATCGGGATGGAGCGGTCTGCTCTTCATAGAAAATTGAAGGCTCTTGGTGTAAACGCTTCGGCGAACCGTTCGGAAGTCTAGAGCATGCGGGTAATCATTTGCGGCGCCGGGCGGGTCGGGCAGGGCATTGCACGCCGTCTCGCGCGGGAAAATCATGACATCGTCATGATCGATCAAGATGCTCGCCTCATCGACAAGGTGCAGACAGAGCTCGATGTCCGCGGCATTCACGGGCACGCCGGTCACCCTGACGTGTTGCGAAATGCGGGCGGTGAGGCCTGCGACATGATTATTGCCGTTACATATTTTGACGAGATCAACATGGTGATCTGTCAGGTGGCGGATACCTTGTTTAACATTCCGACCAAGATTGCGCGCGTGAGAGCCCAGGAATACCTTGAGCCCAGCTGGCGTCAGCTGTTTTCACGGGAAGGCCTTGGTATTGATCTCGTCATTTCGCCGGAAATCGAGGTCGGAGATGCCATTCTGCAGCGCTTCAAGACGCCCGGCGCCGTGATGAGTATTAATTTCGGAAGGGGCGATGTTCAGCTTGTCGGGATAGATGTGCTCCCCGACAGCCCAGTGCTCGATACGGCCCTTGACCAGATTCAGGGTCTCTTCCCGAGCCTCAGCGCGCGCGTTGTCGGGGTGAGCCGGGCGGGGCATGTCTTTGCTCCGCGGGGTAATGATCACCTTAAAGTGGGCGATACGGCCTATGTCGCTGTCCTGAAAGCTCATGCTCACCGCCTGAACAGTATTTTCAACCGGCCGGAAACCGAGATGCGGCGTGTCGTGGTCGTGGGTGGCGGGAATGTTGGCCTCTATGTGGCCGCAGGTCTCGAAAAACAGTCCGATGTTCGCGTCAGGGTGATCGAAGCGGATATCAAGCAGGCTGAGCAGGGTGTCTCGAAGCTCAATCGCACAATCGTGATCCATGGTGACGGTCTTGCGAGAAACATCCTCGAAGAGTCTGACGCCCCGACCGCCGACCTCGTTATCGCGACAACACATGACGACAAGGCAAATATCCTGATTACAAAGCTCGCAAAGCAGATGGGTGCCAAACGCGCGCTTGCGCTCGTCAATGCGCCGGAGCTTGCCCAACTTGCCCGCGAGATGAATGTTGATGCTGTGCTCGACCCAAAAGCACTGACAGTTTCACGGATCCTTATGAAAATGCGCCGTGGCCGCATTCTCGCGCTACAATCGCTTGAGGATGGCGCTGCTGAAATCGCCGAGGGCGTGACGCTCGAGACATCACCGCTGATCGGCAAGCCGCTCGGCTATGATGACCTGCCAAAGGGCATAACGGCTGCAGCGATCATGCGAGATGGCGAGGTCATCTTTGCGGGCCCGAACGTGAAGCCCCGCGCGAACGATCATGTGCTGCTCTTTTATGAGGACAGCATGACACCAAAAGTCGAACAGTTTTTCCGCGTTAGCGCGGACTTCTTCTAGGAGCGTTGCTGTGAGCAGCTCTCGGATCATCCTGCAATGAACCACGCTGCTATCATTCGCATGTTGTCGTTCTGCGGGCTGATATTCAGCGCAGCCATGCTGGTCTGCTCTGGCGTCGCCTTTCTCGTCTCCGAGACGGCGCAATTCCATGTCTTCCTGACGACGGCGGTCCTTCTTGGAACGCTTGCCATGTCTGCACTGGTACTGGCGCCAACGCCGAAAAGACGAGCCCAGCCCTCGGACGGTCTGGCCTTCATGGTGTTGTTCTGGTTCGTCGCCGGCGCGGCCTGTGCACCGCCTTTCCTGATGGGCGTGCCGAATGACAGCGCCATCGCGGCGCTTCATGAAGCAATTTCGTGCCTGACAACCACGGGCCATAGCGCGTTTACACGCGCGGAACTTGAGTTGCCGGGGTCAATCATCGTCTGGAGGGCATTCCTTCATCTGGTCGGGGCGATTGCCACGATCACTTTTGCCGCAACCGTGCTGGCCGCGCTGAACCTCGATGGACCGGGTATTCACAGGACGCATCTCTTCAGCCTGTCAGATGCGAGCTTCTTTGATTCAATTCCGCGTGTCCTGAGAACAGTCTCGATCGCTGCAGCGATCTGCGTCTTGCTGGTTTTTTCAATTGAGGTCGTTGGCGGCATTCCGGCGCATACAGCCTTCCTCGATGCTGTAAGTGCCTTCAGTACGGGGCTGGCAGACCCTGTGGGCGTCTATCAGGACGTAACGCGAGGCGCGAGAGCTATAGGGTTGTCGATCGGCTTGCTTCTTGGCTCGTTAGGGCTTTTTGTGCTCATGCTGCTTGTGTCAAGCAATGCACGCAAGTCGTTGAGTGATCCAGAAGTCGGAACGTTCTTTTTCTTTCTTGCATTGTTCTCCGCTCTCGCAATCATGCACGGGGTGAACGTCGTTAACGCATTTGGCTGGGCAATCTCGTCACTCTCGACCAGCGGCATTGCGCTTGTGTCCCCGGCCACGACGCACTCTATCCCGCTTGCACTGCAATTGGCGCCGGCGCTGGTCGGCGGCGCAGCATTGTCTTCAGCTGGTGGAATAAAGCTCGCCCGGCTTTACGTGCTCAGTCGACGCGTCGGGCAGGAATTCCTGAGGGTCAGCTATGGTCAGTCGCTGCTAAGTTTCGAGTTTCGGCGTCGCGTGCAGTCGGACAGGACGATCATGGGGATCTGGGTTTACCTTGTGGCATATGTCATGGCGACTGTCGTCGGCCTCATCCTGTTTTCGTTCAGTGGCTCCAGCTTCGAGGATGCAATTACCAACACAATTGGCAGCCTTACAAACTCTGGCCACCTGATTGACCTGGAGGGATTGCCCGGCAACCCGTTGCGCCAGTTTTGGCTCATATTAGGTATGATTTTGGGCAGGCTGGAAGTTCTGGCCTTTGTACCGCTTTTAACTGTATCATTTTGGAGGCGTTAAGTGGTGCAGGGCTTGCCAATAGCTATCAATCCCGATAGCGCCTGCGGAAACGCATAGTGAACAGGCCAAGACATGTCTTCAGATAAAAAACAAAACTTGCAGGACACATTTCTAAACGCTGTCAGGAAATCCCGCACCCCTCTCACCATTTTTCTCGTGAACGGCGTAAAGTTGCAGGGGGTAGTCACCTGGTTCGACAATTTCTGCGTGCTTCTTCGCGGTGATGGGCGTCCACCGCAGCTTGTTTACAAGCACGCCATTTCAACCATCGCGCCTGGCGCACCAGTCCAGCTTTTCGATGAAGAAGCGGAATCGGGCAAGGATTGAGTGGCGAACTGATTGATCGTACCCCGGTCGAAGATCGGGCGGGCGTCATCATTCCATGGACTTTGCCGCAGGACCGGCCGGATGGGGAACGCCTGTCCGAGACGGCCGGACTCGTTGAAGCCCTTGGCTGCAATCTATCCTTCCTGCGTCCGGAACACATTCGCAAGCCAAACGCATCCCATCTGCTGTCAGGTGGGATATTGGAGCGTTTGCGGGAAGATGTTGCGGAGCGCGACATTTCGCTTTGCGTCGTTGATGCGGCTTTGACCCCAGTGCAACAGCGCAATCTTGAAGTCGCCCTCGGTACCAAGGTCATCGATCGGACGGGGTTGATTCTGGAGATTTTCGGGCTTCGAGCCCGAACACGGGAAGGTAAGTTACAGGTGGAACTTGCCCGGCTGAGTTATGAACGCTCGCGGCTGGTTCGTACGTGGACCCACCTCGAGCGCCAACGCGGTGGCGGCGGCTTTCTAAGTGGGCCTGGCGAGACGCAGCTGGAAGCTGATCGGCGCATGCTCGACCGCCAGCTTGCTTCCCTGAAGTCGGACCTCGAAGACGTCAAGAAGACCCGGAACCTTCACCGCGCCGGCCGGCGGCAGGCAGAGTTTCCCGTCATCGCATTGGTAGGCTACACAAATACCGGCAAGTCGACCCTGTTTAACCGAATGACGGGCGCGAATGTGTTTGCCCGGGATATGCCCTTTGCGACACTGGACCCGACAATCCGGCGGATTGAACTAACGCCGTTTGGCGATGCCGCCCTTGTGGATACGGTGGGCTTCATCACCGATTTGCCGACCCACCTAATCGACAGTTTCAGGGCAACGCTCGAAGAGACGTTGGAAGCTGACCTGCTGGTGCATGTGCGCGACCGCTCCAGCCCGTTCGATGAGGATCGAAAGCAGGATGTTCTCAAGGTCCTGAAACATCTTGAAGAGGATGCCGGCCACCCCCTTCCGCCTATTGTGGAAGCCTGGAACAAGATCGACCTGTTGCCGGAAGATGTTCAGGAAACCCTGCGGATATCGGCCCGCAGCAAAGCGCATGAAACTCCTGCAGTGGTCACTTCGGCGCTTACCGGGGAGGGCATTCCGGAGCTTCTGGACCTGCTGGTGCTATCCATCCAGGACGAGCTCGATGTCTTTTTCGTGCGGCTCAAACCACAGGAGGGCGCGGCTCGTGCGTGGCTGTACGAGCATGGTTCCGTCACCGAAGAAAACATCAAAACCGATGGTGTCATTGAACTGAATGTCGGGCTCAGCACAAAGTACAAAGGGCAGTTCGATTCCCAGTTCCCTGACATCGAAATGCTCCCGGGCTGGACCCAGACCGATTAGGCTGGTTTCAGCAACGCATGGCGTTTTTTGCCCGCTGAGAGCTTGATCGCGCCATTGGTTCCTATGCTTGCTTCCGTGAGCAGGGCGTTCTGATCATTCAGGATTTCATCATTGACCCTTGCGGCGCCCTGCTTGATTAGCCTGCGCGCTTCACCATTCGATTGGGACAGTCCAGCCATTGTAAATGCGGCGGCAGCGAGCAGCCCGGCCTCCAGGTCTTGGCGTGGCACTTCAGTGGTCGGAAGAGCATCATCCACGCTCCCAGAGCCGAATACGGCTTTGGCAGCCCGCTCTGACTCCATCGCTGCGTCTTCGCCGTGCAGGAGGGCTGTTGCGGCATTTGCAAGCGCGATTTTCGCATCGTTAATGTTAGCGCCCTGCATGGCTTCAAGGGTTTCAACTTCATTGAGTGGCAAATCCGTGAATAGGCGTAGGAACCGGCCCACATCGGCGTCTTCGGTATTGCGCCAGAATTGCCAGTACTCATATGGCGATTTCTTCTCAGCATTCAGCCATACAGCGCCTTCAGCCGTTTTCCCCATCTTGCCGCCGGATGCGGTTGTAATGAGATGTGATGTCAGGCCAAAGGCGTCTCCGCTGGCGACGCGGCGGGTAAGGTCTACGCCATTTACGATATTGCCCCATTGGTCGGACCCGCCAAGCTGGAGGCGCACACCGTGTCGACGATAAAGTTCTAGAAAATCATATGCTTGGAGCAGCATATAGTTGAATTCGAGAAAGGTGTAGGGCTGCTCATTGCGCAAGCGCCGATCCACGGTTTCCTGTTTTATCATGGTGTTGATCGTAAAGTGGACGCCGTAATCCCTCAGGAATTCGACATAGCCGATTTTCGAGAGCCAATCGTCATTATTGACCATGATGGCATCAGTCGGGCCGTCCCCGAACGTCAGGAAAGGTTCAAACGCTGCCTTTATCCCTTCCATGTTGCGAGCGATCTGTTCGTCGGTCAGAAGGGGGCGGGACTTTTCCTTGTCAGTGGGGTCTCCGACCTTGGTCGTGCCGCCGCCCATCAGTACGACAGGCTTGCCACCAGCCTTCTGTAGGTGGCGCAACATCATGATTTGCAGAAGGGAACCAACGTGAAGGCTATCGGCTGTTGCGTCGAATCCGATATAGGCGACCGGCGTGTCGTTCAGGCAATAGTCGTCCAGCGCCTGCGGATGCGTTATCTGTTTGATAAAGCCGCGGGCCTCCAGCGTCTGGAGGAATTCGGATTTGTACTGGCTCATTGCTCGACTCCATAACCGGAAGGGCAGCTAGCACGGGAGCGACTGAGAATGAACCAGCCGAATGAGGAATTTGCGCCAGTGTGGGCCGCGGGCTTCATGTCTGGAACCTCGATTGACGCCGTCGATGCAGCGCTCATTTTGACGGACGGCACCAAGGTACTGGAGTTCGGCCCGGTTGCGGAGCGTAAATATACCCCGCAAGAGCGTGCGGTCCTCAAGCGGGCCACAGACGCTGCGCGGGCCTGGAACTGGTCAGGCGCGCGCCCCGAAAACGAGTTTGATCTAGCCAGAAGCGTGATCACACAGACCCATCATGATGCCTGGCGCGCCCTGCTATCTGGATGGAAGGGAGACGTTCCGGCATTGGCCGGTGTGCACGGTCAAACGGTGTTGCATCGGGCGGCACGACCTGGCGAGACGGGCGCAACTTTACAGTTGCTTGATGAAGCCTCCTTGCAGGCGTGCTTGCAGGTCAGGCTGGCCTTCGATTTTCGAACTGCGGATGTTGAGGCGGGCGGGCAGGGCGCACCTCTCGCGCCCGCGTTTCATGCTGCCTTGCTGCATAACCTCAATCTTTCCGGCAGCGCAGCAGTCCTGAATTTGGGCGGCGTTGCCAACATCACATTCAGGACTGCAGATGGTGATCTTTTCGCGTTCGATACAGGTCCCGCGAATGGGCCGATTGACGAATGGGTCGAGCGGCACGGTGCTGGAACCCATGATATAGACGGCCGATTGGCCGCGAAAGGAAATGTCGATGAGACGAGGCTCCAGCACTGGATGGATAATCCATGGTTCGATGTGAAGCCGCCGAAAAGTCTTGATCGCTTTGATTTTAGCGCAAAACTCGCAGACGGGATGTCGCTGGAGGATGGCACCGCGACACTCACAGCCTTTTCAGCCGAAGGGGTCGCGCGGGCGTTCTCGGCTTTCGACAGCGTGCCGCAAAAGCTCATCGTGTGCGGGGGCGGGAGACGCAATCCGGAACTGCTGAGACAGCTCCAGAAGCGCGTTAGCTGTGAGGTTGCAACCGCAGAAGATGTCGGCTGGCTGGGCGACTCTATCGAGGCGCAGGCTTTCGCTTTGTTAGCAGTCCGAACATTACGCGGGCTCCCGATCAGCTGGCCGGGCACAACGAATGTGCCGCAGCCCCTGACCGGTGGCCGGTTGTATCCCTAGTCCTCGCTATCGTCGCCGTCGTCAGCGGTTTCATCGTCTTCGCCGGACCTGTTCGGGATCGCGGCCTGGCCACGGACCTTCTTGGTCTCAGCCTCGATGCGCATTTTCTGCTCATCTTCAATGAGACGACGATCCACATAGGTTTCGCACTTGGTGATAAGCTCGTCGACATGACCCTGGAAGAAGTGGTTGGCGCCCGCAATTGAATCGCGTTCGATGACTTCACCCTTCTGGACGCGCACTTTGGTAAGCGCACGCTCAACGTCCTTGGGACCTGAAATCTTGTCGTTTTCGCCAGAAATAATCAGGCCGGAGGCCGGGCATGGGGCAAGGAAAGACAGGTCATAATGGTTGCATGGCGGGGCAATTGCGAGAAAGCCGTCAATTTCCGGGCGCCGCATGAGCAGCTGGAGCGTGATCCACGCCCCAAAAGAATACCCGGCGCACCAGACAAAGCGGGGGCTTTCGGTCATGTTTTCCATATAGTCGAGCACGTAGGCCGCATCTTCGAGCTCGCCGACGCCCTGATCGTACACGCCTTGCGATCGACCGACACCACGCGTGTTGAAGCGCAGGACGCCGAAACCACGCTTTTCAAACATCTGGTAGAGACGGATCGTGATCGGATCCTGCATCGAACCGCCGGCGCGTGGGTGCGGATGGAGAATAAGAGCGATAGGCGCGCCTTCCTGCGGCGGCTCGGTGTATCGAGCTTCGATTCGGCCAGCCGGACCTGGAATGATGAGTTCTGCCATGCGAGGGCGCCTCTCTGGAAATTGGAGCGTGGTTGTAGCGAAGTGGGCGCTTTAGGCGAAAGCGGCAAGGAAATGCAAGTTTTTGTGTAAGACGCGCTCGTGATAAACTACGGATGTGACCATGATCTATGCCGATTATAATGCGACGGCCCCTTTGCGGCCAGAGGCGAGGGACGCCATGCTCCGCGCACTGGATGTCGGCGCGAATCCGTCGAGCGTCCATGCGCCCGGTCGCGCAGCGCGTAAGCTGCTTGAGACCGCCCGGGCCCAGGTGGCGTCGGCAATAGGTGCAATTCCACAGGACCTGGTGTTTACTTCGGGCGGCACTGAAGCGCTCTCGCTTGCGATCCATGGTGTGGTCCGGAAGCTGGAGGGCAAGTGCACCTTGATCGTCTCTGCCATTGAACATGAGGCTGCGACCCGAAATGCCGGCATGGCAGGCGTGCCGGTCGAAACCGCTTATGTGACTGCGGATGGCCAGCTAGATCTGGATGCTCTTTCAACCCGGCTTGCGACGTGGGACGTTGATGTATCCGGTACGCCCATACTGGTCGCAATGTTCGCCAACAACGAAACCGGCGTGATCCAGCCTGTGGCCGAAGCTGCTGTCCTGATGCGGGATGCCGGCGGCCTCACGCTATGTGATGGCGTGCAGGGGCTCGGCAAGGTGGCGGTGAATGTTTCGCTGCTGGGGGTCGATTATCTGGCGCTGTCGGCACACAAGGTCGGCGGGCCGCAGGGCGCCGGTGCACTCTGGATCAGGGGCGGTGCGCCTTTGATGCCGACACTACATGGTGGTGGGCAGGAGCGGTTCTTGCGGTCCGGGACTGAGAATATGTCAGGCATTGCCGGTTTCGGAGCGGCAGCGCAGGCTGCAGTCCACGAGCTTTCGGAGATGGCGGGTCTGGCACAGCTAAGAGATGAAATGGAAGCGCGCCTTGTCGAAGCGGCTGGAGTGACGGTATTCGGCCGCAATGTCCCACGGCTGCCCAATACGTCGAATTTTGCGTGTGCTGGCTTCAGGGCAGAAACGCAGGTCATGGCTATGGACCTTGCTGGTATCGCCGTGTCATCAGGATCAGCCTGCTCGAGTGGAAAGGTGAAGCGCTCGCTCGTTCTGTCTGCTATGGGCGCGCCAGACACACTTGCGGAATGTGCAATACGCACCAGCTATGGTTGGAAGAGCGCCGCGCAGGATTTTGAGCGTACGGCGACCGCCTGGCTAGAAGCTGCCAGCCGGCGCAAACTCAAGGAGACGGCCTGACATGGCTGACGATATGAAAGTCAAAGACAGCATTGATGCTGGCACAGTCGCCGCAGCGAAGGCGCTCCAGTCCGAGAACTACTCGGCTGGCTTCAATACACAGATTGAAACCGAGTATGCGCCCAAGGGGCTGAATGAGGATGTGATCCGCTTCATCTCGGAGAAGAAGGGTGAGCCAGCCTGGATGCTGGACTGGCGCCTGAAGGCTTATGAGCGCTGGCAAACGATGACTGAGCCTGAATGGGCCAAGGTCGATTATGAGCGTGTCGACTATCAGGACATCTACTTCTACGCAGCACCAAAGGCTGGGGCGAAGTATGACTCCATCGATGATGTCCCGAAGGAAATTCTGGAAACCTACGAAAAGCTGGGTATTCCGCTAAGAGAGGCGGAAGTTTTGCTCGGTGTGGAGGGGGCGGCTGAAACTGCCGCAACCGCCCGGGAGAAGCCACGCGTCGCCGTTGATGCCGTCTTCGATTCCGTTTCAGTTGCGACAACCTTCCGCAAGGAACTTGAGAAAGCCGGCGTGATCTTCATGTCGATCTCCGAAGCTTTGCGGGAACATCCGCAGCTTGTGAAGAACTATCTGGGCACAGTCGTTCCGCAGTCGGACAATTTCTTTGCGACATTGAATAGCGCCGTCTTTTCAGACGGTACTTTCGTCTATGTCCCAGAAGGCGTTCGTTGCCCGATGGAGCTGAGCACCTATTTTCGCATGAACGCAGAGAACACCGGCCAATTTGAACGCACGCTGATTGTGGCGGACAAGGGCTCTTACGTGTCCTACCTCGAGGGCTGTACCGCGCCAATGCGCGACGAGAACCAGCTTCATGCTGCCGTCGTCGAGCTGGTGGCGCTTGAGGATGCAGAGATAAAGTACTCCACTGTGCAGAACTGGTGGCCAGGCGACGAGAATGGCAAGGGCGGCATTTACAATTTTGTGACGAAGCGTGGCGACTGCCGAGGCGCCAGGTCTAAGATCAGCTGGACGCAAGTTGAAACCGGATCGGCGGTCACCTGGAAGTACCCTTCCTGCATCTTGCGCGGCGATGACAGCGTAGGGGAGTTCTACTCGATCGCGGTGACGAACGGACGCCAGATGGCCGATACAGGCACCAAGATGATCCACCTTGGGCGAAATACACGTTCACGGATTATCTCCAAGGGCATATCGGCGGGGCGTTCAGACAATACCTATCGCGGTCTGGTGTCGATCAACAAGAAAGCCGACAAGGCGCGCAATTTCACGCAGTGCGACTCGCTCCTTATCGGTGGAGATTGCGGCGCTCATACCGTGCCTTATGTCGAGAACCGGCGCGCCGATGCGCAGCTTGAGCATGAAGCAACGACAACGAAGCTGTCGGACGACCAGCTGTTCTATGCGCGCCAGAGGGGACTTGGCGAAGAGCAGGCCGTCGCCCTCCTCGTGAACGGCTTCGTGCGGGATGTCATGCAACATCTGCCTATGGAGTTTGCGGTCGAGGCCCAGAAGCTTCTGGAAGTGAGTCTCGAAGGAAGCGTCGGATAGTGGAGATCGCTGCATTTTCGCAATGGCTTTCTGCTTTGCGGAAAGGGCTTGAAGCAGGGGATGCTGAGGCCCTGTCAGCGCTGTTCTCTCAGGATGCGCTGTTCTACGACACGCCGTTCCAGGCGCCAAAACGAGGACGGGTCGAGATTCAGCTGCTTTTCGAGGCCGAAGCTCGCCAGCGAGTGGGCGTTTCCTTTGATCACGAAATGATTGATTTCGGCGAGGATGTTGGCTGGGCCGCATGGTCGACGGGTTTCAACAGGGCGGGGCTGGATGATCCGGTCCGGATCGAAGGTATTCTTAAAGCCGTTTTCAAGCCGGATGGCACCTGCGTGGAGTTTCGCCAATGGTGGCATATCATGGAGCCCGGTCAGGGCGAATTGATGCGCGACTTCGACGCCTGATTTCACCGGAATGCAGCTCGGCCTCGCCGGAATATACCTTTCGGTATGATGATTGCTGTACGGAACGTGGTAATTGGAAACAATCGAATCGATTGGACTGCCATGAAGCGTCATTGGCTCATTTGTGGATTGCTGCTCGGCGCATGCGCAACGCATGAACCGGTTGATCCCTATTGGATTCCCTATGACGGGTATGGTCCTTCTTCAGTGAGGGTTTCCGAAGCTTCGTCGCAAGCGGGTATGCGCGACACGTCTGAATTTGCACCATCAACTGTCGATATTTCGGATATTGATCGGGCGCTTGATGTTTTCCTGTCTGAGCAAGGCGATGAACTCGTATTGCTACCAAACCGGCTTGATCGCTCAAAACTGGATTTTTCGCTGGAGAGCCTTTTGGTTGTTGATGCCTGGTTGAAGGACATCCACACCATCAATCGTCTGCAGGCAGATACCGCAAAAGCCGGCGAAGCGCTCATAAGCGACGGTCGTGGGGACAATGCGATCATGTTTGCCGGGCTGTATCTTGGTGAAGTCATTCGCGCCAATTCCGACCTCGACTGGAGGTGGGAGCGGTTCGACAGGTTCATCGCGGCCAATCCATATTTTGCCGAACATTACGGTTTTGAACCCGGACTGGACAGTTTTGTGCTGGTCGGACCGCAGGGGGTCGCGACCCCGATAAACACGGCATTGAAGCGGGTTCTGCTCGGAAAAGAAGAGAGCCTGCACAATATCGCAAAATTACTCATCGTGCCCGTGGACCTCGAGGCTGCAGTTTCGGGGCAGGATTTCTATGGTCTGACGGATATAGACTGAGTTTTCGGCGCTTTTGACGCACAATCGGGCTTTGAATCCTCGCGTCTACTCTCTACATCGGCGGTATGTTGAAGATCACAAATCTGTCTGCCGGGGTCGGCGATGTCGATGACCGGAAATCCATTCTAAAAGACCTCTCGCTAAACGTACCGGCGGGCGAGGTGCATGCCATCATGGGGCCGAATGGTGCGGGCAAATCTACCCTGTCCTATATCCTGACCGGCCGCGATGGCTATGACGTAACCAGTGGCACTGCCGAACTTGATGGCGTGGACCTGCTCAGCCTGGCACCGGAAGACCGCGCAGCCAAAGGAGTCTTCCTGTCATTCCAGTATCCGGTGGAAATACCGGGCGTGCCGGTGATGACCTTTGTTCGCGCCGCGATGAACGCACAACGCAAGGCGCGCGGGGAAGACGAGATTTCCGCTCCAGACTTCATCAAGAAGGCGAGAGAAGTCGGTGCGATGCTAAATATTGATGCGGAAATGCTGAAGCGGCCGGTCAATGTCGGCTTTTCTGGCGGTGAGAAAAAGCGTCTGGAAATCTTCCAGATGATGATGATCGAGCCGCGTTTCGCGATTCTCGATGAAACAGACTCCGGTCTAGACATCGACGCGCTCAAGACCGTCGCGAATGGGGTCAACGCGCTGCGCAACGCTGACCGCGGTATGTTGATCATCACACACTACCAGCGACTCCTTGACTATATCAGTCCGGACAAAGTTCATGTGTTGGCCAGGGGCCGCATTCTGAAATCCGGTGGTCCCGAGCTGGCGCTCGATCTGGAGAGGGATGGCTATGATGGCATCCTGGGAGAGCCCGTTTGAACATCGCTGAACTCCGGAACAGGTTCACAGACCCGACCCCAGCAGAACTTCAACTGATTGCGGATTACGGAGCGCTGGCAGAAGATGCCCGGCGGGCGCGCGCATTCTCGGCATTCAGTGCGACGGGGCTGCCGCACCGCCGCCTGGAGCAGTGGAAATGGACCGATTTTCGCCAGGCTCTTAATGCGATTGAGCCCGGGCAAGCGGCGAGCTATCAGGTATTGCCGAAGCCGGATGACGCTCTGACGTTTAAATTTGACGGTCAGGAGTGGACGGTGCCCGCTGGCTTGCCGGATGGGTTGAAAGTTGTTCGAAAATCCGATGGTCTGGCGCTCAGCAATGCGGAAAACCTGCCTCTGGCAGCCCTGGCTGCTTCCCTGACTGGGCATCACGCGTCAGACGTTTTGCAGATCGAAGTGCAAGGCAAAATCAGACGGCCAGTCTTTATGGAATATTCTGGGCCTGGTCGATCGACTTCGTTCAGCCGTGTTGTGTTACTTGTGCGGGCTGACGCACAGCTCGATGTTGTGGAAAGCCACGTCGGTGGCGCCGGCCTCAGTTCCGCTGTGATTGAGTTCGGACTTGAAGCAAATGCTGCTGTTTCGCGTACAATCCTTCAGGCCGGATCGAAATCGGAAGCTGCTGCGATAACAGCGCAGGTGCAACTCGGCGAAAAAGCCCAGTTCAAACAGACGGCCCTGGCGTTCGGCGCGAAGGTGGCGAGGATCGAGACGGTTGTGGCGTATGATGGCAGCGAAGCTGCGGCAACGCTCGATGCGGCTTACCTCGCCGGCGATGGATATCACGTTGATATTACGAGCCATGTTCGTCACGGGGCAGTCAGATGCGTGACGAGACAGCGCACAAAAGGCGCCGTCAACGACGGTGGCCGCGGTGTGTTTCAGGGCAAGTTTCTCGTGCCCCGGACCATCGGACAGCACACCGATGCTGATATGCAGCATAATGCCCTACTTCTCGAGAATGGCGCAGAGGTCTTTGCGAAACCAGAGCTCGAGATTTATGCTGACGATGTCGAGTGCGCGCATGGCAATACATCAGGCCAGCTTGATGAAGCGGCATTGTTTTACATGCGTCAGCGCGGCTTGCCGCTAGCTGAAGCCCGAGCGCTTCTGACGCAAGCTTTCATTGCTGAAGCCCTTGAGACAGCGCACCCCTCAGTTCATGGAGCGCTCGTTGAAGCATCGCAGGCCTTCCTGCAGACGCAGCGCTAGGAGGCGTCGCATGCCTTTCGAAATCGATGCCGTCCGTCGGCAATTTCCGATTCTGGCCCGTGAAGTAAACGGTCATCCGCTCGCCTATCTGGACAATGCAGCAAGCGCGCAGAAGCCAGACGCCGTCATTGATGCAATGAGTAATCAGGCGCGCATCGCTTATGCCAATGTTCATCGCGGACTACACACGCTCGCGAATGAGACCACTGAAGCCTATGAAGGTGCCCGGGCTACCGTAAAGCGTTATATCAACGCGCCTTCCACGGAGACGGTCATATTCACCAAGGGTGGCACGGAAGCCATCAATTTGGTTGCATCGGGCTTGGCGGCGGAAATCCAGCCCGGTGATGAGATTGTCCTGTCGGTCATGGAGCATCATTCCAACATCGTGCCGTGGCATTTCCTGCGTGAACGCTTTGGGGCCGTGCTGAAGTGGGTTCCGGTTCTCGAAGACGGTAGTCTCGATATGGTTGCCCTTGATGAAGCGATCGGGCCGAAAGCGAAATTCGTTGCCATAACGCACATGTCGAATGTGCTCGGAACGGTCACTGACGCCAAAACCATCGCGCGCCTTGCGCACGACGCAGGTGCGCAGGTCCTTTTTGATGGCTGTCAGGCCGGGGTGCATCTGGATGTGGATGTGCAGGATATTGATTGCGACTTCTATGTCCTGACAGGGCACAAGATCTACGGTCCGACCGGTATCGGCGTTCTTTACGGCAAGCCGGAGGCCTTGAAACGGCTTCGCCCGTATCAGGGCGGCGGTGAAATGATCGATGTCGTCGAGCAGGACCGTGTCACCTACAATGAAGCCCCTCACAAGTTTGAAGCCGGCACGCCACCGATCATTCAGGCAATAGGCCTTGGAGCCGCGATCACGTGGCTTGCTGACTTTGATAAAGACGAGATACTGGCGCATGAAGCTGCGCTCTATACGCGGGCAGCGGAGGCTCTCAGCGGTGTGAATGGCATCCGTATCCATGGGCAGGCATCAGGCAAGGGGCCAGTGCTGTCTTTCAGCGTCGAAGGGGTTCATCCCCACGATATTGCACAGCTTGTTGATCGCTATGGCGTGGCAATACGTGCAGGTCACCATTGCGCTCAGCCTTTGATGTCCCATCTTGGTGTGAGTGCAACGGCGCGTGCGAGCTTTGGTATCTACAATTGTACCGCTGATGTGGATGCTTTTGTGCAAGCTCTCCACAAGGCGCGAGAAATGCTGCTATAGAGGTTGAGAATGCCAGAAGATATGCAACTTCGCGACACGGTTGATGTGCCTGCTGACCAGGCCGATAGCGCAGCTGATTCAAAAATCCCGCAAGCCGAGCTTAACCGGCTGACAGATGCATTGATTACTGCATTCAAGACGGTATTTGACCCGGAAATCCCTGTCGACATTTATGAGCTGGGCCTGATTTACAAGGTTGATATTGATGATGACCGGAAGGTCGACATCGATATGACCCTGACAGCGCCAGGTTGCCCCGTCGCAGGGGACATGCCGGGCTGGGTTGAAAATGCAGCCCGGACTGTTGATGGTATTGAAGATGTAGAGGTTCGCCTCACTTTCGATCCACCTTGGGATCCATCCAGAATGTCAGATGAAGCGCGACTTGCGCTGAACATGCTATAAGTTGAATCTCAACTCGGAAGACCTCACATACCCCGCATGGCCAGAAGACCACGCCCTCAACTCGTAACCCTGACCGACGCCGCCGCCGAGCGCGTCAAGGAAATCATGTCTGAAAATGGCAATGGTTACCTTCGCGTCGGCGTCAAGAATGGCGGCTGCGCTGGGATGGAGTATGTGATGGATTACGTTGCCGCGCCCGAAACGCTGGACGAAGTGGTGGAAGACAACGGCGTCAAGGTCGTGGTCGATGCCAAGGCTGTGCTGTTTTTACTTGGGGCTGTCGTGGATTACGAGACAACGACTTTGCACGAGAAATTCGTGTTTCGGAATCCGAACCAGACAGATGCCTGCGGTTGCGGCGAGAGTGTTACAATCGTACCGGCAACCGCTGGCTAGCCTCTTAAGCACCTGAAAGCGATTGTGTAGAACGAGTGCCTCTACAAATTGTCCCTCGCTACCGTAGACGCAGAGATGTCACCTTTCTGTGGATCAGGTATTAAAATGGTGACGGTCGGCTCTGTGACCTTTGCTTCAGCGAGCAGGGCGGCGGCGCGCGTTTCGATTTGTGTGGTGAGTTGAGAGATCATTTCGGATTTCTCGAGGCCGGGGCTAATTGGCGGGAGGAATTCTATGATCGCCGTGCCTGGCCGCTTGCGGACCTGCTCTTGTTGCCAGAAATATCCGAGATTTGTGGCAACTGGCACAACAGGAACATCCATTGCGCTTTGCATATGCCAGACGCCCGGCTTGTACCTGAAATGATATCCAGGTGGTGCCAGATGCCCCTCAGGATAGATTAATACCCGGCGTCCGTCCGCCTTGGCGCGGTTCATGCCTTCCGCGAGTGACATGGCTTTTCTGTCGCCGCCGCCGCACGTGTCGATTACAATCGCGCCAAGCTTTTTCAGGATACCACCAACAAGCGGAATTCTTTCAAGATGGTCTCCGGTCACAAAAGCCAGATTTGAGATTTCGGGATAAATGAGGAAACCGTCGCCCCAGCTCTGGTGTTTTGCCGCAATGATGAAGGCCCCATCCGGCAGATGCTCACGTCCACGCACTTCGGTGCGTACGCCGCCGACCAGATGCAGGGCATACCGCACAGCACGCGTGTAGGACCGGATGACGATATTCAACACGCCTCGGCCAGGCAAAACCAGCGCCGGAAGCGAGGCGATCACATAAAATACCGACAAGACGTAGTAGACGCCGGTGAAGAGCGAGCCGCGTATCATGGGGCGTATCCTATTTTTGCATCAGAATGGCGAGGATGGTGCGCGTGAATGTCTCGATATGGACGGAGAACGGGCCGGGAAGGCGGTTATAGATCTTGTTCTGCCCCGGCTGCATCACGACACCGAGACACATAGCCGTGATGATCGCAGGGTCTGCGGCCGGGATTTCTCCGCTATCCATCAAGGCACGAACCACGCGCTCGAGAACAGTGACCGGATCATCTTCGCGCCTGCTGTCATGCGGAAGAAATCTGTTCAGGGAAACAAGATGGAAGGAAAAGAGGAGCCAGTCTTCATCTGCAAGGGTGCAGTATGCCGTTACAGCAGATCTGATTCGAGCCGATAAAGACCCTTCGGTCATCAAAGCCTCGCGTATCATGTCGCCAAGCCTGTTATGGGTTTCCATGAACAGTGCCAGCGCCAGCTCATCCTTGCCGCGATAATGCCGGTAGAGGGCGCCTTCGGAGACACCGGCCTCGTGGGCAATTTCCCGGGTCGTCGCAGCATCGATGCCTTCGCCGACGAAAAGTTTCAGCGCCGCTCTCTCGATTTTGGGGCGAGCATTGGTCGCGCGTTGTCTATTGTTGTCACTCATTGGCATTGCTCACTCTCCTTGCTTTCAGAAATAGCTGCATTTGCTCGCGACCGCAAGTGAGCGCATACTCACGTTATTTCATGGAGAAATCTTTCTCAGGGTGGTAAATGTGGTGGCACAACAAGAGCAACGACAGTGGAGGACACAATGGCCGATGGAATGGCGCCGGAGCGCAATGCCCAGTTTCGCGAAATGCTGGAAGGATCAAAGGAGGACTGGGATATCATCGCCCAGCATGCGAAGTCCTTCAATAAAGGCCTGTCGAAGCGCGTGCTAAGCCATCTTGAATTGCTTGATGGTGATTATGGTGGCTTCCCGATCGACCGGCTTGAGCATTCGCTGCAGACTGCGACGCGCGCCCATCGCGATGGCCGGGACGAAGAGTATGTGGTCTGCGCCCTCCTGCACGATATTGGCGACACGCTTGGCAGCTACAATCATCCCGATGTCGCTGCCGCGATCCTGAAGCCTTTCGTCTCAGAGGAAAATCACTGGATGGTGGCCAATCACGGGATCTTCCAAGGGTATTATTTCTTCCACCATCTCGGTCTGGACCGGAACATGAGAGAGGCTTTCAAAGATCATCCCTACTATGAGCGCACAGCCCAGTTCTGCCATCTTTACGATCAGAACGCTTTTGATGCGGATTATGAAAGCGAACCACTCTCATTCTTCGAACCAATGGTCGAACGGGTGTTTTCCCGGCCTCGACGGTCGATCTATCTCAACAAAAATGCATCTGCTGCTGCCAAGAGTGCGACCGATTAACTGCGTTCACCCATTGAACCGTCTTGTTTGCAATGTAAGCCCTCCACAGATATAGGCACGAGCCTGAAATTCTGGGGAGAAACCGAATCATGAACCCACGCCTTGCCATAGCGGCAGCCATCTTCGCGAGTGTCACGCCAGCGGCGTTCGCACAGGAACAAGCTGCGGCAGGGGGCGGTCTCATCGGCCAGCTCGTCCTGTTTGTGCCGCTGATCCTGATTTTTTACTTTCTGCTGATCAGACCGGCCAACCAGCGGCAGAAGAAGCACAAGGCGATGATCGAGGCCGTGGTGCGCGGTGATACTGTGATTACCTCGGGCGGTTTGATCGGCAAGGTCGTCAAGGTGACCGACGAAGAAGTCAGTGTTGACCTGGCAGAGGGTGTCCGGGTGCGGGTTGTGCGTGCCATGATTGCCGATGTCCGCGCCAAGAATGAGCCTGCAGCTGCAAACGATTCCAAATCGGCCTGACCAAACCATAGGATTATTCGGACATGTTGAATTTTCCCGGTTGGAAGATTGCGCTGATTGCACTTGTGCTCCTCTGGGGAGGGCTACTGGCGCTTCCGAACGGTTTCAGTGATGGTTTTCTCGGTATCGAGCCCCAGGATACCGGCGCCGTCGATGCACAATCTGTAGCGGCCTTTGAAGCGCAGAAGGAAGCCGCTGAAAATTCGTGGTGGCCGGGCTTCTTGCCCACTAGTAAGGTTAATCTGGGGCTCGACTTGCAGGGCGGGGTCTACCTGCTCACCGTGATCGACCCGGAAGAAGTCGCCACTAATCGCCTTGAATCCCTTCAGGCTGATATTGTGCAGACGCTCAACAGTGATCCGCTCATTCAGCGTGACGTTCCCGAGCAGAATGGCAGCACACTTCCGATCCGCCTGAAAAACCCGGATCAGATGGATGACGCCTTACGTCGCCTGCGCAGGGTTAACCCGACGATTGGGGCGACCGGGACGGAAAAGGTCATGTCGATAAATCGTTCGGGCAACGAGCTGATCAATATCACTGTGTCTGACAGCGCCAAGGATGCTCTGGCCGCCGACGCTCAGAGCAAGATGATTGAGATCATTCGCCGTCGTCTTGATCCCGACGGCGTTAGCGAAGTGGCGATCACGCCGCAGGGCGACACTCGCATTGTCATCGAAGCGCCTGGTGAAGCGGATCCAAGACGAATCAAGAATTTGCTAAGCCAGGCCGGACGGATGACGTTCAACATGGCTGATCAAAGCCAGTCCGCTATTAATGCAGCCCAGGCATCGCGTCCGAGACCCGGCTGGGAATTGCTCGAAACCACTGATGGTTTGCCAATTCTCGTCAACCGTACGCCGGTCGTGACCGGCAGCGATATTGCGACCGCCAATCAGGGCTATGATCCACAGGATAATTCTCCTGCCGTCGATTTCCGTTTGACCGGCACCGGCAAGGAACGTTTCGGCAGGACGACGGCCAGTAGCCGGGGCGAATTATTTGCTATCGTACTCGACGGTGTCGTCATGTCAGCGCCACGTATCAACGATCCGATCTGGGGCGGGAACGTTCAGATCACCGGCAGTTTCACCATGCCTGAAGCCCAGGACCTGGCGGCTATTATTGAAGCGGGCGAGTTACCAGCCAAGCTGAACTTCCTGGAAGAGCGCACGGTTGGTCCGGGGCTGGGCGCTGATTCAATCAAGGCGGGCACACGCGCAAGTCTGATCGGGCTGGTACTGGTCGGCCTGTTCATGATCCTGGCTTATGGGCTTGTCGGCACGTTTGCTGTTGGTTCTCTTCTGGCGAATATCATCCTCATCCTCGGGGCGCTTTCCGGTCTTGGGGCGACTCTGACCTTGCCCGGTATTGCAGGTATTGTCCTGACCATCGGTATGGCGGTCGATGCCAATGTGATTGTCTTCGAACGAATCAGGGAAGAGCAGCGCGCCGGCCGTTCTCCGACAACGGCGGTCATCGCCGGATATGAGCGGGCACTGGCGACAATTCTGGATGCGAATATCACCACTTTTATCGCTGCAGCGATCCTTTATCTTCTCGGATCGGGGCCGGTGAAAGGGTTTGCCGTCACGCTTGCCATCGGCATCATTACATCGGTGTTCACAGCCTTCGTGGTGACGAGGTGGTTTACCGCCATGTGGCTGCGCGCTGCCAAGCCGCGCAAGCTGTCGATCTAACGAGGACCAAATCATGCTTCTTCAATACTGGCCTCAGAAAACCAATGTAAAATTCATGGCACTGCGCTTTTCGGCGCTGCTGTTTTCTGCCGTGATCATCGCCGCCTCATTCTTCATGATCTACACGAAGGGGCTCAATTTTGGGATCGACTTTGCCGGTGGGTCGGTGATTGAGATCGAACGCCCGGTAGACGTCAACGAAGAAGATGTCCGAACTGTCATGAGTGGTCTTGGTCTCGGTGAAGTCCAGGTCAATGCGGCGCGGGGCACAGGCGTCGAAGGCGTCGAAGTCATCGTTATCAGGTTTGCCACGCAAACAGCTGAAGACGGGGATCAGGACGCAGCCCAGCAAGCGGCCAACAACCGGGTGCTGGAGGCGCTGGAGACCGCATTTCCTGGCTTGAACCTGCGCAGTAGTGCTGCCGTCGGTCCGAAAGTGTCTGGAGAGTTGCTGCGGAGCGGTCTGATCGCGCTCGGTGTCGCGCTGGCGCTTATGATGGTCTACATCTCGGTTCGCTTCCAGTGGAAATATGCCGTTGGAGCCGTCGCAGCGCTGTTCCACGATGTCTTGATAACGATGGGCATGTTCTCGCTCACCCAGTTCGAATTCAACTTGTCGACAATTGCCGCGCTGCTGACCATCGTCGGCTATTCCATGAACGATACGGTTATCGTGTTCGATCGCGTCCGCGAGGAAGCGCGCAAATACAAGAAAATGGAACCGGCAAAGATCATTGATCTTGCGATCAACCAGACGCTGTCACGGACCCTGCTCACTTCTGGAACCACGCTGCTTGCGCTGTTCAGCATCTACCTGTTCGGCGGCACGGTGTTGAGTGGTATGAGCTTTGCGCTGATCTTCGGCGTGATCGTCGGCACGTATTCATCAGTCTTCGTGGCGTCGTCTGTTCTCTTGCTGCTTGGTCTGGACCAGGGCGACCGACCGAAACGGGAAGTGGTTGGTTTCCAGGGCGCCTGAGCTAGAGGCACCTGTTTGTCAGAACGAGAATTGCTCGCGTAGGATCCGCTCATCCAGGGCATGACCTGGATCAAACAGCATAGTGAGCGGTTTTGACCGGTCCTCAGTGACGGTCACGCGCGCGATGTCGCGTACCTCCTGATTGTCCGCAGCCGCCGAAACCGGGCGACGGTTTGGCTCAACGATGTCAAATTCGACCTTGGCATCGTGGCGAAGCAGGGCGCCGCGCCAGCGCCGGGGTCTGAAGGCGCTTACAGGTGTCAATGCCAGCAGATTTGCACCGATTGGCAGGATCGGACCATGTGCCGACAAATTGTAGGCGGTTGACCCTGCAGGGGTCGCCACCATGATCCCGTCACAGGTCAATTCGCTCATACGCTCACGGCCGTCGACACGTATCCTGAGTTTGGCGCTTTGTGCTGTTTCCCTGAACAGCGATACCTCATTGATTGCCAAGCGTTCATGATGCTCCCCATCCACATCGGTGGCGGTCATCCGCAAAGGCATCAATGTGGCTTTAGCTGCCTTGTTGATGCGCTCATACAGGCCTTCCTCATCAAAATCATTCATAAGGAAACCGACCGTGCCTCGGTTCATTCCGTAGACGGGCTTGCGGTCGGAAAACCGCCGGCGCATCGCGTCCAGCATTGCGCCATCCCCACCAAGCGCAACAATGACCTCGGCGTCCGCTTCGGGGCACTGCCCATACTTTTTTGAAAGGCGCTGCAAGGCTTCCTGGGCCTCTGGCCGCCGCGAGGCAGTGAATGCAATCTTGATTTTCATGCCGTTCATGTCGGGGAGCGCTTGGCGCACGTCAAGCGAGCACTTGTTATCCGACTGGCGTTTTGATGCGGTTTTCCTGTATGGTGGTATCAAAACAGGAGGACACGATGCCAGACGATATGAAAGCCATCAGCATACAGAATGCGGTTTCAGCAGAAGAGTGGAACGCACGTATCGAACTTGCAATGCTTTATCGGCTAACCGCCTTACACGGTTGGGATGATATGATTTTCACGCATATTTCGCATCGTGTGCCAGGACCGGAGCATCATTTTCTGATCAATCCATATGGAATGTTGTTTGACGAAATCACGGCATCGTCGCTGGTGAAAGTCGATCTAGAGGGCAATATCGTTATGGATACACCATACTTTATCAACCCAGCTGGATTTACGATCCATTCGGCCATACATGCCAATCGCGAAGATGCTGCGGTTGTGATGCACCTGCATACGGACCAGGGGGTCGCGGTATCCTCGCAGAAGGAAGGTTTGCTCCCTATCTCCCAAACAGCGATGGCTGTCCGCGCCGACGTGGCTTATCATGACTATGAAGGCATTGCCCTCGATCTCGACGAACGCGAGCGTCTTGTTGCAGATCTCGGCCCTACCAAGCATAGTATGCTGCTGAGAAATCACGGAACCCTGACTTGCGGCGAGACAGCGGCAATAACGTTCACCCGCATGTTCTTCCTGGAGCGGGCCTGCAAGATGCAGATCATGGCACTCTCAGCTGGACGCGACGGCGTGCTTGAGTGCGCTGAAGACCTGCAGGGCAAAGTGGCACGACAGGGTGGTTTGACGGAACATAGTTCGGGGATGAACAGACTGACCGAAAACCTGGTCTGGCCCGCTCTCAAGCGCAAACTGGACCGCGAAGCACCCGGCTACGACGCTTGAAGGCATCTGCGACAATTGTGGCAAAGCGGCGTCCGGCTATGGAATCGGACGTCAGCCTTTGCCATATAGCCCTTGAACAAGACTTGCACGGCCAGTTCGGAATCGAGAAATGAAGCATATCGCAGCATTTGAAGACGCGTTGAACACGATCCATGATGAGGGCCGCTACCGCGTCTTCATAGATCTACAGCGACATAAGGGTCGTTTCCCGAAAGCAACGGCGCGTTTTGAAAGCGGTGAGCGGGAGATCACGGTCTGGTGCTCGAATGACTATCTTGGCATGGGCCAGGATGAAGATGTCATTGCAGCGATGCATGATGCCATTGACAGTTTCGGTGCGGGATCAGGCGGCACGCGGAATATTTCTGGCACGACACGCTATCACGTTGATCTAGAGCGCGAGTTGGCCGACCTTCATGGAAAATCAGGATCGCTCCTGTTCACGTCAGGATATGTGGCCAATGAAGCGACCCTCTCCACGCTCGGCAAGATCCTGCCGCGTCTCATCATTTACTCAGATGCCTTGAACCATGCCTCGATGATTGAAGGCATCCGCAGATCGGGGGCCGATTGCCGCGTGTTCCGTCATAATGACGTCGATCACTTGCGCGCCCTGATGGAAAACGACGACCGGGATCGTCCTAAGCTGATCGCGTTCGAAAGCGTTTACTCCATGGATGGCGATATCGGTCCGATTGAAGCCATCTGTGATCTGGCGGACGAGTTCGACGCGATAACCTATCTCGATGAAGTCCATGCCGTCGGGATGTACGGAAGTGAAGGCGCCGGTGTTGCCCAGCAGGAAAACCTGATGGATCGCGTAGATATCATCGAAGGTACACTCGCCAAGGCGTACGGCGTAATGGGCGGGTATATCGCCGGTCATGAGACAATGATTGATGCGATCCGGTCGATGGCTTCCGGATTCATCTTCACCACGTCAACCTGCCCGGTGATGGCTGCAGGAGCGCTTTGCAGCGTTCGCAAGCTGCGGAGCGAGCAGGGCGAGGAGCTGAGAAAGGTTCACCAGTCCCAAGCCGCGCTTCTCAAGGAAAAGTTCAGGCAAGCTGGATTGCCCGTCATGGACAGTGAAACCCATATTGTTCCACTGCTCGTGGGTGATCCGGAGAAATGCAAGGCCCTGTCTGACACGCTCCTGTTCGATTTCGGCATCTACGTTCAGCCGATCAATTATCCGACGGTTCCCCGCGGCACGGAACGTCTTCGTTTCACGCCAGGGCCTGTTCATGATGAGATCATGATGGATGAGCTTGTTGCTGCCATCCTGGCTGTCTGGAAACAGCTGGGACTCGAGCAGGCCGCTTAGTTCAGGCCGATCTATTTACGTCTTGCGACTGCGCCCAAGTCCGATTTCCTTGGCGAATTCCGAACGCCGTTTGGCGTAGTTCGGAGCAACCATGGGATAATCCGGCGGCAGTCGCCAACGCTCGCGATAGTCCTCGGGTGACAATCCATAGCGGGTACGTAGATAGCGTTTTAGCATCTTCAGCTTCTTGCCATCTTCAAGACAGATCAAATATTCAGGGCTGATAGACCTGGATGGATGAACTGCAGGCTCCAACGTGGTTTGCGGCAACGGTCCATTGAATGCCAAGTTTGCCAAGGTCGTATGCACCTCAGCGATCAACGGGGCAAGATCGCCAGGAGGCACCTGGTTTCCGGAAATGTATGACGACACAATATCGGTCGTCATGTGAAGTATTTCCGTTTGAGAATCGCCCATTACACTCCGCCGCGACAACTTAAGATGTTTATACAAATCGACCGCAGATAGCGCGCATAGAAAGTATTAAGTGACATTATATTGTTAATACTGATCCAAAAAGGAGAAAATATCAAATAAACACTGAGTGTTTCGAAATGTCACATGACCTTGCCCGGTCAGCCGAGGCTGCGTAAACGGATGTGACAACGCGAATAAGGATGCTCGCCATGCCCGATACGTCTACCGCCACAAACTTTGACGCCAGCCGGTTTTTTTCTGCTGACCTCGAAACAGTAGACCCGGAAATCGCCAATGCGATCGCCAGGGAACAGCATCGCCAGCAGCATGAAATCGAGCTCATCGCATCGGAAAATATCGTGTCCCGCGCCGTGCTGGAGGCGCAGGGCTCGGTACTCACTAACAAGTATGCAGAAGGCTATCCGGGCCGTCGCTACTATGGTGGCTGCCAGTTCGTTGATGTGGCAGAAAACCTGGCTATTGAGCGTGCCAAAAAGCTATTCGACTGTGATTTCGCAAATGTGCAGCCGAATTCGGGCAGCCAAGCCAATCAGGCAGTGTTTCAGGCGCTTATTAAACCCGGCGATGCCATTTTGGGTATGAGCCTGGATGCTGGAGGCCACCTTACGCACGGTGCCAAGCCGAATCAGTCTGGCAAATGGTTCAACGCGGTCCAATATGGCGTCCGCAAAAGTGATCACCTTGTCGATTTCGACCAGGTACGCGACCTCGCAAAAGAGCACAGACCCAAACTGATTATTGCGGGCGGCTCGGCCTATCCCCGTAAAATTGATTTTGAAACATTCCGTGCGATTGCTGATGAAGTGGATGCCTACTTTCTCGTGGATATGGCGCACTTTGCCGGGTTAGTAGCTGGTAAAGTCCACCCCAATCCACTGGAGTGGTGCGACGTGGCGACAACAACGACGCACAAGACTTTGCGTGGGCCGCGTGGTGGCATGGTGCTTACGAATGATGAGACCATCGCCAAGAAGGTGAATTCGGCGGTTTTCCCGGGATTGCAGGGCGGACCACTCATGCATGTCATCGCGGGCAAGGCTGTTGCGTTTGGTGAAGCATTGACGTCCGACTTCCGGACTTACGCGGCCAAGGTCGTCAGGAATGCCCAGGCCATGGCCGATGCGGCCAAGGCCTCCGGCCTGGATCTCGTTTCAGGCGGAACCGATACTCATGTAGCGCTGATCGACCTCCAGCCAAAGGGAGTCACTGGCAAGGATGCGGAAGCAGCTCTCGGGCGAGCCTTCATGACTTGCAACAAGAACGGCGTACCTTTCGACCCGCAGTCGCCAATGGTTACCAGCGGGATTCGTGTCGGCTCACCAGCGGGTACGACAAGAGGCTTTGGAGAAGCAGAATTCCGGCAGATCGGTGAATGGATTGGGCAGGTTGTTGATGCGGTCGCTCAAGGCCAGTCTGAGGGTGTCGAGCAGCGTGTGCGTGCCGAGGTAGAGGCTATGACCGCGAAATTCCCGATTTACAACGGGTTGGGGGCATGAGTTGAAGTGTCCGTTCTGCACGGCTGAAAATACTGCCGTCAAGGATTCGCGCCCAGCTGAGGACAATACGGCCGTTCGTCGACGGCGGGCGTGCGAAGTGTGCGGCGGCCGCTTTACAACATTTGAGCGCGTTCAGCTGCGCGAAATTATCGTCGTCAAACGCGACGGTAAGCGTTCGGTGTTTGAGCGGGAGAAGGTTGCGCGGTCGGTGACGATAGCTTTGCGGAAGAGGGCGGTTGGCGACGAAGGTGTCGAACAGCTCGTTTCAGGCATTGTGAGGAAGCTTGAGAGTAGCGGTGAAACGGAAGTCGCATCCGCAGAGATAGGCGAGCTTGTCATGGACGCCCTGAAGACCGTCGATCCGGTTGGCTATGTTCGCTATGCGAGCGTCTATAAGGACTTCAAGGATCCGAGTGATTTTGCGCGTTTTATTGAAACATCGTCACTCGACGACGGAACGCTGGACGAATGAGCGCGCGCCCGCTTGTCACGCTTAAGATTGCAACGTCGCTGGATGGCAAGATAGCCCTCTCCAATGGTACCAGTCAGTGGATCACGAGCAGTGCATCACGGGCCAGATCTCATCAGCTTAGAGCCGAGCACGATGCCGTACTGGTAGGTGTTGGGACTGTGCTTGCAGACGACCCGTTATTGACGGCCCGGACCGTTCCCATGCCAGCAACTCAACCGGTCCGTATCGTTGCCGATAGCCATCTGCGTACACCCGTCCATTCTCGTCTGGTGCAATCGGTACCGAATGGCCGAGTTGTACTTGCCCATGCTGATACCGATGAAAAACAGGCATACTCAGATGCCAAGGTTGAGCTTTGGTCTGTTGGCGATGGCTGCGGGCGGGTGGCGCCATCACAGCTCCTTCGCCGCGCGCGCGCCGAAGGCTTGAACACGGTTTTCCTTGAGGGGGGAGGCCAGCTGGCGGCGAGCTTCCTCAAAGCGAACCTGGTGGACAGGATTGAATGGTTTCGCGCGCCGATCATTATCGGGGGTGATGGTATTGCGGCGATCGCGTCGCTTGGCCTTGCCGAAATGGGGCAGGCGTTCCAATGGTCGCTCTCCAGACGCGAGGAGATTGGGGCCGATTGCCTGGAAAGCTGGGTTCGGCCGGATTAGCCGCGTCTCGGTGTTGACCTCACGTTAGAGATTGGCGGGCGGATGCCAGGCTCTTATATGCCGGGCGAGGAGAATGCCATGTTTACTGGATTGGTGACTGATAAGGGTACGGTCGTTAAGACTGATGACCGCAACGGGCTGCGACGCTTGCGCGTAAACTCGGCGTTTCCCGTAGCGGATATTTCGATGGGCGCATCAATAATGCACGCTGGGGTCTGTCTTACCGTCGTTGATTTTGGCGCGCGCGAAGGCGGGTCATGGTTTGATGTGGAGGCTGTACCAGAGACGTTATCACGATCGACCCTTGGTAGGCTTGAAGCCGGTTCGCATATCAATCTTGAGCAATCCCTGAAGCTGGGTGCCGAACTTGGCGGGCATTTTGTCTTCGGCCATGTCGATGGCCTGGGCGAAGTTGTTAAGCTTGAGTCAGAGGGCCAAAGCTACCGTTTGACGATACGCCCACCAGCCGACATAGCCCGATTTTTTGCCACCAAGGGCTCCGCTGCGGTTGAGGGTGTTTCGCTAACGGTTGCGTTGGCGCATCCAAATGGGGACTTTGATATAGCCGTGATACCTCACACCTGGCAGGTGACTACGCTCAACGAATTGCAGGTCGGCAGCAAGGTAAATCTTGAGGTCGATATGCTGGCGCGTTACGTGGCCCGGATGATCGGGGCCGACGCGCCTGGAAAACAGGTGAGTTAATGAGCGACGATATTCACGCGGCCATTTCGTCAATCGACGAAATCATTGAAGACGCCCGCAATGGCCGGATGTTCATTCTGGTCGATGCTGAAGACCGCGAAAATGAGGGTGACCTCGTTATTCCAGCGAGCTTTGCGACACCGGAAGCCGTGAACTTCATGGCGCGTTTCGGCCGCGGCCTGATTTGTCTGTCGATGACCCATGAAAGGGCGCGCACCCTCAACCTCGACATGATGGCGCGCGACAATCGCGAAAGCATGCAAACTGCATTCACGGTGTCAATCGAAGCCAAGGAAGGCGTGACAACGGGTATCTCGGCGGCAGACAGGGCTCGTACGGTCGCTGTTGCGATTGATCCAACCAAGGATCACCATGATATCGTATCACCCGGGCACGTATTTCCGCTGGTCGCGCGTGATGGCGGCACGCTTGTGCGCGCCGGCCATACCGAAGCGGCGGTGGATATATCGCGCATGGCCGGGCTCTATCCTGCCGGTGTGATCTGCGAGATCATGAATGACGACGGCACGATGGCCCGGCTGCCAGAGCTTGTCTCATTCGCCCAGCTACATGGGCTCAAAATCGGGACGATTGCGGACCTGATCGCCTGGCGTCGTAAGAATGACCGCTATCTTGAGCGGCGGGTAGAAGCACCACTCGACAGCGAGTATGGCGAAGGCTTCAAATCGGTCGTCTTCCGGAACTCTTTGGACAATATTGAACACATCGCGATAGTGCATGGCACGATAAACCCGGCTGAAACAACGCTGGTTCGTGTCCATAGAACCGATGTGCTTTCAGATATCCTTGGCGAAAAAGGCCCACGCGCAAATCTTGTCGAACGGGCTATGAAAATCATTGCGACGTCCAAAGAGCCGGGGGTCGTCGTTTTTGTGAACACAATGCGACCAAATTCGCTCGCTGCCCGGCTCGGCCTGAAATCATCCGAGGGCGACGATCCTCACATGCCTTTACGTGAATATGGCGTCGGCGCGCAGATCCTGCGTGAACTCGGTGTTCGCAAGATGGTTTTTCTGTCAGACACCAAGCCAACACGAGTAGCCGGCCTCGAAGGGTATGGCATGACAATTGAGGGCTGGCGTACCCTGAGTGAAGAGAAAGACTGACATGGCCCATCGTATTCTAATAGCGACATCCCGTTACTACGATCACATTTCACGGGAGATGGAAGCGGGCGTGGCTGAAACGCTGGAAGGCGAAGATGTTACCGTCGAGACGATTGAAGTGCCCGGCGCATTCGAAGTCCCCGGTATCATTGCCATGGCTGCTGATAGTGGCAGATATGATGGCTATATCGCGCTCGGCTGTGTCATACGCGGTGAAACGAGCCATTATGATTATGTTTGCGGCGAAAGTGCCCGCGGTTTGATGCAACTTGCCGTCGAGCGGCGTCTGGCCATTGGCTACGGTATACTGACGGTAGAGAACGAAGCGCAGGCAATCGTTCGCGCGGATCGGAAGCAGAAGAATAAGGGCCGCGATGCAGCTGTTGCCTGCCTGGAGATGATCAAGCTGCGCAAGAAGTTCGTTGGATGAGCACGGGTCAGAAAATTCCGTTTGAGGTCGTGCGCGCTCGCCGCGCCGGCGCCCGGCTGGCCGCTGTTCAGGCGCTCTATAAAATGGAGCAGACTGACGAGAGCGCGAAAGCCGTGATCCGCGAGTTTATGGAAGACAGGCTCGGCTTTGGCCCGGATGAAGAGCCGATCGAGGAAGCCGACCCTGATATTTTCAAGTCCATCGTCAATGCGGTTGTGAGCAACCAGACAAAGATTGATGCGGCCATTTTGAAAAGACTGTCGAAGGGCTGGAAACTGTCACGTCTGGACTCAACCACACGCGCGATCCTTAGAGCCGCGACTGCTGAACTGCTCGAGCATCCGGAACTTTCAAAGGCAGTTGTCCTGGATGAGTATGTCTCACTGGCGCACGACTTTTTCGACAAGACAGAAGCAAATTTTGTCAATGCGGTCCTGGATAATGTTTCGAAGGATGTTCGATCAGCCGAATAGCGCTTAGGCTGTCGATATGGGTGAATTTGACTGGATCAAACGCTACCTGAAACCGATCGCCACATCAGATGGCGCAAGGTCGCTATCTGACGACGTCGCAGAACTTAAAACAAATCCAGACACCGTACTGATTGCGTCGATGGACACCCTCATCGAGGATGTTCACTTCCTGAGATCTGATCCTATTGACAGTGTTGCCCGCAAGCTTGTGCGGGTGAACGTGTCAGATATCCTGAGCAAGGGGGGGCAGCCAACAGATGCAATGTTGTCAATCGCCTGGCCTGCCGGGCGCCCAGAGGAACATTTTGCAGCTTTTGCAGCGGCACTAGGCGATGACCTCAAGCATTGGGGCTGCGATCTAGTGGGGGGTGACACCGTGTCTACCGCTGGTCCCCTGGTGCTCACGCTGATGATCACCGGGGCATGTGCCAGGACGCCGCCATTGCGAAGCGGGGCGCGTGCAGGTGACGCCGTTATTGTAAGTGGCGAGATTGGTGCCGGCGGGCTCGGATTGCAAGATGCAAAAATTGGCCGGGCAAGTGTTTTCGCGGACCGTTACCGGATTCCGGCGCTCCCTGCGCCAACAATTGGTTTGATCATCTCTGAATATGCCAATGCATCAATTGATGTTTCTGATGGGCTCCTTTCGGACCTCGGGCATATCGCGTCAGCGAGCGGTGTGGGCATTTCGATTGACCTCGCCGACGTCCCATTCGTGGTGCCCGAACCGGATCTTGGAACCGCGCTAGACCTCTCGACGGCTGGTGATGACTACCAGTGCCTGTTTACGGTCAGGGCGGACAGGGTTGAAAGCTGTCTTGCCTGGGCAAGGTCTGCAGGACTGCAGCTGACACCTATAGGCTGTGTCGGAGCTGGTGATGGAATCGAGCTGCGTTTCAAGGGAAAAACCGTTGCGGTGCCAGCGCGCACGGGCTTTCAGCACGGTTAGAGTCCATTGAATTTACGCCGATTTCGCGAAGCTGCTTGCTAATCCTCCATCCATTTGGCAGTGACGAGTCACAATAAAAATGGCGTTTTCTGCATATTTTCGTGCGGAATCGACCAACAGGGAGGAAGGGCAAAATGACCCTATGGTATTATATCGCGCTCGTAGCGGGTATCGCCGCTGTTGCGTATGGATTTCTACAATCACGAGCGATCATGAGCGCAGACACCGGTACGGACCGGATGCGCGAGATCGCAGAGGCCATCCAGGAAGGCGCAAATGCCTACCTGAAACGCCAGTATACCACGATTGCATTCGTTGGAGCAGCTGTCGTCGTGCTTCTCGCAATTGCATTCAGAAGCTGGGAGGTGCCGCTCGGGTTCGTCATCGGTGCAGTGCTTTCTGGCGCAGCTGGCTTCATTGGGATGAAGGTCTCAGTGCAAGCGAACGTCCGTACAACCCAAGCGGCCAGCAAAAGCCTCGCCGCGGGCTTGTCCATGGCATTCAAGTCGGGCGCGGTTACAGGCCTGCTTGTCGTGGGTCTCGCGCTAATTGGCGTGGTGGCATATTATGGCTTGCTGACCGGCGTGGTTGGAAACGCACCGAGTGACCGCGCGGTCATCGATGGCCTGGTTGCACTCGGCTTTGGCGCTTCCCTCATTTCAATCTTCGCGCGCCTTGGCGGTGGCATCTTCACAAAAGGTGCGGACGTTGGTGGCGACATGGTCGGCAAGGTTGAGGCTGGCATCCCGGAAGATGATCCGCGCAATGCCGCGACCATTGCAGATAATGTCGGTGACAATGTCGGCGATTGTGCTGGTATGGCGGCTGACCTTTTCGAGACTTACGCCGTCACGATCGTGGCGACGATGGTGCTTGGTGCCATCTACTTCGGCGGGCTTGGTTATCTCGGTTCGATTATGCTGTTGCCGCTCGCAATCTGCGCTGTGTGCATTCTGGCCTCCATCGCCGGCACCTGGTTCGTCCGGCTGGGGCAGGGCTCTACAAATATCATGGGTGCCTTGTATAAAGGTCTGATTGCGACGGGTGTATTCTCACTGATCGGTCTTGCAGTTGCAATCAACTGGGCGCTGCCAAATGGATTTGGTGTCCTTGATGGCGCGGGCAGCCAGCTCGGCCTTTTCAACAGCGACGGTTCCGTTGCTGCCGTAACGGGTATGGACCTGTTCCTGTGCGGGCTCGCTGGGCTTGGTGTGACCGCACTGATCGTGGTGATAACGGAGTATTATACAGGAACGGCCTACAGGCCTGTTCGATCCGTAGCCAAATCATCGGAGTCCGGCCACGGCACGAACGTCATTCAGGGGCTTGCTGTTTCGCTTGAGTCGACAGCCCTTCCTGCGATTACGATTATTGCCGGCATCATCCTGACCTACAATCTGGCAGGGCTTTACGGCATTGCAATCGCAACGACGACCATGCTTGCCCTCGCGGGCATGATCATTGCCCTCGATGCATTCGGCCCCGTCACGGACAATGCAGGCGGCATTGCGGAAATGTCTGACCTGCCAGGTTCGGTCCGTGAGACAACCGATGCACTGGACGCTGTCGGCAACACGACGAAGGCAGTTACCAAAGGCTACGCCATCGGTTCGGCTGGTCTTGGCGCCCTTGTGCTATTTGCGGCTTATTCAGAAGACCTGAAATACTTCGCCCTGAATGCAGCGGAAGGAAGTGTCCTTCAGGGTGTCACGGTGAATTTCTCGATCGCAAACCCGTATGTCGTTGTCGGATTGCTATTCGGTGGTCTCCTGCCATTCGTTTTCAGTGGCATGTCCATGATGGCGGTCGGCCGGGCGGCCCAATCCGTTGTCGAAGAGGTTCGACGGCAGTTCCGCGAAATGCCAGGGATCATGAAGGGTGAGGTCAAACCAGATTATAGCCGCGCCGTGGATATCCTCACGCAGGCCGCCATCAAGGAAATGATTGTTCCCTCGATGCTGCCCGTCCTTTCACCGATCGTATTGCTCGGTGTTATCTGGCTGATTGCGGGCATTTCATCGGCTCTGGCAGCCGTTGGTGCAATGTTGCTGGGCGTGATTGTGACAGGCCTGTTTGTAGCCATCTCCATGACATCGGGTGGTGGAGCCTGGGACAACGCCAAGAAGTATATCGAGGATGGAAATCATGGCGGGAAGGGATCGGAGGCCCACAAGGCTGCCGTGACCGGCGATACTGTCGGGGATCCGTACAAGGATACGGCGGGGCCTGCCGTGAACCCCATGATCAAGATCACAAATATTGTGGCCTTGCTTATGCTGGCGGTGCTTGCGCACTAGTTCGAACGATACGCAAAAGAAAAGCCCCGGTTTCGGCCGGGGCTTTTTTTACTGGAATTCAAATTTCTCTGAATCAGTTGCGCCGGCCCGTTGGATTGCCAGGTGTTGCTTCGTCTGTCGCTGGAAGTGCAACCCGGCCCACCGACCCGAATATCTGCTCCCACAGACCAAGTTCACGACCGCGTGTCGGCGTTTCGCGCGAGGCATAATTGATGACTTCGCCATCATCCTGATTGTATTCGAGAACCTCCTCGACGACATCTTCCTCGCTGAAGCGAATGGCCGTCACGGTTCGGGTGGAGATTTGCGGCTTGTAGAACGCAAAACGCTCCTGAACGGTGGAGATGTAGATCCACGTATTGTCGTCAAAGATGCTTTCCGTGGACGGCGACCCAAGCTGTGCGAGCACGCTGGACCGGGAATCGATCCCCGGCGTGATCTCGTTCGGCGAGACCTCATCGGGAGCGTAACCGTGATAGGCTTTGACCGATGAGATACAGCCCGCGGCGAGGCAGCACAGCGCCACGCTTGCGATGATGGATCGTTTTGCCATACGGGATTTCCTTCTAGTTCACATCCGATTACAGGCCGTGCCGGGCAATTGGCAAGTTACGGAGCGCAGAAATGACTTCGATCGAGCAGAGAATTTTTCCTAAATCGTATCGCCGCAAACGGGTGGTCGACGCTCTTTTTGAGGCCATAACGCGCAAGGCGAGGCAGCCTGCACTTTTCGGAGAGCAGGCACTCGCCGATACGCTTTCGGGCCGATTCCATGCTGTCACACTCTTTGCGTCTCTGCTTCTTCCGCGTCTCGCCCGGGCAGGGCTTGAAGGCGAGCGAATTTCTGATCGGCTTTACCGGAAGATATTTGATTCGTTCGATGCCGCATTGAGAGAGACCGGCGTCGGCGATGCGTCAATCGCCCGCAAGGTACGCGCTATGGGGGAGCAATTTTTCGGGATTGGCCGGGCCTTGCAGGAGGCGTTGGACCGAGATGATACAGACCGTGCCCTGGAGACGCTGTTGCTGCGTAATGACATTGTCGAAGACGGCGCCAACAGCAAGCGAATTACCGCTGCGCTCATATTGGCTCTCGGACAGCTGGATCGCTGCAGCGAGGAAGATTTGCTCACGGGAAACATCGGCTGGTGACTTTACAACAAAGGACAGCCGGGCCGGTTAACGGCGGTTGCGGATGCAAGTGCGGGTGCGTAGTGTCCGCTTGTCCAATCGCCGGTAAGAGCAAACAATGACGGCTATTACACTTTCTATCGATGCAATGGGGGGCGATGCGGCTCCTGCGATGGTGATCGAAGGGTTGAGTCGCGTTTGCCGGGCGAGACGTGATGTTGAATTCATCCTGCACGGCCGCGAAAGCGAACTTGAAGCTGCAGTCGCGGCGTCTGCACTTAGCACTCGCTGCCGAATCGTCGATCAGCCAGAAGTGGTGAGCATGAGTGCAAAACCCTCCTCGGCGCTTCGCAGGGCGAAGGGCACGAGCATGTGGGGCATGGTGGATTCTGTAAAGCAAGGCGAGGCGATTGCCGGTGTATCGGCTGGCAATACCGGCGCTCTTATGGCCATGTCGATGCTGGCGCTTCGGAAGATGCCCGGCGTTCATCGCCCTGCAATGACTGCGCTATGGCCAACCCTGAACGGCCGGGCCGTTGTGCTCGATGTCGGCGCTAATCTTGATGCCGACGCTGACCAGCTCGTGGAATTCGCGGTGATGGGTGAATCATATGCTCGCGCCGTATTCGGCAAGGCCCATCCCACGGTCGGGTTGCTTAATATCGGTGCGGAAGAAGAAAAAGGCCGCGACGCGATCAAGTTCGCTGGAGAGATACTCAAAACGCGGGACTTGGGGATCGATTTCCGTGGTTTCGTTGAGGGCAATGATATTTCCATGGGCGCTGTCGATGTAGTCGTAACCGATGGTTTCACGGGCAATGTCGCGCTGAAAACGGCAGAGGGCACAGCGCGGCTGGTTTCAACATATGTTCGAGAAGCGCTCACATCGAGCTTGCTGAGCAAGGCCGGCGCTGCGCTGGCGGCATCGGGGTTGAAAGCTCTCAGGAACAAGATGAATCCGTCCAATGTTAATGGCGGCGTACTGCTCGGGCTCAATGGCGTAATTGTTAAAAGCCATGGCGGCGCAGATGCAGACGGTTTTGCCACAGCTGTCTCACTTGCTGCAGATCTCGCTCAAAGCCAGTATATGCACGAAGTCAGCGCTGGGCTTAATCGTGTCGCCCGGTTAGGAATCGCGCCAGAAGCGGTAGAATAATGACATCAAGAACCAGCTATATTCGCGGCACCGGTGCCTATTTGCCTGAGCGCATCCTGACCAATCAGGACATGTCGAAAATAGTCGACACGTCCGATGAGTGGATACAGGAGCGCACCGGCATCAAGCAGCGCCACATTGCCGCTGAAGGTGAATTGACGTCCGATCTCGCAACATCCGCGGCGAAACAGGCCCTGGAAAATGCAGGCCTAACGCCCGCAGATGTCGACCTTATCGTCGTTGCCACGACAACGCCGGATCAGACGTTTCCTGCAACGGCTACTGCAGTGCAGGCCAAGCTTGGTGTTACGGGTGGGGCCGCCTTCGACGTGCAAGCCGTGTGTTCAGGTTTCCTGTTCGCCATGGCGACTGCAGATTCGATGTTGAAGCAGGGCCTCTTTTCGACGGCTATCGTGATTGGAGCGGAAACGTTTACCCGCATCCTGGACTGGTCGGATCGAACCACATGCGTGCTGTTTGGTGATGGGGCAGGCGCAGCGGTGCTACAAGCCGATGCGGGCCGGGAAGATGCAGGCGTCATTGCTCACCACATCCGGACAGACGGAACGAAGAGCGATCTGCTCTATGTCGATGGTGGTGTGTCTTCGACAGGTACGATTGGCATGGTGCGCATGCAGGGCAACCAGGTCTTCCGTCATGCCGTTACAAATATCTCAAGCGCTATCAGTCACGTCCTGACAGAGACGGGACACGAAGTCAGTGATATCGATTGGTTCGTTCCCCATCAGGCGAACCAGCGCATCCTGAACGGAGTCGCCAAGAAAATGGGGCTTCCTGAAGACAAGGTGATTTCGACGGTTGCCCTGCACGGGAATACCTCTGCAGCGTCCATTCCACTCGCTCTTCACACAGCGATAAGCGATCAGAGGATTAAATCCGGCGATCTTGTGCTAAGTGAAGCTATGGGCGGCGGCTTTTCATGGGGCGCCACTCTCTTCAGGCTGTAATTCTTTCGTTAAGAAATCAGCCTTATCTGTTAACCAGAGGAGCTGATCTGTGACTAGCAAAACCGTAACCAGAGTAGAGCTTGCCGACGCGATTGTTCGCGAAGTCGGGCTGACGCGTCAGGAGTCGGGAGACATTCTCGACAAGATGCTGGAAATGGTCGGGAAAAGTCTCGAGCACGAAAATGAAGTGAAGCTGTCCCGCTTCGGTAACTTCGTTGTGCGGAAGAAAGCGGCCCGGGCCGGGCGGAACCCCAAAACGGGTGTTGAAGCCAAAATTTCGGCGCGCCGTGTCGTCACATTCAAGCCTTCTCCAATGCTGAAGTCGAAAGTCGAAGACAACAACTAGAGAGGAATTCCCAATGGCCGCACCTGCAAAACGTGTAGAGAAGTCTGCTGATGCTTATCGTTCAATCGGCGAAGCGGCAGATGAGCTCGGTTTGCAGCCGCATGTTCTTCGCTATTGGGAAGGCAAGTTCAGCAAACACCTGAAGCCCCTGAAGCGCCCTGATGGTCGCCGGATGTTCCGCCCTGAGGACATGCAGGCGCTACGCGCGATCCAGTTGCTGGTCCATGATCGGGGGCTGACCCTCAAAGGGGCTGAACAGCTGATCAATGAGCAGGGCCTGAACAAGGTACTCGCAGGCCGCGCAATTCTGACAGTTGCTGGTGACGAGAAGGCGAGTAATAGCCCCGCCCGTGAGCTTCAGGCGACCATTCGCACCGCGTTCAACGCAGAAGAGGCTACGGCTCCAGTGCCACAGGCCTCACGATCACGCCTGGAAGCGATGTTGGCTGATCTCGAAGACATTAAATTCCGTCTGGACAACTCGCGTCATGCCAAGGCCGCATGACGCAGTGCCAGCAATTGCATTTGCCGGAAACCAAGCTTAAGCAGTCGCCAGTCGGAGCGTAGCGCAGCCCGGTAGCGCACTTGTCTGGGGGACAAGGGGTCGTGGGTTCGAATCCCGCCGCTCCGACCATCCATTTTTACTCTTCTGCGGTGTCCAGACTTGCCCGGAAGAGAGTAGTCTGGACAGCCTTGTCCCAGCCTGAAATCAGTTTTCGCTTATCACTTTTGGGCATTTGTGGTGCGAAACTGCGATCGACCTTCCAAAGCTTTTCCAGCGCGTCCAGATTTGAATAGACGCCGCTTTGTAGTCCGGCCAAAAAGGCCGCCCCTCTTGCTGTGCTTTCAATAATAGTCGGACGGTCAATGTCCGTGCCCAAAATGTCGGCCAGGAATTGCAGAAACCAGCTATTCGCGACCATGCCGCCATCCACACGAATCCTCGCCGTCTCGAACCCGTCGGCGTGCAAGGCATTGATCAGGTCTAGCGTTTGATAGGCAACTGACTCTAGAGCGGCCCGAACCAGTATGGAGCGGTTTGTCGCCCTGGTAAGTCCGTAGATCGCGCCCCGCGCATCGGAATTCCAGTGCGGCGCGCCAAGACCAGTGAATGCTGGTACGACATAAACACCCTGATTATCTTCCATTTCCGCTGCCAATTTCTCAGTGTCTGAGGCCGTTTCGATGAGACCGAGCTCATCTCGCAACCATTGGGTGATCGCACCGGCGATGAAGATCGAGCCTTCCATCGCGTATTCGGGCAATTGGCCGGTTCTGCACGCAACAGTCGTTAAAAGACGATTATCGGATTTGAGCGCCTCGTCTCCGGTATGAGCCAGCAGAAAGCAACCTGTACCGTAAGTGCTTTTGGCCATGCCTTTGTGCCAGCAAGCCTGCCCGAACGCAGCCGCCTGCTGATCACCCGCTACGCCTAGAATCGGAATTTCCCGCCCAAACCATTTTGGGTCTGTACGGCCGAATTCGGCGGCACTGGGTAACACCTCCGGCAGCATGTTCCGGGAAATACCAAGAGCGCCTAGAAGGTCTTCATCCCACCGCCCCTCGTGAATATTGTACAGTAGGGTGCGGCTGGCATTGGTTTCGTCGGTCACGTGGCGCTGGCCACTCGTCAGCCGGTAAATCAAAAAGCTGTCGACAGTCCCAAAGGCGAGCCTACCGGTGGATACCAGCTTTGCGGCGACAGGATCGTTATCCAGTATCCATCTCAGTTTGGTGCCAGAGAAGTAGGGATCAATCGTCAGCCCTGTTTTATCCCGAACCGGCCGCTCCCACCCGTCTTCAAACAGGCGCGCGCATATCGATGCTGTTCGTCGGTCCTGCCAGACGATACCGCGCCCAACCGTTTCGCCAGTTTCTTTGTCCCAGACGATTGTGGTTTCGCGCTGGTTGGCGATTCCGATGCATACGACATTACCCAGTCCATCTTTCTCGCCCTTCGATATCGCGTCACGTGCAGTTTCAAGCGTCGTGTTCCAGATATCGACAGGATCGTGCTCGACCCAGCCCGACTTTGGAAAATGTTGAGGAAACTCAAGTTGCGACGTCGTGAGGATGTCGCCCGTATTATCAAAAACGAGCGCCCGGCTGGATGTTGTGCCCTGATCAAGGGTCAGAATGAGGGGTGTTCTGTTCATGCTGCCAACCTAAGGAATTTCATGAAAACAGCCAGATAGATTAAATTTTTCCGATTGGGCTGCGGCGATCTTCACCTCTTTCGACTATCCGGGCGGCTACAGGAAGATATTCGCGGGAGTGGACCCATGTTCAACCGGCTGCCGAAGGCGGACCATGATTACAATTCGGTCACCAGCCTCCTGCAATCGGTTGATGTGCCTGAAGATCAGGAGCCAGTCATCCGCGCCCGTCAGCTTGAGGCGGTCGGCAGTCTTACGCCTGTAATTGCGCTGGCAAATCTGGTGAACGCGGCCGTTGTTGTGATGTCTTTCTGGGACACACCGGCGAACCGCTTGCTCGGCTTCTGGAGCTTCACGATTATTGTCGCCACCACTTTTATGCTCGTGGCGTATATCCGGGACCGGTCTTCCAAACCGGAAACGCGCGCCAGGCGATTGTCACCCGAAAATTCCAAGGCTGGTATTGAGCAGTATTCGAGATTTGCGTCATTTCTCGGTCTGGTCTGGGGAATTTTGCCCCTGTTGATCATGCCTTTTACCGGCCCAAACAGCCAACTCGCCGTCAGCATCATCATTGCCGGAATGATGTTCGGGGGCGTGTTGCTTATCGGCCGGATTCCCGAAGCCGCCATTTCTTTCCTGGTGCCAACGACCATTGGCTACATTGTGGGTCTGCAACTTGGGCAGGACCCGCGCAACGATTTCCTTTCAGTGCTGGCATTGGTCTATGCAGGCGTTCTGTGGACGTCGGCCCGGTGGTCCTTCCGACAGTTCGTCGAACAACATCTGAGCGGGCAGGCAGTAAAACAGCAAGCACAGCTGATTGGTTTGCTACTGCGGGATTTCGAAGAGAGCACGTCCGACTGGCTATGGCAGACGGATGCCAATGCGATGCTCGTGGAGATCCCTATGCCTGTGCTTGGCGATCAATCGAAATTTGAGGAAATGGCCAAAGGCCAACAGATCGAACACCTGTTCGAGCCGACCGACACCAAGCGGGCCCTGATGCAGTCATTCGAACGGCGCCAGAGCTTTCGCGATCTCGTATTGAAAATCAAATCCGATGAAGATGCCTGGTGGTCATTGACGGGCAAGCCGATTTTCGATTCCGCCAATGAATTTATCGGCTTTCGGGGCGTTGCGTCGGACATTACGCAGTCCAAGGCGATTGAAGATCGCATTGCGTTCATGGCGCATTATGATCCGCTTACAGGATTGCCAAACCGCGCCTATCTACACGAACATCTTGAGAAGGCCGCCCTGCGACCAATCGAGCCTGGTCGTCAACGCGCGCTTTTGTGGCTGGACCTTGATAATTTCAAATGGGTGAATGACACGCTCGGACACCCTGCGGGTGATGAACTGCTTTGCGAAGTTGCGGCGCGCCTGAATAAATCCGCAGAAAATTCGATTGTTGTCGCCCGATTGGGTGGCGACGAGTTCGCAGTCCTGATCGAATGCGATGGCCATTCAGCACTGATGGCATGCGTTGAACGTCTGAGCGCTGACCTTAACCGCAAATATGAGATATGGGGCTCAGTAGTTCACTGCGGTGCAAGTATTGGTGTGCGGATCATTGAGCAGCATAATCTGGATATACAGACACTTTTAAAACACGCCGATCTCGCGCTTTATCAGGCCAAAGCCGCGGGCAAGCGCACATGGTGCGTGTTCGAACAAGAATTGGCGGACAAGGCAAAGGCGCGGCGCGGGCTTGAAGTTGATCTTCATCGCGCTTTGGAAGACTCGGAGCTATGCCTGTACTTTCAGCCTCAATTATGTGCGGCGACCGGAGCGATTGTCGGATGTGAAACATTGATGCGGTGGAATCACCCGACACGCGGCCTGACAGGCCCTGACAAGTTCATTCAGCATGCTGAGGATAGCGGCATTATCACTCGCCTTGGTGATTGGGCGTTGCGAGAAGCTTTGCGCCTGGCGCGCCGTTTGCCGGACGATATGAAAATTGCGGTGAATATTTCGCCGCTACAGATTCACAGTTCCAGCCTGGTGACGACCGTCATCAACGGGCTTGCCGTCAATCAGATAGATCCGTCCAGGCTCGAGCTCGAGATTACAGAATCCGTGCTGATGAATGACACGGAATTCACCCTCGAACGGCTCAAGCAGCTAAAGGATATAGGGCTGCGAATATCGCTGGATGATTTTGGTACCGGTTTTTCATCTTTGAGCTATCTGCGCCGCTTTCCGTTCGACAAGCTGAAAATCGACAAGAGTTTCGTCGAGGATATCGACCATAACAATGACAGCCGGTCGATTACCAAGGCGACCTTGCAATTGGCAAAGGCGCTTAACATGCGTTGCACTGCGGAAGGTGTTGAAACGGAGAGCCAGAAGCAATTCCTTACCGATATCGGGTGTGATGAATTGCAGGGCTATCTGATCAGCCGCCCTCAGCCTCTGGACAATCTTTCGCACCTCTTTCCGATCATCAGCCAGGAAGAGGCAGATGAACGCCTCGCGAGACGTACATCGGATGCGAGGGACAATGTCGACCTTATCGATTTATCCGCAGCGAAAGCCGCCAAGCGGCAGGCGGTTCTCTAAGGTTTCAGTTCGGACCGAATATTGACCCGAGTGTCTCTTTCAGGACGCGCTCACGGACATCTTCTTCGTTTTCGTCCTGATCTTCAGCCGCCGGTTCGGATTCCGTATCTTCTACTGCATTTCTGCCGTCTGTATTCGAGGCCGACGGTTTTTTCGTCTGCTGCGCACTCGTTCCTCCAAGCGCGCCAGAGACGATGGTGCCGAGTTCGCCGCCAATCTGGTCTCCAATAGCGGCTCCTGCGCGTTGGCGGGCTTCCGCCTGTAATGCAGACCGCACCCCGGAAAAGTCCGGCGTGATCTGAGGCGACAGCCAGCTACCGGAAATCTTGATGGGCACCGGGATGCCGTTCAACTGCACCGTAGAGACGTTACCTTGCCCTGTCCGGTCGATCGCCGGGGTCAGGTTTACGTCTAGCGTGCGGCCGCCAAGGCTGATCTGGCCGGCACCCGTCACGTCCAGCACAGAATTGACGAGTTCCAGTGATTTGATTTGCGCAAGTCCGTCCTTGATCGAAAGCGATGTTTCAAATGTTGAAAAGTCAGTCTCGGCCTGGGGTGAAATCAAGGTGCCCAGAGAAGATATGTCGAGGTTGTTGGTGGATATGGATTGCGTAAGCGATGAAGCGGACCGAACCAGCTGCCCCAGATTGATACCTTTTATTGCGCCATCGTCGAGGTTCAGTGAAATTGTACCGTTCAGCCTATTTACGATTTGCTGGATACTCGCGCCATCCGCGCGGACATCGACAGCGAACTCACCGACGCCTGCCAGACGCTCGAAACCGGCAAGCGTGCCAAGAAGTTGCTCTGCGGCGATACTGCCGGCACCTAGTTTGAATTGGACGGACGGAACAAGGCCGGAACCATCAACCAGAATGTCACCTTGCCAGTTCCCACCAAAACTCGAAAACCGGTCTACGTCAGCTCGGAGTACACCGTTTTCGAGCGTCGTCTTCATAACGGCGTCTGATAGATTAATGCTGCCGACTTCGATACGGTCAGCTTTCAGTTGAAGCGTCGCATCGAGCATCTGCAATGCTGCTAGATCAAGGGGCGTATCGCTCCAGCCGTCAGAAGGCGGCGGAGCGTCTGAAGAGCCGAGAAAGGGGCTGAGGTTCATTGAGCCAAGATCCAGGTCGACCACGAGCCGAGGCCGGCTTCCGGTGAGATCAATACCTGCTGAACCAGTTGCGGTTGTATCGTCGAGCACGAACGTGCCATTCGAGACGGTCATCTCCTCAAATGTGCCGGCGATGATGCCTGATGCCTTGAACTTCCTGAGCGTTTCGCCTTCTGGGGGCGCGACACCGAGCTGTTCAAGCAGCGTACGAAGCTGGCTGCTTTCGGCTGATACCTGTCCGTTGATTTTACCGACCTGTGCCAGGTCTGCGCTACCTTCATAACTCGCTGTGAGCGTCGGGCTGCTGGCACGCGCTTCGATACGGGTAAAAGATGGGGAAACCGCTGGACCATTCACAGTCGCATTTATCGTGAGCTGCTGTATGGGGGCGAGCTGATCGATATTAAGCCCCATTTCGTCGCTCAGTTTTTTCACATTGCGAAGGGAGACATCCGTCGTCCCACCGAGCGTGATTACGTCACCAATGTTTACCAGGCCAACATAGGCTACGTTCAGGCCATCTCCGAGAAGGTTCAGTTTATCGAACTCGATTTTCAGGTTTGGCACTTCACCAGAAATACGGCCGTTGGCCTGGAATGAGCCGAGTGGGCCAAGATCGTAAGGCAAGCTGATTGCCAGGAATTCCGGGATAGATGCGACGCGCGGCGCGGTGACGGAGAATTCACCGGTCATTGATATCGATGCTGAATTGGTGACCTTTCCGTCAAACCGGACATTGGCGAGATCGGAATTCATCTCAAAATCGATGATCGCTTCCATTTGAGACATCAAAGCCTCTGGTGTGTTCAGGTTGAGGGAGGCGCTGAACGCCTGATCCTGGAACATACCGCTGGCTTTAGCGGACAACGGGCGATTGGGTGCGGTGAAGGCGGTCTCAAAGTCGAGCTGCTTGACCTCATAACGGGCACCAGTCTGTAAATCCTCATAAGTGAGAGACGCATTGCGCAGCCCGGCTTCATCTATGGACGCTGAGAATGCGTTGTTTGAAGTATCCGGGTCCTCGCTTCGGGAAGGGTCTTCGCCAGCCCCCAGCATCCAGTTCGTGCGACCATCTTCCAGCCGGGTGAGTCGGACATTTGCGTCTTCAAACGAGAGCTTGCTGACTTCCACACGCCGCGAGAAGAGCGGAAGAATCCTGACGGATCCGCGCAAGGCGCCAGCATCAATCATGTGCGGTTCCTCGAAACCTTCCGGATTGTCCACGGTAACGTCTTCAACCGATGCGGAAATCACTGGAAATATCGAGACGGAAACGTCGCCGGCAACGCTGACATTTCGACCGAGTGCGCTGGTTGCCGCTTTTTCGATCTGCGTCTTGTAAACCGAACTCGGGACAAGGAATGGCGCAACGCCAATGATGATCAGAAGGACGGCAACAACACTGCCGATAACAAAAAGGGTGCGTTTCATGATAGCTCGGGTCTCTTTCTGAACCTGTAGCGTGGCCTTAGCTGCAAGTCATGGCAATCTGATGGCAGTTCGCGCTTGACCGGGCCAGCGGCCTTGTCTAATCAGGCGCCTCACCGCGAAGTGCGGTGACCGATCTGTGCGGGTGTAGCTCAGTTGGTTAGAGTGCCGGCCTGTCACGCCGGAGGTCGCGGGTTCGAGCCCCGTCACTCGCGCCAGATCGAATTTCCAATGTCACTGCAGTCAGGGCAAGACGCCAATCATCGACCGTCATCATAGACGCCTGGTCGTTTCTGCATTTCACTCATCACCGCTTCCGTCTGATTCTTTGAGCCGATGATCTGGTCTTGAAGAACCGATTCCTGGAGCAGCGCTTCAGCATCTGTCATTGTCGGCAACTTATTGAAAATCTGCTTGTTGGCCCGGATCGCATCCGGGTTTTTGGACGCGATGAGTTTCGCAAGCTCCATGGCGCGGTCGTGCGGCGTTTCTGAAACTTCGGTGGCAAAGCCGTATTCGAGAGCGTCTCGCCCGGAGAATATGCGTCCTGTATACGTCAGCTCACGCAGACGATCATCACGGCAGAGGTTCCTCATCAGGGGCGTGCCCGCCATATCGGGAACAAGGCCCCATTTGATTTCCATGATTGAGAGTTTCGTATCGGGATGGACAATGCGGATATCGGATCCCAGGAGCACCTGAAAGCCACCGCCTAGCGCGACGCCATGGGCGGCGGCGATGACCGGGACGGGGAGGGTATGCCATCCCCACACCGCTTGCTGAGCCCTGTTCGCATCGCCATGCGTACGTTCAGCCAGTGGTTTGCGGCCGCTCGGCGACCCTCCGCTGCCTTCAGCCATCTTGCTGAAGTTTCCCATGTCGAGGCCAGCGCAAAATGCCCGGCCTTCGCCAGAGATGACTATGCAGCGCACGGACGCATCAGCCGCGAGCTGGTCCGCAGTATCGATCAGCGCAGAGAACATCGCATCGTCGAGCGCATTCATCTTTTCAGCGCGCACCAACCGGACATCTGCGACGCCGCCGGATTTGGAAACTGTAATTCGGTCTGACATGGGTCTCTCCTGATACGTATTATAGGCTGATCAGGATCTACTGTGCAGAAACAAAAGCGCCGGGACAATCTATGTCCCGGCGTTATGGTAAGCGATAATATGGCTGCTGCTACAGGAACAGTTTGGCAAATTCCCGCGGCTTGCGTTTTTTCCATTCACCCTTGTGCCATGATGACGATGCGAGCAGTGGGATAACCGAGCTTGCTTCGGCAAAGACCATCTGTTCATGCACGGTCTGAACTTTGCCCCAGCTCGCTGCCTCTTTGAGAGTGGAGGACGAGCAGGCGCCATCGCGGGTATCCGCGACTGTGATCTGAACGGCGTATTTGTGCATTTCGCACTCCTTGCCGAGAATCTCAGCACAAACGACGGTGTCCTGAACGAAGTTCTTGGGCACACCGCCGCCGACCATGAGCAGGCCCGTGGTGCCAGCCGCGATTTTGACGTCGGTTAGTTCACGGAAATCGGCAACGCTGTCGATCGACATGTAGTTGCCGGGGTTCTCGACCTGGTGCTTTACGAGGCCAAATCCTGCGGAGCAGTCAGAGAAAGCGGGTACGAAGATCGGGACATTATGATCGTAACAGGTTTCGATCAGCGAATTCTTTTTCTTCGCATTGTCCTTCAGCCATTTGCCCATCTCCCAGATGAATTCGCGGGAAGAATAGGGGCGACGCTCCAGGCTGTTCGCGATTTCAAGAATTGTATGGTCGCACGCCTGCAGTTCTTCTTCATCGATGAACGTGTCATAGATCCGGTCGATATAGAGATCACGCAGGATGTTGTCATCGACGGACTCAGGCGCCTGATAGTGCTGGTACCCAAGCGCTTCGAAGAAATCCATGTCGACGATGGAGGCGCCGGTTGCGACAATTGCATCGACCAGGCCGTATTTCACGAGATCTCTGTACACATGCATGCAGCCACCAGCTGATGTCGATCCAGCAAGTGTGAGGATGATTGAGCAATCAGGATCCTCGATCGCCATGTTGAAAATTTCAGTCGCTCGAGCGAGATCGCGCGAGGTGAAAGACATCTTGCCCATCGCATCAACGATTGGGCGTGCATCGAATGAGGTGATGTCGACGTGTTCGACAGGCTTGCTGAGAAGCTCAGCCTTACGGTTTGAGGTGTCGGCCATGAAAAGACTCCAGTGATTGCGGAGGGGTTGTAACGTTGGGATGGTTGAGGGTCCAGACAAAGCGTCCCCAAGCCTGATCCGGCAGGGGACGCAGTTTTCTGAAATATGCTATTGATGTTACGCCATGACGGCGACGGTCGTCTCGCTGAAGAAACCGTTGAACTTGGAGGCAAGGGCCTGACCATATGCGCCAAGATGACAGACTTCCACCCAGTCACCTTCGGCGATGTCAGACGGCAGGTCGAATGGGCCTTCCATGACGTCGAGGCTGTCGCAGGTCGGGCCAAAGAACCGGAAGGGCTGGCTCTCGCCGGCCTCGCGCGGGGCGGCACGGTGAAGCTGGACAGGGAACTTCCAGGCGCACTGTGCGGCATCGAACAGCGATCCATAGCTGCCATCATTGAGGTAAAGATCCGCGCCTTTGCGCAGTTCTACCCGTGCAAGGGTTGAGCCGCCTTGAGCGCAAAGCGCCCGGCCGGGCTCACCAAGCACCTGAAGGCTCCCGAATCCGTTCTCGGAAAGTGCCTTGCGAATGGCATTGAAGTAATTGTCCATTGGTTGAGGTGACATGCCTGGATATGCCACCGGAAAGCCGCCACCGCAATCGACCGAGTCGATCTTGATCCGGGCTTTGTCTACGATTGACCGGACCCAGCCAAGTGCACGTCCATAGTCTTCGACATTCAGGCATTGTGAGCCGACGTGGAACGTCACACCCAGCTTGCGGACATGGGGGCGCGAGAGCTTTAGCAGTTCGACAGCGTCCTCGAAGGAGGCACCAAATTTGCCGGAGAGCGGCATGACGGCATCGCCTTTCGGCAGGGCCAGTCGAACGTGCAGGGACAGATCCTGTGCATAACCTGTCTCTTCAAGGATTTTGTAGAGCTCGTCAGCGCAGTCGAAAGAATAGTCACGCACCCCGGCAGCATAGGCTTGCCGGATCGTCGCACGGGATTTTACCGGATGCATCAGGAACAGGTTCGCAGACGGCGCGATGGACTGAACCAGTTCGATCTCGCGGATTGAGGCGACGTCGAAATTGCGCACGCCACTGATCCAGAGCGTCTTGATGACGGCAGGGTGGGGATTGGCCTTCACCGCATAGAGAACCTTGCCCGGGAACCCGTTGAGGAAAACACGCGCAGCCGCTGCGATTTTCTTCGGGTACAGGACAAAAATGGCGCCGTCGCCCTCATAGGAGCGCAACACATCACCAATGCTCGCGAAAGCAGGCAAGCCCGATCTGTTATCGGTATTGGGGAGAATGGATGGACGCGCCAGAGGCGCATAGTCAGTATTGAACATGGCGATAAATTCGACGATTTGGCTGGCGCTAGGCCAGGGAACTCATAGACTGCGGTGACGTAACAACGTTTCTCGCGCGGCACGGTTCGGCGGGCGGACCCGCTACGGCCTTATAAGTTCAGCGACCGCAGCCGCATAATCTCCGAATTTTCGATCATAATAATTGTACAAGCCCGTGTCGAACGCCACGGCCAACAGGCTATGTGATGTCGCTGATGCGATCATATTCGGAGTCATCCAATTATCCTCGTCAAGCATGACTGGCGTCCTAGCCAGAGATGAAGTGAAGACAGTTGGGCTCACTCGTACTGACGACCTTATCGGACCCGTCGTAGCTCGCTTGCTTGTCGGCGGTGGAGATATGTAAAAACGTGGCGCTAATCAAGTAGTTTTTTGCGGCGGAGCGCATCAAACCCATTCTGTAGGTCGACTTTCAAATCATCGACGTCCTCAAGACCGACATGCAACCGCATCAATTGCCCGCCTCGTCCCTCTGTCCAGTCTCCTTTCAGCCTTTTCAGTTGCTCGTCGCACGGTATGAGCAGGCTTTCAAAGCCGCCCCATGAGAAGCCTAGTTTGAAAACCTGAAGCGCATCGAGAAACGCATCCACATGCTGGTCGGAAGGCGCATCTAGAACCATGGCAAAGAGGCCCGAACTGCCAGAAAAATCACGCTTCCAGAGCGAATGATCAGGATGCGATGGCAGGGCCGGATGGATGACAGAGATAATGTCGGCCTGACCCTCCAGCCATCGCGCGAGATCTAGCGCTGATGCCTCATGGTGTTTTAGCCGTGGGATGAGCGTACGTGTGCCCCGCAAGGCAGCATAGGCATCGTCGGGGGAGAGGGCGATGCCCCAGTCCTCCGTAAGATCTTCAAGTTCACTTGCAATAGGGCTGCTGGATGTTGTGATGCACCCGCCAAACGCGTCGGAGTGGCCAACGATATATTTGGTCAGCGCTTGTACCGATATATCAACGCCTATCGACAAGGGCTGCTGGAATACGCCAGCGGCCCAGGTGTTATCCATGACCGTGACAATATCGTTCTTTTTTGCGATTTTCACGATCGCTTCTGTATCAGCAATCTCAAAGGTCAGAGAGCCTGGCGCTTCGAGATATATGAGTTTGACTTTCTCATCGACGAGCGCTTCCAGGCTGGCAAGATTGCGTGGGTTGAAGCCCATGGCATCCACGCCCATCCGGCTCAGACGTCGTTCACAAAAGCGGCGCGTCGGACCGTAGACCGAATCCGAGAACAGGACTTTGTCGCCAGCTTTCACGACTGACGCGATCGCAACGGTGCATGCACTCAGGCCTGACGGCGTAAGCCGGGCGAATTTCGCGCCTTCAAGATCGCAGACCGCGGCTTCCAGTTCTCGATGAACCGACAGCCCCATGCGGCCATAGCCGGGTTTTGCCCCATATAGTGCGCGGCGGTCAGGTAACAGCACAGTGGAAGCGCGCTCGATAGGCGGGTTAACCGTTCGTCGGTCGCCTGTGCCGGCGTGATTGTGGATGAGGCGGGTTGGCTGTTTCATTCAACCCGGGTCTGAACCGGATTTTCGGGCTGCGAAGCCCATTCCGTCCAGGATCCGTCATAAACGGCGACGTCCCAGTTGCCGAGCTCGGCCAGCGCGAGTGCTATAATTCCTGCCGAAACGCCCGAGCCGCAGGTCGCAATCGCCGGTTGTCTGACATAGTCTCTGAGCAGTTTTTCCAGTTCGGCCCTTGGGGCAAGCGTGCCGTCAGGGCGTACAAAATTGCTGGCAGACTTGCTGATGCTGCCCGGAATATGCCCGGAAGGCAGGCCTTCTCGTGGTTCAGCTTCCGTCCCGTTGAAGCGCCCAACCGGACGCGCATCGAGAATGCAGGTTCCACCGCCAGCAGACGCTGCCTGCATCTGTTCAAGGGACCGGACAAGATCAGTCCTGACGCGAGGTGTGAAATGACGGCCGCCCGTCACGACCGGGGGAAGGTCCTCTGTGTCTCCACCGGCACGTTGCCAGGCTCTCAGGCCACCATCCAGAACGAACACGTCCTGATGCCCCATGACCCTGAACATCCACCACACCCGTGCGGAGGCGATAAAGTCATTCGCGTCATAAACGATGATCCGATTGCCGTCGCCGAGTCCTAGCTGGCGCACACGGGACGAAAACTTGACCGCATCAGGCAGCATGTGGGGCAGCGCGCTGTTGGTGTCGGCAATCTCCTCAATATCGAAGTAAACCGCGCCGGGAATATGCGCCTTGGCGTAGGCCTCACGACCGGCGCCCGGGTCTGCGGTCCATGATGGAAACCAGCTCGCATCAATGACGCGGACATCTGGTGCCTCCAGATTTGCCTTGAGCCAGTCGGCCGAGACCAGGGGTGACGAAGGGTTCATTCGCTCAGCCTTCCATCCAGGGCGGCGTTGGGAGATCCTTGCTACGAAGGAATTCCGGGTTGAAGAGTTTTGACTGGTAGCGATTGCCGTAGTCACAAAGCACAGTGACAATGGTGTGGCCTGGCCCCAGCTCTTTTGCGAGACGCACGGCTCCAGCAATATTGATGCCGGACGATCCGCCGAGACAAAGACCTTCATGCAGGATCAGGTCATACAGAATTTCGAGAGCTTCTGCGTCCTCGCAACGATAGGCGAAGTCGACTTTCATATCCTCAATATTTTTGGTAATCCGGCCTTGTCCGATCCCCTCGGTGATCGACGTACCTTCTGATTTGAGCTCGCCTGACTTGTAATATTCGTAAAGCGCAGCGCCGCCCGGATCAGCCAGGCCGATCTTAATCTTGTCACTACGCTCCTGAAGTGCCTTTGCCACACCGGCAAGCGTGCCACCTGATCCGACAGCGCATATAAAACCGTCGACTTTACCGTCGGTCTGCTCCCAGATTTCTGGCCCGGTCGTCTCGTAATGCGCCTGCATGTTGGCGAGGTTATCGAACTGGTTCGCCCAGATCGCGCCGTTCGGTTCCGTCTTTGCGAGATCTTCAGCCAGACGCCCCGAATAGCGCGCATAGTGATTGGGATTGGAGTAGGGGACAGCATCAACTTCGATTAGTTCCGCCCCATACAGTTTGACAGCCAGCTTCTTTTCCTGGCTCTGCGTCCGCGGCATGACAATGACGACGCGATAGCCGAGCGCACTTCCGACCATTGCGAGACCGATTCCGGTATTGCCGGCGGTGCCTTCGACAATTGTGCCGCCCGGTTTAAGCTCGCCAGACCGTTCTGCGTCCCGAACGATACCTAGTGCTGCCCTATCCTTGACCGACTGGCCGGGATTGAGGAACTCGGCTTTTCCGAGGATGGTGCAGCCGGTCTCTTCAGATACCCTCTGCAACTTGACGAGTGGCGTATTGCCGATTGCTTCAAGGACGGAATTCAACGCCATTTTTGTGACTCTCCAGTGTGGCGCCAACATGTAGCGGGATGCCCAAGTGCTGACAACACCGCTACCTGATCCAAACCTTCGCGCGACTCGTATCCAGGGAACAATAACACACGCCGGAGTGCCCGCCCTGATGATCCATTCCAATAGCTATTCGGCATTTATGCTCGACCATGCGTCGGGAACGCTGGAAAACGGATTGCATTTAGCCGCAGAGATACACCAGCTTATGTCATGCGAGGGCGATGAGGCAGGAGAAATATGGGAAATCGTCCGCAAAGTCATTCTGGAAGAGGGCAGCCGTGACCTCCACGGATGCAAAGACAGCTCTCAAATCAAGGTGGCGCTCGAGATTATCCAGACTGACTATGCCGGAATCATCTGGCGCAAAGGCTTGTCCGGCGTCCGCTACTCAAATTGCGCGGGAACTGCCGGCCAGTTGATGCATCTGGAACCGGGACAACACGTTTTCTCCCACGGTCATTCAGCGCTTGAAGCAACTGTCGTGCTCGATGGTGAGCTGGAAGATGGTCTTGGCACATACGGTCCGGGTGACATTGCGCTCGCCGAACCGGGCGTCCGTCACAGGCCCGCCGCTGCTGGAGGCAAAGCTTGCACCTGTTATGTCGCCCGTTCAAAGCGTAGATTCTGGAGATTCACATGAGATTTCACGCACCAGTCGCTCTAACAGCCCTTCTTGCGCTCAGCCTTTCGGCCTACGGGCAGCAGGTTTCTGTGCCTTCACATGGCGAGGATACCGCCCAACAAGCAACTGAATCCTGGCAGCCTTCAGATGGCGACGAGATCCGGTTTAAAGTCCTTCGAAAGGGCAAGCCATTCGGCACCCACATTGTGCGTTTTGAGGTTTCGGAAGATGGCAGTTTCTCGGTCATCTCTGACGTCGATCTCAAAGCGGGCCTCGGGCCGATTACAGTGTTTCGCTATTCTCTTGATTCAACTGAACAATGGCGGGATGGGAAACTCGTTGGCCTGGTTGGCACGACGAACGATGATGGTGACGAGGAGACCGTAAAAGCGTCGCTCACCGGAACCGATCTGAAGGTCGAAGGATCGGGCTATTCTGGCTTTGTCTCCTACGACATCATCCCATCCAGCCACTGGAACCGCGAGGAGGCTTATAGCTCCCGGTTACTATCTACCGAATCCGGCGAAATACTCGATGTGGAAGTGACAGAAATTGGCCGTGAAACGATAGACGTTGCGGGGCAGCCTATACCCACCACGCATTATCGCCTCGTTTCTGATCTGACAGTGGATCTTTGGTACGATGATCAGTCACGTTGGGTGAAGCTTGGTTTTGAGGCTCGCGGCCAGCAAATCGACTATGTGCTCGAAAGCTTATACTAAGACGATCGTCTCCAGCTATCATGGCTTGGAAAGCTTGAACTGGCCGACATTGATCCGGCCATTCCGGAACCCAGCCTCACAATAACTAAGATAAAATCGCCAGAGCCGACGAAACCGCTCATCAAATCCCATTGACTGTATCTGGTCCCAGGCCGACTCAAACCGCTCGGCCCATAACTTCAAAGTCTTGGCGTAATCCTTACCAAAATAATGCACGCCATCATAGCGAAGCCCAGCCTCGCTGAAACTTGCTTTCAGTGTCTTTTCACTGGGTAACATTCCACCGGGGAATACGTAGCGCTGAATGAAATCAGCTCGTTTTCGGTACCGTTTGAACAGGTCATCATCGATCGTGATGATCTGCAAGGCCGCTTTTGAGCCGTCCTTCAGGCTGTCGCGAACCCTTCGGAAGTAACTTGGCCAATAGGATTCGCCGACGGCTTCGAACATCTCGATCGATGCTACACCATCATAGAGACCCTCATGATCGCGGTAATCCTGCAAGCGAATATCGACCCGGTCCGACAGGCCTTCATTCTGTACGCGCGCAAGCGCATAGTCGCGCTGCGCTTCAGAAATGGTAAGGCAGGTGACCCTGGACCCGCGATGCTTGCTGACATGGGAAGCAAACCCGCCCCAGCCGCAGCCGATTTCCAGAATGTGACTATCCGGGCCGGCTTCCAGCTCATCGGCAATCCGTTGATATTTTGCTTCCTGCGCCCGCTCAAGCGAGAGGTTGGGGCGATCGAACAGGGCGGATGAATAGGTCATCGTATCGTCGAGCCAGGCGCTATAAAAATCGTTTCCAAGATCGTAATGCGCCATGATGTTGCGGCGCGCGCCCGACTTGCTGTTACGATTGAAAATGTGCCGCAGCTTGTTGATTGCCTTGACGAGCGAACCACCCACTGCGAGCTTGCCAGCCGCTTCGAAATTCTGCGAAAAGAATTCCAGAACGGTCGTCAGGTCCGGCGTTGACCATTCACCATCCATGTAGCTTTCAGCAAAACCGACATCACCGCCGGCGAGCGCCCTGCGAGCGAAACCAAAATCGTGTACATTCACAACCGCGTTTTTGCCGGGCTGGCCCTGATCGAACAACACGCTGCGCCCGTCCGGCAGGTTGAACCGGATGGACCCATGTTCCGTGCGGAGCAAAAAGAGCCCGGCGATCCTGAAGCTCGCAGGTACACCTTTGAGGTTTCGGAGGCTCGTCATGTTGGCGTGAATTGGCTGTTCTGTCGACATCATTAGGCGTCCTGAGCGTTCTTGCCGGCAGATGATGCCAGCGTCGTATGGGTTTTTCCAGACTTGGGACGAGAATGGTATCGCGCCCCTTTGAGCCAGAGCTTGAAAGCTTGCCAATGAATGCCGAGCGTAACACCGAGCGTGGAAAATGGCATGGTGATCGCGATTGCAGCGAGCTGTGAATTCGTTGCGGGCAGTATTCGTGTTGCCAGTATTGCGGAGTGGACTGGGGCGCCATCCTTCTGAGTGGTCACGCCAAGACGCAATTCATCCGCATGGTATTGCAAGGAAAATTCGTACTTACCGGACACGTCGAAGAAAGGTGAGACGTGAAAAGCCTTTGGCGCACTATGACGGCTCCAGCTGCCATCCAGCGATGCCACATAAGTGTGCTTCTCGCCAAAAGTATTCCTGACTTCGTAGAGGATGCCGAGAGGTGATCCATTAATTCCATGGGCCACCCAAAGCGAAATCGGAGCAAACTTGTAGAACATGTGTCTTGGAAACGTGATGAGCCTGATTGACGCGCTCGATACGTTGATGCCTGCCTTCGAGAATTCGTACTCCGCCCAGGGTCTCAGGTTTTCCTGTCTGCAGGCGCCGTGGTCGCGCCGGTTGAAAGAAAACAGGGCCGGTCGCTCTACGGAAAATAGAGCGCAGGCCCGGTCCGCATCGGCAAGGCGGTCAATATCCACATCGATCATGGCAAGCCGGTAGTTGAAGGATGACGCGAATGGCGTGAACCGACGATGGGTTGTTCGGCCTTTGTGTAGTCTGAGAGGAGGGAGACTGGAGGTCACTGAACCGCCTTCAGGGCCTTCGCCTGACGCGCGCCCGCCGATGGCACGTTGTCGATTATTTCGACGCCTGCTGGGTCCCACTCTACCTTGCCGCCAAGGGAAAGAGCGACGCGCAGGCCGCTCTTCAATCCATCCTCATGGAAACCAGCCCCGAGCCATGCGCCTGCGAACCATATTCCGCTTCGCCCCTGAATGCGCTCAATAGAGCGAACGGCGGCTGCCGCCGCGCCGTCAAACTGGGGGTGGTCAAAGACCAGCTCTGTGAAGACGTCTTCTACTGCAGGCGGCGTCTCAGGATTCAACGTAACAAACAAAGGCTTGTTCGCGGGCAATGATTGCAGCTTGTTCATCCAGTAGGTCAGGCAGATTGTGCCTTTTTGGGAAAGTCCGTCCATGACATTCCAGCTCGCCCAGGCGGCTTTGCGCTTCGGCATGAAGGACGCATCGCGGTGCAAGTAAATGCGATTGGGTCTGTATCGTACGGAATTCAGCAGGAAACGCGCTTCGTCAAAATCATCTGACAGCAGGCGTCGTGTCGTGTCCGAATGTGTCGCAAAGACAACTTCGTCGAATACCTCTGATCGACCATCGGCAAGTGATATCCTGACCTGGTCATCACCTGCATCACTCACCTTTGATACGGCTTGGTTCAGCTTCAGCCGTCCCCCCAAGCGTTCCGCCATTTTGTTGACGTAGCGCTGAGACCCGCCACTGACGGTCCGCCATTTCGGCCGCTCCTTATGCATCAGGCGATGGTTCTCAAAAAACTGGAAAAAACTCGAGGCAGGGTGATCCAGAATTTCGCCAGGTGGGGTCGACCAGATCGCGCCGCCCATCGGCAGGACATAATTGTCGCGAAAGTCAGCCCCAAACCCATGTTGTTTGAGCCAGTAGCCCAGACTCTCGCGCTGAACCTTTCCAGATGCAAGCTCGGCACGCGCCAGATCGTTGAAACGCAGGATCGTTCGCCAGAATTTATGAAAACGCGGACGGAACAGGTTTCGTTTCCACGCGAACATGCCCCTGGCGGTGGATGCCCATTCAAACCCATCAGGATTTGATACTGCAAAGCTCATATCACTTGGCTGTGTTTCGACAGCCAGTTGCCCAAGAAAACCCGTGAGGTTGGGATAGTTCAGCCCATTGTAGACAATGAAACCGACATCGACGTCGATGTTAGTGCCATCATAATCAATCGAGACTGTGTGCGCGTGGCCGCCGGCGCGATCGCGCGCCTCAAAAACGGTGATGTCGGCGGCGTCCTCAAGTGCGTACGCTGCACCAAGACCGCTTATGCCTGAGCCGATGATCGCGATCTTCTTCATGCTGCGTCCTGTTTCTTCTTTAGGGTTTCCCACGCATCGAGGGCGCGGGCTCGTCCGGCGGCGTGCTCAATGATTGGCTCAGGGTAAGTGACGCCGAGCGTGACGCCTGCTTCCTTCAATATGTCAGCCGGTGCCTGCCAGGGGGCGTGTACATATTTGTCCGGTACATCCTTCAATTCGGGGCACCATTTTCGGACATAGGCTGTTGACGCGTCAAACTTCTGGCCCTGCGTAATCGGGTTGAAAATGCGAAAGTAAGGCGAGGCGTCAGCACCTGAGCCGGCCGTCCATTGCCAGCCAGCAGCATTTGAAGCGGCGTCGGCATCGACGAGCGTGTCCCAGAACCAGTTTTCACCATCCTGCCAGGGGATCATCAGGTGCTTGGTCAGGAGGGACGCCACAATCATGCGGACGCGATTGTGCATCCAGCCTATATGCCAGAGCTGGCGCATCCCGGCGTCGACGATTGGATATCCCGTCTGGCCGTTCTGCCACCGGCGAAGATCGTTCTTGTTGGATTTCCAGGGCATGTCGTCAAACTTGTCATCATAGTTGGACCAGCCAAAATCCGGATTGTGGTAGAGCAGGACATACGAAAATTCCCGCCATGCGACCTCGGCCAGGAATTTCCAGGCCGCGCTTTCCTGTTTGAATCCGTGATCGATCTTGGTTCTAACCGCGCGCCAGATCTGGGCGGGACCAATCTCGCCATGTTGGAGGTGCGGCGACAGGCGGGACGTTCCGTCATCTATATCTGGTCGGTCGCGAGCCGTTTCATAGGAGCGCAGGCCAACGTCGAGAAAGTCCTCCAGACGTTTCCTGGCGCCGGCTTCGCCCGGCGTCCATTCGTTTTCTATGCCGCCAGACCAGTCTGGATTTTCTGGATGCAGGCCCCAGTCCTCTATGCGGTCACCGGCTATTCCTTTTCCTGCCAGGGCTTGTGGCCGTGGATGGGCAGGTGACGGAGAATAGGATCGTTTAACAACGTTCCAGTAGGGGGTGAAAACCTTGTAGTATCCGCCAGAAACCGTCTCGTAGGCCCATGGTTCGCTCAACAAACTTGTGTTGAAACTCTTCGCTTGAATACCTTCATCTTTCAGCCAGGCCTTGATTTCAGTGTCGATGTCTCGTCCGGCCTTATTGTAACGCCGTCCCCAATAAATGGCCTCAGGTTCAATCTCCTTGACCAGATCGCCGATCACGTCTTTTGCAATACCGCGCCGGCAGACAAGCTTGCCGCCAAGTGCAGAGATATCCGATCTGAGGGCCTTCAATGATTTGTCGAGCCACCAGAGAGATGCCCCGCCGGGCCGTCGCAGTGACGTATCCTGTTCCAGGATATAGACGCAAATGACCGCGCGCTTCGTTTGTGAAGCGGCGGCAAGGGCAGCATGATCGTCAAGGCGCAAATCGTTGCGTAGCCAGACAATTATCGGTCGGTTGGTCGGGGCAGGCAGTGCGTACTCTCCTTGTTCTTGGCCTCTTTCATAGTACGAACGATGCAAGGAAGCGGATCATCAAGGCGCAGCGATAGATGCAGTGCTGGCCGAGGCCGCTGCAATCGATTAGGGAGCCGCATCCGTGAATTGTAGCTTCGACTGGAAAGGCGCTCGATAAAATGGACACGAGACTCTTCTCGATTCTGGACAATGCCGAAGACAAGACAATCCTGTGTGTCGGTGATGTCATGCTGGACAGGTTTGTTTATGGCGCCGTCGATCGTATTTCGCCCGAATCGCCTGTGCCTGTCCTGCGGAAATCCAGCGTGAGCGAGATGCCTGGTGGTGCCGGAAACGTGGCGCGGAATATGGCGTCCATGGGGCTCAATGTCATTGTCATTGGCTGTGTCGGAGAGGATGAAGATGGGGCGCATCTCAGAGCCGCACTGGCAAATGAAACACGGATCGATGCTCGTCTGGCTCAATCCTCGACGCTGAGAACCATCGTGAAAACCCGCTTTGTGGCCAGTAACCAGCAACTCCTGCGTGTCGACACCGAAGACACAAATCCCGATATCGGACCCGTTGCGGCTATTATCGCCAGCGCTGTCCTGAAGGCTGCTCGTGAAGCCAATGCCATTGTGGTGTCGGACTACGCGAAAGGCTGCATCACCCCAGCAGTGTTCAATGCGTGCAAGGCGGCTGCGTCCGAGAATACCATTCCGCTTCTCGTGGATCCGAAGTCGCGTGACTTGACGGCCTATCTAGGTGCCACGATCGTAAAACCAAATGCGCAGGAATTGTCGCTGGCGACCGGCTTGCCGTGCGGGTCTGATCCAGAAATCGAAGCGGCCCTGCTAAAGGTAGAAGAGTATCTGCCGGGAAGCCAGGTTGTAGTTACGCGCGCCCAGAAAGGCATGTCCTGGACTGACAATGGCAATGTGTCCCACAGAAGGGGCGAGGCCCGCCAAGTTTACGATGTCTCCGGGGCAGGTGATACAAGTATGGCGGCGATCGCCTTGGGTATCGTGTCTGGCGGGCGCCTTGACGAGGCCGTCGAGCTAGCCGTCGCAGCTTCGGGAGTCGCGGTCGGTAAAACAGGAACTGCGACTGTTGATGCTGCGGAAATTCGGCACGCGCTTGACCATCAATCTGTCGAAATGCGCGCACCAGTCCTTCAAGGCGCTGACCTGCTCGGTCAGATCCATGCCTGGAAAGCAGCGGGCCTGAAAGTCGGGCTGACAAATGGTTGTTTTGACATCCTGCATCCAGGTCATCTTGCGCTTCTCGAGGAAGCCCGTTCGAATTGTGACCGCCTTATTGTTGCAATTAATGCGGACGAATCTGTCACTCGCTTGAAGGGCGAAGGCCGGCCCGTGAACTCGGAACGAGACCGGGCCCTGATGCTATCGGCCTTGAGCGCTGTGGATGCTGTCACGGTGTTCCCGGAAGATACACCAGCGGCCCTGATCGTCAGCGTCTTGCCCGACCTTCTCGTGAAAGGCGGTGATTATACGCTTGAGACAATTATCGGGGCGGATACCGTGATTTCAAATGGCGGTGAAGTTCACATCGTGAAGCTTGTTGAAGGGCAGTCGACCACGTCCATTCTGGCGCGCTCGAAACCCTAGTTGCCACGCTCGCCGGAAATGTCTTCTTCCTGGTTTGGCCGACGAATAGGGGCCACATCCACGACTTCATCGGCGGCCCATGTGTCGAACGGCTCGGCAGGTTTCGCTGCGTTTTCGTCAAGCCAGCTAGACAAGGCCTGCATTCGGGCATCAACTTCCGCAGGAAAATCTTCATCGGCCGTATAATTCATTTTCGGACGCGGGAGACTGGGCAGCACGTATCTCAGTACGTTCGGCTTGGCCTCCATTGATGTTCTCAGGATGCAGCTATCGAAGGCAGGACTGCACGAGCCGGTTATCTCATCGACACCATCCGCTGTCGCCGTGGCCGGAAGGATGATGCCGGCAAACCTTTGCCTGAAAGAGTCTGTGCTTCGCAGTTGCGACAGGACAGGTTCCAGCATTGCTTCGCTCCCCGGAGCGACAAGGATCAGCAGACCGCGATCGCGATTGTCAGCGCTGAGATACCGCTTGAAACCCAGCGAAACGTCATCCATCGCCGCGGCCAGCGAGGCTTTACGGGTTGCTCCTGTGGAGGCAGGTGAAGGAGAGCGGAAAGCCGGTGCGTAGACAGTCCAATTGGCATCTTGTGACTGCAAGCCACTCATGAAACGCTGGTATTCATCCGTCAGGCTCGGCGTATCCGCAGCAAGCAGCCCTTTGGGCGCGGGATCAGAAACCGGCGGCGCGATGACGAAGACATCGACACCCCACGGCGTTTCCCAGCCTCCTGGCGGCGGTGTTTCAGGGCGGTCCAACCAGGCTTCACTGTAATAATAGTCAGGTGCGTCGGGACTGGAGTCTGCCTCTCCGAGGAAAGACGAATAAGCAGTATTCTTAAGCGCGATCCAGGCCACAAGGATAATGACGACAGCGATAAGAATACGGCGCATCATAACTCCTTGAGCGCGTTAGCAAGACCAGAGTAACCGGGTTGGTCGACTTTTAGTTGCGCAATTGCGGTCTTTTTGAGGTGATCGAGTAGTCCGGCTGTCTTTGGTGTCATGTCGCCAGACCGAATACGCTTTTGCAGGTCCAAATTCATCTCACTAAGTTTCGCGCCCTCAGCCTGGCCCAGGACGACGCGGAGGCGACCAAGTTCTTCCGCCTCGTTTTCCGCTCGGCTTTCAATGTCGCGCAGGAGCGTTCCGAGGACATTTGATGCGACTCTTGCATGAAAGGCTGCCCGCCCAGTCAATTCCGGGGAGGCTGTTTCATCGACAAAGTTCTTCACAGCCTGGATAAGTTCAGGAACGGATGGCTGATCATGCATCGGTGTGTTTCTCCAGTAGGTTGATCAGGTCGATTTCGGTTTCCGACACGCGCCTCCCGATTGCGGCTCGCTCGACACTCGGGTCGGCGCCGCTCCTGAAGCTTTCATACATTGTCATGCACATGACGCCCCATTTCATGCTCCCAAGCATTTCCCACCAATCAATATCTGCAGGTGTGAATGCCTGACCGCCTGCGTCTGCATAGGCTTCAAGCAAATCCTCGACATGACCGAAACCGCCCAGACGGTTCTGTGATTGTCCAAACCGCCAGGAGTTGACGCACATCCATGAGATATCCTCACGAGGGTCACCGAGATGGGCAAGTTCCCAGTCAAGCACCGAAGCAAGCCCGTTTTCATCGACCATGATGTTTCCAAGCCGGAAGTCACCATGGACAAGGACGGGTGCGGCTGGAGTGGGGGCATTCTCTCTCAGCCACATGCTGGCCAGGTCGAATATCGGACGGCAGGCCGAAGTGGCTCGATAGATGTCGTCATAGTAATTCAACTGGTCGATCGCCGAGCTTATTTTGAGGTCGGCGTCATCAGGCTTGCTTATCGAGTGAATTTTCGCCAGTGCGGTGCCGCACTGAGCCGGCAGGACTGCCCGGGCGTACTCAAATTCCGGATTTCTCAGAATTCTCCGGGCGATGGTCTCACCCTCTATCTTCGTCATCAGGAAACCGTCCCCGAGGGCTTCGTCCTCTCTGAGGATATGAGCGACTTTAGGCACAGGAACGCCTACGGTTTCCGCAGCCTCAATCAGTCGGGCTTCGTTTGCGAGCCCAATGCCTGCCGAACCGGGCGACCACTCCACGCCTGCCGGTGCGCGGCGAAGTATCAGCGAAAATGGTGCATCCCCGCCATTTGTGCGAATCAACCAGGTTTCCTGACTGGCACCCCCGGATAGTCGCTCTATCGATTGCAAAGCGGTATGATCGCTGTAAACACGGCGCAAAACGCCGGCCAATCTGTGCTCGAATTCTTGCGTGTCACTCATGTTGGCCACATTTAACGGAAAGCATAGCTTCTCCAACCCATACTCAACGTAAACCACTCCAGATGAGGAATGCCTTGATGGCCAGAAAACCCAAAGGTGACAACGGGCTTATGGGAATGACACCCAAACCCAAGCGCATCAGCTTGTGGGCATGGCTGCGTGGACGCTTTCTGGCGGGCATGGTCATCGCTGCGCCAATTGCGATCACGTTTTTCGTATTGCAGTTTCTCATAAACCTCATCGACAACAGGGTAAAACCGCTGCTGCCGCCGGTCATCCAGCCGGAGACCTACACAAATTACGCCATTCCCGGCTTCGGTGTTCTGGTGATGATTATTGCGCTGACAATATTGGGCGCCATTGCGACAAACCTGATCGGACGGTCGGTTATCCGGGCGGCGGATCGTATCCTCTCTCGCATTCCACTCGTGAGAAACGTCTATGCTGCCTTCAAGCAATTGACCGAAGTACTCGCCAACAACCAGCAGGCGTCATACGACCGGGTGGTCATGGTTGAATATCCGAAGATCGGTTCCTGGTGCATCGGCTTTGTTTCTTCAAATGCCAAGGGTGAGATCAGGGAGCATCTCGGAGGGGACTTTATTGGCGTATTTGTGCCGACCACGCCAAACCCTACTTCCGGGTTCCTGATCTATGTTAAGGAAACCGAATGCATCGAGATGGAGATGTCGGTTGAAGAGGGCGCGAAAATGATCCTCTCGGCCGGCCTGATTGTGCCTGAGCGTCCGACGGTGGAACCAGTGCAGCCATCACTCCCGCTCACGGGCCAAGGGACTGAGAAGCTCCCGGAGGAGGCTTAAAGCCTTTCCGTGTTCGCTAGTGAGGCCCGGGTCACGATCGATGGCATAACGGGCGTTCTGACGCGCAATCGGTATCAAGTCCCCATGCTTTGCCAGGTCAACGATCCGATAATTGGCCGTCCCGGACTGTCGCACGCCCAGGAGGTCACCCGGTCCGCGCAGCCGGAAATCGGCTTCTGCGATTTTGAAGCCATCTTCAGTTTCCCTGAGCGTTTCGAGACGTTGGCGCGCAGTCTCACCGAGCGGCGGCCGATACAGGAGCAGGCAGTAGGATTTTTTTGAGCCGCGACCAACGCGGCCGCGAAGCTGGTGAAGCTGCGCGAGGCCAAACCCTTCTGCACGCTCTATAACCATGATTGTTGCGTCCGGGACATCTACCCCGACCTCAATCACTGTCGTCGCGACGAGTATCCTTGTCGTGCCGGCGCGGAATGCTTCCAGCGCCTCATCCTTTTCCTCTCCCTTGAGGCGGCCGTGAACAAGTCCAACAGGAACTTTCAACAGATCCCGCAACACGGCCGTTCGGGAAACGGCAGAACTGTCGTCGTCATCAGCGTCAACGCGGGGGCACACCCAGAACACCCGTTCGTCCCGGTCTACTGCCCGGCCAACAGCATCAATCACATCGGTGAGACGCGTATCGGCGATTGCACGCGTCTCGATTGGTTGACGCCCCGCAGGCTTTTCATCAAGTATGGATATGTCGAGATCGCCATGCACGGCCTGCGCCAGGGTGCGGGGTATCGGAGTGGCACTCATGACCAGCATATGCGGCGCGCCGGCCTTGCTGGCGAGACGCATCCGGTCGGCCACGCCGAACCGGTGCTGTTCATCGACAACGACAAGGCCAAGCTTGCCGAAATGGACGGACTCCTGGAACAGGGCCTGCGTACCGACGATAATCTGAATGGAGCCGTCTGCCAGGCCTAGAAGCGTTCCATCGCGGACCGCATTGCGCTCACGGCCGGTCAGGACGGCGACTTCATACCCCAATGGCCCAAGCAGGCCTGCTACCGTCTCGAACTGCTGGCGGGCCAGGACTTCAGTGGGCGCCATGAACGCCGCCTGATAGCCGGCGGATACCGTCTGGACGGCAGCCATGATGGCGACGAGCGTCTTGCCAGCGCCGACATCGCCCTGAAGCATCCTGCGCATGGCTTCAGGCTTGCTGAGGTCTTCCGAGATATCTTTTACAGCGCTAATCTGGGCCGACGTCATCTTGTAGGGCAGGGTAGTGGCAACCTTGTTTAGGCTATCATATGATGCCGGCAGGACAGGTGCGTGCTTTTGGGATCTGGCGAGTTTTGCGAACGCAAATACGGTTTCGCGGGCCAATGCCTCGTCATAGGCGAGGCGGTCGCGGCAGGTCTCAAACGAGGCGGGATCGTAGGCGTCCGGGGCATGAAGGCCTTCCAAGGCAGACTTGAATGATGGCCATCCCTTTTTTTCCAGAAGATTCCGATCGATCCATTCAGGCAGGTCGTCTGCAATCAGCTCTACCGCAGCCGAAGCTGCATTATGCACCCGCTTGTTGGTGAGGCCTGCAGTGAGCGCATAAATCGGCTCCACAGCAGGCGGCAGGTCACCTTTGGCGGGATCGACAATATAATCGGGATGCGACATTTGCCGTTCGCCATTAAATTCGCTGACAGGGCCCGAAACGATCCGCTCCTTTCCGATGGGGAACTGCCCCTGCAGCCAGCGGGGGTCGGCCCGAAAGAAGGTCAGCGTCAGGAACCCGCTGCCGTCGAAAAGCTGTATCCTGTGTGGCGCCCGCTCGGTAAAGGGGGCCTTGTACGAATGCACTTCACCCCTGACTGTCGCAACCTCGCCCTCAACAAGGTCATTGAAGCTCGATTTCACGCGCCGGTCCAGCCACCGCTCGGGCAGGTGTAGCAACAGGTCCCAAACCGTCTCCCCATCGATAAGACGCTCATAGACGGGTTTCAGTTTCGGCCCGATGCCGGGCAGGCTATCGACGGATTGAAAAAGTGGGAAAAGTCGTTCGTCGCGCATGATGATGGTGACCTTAATCGAACCTATCACAGCTGCAATTGGAGATCGGAGCTGGGAAGCGGTGAAGGAGTCGCTTATGTCACCTGAAAGCACAAAAGGTAGACGATGAATTCCCAACGCAAGAAAAAGCTGATGTTCCGAGCCTGGCGCCGCGGTTTCAAGGAAATGGACCTGATCATGGGCCAGTTCGCGGACACGAATATCAAAGCAATGAATGACGCTGAGCTGGATGAATTCGAGCGTCTTCTCGAGGTGCCCGACTGGGAACTTTACGCCTGGCTGACGGGCGCAGAGGAAGTCCCGCAGCATTTTTCAGGCCCTGTTCTGGACCGCCTTCTATCGTTTCGATACGACGCACGCACCTGACCTCGTTTTGACGCACCCGGTCGGATCGCCGCCCTGATTTTTTGGATATACTGATGCCGAACCATCAAAGTCTCGCGCACCTGTCTGCGCCAACGAACATTTCGGGGGCACCTTTCGGCTATGATATTCTCGCGCTCCAGCAAGCCCTCGAGGAGCGGCAGGGACTTGCGCTGTACGTTGCCCGCGATGACAAGACGGCAAATGCCGCACTGAAACTGGCAGAATTCAACCGGCCCGCCATGGACCGTATCCTGCTGCCCGGATGGGACATTCTTCCTTATGACCGTGTGAGCCCGAGCGCTGCCGTTGCAGCACAGAGGTGCGCAGCGCTTTCGCGGATCGCACAATTTTCTGAGGGCGATAAACCGCTACTGGTCATCACGACGGCTTCGTCTCTGATCCAGCGCGTTCCGCCAAGGCCGACCATGAAGGCGGCAAGCTTTTCCATGGTGGTCGGTGAGCAGATCGACGAAAAGTCGCTGACAGACTACCTCGCGGTAAATGGATACGTCCGCACCAGCACGGTAAGCGAAAAGGGCGAGTTTTCTGTTCGCGGGGGCATCATTGATATTTTCCCGCCGACAGGAGTCGAACCTGTTCGCCTCGATCTGTTCGGCGATACACTTGACCAGTTGAAAGCATTTGATCCTGAAACACAGGTATCGACCCGCTCGCTGACTTCGGCTGCGCTCGCGCCCGTATCTGAAATCCTGTTCTCCACTGAGACGCTGAGCCTGTTCCGCGAGAATTATCTTGCTGAACTCGGGGCGCCGTCCGGTGACACGATGTACGAAGCCGCGCGCGCCCAGATCCGGCGGCAGGGGCTCGAAAACTGGTTGCCGCTCTTCCATCCGCATCTCGATACGCTTTTTGACTATATCGACGGCACAAGCCTGATAGGGTTCGGTTACCTTGCTGCCGAAGCGGCTGCAGAACGACGCAAACAGGCCGAAGACTATCACGCTGCTCGCCTGGAAGCTGCGACGGAAGATCGGCCTTCTCGGGTACTGGAGCCAGATGCGCTGTATCTCCAGCCAACGGAACTTGACGCAGCCCTGCATAGCACAGGCGTCTGCCGTTTTTCTCCGACAGGCAATCCGGAAGGCATCGACCTCGGCGGCATGCAGGGACGTGACTTTGCGCCAGAGCGGGCACGGCCAGACATCAACGTTTTTGAAGCCTCCGCCGAGCACGCGAAAAAGCTCCGTGAATCCGGACGTGCAGTTATTCTTGGCGCGTGGACTTCAGGGTCTGCCGAACGGCTGCAGGGCGTCATGGAGGATCACGGGCTTCCAGACCTACCACGGGTGTATTCGCTCGAAGCGGCCCGCACGGCCGGGCTCAGCATCTGCGAACTGCCGCTTGAGCAGGGATTTCAAACCAGTGACCTCGCAATCATCACAGAGCCTGACGTCCTCGGCGACCGACTGGCCGCACCGCGCCGCAAGCGCAAGGCCGCAAATTTCATCGCAGAAGCTGGCTCGCTCAATACCGGTGACCTGGTGGTACACCTTGACCATGGCGTCGGTCGCTATGAGGGGCTGAAGACACTTGAGCTGACTGGCGCGCCGCATGACTGCCTCGAACTGTCCTATGCCGGCGGCGACCGGATCTATCTGCCTGTCGAAAATATCGATCTGATCAGTCGCTATGGCAGCGAAGATGCGGAAAGCGCAATCGACCGTCTTGGCGGCGTCGGCTGGCAAACGCGGAAAGCGCGCGCCAAGAAGCGCATCCTCGAAATGGCGGCAGACCTGCTGGATATCGCCGCGGCGCGGGAACTGAAGACTGCAGAACCAACGAATGCGGGGCAGGGCCTGTATGAAGAGTTTGCGGCCCGCTTCCCGTATGAGGAAACGGACGATCAACTGAACGCTATTGAAGATGCTTTGACTGACCTTGCCAGCGGCAAGCCGATGGACCGGCTTGTCTGCGGTGATGTTGGCTTTGGCAAGACAGAAGTTGCCTTGCGTGCCGCATTTGTCGCCGCGATGAGCGGGATGCAGGTCGCCGTTATCGCGCCGACAACGCTACTTGCGCGCCAGCATTTCAAATCCTTCTCCGAACGCTTCGCCAACTGGCCCGTCCAGGTGCGTCACCTGTCCAGGATGGTCACGCAGAAAGAAGCCAACGAGACCCGCGATGGCCTGAAATCCGGTGCGGTCGATATCGTCGTCGGGACACATGCGCTCCTGTCACAAAGCATCGAGTTCAAGCGCCTTGGACTTCTTGTTGTGGATGAAGAGCAGCGCTTCGGGGTGAAACACAAGGAGCGCCTGAAAGAACTGAAAGCCGACGTTCATGTGCTGACCCTGTCCGCGACGCCGATTCCGCGTACGCTCCAGATGGCGCTGACAGGCATCCGTGACCTGTCGATCATCGCGACGCCGCCTGTCGATCGGCTCTCGGTTCGCACCTACGTCACGGAATTCGATACGGTCACGATCAGGGAAGCGCTGCTTCGCGAAAAGTATCGCGGCGGTCAGGCCTTTTTCGTGGCGCCGCGAATCTCGGATCTTGCTGCCCTTGAAGCCTTCATGGCCGACAACGTTCCCGAAGTCAGTTTCGTAGTCGCTCATGGGCAGATGCCTTCGACCGAGCTCGAAGACATCATGACCGCATTCTATGACGGGCAGTTCGATGTGTTGCTATCAACAACGATCGTCGAAAGCGGTCTGGACATTCCAAGAGCCAACACACTGATCATTCATCGCGCCGACCGGTTCGGTCTCGGACAACTCTACCAGCTGCGTGGCCGGGTCGGCCGGTCAAAGCTGCGGGCCTATGCCTATCTGACAACACCGCAGAACCAGGTCATGACGCCGGGCGCTGAACGCAGACTCCGCGTATTGCAATCTCTCGATAGCCTCGGTGCGGGCTTCCAGCTGGCGAGCCATGATCTCGACATGCGTGGTTCGGGCAACCTGTTGGGAGACCAGCAATCAGGGCATGTACGCGAAGTCGGTGTCGAACTTTACCAGTCCATGCTTGAAGATGCCGTCAATGCGCTCAAGTCCGGCCTGTCGGATATGGAAGAAGAAGTCGCGGATGACTGGTCACCACAGATCAATCTTGGCGTTGCGGTGTTGATACCCGAGACATATGTCGAGGATCTTGGTGTGCGCTTGGGGCTCTACCGCCGCCTCGCCGATATCGACACTGAAGACGGCCGTGAAGGATTTGCAGCAGAGCTGATTGACCGGTTCGGCCCGCTGCCTGACGAGACACGGCAATTGCTTGATGTCACTGCGATCAAGGCCGTTTGCAAGGCTATCGGAATTTCCAAGCTTGATGCCGGGCCGAAAGGCGTCGTGATGGCATTCCGGGATGACACGCCCGTCGAGCCCTCGCGCCTGATGTCCCTCGTCCGGTCGAGACCGAATTCGCTAAAGCTTCGTCCCGATTCCAAGCTCGTCGTCACACGCGTGCCGGAAGAAACGGGCAAACGCATTCAGCTTGTCCGCGGCTTGCTGAGAGAATTAACCGCCCTTGCAGGGCAGGGCTGATCTTTACTGCGATCTCAGGCGACGCGACGGAATGCCTTGGCAGACCGGGCTGCTTTTATAAGAACAGTGGGGAGGCGCGCAGATCGCGCTATTCAAGCTTTTCTAAGGAGACATACTAATGGCCAGCGGACCGCTTACCGGTATCAGAATTGTAGAATTCCAGGGAATTGGACCTGGCCCGTTTTGTGGCATGCTCCTGTCGGACCTTGGCGCTGACGTTATCCGGATCGACCGGGCAGGGGGCGGCGGCCGGCAAGCCACACCTGCCAATGTCGAGATGCGTGGGCGGCGCTCCATTGCGCTAGACCTCAAGAACCCCGGCGATGTCGAAACGGCGCTGAAATTGATCGAGAAAGCCGATGGACTAATCGAAGGCTTCAGGCCGGGCGTCATGGAGCGGCTCGGGCTTGGCCCCGATGTCGCCCTGGAGAGGAATCCGAAGCTTGCATATGGCCGCATGACCGGCTGGGGACAGACGGGCACGCTCTCGCATGCTGCAGGACACGATTTGAACTATATCGCCCTGACCGGCGCCCTCGGTGCAATGGGGCGCAAGGGCGAAGCGCCATATCCACCGCTGAACCTGATCGGGGACTATGGCGGCGGTGCGCTCTATCTCGCTTTCGGACTACTCGCGGCTGTCCTTCATGCCAAGGCGTCCGGCGAAGGTCAGGTTATCGATGTCGCGATGACGGATGGCGCAGCATCCCTGTCCAGCATGTTCTACGGTATGCGCGCCATGGGTGTATGGAGCGATGAGCGTGAAGACAATCTGCTAGATGGCGGCGCACATTTTTATGACTGTTATGAATGCAAGGATGGTGGCTACGTGTCGATCGGGTCGATCGAGCCTCAATTCTACGCACTTCTGCTCGAGAAAGCCGGTTTGACAGATCCGGAATTCAAAAACCAGATGGACCGGAAGGCGTGGCCTGAACTGAAGACGAAGCTGAAAGCCGTGATCCTGTCAAAAACCCGCGATGAATGGTGTGAATTGATGGAAGGCACGGATGTCTGCTTTGCCCCTGTGCTTTCAATGGCCGAAGCGCCGAAGCACCCACATAATGTCGCCCGGGAAACTTTCGTTGACTATGAAGGCGTCGTTCAACCGTCGCCGGCGCCGCGCTTCTCGAAGACACCCGGCGCGATCCAGCGCCCCCCGGCCAGCATTGGTACGCATTCCGAAGAAATCCTGAAGGATTGGGGTGTTTGAGCCACTGAAAAAACTGCGGATCCAACATGAATGACTTACAACAAGTCTGGGCCGATCACGTTCAGATTGGATTTGTTAATTTCTGAAAGTCGGCGGGAGAGCCTCGCTCACTACGTGGGGTTCTGTCACTGACGTCCTTCTTGCTAAACTCTGGTCGCCCTTTGGGCGGCCTTTTTTTTGGGTATCGGAACAATCATTGCGACTTGGTGATTCGCGTTACATATTTGCTGGTAATGGTATCATTGCTGTAACGCGATCTGAGGTCGAAAACACTGCGCGCAAGTTAAGGTTGTTCAGAGGGATATTTATGGCAACAGTGTTTTCAGCATCGCCGCGAAAAGTAAGTGACGCAGACAAGGGGATTGGTCAGCTCGTACGGCAATCACGTCGGCGCGTCGGCATGACTCTCGACGACCTGGCCAAGAAACTTGGTCTGTCCTACCAGCAGGTCCATAAGTATGAGAACGGTACAAACCGCATCAGCGCCGGGACGTTGGCCGCAATTGCCAATATCCTGGCAGTGCCGGTTGATCACCTGTTTCCAGAAGATGCGTTGCTTGGTGGCGCGACGAATGGTGATACTGAAGTCGAGCAGTTGCGCGGCGAAATAAGCCGCGTCATCCGAACAATCGATGACCCCAAAAGGCTTGAAGCCATCGTGACCATCCTGAAGACGTTCTAGCCTGCCTGCCGGCTGTCCTGGCCGGGCTCGGCGGGATGATTATCCATACAGTTTTTGGGATGTACAAAGGTCTCCCGGAACCATGGATGCGTTTCGTGGTCGAATTGTTGCCTGATCCAGTCAATCAGGTTTCGACCACGAGACAGCCTTTGCATGCGCTGCGTGTACATGAGCCAGAACTGGATCGGCGCAATTTCAGGCATGTCCAGTGGCTCGAGCCGCGAATCGATCTGGGCGACATAGGACGGAAGCAGGGCGATCCCTCCACCCTGGGCGCAAACCTCCCTGAGAACAGTGCCGGAGTTCGTGATAAGCGAATAGGTGAGCGATTTTCTGAGGTCGACCGCACGCGACGCCCAGCGATCAATCTGGTTGATATAGCTCTCATGGAACAGGCAGGAATGCCCATGGAGGTCAAACAGGCTTTGCGGCCGGCCTCGTTTTTCCAAATAGTCAGGCGCCGCAAAGAACATGTAGTGCAGAACCCCCAGACGAATTGATAGCAGGTCGCGGTGGCGAGGCTCGGCGAAGGAGAATGTCAGGTCTGCATCACCCGCAAGAAGGTCAGCCTCTCCTTCCTGAATTTTCATTTCCAGTTCGATGCCGGGATATTTTGTCTGCAGACCGGGCAGGAAGCGCGTAAGCCAGTGGGAAGCAACGCCGTCGCTGGCCGCCATCCGCAATCTTCCACTGCCTTCAATGTCTAGACCGCAGACATCATTCCAGATCGAGTTTGTCTGGTCATTTATGATGTGGGTGCGTTTGACAACGAGCCGCCCGGCCTCTGTCAGTTCCACGCCCTTTGTGGTCCGCACGAGCAGCTCGCATTTCAGGGTCTTTTCGAGGTCGTCGATTTTTCTGCTGACCGTAGGTGTGGATTCGCCAAGGCGCTTTGCGGCCGCTGTCATGCTCCTCAGTTCCGCGACGGCGCTGAACACGCGGAGCTTATCCCAATCGATGTGATCTGGTGTCATTGAAGCGATTGATCCTTTGGTCCTCGTGCGTTGGGAATTTCCTGCAACGTCTGCGCAGAATTGTAAATTAACCAGTTGACAACCTACACGGGAATTAATCATCTTCTCCACTCAGGAGAGAATTATTATGACATTTCACCAGCAGGTTGTTTCAGGAATTTCACGACCATACTGCCGCGTTGCGCCGCAGGACATGGAGCACGAGATGGGCAGGTACGGGCTTAGGCGATGTCCGATCAAGCATGTCGTTCCGGCCTTGCGCGTTGGCGAGCAGTTGCTAGGTGCCAAATTGGCCAGTGCTGAAGTCGTATCGACGCTTGACGCCATTACACAAATGACGATCTGGGTGACCGGACAGCCAGTCCAGGGACTTTATCTCATCGTGCCGCTGACAGAGGAGGGGCGTCTCGGCGTTGAGACGGCAGACTTTAATCCCGTCGATCCCGCCTTGCGGCACATAGCGCCCGCCAACACGCCGATTTTTGGTCTGTATGTCGGCGTTTACGCAGGTGCGACGAAGGATGCACGCCGCAACATAATGGCGGCTTCAGCATCAGTTCGCGCAAAACTGTATGCGCCGGTACCGTGCTATGCGAGAGCCGCAACCGACGATGGCGCCAGGTCGATGACCAGTTTAGGCTTCCGTCCCCTGTCAGGCGGGCTTGCGGACCTGTTTGTATTTGATCCACTCGTTTGACCGCCTTTAGCCGGCCATATCCAGAAACAGGCATTGCCGCATTGAAGCGTGCACCGTCCTCTGCGGCCTTCGCGCGAGTTGATGTGACAACCGCACGGACATTGGATCAACTGCAGCGTGTATTTGCGATCCGGGCCGCTGTTTTCCTGGCTGAGCAGGCGTGCCCATACGAAGAGGAATATGACGGCAATGACCTTGTGGGCCTCCACCTGCTGGCAACCATTGATGGAGAGCCTGTCGGGACGTTAAGGATGCGATGGTTTGCTGGCTTCGGAAAGATTGAGCGCGTATGTATACTGCCCAAATCACGCGCCCGTCATATTGACCGGATCCTGCTTGCGCATGCGTTCGAAATTGCATCCCGCAAGGGTTACAGGCTCATGATCGGTCAAATCCAGGCTCGATTATGGCCGCTCTGGTCACGTGTGCTGAAATGCGCCCTCAGGGAAGACCGCCCCCGGTTCAGCTTTTCAGACTATGATTATCTCGAGATCGCAATCCCGCTACCTGCCCACCCAAAAGCGCTCAGCCCCTTTTCGGACCCGTTTGTCCTGATCCGTCCGGAAGGAGCATGGGATGAGACTGGCATCCTCGATGTTTCTGCTGACCGCAACACGACGCAAGGCTACGCAGCATAGTTTTTCATGAGCCGTTGTACTGCTGGTCTTGCGCAGTAACACGATAACCCGATGAAAATGGTGGCGGAGGAGGAGTCTAACTATCTCCCGTAACAGCCTGTATCATCCCGTAGCATTTCCACAATAAAACAAAGCGCTACTGGATTTTCCTTGTAACGTCCCGTTGCGGCCAAGTGCGAACAATGCCATTTCTTATGGCGGGTACAAAAGCCGGTGCGCCGAATTGCATTGGCGGAAGGAACGGGATTCGAACCATGCCGAAAAAGGCTAGAGAACTGTCGGCCGTCGAGGTGAAACGGCTTCGTCACCCAGGACACGGGCGCAATGCGACATTCGCCGTCGGCGGCGTCGATGGGCTCTTGATGCAGGTCACGCCAACCGGCGCGCGCTCTTGGCTGCTTCGCTGCAAAATTGGCGACCGACGGCGGCATATCGGCCTTGGCGGCTCTCCTGACGTGACGCTAGCTCAAGCGCGAGAGCGGGCACGGGAAGCGCGAAATATGATCTGGGAAGGCATCGACCCCGTTGAACACCGCAAGGCGCAACGCGCTGCGTTGAAAGCTGCACAGCATCGCGGGCTGACATTCTCCGAGGCGATGGAAAAATATCTCGAAAACAAGCTGGCGGAACTATCGAGCGAAAAGCATCGTAAGCAGTGGCGCGCGACCTTGGACAAGCACGCCGTGCCTGCCGTTGGCGATATGCTAGTGGATGACATTGGCGTTCACGACGTTCTGCGCATCCTTGAGCCGATCTGGCAGGAAAAGACGGAAACCGCATCCAGACTTCGCGGACGTGTTGAATCCGTCCTGTCGTGGGCGACCGTAGCCGGGCATCGCACCGGCGACAATCCCGCCCGATGGCGCGGCAATCTTGATGCGATCCTGCCGAAGCCGGGGCGCATCGCAAAGGTAGAGCATCACCCGGCACTTGCCATTGATGAAGCTTCCGACTGGTTCGAAGACGTGCAGGGCAGGGAAGGATTCGCAACCCGCGCACTCGAATTTCTGGCAATGACGGTTGCCCGGTCTGGCGAGATTCGCGGCGCGGTCTGGAAGGAAATGGACCTTAAAGCGGGCATGTGGATAATTCCCGCCGAGCGCATGAAGATGCGCAAGGAGCACCGCGTCCCGCTCACAAAGGAAGCTGTCGCCCTGTTGGAAGCGTTGCCGCGCTTCGAGGGCAGCGACTTTGTTTTTCCAGCCGTGCGCGGCGGGATGCTGTCGGATGCGGCCTTGTCTGCCTGCATGAAGCGCATTCATGCCGCAAAACCTACAAAATATCTTGATCCGAGATCCGGGCGTCCGGCCGTTCCGCATGGTTTGCGCTCGACTTTCAGAGATTGGATAGCCGAGCGCACGGATTATCCGCGCGATATGGCTGAAATCGCTTTGGCGCACCATGTCGGCGGCGATGTGGAATTGGCTTACCGGCGAGGCGATCAGGTCGAAAAGCGCCGGGCAATGATGGCGGCATGGGGGCGCTTCCTGCGAGGTGAGGTTAGCGAGAAGGTTGTGAAGCTGGAGGCGGCACGATGATGTACGATGACCACTTGTCCTATGCTGACTATCTAATTGCCCAAATTGACGAGATCGAGATTGAAGCGAGTTTGTGGAGGCATCCCGGCGAGATGGGAAGCGACGATGAACGCGAAGCCCTTCGCCGGATTGACAGGCTGAAAATTGCCGGAACTTACGACAATGAACGCAAGCGCCTTGCTGATCTTGTGCCCTCAACTGGCATAGCCCAACCTTCCCAGAAATGGCTACAGTATGCCGAGCGCGCATCGCAAGTGTGGGAAAACTTCAAGGCCGGTCTTAACAGTCCTGACCCTGATCAGCAAAAGCGTTTCCGCGCTCTCTATGAGACGGAAAGTATGGGCGAAAAAAGCTTAGGGGAAGTGGTGCATATACTATCGGTGCTTGAACCTGCCCGAAGGCGAGGTAAGCGCCCCAACGCGATACCACCTTGGCGGAATGTATTTGAGCAACTCGACACAATGCGGCTAGAAATTGCTAGCGGTGAGACTATCGCGCAAGCCGCAAGAAGTGTAGCCGCGACGGGTGGTAGTGACCTCGAAAATCACCGAGCAGATTATTTGGCACGTCTCTATAGTGATCGAGTGGCGTTGCGTGGTTAAAGGGTAGCGCACCTTTATTCCGGTTTCGGCGCGACGCACTCTCTGAAAATTAAAAGGCACCTTGAAGCAAACAGGTGCCCCCATGCCCGAAACGTACCTTTCCGATACCGACATTGCGAAACGCTACGGAATTGCCCGGCCGACCGTATGGCGTTGGCATCGTGAGCATCCGGATTTTCCGCGAGCTATCCGGCTTACGCCCGGATGCACACGGTGGAAGCTTTCGGACATTCAAGCCTGGGAAGCCGCTTGCGCTGCGGTGCCTGCATGAAGTCTGAAGCAGCCCTTGTCAGCATCCATGATGTTACCTGTCCGGACTGCGGCCCTCACCGGCAGTCGCCGGCGAACCGTGTCCGCAAGGTGCGTCGGGAGTGGCGGCATAGCGACGGCTTCCAGACCTGGCACTGCGCCCGCTGCGGGTCAAAGGGTAGCGTTTCAAACGCGACCCCTGAGCCTGCAAAGGGTCGCATTTCAAATCGCACCCTTTCGCACAGCACCAAAACTGACGGCGGCGACACTTCTGCTCGACGCACTAGAACTGACGGCGGCGACACTTCTACTTCCGCGACCGAAAAGCAGGGCGACCACCTTTTTGCTTCCGATCCGCAGCCGGAGGAAAAGCGGCGCGAACTTGCCCGCCAACTTTGGGCGAGCTCAATCTCTGCCGCTGGCACGCCAGTTGAAGCATATCTGAACTATCGCGGCATTCACTGCGATATTCCTGGCACGGTGCGCTACCTCCCGCCGCGTGGTCATCACCCTCACGCGATGATTGTCCCGTTTGGCGTTGCGACTGAAAGCACCTGCGGCCGGTATGCGATCACGCCCGATCAGGTCATGGGTGTGCACCTCACGCGGCTGTCACGCTATGGCGGGCGCAAATTCGAGGGCGAGCGTGCCAAGATCATGCTGGGGCCTTCAAAGGGCTTCCCGCTGATGCTGTTCCCGCCGAATGACGGTCTGGGCATGGTCATCGCTGAAGGCATCGAGAACGCCCTGAGCGTTCACGCCTCGACCGGCCTGGGCGCATGGGCTGCCGGATCGGCGGGCCGCTTGCCCGACATGGCGGCGCACGTCCAGCCCTTCATCGAGTCAGTCCTGATCTTTGCCGACGATGACCCTGCCGGAATGACCGGCGCCGAAGCGCTGCGCGAATCACTCTGCGAGCGCGGCCATGAAGTGCGCCTCAAAGCCCTGCCAGCAATGGGGGCCGCTCATGGGATTTGATGTGAACGACTTGATGAGGCGTGAAGGCCCTGACGCGGTGCGCGCGGCTTGCGATAGCTCCGAGGTTGTCTCGCTGAAGCGTGACACGTCCGGCTTCTTCTCTGCGGCTGACTTCGAGGGCAAATCGGTTCCGCCTCGCCGGTGGCTGGTCGAGGATCTGATTCCCGCCCGCACTGTGACGCTGCTGTCGGGCGACGGCGGCACCGGCAAGTCACTTCTCTCGCTGCAACTCGCTGCGGCGGTGGCGACCGGCACGAAATGGATCGGCCGCGACGTGAACGAAGGAACGGCCCTGGTCTATTCGGCTGAGGATGACCGCGACGAGCTGCACCGCCGATTGACCGATATTGCCGCGTCCAGCGGTGTGCGCCTGGCAGACATGGAAAAGCTGAGGCTTCGCAGCCTTGCCGGTGAAGCGGCCCTGTTGGCGCATGAGGTGGCGGATACGCTTCAACCTTCGCCGCTCTATCAGGCGCTTGAGGCTGAGGCCGCTCGCCACAAGCCGGCGCTGATCGTCATCGACACTCTGGCCGATGTGTTCCCCTCAAATGAGAATGACCGTTCACGGGTTCGGCAATTCGTCCAGCTTCTGATCAGGATCGCCATGCGCTTTGATTGCGCCGTGGTGCTGCTGTCTCACCCGTCCCTCTCTGGCATGTCCAGCGGTTCGGGCCTTAGTGGCTCGACGGCATGGAATGGCTCTGTGCGCTCTCGCCTCTACTTCAAGCGCATCACTGATGACGGGTACGAGGATGACCCGGACGCCCGTGTCCTGACCACCATGAAGGCGAACTATGGCCCGACTGGCGCTGAGGTAGCCCTACGCTGGAAGGGCGGTGTGTTCACCACTGAAGGCACGCTGCCTGGCATCGGGGATGGTGTGAGGGCAGAGCGCGTATTTTTGCGCCTTCTTCGAGCCGTTGAGCGGCAAGGCCGCACAGTGAGCCCTAACCGCTCATCATCCTACGCCCCCACGGTGTTCGCTACCATGCCAGAGGCAGAGGGCATCAAGAAAGCGACCCTCGTGACGGCCATGGAGTCGCTGCTGTCCCAAGGCCGCATCGAGGTTGTGACCGAGGGTCCAGCATCAAAGCGGCGCACGCATCTGAAGACTGTGGAGGGCGGCGAGTGATGACCTTCCAACGGTACCTTCCAACGGTGTTCCAACACTCAATTCCAACTCATTCCAACTCAATGGTGATGGGCTTCCAACGGCTACCTTCCAACTCCATAGTACTACGTACTATGCGGGGCCGCGCCCTTGGGAGCGCTGACCCCGCAAGATTGGTCCCAATGCCCCCTTTTCGATTTGGGGGTGTTACCGCCGCCCTGAATTGCAC
>CAZKXJ010000010.1:0-4531 GCA_964556825.1 uncultured Hyphomonas sp. | reverse complement strand
TGGTCCCAATGCCCCCTTTTCGATTTGGGGGTGTTACCGCCGCCCTGAATTGCACGTTCGCGCTGCGCGGCAGGGAGGGGGCACCATGCTGACCTCGACCAAAGCAATCCGCTTCCTCGAAAGCCTGGAGATTCCGGAAGGGCCGAAAGCCGGTGAGCTGATCAAGCTGGCACCGTTCCAACGGCAATTCGTGAAGGGCGCGCTTGCCGATGGGGTGAGTGTCGCCGTTCTCTCGATTGGACGGGGCAACGCCAAGACAGCGCTTTCTGCCGGCATCGCCCTGGGCGAAGTGATGGGCAAGTGGGACGATCAGCCCCGCCGTGAAATCGTCGTTGCGGCCCGTACCCGCGATCAGGCCCGCATCGCCTTCGATTTTGTCGTAGGTTTCATTCGCGGTCTGCCGGAAGATGAGCAGGCGCTGTTCACGGTGCGCCGCTCTCCGAAACTCGAAATCGAATATGAGGGCGACGACGGGGGCCATTTCATCCGGGCAATCGCCGCTGACGGCAAGTCCGCTCTGGGCTCCGCTCCGACGCTGGTGCTGATGGATGAACGCGGTCACTGGGCAGCCGATCAGGGTGACGCGCTGGAACACGCGCTGTTGTCCGGTCTGGGCAAGCGTGGCGGCCGCGCCCTGATCATTTCCACCTCTGCCCCTGACGACGCTCACCCGTTTTCGGTGTGGCTCGATGAGGAACAGGAAGGCGTCTATGTCCAGGAACACCGCCCATCGCCCGGTCTGCCGGCCGACGATCTGGAAAGCCTGAAGGAAGCGAACCCCGGCGCGGCTCATGGCATCGGTTCGAGCCTCGATTGGCTTCAGGCGCAAGCGCGCCGTGCCATTGCCCGCGGCGGTTCAACGCTGACCAGCTTCCGGCTGTACAATCGCAACGAGCGTGTTTCCGGCGAGAGCCGCGACGTTCTGCTGACGGTTGATGAGTGGCTGGCCTGCGAGGTGTCCGAACCGCCGGCGCGGCAGGGGCAAGTGGTCATCGGAATTGACCTGGGCGGCTCTGCCTCGATGACGGCGGCGGCTTTCTACTGGCCTGAGACGGGACGCCTGGAGGCCCTTGGCACATTCCCGTCAAAGCCTTCGCTCTTGGACCGTGGCCAGCGCGACGGCGTGTCGGGCCGCTATGTCGAAATGTCCGAACGCGGGGAGCTCTCGACGCTGGGCGCGCAGACCGTGCCAGTGGCCGACTGGCTGCGCACGGTGATGGCTCACGTCGAAGGTGAGACCGTCGCGGCGCTGACGGCTGACCGCTACAAACAAGCTGAGCTAGGCGAGGCAATCGACAAGGCTGGCATTCGCTGCCCGGTTGTCTGGCGCGGACAGGGCTTCCGCGACGGTGGCGAGGATTGCGAGCGCTTCCGCCGTGCTGCCTTCGACGGGAAGATCCTGACCGTTCCCTCGCTTCTGCTGCGCTCCGCGTTCGCTGACGCTGTGACGCTCCGCGACCCGGCGAACAATCTGAAACTGGCAAAGGCCCGCTCGACCGGCCGCATTGATGCGGCATCGGCAACTGTTCTCGCCGTCGCTGAAGGCGCGCGGATGATGGGCCGGCCCGCTCACAAGGGAGGGCGCTTCGCATGGGGCTGAAGCAAACCGCATCACGGCTTATCGCCAAGCATGGGCGCGAGATCGAGATTTTGCGGCCCGGCGAACCCGTCTCCGATGGTGCGGGCAATTATATTCCCGGCCCTGACACGACGCACACCGCGCTTGCTCTGTCTGCGACCTACGCAATCGAGTTGCAGTTTATCGCGGGCGGTCTGTTGGACGTGGGCGATCAACGCATTCTGGTTTCCATCGATGGTCTGGCGATCACGCCGAGCACCGATGACCGGGCACGCATGGAGGGCACTGAATACCGCATTATCCGCGTGTCGCCCTTCGCACCGGCTGGCGAAATCATTTTCTGGGAATTGCAGGTGCGCGATGACTAAGCGCAAGGAATACGCTCGCCACTCCCGCCACGTTACGCGAGGGCCACGCTGGAAAGCTCTGCGGATGCAGGTGCTCGAGCGCGACGGCTGGCAGTGCGTCCAATGCGGTACCCGCCGCCGCCTGGAAGTCGATCACATCAAGCCGGTGCGAACGCACCCGGAATTATCCTATTCGCTGGGCAATTTGCAGACGCTTTGCGGCCGCTGCCATGCCCGCAAAACCCGCATCGAAATCGGCCACAAGCCGTTAAACCCCGCCCGCGCGGCGTGGATGAACCTGGTCCGCCAAACGGGCCGAAACCCTGTCGAGCACGAAAGGAATTAAAATGCTGGACTCCGTTAAAATCTCCCGCCGCCAGTCGGAAATCCGTCAGGAACTGGCAACCTTGATCGGCAAGGCCAAGCCTTCCGATGAAGAAACCCGGTCGATGGAGGAGCTGGACTCCGAATATCGCCAGAACGAAACCCGCTATCGTGCGGCCCTGATCGCTGAAGACACCGAACGCCGCGAAGCTGGCGAGGAACTGGAAACCCGCTCCGAAACGGAATGGGCGAAGGTCATGGCCGGCTTCGAGATGCGGCAGGTTGCGCTGTACCTCGATGAGGGCAGGGAGCCGACTGGCCAGACGAAGGAAATCGTGACCGAGCTGCGTTCGCGCGGCGGCTATCGCGGCATCCCGATTCCCTGGGAAGCTCTGGAAGTGCGCGCCGGCGAAACCGTCGCCAGCGGTACGCCAAACCCGATCCGCACCGCGCCGATCATCGAGCGGCTGTTTGCCGGCTCTGTTGCCGCCCGGATGGGTGGCCAGATGGTCAATGTCGGTGTGGGAGAAGTCGAGTACCCCGTGACCACTTCCGCCGTGACGGCCGGCTGGGCCTCGTCGGAGACCGGCGACGTTCCCGGCCCGAGCGCCTATGCCACGACTGATCGGCCGCTGAAGCCTGATCACAATCTGGGCGTTCAGATGCGCATCACGCGCAAGTCTCTGAAGCAATCCGGTGAAGGGCTTGAACAAGCCGTGCGCCGCGACATGAACGGCGCGATCGAGGAAGCTCTCGATCGTGCGGTGTTCCTGGGCAGCGGTTCGGCAGGTGAGCCCACTGGCCTGTTTGCTGGTGCTTCCGCATGGGGCATCGAGGAAACGGACGTTGACGCGGCCGCGACCTGGGCAACCGTCCGCTCCGAGATTGTCGGGTTCATCAACGGCAATGCAGCGACCGGCCCCGGCGATGTGCGGGCCATGTTCCGCCCGGAAGTCTGGGACGCGATGGACGACGCGATCTGGGACGATGGCAGCGGCATCACCGAATGGGATCGGATGGCGAGCAAGCTGGGCAAGACCCTGCTGTCTCACAATGCCCTCGCTGATCCTGCAGGCGATCCGGTGGCAACCAATGCCCTCCTGACGACCACGGCCGGCGGTGTTCCGCCGTTCTTCGTCGGCGCATGGGGCGGTATCGACCTGATCCGCGACCCGTACTCCGACGCACAGTCCGGTGCGCTTCGTCTGACGGCTCTCGCCACGATGGACGTGACGATCAGCCGTGCGGCGCAAACCCGCATTCTCAAGGGTGTTCAATAGTGCTCTGGGCCGGTTCCAAAGGCGGGCTTGAAGTCCGCACCGCTGAGGGCGGGACGACCGTTCTTAGGGGCCGGTTTCCGTATGCCGTGCCGACCGTCTTGCGGGATGGTCGGCAACGGCTGCGGGAAGTTTTTGAAGCACGCGCATTCGGAAAATCACTCGCTGAGGGCGGCGAGGTTCATTTCCTCGTTCACCACGATTTTGACCGTCCGCTTGCCAGCCGTTCGGCCGGCAGTCTCGACGTGAAAGACGATGATGACGCGCTGGTATTCGAGGCGCGTCTGTCGCCTGGTATGGGCGGCGTCGGATATGTCCGCGACTTTCTGGGCACGCTCGAAAGCGGCCTGGTGGGCGGTGTCTCTCCCGGCTTCCAAATACCGGAAGGCGGCGAGACAGTGACCCGCGATGCTGACGGCCTGTTGCGCACGGTGAGAGCGGCAAACCTTGTCGAAATCAGCGCCGTGACGAGGCCCGCTTATCCAGCGTCCCAAATCGAGGCGCGAAACTGGCAGCCGGAAAATCCGCAGATGCTGGTTGTCGGCTCGCATCCCTTGAACCGTTGGAGGCTGTGAAATGGCCCTTACCCGAAAGCAAGTCGAAGCAGCCCCGGCGAGCTATCCAGACGCTCCCGCTGGTTTGTCAGCCGCCGCCGCAGCGCTTAATCACGACGCACTCTGGCAGCGCATCGAATCATGGATTGCACACCGCTGGGGCGAGCGGGAAGTGGTCTGGACCGTCGAAGTCGAGAACGGCGACGATGAGTGGATTATTCCGCTTGCGCCTGTCTCGACGGGGTACGTCGAACAGTGGCGCGACGGTGCGTGGGATGAAGTGCTATTCGTCCAAGGGCCGCTTGGCGTCATTCTCCCCTCTGACGGCATGTTCCGAGTCACGGCGACTGTCGGCAGCGATGACGAGCCGCCGGAGGCGGTGCTGGAAGCGTTTCGCCGGCTGGCCGAATATCTGGCCGATGAGCCCGACCGTTCGGCGGCGTCCAGCTA
>CAZKXJ010000009.1:139498-180937 GCA_964556825.1 uncultured Hyphomonas sp. | reverse complement strand
ATTCCCCACTGCTGCCTCCCGTAGGAGTCTGGGCCGTGTCTCAGTCCCAGTGTGGCTGATCATCCTCTCAGACCAGCTATAGATCGCAGTCTTGGTAGGCCATTACCCCACCAACAAACTAATCTAACGCGGGCCGATCTTTCACCGATAAATCTTTCCCCCGGAGGGCGTATACGGTATTACCACTCGTTTCCAAGAGCTATTCCGTAGTGAAAGGCACGTTCCCACGCGTTACTCACCCGTCTGCCACTATATCGTTCGACTTGCATGTGTTAAGCCTGCCGCCAGCGTTCGTTCTGAGCCAGAATCAAACTCTCAGGTTGAGTGCTCGATCTCTGACGTAATCCGTCTCAGGAAATTGAGACGGCAATTGCTGATTGCAATTTGCGTTTTGACGGGAAACCCTTTTCACAAAACCATCGGCCGAAACCGAAAGTAGTGAAAGGTATTTCCTTGAAACGCATCGTCATGATCGTTTTGGACCCCTGAGGGTCCGCTAGCCGCTCATGCCGCCTGCGTTTCTCTTCCTAATCCCTGCGATGTCAAACAACCGAGCCGAAGCTCTTTTTCCCTCTGCGAGACAACCTGTCCCGCTTCGGAAGAGGCGGCTTATATGTGCCACCCAATTCCCCGTCAACACCCTTTTTTGCGCTTTCTGCAGATCGCTGCAGTTGCCTGCAAAACCTACAAAATGAAGCACAGAACCTTTCATCAAAACCGCTACGAAAGCGGCCCGATTGAGGTGGGCGTCTTCAGGAGAGAGGCGGCATATATGGGCCAGCCTCGGCTCCGTCAACTCCCTTTTCTGCACTCCTTGCAGCTATATGCAGTTGCCTGCAAAAACCGCAATTTGAAGCACAAAACCTTTCACGAAAACCGCTACGAAAGCGGCCCGGTCCAGGTGGGCGTCTTCAGGAGAGAGGCGGCATATATGGGCCGGTCTCGTCTCCGTCAACACCCTTTTTGCGCCCTCTGCAGCTTTTGGCACGAAGCCGCGAAACCGCAGAATTTGAAGCACAAACCGGGGCATCAGGGATCAATAAATCCCCTCAGTTCCGGTAGGTATTTCCAGAAGGAGAGCGGCTTTTATGGGCCACTCATGCTCCCGTCAACAACCCTTATGCACTTCACTGCAGAACAAAGGCACAAAGCCGAAATCCTGCAAATTTGGCACAAAACGCTGCCCTACTGAGCCGATTTAATTCGGCCCCGCAAAGACAGAGGCGTTTCAGATGGAACGGACCATATAGAATCTGTTCGGGTGTTTTGGCAACCCCCAAAATCACCTGCGAGGTGTTTTATCCACCTTTTATATAGTCCACCATGGCATCCGCCTCTGCGCGGGTTTCCTCGATCTTCCATTTTACAAGGTCACCAATGGAGATGATGCCGACAAGGCGGCCCTCCCGCATGATAGGCAGGTGACGTACACGCCGGTCGGTCATCCGGCCAAGGCACTGGTCAATCGTCTCGCCTGGATTTGCCGTGATCACGCCGCGCGTCATTGATTCCTCGACACTCATTTCAAGCGCGCCTGCGCCGTGGCGAGCGACTTGCCGCAGGATATCCCGTTCTGACAATACACCCGCAAGGCCGCCATCGGTCATCGCGACGACCGCACCGATCCGGGCATCGTCCAGCATTTGGGCCGCTTCGGCCAGCGTTCGGCTCGCCTCGATTGTCTGAACGGCTCCACCTTTGGTCTTCAGGATCTGCTCAATAAGCATGTAGTCCTCCCTTTTGTTGTCTTGTTTTTTTTATGTGTTGCCTATCTTACCACACAGAAGTGCGCCCGCGAAGCCGCTCCGAATCGGACCCGCCGTTTCGAAACGGGACAAAATCAGGCGAATTTGACAGTTCTGCTGACAATACTGTGCTGGCGCAGCTCTCCCCACGCACGAAAAAAGACTGAGACACTCCCCTCAACTGGCACGCACGTTGCAACCAGTCCTGCCATCAACCCCAAAAGGGATCGGCAGATGAAGAACACTACACATATCATGACAGGGCTTCTCGGCATTGCGGCACTGACCGCAATCATGGTGGCCCCAGCAGCGGACGCCCAGGCGTCTTCCTCCGTTTCGGAATTCGAACGCCCCTACGGCTTCGGCTATGGCTCCGAAAGCCAGCCATACTCAGCGGCTTCGCGGGACGTGAACAATAATCGGGTCGTTATCAACGGCATGATCAATGGCGGCACGGGCCTCGGCACCAGCCTCTATACCGGATGGGGCCAGACTGAAGGCGGCTCCGGCATGATCGGCAGCGGCACCGCTATCGGCAACCAGCTCAATGTCATCACCAATGGCAACAACAATACGGTGATCATTGACTCCACACAGATCAACAATGGCGACCAAACGGTCGTTCTCAACGGGGAGCTCGACCTCAATGATTAATCTCAACACACTCACACGCCGTGGTCGCGCTCGTGCTTGCGGACTCGCCCTTTCCAGCGCCATGCTAGTCACTGGATGTGTCTCGCCAGTCGCTGGCCCAAGCGGCAACTACACAAGCCCGATCGGCAACGCGCCGGTCACAGCCAACCCGACCCCCTATTCCCAGGGCCTGGTCTGCATGGGCCATTATTCCCGCCAGTCCGGCTATCGCGCGCCGCGAATCGCTGTTGGCCGCATCCTCGACTATACGGGCAAAGCTGACATTGAAGGCGGCCGCCGCGTGACGCAGGGCGCTTCACTGATGGCGATCTCCGCTTTTGCGAAGTCTGGCGCACGCCTTGTTGAGCGTTTTGATACATCGGTATCCGAACTCGAACTGAAATATGCCAACAATAAGCTTATCGGCGATGACATTCCCGATGACTTCCGCAAGATCAATGCAGGCTCGATCCCCGGCTCCGACTACTATCTCGTCGGCGGCATCACCGAACTGAACTACAATATCCGTTCAGTTGGCGGTGAAGCCTTTGTTGGCGATCTTGATGCGACCGACGCAAAAGGATCGATCGGCGCAAAGCTTTACGTGATCAATGTCGGCCTCGACCTACGTCTTGTTGAAACCGAATCGCTCGAAGTTGTTGATGTGATCTCTTACCAGAAGCAGATCATCGGCCGCGAAGTGTCGCTCGGTATCTTCGACTTTGCCAATGGCAATGTGTTTGATGTGGGTGTCGGCGGCCGCGCGCAGGAGCCTATCCAGCTTGCAATCCGCTCGGTGATCGAACGTGCCGTGCTGGAAATGATGGCCAATCTCTATGGCGCGCCTTCCGCAGATGTCTGCTCGACGACAGAAGGTGCCATCTCGACCAACAGCGTCACGGGCGACTTCGTCCCGCGCGGCGCCGCTCTGGAAGAGTATAACGGCCCATCCCGTCAGAGTGTCGCCTCCTGGCACAGCCAGCGTGACCCAGCCCTGCGTGGCCGCAACTAGCGGCCCGCAGACTGCTCCCCACTCTATAGGAGGCTCGATATGACCACCTCAGGCGTAAAATTCACCAGCATGAGCGCCCTTGCTCTCATCCTTTCTCTTGCGGCCGCCAACGCCCAGGATGCAAATCCGAATGCCGGCACGATTGACCAGGTCAAGTTCGGCGATGTCTGGGCCGACATGGATGTCCATGTTCCAGAATACACTCACGAAGTCGGGTCAGCATCGACAGCCGTAGGAAACACGGCCGCTGCACAACGCAAATCGGGCGATGTGACAGCCGAAATATCCCAGAGCTTCGATGGCAGCTCCAGGGCGACCAACCGCCTGCGCGGCTATTCGGCCGGAACGGCAGTCGCCACGACGACAGCCTATGGCAATGCGTCAAGCGGCGGTACGAACTACGGCTATAATGCCTATCACGCCCAGCAGGACGCCGCCGGGACAATTGACGCCTACACCCAGGTGGAGCTCCTCGGCGGTAATGAGGTCGCGGCCGCGACAACCAGTATCGCCAACGTCTCGACCACAGACAATAATTTCGGCAACAATTATGCTGACCAGACCCAGTACAGCTCAGCGGGCGTCAATTCTGAAACTGACGCCGACATGTATGCGAACGCCTATTCCGCCACATTCGCGACGACTGCGGGCGGCAATGCGATGTCTACAAACGGCTATACGAGCAGCAACTACAATCGCGCGCTCCAGAAAACCGAGACCGGATCAACGATCCGCGGTGTGACAGACACCTACATTACTGACGGCACCAATGTGACGTCCGCCACAAACAGCTTCGGAAACTCGGCCACCGTCGATAATGAGTGGGGCTATGCAACACTCGGTCTCGATGGCGCCGAAACCAAACAGGAAAACGGCGCTGACGTCGATGCGCAATCCTATCTGACGCTCGACAACTGGTCCGGCTATGCAAGCTCCAGTGCCTATGGCGTCGGCAATTCGGCCCTCGTTTCGAATATCGGCTCCGACACGGCGATCTATGCCGACCAGGAAAATACCGGAACGGTGACCAGCCAGGCGAGCTTTACTGGCGAATCCTGGACAGGCGGCGCGGGTGTCGTCACTTCGACTGCTATAGGCAACGCTGCGACTGCATCTGTCTGCAACTACTGTAGTGACGGCGCCGTCGGGGGCCGCATCAACCAGACCAATTCAGGACAAGTGTACGCGACCGGCAGCGCGACAACCACTTATGGCGGCAGTGTCTACGGCAGCGCAACGGCTGTCGGAAACTCCGCCACACTGCAATCGACAGGCGACTAAGCCTCGCCTGTTGAGGATCTGCCGATCCGGAACCCCCCGTTTCCTCGCAGGACGGGGGGTTTTTGATTCGGCTGGACGCAGGCTCTGCGTGACCTAGTTTCGAATGACATGCTGATACGGATTTTCCTCGCCCTCATATCCATTCTCTTCATCGCCTTCGGATTGTGGTCGATTGCCGACCCGCTCGCCATGACGACACAGCTCGGCGTCGAGACAAGTGGACCGAACAATGTCTTTGAAATGCGCGGCGTATTTGGCGGGGTGAGCCTCGGAGCGGCCGCTCTGGCTGGCGCTGGAGCCCTCAAGCCGGCCCGGTTCGAACGCCCTGCCCTCTGGTTCCTGGCGGCCTATATGGGCGGTTACACACTATCCCGGCTCGTTTCTCTGGTTCTCGGCGACAGCCCGACCTTCAGTGGCTGGTTCTTTGCGGGCTTCGAAGTGCTGAGTTTCATCATCACCTGCATCGCCCTTCGAGCACGCCAGAAGACATAAAAAAGCCCTGCCTCACCGAGACAGGGCTTCCTTGTTGGTCGCGTCTTGAAGGACGCCTAGAAATTCACCTTGAATTCTGCGCCATACATCATGGGCGTGCCCGGATAGACGGCATTGGTCCCCGTCTGCTCAGGAACCCCGAAAGCGAGGAAGTTGTAGTCTTCGTCTGTCAGGTTTTCACCGAAGATCGAAAATTCCCATGCCCCGTCCATGTCCTGCACACCGACACGGGCACCGAGCAACACATAGGCGTCATTGTCCGTCAGGCCGGCCGACGTGACCGACAGCTCGGACTCCGAATTGTATCGAGCGTTGAGATGGACGAGACCTTCCAGCGAATCTGTAAGGCCGAAGAGGTACGTGCCAGCCCCCGTCAGGACATGCTCAGGCACGTTGACCAGCTGCTTGCCGCCAGGCGCGAGAAGTACCTGAGTGCCAACACCAGAATCGACGAGGATATCGTCCTTTCGCTCAGCTATGGTGTACGCATAGCCGCCTTGCAGCGTAAGTCCGGCGAGCGGTGAGATCGATGTATCGAGTTCAACACCATAGCTTTCCACGTCCGAATTGAATGTCCGGAAATTCGTGCCGGTGAACAAATTCTCCTGGAAGTCCTGGACATCCTGATAGAACACCGCGCCATTCAGGGTCATGTTTGCATTCGGGAAGCTGGCTTTCCAGCCTGCCTCATATGCGTCGACCAGTTCTGAATCGAACAGCAGGTCTTCAGGTTGTGGACCGTCACCGCCAAAGAGCGCACTGTCAAACCCGGACCGGTCGAGATTGTAGCCGCCCGCCTTGTATCCGCGAGAATAGGACGCGTAGGTCATGAAGTCGGGCGTAAAGGCATAGGCAAGTTTCGCCGTGCCCGTCACAGTGGTTTCATCGAACTTGTCGCTGTCGGAAACACTGAACTCGCTGTTGACGGCTGGATTACATACCAGAAGAGCAAGCTGCCCGAGCGCCTGTGCGATGCCAGGCTGCGCTGCCAGGAAGTTACATGGCGTCACGTTGCCATCGAGGTCGTACTCGACTTCCTTTTCTTCATAGTTGACCCGCGCACCGAGCGTTGCTGTCAATTTGTCCGTGATCGCGATTTCATTGTGCGTGAACAGGGCAATCGCGTTCGTTGTCTGCTTGAAATCGTCGGATGTCTGTCCCTGGCCTTCCTGAAAGCCGGGAATGAAGAACGGCACGGTGCCCGGCGTTCCGGGTGCGGCAGGCGCGCCTGTCAACGGATCAATATTGCCGAGCAGGGATGGAACAGCCGTTCCCGTCGGGTCCAGTGAACCAAAGATCTGGCCACCGGCCGCACCGAACGCGACAAGATCCGTATAAAGATTGGCCTGCGTCCCCACGCGAATTGTATCCGTGTAGGTCGTTTCCTGATTCATGTAGAAGCCGCCGACCAGCCAGTCGAGCATACCATACGTATCCTGAAGACGTATTTCCTGCGTGAACACCTTGTCGCCGATCGTCGTGCCATCACGATAAGCGCGGTCAATCCCGGAGAAGTCCACATCCTGGTCGCGCAGTGCTTCCCAGTCACGATAGGCGGTAATGGAGGTCAGATTCACCGTATCGAAAATCCGGTTGCGGTATTCTGCCGACACGCCCCATTCTTCGACATCGTCCGAGAAATCGCGGTTCGGAGAGATGGCAACCTTGTAGTCGTCAGGATCAGCATTGGCGATACCGATGAGCCCCGCCATGCCAGCACCTGCATTCACGGCTGCGCCGAGCGGGCCGGGATTGAAGTTCACGCCGACACAGCAGTCTTCATCAGTCTTGCCGAAATCGCCAATCAGGCGGAGGCTTGCCTCGTCCTGCTCCCAGAGCAGCTGTCCGCGCATCAGGAATCGGTCGAGATTGTTGAATTCGCGATCAGAGTTCACATCGTCAATATAGCCATCCCGGCTACGGCGCAGCAGATCGATACGGCCAGCGACATTGTCTGAAACAGGCCCCGTCACCATCGCTTCGGCGCTATACATATTGTAGTTACCGGCACCGACCTGAACATAGGCGTCCGGCGCAAATTGCGGCTTGGCGGTGCTGATCGAAACGACACCGGCCGACGTGTTGCGGCCGTAAAGCGTGCCTTGCGGGCCACGCAGGACTTCGAGGCCAGCCAGTTCGGGCATCTCCGAGAGGGCGATACCCGTCTTGGTGCGGAATACGCCGTCAATGACAACGCCAACGGCAGGCTCGAAACCTGGATTGTTGGAGCCCGTGCCGATCCCGCGAATGGAGATACTCGTACCAGAGGATGCCGACTCTGACTGAGAAATCTGAACAGATGGCGATAGCTGCTCAATGTCATTGAGCCGGGCAACACCGGAGTCCTCAAGCAGCGCCGCATCAAACGCTGTCACCGACACCGGCACATCCTGCACAGTCACACCTGACCGGCGCGTCGCTTCAACCACGACGGCATTAAGACGGCGCTGCGAATCTGCGCCTTCTTCATCCTGGGCATGTGCAATCGACAATGGGGCAGCGAGCATTGCGCTCATGCCGACCCCTAAACAAAGCGACGCCTTCAGCGTCAACATCGAACCATTCGCTCTGGGAGCAAGCCTCATCTCACGTCTCCTCAAATTATTTTTCGTGTTCTTATTAAAGTCTGAATCAGACTTATTTTCAGGCGTAGCAGGGCCATGCAGGGTTGCAAGCCTCTCACCGAGACACACTGCAATTTAGCAGATCAACACTTTATGAACGACATGCGAAAAGCCCCGCCGGTATGGTGGGGCTTTTCCTTGCATTTGTCGTAGCGGTTGCAGTTCGCGATCAGTAGACGCCTTGGCCCACGCCACCGTCAAAGACCATCGGCCCACTGGCGGCCGCGCGAACCTTTTCCACGTTCCGCGTTACTGACTTCATCACAGTGCGCTGCTGTGGAACACATACCTTGTCCGCAACTTTCGCTTCTACAATCTTGATTCCAGGGCCGTAGCGACGCAGGAGCGACCGCTCATTGCAATTGCGCTGAGGCGTTTGCGGGGCGCACATCAGTTTGCCGCCTGGCTTGTGAACAAGCGCTTCACCCTTGGCGCACGCCATCGTCTGGCCATGGTCGAAATTCGCGTTCTTGCCTTCTACCTCACCGATGGAGACTTGCATGCGCGTTCCGGCCACGCAGCGAAAAACCTCACCGCTATAGGTTGGCGAAATGCTCTGGCCACCATCGACCTGGGACGCTGGATGAGGCGAACCGGTATCATCAATGCACATCGCCTGGATCGCGCGATGGGACATGCGATAGGAAACCTCGTCCACGCAATACTCTTCAACCGTCGGAATTTCTTCCGTCACCGTTTCGGTATAAATCTCGTCGGCGCCGCTCACATTGAGCTTGCCGATTGATGTCGTGGCAACTGGCGCCGGGCCGGAAAACCCGCCGCCGCCACCTGCATACGCCACCACTTCGCTTGAGGCGGATGCGCCGGCGGTCACATTGAGGTAGCTCTGGGCGGAGAAATTCACCGATCCGCCATGCACGTTCACATTGCTACCCGTGATCGAGACGTTTGGCCCGGCGACGTTCACGCCCGGCACAACGACATTATGCCCTTTATTACCTTGGCAGCATGGGCTCGGGGGCGGCGGCTGACATGTGTTGCAACCATTATTGCTGCCACCTGCCGAAGCTGCACTGCCGAGCGCCAGAATGGCAATCACGCCTGCTCCGGCGATTAAAGTGTGTCGTGTTGAAACGCGCATGAACTGTCTCCGTCGTTCTTCGCCTGACAAGAAGCATGATCCATGCCGTTTCTCGCCCCATCCGCGAAAAATGCGCCAAGCCCGCGTGTCACCTACACCGGGCAAGGGAATCCAGTTGGCCCGCAGATTGCGATGACCGTCCGAGACACACGCAGATAGCTGCGTAAGCTAGTATATATAAAGCAGGCCCGAATGTTGGACAGAACCCTTCACCCGAACAGCCAGACTCTTCTTTCCGCCTGGCAGCGGATGAATGCGGCTTCCAATGACATGCCGGCCGGCCCGACGACCCGCGATCATCCCGATCTGGTGGAGCGCCTCTTCGTCATACAGGATGCTGGTGAGAGCGACTGGGTGTTCAAGACTGCCGGCGCGCAGATCCAGGCCTCACTCGGCCGCGAGCTGGCTGATCACAATTTTCTCGGCTTCTGGGCCGGTTTCGACCGTCAGATGCTCGACCTGCTGCTCAAGACCATCACACAGGAACGCATGCCGGGGATCGTGCGCGGCCGGGGCGAGTCGCTCACAGGCGAACGCGTCGATGTCGAACTTATCCTCGCGCCCCTGGCGCAGCCCCCCCATCAGACAGGCGGCGCCAAGATACTCGGCCTGTACCAGACGCTTGGCGGCGAGGTTTTCCTGCGGGGGCGTCCTGTCTGGCGCCACCGGCTAACAGCCGTTTTCCCGCCAGACCTCAGGACCGAGGAACCGCGGCTTAAGCTTGTCGCCAGCAACGATTGAGGGCCAGCCCTAGCCGTCGATACGCTTCAGGCCTGGTTTGAAACGTTTCCAGTTGTCGACATAAACCTGCGCTGAAGCCGCGATCATCTGCGCAGCCCCATCGTCCAGCTCGCGAACAATCTTGCCGGGCGCACCCATAACAAGCGAATTGTCCGGAATTTCCTTGCCTTCGGGGATCAGCGCATGCGCGCCGATAATGCAATTCTTTCCGATCTTTGCGCGGTTCATGATTGTTGACCCGATCCCGATCAGCGTGCCGTCACCAATCGTGCAGCCGTGCAGCATCACCATATGTCCAATCGTGACATTGTTGCCGATGGTCAGCGGACAGCCGACATCGGTGTGAAAAACGCTTCCATCCTGCACATTCGAGTTTTCGCCAATTTCGATCGGATCATTGTCGCCGCGCAGGACCGCATTGAACCATACGCTCGCATTTTCCTTTAGAATCACCCGGCCCAGAACCGTCGCATTTTCCGCGACCCAGTAGTTCCCACTTGGTGGTGTGCTCGGTTTGACGCCATCCAGCTCATAGAGTGCCATTTTTGCAATCCTTCCCGGTTTTCTTGTTTCGCGCGCGGATTGTTTGATTAAGCGCGCATTAACCCTGCTATCCTCTAATGGTTGAAAGATTCGGGAGGCAAGTGCCGATGGTCCGAAGACCGTCTCTGCCAGTATCACCACCCGGCCCCCTCACAGGGCCCGGAGCTCCCGTCTCCCCCGTTTTCGTGACCGCCCGGCATTCCGCCCGGCGGTTTTTTTGTGCCCGAAAAGGAGAACCTCATGGGTAAAAGAGCCTCTGCAAAGCGTCAGCGTGCGAATACCGAAATGGAAGCCAATGGCTTCTTCGAGGAAATGGGAGGAAAATCGCGCAGCGAGGCACGGCTCTATACAATCCAGGGAGGCTGGCACCCGGACGACGCGGAAAAGATTCGCAATCCGAACACACCACGCGACCAGAGTTACCAGAAAAATGTAAAGCCCCGCTCCGAGAACCAGGCCCGCCTGATGAAGGCACTCGATGAAAAGTCTCTTGTCTGCGCCCTTGGACCAGCCGGCACCGGCAAGACCTATCTCGCCATCTGCAAGGCCGTGGAAGCCTTGCAGAAAGGCAAGGTTGCCCGTATCATCCTGTCCCGCCCAGCGGTTGAAGCAGGCGAGCAGATCGGCTTCCTGCCCGGCGCGATGGAAGACAAGCTCGCGCCCTATCTTCGTCCTCTCTATGACGCACTGGCTGACCGGCTAAGCCCGCAACAGCTCAAGCATATGATGGGTGAAGGCCTGATCGAGATCGCGCCGATCGGCTTCATGCGCGGGCGTACACTCAACAATGCCTTCGTCGTTATCGATGAAGCGCAGAACTGCACTTATACCCAGCTGAAGATGCTGCTTACCCGGCTCGGCTGGCACTCGACCATGGCCGTTACCGGCGATCCGGCGCAATCGGATCTGTTGCCACATCTCTCTGGCCTCGGCCAGGCGGCAGAGAAACTGCAAAACCTTTCGGATGCAGAGGTTGTCTACCTTGAAGGCAAGGACATTGTCCGACATCCGCTCGTCGCGGAGATGCTCGAAGTTTTATAATTTCACCACCGAATAGTCATGCATTGAACGGGCGGCCAGAAAGGTCGCCCGTTTTCTATTCTGCTTCTGGGAATATCTGCTGATAAAGCCAGGCGCCCGCCCGGCCAACATTTTCTCTGGCGAGATCAACCTTCGAATTCGCCGCACGCATGCGTTTTGTATCAATAGCCCCTTGCAGAGGTTCGAGCGCATTGAGCAGCGCCGTATTCTCGCGAGCCTCCGGCGATAGCAGGATAAACGCGTCATAGGGCGGCAGGACACCAAGCTCATCCTCCAGCAGGACAAGATCGAAAGCATCAATCCGGCCATCGGTCGTATAGGCCGTGATGAGGCCGACTTCGCCATTCTTCACGGCGTCATACATAAATGCTGAATCCATACTGCGCGGCTGGAGCGTTTGCAGACCATAGGCGTCACGCGTGCGCGTCCATTCCGAGCGGCCGAAGAATTCCGGATCAGAGGCAATGGACAGGTCGAGACCGCTCAGGTCTGAAATGCTTTCAAGACCGAACTGTTGGGCTGTCTGCCGGCTGGTCGCAAACGCATAAGCATTCTCGAAACCGAGCTTCCCGAAGGCCATGACACCGCGCTCATTGTACAGCCAAGCACTTGTTTCGGCATACATGGCCGACCGCTGGGCCGCATCCTCACGTTTCATCAGCGTCGCCCAGATCGTGCCGGTATAGTCGACATAGACGTCTATCGATCCACTCGCCAATGCATCGAATGCGACAGTCGTGCCGAGCCCGTCCCGGATCTGGACAGTCGCCCCCTTGTCTTCAAACACCCGCTTCAGAAGATCGGCGAGGATGTACTGCTCAGTGAACCCTTTACTGCCAACGACAATCATCTGCCCTTCAAGGGAGGTGGCAGCAATCGTCGAACTATTTCCGCTGGCATTAGTCGCAAAGGTCTGTCCCGTAAAAACGCTAAGCACTGGCGCCATGACGATAACCAGCCCGGCCAGGCCTGCCAGCGCATGCCCGCGAGAGCGTTTTTGCGCTGACTTTTCGAACTGCGCGATCACCTGGTCGAGCGCCAGTGCCAGTGCCGCCGAGACCAGGCAGCCAAACAGCACCATCCCCCAATTGCGTGTCTGAAGCCCCTGGAAAATATAATTGCCAAGGCTTCTGGCCCCGACAGGCGTCGACAAAGTGGCCGTGCCGACCACCCAGGCTGACGCCGTGCGCAAGCCTGCCACGATCACAGGCGCTGCGAGCGGCAAGTCAACCTCCCGCAGGCGCTGGTTTGCCGTCATGCCGACCGCCAGCGCCGCTTCGCGCACATCGCTATCCACACCTTGAAGCCCGACAATCGTGTTCCGTAGAATAGGCAGGATGGAGTAAAGCGACAGCGCCGCAAATGCTGGCCAGAATCCGATCATGCCCCCCATCAGCGGAACCATGAGGGCCAGCAAGGCAAGGCCCGGTATCGTCTGCACAACACTGGCCGTCGCGAGGGCCGGTCCGGACAGGGCCTGCCGGCGGGCCGACATGATGCCAAGCGGCAGAGACACGACCAGACCCATGAGAAGCGCGCCGAGTGCCAGCCGCAAATGGCCTGAATAGTGCCCCGGGAAAACGGCCCATTCTTCGGCAAAAAGGCCGCTCATGCGCCCGCCTCCCGAAACGCCTTGCCAACTGTGTCTGCCATTTCACGGGGCGCGGCGAGCATGTTTTCCACCGCATTGCTGGCCGGCGCGCGGATCAGCTCGCGCGCCGTCCCCGCCTGGATGATCCTGCCACCATCCATCACGGCAATCCGGTCTGCCAGCTGCAACGCTTCGGAAAAATCATGTGTGACGAGTACAGACGCAAAGCCGAGCTCGACTTTCAGCCTGGCGATGTCTGCGATCAGGCCACTCTTCGTCAGAGGGTCGAGAGCCGCAAAGGGTTCATCCATCAGAACGATGTCCGGCTCTCCGGCCAGCGCACGGGCCAAACCAATACGTTGGCGTTGCCCACCGGAAAGCTCGGCTGGAAAACGGGCTGCATACTGCGCCGCAGGCAGTCCAACCATGTCGAGAAGGGACTTCAGCTTGGCGTGCTGGCGGGCATCGTCCCAGCCAAGCAGTTTCGGTGTGACCAGCACGTTGTCTGCTACGGACTTGTGTGGAAACAGGCCGGCATTCTGGATGACAAACCCAATACGCCGGCGCCACTCCGGCCCGGCCATATCAAACGCGCTGACGCCGCCCAGCATGACCGTGCCCTCATCGGGCTCGATCAGCCGGTTCAGCATTTTCAGAGTGGTGGTCTTGCCGCAGCCGGAATGACCGATCAGGGCCAAAGTCTGGCCTGCATCCAGGTCAAAACTTACGCTATCGACCGCAACGAAATCTCCGAAACGTTTTGTGAGCCGGTCAGCCCGCAGCAGCATGACGGCTCCTTCTCCACCTTATTTGATGTCTTCGGCCAAAACAGTCATCTGGAACTGGTAGGCAACCTCGCCCTCATCGACATCCTTGTAGATCACGGCAATGAATTCTGCGCCGAGATAGACTTCCACGGAATCATCAGTCTGGGCGCGCGCAACAAGGCGGATCCCCGGATTGAGTTTTTCCTTCAGATACGCCTCCAGGCGCAGTGTTTCTTCTTTTTCCATCGAAAGCTCCTGTCAGTTCGGCACAGGCCATAAGGCAAATGCGCCGGGCATTAAATGCCGCAACGGGTATTTTCCTCAGTTTTGATAATAAGTCGGCGGCGCATCGGCGACAGGCTCAACTGGCGTTTCCGGTTTCGCTTCTTCCTCGGGGTTCACCAACCGCCACAGCATTCCGCAAATCCAGAACAGGAATTCGATGACCGCCCGCGCGATCAGCGTCATGATGATCCCGAAAATCGTGTTCTCGTTGACCAGCGTGCGGAACAGGAATTTGCCGCGGTCATCCATGTCAGGATCACGGATCATGCCTTCAATATAGTTTGTGAAATCCGACATCCGGTTCAGCAGGTCGGGAAAGAAGGCAAAGCCCAGCAACATCAGGAAGATGACCATGAAGAAGGTCAGCACGATCTTGGATGAAACCAGCGTAAATCCGGCTAGCAATTTCATTGTGATCGGCCCCCGTTTTCCATGAGGGCCAAGCTTAGTGCATATCGAGCCAATTGGCCAAGCGCTGCTATTTCCCGTCCGGGATTGTCTGGTCCATGCTGCGCGCCGGATTTGTCGCACCACCGCCAACCTGGCGGGCCGGGACACCGGCAACCGTTGTCCGCGCTGGCACATCTTTCAGGACGACACTGCCAGCCGCAATCTTGGCCTCGTCTCCAACCGTGATATTGCCAAGAACCTTCGCGCCGACCGACACGAGCACACCCTTGCCAATTTTCGGATGCCGGTCGCCGACTTCCTTGCCTGTCCCGCCAAGCGTGACCCCCTGCAGGATCGAGCAGCCGTCGCCAACAACCGCGGTCTCACCAATCGTGATACCCGATGCATGGTCCAGCATCACACTCGTGCCCATTTTCACGGCTGGGTGAATGTCGACACCGAACAGTTCGCTGGCGCGCGACTGGAAGTGAAACGCCAGCGTTTCGCGGCCTTCACGCCAGAGCCGATTGGCAACGCGGTGGGTCTGCAAGGCAAGGAAGCCCTTGAAGAACAGGAAGGGCTGCAACATGCCGCGGCAAGCCGGATCACGTTCAAGCACGGCCTGCATGTCCAACTCGGCCGCAGCGACAATGTCATGCTCGTGCTCGTAGACGGTCGCAATGATATGGCGGATTTGCTGCGCACCGATTTCCGGACCGGCGATCTTTTCCGCAAGATGGAATGCAAGCGCCTGGCAGATTGTGTCGTGAGAGAGGATGGCAGCGTCGATATAGCTGGACAGGGCCGGCTCGTCGGCAGCTGCAGCTTTCGCTTCAAAGCGGAGGCGTTTCCAGGGCGGCGGCGGGGCACCGATATCGGGATTGTCGACCATTACCGGATCGTCTCCATCAGGCGGGCCAATGAAATGGCGCGCCGAAGGCAGGCCTTCAACCCATAACGGCAAAATTAGCCGTCTTTCGGTTTATGCAGGTAGCGAATGGCAAAGCCGTTGCGCAGCGTCCGTACAACTTCACCTGTCAGATTGCCCACTGTCACAATCTCGCCCAGCGGCGGGGCTGGACCATCAGCTTCGAAAGCCGCACCGGCAAGGGAAATATCAATCGTGCGGCACTGGATGACACGGCCATCGGCCCGGGTCACCATGGCAGGACCACCACCTGCATAACGCGGATTTTCGCGCTCATCATCTAGGCCGAGCTGCTTGTAGTTCGCAAGCCATGTCAGCCTGTCGGCAATCTTGTCGCGCTTGCGGCTGGTCACATTGAACTTCACGGCAAAGCCATGCTCGGTCGCACGCACCACCACTGCCTCAAGACGGCCGAGGTCGTCGAGATAACAGATAAGCTTTGAGTCGATATCGGGGCGCAGGTTCGCAACGATTTCGGCGCCCCCGCACGAAATGTTTCGGGTCAGCAGGCCGTGATCGTCTGCACCATCAATCAGGAAGCGTCCGCTCAGCGACAGCTCGACACGCATGTTCATGCGGCGATCCTTGCGCAGGTCGGGCCGTTTCAACAGCCGCGGCGACTTCTTTAGACCTGGCTGCACAGTGCCACTCCAATCACGTGCTTTGGCAGGCCTCAGACGGAGTTCTGCCCAGACGCCCAGATTATCCAACGGAAGTTCATAAAAGGTTGAAGCTTTGTTTAAACCTGACACTATCGTCACGAATGGTGCTTCGATAAAAAACCAAGGTAAAGGCGGGAAAAATGTCGGCAACTCAGGGCTATGATTATGTGATTGTGGGCGCAGGCAGTGCAGGCTGTGTCCTTGCCAACAGGCTAAGCGCCGACCCGGCCATTTCCGTTTGCCTAATCGAGGCCGGTGGCAAGGACAGCAGCCTCATGGTGCGCATGCCAGCAGGCGTCGGCAGCCTGATCAAGGAGACCAACCCGCACAATTGGGGCTTCTACACGACAGGCCAGAAGCACATGAATGACCGCAAGCTCTGGTGGCCACGTGGCAAGGGCTGGGGCGGCTCCTCTTCGATCAACGGTATGATCTACATACGCGGCCATGCCCGTGATTATGACCAGTGGCGCCAATCCGGCCTGCGCGGCTGGGGCTATGGCGATGTGCTCCCCTATTTCCGCCGCTCCGAAGGTTATCGCGGCGACGCATCTCTGCATCACGGCACCGATGGCCCGCTGACTGTCGAGGAAAGCCCCCTGGATTCAGTCGCCTACAAGGCATTCATCGAGTCAGGTCAGCAAGCTGGCTACGCAGTCACAGACGATTTCAATGGGGCGCAACAGGAAGGTGTCGGCCCCTATCAGCGCACCATTAATGACGGTGAGCGATGGAGCGCGTCGTTCGCCTTCCTGCATCCGATCCTGAAGACCCGGAAAAACCTCACCATCAAGTCAACAGCGCTTGTCTCCCGCGTCGTCTTTCGCGGTGGCAAGGCATATGGCGTCGAGTGCATTCCCAAGCGCGGCGCAGAGCCGGAACTCATCGCCGCCAATAACGAGGTCATCGTCTGCGCTGGCGCTGTCCAGTCCCCTCAGCTGCTGATGCTCTCGGGCATTGGGGCTGCAGATCAGCTCAAACAACACAACATACCGGTCATCGCCGACAGGCCGGAAGTTGGCCGCAACCTGCAGGATCATCTCGACGTTACCGTCATTCACAAGATGACCCAAAAACTATCGGCCTACTCACAACAGGCCGGCCTCAAAAAAATTGCGGTCGGCCTCAACTATCTGCTGCGCAAACAGGGGCCAGGACGCGACAACTTCCTTCAGGCGGGTGGATTCCTGAAATCCCGCGAGGGCCTCGACCGGCCAGACCTGCAGCTTCACTACGTCAACGCCATCATGATCGAACATGGCCGCCAGCAGGTGAACGCCGATGGTTTTACCATCCATGCCTGCCAGCTGCGTCCTGAAAGCCGCGGCACAATTGAGCTCGCCAGTAACGACCCGTTCGATCATCCGCTGATCGATCCGAACTATCTCGCCACCGAGGAAGATCGCCGGGCCATGCGCGAAGGCGTGAAAATGTGCCGGGACATCGCCAGCCAGGACGCCTTCTCATCGCTACGGGGCGAGGAAATCATGCCAGGCCCCGGCGTAAAAAGTGATGCCGAGATAGATGCCTTCATCCGCGAAACAGGTGAGACGATCTATCACCCGGTCGGGTCGGTCCGCATGGGGATCGACGATGCGGCCCCGCTCGATGGAGACTTGCGCGTGCGCGGGGTTGATGGATTGCGGGTGGTGGATGCATCGGTGATGCCGACGCTTATAGGTGGTAACACCAATGCGCCGACCATCATGATCGCCGAGAAAGCCTCAGACCTGATTCTCGGCCGCGACGCCCCGGCGCCGGTTGAGCTGGAAGAGCCAGCCTGACACCTCCTGCCTAGTCGATGTCCGCGTCCCATATCCGGCGGATGTGTACATCGGCCTCAGGCCCAAGATTGAGCCAGCCAAGGCGTCCCGTCGTCGTATTCGCGATCATCACCTGGTCACCAGACGACACCGTCGCCTGCAACTTGTCGCGAACCTTGGCTTGCTTGACTTTCGAACGCAGCGCCCAGACACCCGGCATCACCTCGGCAAACTTTCCGAGCCGGTTGAGTGCGCCAAGCAGCTGCATTTCGCCGGTGCCCGAGAGCCTTGCAATGATCAGGTAATTGGCAGGTTTCGCCTCTTCTTCCGCTTCGCTCTGACCGGCCGACTCGAACAGTGACTTCAACCTGTCTTGCTCACTCGCCGCCAGAAAGGCCCCGCCATCGCCGTCAGCTACCTTCGTGCGAGAGCCGACACGCCGCTCACGGATAAAGCTTTGCATCTGGCCGAGTGTGTACGGCCCATAGACTGTGCCATTTACCAGAACCCGCCATTGCGGTGGGTCTATTTCGGAAAGGTTCAGTGCAGTGTCGCTGGCCATGGACATCGGGCTTTCGATATTAAAGTGCTTCGCTCGCCATCCTGCCAGGAAGAGTTGAGCAGCAGGTTAATCGACCGGTGGAATTGACGCAAAAAGAGCTTCAGTTTCAGTTGAATAGCAGCAGCCACGGGCGCCCGATCCGCTGAACGCAAACGCGCAAATTTCAATAAAAATTGGAACATCCAGTTCGCACTCCGGCAAGCCGCCAAGACTAGTTTACCGACAGCAAAAGGGGCTTCAATAATGCATGTATTTGAAAGAATCCTCGGCGCCGCAGGCCCGATGGTCCGGACCCTCAGGCGCTGTGAAGCCGGCGGTACGATGATGGTTTTCGCCCTTCTCACAGTACCCGTGGTTGGCCTTGTCGGCTTTTCTGTAGACCTGACGCGAAGTTCCAATGCCAAGGCTGACATTCGCAGCGCGCTCGACGCGAGCCTGACATCCGCCGCACTAAGCGGAAAGGACAGGTTTTCTGAAGCTGCCCAGACCTACTTCACATCAAACACGGCCGATCTCGCCAGTCACAATCCGGTTGCTGCGTTCACGATCACCGAGACCAGCAGTTCGACCATTTATCGCGGAACAGCCTCCGCAGGCGTACCGACGACTTTCGCTGCCCTGCTTGGCGTCAACTCGATCCCGCTCAATATGTCCGCATCCGTTACCATGCCCAAAGCCAGCGGTGAGGCCTGCATCTGGGTGTTGGACGATAATGCCAATCACGCGCTGACAATGAATTCCGGCGCCGAAGTGACAGCCCCCACCTGCTCTATCCAGGTCAACTCCGCCAACAAGCATGCTGCAGCCTTCAATTCCGGCATCGATATAGATTTCGCGGAAATCTGCGTCGTGGGCGAAGGGGTTACCAATAATTACGGACCGATTGAGGGCCTCAAGACATCCTGCCCCGCCAGGCCTGATCCATTTGCCGCGACCATGCCCACCGTTTCGCCGGGCAGCTGCGACTACTCTTCCAAAAACTATAATGGCGGCAACATCACCCTGCATCCCGGCACCTATTGCGGGCACATGAACCTCAACAACGAGACGAATGTAAACTTCATGCCGGGCCTCTACGTACTCAATGGTTCGAAATGGAATGCGAATGGCGGCACGTGGACGGGTAATGGCGTAACGTTCTATTTCGCCGACAAGCAGTCTGGCATCCAGTTCAACAGCGCCGTCACATCAAGCCTCACACCGCCAACAAGCGGTGACTATGCAGGCATCATGATGTTTGAGGGCCCTGGGCTTTCCAAGTCCAATTTCGTGTTCAATGATTCTGCAGACTTCCAGATTGAAGGCCTGATTTACCTGCCGAGCCGTAACGCCATCTATAATTCCAATTCAGTCTGGCGCGCCCGTCAGCTGACCATGGTTTTCAACACGCTCAAACTCAACCAGACGACCTGGACCCTCACGCCCGGCACGAACTCCGATACGCATGAAACCGATGACGGTGAATTGCGCATCTCCAGTTGACCGCAAGGGTGCCTATTCAGCTGCCTGCGCAGCTGGATGGCGCCAGCCACGCCCCCGCGACATTCGGTAAAGGCGATAGACCGGTTTCATCGTCATTATGCGGTAGGCCGCCGGTGCAAAATAAAGTGCCAGCAGGGCGGACCCGGCGACACCGCCGGCAATTGCCGTCGCCAGTGGCAACCAGAAGACATCCCCCGTCAGGATAATCGGCACAAACCCGCCCATCGTCGTCAGCGTGGTCGCCACGATATGCCGGGTAGCTCCGACAACAATTTCGCGCTGGGCGATGACATCATCATTGCGCGCCGCCTCACTGCCCTGCAGCAGGGATAACACCACGATCGAACTGTTGATCGCGATACCGAGCAGGCCGAGTGCTCCAACGATGGCGTTGAATCCCATCGGCAGGTTGAACATCCACACACCGCCAAAAGCGAGGCCGACAGACAACACGCCGGTAAACAGGATAAGCGCAGCCATGCGGAAGGAATTGAAGACCAGTGCAACAGCGCCGGCCATGATCAGGATGAGCGGAATCGCCAGAGACATCAGATTGGTCATCGCTTCAGACTGGCTCTCGGCCTCGCCGCCAATCACCAGGTCATAACCTGCGGGAAGCTCGAACCCCTCAGCTTCGAGCCTGGCTTCAAAGTCGGCCTGGACGGGCGACGCCAGTGAGTACGGCTCGATAAATCCGTAGATCTGGTTGGTCCGTCGCCCGTCTACGCGCGTGATGACCGCCGTTTGTGGATCGAGCGTAATTTCACCGAGAGACGCGATCGAAGTCCCCGCCCCATCTGGCCCATTACCGATCGTTTTCGACCGAAGGTCCGCGAGCTGCGACCGGCGTTCCGGCGGTGCAATGACCCTGACAGGGATCTCTTCTATACCTTCGAGAATCGAGCCGGCCGGCACGCCTTCCAGCTCGGCTCGCAGGTCATTGGCGAGTTGCGCCAGTCTTTCGCCTGACATGGCGGTTGCTGCCTCATCGGCGCGGATCGTGATGACGGGCGCGCCGAGTTGCAGGCTGGCTTGTGTGTAGGTGATGCCGGGCGTACCGGCGAGTATTCGGCGCGTCTCATTGCCGAGCCGGTTTAGCGTTTCAAGATTGTTGCCACGCAGGAAGAACTCGATGGGCGCATCGACTGGCGGCCCCTGCTCGAATGGAACGGCAAGGAATTGGGCGCCAGGAAACTCCTGTCGCAGCGTATCCTGGATGTCCCGCACCATGATCCGCGTCGACTGGTTGTCTTTCAGCTGCACCCAGCCTGCTGCAAAACCGGGCACGCCTTGCGTGTTGTTGAAGGAGTTATAGTAGACGCGCGGCGCAGCCTCCCCCAGCGTGAAATTGACCATCTCGACATTTGGATAGGTATAGAGAAGGTCGGTGGCGAGCTCGGTGGCCCGATGAGCCTCAAAGATGGTTGCCGTTGGCGGCAGGGTAATTTCCACCTGGAACTGGTCACGCTCTGTCTGGGGGAAGAACTGCTGCGGCAGGCTGCCACCCAGTCCAAAGCCAATCACAGCGGGAACCAGCCCGATCAGCAGTCCAAGCACTGGGAATCTCAGGACGGCCCCGACGGTCCACCGATAACCGTCCGTAACTGCATCAATCGAAATGCCGTCCCGGAACCAGTTCTTTCTGTCAGTCGGCTTGCGCTGGCGGTCGAAATAGCCAGCCATGAACGGAATGATGGTCATCGCCACGAGGAAGGATGCGCAGACCGAGAAGATCACGGACACGCCGATCATGCCGATAAACTCGCCCGCAGCGCCCGGCATCAACGCGATCGGCGCGAAAGCCAGCGCAGTTGTCAGCGTCGAGGCAAAGAGCGGCCCGAACAGTTTCTTCAGCGAAATGTCGATGGCGTCGAGAATGGAATGGCCGCGCGCCCGCTCCTGATCATACTCATCGTACACCACAATCGCATTGTCGATGAGGAGGCCGAGCGAAATCACAAGCCCCGTGACCGACATCTGGTGCAGGGGATAGCCGAACAGGTTGAACAGGATGAGCACCAGCGCCACCGTCAGCGGCAAAGCTGTACCGACGACGATAGCAGCCCGCCACCCCATGACGAGGAACAACACAAGGAAGACGATCAACGAGGAGTAAAGCAGGTTCGTCGCCAGCCCGTTCAGGCGCGCTTCAGTATAAACGCTCTGATCAAACAGGATCCGGACATCTATCTCTGACGGGGAATTGGCCTCGAAATCAGCCACAAGGGCCCGTGCCGTTTCCGACCATTTGTCGACGCGCTGGTTCGGCTGGATGAAGGCAGCAACCATGACCGAGCGCTGATTATCGGTGAAGTTCATCACTGTGGCCGGATCTTCGATACCCTTCTGGACATCAGCAATATCACCGACACGGAGCGCGCTGCCATCGGCACGCTGTTGCAGGGGCACAGACCTGATCCGCGCAATTCCGTCAAATGCGCCGCCAACCTCTATGCCGAGATCCGACCGTTCACCGCGCACCTGTCCCGCAGGTGCCTTGGCATCGGCAGACCCGATCAGCTGGGCCGCCTGGTTCATCGATAGTCCGGCCGCCGCGAGGGCTTGCGGATCTATGACGATCCGCACTTCCTCATTCGGCACCCCAAACGTCTCGGTTTCCTCAGTGCCCGCAAGATTCTGGAACTGGTCAGACAAATTGCGGGCGTACCGCGCCATCACGGCGAGTTCCGGCTCACCCTCCCCTTCCCAGACGAGGCCGACCAGCATGGTCGAAGCGCCGACATACATTCGGCGGATAAAGGGAGAGGATGTCCCATCAGGGAGCGATGAACGCGCACCGTCCACCTTGGACCGCACCAGCGTCCAGGCGTCATCAACCTCCGACTCCGACAAACCCTCATCAATGGTAATCTGAATCTGCGAGACATTTGCCCGCGACACCGAATGCACTTCCTGCACTTCCGGCAGCTCGCGAATGGCCGATTCTATCGGATCAGTGACCGTCGCCTCGATGCGCTCTGCATCGGCGCCGGGCAATGTCGTCAGTACATAACCAAACCGCTCGACGAGGGTCGGGTCTTCCTGACGAGCGAGTGTCAGAACAGAGCCGACCGCGCCGGCAAGTGCGATCAGGATGAAAAGTATGGAAAGCCTGGGTAACCGATAGAAAAGCGTGCGCATCAGCCGGCCTGCCTCAACCTTCGTCGGCTCGGGCCGCGGTCGGATCAAGACGCGGCAGGACTTGCTGCCCCGGCGCAATCCGCTGCAGGCCATCAAGGATCACCTGGTCGCCTTGTGAGATCGCACCGCGCACATAGGCGCGCTCTCCCTCGCTTTGGACAATCTCGACAAGCCCCGGCCGCGCGACCCAGCCGCCCTCTTCTCGCTTCGCAATATAGAGCGACCAGAGACCGCGCTGGCCTTCCGACAAGGCGCTGACAGGCACCCACAGACCGGGCTCGGTGATCTCACGGGCCATCATCAGCCGGACAACCGCGCCGGTAGACACCTGGTCGGGTTCAATAATGTCAAATACCGTTGCGACGGTCCGCTGGCCCTCTTCGATAACACCTGTCACTGCGCGCAGCCGCGCATCGACCGGTCCGCGATCGCCCTCCAGCGTGTAGGTCTCACCGACCTGCATTTCGGCCGCAAGACTCGCTGGCAAGCCGAGCCGGGCTTCCAGCGCGTCGGTCTCGACCAGCTCGAATACGGGGACACCCGGCGAGCCGATGGCTCCTTCGTCAAAGTTGCGGGCGGTAATCACGCCGCTGAACGGCGCCCGGATTGTCGCAAGATCGATCTGCACACGAAGTGAGACAGCCTGCGCTTTCGCAGCATCAATCCGCGCCTGCGCCGTCGTCGCCGTCGCAACGGCTTCGTCGACGCGTTGCTGGGCGACATGACCTTTTGTGAGCAGGGTCTGCTGGCGCTGAACTGTGGACATGGCCAGTGCGTGATTGGCGATGGCTTCCGCGATCTGTGCCTCGGCGGATACCAGCTGGGATCGCAAGCCGCGCGTATCCAGCGCGGCCAGTGTCTGGCCTTCAGCAACGCGGTCTCCAACATCGGCGGAAAGCACCGAAATCCGCCCGCCCGAGGAAAAACCAAGCGCGCTCGTCCGTTTGGAGCGCACCATGCCTGTAAACTTTTCTTCGAGCGACAAGGAGGTTTGCAGCTTGGCTTCCATGACATCGACACTGAGAGGTGTCGGCCGTTCGGAGATCACCAGCGGTCCTTCTGTCGACCGCTGCTGAACCACGAAGAAACCAAGGCCAGCGAGCGCGACGGCAATAACCAGAAGGAAAAGCAGGCCCTTAAGGAAGGTCGGACGGCTTTCGCGTTGTTCGGGAGCAAAATTCTCATCAACAGACATCACACCTCTCCCGATTTTATGGCCGGTTTCGACGCCTCAGCTTCCAGGCCGCGAATGATGTTGTCAGCATGGAATTCGATGAACGCATCCCGCCCCGTCTTGCTCGGCATCATCGCCATGTTCGGAAAACTGGTAAAGTGAGCACACATCATCGCCAGCCCATGAAGGGAGGCCCAGACAGATTTCGCGGTATCGACTGTATCGAGGCCTGGCCTGAAGTGATGCCCTTCAACGCCTTCGCAGACCATGTCGGTCAGGATGCCGAATGCACGGGCACGGTTGCTTTCATTCGCTTCGCAGTCTGTCGTTTTCGCAACTGGCGAGGTCGTGCCAGCGAATGCAATGACATAGTGGTGCGGCTTTTCCAGTGCGATGCGAACATAGCCGGCCATGCATTTGCGGGCACGCTCTCCAAAAGGGGCTTTCTGATCAATGACCGCGTTAACGCCTTCGAGGATACGACCGAAGAAAGCTTCCTTGAGCTCGTCGACGAGTTCATCCTTCGACTCAAAATATTTGTAAATCGCTGCTGGCGAGTAGTCGATTTCATCTGCAATGCGGCGGATCGACAGGCCCGCCTCGCCTTCATTCGCAAAGACGCGCTCTGCCGCTTCCAGAATAGACTCACGCACCCGGATGCGCCGCCGCTCTGCAGGACTGTTGATCATGTCTTCCAAGCTGATGACAAACTCCCGGACCCTGCTTCTACATAACGCCAATTTCGCAAAAAGGAAAGGCTGTTCATTTTGTGAACGGCGTTCACTTATGTTTGACAACTTGGCACGAACCAGAAACGAATTGGCCATTTTACCGCTATGATTATGGCGGATGCTTTCCTATCTAGCCGCAATGACAAGACTGTTTCCTTCCGCCCCGCCCGTCGGCACGTCGATGCTGCCCGTCCGTCCCTCAACTGAAGCCAGGCAATTCCTGTCGCTGCGACGCTCAACGGGGAAGGCCATGATCAGTGCGCCGGGGCCATCCTCCGAACAACTCGACCATATCCTGTCAGCCGCCGTTCGCGTCCCCGATCATCGCCAGATGAAGCCATGGCGTTTTATCGTCTTCGAAGGCGAGGCTCGTGCCCGCTTTGGCGAGGCTGCGGCAAAAATCCACGCTGAAGAGACGCCGGATGCCGGTGAAAAAGCCTTCGAGACGTCACGCGGTCTGCTCCTGCGTGCGCCAACCGTCGTCGCCGTGATCTCCAATCCGACCGATGACGGTCGAACGCCTGTCTGGGAACAGGAACTTTCCGCCGGCGCGCTTTGCTACAACCTCCTGCTCACGGCGAATGCCGCAGGCTGGGCCGGCTGCTGGCTGAGTGAATGGATTGCATTTTCGGACGGCATCAACAGCCTGCTTGGACTGGCTGAAACGGAACGCGTTGCCGGCTTTCTCTATCTCGGCACCGCGACCATGCCGCCTCAGGAACGGGCCCGTCCGGACACGGCAAGCCTTGTCCAGCGCTGGAGCATTTGATTACCGGGCAGCCCTTATGCGGCGCTGGCCATTCCCTTTGATCGAAAACCACGCCACAAGAATTTGATGCTTGGTTTCCTGAGACAGAATGCGCGCTGGATCGCAGGCGGCTTCCTGCTGACTTTTTTCTCATCGTTCGGGCAGACTTTCTTTATCGGCCTGTCAGGCGAAGAGTTGCGCGCGAAATTTGACCTGTCGGACGGCCAGTTTGGCCTCACCTACATGCTTGCGACACTCGGCAGCGCCCTTACCCTGCCGTGGCTCGGCCGCACACTTGACCTCATGCCGGGGCGACGTGTCGCACAGTTCGTGATCCCCGCGCTGGCGGGCGCCTGTCTACTCATTGCTTTTGCGCCGAACATCGCGGTCATGGTGCTCGCCCTCTACATGTTACGCCTCTTCGGTCAGGGAATGATGACTCATACGGCGCTGACCGAAACCGGGCGCTGGTTTAGCGCCAATCGCGGCCGCGCCACATCACTCGTCGCGCCGGGGGTGCAGGCGGGAACTGGCATCCTGCCGGTCATTTTCGCCATTGTGACCGCAGCGTTCGGCTGGCAATTCGGCTGGGGCTTTGCCGCTGCCGCACTTATGCTTTTTGCCTTGCCTGCCATCTCGGTCCTCTGGGCGGAAGACCGTGTCGCCCGATCAGGCCCCGGCGAAGATGGCGATGCGCAAACGGCCGCAAACTGGACGCTTGCAGAGGTCATCCGCGATCCGGTCTTCTACCTTCTGCTCGCCTGCGTCCTCGCGCCGCCCTTCATCGGTACGACGATCTTCTTTCATCAGGATTACCTCATCGAGTTGCGCGGCTATAATGAACTGGCCTTTGCCAGCGCCTTTCCCCTGATGGCCGTCACGACCGTGTTTTTCGCGCTGGTTTGCGGACACCTCATCGACCGGTTCAGCGCTGCCCGCATGTTGCCCTTCTTCCTGCTACCACTCGCTGCCGCCAGCCTCCTGACGGGCCTGCTCACACCGGTCTGGGGTATCTACGCCTTCATGTTGTTGATGGGGGTGAGCAATGGTTTTACCCAGACGCTTGTCGGCGCGCTCTGGCCTGAGGTCTATGGCGTGAAGCATCTGGGTGCGATCCGGTCTGTTGTCGTTGCCGTCATGGTCTTCTCGACCTCGCTCGGGCCCGGCCTCACCGGCGCGCTGATCGACTTCGGCATTGAACTGCCTGTCCAGCTCCTGTGGATGGCTGCCTGGTGCCTTGTGGCCTGCGCAGCGCTCGGACTCATCTCGCCAATTCTGGTTCGCCGTAAATACGCCGTTTCGTAAGACTGGATGCTGGACAGCCACAAAGCCGCCTGCTAAGCGAGCTGCACTGTCACTTGGGGAGTAGCCACCGCCAACCACCCGGCGGATCCTTACGTCAACATACTTGGCTGAGAGGCCATGGCGTTTGGAGAACGATCTGATCGTTCAGGCGAGACCGAGGACATTGCGCTTCCGCCAGCCGGGCGGGGAGTGTGATGTCTTTGGTTAACAACTGCCCGGCCGGATAGACTCCATGGAAGCCCTGCTTACCTCCACCACCGTGGTCACGCTCGCTGAAATTGGCGACAAGACGCAATTGTTGGCCATCGTACTCGCCACGCGATTCCGCAAACCTGTACCAATCATCTTCGGCATACTGGTCGCGACGCTGGCCAATCATTTTCTCGCAGCCCTGCTGGGCTCACAGGTTGCCAACCTGCTCGATGGCAGCTGGTTTCAGTATCTCGTAGCCATCTCCTTTATCGTCATGGGCCTCTGGACACTCATTCCGGACAAGTTTGACGAGGAAGAAACATCCGCGCCGCGCTTTGGCGCCTTCGTCGCCACCACGATTGCGTTTTTCCTAGTGGAGATGGGCGACAAGACACAGCTCGCGACCATCGCCCTGGGCGCAAGGTTTCATGATGTCATCGCCGTCACAGCCGGCACCACGCTGGGCATGATGATTGCCAATGTGCCTGCCGTGATTTTCGGCAATGAGCTCATCAAACGGGTGCCATTGAATGTGGTGCGAATGATCGCCGCTACTCTGTTTGTCATCATTGGCATCTGGATGCTGGTCGATTTGTCGGGCGTGTTCGGTTCCGCCTAGGTCACACCGAACAAGGCTTCGCTTTCCGCGAGGAAGGCGTCGCCACTCCGGGTGATGCCGGAGACCCGGCCCGGCGATTCCGCCAGCGCCGTCTCTGCAAAGAAACCGGCAAGCGCCGTCATCCGCCCACGCATGGCTGAGCCGTCAGCGCGGGTGGCTAGCGCACCCTTGGTCAGGAAATGACCGCCGATCACATCGCCCGCAAGCTTGAGATAAGCCGTTGCACCGGACAGCCCCTTCTCCTTGTCGGACCTGATTGTCTCGGCCATCCAGCTCGTCGCCTCGCTCAGGGCGTCGGTTGCCGCCTTCAGCCGGTCAGCAATCTGGACCAGTTGGGGGTCGTTGGATTCACGCGCCGTTTTGGCTGTGTCGCGGACTTCGCTGATCATGTCATCCATTGCCTTGCCGCCGGCCATAGCCAGCTTGCGGCCGACAAGGTCTATGGCTTGAATGCCGTTCGTGCCTTCATAGATCGGGGCGATCCGCGCATCGCGGTAAAGCTGCGCCGCCAGCGTCTCGTTCATGAACCCCATGCCGCCATGAATCTGCACGCCGAGGCTCGCCATCTCAACGCCGATATCTGTCGACCATGCCTTGGCGATTGGCGTCAGCAACTCCTCTCGCAGCTGGGCTGCACTGCGCGTATCTTCATCGTCGCTGGTCTCTGCAAGGTCTGCGGCGACACCGCACGCATAACAGATTGACCGCGCCGCCATAACATGCGCGCGCATCGTGGTAAGAGTCCGGCGCACATCGGCATGGTGAAGGATGGGCGCTGGCCCATCGACGCCTTCGGCTTTGCCCTGCTTGCGCTCCTGCGCATATGCATAAGCGGCCTGGTAAGCTGCTTCGCCGACGCCGACCCCTTCGAGCCCGACATTCAGGCGCGCCGAGTTCATCATCGTGAACATGCAGGCGAGGCCCTTGTTTTCTTCGCCGACCAGCCAGCCTGTCGCGCCATCATATTCCATCACGCAGGTGGGGCTGGCATGGATACCGATCTTCTTTTCAAGGCCGATGCACTGCACCCCGTTCGGCGCGCCGAGCGACCCGTCATCATTGACCATCAACTTCGGCACGACGAACAGCGATATCCCGCGTGACCCTTCCGGTGCATCCGGCAGGCGCGCGAGGACAAGGTGGATGATATTCTCCGCCATGTCGTGATCGCCCCAGGTGATGTAGATCTTCTGTCCGGTGATTGAGTATGACCCGTCGCCCTTCGGCACAGCTTTCGTCTTCAGCGCGCCGACATCAGACCCGGCCTGCGGTTCTGTCAGGTTCATCGTCCCGGTCCATTCGCCGGACACAAGCTTCGGCAGGTATTTGGCCTGCTCGGCCTCATGGCCATGCGCGACCAGCGCTTCGATCGCCCCGAGGCTGAGCATAGGGCAGAGGCCGAAACTCATATTCGCCCCATGGAAAAGTTCGAGCACCGCATTGGCGAGCACTTTCGGCAAGCCCTGCCCGCCCCATTTGACCGGCGCCGCGAGGCCCATCCAGCCGCCGTCGGCGAAGGCCCTGTATGCATCTGCGAATCCAAGAGGTGCGACAACGCCCTGCCCCGTCAGTTGCGCCCCTTGCGCATCGCCAGTCTGGTTGAGCGGCGCGAGAACTTCTGAGGCCAGTTTGCCGGCCTCTTCCAGAATTGGATCAACGAGATCGAGATCAAAATCCTCGAAAGAATTGCCTGCCAGACGATCAAGCCTTGCAATATCCTTGAGCGCGAACACAATGTCTTCGATTGGGGCCTTGTAAGTCATGTGATGCGTCTCCCGGATATGTGCTATGTCTTGCCTGCTCTACGCCGAAAGTGGATAGGAAGCGACTTCCAGTTAAATACCGTTTCAAGCTATTCTCGACCACTCATAAGGAGATCGTCCATGCGTTCAATCATCACGTCGACTGCCCTTTTTGCCCTGCTTGCGTCTCCGGCCCTTGCCGAACCAACGCTCGATGGTGTGGCAAAAGATACCTATCAGCTCGATCAGACCCATGCCTTCCTGACCTGGACGGTGATCCACAACGGGCTCTCGGGTTACACAGTCGACTTCACCGATTTTGACGCCACCCTCGACTTTGATCCCGATGAACCCACTGCTTCGTCAATATCCGTGACCATCAACCCGATGGGGCTGGAAACCAATTACCCGGACGCCGAAAAGCGCGAAGAATGGCACACCGAGCTCTCGACCGACCCCAAATTCCTGAATGGCGGCGAATATCCTGAAATCACCTTCGTTTCGACCAGCGCGGAATCTACCGGCGAATTTACCGGCACGGTTACCGGCGACCTGACGTTCCTCGGCGTGACCAAGCCCGTCACCATGGACGTCACCTATAATGGCACCGCGAACCTGCCATGGTACGGCCCACGCGACCTGGTTGGCTTCAACGCCACCACCACACTCAAACGCTCGGACTTCGGCATGACTTCAATGGCCAACAATATTTCCGACGAAGTCGTCATCGAATTTTCCGGCGAATTCCTTCAGGACGAATAGACCTGAACCCTCAAGAGACAAGGGGCTGATCCCAATGAAACTATCCTACCTACTTCTCGGCGGGGCGAGCGCACTGCTCCTCACCGCCTGCGACCCATCCACCGGAACAGGCACCGACGGCCCTGATGCGGCAACGCCGCCAGCCGAAACGGCTGTCCCCGATGCGGCCGATCCGGCCGGAACCACCGAAACATCTGCACCAGCAGACAAACTCGCAGGCGCGGCCGACGCCACTTACAGCCTCGAAAAAAGCCATGCGTTCCTCTCGGCGACCTTCATGCACAACGGCTTGTCCGAATACACGCTCGACTTTACCGATTTCGATGCAACGCTCGATTTCATGGCCTCTGATCCGGCAAGTTCGACCCTGTCGGCAACCGTCCAGCCCAGGGTGAATGTGAAATATCCAGCCAACTACAAGGCCGGTCACCCGGACAGTGAATACGAGAACTGGCCGGACGCCCTGTCCAAGGATACGAGATTCATCGGCGGCAGCGAGTATCCGGACATCACCTTCGTCTCAACGGAGGTTAGCAAGACAGGCGATTATTCCGGCACTGTAACCGGCGACCTCACCTTTCTAGGTGTGACCAATCCAGTCACACTGGACGTCACTTACAATGGTGTCGGCAATACGTCCTGGTACGGCGAACGCGACGTGATTGGCTTTGATGCTGAAACTACCATCAGCCGCTCCGCCTTTGGTCAGGAGTCGCTGGAAGGCGTGATCTCTGATGATGTGGTCATCAAGTTCTCAGGAGAGTTCCTCCAGGATGAGACCGAAGCCGCTGAGCCTGCAGAGTAATTCCTGAAAAGACCAAGGCCACATGACTCAGTCATCCCGCTACAGCGCTGTCGCGATCGCTCTTCACTGGGCGATCGCCATCGGCATCATCGGCATGATCCTGCTCGGCTGGAACATGGACGACAGTGAATTCCTTTTTCAGCTGCACAAGTCGATCGGCATTACGATCCTGATGCTGACAATCGCGCGGATCGTCTGGCGCCTGATGAACCCGCCGCCGCCCCTGCCTGCCGAAATGGCCGGATACGAAAAGACGGCCAGCCATCTGGTTCATTTCGGCTTTTACGCGCTGATGCTGGCCATGCCGCTGACCGGCTGGTTGCTGGTCTCGACCTCCTACAATTTTCACGTACCAACCGTGCTCTACGGCCTCATCAGCTGGCCTGAAATTCCCGGCGTTGGCTTCCTTGCCAATAAGGACGGACACGGAGCGGTCCAGTTTGTCCACTCAAAGCTCGCCTGGGTCGCGCTCGGCCTGCTCGCCCTGCATGTCGCCGGTGCCGTGAAACATGAATTTTCGGCCGAGGAAGGCGTTTTGAAACGCATGCTGCCCGGCCTGTTCGGAAAGTCCGAAAAGCCGGCGCCGCCACCGCATGGTGCTCTGATCGCGTTTGGCGCGGCGATTGGCGTCTTCGTCCTGATCGCGTTCGTGCCGTCCCTGTTTTCCGGCTCGTCTTCAACTTCGCCATCGTCCGGTGAGAATACGGCAGGCCCGGGCATCTCTCCCAACTGGGACGTCGACTACGACGCCTCGGAAATCCGCTTCGGTGGCACCCATGATGGCAGCGAGTATGAAGGTGAATTCAAAAGCTGGAGCGCCCAGATCCAGTTTGATCCTGACAATCTTGATGCAGCCCGCGTCCATGTCGCCGTGCAATCTGCATCAGCAGAAGCCAACAAAAAGCTCTACACTGACAGCCTCCGCTCGGCCGAATGGTTGTATGCGCCGCAATACCCCGAAGCGACTGTCGACCTGTCCAGTTTCCGTCGGACCGGCGACGAGACCTATACCGCCGATGCTACCCTCACCATCAAGCAGAAATCTGTCACCGTGCCCTTCGATTTCGAACTAGAGATCGACGGCGACGAAGCGCGCATGACAGGACAGACCACCGTCGAACGTACCCCGCTCGAGCTTGGCCTGCAGTCGGATCCGAATGCCGAGTGGGTGGGTGAACAGGTTCACATTGAGGTCGAGGTCCGGGCCTCGCGCACAAACTGACGGCGTGCTAGGCGCTTTGCCCATGACTGCGCCCATCCTCACCGCCGACAATGCCGCCATAGAGCGCGCCCTTGCCTGCCTCGGGGAAGGCGGCCTCGTCGCGATGCCAACCGAGACGGTGTACGGCCTCGCGGGCGACGCCACCCGGCCTGACGCAGTGGCGCGCATCTATGAGGTAAAGGAACGCCCCGTCTTCAATCCACTGATCGCGCATGTTGCATCTGCGGAAGCGGCGTTTGCCCAGGGTGACTTCTCTGACCGCGCGCGGTCTCTGGCCGCCGCCTTCTGGCCGGGTCCACTCACCTTTGTTGTCAACGCGACCGGGGGGACCACCGTTTGTGAGCTCGCCCGCGCCGGACTGGAAACGCTGGCCCTGCGTGTCCCGGCGCACCCTGTCGCACGAAACCTTCTCTCCGCTTACGGCAAGCCGCTTGTCGCGCCGTCCGCCAACCCCTCAGGCCGCATCAGCCCGACCCTTGCCACGCATGTCAGCACAGATCTTGGCGAGCGTATTGACCTTATCCTTGATGGTGGGCGATGTACTGAGGGCATTGAATCCACAGTGATCGATGCACGCGGCGCGGCGCCTGTCCTGCTGCGGCCCGGCACAATCCCTGCTGCCGAAATTGACCGCGTCTGGCCCGGTGTCACGCTTGGCGGCAGCGACGGCAAACCGATCTCACCCGGCCAGCTCCTGCGCCACTATGCCCCCGATGCAAGCCTCCGCCTCAATGCCGACAGCGCCGGGCAAGATGAAGCCTATCTCGGCTTCGGCCCGGGCGAGGCAACGCTAAACCTCTCACCGACTGCCAGCCTGGCTGAAGCAGCCGCCAACCTCTTCTCGATGCTGCGCACGCTGGATGCAGCTCATCATCGCATTGCTGTCGCCCCTATCCCGATCGGCGGACTCGGCGATGCGATAAACGACCGGCTGGCACGCGCCGCCGATCGAAGCTAAACCAGACATATGCATCCGGCCCCGGCCTTCCTTGAAAACGATCGCGACCGGCTCCTGAGGCGGATCGACGCCTGGCCGTTTGCGCTCGTGATCAGCGTTTCCGATAGTCGCCCCTTCGCGGTCCATACGCCTATTATCCTCGGCGAAGGCGGCACGCTCCGGTTTCACATTGCCCGCTCAAACCCGGCCACAACGGCCCTCACGACCAGTGGCCGGGCGCTTATCGTCTTCACAGGACCGCACGATTATATCTCGCCGGACTGGTATGGCATGGCAGATCAGGTCCCGACCTGGAACTATCTCTCCGTTGAGGTTGAAGGCCCCGTGACAACGCATGACGATGCCGGCACCGCAGACTTCCTTGATGCGCTATCCAGCCGCTTTGAAGGCGACCTCTTCCCCAAGCCAGAGTGGACCCGGTCCAAGATGAGCGCTGGAAAATTCGACGCACTGGTGCGCGGAATTACGACCTTTTCCCTTGTTCCAGACCGTCTCGAAGGCATCACCAAAATTGGCCAGAACAAACCGGTCGAAGCGCGTCGCCGGGCAGGCGCGGCCTTGAAACAAGTCGGCGGAGACCCAACCATCTCAGCCATGATGGACCGCGATATATGACCCTCCCCCCTGACGCATTTCTCACTGACGCCAAGGCGCTGCTCGGCCCGAAAGGCTGGAGCGAAGACGAAGACAAGCTGAAAGAGGCCGCCTCACCTTGGCGCGGGACATGGCCGGGCAAAACGCCTTTCCTCGCCATGCCGGCGAGCACGCAGGACGCGGCAGGGCTTGTGAAGCTATGTGCCGAACACCGCGTCGCTCTCGTGCCTCAGGGCGGCAATACCGGTCTTGTCGATGGCGGCACACCGCATGGAGAGATCACCGTTTCGATGCGCCGCATGACCAGCGTGCGTGGGCTCGACAAGCGCAACAATTCACTGACGATCGAAGCTGGTGCGCCCCTTGTCGATGCGCAATCGGCTGCCGACGAAGCGAACCGTCTCTTTCCGCTGTCGCTCGGCTCGGAAGGGCAAGCCACGATTGGTGGACTGATATCTACCAATGCGGGCGGTGTGGCGGTGCTTCGTTATGGCATGATGCGCGACCTGGTCCTCGGACTGGAAGTCGTGCTGCCATCGGGAGAGATCTGGGACGGCCTGTCCGGTCTACGGAAAAATAATACAGGCTATGACCTGAAGCATCTTTTCGCTGGCGCCGAAGGCACGCTAGGCCTCATCACAGCGGCGACACTGAAACTTTTCCCCAAAGTCGCCAAGGCGACAGGCTGGGTCATCTGCAAGTCATCTTCCGATGTGGTCGACCTGCTGGCACTGACCCGTGACCATGCTGGCGATACGGTGACGAGTTTCGAAATCATTCCGGCCAATGCCATAGAAATGGTCAAGGTTGATGTGCCCGATACGCGTGACCCTGCACCCTCGCCTCTGCCATGGCGCGTGCTTGTCGAAGTTTCGATGGCGCGCGAGGACCAGGCTCGCGAAACGCTGATGGCCGCCCTTGCCGACGCCATGGAGAAAGGCCTCGCGGAGAATGCGATCATCGCCGAGACTGTCAGCCAGGCCGACAGTTTCTGGCATATCCGCGAAACAATTCCACTTTCAAAACGCGCCTATGGCACGGCGGTGAACCATGATGTTTCAGTTCCGGTTTCAGCCATTCCAGATTTTCTGGACGCCGCTGAAACCGAGATCCACAAAGTCGTGAGCGCTGCGGAGATTGTCGCTTTCGGACATGTCGGCGACGGCAATCTCCACTATTCGGCCTGCGAGCCAAAAGCTGCATCCAAACCGATCCTCGCCAGTCATGCCGACGAGATCACGCGCATAGTTCACGATCAGGCGATGCGCTTCGGCGGATCGATCAGCGCAGAGCATGGCGTTGGCCGTCTCAAGCGCGACGAGCTGGCGCGCATACGGCCACAGGCAGCGACCGATACGATGCGTGCCATCAAGATGGCGCTTGATCCGCTCGGCATCATGAATCCGGGGCGTGTCGTCAGCGTCTGAACAGGTTCAGGCCAGGGCGGCAGCGCGACTGTCAGGCGTGCGCCGCCGCTCCCGGCCCCGGCTGGAAGCCAGCACCAGCAGCGCGACAAGCGCGATACTGGTGCCCTGGGAGGAAAAGACTTCCAGCATCACAGCAAAGAACCAGGCAGGCAGGCCTCTCGCCGGCGCCTCTGCGTTGAGGATTGCCGGGCCGCCCTCCCCAAGCAGGCTGAGACGGGCCGCCTCGATTTTCGCTTCAAGCTCGGCGCGGCGTCTTGCGAGGCCGAGCTCATTCTGCGCATCGCGATAGGGCTTCTGATGCGTGCGGCCAGCTTCTTCAACGCCGCGCAGATAAGACTCAAGCCCGCCGACAGAGCGCACACCTGCCGGTATCCCTTCAAGCTGGCGGCGATAATCCTCAATCTGTTGTTCCACGATGGGCCGAGCAGTTGCGGCCGCCTGAATGGCGCCAGTGCGGGCATCGTCATTATTGGCCATGAACATGGCCGTGCCCAGCGTGCTGGTAGCGGCGCCAGCTAAAGCGAAAGCGAGCGCCCGCAATCCCTCTTTCCGGCGTCCGCCCGAAACATGCCACCAGAAAAAGGTGAACCCGCCAAATGAGCAGACCGACGCGATAACCCCAGCCCAGCCCCAAATCTGCCCCTGTGCCGGGTTGGCAACGCTTTCACTGAACGCCTGGAAATTGGCGAAGGCCGAGAGGCCCGCCGCCGAGAGGCCAGCTGTGAGGAAAACAAGCGAAAGGAAAATGATAATCAGGCTCTCGAAAATACTCCGACGTGGCGGTGTGTTGGCCGGCGCTGAGGTCTCATTGTTCGCCGGCGTCGCAGCTGGCTCGTCCATGAGTTCGGCCTTCCAGGCCTCCATGTCTTCATCCATGCACACGTCGTCCAGCCCGGCTATCGACGTTTCAGTGCTGCGGATTGCCGGCAGGGCGGGATCAGACCCCGATCTTTGCGGCTTGAACTGGATGATCTCGGCATCGACAATATCATCGGCATCAACGCAGACTTCGGCGTCTTCCATCTCGCTGAGATAAGTCAGGATTGGCGCTTCCACGCCACAACGCGAGCATCTTGCCTGACCCGATACGAGGCTGAGCTTCAGACCGCGCGGTGATTTGCATTTCGGACAATCGACATGCGCCGTCTCGTTTTGTCCAAACAGATCCGCAAGTCCGTGCTGCACCAGAAGCGACCAGAGCTCGCCACTGCGATTCTGAATAGCGTCCATGAAATTTCGCCCTGTTCGTTGAAATTCGTGATCACGAGAAGAACACTAACAGAACATAACAAGAATATTGTCAAGACACAAACAACCACCCGGTAGCCGGTTGTAGCGTTTGGTTACTGTGGATGAGGCTCTTTTGACGTGTAAGAGACCTGCGCCCGCGTACATATGGCCCCTGCAAGCGCGCATCGGCATGAGTATTATGCGAAATCGTATCTGTTAATGCGAATGCGTCTCAATTACGTTTTCTTGTCGGTAACATTGGAGCCCGTCATGAAATACAACGCCATCGTCGCCACGCCGAACTCGAGCCGGTACCTGCAACAGTTGAGCAAGCATTGGGGGCATAAATGCCCTGTTGAGTTCACACCCACGCATTCAACCATCGACCTGCCCCTTGGACGCGTTGTCATGGCGGCAAGCGAAAGCGATCTGACAATCCACCTTGAGCCGAAAAGTGGGGAGGATGTGGCGAGACTGAAGGATATCGTCGCCTCACATATTGACCGGTTTGCCCATAAGGAAGGCCCGCTGACCTACGACTGGCAGGCACTCTGACTGCCTTGAACGTGACTATTCAGTCGCGGTTCAGCTCAGATCGATCACATTCGCAAAAGAAGTCAGGTCTGCACGCACATTCCCTCTTTTCGAAGTTGCAAATCGTTCTTAACTTTCCGGTAGCTGGTGCAGCTCAGACTGGACGCTAGCACGGCCCCAAGGAGTTACCCGCCCATGATCCCACGATCGCTTGCCATTCCGAAGACGTGGAAGACGTTCAATATTGCAAGTTGCTTTTCAGCTTTCATCTATCCCGCCCTTGGCATCGCGCTACTGACCACCATGGTGATCCTGGGCATTGCCCTGACTCATATCGAACTGCATCTCTGGTACCTGCCACTTTCGCTCAGCGTGATCGCGCTTACGATCTTTGTCTGCAATGCCGGTATCGGCCCGCTTCACCGCCTGATGCAGCATCGCGCGGGTGACATGCGCTGGCCCATGCAAATCCTCACCATGATGAACCTCGTCATCGCGATGCAGGGCAATGTGAAAGACTGGATCAATTACCACTCACAGCATCATCGCTTCGCCGATGGTCCCGGCGACCCGCACAACCCATTTGAGTCCAAGCGCTGGGCATGGGTCGGCTGGATCATGTTCCGCGACCACAAGGACATGATGCGCCCAATGCCGATGTGGCTGAAGAACCATCCGATCATTGTCTGGATGGACGGCTTCTACAATTCTATCTCGCTCGTCGTGCACCTGTTCGTCCCGGCAGCGATCTACCTCATCGTCTGGGCCGCAGGCGGTTCGCTCGTGCTGACTGCTATCATCCACGCCAGTATCGTCATCGGCCGGGCCATCCAGTTCCACGCCACGACCTATGGCATCAACGTGCTTGGCCACCTCAAGACGCCTGCCTGGGCCGATCACATGATGGCGCTACTGACCGGCGGGGAAGCTTTCCACGACCATCATCATGATGAGCCGATTTCCGCGCTGCACCGTCCGCGCAAGGGCATCTGGAACCGCATCGTCGACTATAATGGCACGATGCTCCTCTTCTATGAGAAGATTGGCTGGGTGAAGAATCTCAAGATTGCCCCGCGCTTCAACTGAGCGGTCTGACCGGGCGCTCATACAGACCAGACAAACAGGACCGCCCAGTCATCTGACAGGGCGGTCCTTTCATATTCAGCATCAGGCAAACACAGCACCCGATATTCGGGACTTCAGGCCGTAAGGTCTGATACCGCCGCATCCGGCGCAGATCGCTTGACCGACTCGATGCCCTTGTCACGGCTCGCCGCGCTGGCATAGCTCTGCGACGTGCCGACGACCTGGCCATTGGTCGACTTGATGTTGAACCTGAACTTGCCGCCGCTTGTCTCGCTGCGCTCATAGCGCGCATCTTCAGGGGCATTCTTCTTGACTGAGTCGATGCCCTTGGTCGCGCTCGCCTTCTGCTTGTAGCCTTCACTGGCCAGGATGTTCTCGCCATTTCCGGCTTTCAGTCGGAAACGGAATTCACCGGCCTTGTCGGTATAGAGTTCGAATTTGGCAGCCATGTTCTGTCCTTGTCATTACAGGTCTGGTCCCACACCCATAATCTGGTTGCCGCCCGTAGCCGTCTGCGTCAAGGCGCACGCCGGCGCACATGGGGCCAGGCCCGCCGATGAAGGGGCAGCTCGTGGCTCACAGGCCGCCATCGTTGACGACGGTCACACTTGCCAGCGCGGCGCCCGCCCTGGACTCGAGCATCTTGCCAAATCGTTCGCCGGTTGCTCCAATCAGACGAATTGCTCGAGGGACGTATCAAGATGATATCCGTAGTCCGAGCCGGCGTCACGGCGCTGGCCTTTTTCGTCGCCGGGACGGGTGCGGCGATTGCCGAGGGCGAGCTGCCGCCCTGCCCTGAGTCTACTGACGACCAGCTCAACGCGGTCCGGTATTATTACGAGCAGACCGAAGGCCCTATCAACGAAGCGGCCGTCAATGATGCGAATATCCTTGAAGCGGTCTGCGCTGACCGGTTCATTACGATGTACCAGCTCGCGGATACCTGGTTCCTGCTCCTGTCACGTTCCGATCTCAGCCTTGAGGAACAGGGCACCATCGCCAACCGCGCGCTCGACATCCTCATCAAGGCCGATGCCGCGCCTGCGGTCCCCCATGACTATGAGCGCGCAAGAGAGATACGAGAGCGCATTGTCGACGCGGCGGTGCTCTATGCCGATGCAGGCGGGCCACCCGGACCGTTCTTTACGGAAGATGGCACATTTGCTGCCTGTAGCATGTCCTGGTGGAATGTGTCGCAAAACCTCTGGTACGCCTATCGCGACGAATGGACGGGTTCGGCGCGTCCCAACTTTATCGCAAATCTTTCGAGATCATGTGCCGACAAGCAAGGTTCGCCGGTTCACAAATGGTATGGCGAGCTGCGGGTTGAGCAGGCCCGGCAGGCATCCGATCCGGCCGAGGCACTCGCCCTGATGGAGGATGCGCGCGCGGCCTATCTCGTCTACACCGGAGACGATCATGAAGGGCTGGATTGGGGCCTCGAACAGCAGCAGGCATTTGACGCCGAATACAGGCTGATGAAATTCCACGCGCTGGCGGGCGAGACCCGCCTGCCTCGGGAAGCGTGGTTCACCCCCGAAAACCTTGAAAGTGGCGACACCTATATCGCCATCGCCCTTGCCGCGAACGACATCTGGGGGCCACACTATACCTTCAAGGACAACGTCGCGACCAAGGACGAGTTCGCCGTCCAGATCCGCGCATATCGCGAGTTCGTCCAGTCCCTGCATGATGAGGCCGTCGCCGCTGGGCCACCTGCCCGCCAGGTACTGTTTGAAAGCCTTCGCGATCATGCAACGGGCAAGCTGCGCACCGCTGAGACGAAGGACTATCTGTTTCAGGTCGACAGTTTGTGGAGCTGGACAGACCCGGGCACACTGATGCCCGGCACCTCACAGGAACAATAGACCCCGCAACGCATACGCCACCACTGCAACGACGCTCACGCTTGCCAGCGCCAGGCCGGCAAACCACAGCAACTGTCGGCCCAGCGGGCGTTCGTCTTCGCCTGTTTCGTCCGGGCCTTGTGGTTCGATCAGGTCAGTCATGATAGGCCTCATCCGGGTCGACCTTGCCCCAGAACAGGGAATAGACATAGCCTGTGTAGAACAGGATGACCGGCAGCATGACAGCCGCGCCGACGAGCATCAGCATCAGCGCATTGTCACGCGCCGCCGCTTCCCAGACATCGACTTCAAACGGCACCAGATTCGGAAACAGGCTGACCGCGAGCCCAAGGAAACCGGACAGGAAAATACCGGTCGAGAATACATAAGGACGCCAGTCCGGTGCATCGACCTTCATCGAAAGGTCCCGTCCCGCCAGTACGACGAGCACGGCGCCAATCAGGGGAATTGGCGACAGGGGCAAGAGTTTTGTCAATTCAATGCTCGACATCGAAAAGCCCCACCGTTCGGTGACCCGCGGATCAATCGAGAGCGTCGCAAGGCTGACGGCTGCAAAACAGATCGCAACACCGATCAGTGCCGCCAGCGCCCGTCTGCGCGCCCGATGCTGGACCTCCCCTTCGGTTTTCAGGATCAGCCAGCACGCACCGAGCAGCACATAGCCGATAGCCACAGAGATCGCGACCAGTAGCGAGAATGGCGTCAGCCAGTCGAACGCGCCGCCTGCAAAGCCGCGCCCCTCCACCGTAACGCCCTGCACAAATCCGCCGAGAATCAGGCCCTGTGACAGCGCTGCCGTGAGGGACCCGCCAAAGAAAGCACCGTTCCAGAACAGCTTTGTAGTGTTCCTCACCGCCTTGTGACGGAATTCAAAGGCCACGCCGCGAAAGATCAGGGCAGCCAGCATCAGCAGTACCGGCAGGTAGAAGGCCGGCATCAGGATCGCATAGGCAAGAGGAAAGGCCGCAAACAGGCCACCCCCACCAAGCACCAGCCAGGTTTCATTGCCATCCCAGACGGGCTCGATCGTTGCCGTCATGAGATTGCGTTCTTCATCATCCTTGGCGAGCCCGGTCAGGATACCGATACCGAGATCCATGCCGTCAAGCAGAACGTAGAGCATCACAGCCGCGGCGATCAGCACAGCCCAGATCAGTGGAAGGTCCAAGTCCATGATTTCAGTCCCCCTGCTCTGAAGATTGGCGTTCCGATGTCGGTACTTCGGCCTTGTCATCGACAGCCGCCAATGGGCTGCCCGGCGCGCGATGTTCGCGTTCTGGCGGATCTGTCGGATCATCGCCGAAGCCACGTGTTGCGATGCGCGCCATGTAGACCGTGCCTGCCGTGAAGATGATGGCATAGACGATCATGAAGATGAGCAGCGATGTAGCGACCTGCCCGACCGAAACCGGCGCCAGGCTGTCTTCGGTGCGCAGCGCTCCATAGACTGTGTAGGGCTGACGGCCGACCTCCGCGACGATCCAGCCCGTAATCACCGCGATGAAACCAAGCGAACCGCCCGGCACGGCGAGCCAGTGAAAGATGCCCGGCTTGTCAATACGGCCACGCCACCAGAGGATGGCACCCCAGATACCAAGCACCAGCATGGCCATGCCGGCACCGACCATGATCCGGAAGCCCCAGAACACGGGCAGGA
>CAZKXJ010000009.1:120282-139398 GCA_964556825.1 uncultured Hyphomonas sp. | reverse complement strand
AGCATGGCCATGCCGGCACCGACCATGATCCGGAAGCCCCAGAACACGGGCAGGAAAGGCGGGCGGTCAGGCGCGTCGAACGCCTTCAGCCCCTCAAGCGGTTCATCGGTGGTGAACAGGTACCGGCTTGTGCCCGGCACGGTCAGCTCGAATGCATTGCGTTCATTTTCCTCGTCGGGAATCGCCAGCAGCACCGTGCCCTGCACGTCAGCCGTTTCCCACCAGCCTTCGATCGTCGCGACCTTGGCCGGCTGGTATTCATGCGCCACCTCACCAGACCAGTGCCCGGCCCAGATCTGCAGCGGCATCAGGACACAGAGCGTGCCGGCCGCCATCCTGATCTGCCAGCGCGTCGGCTGGCTGGAATGACCACGGATCACCTGCCACGCGCCAGCCGCCATGATGACAGCGGCCGTGGTGATGAAGGCCGCGAGCATCATGTGGACATAGCGAGACGGGAAACTCGGATTGAAGATCACCGCCATGAAATCAGTCGCATAGAAATTTCCGGTCTCGGCGTCGATCGCATAGCCGACCGGCGTCTGCATCCAGCTATTGGCCGACAGGATCCAGAATGCCGAAATCGTCGTGCCAATCGCCACAACCGATGTCGCGAGGAAGTGAAGCTTGTTGCCCACCCGCTTCCAGCCGAACAGCATCACACCGAGGAAGGTCGCCTCGAGGAAGAAGGCGGTCAGGACCTCATAACCAAGCAGCGGTCCGATCACGCTGCCGGTCTTGTCAGCGAAGACAGACCAGTTGGTGCCAAACTGGTATGACATGACGACGCCCGAAACGACGCCCATCGCAAAGGCCAGAGCGAAAATCTTGATCCAGTGCAGATAGAGCCGCTTGAACACATCCTTTTTGGTCCACAGCCAGAGCCCCTCGCAAACTGCAAGAAAGGCAGCCAAACCAATGGTGAATGCCGGGAAGAGGATGTGGAAAGCGATGACGAACGCGAACTGAATCCGCGACAGAAGAAGTGCGTCGAATTCCATGCGTTCAAGCTCCCCTAAGCGACGACTGAAATTCACTTATACATTGAATGGGCTGGCCCGGAAAATTGCGCAGCCTGCCGCGCGACAGGATAGCGCGGAGACGTCAGCCCACCGCCATCGCTGCATCGACGCCGCGCGTCGCATGGATGCAGAGCGAAGTAATTCGCTGTTGTGCAAGAAGCACCAGCATGGCCCGTTCAGTGCGCACATCCCTTTCACTGAGCCCTTCGACCAGGAAAGTCGTTTCAACCAGCTTCAGGTGGCAAGTGTCAGGCCCTGTGGCGGACAGGCTGAAATCACAGATCGATCGCCGGACAGACCCGATTGGCTCGTCTGTATCGAACTGCATGGCAAAGCGGATATGCTTGGGCCAGTCAAACGTCTCAACATCGAACACGAACACCCTGTCCGGCTCGTTCGGGTCAACCGCCTTGAAACGGCCCTTGCTGCCCTCGGCCTCTTCCATGAAGAAAAAGCCACGCTCGCGTAGCGCATTGCAGGGGGCCGCGAAGTCGAGCAGGTCCATCACCCGTTCGATGGGGGCTTCAACGTCCAGCCCGGCTTCGATTTCGATTGGCTGATCAGTCTGAAGCCGGTTGGCCACACCCATCTTGTCACCTCCGCCTCGCACTTGCGGGAAGATGGCGCTTTCCGGTTTCAGTGATGTTGCGGCAAAGCTGGAAATTTGACCGATTGGCCGCTACAGCGCCTTAAAACATGGAAAGGTCGGCCCCGCTGTGCAGCAACTCCAACACAAAGTGATCGCCTGGGATTTTGACGGTGTTCTCAATTCAAATGTCCAGGATGGAATCTTCCTGTGGATGACGACGTTCGAGGCCGATACCGGCCTGTCGATCAAGTCGCTGGCCAGCTACCTGTTTTCAGGCCGTTTCCAGAAAGCCATGGTTGGCGAAGCGGACCTGCATGAGCTGGTCGGCGCATGGGCGAGTGAGAACGGCGTGCCGGACCGTGCCCGTGAAGTCGTCGACTACTGGTTCGACAAGGATCACATCCCCGATGCCGAGACCCTCTCACTCGTGCGCCGCGCCCGCGAGGCAGGCGTCATCAACGTCATCGCGACGAACAATGAAGTCCATCGCGCAGACTGGATCGAGGACATGGGCTTCGGTGAACACATGCATACCGTCTTTGCGGCCGGCCGGATGCGCCTCGCCAAGCCGGACCTTGCCTACTTCGCCCACATAGAAAACGCGATGGGCCATAAGGGCCGCGACATCATCCTCGTTGACGATATGCAGGAGAATATCGAAGCGGCCCGCCAACATGGCTGGGACGCCTTCCATTTTACCCCCGGTTGCCATGAGGCGCTCCGGGCGGCTATCGGCCTGTAGCCGGCGCGGGCGGACTGCTCGTTTCAAAGTTCTGTAGATTTTTAGATCGGCATCGCTAGGCTGGTGAAATCCAGAGTGGGGTTTCACATGCGCAGACGGCTCGCCTGCATCTTGATTACATTGGCCTGCACGCTTCACGGGCCGGCCCTCGCCGAGAGCCAGGCCGAACGTCTCGAAGCAGCGATGGAAACGGCACGCGCGGGCAATCCGGAAGCCGCCTATGTCGAAGTCGATGCACTCGCCAAGGCTGGCTACACACCAGCCTATTTCGTACTCGGATCAATGTATTCGGGCGGGATTGGCGTCACCCAGTCAAAAATGCTGGCCCGCAACTGGTTCCTGAAATCCGCGCAAAGCGGGGACAAGGCGTCCCTGTTCAACATCGCGCTCTATTACGACCAGGGCATAGGCGGACCGAAGGATGCGGCTGCGGCCCTGCACTATTACAGGCTCGCCGCAAAATCTGGTGACCAGGAAGCGGCCTATAATGCCGGCCAGATGCTGCTCACGGGTGACGGCGTTGAGGCAGACCTCGAAGCTGGCGCCGCCCTCATCCAGAGGGCCGCGGATGGCGGCGTCGGCAATGCGCAGCTCACCCTCGGCTATATGCATGATGTCGGCATGGGCGTTCCGGTCTCCATCGCCAAAACGGAAAAATACTACCGCGCGGCCATGGCCGGCGACGAAGTGAACCATGAGGCCCGCGCCCGTCTCTGGGACTTTGAAGACAACCTCATCGCGCGCGGCCGCGAACTCACGGCAAGTGGTGACGTGACCCAGGCCACGGAAATCTTCGATGCGCTATGCGGGGCTGGCAATGGCGATGCCTGCTACCTGATGGGCGAACGCTGGATGACGGGTGAATACAAGGCCAGTCCAAACTATGACATGGCGCTGCCAAACTTTCGGCGTGCCTGCATCCTCGAGTCTTTCTATGGCTGCCAGGGCCTCGCCTATGCGACCGTCATATCCCCCTACAAACCCAGTGAAGCTGACCGCGACCAGGCGGCAGACTTCTTCAGGAAAGCTTGCGACCTCGGTGAGCAGGACAAATGCCTGAACCTCGCCTACATGAAATTCTATCGCCGCTTTGATATGTACGATTATGACGGCACCAAATCGCTTCTGATGAATGCGTGCCTGAATGAAGGCTATCAGGGCGCCTGCCAGCCTTTCTACAACATCCAGAACGCCGAGACCTACAACAACAATCTCGCCAATCCGCCCCGCTCGACCCGGCGCAACTGGGGCATTCTCGACAGCCTCACCGCGATGACGGTCAATCGGCCGATCTATGGCGGGGGCAGCAGCTACACGCCCTATTCCGGCAGCAGCTCGTATAGCAGCAGTTCCAGCTCCAGCTACTCGTCCTCGTCGAGCTATCAGGACACGGCCGACTTCAACAATTTCATCAACAGCGTGAACGCCATTGGCACAGGCTATAACAGCTCCTGCCGCTCAGGAAATCCGTACTGCTGAGGCCCGCCTGCCGTCCTAGAACAGGCCGCAGGCAAACAGGATTTCCTCTGACCAGTACTCGTTCTTCACTTCATCAAAAGGCACAATGCTTGTGACGCCGCCGCCCTCGATCGTCAGCGTACCGGCCCCTTTTTCCCAGATGGCGTAGACGAGTGACGCGGCATTGGTCGCGTCCCCGCGCTCCTGCCAGGCATAGTCCTTGCGGTCATTATTGGCGATATCGCGTTCGAACAGCAAATCGCCATCGATGCTGAATTTCACCGGGATGAGCAGGCCGCCCTCGAGCGCCCTGTCCGGCATCCAGGAAACATCAATCCCGTAGCCGAGCACGCAGCCGAACGAGAACTTGAAGTCCTCGCCCTGATAGACAAGGCGGACCGAACGGGTCGGCTCATCGGCCTCGCCTTTCTCCTCTGCGCTCCACCCATCCTGAGCGAGCGGTGTGACGCGCCAATCCCCAGCCTGCGCCTGCACTGAAAGCGCGATAGCCGAAGCGGCAAGGGCCGCGCCGAGAATACGGAAAGTCCTGATCATGGTTCTGGTCCCACCCAAAAGCCTGACCGAATTCAGGCCTGTACGCGATTGTGTTCCAAAGTGAATTCACCGACAAGCCTGTTTGCATTTTCACGCACGCCACAGCGATCAAACGATGCGCAGCTTTCTGTTCAACCCCACGCAACCAATCGCATCTCGGCAAGGTTGATTGCAGGACTTATAGAAAGCGGACACACATGTTCACACAGCTCAATCCACCCATCCCCATGACCGTGCTCGACAAGGGTGACGGGTTTGCAATTGGCGTCATCGACTATGGCCAGGAGCACAATCTCATCTGGGTCACGATGATTACCGCCACTGGCGAGATCTGGTGTGCCCCAAATCCATCCGTGCGCGGAACGTCCAACTGGACAATGGGCCGGGCCCGCCCGAAGCTGGATAGCGCCCACTAAGCTGGCAGCCGACTACACATGCAAAGCTGACATTCCCTCCCGGTTCAACTATGTAGCCTTCAACATAACCCATTTCTGCTTCGGGCCTTGAACCCGGTTGGAGAGAGACATGACACACAACACCTCCGCCGCGCCCGGCGGACTCAATTCGCTTGGCTTCAACAAGCCGCCTTCCGAAACCCGGGTCATTTGCGCCATGTCAGGCGGCGTCGACAGCTCCGTCGTCGCGGCCATGCTGGCCGATGAAGGCTATGAAGTCATCGGCATTACGCTACAGCTTTATGATCACGGTGCCGCCATCCAGAAGAAGGGCGCCTGCTGTGCCGGGCAGGATATCCACGATGCGCGCAATGTCGCCGACCAGATCGGCATACCGCATTATGTGCTGGATTATGAAAGCCGGTTCCGCGAGCAGGTGATCGAGGATTTTGCCGACACCTATCTTGCCGGCTCGACGCCAATCCCGTGCATTCGCTGCAACCAGACGGTCAAATTCTCCGATCTGCTTGCCACCGCCAAGGAACTCGGTGCCGACTGCCTGGCGACAGGGCATTACATCCAGAGGTCAGACGGGCCGGACGGACCAGAGCTGCACCGCGCCGCGGATGCCTCGCGTGACCAGTCCTATTTCCTGTTCGCTACGACGCGGGAGCAGCTCGATTATGTGCGCTTCCCGCTTGGTGGCCTGCCGAAGACGCAGGTGCGTGAGCTGGCGGAAAAGTACAACCTGCCCGTCGCCGCAAAGCCGGACAGCCAGGATATCTGCTTCGTGCCGCAGGGCTCTTACGCCGATGTCGTCAAGAAAATCCGCCCCGGCTCCGGGCGCGGCGGCGATATCGTGCATCTCGATGGCCGGGTTCTGGGCCAGCATGACGGGGTGATCCATTACACGATCGGCCAGCGCCGCGGCCTTGGCGTCGCGACGGGTGAGCCGCTCTTTGTCGTGAAGATCGACGCGCCGGCCCGCAAGGTAATCGTCGGCCCGCGTGAAGCCTTGCTCACAGCCGGGCTGACCATGGAAGAGCTGAACTGGCTCGGCGACGGCACGCTCGAAGAGGCCTGCGACCGCAAACAGGCCGTTCTTGCCCGCGTCCGTTCAACCCGTGAGCCCCTGCCTGCCCACCTTGGATGGCTGGAAGGCCGCCCTGCAGTGTTCTTTTCCATCGCAGAAGAGGGTGTCGCCAGGGGTCAGGCGTGTGTTCTGTACGAAAGTTCACATGAAACTCGCGTAATGGGCGGGGGCTTTATTTGGGCGACAATCGCCGCTGATGAACGGATTTCGGCCTAAAATTGTATAAACTTGTGCTCATTCAGCACACCTGACCCATGCCGGGACAGGTTTGCGAACGCAGGTTTAACGGGCACCCAGAGAACGTTTTGAATTTTCATGAAAACTCACAGGTCTCGCTGAAACCTGATTTAATATGCCTGCTGTAGACCACAGACATGGGCGCAGAAGCGTCCTCGGTTTTAACCGCTAATAATGGTGGATCTCATGGCGCAGCAGAACGCGAGAACTTTGAGCATTAAGGGCCCTGACGGGCAAACTATGACCCGGGAAGACCTCCCGCCGCCCGGCATCAGCCGCTGGGTGACACGCCGCAAGGCGGAAGTTGTCGCGGCGGTGCGGGGCGGTCTCCTTTCCCAGAAAGAAGCCTGTGAGCGCTATGCGCTGACCGAAGAAGAACTGACCGGCTGGTCGAAACTTTATGACCGTCACGGTTCGAAGGGTCTGCGCACGACGCGGTTGCAACAGTACCGCGCCTGACACCCGAAAGAAACTGGCACTCCATCACCGCGGAACGGCGCTATCGTTAAAGCGCCGTTTACGCTGACTTGCCTATCTAGCTGACGAACACGCCATCGATTTCAAATGGTGACGCCAGCAGGGAATGGGATGTCAGCTCAAAGGTCAAATATGCCAGGAGGCACACGACTGGCAGCGCTGATGGCGCTGACCCTGGTCGTGTGCCTTGTCGCATGGCGCGCCAATAGTTTCCTGACTGACACCTCGGCTGGTAATGCGGCCATGTCACCGCAGCAGGTGCAGCTTGCCAATCTCATTGAACCCGTTCTTGGCCGTGATGCTGTCCGCGTCGCCACCCGGACAGACGCGGACGGCAAGCAGAACTTCCTGATCATGGTCGACGCTCCGGAGAACCGGTTTCACCTCGATGCCGAAACGACGACCCGGATTGAGACGATCCTTGATGCGGCCGCCGGTTATGACCGGACCCGCGACCGTCTTCAGATACAACCTTTCAGCTTCGCGCACGGCACCACCGGAGGCTTCCAGCCTGTCGAACTGGTAGAGCTCTGCGGGCTTTCTGTCCTGGGGATCCTGATCGGCTATCTCGGTTTTTTCTCCCGGCCGTTACCTGCCGCCACTATGCCTTCCACGGCATCTTCGCGCCCCGCCGCCGAGCACCCACCCGTCCTGCATGCGATACCCACAAGTGAGCATGTCGCCAACGAGGACAGGACCGCCGAAGCGCGCCGGCTCGCGCTCGAGAATCCGAAGGAAACCGCCCGCGTTCTCAAGACCTGGATGACAAGCCAGGGAGGTCACGGATGAGCCTGCCCGCACGCCTTGAAACCGAAAATCCACCGCATGTCCGCTCAGGTGTGCTGAAAGCTGCCCGTTTGATGCGGGAACTCGGCCCTGCAGCCTCCGCCGTCTGGTCAGAGCTGTCTGAAGAGGAGGCCAACCAGCTGAGCGTCGCGATAAATGCCATGCCGCATCAAGCAGCATCGTCTGCGCCGACGGAAAGCGATGCGCTCGTGTTCGCCCTTCGCACGCAGGCTTCAAGCGCCGACACGCATCAAACTGGTGCCGTCTGGGACAGCCTGTCTGGCCTCGACCCTGCAGCCATCGCCCGATGCTTCGAATCAGAAAACCCGCAAGTCATCGCGGTCATCCTGTCGCGTCTGGCACCAGAAACCGCGGCCCGGACAGTACGCGCCCTGCCCCGGCCGGTCGCCACGGATGCGCTTCGCCGGCTCCTGCATATTGGACGGGTGCGCGCCGAAGCGCTGAACGTCATTGAACAGGCTGTCAGCGACCTTCTGCAATCAAGCGCCGGACGTCTCGGCCGTGACGGCCATGAAGCTGTTGCCCGTATCTTCGACCAGATGGAGTCGGACGCAGACCGCAGCCTGCTCTCCTCTCTCAATGAAGCCGAGCCCGGCAGTGGCGCACGTATCCGCGCCTTGATGTTTACCTTTGAAGACCTTGCAGGCCTCGGTCCGGCCGCTGTGCAAACCATACTTTCAAGCGTCGACCGCACCACTCTCGCAACCGCGCTGAAAGGCGCGAAGCCAGCCATCCATGCCACTTTCCTGAAGAATATGACGCAGCGGGCCGGTGATATGCTGACTGCCGAGATCGACTCAATTGGGCCTGTGCGTCGGTCAGATGTCGAGGCCGCACGACTCGAAATCACCCGGCTGGCCCGCTCACTCGCCAAGCGCGGCGATATCCTGTCGATCGTGCGCCGGGAAGACGAGCTGATCGAATGAGCGGCGTATCCATCAAATCCGTCACCCCGTTTGATTTCCGCAGCGATTTCGAAGCCCCTGCCCATCAGGCCGAAGCCGAAAAGGACAGGATTTCGATCAGCCTGCCAGAGCTTGCCGCCCTGCTTGAAGATACGCGTCAGAGTACAGCGGCACTTGTTCGCGACGAACAGCTGAAATATCAGGCCGACGCGATGCGCGCTTCTGCCGCGTCCTTCAAAACAGCGCTTGCACAGATTGTTCAGCTCGCTCAGACGCTTGAAAATGCTGCAATTACTGAGAATGACCGGGATAATGCCATGTCTCAGGTCCGCACAATTGCTGCAGAGCTGATTGACGGACAGGGCAATCTCTTTCAATCCTGAGCCACCTGCGAATGCGTTCTGGTCCACCGCATTCACACCTCGGAAACCATTCCGGGTGAGGCTACCAAATCACGACGTCCTGGAGACCATATATGTCCGGCAACCGCGCGCTTGAATCGACCCTGATGGATGTGCCTGTCCGTGTTGATGTGGTGCTGGGCGAAGCCCGCATGCCGATTGAACAACTCCTCGACATGAGCGAAGGCGAAATCGTCGCGCTCGAGAAATCAGCCAATGAGCCAGTTGATATCTATGTCTCCGACCGGCTGATGGCACGCGGTCGGCTGGTGGTCGCCGACGGACAGCTCGGCGTTAAACTTTCAGAGATTGTGGACGAACGCAGCGCCGCCTGAGCCAAGCCGTTCACCATTGGCATTCCGGACGCCATTACAGATCGCAGTTTACCCACAGCTGATTTCCGACTTCCTAACAAATTAACAGATTTCGTTAACCTTTCCGCGCCAAAGTGTGATTCCAGAAGTGGAGTTTATTGCCCATGCGCATGAAAATGTTCGCAGCTGAGACGTACGCGGCCGCCAAGGCGTTGATCTTCGCCGAAATGGGCGAAGATGCGATTATCCTGTCTGAGCGAGAAGTGCCTGGTGGTGTGGAAGTCCGCGCCGCAACTGACAAGCTTGGCGGCGGAATGGTGCCGAGCGAACCAAGGTTCATCACGCGCCTGAACAGGCCGGTTGGCGGTTCACCCCGACCTCAGGAAAACCCCCTGCGAAATCGCGTGCGCGATGCGCTTATCTGGCACGGTGCGCCCCAGAGATTTGCGGAACGTGTAGCCGATGCAGGCGCGCCGATGTGCGCCAAGTCGCAGGACCCGGCCGACATCATGGCATCTGGCCTCGATGCGCTGATCACCTGTGACCCGATCCCGGCCATGCCAACCCGCGATATCCTGCTTGTCGGCCCGCCCGGACATGGCCGCACGGCCACTGCCGCGAAAATGACGCGCCGGGCCGCTGTCGCCAATTGCGAAATCCTGCCTGTCGCCGCAGACCTCGACGCAACGGCTGGCGGCGCACAGCTCGCTGCCTATCTCGAGCTGGAACAACGCCAGATCCGTTCAGCCAATACGCCGGACGCGCTTTTTTCCTTGCTGCGAAACGCGCGCTCGAATGGCTATCGCTGTGTGATCGACCTGCCAGCTATCGTACCGTTCGATGAAGACGACATGGCCAGCCTTGGCGATCTTATTAATGTCATTGATGCCGAGCCGGTGCTCGTGATCTCTGCCGAAGGCCATCCCGATGACCAGCTTGAAGCTGTCCGGGCCTTCGCAGCGGTTGGCGTGCGCCGGGCAATCGTTACGAAACTCGACGTCACCAGGCGGAGGGGCGGCATCGTCGCGGCCCTTTCCAGTGCGGGCATCGCGTTCGCACACCTCGCGGTTACGCCGTTCATCGGCGGTGGCCTCGTCCCGGCAGCACCGGGCAGACTTTCCAAGATACTGCTGGAAGAAGCTCCGGCAGATATCGCACTGAGAGGAGCTGCTTGAGATGAGCTTCATGCTTCCAAAATCCATGGACAGGCCAACAGGCTCGCAGGGTAAAATCCCTCGCCGCCGCGTTGATCCTGGCCAAGTCATCGCGGTTGCCTCTGGCAAGGGCGGTGTCGGCAAGACATTCATGTCCATCACACTGGCAAGCGCCTTCGCCCAACAGGGGCAGAAGACGCTGCTCGTCGACGGCGATCTCGGTCTCGCCAATGTCGATGTCCAGCTGGGCATCGCGCCAGAGACCGATCTCGCAGCCGTGATTGCCGGCTGGATCGAACTTGAAGACGCGGTCATTAATGTCGATGGCGGCGCCGGACAGGGCGGTTTTGACGTCCTGCCAGGCCGCTCTGGCTCTGGTGCACTTGCAGAACTCTCTTCCGAAGAGGTCGCGCGCCTTGCCGCCGGCCTCTCGGCGCTGGCACTCCAATACGACAAGGTCGTGCTAGATCTCGGTGCTGGCATCGAAGCCAATTGCATGCGGCTCGCCCGCGCAGCCGACAAGGCCCTGCTGGTCATCACCGATGATCCATCCTCGATGACGGACGGCTATGCCTTCATCAAGGTACTGCGCGGCTATGCACCGGACGTTGAACAGGTCATCGCCATCAACCAGGCGCCAACGCGGGCCATGGGGCAGCAGACCTATGAAGCCATCGCTCGGGCCTGCAAGCAGTTCCTCGGCTTCCGGCCATCGCTCGCAGGCATCGTGATGCGTGATGAGAAGGTCAGGGAAGCTGTGCGAAGCCAGCGCACGCTGATTTCCACAGATCCTTCAGCGCAGCCGGTGCAGGACGCCATCGCCATTGCCCAGACGCTGATCGGGCGTGGCAGCGGCCAGGACCTGCACTGTTAAGAGGTATGAATAAGAATCACAGATTTTATCAGGGCGTTAAATTCTTGGTAATGATCCGTCCGTAGATTCACATTGGTTAACGGGGCGGCTACGGTGTCGCTAGACTGATTCGGGAGAAAGACATGCGAGTTCTTCTTATTGAAGACGACAACTCCGTCGCCCGCAGCATCGAGCTCATGCTCAAAGCGGCCGGCTTCAACATATATACCACCGATCTCGGTGAAGAGGGCGTCGATCTCGGAAAGGTCTACGAGTATGACATCATCATTCTCGACCTCTCCCTGCCGGATATTTCCGGTTACGAAGTCCTTAAACAGCTTCGCATGAGCCGCGTGAACACGCCTGTGCTCATCCTGTCGGGCAATCCTGATATTGAAGCAAAAGTTAAGACACTCGGTTATGGTGCAGACGATTACCTAACCAAGCCATTTAACAAAGACGAGCTGATTGCCCGGATCACGGCGATCGTCCGCCGCTCCAAGGGGCACGCCGAGAGCGTCATCCGCACCGGCGAAATTCTCGTCAATCTCGATTCCAAGACTGTCGAAGTCGACGGCGACCGCGTCCACCTGACCGGTAAGGAATACCAGATGTTCGAGCTGCTTTCGCTCCGGAAGGGCGTCACGCTCACCAAGGAAATGTTCCTCAACCACCTCTATGGCGGCATGGACGAACCGGAACTGAAGATCATTGACGTCTTCATCTGCAAGCTGCGCAAGAAGCTGGCCAAGGCGACCGCGACAGCTGACGCGCCTGGTGATCACTATATCGAAACCGTCTGGGGCCGTGGCTACGTTCTGCGCGATCCCAAACGCAAGGAAGACGCGATCGCAGCGTAAGCGCGGCGCAACTTCAAACCCGTTCAGTCAAGGAAGCCCCGGCCCTCGTGCCGGGGTTTTCTTTTGCCACAACACCGCGAAGACTCTGCAGGAATGCCATAACATCGGATGGTAGTGAGCCGGCCATGAAGTCTTCCAGCGTCGCCCTACTCCAGCCCTCCGAAGGCGAGAGCGCCCCTTCCAGAGCGTTCAGGCGTCCGCGCTGCGCCGCACTGAGATGAAGCGCGCGTGCGGCCTGGAGCAGCACGAGAAGCTCATGGACGCGTCGCATGGCGCGGAACGCCTCCATCATCGGCTCAAGCAATGAACGGTCATCCTGCCAGCTCTGCCCGCTAAACACGTCCTGCACGACCCGCTGGCCCGCCCCTTGGCAATCAAACCGGACGCACCCCCCAAAGCCTTCCGCTGACAGGCGGTCATGGATGGTACAGGCATGATCTCTACCCAGATGCCGGCAGGGTTTGCCGCCCGCCTTGTCGAAGGCAAACATGTCGGACTTGTCAAAAGGCAGTGCGATACAACAGAGCGCCGCGCACTTGCCGCAATCGGCCGTCAGCGCGGGAGATGTCACTCCGCTTCTCCGTCACCGCTATCGCTAGCCCCCCTGTCGCCACCCTCGCCTGACACGCCGCGTCCATCCGGATGTGGTCCACGTGTCGAGTCCGCAGAGCGCCGTTTCGAGGCTTCTGTGCTGTTGCTTTCATGCTTTTCCGGAATGCCATCCGCCGTGGTCTCTTCGTCTTCCTCGCCAGAAGGTGGCTCAAAAGCTTCAGGTGCTGCCCCGTCCGGCAGCTTCTCGAAATAGAGCGAACGGCTCGGGAAGGCGAAGCTTGCCTCGTTCTCCTCGACCGTCTTCTTCACGAAGAAGGCGAGTTGCTCCTTGATGGCCAGCCATTCGCCCCAGGTCGTCGTCTTGGTGAAGCAGTACACCATGATGTTGACCGAGCTGTCTGAAAACTCATCGATGTGAACAAAGGTCGAAACGTCTGCGGCAGGCGCAAAGTCGTCATTGTCGGCAATGTATTTTTCGATCGCGCTACGAATATCGGTGAGCTGTTTGTCCGTGGTGCGGTATTCCAGCCCGATCTTCCAGTAGATCCGACGATGCGTCATCCGCGAGAAGTTGACGAGCGGGTTATCTGCCAGCTTGGCGTTCGGCACGTAGACGGGTGCCTTGTCGAACCGGCGCACCACGGTGGAACGGAAGCTCACATCCTCGACGATCCCTTCGACGACGCCGTCCACGAATATCCAGTCCCCCTTTGACAGGCGCCGTTCACCAATGATCGTCATGCCGCCAATGAGGTTTTTGAAGAGATCTTGCGCACCAAGCGCCACGGCGACGGACAGGAGCGACAGGGAGGCAAGGAACGGCAATACCGGAACGCCCCAGACATCCAGCACCGCAGCACCGCCAATAAAGAAAACGATCGCTTTGACGATGCGCTTCATCCAGTCGAGAAACGTCTCCCCCAGTATGCGCCGCATGTGTTTCAGCAGGTCGAGGACCGGATCGACCAGACGGTAAAGCGCCCAGAAAACCGTGATGATCAGGATTGATCGTGTGACATCGGCCACAATGTCATCAACTTCGCCTGTCGCCCCAAGCGCCTGGGCCGCAAAGAAAACACCCGCCGCTATCGGCAACAGCGTCAGAGGCTTCTTCAGCGCGGCGACGAGCTTGTCATCAAAGTCGGTCTTGGTCCGGCCAGCGATCTTGCCGATTGTCGCTGCGATCATGTGCGCGATCAGGCCACGCAGGACAAAAGCGATGACAAGAATACCGAGCGCCAGGACGCCCTTTCCGAGAGGCTCGCCAAGAAAGCCGGTCAAAAACACGCTTTCGACTTGCGCCCAGAAATCGCGCAAAGACGAAATGATCTCGAAATCCTGCAGAGAGTCCATGTCCGGCCCCGTTCCTGGTCATAGCCCGGGACCAGTTGACCCGCGCCGATAGAAAAACGCCCCGCAGAGTCTGCGGGGCGCCTGATTTTCAACTGTCGAGGAGGTCTTTAGGCCGACTTGCGGTCGTCGTCCACTTCCTCGAAGTCAGCATCGACAACATCCTCGTCGCCTGACGCATCAGCCTTGGCATCTGCTTCGGCCGTTTCCGTCTGCTGGCTCGCATAAATAGCTTCGCCGAGCTTCATCGCGGCCGTCATGAGTGCCTGATGCTTGGCCTGGATGTCGGCGACATTCTCGCCTTCAGCGGCCTTTTTCAGCTCTTCCGACGCTGCTTCGATTTCGGCCTTCACCTCGGTGCCGACCTTGTCGCCATGCTCGGCCACCTGCTTCTCGGTCTGATGAACGAGGGCTTCGGCAGAGTTCTTGGCTTCGACCAGTTCACGACGTTCCTTGTCGGCGTCAGCATTGGCTTCAGCTTCCTTCATCATCGTGTTGATCTCTTCGTCAGAGAGGCCGCCATTCGCCTGAATGGTGATCTTCTGCTCTTTATTGGTCGCCTTGTCCTTGGCCGAGACCGACACGATACCGTTAGCGTCGATGTCGAACGTCACCTCGATCTGCGGAACGCCGCGCGGCGCCGCCGGCAGGCCTTCGAGGTTGAACTGGCCGAGGATCTTGTTGTCGGCAGCCATCTCACGTTCACCCTGGAAGACGCGGATCGTCACGGCAGGCTGGTTGTCTTCAGCTGTCGAGAAGGTCTGACCCTTCTTGGTCGGGATCGTCGTGTTGCGGTCGATGAGGCGGGTGAACACACCGCCAAGCGTCTCGATACCGAGCGACAGAGGCGTGACGTCCAGCAGCACAACGTCTTTCACGTCGCCTTGCAGCACACCGCCCTGGATCGCCGCACCAATGGCAACGACTTCATCAGGGTTCACACCCTTGTGTGGCTCCTTGCCGAAGAAGGCCTTCACCGAAGCCTGAACGGCTGGCATCCGCGTCATGCCGCCAACAAGAACGACTTCGTCAATTTCGGAAGTCGACTTGCCAGCATCCGCGAGCGCCTTCTTGCACGGCTCGATGGTGCGCTTGACGAGGTCTTCGACAAGGCTCTCGAACTTTGCGCGCGTCAGCTTGATATTGAGGTGTTTCGGACCGGTCTGGTCGGCCGTGATGAAGGGCAGGTTCACTTCATACTGAGTGGCGGATGAAAGCTCCTTCTTCGCCTTCTCGGCTTCTTCCTTCAGGCGTTGAAGGGCGAGCTTGTCCTTGGTCAGGTCGATGCCCTGATCCTTCTTGAACTCGGCCGCGAGATAATCGACGACCCGCAGGTCAAAGTCTTCACCGCCAAGGAAGGTATCGCCATTGGTCGACAGAACTTCGAAGACGCCATCACCGATCTCGAGGATCGAGACGTCGAAAGTACCACCACCAAGGTCATAGACGGCAATCGTCTTGCCTTCGGTCTTGTCGAGGCCATAGGCGAGCGCAGCCGCCGTGGGCTCGTTGATGATGCGCAGGACTTCAAGGCCGGAAATCTTGCCGGCATCCTTCGTGGCCTGACGCTGGGCGTCGTTAAAGTAGGCCGGAACCGTGATAACGGCCTGGGTAACTTCTTCGCCGAGATAGGTTTCAGCGGTTTCCTTCATCTTGGTCAGGATGAAGGCAGAGATTTCCTGCGGCGCGTAATCCTTGTCGCGGCCCTTGACCCAGGCGTCTCCACTTGCGCCTTTCACAATCGCGAAGGGAGAAATTTCCTTGTCCTTCTGCGCCGTCGGGTCGTCGAACTGACGACCGATCAGGCGCTTGATCGCATAGAAGGTGAAATCCGGGTTGGTGACGGCCTGCCGGCGTGCCGGCATACCGATGAGGCGCTCGCCGCCTTCAGTGAAAGCCACAACGGACGGTGTCGTACGTGCGCCTTCTGCGTTTTCGATGACCTTGGCTTCCTTGCCATCCATGACGGCCACACAGCTATTGGTGGTGCCGAGGTCAATACCGATGATCTTTCCCATGTCTTACTCTCTCTCTTCTTTCAGCCGCCGCCGTTTCGTTTTTATCGGCCTGTCGAGGCAGCACCCCGAAACAGCGACTCTACGGGTTGAGAATTCTACGCCCGCTTGCGCGAACGTGTCTTCACGCAGCGATATGGGAAAAGGTTTGGCAGGCTCAAGAGGCAGTCTCACATTTGAGTGATACTTACGCGCACGTTATTTACCGCTGTGACTGCCGACATGGCCGCACCGGCGCCTCGTTTTGCAGTCTCCTGCGCAGTATTCCCCTGCCTGGACGCCGAAACTGCTCATTTAATTCAGGTCACCTCCCTCGCCTTCCTGCAGTGCCCGCCCCACATGCAGCTCAGAAATTGTAAGCAGAGCAGGAAGGCCACCCCCATGAAATACACCAAGCTCGGCCGCACAGGCCTCGTCGTTTCCAGGCTTTGCCTCGGCACCATGACATTTGGCGGCGAAGGCGGGATCTGGAAATTTATCGGCAAACAGCAGCAGGAAGACGCTGACGCGCTCGTCAAAGCGGCCTTCGACGCCGGCATCAACTTCTTCGACACCGCAGACGTCTATTCAGCCGGTGTGTCCGAGACGCTTCTTGGACAGGCCATCCGCAACAACAATCTCCCCCGCGACGAAATCGTGGTCGCCACCAAAGTGTTCGGCCGCGTGTCGAGCGTAGTTGGTGAGGATGCTTCAGACGCCGAAAAGGCCGAGGCTGAGCGCCGCGAGAAAAAGGCCGTCAACATTTCAGGCCTGTCGCGCAAGCACATCATGGACGGCATCGACGCCAGCCTTGAGCGCCTTGGCCTCGACTATATCGACCTCTACCAGGTGCACGGTACTGACCCGCTGACCCCGATCGAGGAAACCGTCGAAGCGCTCGACCTGCTGATCCGCCACAACAAGGTGCGCTATGTCGGCCTGTGCAACATGCCGGCATGGCTGATCATGAAGGCGGTCGCCTACGCTCGCGAGAAAGGCCTGCACCGTTTCGAGAGCTGCCAGATGTACTATTCCATCGCCGGCCGCGAGCTTGAGCGTGAAGTTGTCCCGATGGCAAAGGACCAGGAGTTGGCCATCCTGCCATGGAGCCCGCTGGCCGGGGGTTTCCTGTCCGGCAAGTTTTCCCGAGATGGTGACGGGCCGAATGATGCCCGCCGTACCGTCTTCGACTTTCCGCCTGTGGACAAGGAAAAGGGCTTCGACATTGTCGATGTCATGCGAACGATCGCCGACGCGAAGAAAGCCAGCGTGGCGCAGGTCGCACTCGCCTGGCTGCTGCATCAGGGACATGTCACCAGCGTTATTATCGGCACGCGCACCATGGACCAGCTAAAGGACAATCTTGGCGCCGTGGGCATAGAGTTCACATCGGACGAGCTTGCGAAACTGGACGAAGTCTCCGCCCTTGCACCGGAATATCCAGGCTGGATGCTGCAGCGTCAGGGTGAGGATCGCCGCAAACAGGTTTCCTGACACCTGTCCCGTCCGGCCACCTTGATCCTCAAGGCCGCCGGGCCTTATCATGACAATGTCTGAAACGGAGAGGCCGGTACGGTTGGACCGGCCCCCGCCACAAGCGGGTCCAGACAGGCCGGCACGTCATATGTGCCGCGCCGATGTCCCAAGACCTTGAACGGCCGGGCAATGTCGCCCAGCCGATTGGAAAGGTATGGACATGCAACAACAGGTTTCTGTCATCACGCTCGGCATAGCCGATCAGGCCCGCTCGAGGCGCTTCTACACGGACGGCTTCGGCTGGACGCCAGTCTTTGAAAACGAGGAAATCATCTTCTTCCAGATGAACGGTTTCGTCCTCGGCCTCTTTTCGAAACCCGCCCTTGAAACCGACATGAACCGGCAGGGCCTCGCCACGCCCGGCGCATTCGCCCTCGCCCAAAATGTCGCGTCGGCCGAAGAGGTCGACAGCGTCATGGATCAACTCGAAAAGGCGGGTGGGCGTGTCCTGCGGGCCCCGGACGAACCGCCCCATGGCGGCTATCGCGGATACATTGCAGACCCGGATGACCACGCCTGGGAAATCGCCTGGAATGACGCCTGGCCCATCGACGAGCACGGTCACGTGACGTTTGGTGCAGGCTGACCCACAGCTCGCGGCATGGCGTTTCGCGCATTCGCCATGCCCCTCTGGTCATTTTTGATTAACCATCGCAATATGCGTCCCTGCTCTGTGGGAGGACGCAAAAATGAAATCACATATCCGTGCAGCCCTGCTGGCTGCCGCGCTGACCATCGTTCCGGTTTATAGCCACGCACAAGACATTGAAGGCGTGACCGAACACCCGATGATCGAGCGCTATCCAGGCCAGGTGATCGCCTGGCAGCACATTGAAAATTACCAGCCCTACAAGGTGCCAACCGGCCCGGTCACCGGCTACAGGGCCATCGGCGAATGGATAGATACCGAAGGCCGGGTGACGCGCACCTTCTACAAATATGAAGGCGAAGATCGCACCTGGTCTGAAGTCTACAAGAATTATCTCGACGCCCTTGAGGAAGAGGATTTTGAAATTCTCGGCCAGGGCATGAAAGCCGATCGCGGCGGCGTCGATATCGGCTCGCGCCAATGGCAGGAAGTCTATTTTCGGACAAATCCGCTCAACAAGGGCGGTGAGGCAAACACAATGCTGGCCGGCACCTCGTCATCGGGCGGCGCCGGGGCCATCGTCGCCAGGAAAGAGCGCGCGGCCGGCACGGCCTATGTCGTCATCAATGTCGAACAGCATTCGAAAGATTATATCGGCGCCCTGATCGACATTATCGAGGTCGAGCAGGCTGAAACCGGCCTCGTCGTCGTGGATGCAGAGGCGATTGGCAGTGACCTCGAAGAATATGGCCGTGTCGTCCTCAATGGCATCGTCTTCGATTTCGACAAGGCCACGCTGAAACCTGAATCCAGCGCCGCCCTCGACGCCATTGCCGAGTTCCTTTCCGCCAATCCTGACAAGCGTTTCTATGTCGTCGGCCATACCGATTCCAAAGGCAGTTTTGCCTATAACAGCAAGCTCTCTTCGGATCGGGCACTGGCCGTTTCAGATGCCCTCAAGCAGGATTTTGACATCGCTTCAGACCGGCTGGAGCCGCATGGCGTTGGCCCGCTTTCTCCGGTCTTTTCAAATGTCAGCGATGATGGCAGGGAACAGAACAGACGCGTCGAACTCGTGGAGAAACAGGAGTCTGAATGATTAGACTGACGACAGGCCTCAGCGCCCTGCTACTCGCCTCAGCCTGCCAGCCAGCGGACACACCGGCAAACACGGATACGACCGAACTGCCAGACCCGGACAGGGAGGTCAGCGTAGACGCGCCGGCTGGTCTG
>CAZKXJ010000009.1:0-120182 GCA_964556825.1 uncultured Hyphomonas sp. | reverse complement strand
GACCGAACTGCCAGACCCGGACAGGGAGGTCAGCGTAGACGCGCCGGCTGGTCTGGCCGATGCGCCTATTTCCCTGGTTCAACTCTGGTCGCTTCACGGCTTTGCTGCCCCCGAGGGCATCGCGCAGGCGCCGGATGGCGGATATTTCATCTCGAATGTCTCGGGCACTGGCGGCGACAAAGACGGCTCTGGCTGGGTGTCTAAAATCTCGGCCTATGGCGAGATGATCGAACCGCAATTCGCGGCCGGGATGGACGCGCCGCAAGGCATGGTCGTCGACCGCGGTATTCTCTACGTCGCTGATATTGACCGCATCCACTTGGTCGATCCGGATGATGGCACGCTGATGCGCAGTCTTGATGTCGATGGCGCAGAGAGCCTCAATGACATGGCCGCCTGGAATGCCAGCCTCGTCATCTCTGACAGCCCAACCGGGCGCATCTACCGCCTGTCCGGCGATGAGTTGAGTGTGTGGCTGGAAGATGACAGGCTGAAAGGTGCCAATGGCCTTACACCTGATGGAGACCGCCTCCTCGTCTCCACAATGACAAGCGGGTCACTGTACGAAGTCACCGAAGCGATGAACCTCAACCAGATCGCCACCGGCATGAAAAACGCCGATGGCGTCGGGATCATAGATGGCGGTTACCTCGTCTCGAGCTGGCCGGGCCAGGTCTGGCATGTGACAGAAGACGGCGAGGTCTCGCAGGTGATGAATACGCAGGCGCAGGGCATCCTCCAGAATGACCTCACCGTGTTCGGCGATACGGTGATCATTCCGAACTGGATGCCCGGCTCCGTGACAGCGTGGAAGGTGATGGCAGACTAATCGCCTGCCATCGGCCTAGCTCGCCTTGCCTGCACTCACCGCGACCATGGCAGCGCGCAGCACGCGGTCACCGATTTTCCAGCCGGACTGGAAGGTTTCTGCAATCGCCCCGGCGGGCTGGTCAGACGGGATCTGGCTGACCGCCTGATGATGGTTCGGATCGAAGGTCGCGCCAGGTGCGGCATCAACGGCTGTCACGCCATGGCGCGACAGTACTGCATGCAGTTCCTTCTGCGTCATCTCGATACCGCCGAGCAGGTTCTGGCCTGCTTCGGTCAGCACTTCGCGCTCTTCATCTGGCAGGGCCGCGAGTGCCCGTGCGAGATTGTCAGACACGCTGAGTACGTCCTTTGCGAACTTCTCGACGGCATAAACGCGCGCATCGGCAACTTCGCGGGCCGCGCGTTTGCGGACATTGTCCGCCTCGGCCAGCGTGCGCAGCAGCTGGTCCTTGGCGAGGGCTACTTCGCCTTCCAGTTCCGCGATGCGAGTTTCGGCATCCGGTTCAGCGCCTTCAGCGTCAGCCATTGCGGCCTCTTCCAGCACTTCGGATTCCGGTGAACCTGCATCCAGTGTTTCTGTCTCGACAGCCTCTTCAGGCCGTTTCTGATCTTCAGTCATTCTCGTCAACCACTCTTACTTGTTGTGCCGCTCGCCGAGGATCTGTCCCACTATACGGGCTGTATAATCCACCATCGGGATCACCCTCGCATAGTTGAGACGGGTCGGTCCGATCACGCCGAGCGCCCCTATAACCTGTCTTGCCGCGTTCATATAGGGAGCGACAATCAGGCTTGAACCCGACAACGGAAAAAGCCTGTTTTCCGCGCCGATAAAAAGTCGCACGCCTTCAGCTTCCCGCGCACTGTCCAGTACGTCCAGAAGGCCCTGCTGGCGTTCCAGGATGTCGAACAGCTGGCGCACCTGCTCCATGTTTTCCGCCGCCCGGTCATCGGCGAGCAGGTTTGCCCGGCCATGCACGATCAGCACGCGCTCCTCGCCCGGCACCTGCCCACCCCATTCTGCGAGCCCCTGCTCCACAAGGGAAGTCGCGGCGGTGTCGAGCTGGGCACGATGATCCTGTATCTCGGCCCGAATGGCGCTGGCGGCCTCACGCAATGTGCGCCCCTTCATGCGCGCAGCCAGGTAATTGCCAGCTTCGATCAATGTCGTCGCCGGGAGGCCGGGTGGGATTTTCACCAGGCGGTTCTCAACATCGCCCATTTCATCGACCAGGATGCACAGCGCCTCTCCAGTGGCCAGCGGCACAAACTCGACATGGCGCACTGGCCGCTCACGTGTTGGCGAGCTTACGAGCCCTGCCCCGCCCGCAAGCCCGGACAGGATGGACGAAGCTTCCTTCAGCACGCCCTGCATGTCGCGCCCGCCAGAGCGCAGCCTGTCTTCAATCTGGTTGCGGTCCTGCTCGGTCGGCTCACCAATCTCAAGGAAGCCGTCCACGAAGAGGCGCAGGCCAATATGCGTAGGCATCCGCCCGGCAGAAATATGCGGGCTGTCCAGCAGGCCGAGATCGGTGAGGTCCGCCATGACATTGCGGATCGAGGCGGGTGACAGGCCAATCCCACTTTTTGACAGGGTCCGTGAGCCGACCGGGTCGCCGGTCTGCAGATACGTCTCGACAATCTCGCGAAAAATGCTTCGCGAGCGCTCATCGAGGCTTTCAAGCAGGCCCTGGGGGCGTTTCTCGTCACTCATGGCGGGGAATCTTTGTGAATTACAATCTCCAGTTTTAATGAGGCTTTTTTGCTTGGAGCAAGCCCTCAAATCAGGTTCTGTGCATGCCATGTCGAACGTGCCCGGAAAGCTACCCCTTTCGCAAGTCGTCGCTTACGGTTCAGTCGGGATTCCCTTCGGCGCTGTTGGCCTGCCCATGGCAGTATTCATTGCTCCATTCTACGCCGATCAGATGGGACTTGGCACCACTGCCGTCGGTATCATCTTCATGGTGCTGCGTTTCTGGGACCTGTTTTCCGACCCGGTCATGGGCTGGCTTGTCGACACCAAGCCGTCGCGCCTTGGGAAAGTCCGCCACTGGCTGCTGCTCGCTGTGCCGATCCTGCTGCCGGCGGTCTACTTTCTCTACAATCCGGTCGGCCCGCCCGTCTCTCCGCTATTCCTGTCGGTCATCCTCTTCATATTCTACATTGGCACGACAATGATCGTGACGCCTCATCAGGCATGGGCGCCATCGATCGGTCGGACCTATGACGAACGCTCACGCCTGTTCATGTGGCGCGAGCTGTTCACCATTTCGACCATGCTTGTCATGCTGGCCATGCCCTCAATTCTTTCGCAGACGGGCGAAGTCAGCTTTGCACAACAGATTTCGATCATGGGGTGGTTCCTGATCATTGCCCTGCCCGTGACGGTTGGCGCTGCGGTCTGGCTGGTGCCAGACCTGCGGCCCGCAAGTGATGCGCCAAAAGCCAGCTTCCATCCCAAGGCTATCCTCGAAGCCCTGCGCCAGCAGACGCTATGGCGGCTTCTGGCGACCGAAGTGTTCATCGGGATCGCCATTGCAGGCACGGCCGGCACCTTCCTGTTTGCCGCCCAATGGGGATTCGGTGTCGACCGCGGCCTCGCCTCACTCATCCTGATGGCACACTTCATTGCGGGTTTTGCGGCCATGCCAGTCTGGGTCTGGATATCGAAGCGCACCGAGAAATATATTGCGATGCGGTCTGTCTGCCTGTGGTCGGCCGTGACCTATATCGCCTATTTCCCGCTCAGCCTGATGGGCGGCGGCGCGGTTTCCCTTTTCGCGGCCTCAATTATTTCCGGCCTTGGCTATGGCTCACCCTTTATTCTCGTCCGCTCCATGATGGCAGACCTTGTGGAGTCCGAGGAAGTGCGCGGCGGCGGCAACCGGGCTGGCCTGTTCTATTCGCTGATGTCAGGAGCCTACAAGACTGGCGCCAGCTTCGCGATCGGTATTCCCTACATCTTGCTCGGCCTGCTCGTCGGCTTCAACGCCGCTGGGGACAATTCCCCTGAGACAGTACGCGGCCTGATGATCGTGTTTGTCGGCGTCCCGGTCTTCTCATATGCGCTGGCTGCGTTCCTGATCTGGAAGTATCCGATCACCCGCGCGGAACAGGCAAAGGCAGCTGCGGCCATTAACGCGGCTGGACAAGGCACGCTCGAAGCGCTTCACCCGCCGGTGAAAGAAGGAGATTTGCCATGACAGCCCTTATCCGCCCGTCAGGCCGCAGCGCTGACCAGCTTCGCGAGATCGTGCTTGAGACCAATGTGACCCGCTATGCCGAAGGCTCCTGCCTCGCCAAGTTCGGCCACACCCATGTGCTGTGCACGGCGAGCTGGCAGGACAATGTCCCGCCATGGCTGCGCGGACAGGGCAAGGGCTGGGTCACCGGCGAGTATGGCATGCTGCCACGCGCCACGCACACACGCGGACGCCGCGAAGCCGCTGCTGGCAAGCAGTCCGGCCGCACCCAGGAAATCCAGCGCCTGATCGGCCGCTCCCTGCGCTCCGTCGTGGACCTCACAGCCCTCGGCGAGAACCAGCTCACTATCGACTGCGATGTCATCCAGGCCGATGGCGGCACGCGCACCGCGTCCATCACGGGCGGCTTTGTCGCCATGGCGCTCGCCCTGAAATACATGCGCGCTGAAGGCGTCATCAAGACAGACCCGATCCAGAAGCAGGCCGCAGCCATCTCGGTCGGCCTCTACAAGGACACACCCGTCCTCGATCTCGACTACCCTGAAGACTCCGGCGGCGAAGGCGACATGAATGTCGTGATGAGCTCCGATGGCGGCTTCATCGAAATCCAGGGCACCGGCGAAGAACGCCCGATGACCCGTCCGGAAGTCGAAGAGCTTCTGAAACTAGCCGAAAAAGGCTGCAACGAGTTGTTCGAGGCGCAGAGGAACGCGATCGGTTAGATCGTCGCGCTGCCCGGCCTGTGGTTCGACTTCGCTCACCATGCGGCCTTTTGGGAACGTTCAAGTAGCCCGCATGGTGAGCGAAGTCGAACCACGCGGGCGCATGGCGCTACTCAGGCTTCTCACGCCCCTGCCACGTAACATCCGCGCCATAGAGTGGCACCGTCGACAGGCTCATCTTGGCAGAGCCATCCACCGGCTTGCGGCTGAATGAGACATACATCAGCGAGTCTGTTTGCGGGTCATAGATGCGGCGCACGGCGAGCTGCTTGAAAATCAGCGAGCGGCCCCTGTCCCAGACTTCCTCGCCAGAGCGATCCATGTCGATCTTTCCAATGAAAATCGGCCCGGTTTGCAGACAGGAAATAGATGAATTGGACGGGTCTTCGAACCAGTTGCCCTTGCCAATCCTGTCCCACACACCCCGGTCGAAATAGGCGACATGGCAGGTGATCCCCTGAACCTTTGGATCGGCCAACCGATCAATCTTGATCTCATTGCCAAGCCAGTCATTCTTGAATTCCCCGGCCTCCCGGTCACCGCCCGTGCAAGCCGATGAAGCGAGCAAGGCTACCGCGCCGAAAACAAGTCGTGAAAGTACAGCCATCTATTCACGCTCCGACGTTTGATTGATTCTGGAAGTCTAGACCCAAGCGGATCCGGGGGTCGAGCAAACAATGCTGGAAGCGTTCCATGCGTTCCGGACAAGCTGGGGGAAAGCACGCTGACAGAAGTGTGGCAGGCCGGATGATTTTAACAGAAGGGTCTTGTCTTCCGCGTCGACCAAGGCGTCAGTCTGGCAGGTCAGGCCGCTGCTTCATCGTCTTCGGCGGCCGTGCCATCTTCCTTGTCGTCGAAGACAAGGATGTCACCGGGCTGGCAGCCAAGTTCCCGGCATAGTGATTCCAGCGTTGAAAAACGCACGGCCTTGGCCTTGCCGGTTTTCAGGATCGACAGATTGGCAAGCGTCACGCCCACCCGGTCCGACAGCTCGGTGAGCGACATACGGCGCTCAAGGAGAACGCGATCAAGAGTTACACGAATGGCCATATTGAACTGAGGCCTCCTAAATCGTCATCTTCTCTTCCTCCCGCAGGCGGCTTCCTTCCCGGAAGACCTGCGCAAGAATGAAAAGGGCTATCACCGCTGCCCATGCAGCGAGATTGATACTGAGACGGACGGGCTGGTCCGTACCGAGATCCACAAATGCATTGAGTAGGATAACGGTCAGATAGCGTCCGAGTTCGACAAGACCTATTGCAATTGCAATCCGGGTCAGGCGTGGACCATTTTGCGGCACGAAGGGATCCCCTTCTGCCAGCGTCGAGAGAATACGGCGAAGCTGCATGCAGACATAGATGATGCCCGGCGCGAACACAGCCAGCCCTGCAAGCCCCGCGACGAACTGGCCAGGCTTCACGCCTTCGACATAGGCTTCCATGCCGGGCACCCGCATCGTTCCGCCATTGAGGCTGCCAATCAGGCCGGCGCCGATCAGCAGAAACGCGATCAGTCCCGAAACGACCGCGATCCAGATCACGAGCTGCATCAGGCCTGACAGGAATGCGGCCATGGAGTTTTGCTGCCGGAACGTCATATGTCGTGTTGAATCCTTTGGCGCATTTGCATCATTCTCTAGTCTCAAACCGGTAATTTACCGTTAAACGATAATACTGTTCTTCAATAAAGCAAGATCGGAACCACATTCATCCATGACTCGCACACTTGGAAAAGGCCGCCTTGTCGCCGCCACCCACAACTCGGGAAAAGTCAAAGAGCTCAAGGACCTGTTCGAGCCTGTCGGGCTTGAGGTCGTTTCGGCCATTGATCTCAATCTTCCGGAACCGGAGGAAACCGAGATGACCTTCACCGGCAATGCCCTGCTCAAGGCCCGCGCTGCAGCGACCGCTACAGGCGCACCTGCCCTGTCCGACGATAGCGGTCTCGCCGTTGAGGCGCTTGGCGGCCAGCCCGGTATCTACTCTGCGCGCTGGGCGGGTGAACCACGTGATTTCGGGGCGGCGATGGAAAAGGTCGACACCGAACTCAAGGCCGTCGACGCAGGTAATCGCCGAGCAAAATTCGTCTGCGCTCTCGCTGTGGTGTGGCCGGACGGCCATGAGGAAGTGTTCGAAGGTGAGGTCCATGGCGAACTTGTCTGGCCACCGCGCGGCGACCAGGGATTTGGCTATGACCCAATGTTCATTGCGGATGGCGAGACCGAGACATTCGGTGAAATGGACCCGAAGAAGAAGCACGCGATGAGCCACCGCGCCGACGCATTTGCCAAGCTGAAAGCTGCGCTGCTTAAATGAAAACCGCCCTGCCATTTGGGCCGGACTATGGCTTTGGGCTGTATATTCACTGGCCGTACTGCACGAAGATCTGCCCCTATTGCGACTTCAACGTCTATGCCGCAAAGGCCCGGGACAATTCGTCCCTCGTGCAGGCATTGTCAGACGAGCTGACAGGCTACGCCCGGCGCCTGCGCACCCATCCAAAGCTGGGGTCGATCTATTTTGGCGGCGGCACGCCCTCGCTCATGGATGCAGGGGCGATCGCCTCGCTCGTCCGGCAGGCAGATGACCTTTTCGGGCTCGAGCCGGACGCCGAGATCACGCTCGAGGCCAATCCCAATGATGTCCTCGCCGCAGACCTTGCTGCCTGGTCGAGTGCTGGCGTGACCCGCCTGTCCGTTGGCCTGCAGTCTCTTGATGATACAGCGCTTGGCTTTCTCGGGCGGGACCATGACGCCGCAGGGGCTCGCAGGGCGGTCGATCTTGCAGCGCGCCATTTTCCCAATCATTCGACTGACCTGATTTATGCCCGGCCCGGCCAGTCGCCTGGTGAATGGGAGGCTGAACTCACGGAGGCGCTGACGCTCGGCGCGCCGCATCTTTCGCTCTACGAACTGACCATTGAGGAACGCACCGCCTTCGGCAAACGGGTCGCGCGCGGCGATTTTGTCCCGATGCCGGACGATGACCAGGCGGACCTCTATGAACTCACCCAGGCCATTACCGCAGCGCACGGCCTGCCCGCCTATGAAGTGTCCAATCATGCGAGGTCGCCAGACACCCAGTCGCGGCACAATCTGACCTATTGGCGCGGCGGAGACTGGATCGGTCTTGGCCCCGGCGCACATGGCCGCCTGAGTATTGACGGTCAGCGCATCCTCACACATGCGCCCCTGCGTCCCGATGATTACATCGCTTCAGTCTCAAGGGCGCTTTCAGCTGGCGATACTGCGCTCACCCCGCTGGAGAATGCCCGCGAACTGGTCGCGCTAGGACTGCGCCCGGTCGAGGGGTTCGAGCTTGGACGCATAGAAGCGCTGGGCTTTCCACTCGCAGGCGATGCGCTTGCATCCCTCCAGTCTCATGGGTTGGTCGAGCGCTCAGGCAGCAGGACATCCCTGACCGCCCAGGGCCGGCTGCTCGCCGATCGCATCGCCGCAGAGCTTGCGCCGTAAAACTAGTCAGGGTCGGTGTTCCGGAAACGCCGCGCCTGCTCCCTCATCACCGCCCGGCCGATGGGCTCAGGCAGGATTTTCGAAAGCGTGGCGAGCCCTTTATTGACCGCCCCCGGCACGACCACAGGCCGTCCGCGCGTGACCGCGTCAATTCCGGCTTCGACAACGGCAGGGGCGCTCATCCACATCCAGTCCGGTGCCTTGTTCATCTGCTCGCGTGAGCCTGCGGCATCATGAAATTCGGTCTCGGTCAGGCCGGGGCATAGCGCCGTGCAATGCAGGTCCAGCCCGGCAGACCTGGCTTCGGCATGGACGCTCTCGGAAAACTTTATGATCCCGGCTTTCACGCTCGGATACAACATGCTGCCCGGTGCACCTGGCGTATAACCAAGCAGCGACGCGACATTGATGATCCGCCCGAAATTGCGCTCTGTCATCGCCGGCAAAAGCTTGTGCACAAGCTCGACCGGCGCAGTATAGAGCACGCGGATGAATTCGGCCTGGTCCTTCCAGCTTGTATCGAAGAAGTTCCCGGGCAGGCCATAGCCCGCATTGTTGATGAGGGCATCGACATGCCGGCCAGCTTCGCTCAGTTCGTGCAGGATGCTGTCGACACTCTTGGCGAGCGCGAGGTCCTGCGTAATGACAAGCGTCGCTACGCTGTACTTTTCCTCGATCTCCAGTGCCAGTTTGTTCAGCCTGTCAGCCCGGCGCGCCGTGAGCGCCACGTCCCAACCCTTGGCGGCATACTGACGGGCAAATTCTGCCCCAAGTCCCGCTGAAGCGCCGGTGATAAGGGCAAGCCTGCTCTTTTTTTTCTCCATTTCCTCACCGTCCTTCCAATATTACGTCGCGTTAACTGTCACAATTTCGCCACATATCAGCACCGTCTTCGCCCGTTGAACTTGTTTCGGCAAATCCCTTTCACATGTTCAAGGCCCGCTGGTTCGCTAGCCTGTTCCGGCGTGTAAAAAGGGATTAAAATGACTTATCTGAAAACACTGTTCTGCACAGCGGCTCCACTAAGCCTGATACTCGCCTCCCCCGCAATTGCCCAGCAATCCTCGCCGTCGAGCGAGGAACTGCGACAGTCATCCGTTGTCGTGACCGGCACGCGCAGCACAGACCGCACTGCGCTCGAAACCGCTGTCCCGGTTGACGTTTTCCCGGTGTCAGAACTGACAGAAACGGGCCGCGTTGAGCTCAACCAGATCCTTGCGACAACCGTCCCCAGCTTCAACTTCAACCAGACCGCCATCAATGACGGGACCGATATCATCCGGCCTGCAACGCTGCGTGGACTGTCACCCGATCAGACGCTCGTCCTGCTCAATGGCAAGCGCCGCCACACATCCGCACTCGTTAACATCAATGGTTCGGTCGGCCGTGGGTCTGCCGCCGTTGATCTCAACTCCATTCCGACCACGGCAATCGGCAGCGTGCAGGTGCTGCGCGATGGCGCGTCGGCCCAGTACGGCTCCGATGCGATTGCAGGCGTCATCAACGTGCTCCTGCGCGAGGACAGCTCTGGCGGCGGCGTGAACGTCCGCTATGGTGCACACGTCACAGACCCCGAAGGCCTCAACCGTAGCGAAGTGGACGGACAGACCACGACCTTAGGCGGCTGGGCTGGTTTCGGACTGGGCGAGAATGGTTTCCTGACCGTCTCCGGCGAATATTCCCTGCGCCAGCGCTCCAACCGCGCCGGGCTCGACCCGCGCCAGCAATTCCCTGATGACCCGGCCTTCGACGAGGCAGAGCGCACTTTCGACCGCCTGAACCATGTCTATGGCAATGGACGCACCGAGAATATCAACCTGTTCTTCAATTCCGGCTACGAGCTTGATAACGGGATTGAACTCTACGCCTTTGGCGGTGTGCAGGACCGCGAGGGTGAAAGCCCCGGCTTCTACCGGCGCGCCAATGACTCCCGGAACATTCCATCGATCTACCCAGGCGGTTTCCTGCCCGTCATCGGCGGTGATGTGCTGGACACCAGCCTTGGCGGCGGCGTCCGCGGCACAGCAGGCGGTTGGGACTATGATATCAGCGGCGTCTACGGCTCGAACGAGCTTGAATATTCGGTCAACAATTCGCTCAATGTTTCGCTTGGGCCGACGAGCCAGACCAGCTTTGACGCCGGCACGCTGACCTTCGACCAGTTCACGCTCAACGCAGACGTTGTTCGCACGTTCGACAACCTCCTGCCAGGCACGACAACGCTCGCCTTCGGTGCCGAATATCGTGACGAGAATTACGAAATCGAAGCAGGTGAAGAAGCCTCCTATATCGCAGGGCCATTCCCCGGCGCAGCAGGTAGCCAGGTCTTCCCGGGCTTTACCCCGCAGTCTGAAGTTGATGAGGGCCGCGACGCGTCCAGCATTTATGGCGAAGTCGAGTGGGAACCGAATGATCGCACGCTGCTCTCCGCTGCCCTGCGTTATGAGAACTTCTCTGATTTCGGCGATACCGTCACCGGCAAGATCTCCGGCCGGTATGACTTCACCGATGTGGTCGCCATTCGCGGTGCCATTTCAACCGGGTTCCGCGCTCCAAGCCTGCAGCAGCAATACTTCACGGCCACATCGACCAACTTCATCGATGGCGTGCCATTTGAAGTCGGCACATTCCCGGCGACATCGGATGCTGCCATCGCCCTTGGCGGCGGCCAGCTCGATGCTGAGGAATCGGTCAGCTATTCCATCGGGACGGTGATCACGCCTACGCCTGACTGGTTCGTCACCGTCGACGCATATCGCATCGATATCGACGACCAGATCTTCCTGTCCGAAAACCTGTCCGGGCCTGAAGTGGATGCTGTCCTTGCTGATGCAGGCGTCACGGGTGTGCAGCTGATCCGCTTCTTCCAGAACGGGATCGAGACAGAGACGACCGGTGTTGACCTCGTCACCAAGTATAATTTCGATCTCAACGAGATGGGCGAACTCGGCGTCTCCGCTGCGTTCAACTATTCCAAGACCGAAGTCACCAGCGTGCCTGATAACCAGGTCATCCCTGGCCTGCTTCTGTTCGGGCGTGACCGGACATTGACGCTTGAGGAAAGCTCACCTGAAACCAAGCTGATCCTGGCAGCCGACTATGACTACAAGCTTGCCAATTTCAATGTTCGCGCCACCCGCTTTGGCGAGGTCCTGGTGCCGTCGACCAATCCCGACAATGATTACACACTGGATGCAGAATGGATTCTCGATGCATCCGTTGATGTGGACCTGACCGAGCGCGTCTCGGTGGGAATCGGGGCCGACAATTTGCTCGACCAGTATCCGACCCAGACGCCGGATGCGCTGAGCTTCAATGGCATCTTCCCTTATTCCAGCCGCAGCCCGTTCGGCTTTGCAGGACGCTTCCTGTACGCCCGCGCAAGCTACAACTGGTAGGTAAGACCAAGTTTGAACCGGATGTGCCGCTCTCAAATGGAGGGCGGCATTTCCATATCTAGGCTGCCGGTTTTCGCCAGACATTCACCTTGGTGAGAAATGCGATTTCGGTTTTCTCCAGTTCGAAACCAGCCGCCTGCATGGGGCCTTCGAAATCCCAGCCGAGATAGGCCTTGTAATAGGGCTCGTGGAAGCCTTCGGGGAAGTATTCAAGAATACCATCGAGACCGGGCGCATCGCCAAATTGCAGACTGTCGGCAATGATGAACGCCCCACCCGGCTTCAGCACGCGTGCGGTTTCAGCGAACACTTGCCGGCGCGCTTTTTCCGGCAGTTCGTGGAACAGGTAGACCGAGACGATGACATCCTGCGAAGCATCGCCCAGCGGCATGGCTTCGGCCTGCCCTTCAATGATCTCGACATGCGGCCACGGTTCGACCTGCTGGCGGGCGCGTTCGGCATAATTGGGTGAAAGATCGAGGCCCCGGGCGTCGAGACGCGGAAAGGCCCGCATCGTCTGCCGCAGGAAACGCCCCGTGCCGCAGGCCAGATCGAGCAGGGAAACCCTGCGCTGGTCACGCCCTTTGACCTCGCGTGCGATCTCGGCGAGCGCGGCCCGGCGCATCACGTCACCAGAGCCCGTAAACAGCGCCTCGACCTGATGGTCATACAGTTTTGCACTCTCGTCAGAGAGCCAGCCATCGGTCTGGTAGTGGAAGTTCTGGCGGTAATAGGCAGGATAGCGATTACTGCCCTCCAGTCTGTCGCGCACCTCGACACCGTCGCGCGCCACGCGCCGACGGTCCACTTCGGCGACATCCTGGAGGAAATACCGCGCGCGTTTCACTGCCTTTGGCAGGTCGACCACCCGCACATCTTCCGGCGGTGGATAAAGCCCGGCCTCGATATTGGCCCGGTCTGACGCGAACAGCTTGAAATAGCCGGCCCGCAATTCCTTCGTATCGACAGGATTGGTCGGCTTGAAGGGCGGTTCGCCCGGCCGGTTGAAACCGGAAGATTGCCGCTTGGCGATCGCATATTGCGCCCCATACCAGGCAGAGCGCAGGCCTTGGGCCGCTGTATAGCGCACCCGACCGATTGATTTTCCGGTCTCGTCAAGAAGTCCCATACGGTCTAATATTGGGCACGGCGCTATCAACGTCCAGCGCGGCCTGCAAAACGCTGAAAGCAGGCGATTTTTTCCTTCAGCCTGCGTTCAGCTTGATATGCTAGTGTATTGGCTGAAGATGGGAGGACCAGTGTGTCTGTCCGCCACGAAAGGAGTTTTACATGTTCCGCATGGCAATCTTGAGCAGCGCCGCTGCGCTCGCAATGAGCCTTCCGGCAGCCGCCCAACAATACGGATATGACGGCTATGGCTATGACAGCTATGGCACTCAGAACCAGGGTTATTACAATAACAGCAATTGCGAGAGCGAACGCCGCTCGAACCAGACTGCAGGCGGGCTGGTCGGCGCTATTGCAGGTGGCCTTCTTGGGGCCGCCATTGCCGATGATGGTGACAATAATCGCCGCCGTGGTCATCGTGGTTATTCGCGAGGCTGGGACCGGGGCTATGGTCACGGCCATCGCCGCGGGCACCGTGGCGGCAATGACAATGGCGACCAGATCGCCGGCGCCCTGATCGGCGCCGTTGTCGGCGGCGTCGCCGGCAGTGCGATCGCTGGCAGCAGTTCCAACTGCAACACCCAGGCTTATAATTCAGGCCCCAACCCGCGCTATGGCAGCACCAATGTCGCTCCGCCGACACGTCAGGCCTATGGCATTGGCTGGAATGATGATGCCCAGCCTGTCCGCCTCCAGAACGGTTACTACCAGGGTCAATACGACCAGGATGTTTACGACCTTCGGCCCGGCGAAGAACTGTACGGCGCGAGCACGTCCTATGGGGCCACCACTGGCGCGACAACGACCGGCTACAACGCAGGCTACACAGCCCCGCGCGACACTGGCGAATGCCGGACGGTCTACCGTGAAACCTATATCAACGGCCAGCGCGTCAGTGAGCCGGCAACCGCCTGCAATGTCGGCGGCGACCGCTGGGAATTCGTAGACTAGAACTCAATAGGCCCAACCAGCCTGTAAAGCCCTCTGCGCCATGCGTGGAGGGCTTTTTTACCTACACCGTCCTCGACACAGGCAAATTGAGACGAAATTAACCGTACAAAGCCCATTTTCCGTGGATGTAATTTTCAACTTCCTGGGCTATACTGGTGATTGAGCTTTGACTTTTCCACTTTTGCGAGAAAGTGCGGCGCAGCCTGGGGGGGCGATGAAGCCGGGGACGTTTCAGACACTGCGCAGCCTTGCTGCGCGTCATACAGGTCAGCAACTTGAGGTCGGCAAATCCAATTTGCTGGAATCGAGACTGAAGGGCGTTGCCTATCGCAGTGGTTACAACAGCATTGACGATCTGGCCCTGTTTCTTGACGCCCATGCGGCGGTTTCAAATCTGGACGTGGATGTCGCCACAAGCCTTCTGGACGACAGCAGCCGCTTCGTACCGGAACACGGCGAACTCCAGTCGCTTTTTGAAGATTCAATAAAGCCGGGCCTTTCCGGTTCACAAAAAGCGTTCCGGATTTGGTGCGCCGGCTGCGGTTCGGGCCAGGAAGCCTATTCCCTGCTAATGTTCATTCGCAACCAGCTCGGCGGACAAACCGCCAGCCGCGTAAAGATCACTGCAACGGACATATCCCAGAAGGCGCTTGAACGTGCGCGGGCCGGGGTCTACGGCCATTTCCAGGTGCAGATCGGACTGTCGACGCCAAACCTGCTGAAATATTTTACGCGCATCCCGCCGCGAAACTGGGAGATCGCGCCTGATCTTCGCGCTGCCATAAATTTCCAGGCCCACAATCTCCTCGACGACAAGGACAATATCGGCACGTTTGATCTCGTCATCTGCCGGAATGTCCTCGACGAGATGACGTCGCAGCATCAGAGCAAGGCGCGCCAGTCGCTTCACTCGCGCGTCACTGAAGGCGGCATGGTGTATCTCAGCGGGCGATAAGCACCGCGCCGAAGCCCCCCCGTCACCCCGGCACGAGCGCAGCGATCAGGCGGGGGCCTTTCTGTTTCATCGACGCCTCGAAGGCCGCATCAAACTCTTCTGCGGTCGTCGCCGCCGTGGCCGGGACGCCAACCGCTTCGGCAAGGCTCACCCAGTCAATATCCGGCTCGCCAATGGCCAGCATATCCTTGGCCGTTGGGCCCGGATTGCCTGCGCCCGTCCGGTGCAACTCTATGTTCAGGATGCGGTAGGTGTGGTTGACGAAGACGATGGTGGTCACGTCGCAACCTTCACGCACCATGCTCCACAGCGCCTGATTGGTGTACATGCCGGCACCGTCACCGGTCAGCGCAATCACCTTGCGGTCTGGCGCAGCAACCGATGCGCCGAGCGCGAGTGGCAGGCCCTGCCCGATCGCGCCGCCCGTCAGCATCATCCAGTCATGCGGCTCTGCGCCCTGTGTCGAGATGAAGACCGGCAGGCTGTTGGAAACCCCGTCATCGGAGACAATGGCATTTTCCGGCATATGGCGCGCCACACTTGCCCCGATCGAGGCCGCGTTGAGCTCACCCGTCGGCGCATCAGGCTTTCGCAGCGCGGTCGGAGCAGCCGCATCATCTGCGCCCAGCGCATCCGCCAGGATGGCAAGCGTCGTGGCACTGTCCGTGTCCGCTCCGCCAAGATCCAGCGTTTCGCAGCCTTCAGGCACCAGCAGGCTCGGCTTGCCCGGATAGGCAAAGAACGCAGCCGGCAACGATGTGCCCGCCGTCAGCATCAGGTCACTGCCCTCGAGGTCTGCCATCGCCCCTTCGGCAAAATACTGCATCCGGTCCGGCGCGAAGACACCCGCGCCTCTCCGCATCTTCCAGTAGAAAGTGTCAGTAATGACCCGCACGCCAGCCGCTTTCAGACGCGCAGCAGCCCCGAGCCCGGCTTCATTAAGCGCTGTACCATTGATCACGATCACCGGCGTCTTCGCCTTGCCGATGGCATCAACGGCTGCGTCAATCTTCGATTTAGCGGTCTGGCGCAGCGGTGGTGGACTGACCTGCCCTCCCTTCACACCGCCTTCAGTCCAGGCTGAATCTGCCGGCAGGATCAGCGAAACCGGCCCGGGTTCCGGCCCAAAGCTCGCGGCGAACGCTTCGGTCGCCAGCTTGCCTGTTGTCGCCACGCTGTCAGCCGACTTGATCCAGATCGAATTCGGACCGGCAAGGCCCATAATGTCGGAATTGAGCGGCGCATCATACCGGCGATGCGGCACGGCGTGATCGCCGATCACATTGATCATCGGCGTGTGCGCGCGCTTGGCATTATGGATGTTCGCGCCGCCATTGAGGTAACCCGCCCCGAGGTGCAGCAGCGTCATGGCTGGCGTGCCGGAAACCCGCGCATAGCCGTCAGCTGCCCCGGTCGCGACGCCCTCGAACAGGCAGAGCACGGAATTGATCCGGGTCTCCCGGTCCAGCGCCGTGACAAGGTGCATCTCTGACGTGCCGGGATTGGCAAAGCAGGCCGAGACCCCATTGTCCGCCAGCGTGGACACCAGCGCGTCCGCGCCTGTCAGCGTCGTTGTTTCGGTATCAGCCATGGCAAATCACTCCCTGTACAGATGGCGCTCGGTCCACCCTATTTGATCTCGATAATTTCAGCGTCCTGCGATGAAGCATAGAGCCGGGCAACATCGCCAGCACGCAGCGTCTGCACGCGGCCCTGGTTGATATAGCCCTTCTCGGTAATCTCTCCGGCGTCGGCCTTCGGCGTGTCCTTCTGCAGCAGGATGCGCGAGATGCGAGCCGCCGCGTTCGGATGTTTCCGGTTATAGCCGACCAGCCCATCCTTTACCGCCGCCCTGACCGTCTCGTCCTGCGCCAGTTCGTCGAGGCCGACATTGCGGCCCGTCCGGCGCCGGCACCAGCCTTCATTGAGAAAGCCTAGCAGGGCGATATCGTTCTGGTTCAGCCCGCACACCACAACATCTGACAGCGCGCCATCCACCGCCTCGACGGCCTTCACACGTACTGTGCCGGCCGAAACCCATGTGCCATTGGCGAGCTTGAATTCCTCGGCAATCCGGCCATCGAAGGCGAGGCCCTCATTCGGGTCGTCAGGGTTCTTGAATTTCACCGCATCGCCGAGACAGTAAAATCCCTCCTCGTCGAATGCTTCGGCGGTCTTTTCCGGGTTTTTCAGATAGCCCTGCGTGATACCCGGCCCGCGGACGCGCAGCTCCATCTTCTCGCCCACCGGCACCATCTTCATCTCACAGCCCGGCAGCGGGAGGCCAAGCAGGCCCATCGTGTCGCTTGGCCAATGCACATTGGAGATCGTGGGCGATGTCTCAGTCGCGCCATAGCCTGCCGACAGGCTGATCCGTTCACCGGTGACATTGATGGCGACTGTCTGGATACGCTCATAGATGTCCTGCCCCATCGACGCGCCGCCATAAGCCATCACCATGAGGCGGCTGAAGAAGGTCTCTGCAAGTGCACGGTCCTGCTCCAGCTCAGTGGCGATCGCCGCCCAGGCCGCAGGCACCGTCGTGTGCTGTGTTGGTGCAATCTCTTTCAGGTTGCGCAGCATTTCCGGCAGGCGGGCCGGGGTCGGGGCGCCCCAGTCAATGTATAGCGTGCCGCCCCAATCGGTCATCGAATGCAGGATGGAGTTCGCGCCGTAAGTGTGGCTCCACGGCAGGAAGCTGATCATGACCTGCGGTCCGTCGGACATCTCTTCCAGCCGCTCGACATCCCATACAGAGCGGATCATCTTGACCATCGACGCGACATTGCCATGCGAGTTGATCACTGCTTTTGGCTCCCCGGTGGAGCCGGACGTCAGCATGTATTTCGCAATCGTGTCAGCTGACAGACGGTCATAGGCGAGATCAACCTCACTCGTCGGCGCCTGCGCAAAGTCTTCGAGCGACTGGCAGGTCACGCCAGAAGGCCTGTTCTTGCGATAGATGACCAGCCTGTCCGCGATCTTCATCGCGTCCAGCCCGCGCTGGTACTCCGCGCCATCCTCGACATAGATGAAAGCAGGCTCAACGAGGTCATCGATATAGTTGAGGCGTGCAAAGTCCTGGCTCAGCGTCGCATACGCGGGCGTGACCGGCACAACAGGGCTGCCGGCCCACATGGCCGCATAGAGGACAAGCGCATGTTCGATCGCATTCCTCGACAGGATCATCACCGGCTTGCCCGGCCCTGCGCCAGCGCTGAGGAAGGCTTGCGCCAGCGACCGGATCTGCTGCAAGGCATCGCCATAGGTCAGCGACTTCCAGCCAGGCTTCTCAGGCGCATCCGGGTCGCGTTGGGCAAGCCATGTCCGGTCTGGAGTATTGGCGGCCCAATATACGAGGGGCGCCAGCATGTGCGGCGGGTGAGGCCGCATCGGCTGGCCATTCCGCAGCAGGACCGACCCATCGCTTCGCCGCTCGACATCAAGTTTTTGCGGCAGGTACGGGATTTCGCGAAAGGGAATGTCAGAACTCATAGGACGCCTTCGGTTTTTATCTTGATCGGCTCGCCGCAGTGCTTGCAATGAATCGCGTCGCGGTCGTGGCGCATCAGGCCACACGTATCGCATTCGCACTCCACCTTGCTCTCAGGCTCGATAATGGCCCTGAGCAGCTGCAGGAACAGGGACAGGCCGAGCACCATGACAAGGATCGAAAGGAACCGGCCAAGCTGTCCGTGCAGGATAACGTCGCCATAGCCGGTCGTCGTCAGGCTGGTGACGGTAAAATACAGCGCGTCGATATAGGTATGGACATCAGATCCGGCGCGTCCGACCTGTAGCGCATAGACCAGCGCTGCCGTGATGAAGACAAACACGGTGAGGTTCGTAACCTTGTCGATCACCCTCTCATGACGCTGGAAAAATGGCGTCAGCACCTTCACCCTGCGAATGAAGGTAAAGGCCCTGACAGCGCGCACCGTCCGCAAGATCCGCAGGAAAGCGAAGTTCGAGACGAGCAGCGGCGCAAACATCGTCACCACGACGATAATGTCCGCCCAGTTGATCCACTTGAGAAAGAAACGATGCTTGTGACGTTCAATGTAGAGACGCGCGGCAAGGTCGAGCGCGATCAGCGCGCCGATTACATAGTCGATCGTGAAGTGACCGCGCTCTCGCGAGTCGAATGGCGCCCAGAGAAAATAGGCGATGGTCGCAAAGTCAAAGACCAGCAACGCCCAGCGGAAATAGAACGAGGCCGTGCCCGTCCCTTCATACAACCAGAAAAGCTGTCGATTCAGCCCTGTGCGCTCGCTCATGGCTGCTGGTGTCCCACGCGGCCTGCCTGAGATCAATACAGGGATCGATGCTCCTCTGTCGTAATTCCTGCAGTCGTTTCATGTTCACCGAACGCTCGGGCCGGATGCCAGCCCTGCGGTTTTCACCTTGACCGGACCTGGTATTCCGGGACGTATTTCAATCTGACGTCCATAGAAAAAGACTGCCATGCCCCATCTGATTTCGCGTTCACGCCCTGCTTTTCTGCTCGCATCCGCAGCCACGCTTTTGCTCGGCGCTTGCGGTGGCGGCGGCTCTTCGGGCGGCGCGTCTTCACCACCCGCTCCACCGCCCCCGCCTCCCCCGCCAACCGGGTCCGCGCCGACATACACGCCGGGCGTCTACCAGGCATCCGCCATATTCGAGGACCAGTGCGAGACCCCGCGCACAGGCGTCGATATCGAAGGAAATGCGTTTCCCGACGAGCCGGGCAGCCTCGCGGAGGAATTGTTCTGGCTGCGCTCCTGGACAGATGAGACCTATCTCTGGCGCGATGAGGTGACAGATCGCAACCCGAACAATTTCAACGACACCGATACGTTTTTTGGTCTCCTGAAGACCAATGCCACAACACCATCTGGCGCGCCGAAGGATGATTTCCATTTCAGCCAGCCAACCGAGGATTACCTGCGCGACCGCAACTCCGAGCCCCTGCCCGGCTATGGCGCCAATCTCGTCGCCTTCTCGACAACACCGCCGCGTGATTTCCGCGTTGCCTATGCTGAGCCCGGTTCACCGGCATCCACCGTCGTAACCGGCCAGCAGAACCTTATTCGCGGCTCCCGTATCCTGACAGTCGACGGCGCCGACCTGATCAATGGCAACTCGCAGGCGATCCTCAATACGCTGAACAATGGCCTTTTCCCCGACACGGTAGGCGAGAGCCACAATTTCACCGTGCGCGACCCGGACGGCACAGAACGCGCCATTACGCTGACAGCGGCAAATATCGTTGAGCAGCCAGTGCACACATCAACAGTCATCAGCACCCCCTCCGGACCGGTCGGCTATATCCATTTCACAACGTTCAGCCCGTTCTCGTCGGAAGCGCAGATCGCAAACGCCATGCGCGACATGCAGGCGGCCGGGGTGAGCGACCTTGTTCTCGATCTTCGCTATAATGGCGGCGGCCTGCTCGCAGTCGCCAGCCAGACCGCCTACATGATCGCCGGCAATGCCCGCACATCGGGGGCAACGTTCGAGCAGCTGCAATTCAATGACCGCGCCGGCAACACCAACCCCGTCACTGGTGAGTTCAACGGCCCGATCCGTTTCCTCTCCACAGGACAGGGGTTCAGCCTCGCTAATGGGTCCAGCCTGCCCGCGCTCAATCTCGACCGGGTCTTCATCCTCTCGACGCCGGGAACATGCAGCGCCAGTGAAGCGGTCATCAATGGCCTGCGCGGCGTCGATGTGGAGGTTGTGCTGATCGGCGACATCACCTGCGGCAAACCCTATGGCTTTTACCCGACCAACAATTGCGGCGAGACCTATTACACGATCCAGTTCCAGGGCGTGAACAATAAGGGGTTTGGCAATTATGCGGACGGTTTTGTTCCGCAGAATTCCTCCTTTGCCTTTGGGGCGAGAACGCCGGGCTGCGTGGTCGCGGACGATTTTTCCGCAAGCCTTGGCGATCCATCCGAGGGCCTGCTGGCGGCTGCCCTGCGATATCGCGACGACGGCACTTGCCCGGCGCCGCCCGCCGCCGCGACCAGCGAAAAAGGCCCGTCCTCGAACGTCGCACAAACCGGCGGGCTGGAGCTTGACCTGCCACCCACGAGCCCACTGGAGCGCAATCGCGACCTGTCGATGCCCGGCGATTATCTCGGCAGGCAACAATGATCCGCTTTGCCCGCGCCGTCTGCAGCCTGCTGGCCCTGACAGGCCTCGGCACAGCTGCCTGCCAGACGGCTGGCCCGCCCGTCCCGGCAATGCTGGAAAGTGCTGACGACATGACGCTGGCACGCATCAAGGCGGTACTGGCAGAGGCCGTTGGACGGGCAGACATCCGTCTCGGCCCGGAAGACCTGACGAGCATGTCGAGTGTCTCCGTCCTGCCGCCCCGCCCCGGCCCGCATGAGACTCACAGCACAGCCATGCCGACCGTGTTTGACCTCGTCACCAATGGCAAGACCTGCATGCTCGTCCGCCGCGAGAGCGGCAAAAGCTACAGGCTGGACGACGTGGCCTGCCGGGCTGCAGCAGAGTAGACCGCCCCCCTGCGCGGTCACCCGCTAGTCCGCCGTATCGTCGCCTGCGAGGGTCTTCAGGATCACATACCAGTGGTCGAGCCCGTCATAGAAACTCTTCACAGGCAGGCGTTCATTCAGCCCGTGTGCGAACGTATCGTTCTGTTTGGCTGCGGCGGCTGAAATGCCCACCGTGTCATAGCCGAGATTACGATAGTGCATGCCGTCGGTGCCGCCTGAAGACATGTGCGGCAGGATTGGCACATCAACACCGCGGTCAGCCAGCGACGCCTTGATCGCGGCCAGTACATCATCGCGCAGGATCGACTCCGGGCTTTCGACCAGGTCAGAGATCAGCTCGAATTTCACCTCGTCATTCTCGACGACGTCTTTCAGCGTCTCTTCGGTTGCCTCGATACCGACACCGGGGAAAATCCGGCAGTTCACCGTCGCCGTGGCTGATTGGGGCAAAGCATTTTCGGCATGGCCGGCGCTCAACATGGTGGCGATACATGTCGTGCCGATCGTGCCGACCGTAGCGGGATTGGCGCGCAGCACTTCAATGGCGGCTTCGTCTTCAGGGTTATCTGCAAAGTCCCGCATCGCCTTGCCGAGGCCGTCGAGCCGCTGGCGGCCACTGGAGCGCAGCGAGGCGCGGGTCAGCTCACTCGACATCACCGGGAATTTGTAGGCCTCGATCTTCTTCAGCGCCCCGGCCAGTTCATAGATCGCATTGTCTGCGCGCGGCGCTGAGGAATGCCCACCCGGATTTGTCACGGTCAGCTCAAAGGTCGCATAGGTCTTTTCTGCGCCCTGCACGCCATAATAGAGCGGCGAGCCGTCTTCATCGAGCGCAAGGCCGCCAGCATCAGCGTTCAACACAAAGGCTGGCTTGATATTCTCGTCGACATATTCGGCCTGCCCGCGCGTGGAGACCATGCCCGTTTCCTCGTCGCCGGACAGCGCCAGGACGAGATCACGATTGGGTGTCCACCCTTCCTTTTTGAGGCGGATGAACGTCGAAACGAGATTGGTCAGCCCATACTTGTTGTCGGCCGTTCCCCGCCCGAAGAAATAACCGTCCTCTTCGGTCAGCTTGTAAGGCGCACGCGCCCAGTCCTTAGCCAGCGCATCGACCACATCCATGTGCGCCAGCAGCACAATCGGGTCTTCCTTCGGCTCACCTTCGGCACGCAGCCACACCATCAGGCCCTGTACCGGCTCACCATTGCTGTCATAATCGGTGACTTCGATATCGCCGTCAGCAAAGCCTGCACCCTTCAGCTGGCCAACCAGGTACGCAACGACATCAGGCACGTTCTGCTGTCCGCGCGCCGAACGGATCTCCACGACATTCCGGTAAATGTCGCGCGCCATCTCTTCATGCGGTGTCCGGTCCTGCGCAATAGCTGCAGGCATCAGGGCCATAAGGCCCGCCGATACGAGTAATGCTGGTCTGAAAATCATGGGACAGATCACCTTTCAATGTCGCGCCATATGTTACGCTTTGAGATAACCCTAGCGGCCTATGGCTAAATGTCAGCTCTTGAAATTTACACACCGCGCCCGAACCGGCTTTTTGCGGCAGGCGATTTACGGCGTGCCCTGCATTGGGTAGAGAGCGCGCTCTACGCCCATCGGGGCAGCAAGATAAATATCCAAGGAGACTTTCCAAATGAGCCAGCGATCCCTGCCATCCAGACCGAATGTCGGCATTGTCGGCGCCACCGGCCTCGTCGGCGAGATGCTGCGAAAACTCCTGGCCGAGCGGGATTTCCCGCTCACCGAGCTGCGCTTCTTCGCGTCGCCGCGCTCAGCGGGCAAGACGATCAGCTGGAATGGCCGCGATATCACTGTTGAAGACGCATCCACCGCTGATTTTTCCGGGCTGGACATCGTGTTCTTCTCGGCAGGCGGATCGACCTCCAAAGCGCTCGCGCCGAAAGCCGCCGCTGCCGGCGCCATTGTTGTCGACAATTCTTCGGCCTTCCGCGCCGATCCGGACTGCCCGCTCGTCGTTGCCGAAGTGAACCCGCATGCGATGAAGTCCCTGCCCAAGGGGATCGTCGCCAATCCGAACTGCACCACGATGGCTGCGATGCCAGCGCTCAAGCCACTGCACACCGCAGCAGGCCTGAAGCGGCTTGTCGCCAGCACCTATCAGGCCGTCTCCGGCGGCGGTGTCGCGGGCAATGAGGAGCTTGAAGAACAGATCCAGGCGGGCGCTGCCGATTGCGCGCAGTTTGCGACAGACGGCAAGGCTGTCGACCTGCCTGAACCACGCAAATGGGCCGTGCCAATCGGCTATAATGTCGTCGCCCTGAACTATGTGCTGGGCGAAGATGGCTATACCGAAGAAGAGCTGAAGCTGCGCGACGAAACCCGCCGCATCCTGGAAATACCGGATCTTCCGGTCTCCGGCACCTGCGTGCGCGTCCCGGTCTTCACCGGCCACTCCCTGTCCATCAATGCCGAGTTCGAACGCCCGATCTCGGCTGAGCAGGCGACTGACATTCTCAAGAAGGCCGAGGGCGTTGTCGTCACAGACGTGCCAAACCCGCTTGAAGCGACCGGCAAGGACCCTGTCTTCGTCGGACGGATTCGCCCGGATCGCTCGGTCGAGCACGGTCTCGTCCTCTTCGTCGTTGGCGATAATCTGCGCAAGGGCGCGGCGCTGAACGCCATCCAGATCGGCGAAGTGCTGGTGAAGATGTATTCCGCCGCCTGACAGGCCCGGTCACCAGACGACAAACCGCTCAGCGCCCACTTTTCGGCCATGCCGGAAAGTGGCGACGCGCTGCAAGGTCATTGCGCCGGCGCCCGTTTCGTGCCGGTTGAAGCAGGGTCCAGCACACCGATAGCCTGTTGTAGTGAATACAACGAGCCGATGAGGTCGCCGCGGGCGGATGATATACTGGAAAAATGCAGCCTGAGATCTGGCAGGAGGTCCGGATCGCTCAACAGAGCCTCCGCCGCGATCGCCCACGCTTCGTCTGGAATGTCGAGGTTACAGTCGGACCGGAATCCGGTGACATTTCCAATCTCATCCCTTTTGTCGCCGCAACTTTCCCGGATGGCGCTTTGTATATCGTGAGGAATGGTCCGGCGGACACGCTGGCGAAAAGGCGACGCCAGAATGTTTTGGGCCGCGTTATCTGCGGTGACATCCGTGAAGTACGCCCCCCAACCGTCCTCAACAAAATCTGACGGCAGCAAGCCAATGTCGCCGGAGGACACGATCTCGTCCCATGTTGCGCGGGTTGGTTGGTGGTTTGCGTATTCGGTTGCGCGGTAGGCATTGACGACGAGTTCCCGAGGGTCCGGTGAATCGCTGTTCAGCAGGACAATTGCTCGCTCGGCGCTGTCATTGACCGCGTCATAGTAAGCGAGAAGATTGCTCCGATCCCGGATATCCGTTCGAATATCGACCGCAAGCCTTTGAGTATAGGCGCTGCCACGTCGCATGTCCGCCTGCTCCTCATTCCAGTTGCCGAGCTGGAGACCGAGAAACACACCCAGCACCACGATCAGCGTTTCGATCAGGACGGTGAACCAGTCCTGCTTGCGCAGCGCGGTGGTGAGGCGCTGGAGGATCATTTCTGCATCTCGCCGATTTCAGCCGTGATGGCCTGGGCCTGTTCGAGAAGCTCGCTCATGCCCTGCACAAGGTGGGTCTTGCCGATCTGCAGCACCTGCTGCTCGGCCCGCATCGCCGGGATAAGCTCCCAGTCATAATCGGTGACCTCGCCGACGGTGTAAGGGGCCGTATGGATCGCTTCATGACGGCCGGTGGTCGGATCGGAGATTCGCTGCAGGGCCATGGATGCAATCGAGCGGTGGGCGGCCATCGTCTGATGAAATTCGGTCAGCTGGCTGCGCAGTCGTGCCGAAGACAGGTCGGACAACCTGCCCGACGAAACGAGTTCGACAAGCGTCGTCGGTTCCTCCGAGGCATCTTCCAGCCGTCCCGAGCGCTGCAGGATATCGATGAACGCTTCGCGGTTGTCGGGCGCCTCGCCGATCGCAATCACTTCAAGCAACTGATCTGTCGCCCTCAGGCTGTCGATCTGGCTTTCGACACGGGTCTGTGTGACCTCTATGAAGACGTCGAACTGATCGCCCAGTTGCTGCAGGATAACGGCCTCCTCCTGCGCCGCTTTCCCCCGCTCATTCCAGTTGCCGAGCTGGAGACCGAGAAACACACCCAGCACCACGATCAGCGTTTCGATCAGGACCGTGAACCAGTCCTGCTTGCGCAGCGCGGTGGTGAGGCGCTGGAGGATCATTGCGCGGCCTCCAGCGCACTCAGAACATTTCGTACAGCGGCAAGATCTCGCTCATGACGGACGCGGCCCGTCAAAAAATACCCTACCATGCCAACGAGTGCCGGGCGCGCTTCTTTGAGTTTCTCCCAGTCATATTCGAGCGGCGCCACTGCGGGCCGCTCGCCGACTGTTTCAGTTGCGATCAGGAAGTCTTCAGACAGCCACATTGATTGTGCCAGCGCCGAGTTCGGATCAATCAGTGCCAGCGGTTGCCCTTCGACATAGGCCCACAGCTCATTGGTCTGACCATAGTTGGACAGCGCGGCTCTCAGGTCAGCATCGCTCAGGCGTGAAAACCCTCCCGAAGCGACGAGTTCTTGGTAGCTCGCTGGCGGTGCCTCGCGCGTCAGCGTTCCTGTCAGCAGGTAGAGTAGATCGCTGACGACCCGCGGATCATCCGGCTCCTCTCCGGCGATAATAAGCCGTTGCAAATCGTCGACCGCTTGCAAGAAGCCCTGAGCCATCTCGACCCGACGGATGAGGATTTCCTCCTGCTTTTCGAAATCAATCGTAAGCCGGTCGATGATGCGCGCTTCCTCAGCCTTTGCATTCTGCGCCGCATTCCAGTTGCCAAGCTGGATACCGAGATAGACCCCAAACACCACGATCAGCGTCTCGATCACCACCGTGAACCAGTCCTGCTTGCGAATGGATTGGGAGAGACGCTGCAGGATCATTCAAGGGCCCCGTCGATCTTGTCCTTCAGCTCGCGGCACTGCTGCACGATGTAAGTCATGTTCTCGGTCCGGTACGACGCCATGTTCAGCGCGCCAGCCAGTGCGATGCGGAATGTCGGGTCCGCCATGGCTTCTTCCTCCAGAAACAGTTCAACCTGTTTATCTTCGGGCAGCACGGGGCCAAGCGCGCTGTATTTGTCCATCGTCAACAGATAACTGTTGAGCCGTTGCGTCACGTGCCAGAGGATATCGTCCGAATTGCTGAGGTCAGCTCCAAACTCACTGATGGCGCGAGCGAGATCAGGATTGCCGAGCAGCACTTCGCCCCTATCCAGGCGCCCCACAAAATCTCCCAACCCGTATGGATCAATTGGCCGAACTTGTTGAACCAGGACGAGAACATTGTAGATATTTTCGCGGTCATCGTCCGACAGTTCAGGTCCATTAAGCTGGTCCAAGGCGACGGCCCCTTCGCTCACCAGTTCGTTATAGAAGGAGGAAACCCGATCAAGATGATCCACGGTTTCTTCGAGTGTCTGTGACATCTGGCTCAAATAGCGGTCCGCCGCTTCTCGTTCTGCCCGCGCCGCGTTCCAGTTGCCGAGCTGAATTCCCAGATACACACCAAATACCACGATCAGTGTCTCGATGAGGACGGTGAACCAGTCCTGCTTGCGAATGGAGGTGGCGAGGCGCTGGAGGATCATGGCGACACCTCCACGGGCCGCCCCAGCGCGGCGAGGTCGGCGCGCAGCGTTTCAGTCGCCAGCCCGGCCATGACGGCATGATAGGTCGCCTGCCCCTCCCAGGTATAGAAATGATCAAGGACGCGATCATTCCTGCAGGCCTCTGAAAGCGGCATGTTGAGTATGGTGGGGCGGACCAGTTCCTGGCTCGGAATTGCGCCGCCCTTGATTGCCTCGATGATCTGGTCGACGCTGCCGAACGTGGAAGGTCCACGTGTGGAGATCGGTTCTGCCTGAGCCCACGCCCCCACCGCCGCTATGGCCTGTTCGACCTGCCGCCGGGAGCGTTCCGACAATCCGCTCAGTTGCCGTGAGATTTCCATGAGGCGTGAGCGTGTTTCCGGCGACTGGAATGGCAGGAAGTCCGGATTGTTGATGAGCTGGTCAAGCGACGTCGTATCGAGACTGAAGCTGACGCCATAGCCGGCTGGCGCAAACGCCGCCTGCACCCGTTCTTCTGCAGCTTCATCGGTGCGGCAGGCCCGCAGATCCTCGATTGCCGCCTTGACGATTGGCAGCCGCGCATCGACCAGCGCTCGCGTATCTTCGAGGTCCTGCAGGTTCCGGCGCGTCTCAGCCATCGCCCGATCATACGCGTCCTCAAACTGCGCCCGGTCCTGACGCGCACCATTCCAGTTGCCAAGCTGGATACCGAGATAGACCCCGAACACCACGATCAGTGTCTCGATGAGGACGGTGAACCAGTCCTGCTTGCGGATAGAGGTGGCGAGGCGCTGCAGGATCATCGCGCCGCCTCCGCCTCTTCGCCGAGATACTCGGCCAACGCGCTGTGCATCTCGCGCAGGTCTTCGTTTGCCAGCTTGTGATACCGCACGATCACCGAGAACATGAAGGTGACGGTCTCGAGCTGCCTGACCAACTCCTGGTTTTCTGCCGCGTCTTCAAAGCTGGTAACCAGCCGCCGCTCTCCGCCATCCCAGGCAAAGTCAACTTCCGCGAAAATCTTCTCCAGCGCGTTCATGTGCACGTCGCCTAGATTATCAATGGTCGTGGTGCTGCCGTTGAGATAATCTGCAAATTGCAGGACCTGGTCTTTCAGCGCCTGATCGGAAACAAGCCTGATCTGCCCGCCTTCGAGCTGATCGAGTGTCGCTCGGGTTACGCAGAGACCGGTCCATGGACCGATTGCGACGAACTGCTCGCCAAATTCATCTTCGCTGACATCGCCCAGCTCTCCGGTGCGCAGCATCTCATAGACGCTGCGCGCCTGCTCCAGATTGGTCTCCATGCGCGCGATGCAGGCCGCTTCAGTGTCGAGCGATGTCGTCAGCTCTTCGTACAGTCTTTCGACCAGCGCTTCGCCTTCCGCCCGCTCGGCGCGCGCACCGTTCCAGTTGCCAAGCTGGATACCAAGGTAGACGCCAAACACCACGATCAGCGTCTCGATGACGACCGTGAACCAGTCCTGCTTGCGGATGGAGGTGGCAAGGCGCTGGAGGATCATGGATCCCACCTCGCAATATCCCGAAGCGTCTCAACCATTGGCGCATTCACTGTCTCAAGGTCGGTAATTGCGGTTTCGACATCGGCGAACCGGATCTGCAAGGCTTCGATCAGCGTCTCTTCCGCACGCAAAAGATCAGCTACACGCGAGAAATCGTCCGGCGGCAGGCCAAGCTCGCATGGATAGGACAATGAGCCCTTGATCCCATTATAATCACCGATCGGTACAAACCGGTCGCCGCACTGGCGCAGCGCCGCCGCCTGGATATTGGCGGGCACCTTTCGGCGAAACAGCTCGCGGATCGGCGTATGACGCCCCTCCAGAGCAATGACGTCCAGCAATGTCGTGGTGAATAGCGCAATCGCCGTGGTGCGCAGCGTCTCATCCGCAATCAGTCCAATCTCTCCCATGGAGATCAGCTCATCATAGGTCGCCCGGCCACGGTCATTATATTTGTACTGCGTCGCCCTGTAGACATTGATCAGGAACTGCTCATCCGACAGCGGCGCGTCGCCTGTCAGGCTGTCGAGGGCTGCACGTGCCGCGGCGCGCACATCCTTGTTGTATTCAATCAGGTATTCATAGGCCCACGCCTCATAACGAAGGTCCTCGATCAGTCGTTCTGTATAAGTTTCGGCGCGCTCGTTCGTCTCTCGATCCGCATTCCAGTTACCGAGCTGCATACCAAGGAAAACGCCCAAAACGACAATCAGTGTCTCGATCAGGACCGTAAACCAGTCCTGCTTGCGAAACGCTGTGGAGAGGCGGCGAAGGATCATGCCTCGTCTCCTCTTATGCCTTGGGATGTCATGTGGTACGAGCCCCCGCCGAGCGATCCCGGGCGCTCCATCGCGATCTGCGAGATCAGATAGGCTTCATTCAGCGTCATGTTTGCACCTCAAGCAGCGGCGCTGTCGGCCCGGCCTCGATCAGCGCTTCGACAACCACCCTGAAACCGGGCGGGAAGTGATGCTGGCGTGCCCGCCAGAACGACCGGTAATATTCCGAGGCGAGGTGATCACGGAAATGGTTCTGCGAGTGCAGCCAGAAATCCTCCTCGAACACTTTCTTCTCGGCCTGGTAGTGCATCACCTGATAGCCGCGCGTCAGCATCGTGTAGAACACGTTGAGCTTGGTCCGCTCGGCCGCCTCGAACGCTCCCGGCCCCTTCTCAAGCCCACGCAGGAACAGCTCGACCATGCCGACTTCCGTGAGGATTTTCATATGGTCCCGGAAGATGTCGTAATAGCCGACGGCGCTGGCGATACGCTGCTGGTTGGCGCTATGACGCAGCTGGGCCCCGACAAAGACGAGCGAACCGATAACCGCCAGGGACGAGATGATCCCCGCCATGAAGTAGATCTGTTCAAGTGTCATGTGGCCCCCACCCCGCCTTTAACCGATCTCGGCCAGTCTGTCCCAGAGGTCAATTGGCGGCACGTCTTTTACCATTCCGTCCACCATGCCGGCGAACCCCTCATTGAAATAGCCCCGGCAGAGCGCCCACAGGGCCCGCCCTCGCGGCGTGCCAAGCACGAAATAGATGACGCCCCGATACGTCTCCCACGACTCCTGCGTGATCGCACCATTCTGATATTGCAGCCACTCATATTCGCGCGCCCGCATCTGGCCGATGATCCAGAAATAAAGCTTGGTCTTCTCCTCGAAGCTTGGTGTCTCGGCCTGCGAGAAGATGCGGCCGAGCTCTGGGAAGTCGACGAATTTGTAGACGCCTGTCTGGTCATAGGTGAGCTGCGCCTGCCGGGCTTCAGAGCGCATCTGCTGCGCCCCCTGATGAACCTGCAGGGCAAGGTAGATCAGCGTCCCGGCCACAACGGCCACACCAATGATCTGTGCAATCAGCGCAATCTGTTCGAGCGTCATGGCTGGGGCTCCGGCAGTGTTGTGGTCCGGTCAAACTTGTGCACGGCGAAGGCAGGCCAACGCACGATCATGGATTTTCCGCCGGGTCGTCGCCTGCGGCCTCGGCGGGCTGAAACCGCAATCCGTCGATGTAACCGGCAAGGAAATCCTCATCGACCGCGTCGACAATCGGCCCGGCGGTTTCCTGCATGGCCGTGCCTTCCCAGCCGGGCATCTGAAAGATCCACCATCGCTTTCCAAAGGGGCTTCCAAAATAGAAGGGGGCAACGTTGCGAATGTGGGATTCCACACGCGACCTCTTGGCGAGCCCCGCCGCTTCGAGCTGGAGCATGTTATCCCATTGCAGCACCACGGCGACCAGGTGGGACTCAAGCATCCTGACCTCGGCATCGGTCAGCGTCTCTGGTGCCCGGATCGATTTCACCCAGGCCGTTGCCGATGCCGGCGCAGCCAGGTTGAGTTCGATCGCCGCCAACTGGTCATTCTTCGCCGTTTCCAGCGTCGCCCGCGCCAGATCCGCATTCTGGCGGACTTCAAAGATGAGCACGATCAAGCCGAGCAGCACGCCGATATTGGCCGCCAGTGTCAGCCAGCGATTGAGCCTGTCGAGCCTGCGGCCCTCCGGTTCCGATGGCGCCGGTGCGCCCTGATCGTCGTCCATTGAAGTCCCCCATCCGGGGGAAACTTTACCGCGAAACGCAAAATTGCCTAGCAAAAACAAAAAAAGCGACCTGAACCGGGGCGTCGATTACGCTGCATCTGAATCAGACGCACCTTCAGGTGCAAGCGTGTCAAAGCACCAAATGTCTTCATACTATTTTTCGGTCAACGGCTGGCCCTGAAGGACGACGGCGTCCACTTCAGACACGAACGCCCCATTGAAGCCCCTCCGCCCGACCGTCTGCCACCATTTCCGGGTTCGCGGGATGCCAAGATGAAAGGCGATTGCCGGCTAGCCTGCCCGCCTACACCCCGGCAGGCTCCAGCGTCTCATTAAACCGCACGGGCTTGCCGCCGCCCCTTTGCGTGATTTCGCCGTCGCGCATGACGAAATTGCCGCGGATGATCGTCGCGACAGGCCAGCCGGTGGCTTCCATCCCATCATAAGGCGTCCAGCCGCACTTGGCCTTGGCCCATTCATTCGTGATGGTTTCCTTGCGCTTCAGGTCGACCACCGTGAAGTCAGCATCATAGCCTTCCGCGATCCGGCCCTTGTTTGCGATGCCGAAAACGCGTTGCGGCCCGGCGCTCGTCAGCTCGACAAACCGGCGCAGCGAAAGCTTGCCATTCGCCACATGCGTCAGCATCAGCGGCACAAAGGTCTGCACCCCCGGCATACCGGATGGCGAGGCCGGATAAGGCCGCAGCTTCTCTTCCCTGGTGTGCGGCGCATGGTCGGTCGCGAGCACATCGACGATCCCGGCATTGAGCGCGCGCCAGAGCGCATCCTGATGGCGCTGCTCGCGTACCGGCGGGTTCTGCTGGGCAAAGCCTTTCAGCCGGTCATAGCAGTCTGGCGCGGCCAGCGTCAGATGGTTCGGGAGCACTTCGACAGACGCGACATCCTTGGCATCGCGCAAGAGCTCCATCTCTTCGGCCGTCGAGATATGCAGCACATGGATGCGCTTTCCGGTCTTGCGGGCAATCTTCAACAGCCGCCGGGTCGAGCTGACCGCCGCCTCAACATCGCGCACCTCGATATGGCTGTGCCAGTCGCCCTCGCGCGCCAGATGGCGGCGCTCTTCGAGGCGAAACTCGTCTTCCGAGTGGAAGGCCGCGCGCCGCTTGATCGCGCGCAGCACCGCCTCGACGCCCTCATCATCCTTGACCAGCAGGTCGCCGGTCGACGCACCCATGAAGACCTTGACGCCGCAGCAGCCCTGCATCTGCTCCATCTCGGCCAGGAGGTGCGGATTGTCATTCGTTGCACCGGCATAGAAGGCATGATCGACATCCATCCGGCCTTTGGCGCGGGCGAGCTTGTCGGTCATCATCTCCGGCGTGATGGTAGAGGGGTTGGTATTCGGCATCTCGAACACCGCCGTCACCCCGCCCAGCGCGGCAGAGCGCGCCTCGGTCTCGAGGTCTGCCTTGTACTCAAGCCCCGGCTCACGGAAGTGAACCTGGCTGTCGATTACACCCGGCAGGATGTGTAGGCCGGTCGCGTCATATGTCTCACCGGCCTGGGCCTCGTCGAACTTGCCGATCGCGACAATCTTGCCGGCGCGTACGGCCACGTCGACATGTTCTTCGCCGCCGGGCGACACCACGGTGCCATTTTTCAGGATCAGGTCATATGTCTCGGTCATGAGCTGCGTTATGCACCCGCAGGCCCGTCCTGTCATCCCGGCCGCTCAGGTTGTGCGGCTCATCAGCTCACATGCGGCCTGAACGCACCAATCAGCCGGTTTACTTCAAGGTCTGCTTTTTCGAAATTGTTGAAATAGCCCTGATAGGTCGTTGGATTGGGCGGGTTCAGCCGGTCATTGGCGGCATAGGAAAAGCAGGTTTCCTGCTCGTAGAGTTCCACGGCACGCGAGAAGCGGCTGCGAATATCGCTCTGCTGATAGCGCAGTTGCGTCAGGCGTTCGAACCACGCCTCGCCCTGGCAATCGCGCACCCGCGACTCGCAATCCTTCAGCACCTCATTAGCCGCATGCAGTTCGGCCGGCAGCGCCTCGAAATAAATCGCAGTCTCACGGATCGAGGTTTTCAGCCGCTCGACATCCTGGTCACACACGGCCCGTGATTTCGTCGTGTGGCAGGCACTTCCCAACAGGGCGAGGCCCAGCATCATGCTCACGATCAGTGGTTTCGTCATTGCTCATGCCTCATCGACTGCGCCTCCAACCGGGCTAGCGAGCGTCGCGCAAATTCACAAGATGACGCGGTTGACGAGCGGCCCGCCGCAAGTCACAGGACACCCAGACACAAAAAATCAGAAGACGAGTCCTCCCACCATGCAGACTTCCACCATGACAGACCGCAATCAGCTTCTCCGCCAGTCCGCGACATTTGTTTGCGGCGTCGCCGTGCTGACCGCCTCTTCCTATGTCGCCGTGCCGATGATTCCGGTGCCGGTCACGATGCAGACGCTGGCCGTGCTGCTGGTCGGGGCCGTGGCTGGTCCTCGCATGGGTCTCGCCATGATTGTCTCGTGGCTCGCACTCGCCGCGATGGGAATGCCGGTGCTCGCAGGTGGCAAGGCCGGGCTCACCGCCTTTGTCGGCCCGACGGCTGGCTTCCTGCTATCCTTCCCGGTTGCTGGTTTCCTGGCCGGTATCGCCGCACGCACGGTCGCTTCGGGCCACGTTTCACGTTTTGCGAGCTTTCTAGGCCTGCACGGCCTGATCCTGTTTTCCGGATGGGCATGGCTCGCGACACTGATCGGCGCACAGCAGGCTTTCGCCGCTGGTGTTGCCCCCTTCCTCGTCGGCGCCCTGATCAAGAGCGGACTTGGCGCCGCGATCATGGCCGCATTTGGCCGCGGCCGCTGAACCAAAAATGATGCCAGCGCGGCGGTGCACTGCAGGTGTACCGCCAGTGTACTGCAGGTGTACCGCTACTGGACTCCTGCCCAGCTCTCGAAAAGCAGGGATAAGGGGTGGTACATCCCGTCGGACATCTTAAATCTGTCCCATGGAAACTGCGCTTCTCCCGAACCGATCGGTCCTCGTCCTCGACGGCCCCGACACACTCACCCTGCTGGAACGGCTGGTCACGAACAACACCCATGACTGGGCCGTTGGCGAAGCGCGCTACGGCGCACTGCTCGCGCCCCAGGGCAAGCTGATCGCTGATTTCATTGCCCATCGCACCGAGACCGGAGCGCTGCTGGACGTGGCCACCAATGCTGTAGGTGATCTCTCCAACAGGCTGAAAATGTTCCGCCTGCGGTCAAAAGTCGAAATTGACGTCGATGGCAAACGTGCAGCGGCGATTACAGAAGACGGCGTCCCAGACCCACGCTCGGCTGCCCTGCCCCATCGGGCCATCGTGGCTGACGGCAGCGCACCAATGCTCTCGCCAGAAGACTGGGATGCGATCCGTATCCCGGCCGGCGTGCCGGAATGGGGCCCGGACTTTACCGGCGCCGAAGTGTTTCCGTGGGAAATCAACATGGACCGGCAAGGCGGCGTAGACCTCAAGAAGGGCTGCTTCGTCGGACAGGAAGTTGTCAGCCGCACCCATCGCCGCGGCAAGCTCCGCAAGCGGACGGTCATCATCGAGGGCGTGAATTTGCAGCCCGGACAGGATGTTATGGCTGAAGCCTCGCTTGGCGAGATAACGAGCAGCACTGGCAGCATCGCCCTCGCCCGCCTGCGGGTCGACCGGCTGGCCAAGGCTGGCGGCGATATCAGCATCGGTGGAAAGCCCGGAAAAATCCTCGGCCCCGGCTGGCTGCAGGATGAGATGGATGCAGCGCTTACTAGCGAGGATGCAGGCTAACCAAATCGGCTCTTGGCAAGGTCAGATCTGGCTGCCATTGAAGTCGGATGGGTATGAACCTCTCTCCTGACGAGACACTCCATTGCCGCTGGGCACCGGCCGAAGACGCGCTCTACCGCGCTTATCATGACGAAGAATGGGGCGTCCCTGAATATGACCCCCGCGCCCTCTGGGAGAAGCTGCAGCTTGACGGCATGCAGGCCGGCCTGTCCTGGATCACCATCCTGCGCAAACGCGACGCCATCCGCGAGGAGTTTGACGGCTTCGAACCTGAGAGCATCGCCCGCTGGGATGCAGCCCGTATCGAAAAAGCCTTGCAGAATCCGGGTATTATCCGCAGCCCGAAGAAGATCCAGGCGACCATCGGCAATGCACAGGTCTATCTCGACATGAGGCAGGCTGGCGAAAATTTCTCCGACTGGCTGTGGAGCTTCACCGGCGGCAAGCCGATCGTGAACCAGCTCAATGACATCACCGAAGTCGAAGCAAAAACACCGGTCTCCGAGGAAATGTCGAAGGCCCTCAAGAAGCGCGGCTTCAAGTTCTGCGGGCCTGTCATCGTCTATGCCTTCATGCAGGCGGTGGGTATGGTCAATGATCACGAAACGCGCTGCCCGCGCCACAAACAGGTCCAGGAGCATTATAGATGAAGCTTATATGCTGCATGGCGCTCGGTGCCCTCGTCTTTCTTGGCGGATGCACGAGCTGGGACCGCCCCTATGTCGACAATGACGGCATATGCGATGAAATCGTGGATAGCCGTGAACGCATCGACTGCCATGAACGGGCTGAGCAGGTCGAGGATGACTGGCGCGAGGAAAAACGCCGCGAAGCCGAAAAGAAGGAAGACTACTGAGCCCTGCCGCAGGCCAAGCCTCGACGCCGCGAGGCAGGGTGACTAATCTGCGAGAAAACAAGAAACTGGCCTGATTCCTGATAGGCCGCAGAGGACACGCATGGCTACGAACCCCGTCATTTCGGCGACCGGTCTCTGGACCCCGCCGCACACTGTCACCAATGCAGAGCTGGTCGAAAGCTACAATGCCTGGGCCGAACGCTGGAACAGTGAGCATGAAGGCGACATTGCCGCCGGCGCGGTAGACGCCAAGACGCCATCCTCTGTTGAATTCATCGAGAAGGCGTCGGGCATCAAGTCACGCTATGTCGTTGAAAAGACCGGCGTTGTAGACCCGGCCATCATGCGGCCAATCATCCCTGAACGTCCGAACGAAGACATTTCCATCCTCGCCGAGATCGGTGTGAAAGCCGCGAAACAGGCGCTGGAAACCGCCGGACGCGAAGCGAAAGACGTCGACGCCGTCATCTGCGCCGCCTCGAACATGCAACGCGCCTATCCGGCCATGGCCATCGAAATCCAGGACGCGCTCGGCATTGACGGCTTTTCCTTCGACATGAACGTCGCCTGCTCATCAGCCACCTTCGGCATCCAGACGGCCGCTGATTTTGTTCGCGCGGGAAATGCAAAGTCAGTGCTGATGGTCAACCCGGAGATCACCTCCGGCCATCTCAACTGGACGGACCGCGACAGCCACTTCATCTTCGGCGATGTCGCCACTGCCGTGCTGGTCGAAACCGCAGACATGGCCCCTGCTGCGCACTGGAATATCCTCGGCACACACCTCAAGACGAAATTCTCAAACAATATCCGTAACAATTTCGGCTTCCTCAATCGCGCCGCCCCGGAAGGCGTTGGCAAGGCCGACAAACTGTTCATCCAGGAAGGCCGCAAGGTGTTCAAGGAAGTCGTCCCCATGGTCGCCGAAATGATCATGTCAGAGCTTGATCGCCTGTCACTGCAACCGGAACAATTGCGCCGCCTCTGGCTGCATCAGGCCAATGCAAACATGAACCGGCTCATTGCAGCCAAAGTCCTCGGCCATGAAGCCAGTGATGATGAAAGCCCGACGGTGCTGGACGAATATGCAAACACGTCGTCCGCCGGATCGATCATTGCCTTCCATAAGCACTCCAGCGACTTCAATACTGGCGATATCGGCCTGATCTGCTCGTTCGGGGCGGGTTATTCGGCTGGCACAGTGGTCGTGGAAAAGGCCGGCTGACACCCTATCTAGGGCGTATGACAGATCGAACGCTGAAAGCCCGCCACGCTGCCTATCGCGACGATATCGCAGACCTTGTCACACGCCGCCCCGTTCCCCGGCCCGGCCTCGAACAGGTCGATCCATTCCTGTTCCTGAACCATCACGGGCCGCAGACCTACAACCCCGGCAATCAGGGCCTGCCCTTCGGGCCGCATCCGCATCGCGGCTTTGAAACGGTGACCTTCATCCTCAAAGGCAGCCTCGCGCACAAGGATACGGGTGGGCACGAAAGCGTCATCAATGCGGGCGGCGTACAGTGGATGACGGCCGGTTCAGGCCTCATCCATGCCGAGCTTTCACCAGACGATTTCAAGCGTGATGGGGGCGACCTGGAAATTCTCCAGCTCTGGGTCAACCTGCCCGCCCGCCTGAAGATGACAGAGCCGCGCTATACTGGCTTGCAGGCAGGCGACATCCCCGCATTGCCCCTACCGGAAGGCACTGGAAAACTGCATCTCGTTTCAGGCGAGCATGACGGTCATACCGGGCCGTTCACCTCGCTGACAGGCATCTTCATGTCCATGCTGGACCTGCCCGCGGCCACGCGTGTCACACTGCCGGCGCCGGCAGGCCGAAACGTCTTTTTCTACATGGTTCGGGGCACCGCGAACGCCGGGGCTGAACGCCTTCCATCGCATGACCTCATCGAGTTCAACGATGATGGCGACACGATCAGCCTTGAGGCGACCTCAGACACCTTCATTCTTTACGGCCACGCTGACCCGATCGCAGAACCGGTCGTGGCGCACGGCCCATTCGTGATGAATACGCAGCAGGAAATCCGCGAAGCGATCGCGGACTACCAGGCCGGCAAATTCAACCGTCAGCCGATTAATGTCTGAAGTTTAATCGTGGTCGTCTTCACCGAGATCGTCCCACAAAATAGGGCTTCCGGAACGGGCGGCCTCGACCATTACGATCAGGGCCGCCCCCGCCAGTACCCACCATGCTGTTGCAGGTTCACCTGCAACGCTCATCACCAATTCCACCATCTCACGCCTCGGGGCTTATTGTTTTGTCGTTGAGATGACTATGGCCCGCGAGCCCTTAACGAGACCATATCAGGAAGCGGCTTTCGCATGGCAAATGGTAAGCAAAATGAGGGCTTTTCTTTACCCCGCTTTCGAAAGGCTTAAACAGGGCCGCATGAATTCAACCGCATCCCGCCTTCCCAAAAAATCGCCGGCCCGGGTCTGGCAGCGCATGCTGTCCGGACGCCGGTTGGACCTGCTTGATCCATCCCCCGTCGATGTCGAAGTTGACGATATCGCCCATGGCCTTGCGCGCGTGGCACGCTGGAATGGACAGACAATCGGCGACCATGCCTTTTCGGTGGCCCAGCATAGTGTCGTGGTGGAATCCGTCTGCGCTCTGCTCGAGCCCGGCCTGCGGCCAGCCGAGCGCCTCATGGCGCTACATCATGACGCCGCCGAATATGTGATCGGCGACATGATTTCACCGTTCAAGGCGGTGCTGGGCGATGGCTACAAGGACATTGAAAACAGGCTGACAGAGGCGATCCACATCCGCTTCGGACTGCCGGCCCGCCTACCCGTCAGCCTGAAGCGCCTGATCAAGCGGGCAGATCATATCTGTGCCTGGTATGAAGCGACACAACTTGCCGGGTTCGGCACGACCGAGGCTGATCGCTTCTTCGGCTCACCGCCGCGCACCATCCGGCTCGAACTGACTCCCGAAGCGCCCAGCCTCGCCCAGGCAAACTTCATCGCCCGGCATGAAAAACTGCTGGCAGAAATGGAAGCCAGACGGTGACAGGCACCCCGCTTATCATCGGGCTATCCGTCGTGATCGTGGCGGCTGACGGAGACAAGCCGAGCGTGCTGGTCACCCGGCGCGACGAAGGCCTTGCCTTGCCGTTCGGTACGTTTGATCCGGCCCGCCATCGCACATTTGAACTTGCCCTGCATGGCTGGGTACGTGAGCAGACGGGGTTCGATCTTGGCTATGTCGAGCAACTCTACACTTTCGGTGACCGTGACCGCGAAACCCCCGAAGCCACATTGGCGGACGCGCCCCGAAACGCCCGCGTTGTCTCTGTTGGTTATCTCGGCTTGACCCCTGGCCGCCAGCAATTGCCGGAAGTCCTCGAGGCAAGGTGGCGCGGCTGGTATGGTCATTTCCCGTGGGAAGACCACCGCGCCGGACGCCCGGCCATTATTGACGAAGAGATCGCCCCGCGCCTCGAAACCTGGGCCGCCGGTAGTGAAACCCGCCAGGCCCGCATCAGGCTGGCTTTCGGCCTCGACGGCAAGGACTGGAGCGATACGCGCGTGCTTGAGCGATACGAACTGCTTTACGAAGCTGGTCTCGTCATTGAATGCGCCCGCGATGCCGGCCTGCCCCTACCTGATACCAAGCTCGGCGAGCCGATGGCCTCGGATCACAGGCGCATCCTCGCCACCGCCATGGAGCGACTGCGCGGCAAGATCCGCTACCGCCCGGTTGTTTTTGAGCTGATGCCGGAAAAATTCACCCTGTCCTCGCTGCAATCGACCTGCGAGGGTGTGCTTGGACTGAACCTGCACAAGCAGAATTTCCGCCGCGCGCTTGATCGTGCAAACCTCGTTGAGGGCACCGGCGAGATGATGGCGCGAACCGGTGGACGCCCGGCAGAGCTGTTCCAGTTCAGGCGCGACGCGCTGCGCCAGAGCCAGGCGCTCGGCATTACGACACCGACCATCCGGCGCGAAAGCTAGGGGAAAATCCGGACTTCCGGACGCACCGCTTTCAGCATCAGCGGAAAGAGGACGAACCCGCCAGCCAGCCCGCCAATATGCGCCGCCCAGGCCAGTTGCATCCCGAACATTGCGCCAGACAGCGCATTGCCCGCGACCGCAATGACAAGGTTGATGACCAGCCATGGCAGCGACAGCCGGATCGCGCCACGCAACCCGCCCTGCAGCCAGCCAGCAGCAGCAAAGAAGCCGGAGAGTGCCGTCGATGCGCCGACCGCCGACATCTGCTCGCCTATAAAGGCCGACCAGCCGAGCTGGGCCACTGCCCCGGCCACGGCGCAGGCAAAGAAGAAGATGAGGAAGGCCGCCGCCCCCTTCAGGCCGCGCCCGAATGCCATGGCAATGGCCGGCCCGAACGCGATCATCGCCGTCATGTTCATGACCAGGTGGAACAGGTTCACATGCAGGAAGGCATGCAGGAAAAGCGGCCCGATATTTCCAAACGGCCGCGCGGCAAAGTGGACACCGGGATCATAGAGGATCGCGCCCGCATACCACAGCCAGTCCTGCATCGCTGCGCTGCCCATGAAGTCGAGGGTCGAGATCCCTATGATGGCGGCAGACAGGACAAGCACGATAACGGGAAAGCGGTTGAAGACCGGTTCGCGGCGGGGCGCTGAATGAGATGGCGGATAGTCGCTGGGCATCGTGTCGATATGGGTTCGCAATTCCGGGGATGTAGAGTCAATTGCAGGTTATCCGGCGCTTGCGTCAAATCCGGGTGCCGGCAACCGGCTTCCCCCAACGTCATGAATTGATTTCGACCATTGCCCGGTCAGGATGTGACATGGCCAAAACACGCGACATTACATTCGACAGTCTCCGCCCGCCTGCCCCGTGGATGGACGACACACATTCCATCTGGCGCAATTCCGTCCGCGGCTTCATCGACAAGGAACTCGTTCCGAACATCGAGACCTGGGAAACGGCCGGCGTTATACCGCGCGAGGTATATCCCAAGGCGGCTGAAGCCGGCCTGATCGGCATGGGGTATCCTGAGGAATATGGCGGCGGCGGCACCGATTTTGACCGCTTCCACGGCACGGTGACATCCGAAGAGCTGGCCCGTATGGGCGCTGGCGGTGTCTCGTCCGCGTTGATGATACATGGCATCGGCCTGCCGCCTATCATGGCGCTCGGTACCGAAGAGATGAAACGTGAGATCGCGCCGCAAGTCCTGTCGGGCAAGAAGCAGATCAGCCTCGGCATCACTGAACCGGGCGGCGGCTCCGACGTTGCAAAACTGAAGACCAGCGCGAAAAAGTCCGGCAATGGATGGGTGGTCAACGGCTCCAAGACCTACATCACGGGCGGCATGACCTCGAAATGGCTGACGACGGCCGTACGCACAGGCGGCGATGGCGCGGGTGGTGTTTCGCTCATGCTGATTGACCTTGAAGCCGAGGGCGTCTCCCGTACCAGCCTGCCAAAAATGGGCTGGTGGGCGTCAGATACAGCAACGATCCATTTCGACGATGTGTTCGTCGCACCGGAAAACCTGATCGGCGAAGTCGACAAGGGCTTTTACGGCATCATGGCCAACTTCAATGGCGAGCGCCTCGGTATGGCGGCGCAGGCGACCGCTTATGCGCGTGTCTGCATCGAGGAAGCCGCCGCCTGGGCGCAGCAGCGCGAAACCTTTGGCAAACGCCTCGCTGATCATCAGGTCATCCGCCACAAGATTTCGTCCATGTGCCAGCGCGTCTGGGCCACGACCGCCCTCCTCGACCAGTTGACCTGGCGTGTCCAGAACGGCGAACAACCCGTTGCCGAACTCGCCATGCTGAAAGTGCAGGCGACCGAAACCATGGAATTCTGTGCCCGCGAGGCGATGCAGATCCTCGGCGGGGCGGGCTTTATCCGCGGTCACCGCGTCGAGCGTATCTACCGCGAGGTGCGCGTGATGGCGATCGGTGGCGGCTCTGAGGAGATCATGCGTGACCTCGCCGCTCGCCAGCTCGGTGTCTGACGCGGAACCCGCCCGTCAGCTTCGCGTCTCTTAGCAGCAGGAGAACGCGTCATGGCAATGGTTCTGGTCGTTGTAATCGTCTCAGCGGCGCTGATTGCAGGCGCGGCATGGGGCATATTCGGCAAGCTGCCTGAAAGGCTCGAGGGCTTCCTGATTGCCACGGCAGGCGGCGCACTGATCGTTTCTGTCGTATCCGAGCTCATCGAACCCGCCTCGCAGAATGCACCGCTTGTCTGGGTCATGGCGTCCCTGATGGCCGGCGCAGTCGTGTTCCTCGGGCTCGACTATACGGTAAAAAAGAGACTTGGCTCGGGCGGCGGTGGCCTGCTGGCCGCAATCACGCTCGACGGCGTGCCTGAAAACCTGGCCCTCGGCGTGGCGCTGATCGGTGCGGGGCCGCTGGAAGTCGCTGCGCTGGCCGGGTCTATCTTCCTGTCAAACCTGCCTGAAGCGGCTGGCGGGGCCAAAGGCATGATGGAAGACGGGATCTCCAAGGCCAAAGTCTTTGCGCTGTGGGCCGCGACCGCAGGGCTGCTGGCCGCTGCAGCGATCCTTGGCAACCTCCTGCTAGCCGACACTTCACAGGCCGTGCTGGCAATGATCCGCGCCTTTGCCGCAGGTGCCGTCGTTGCCTCGCTGGGCACCGAAGTGTTCCCGAAAGCCTATAGCGAGGATCATTTGCTGGCCGGTTTTGCCACAGCCGTCGGCTTTGTGCTGGCCTTCAGCCTGTCGTCGCTGTCAGCTGCCTGATCAGCATGGTTTTCAAGACGGTTCGGGCAAATGGCCCCAACCGGTCGCTTCGGCCACTTCGAACCCGCCTTCCCAGATCATGCGCAGCGCCACCCAGAGGATGATCAGCAGGCCGATATAGGCAATCCACCGATGCTTGGTCAGCAGGCGTGCAATAAAGGTCGACGCCACGCCCATCAACAAAACGGACAGGCCGAGACCGAAGACAAGGATGGTCGGGTGTTCGCGCGCAGCGCCTGCAACACCGAGCACATTGTCCAGCGACATGGACACATCGGCCAGCACGATCTGGGTGACCGCCTGGCGCAGGCTCTTTCGCGGGGCCGCTGTGCCATCAATGGCATCCGGATCAGCATGGCCGGCTTCGCTGCGAAGTTCGCGCCACATCTTCCACGCGACCCATAGCAGCAGGATACCGCCGGCCAGTAACAGGCCTATGATCGCGAGAAGCTGCGCCGCCACCAGCGCAAATCCGATCCTCAGGACGGTCGCTGCGATAATGCCGATAAGGATGGCCTTGCCACGCTGGTCTTTTGGCAGGCCGGCAGCCGCAAGGCCGATAACAACGGCATTGTCACCGGCAAGGACAAGATCGATGAAGAGGACCTGGAAGAAGGCGGTAAGGGCGCCATCGGCGAACATGTAAATCCCTTTCGGGGCGGTTTGAGATAGCTAGATCGCCCCCACTGCCTTCCTCTACAAGCAGCAGGACTGGAATTATTTGTCGAAACGTCCGACATTAGGCCAATGGCCCACGCTGAACCGCATACGCACACACTCGCCAACACGCCCTGCAGCCCGCAGGATGTTGAATCCTTCCTGGAAGAAGCTGAAACGCTTGCCATCCGGAAAGGCCAGCGCCTCACGAAAATCCGTCGCAAGGTGCTGCGCCTTCTCGTGGAAAATCCCGAACCGTCAAAGGCGTATGACCTGCTGGCCAATCTCGATGGCGAAGGCTCTGCCAAACCGCCAACAGTCTACCGCGCGCTCGACTTCCTCCAGGAAGTCGGCCTCGCCCACAAGATCGAGAGCCTCAACGCCTATGTCGCTTGCGGCCATACCAGCCACAAGCATTCAGCGGTGTTCCTGATCTGTGAAGAATGCGGGGCGGCCGAAGAACTGCATGCCACGGCGACAACCGAAGCGCTGAAAGCCGAGACGAGCGCCGCTGGCTTCAATATGCGCCACGCCGTGATCGAAGCGCGCGGCACGTGCCGGGCCTGCGCTTCATGAGGGCGGTATGGCTTGCCGGTGTCATTTTCATCGGGTTGCCTGCATCAGCCAGTGACGAAGCGTTCTCCGAAGCTGTCACGCGCGGTCCGTGGGCCGGTTGCGTCTATCAGGATGATTTCGATCCCTACCCGATCACGCTGACGCCGCGCGGGGGCGATTTCTTCGTGTCCTATCCGGGCCTCTGCACGGGCGGGCATGTCGTCCCGAATTTCGAAGCGGCCTATGACGCGATCGAGATCATCGTTGTGGATGCGGAAAACTGCCTGCAAAGCGTTCCCCTGTCCTACACGCTCTACCGGGAACAGCTGCGCATTGACTATCACGCGGGGGCAAGTGGTACCTTCGCCTTGTTGCAGCAGCTGGCACCCGGTATGACGGCTCCAGCCTGCAGCATGGGGGAAGCCATTTCGTGATCGATCTCTGGAAAGGCAGTGCCAATACATGGGACTGCGACGAGATGGGGCACATGAATGTGCGCATCTACCTCGAAAAGGCATTTGAAGGCCTCGGTGCGCTGGCGGCCGCATGCCATCTCGGCCATGTCTACTCGGTCAATGCCCCGTCAACGCTTATCCCGCGTGAGCAGCACATCCGTTTCATGCGCGAAGTTCATCCCGGCCGGCCGCTCTCCATGGCCGGATGCGTCCTCGATATCGATGAAACCCGCGTCACCGTCTATCAGGAGCTTCGCCATGGTGACGGCACCATCGCCGCAGCTTTCCGCACGATCCTCGAACATGTTGACGCCTCGAACCTCAAGCCTTTCCCATGGAGTTCGCGCTCGAGAGCCACGCTGGAAGGGCTGAAAGAAGACGCGCCTGCTGCTACTGCCCCGCGCGGACTGGACCTCGACAAGACACCTCTTCCGAATGAACGCGTCCTGGCATCTGTGGCGGCCCGCAACGGCGCCAATGCCATTGGCCTTGGCATGGTGCCCCAGCATCATTGCGACGCGTTCGGCCGGATGTGGGCGCCATGGTTCATCGGCAGGGTGTCCGATTCTGTGCCGAACCTGCTCTATGACTGGCGCCAGCGCGTCGCCAACGCCGTGCCCGGCGCAAAGATGGGTGCCGCCGTGCTGGAAAACCGGATCATCTTCCGCCGCTGGCCGCGCGCCGGGGACCTCTTTGAAATTCGCACCTCGCTCGCCAAGGCGGAAGAGAAGATTCACTCACTCGTGCACTGGATGCTCGACCCGCGCACCGGCCTGCCGTGGATGACAAGTGAAGTCGTTGCCGTGACCTTCGACCTGACGACACGCAAGACGATGGCGACGCCGCCCGAAATGATGGAAGAACTGGCCAGCATCGCCCCGGGCGACCTGCAACTTTAAGCCCGATCAGCGTGATCCACGCAGGCTGCGCCGCATCGGGCCTTCATCGCCCGGCGCAAAACCATCAATCAAGCGTGAAATCGTCCTCGATAATTCCTCGCGCACTTCATACGGCACCTCCATCGGGTGGAAGTGGCTCGTATTCGGTCGCTCCTTGAGGACAAGGTCTCGATTCTTGCGCAGCAACAGGTCCGTCACCTTGTCAGACAGCACCGGATTGATCTCCGGCCGCATGATGACGATGGGGATCTTGTGCTTCCGGATCTTGCGGAGCGCAGTCCATGGCTGGTTGCGGTGCGCCTTGAAGGTCGCTGATTCCCAGCGCGGTTCGCAGTTCAGCCGCCAGGTCTGGTCTTCGGAGAACGGACCGTTCTCATCGACGCGCGAGAACCCGTCCATGATATAATCGTCGAGGAATGGCTCCCGCCAGGTCTTGAAGGCACCCTTGCCCGTATAGGCCGTACGGATGGCGGCAGGGCTCGGAAATTCCGCCCGGCGTTTACGGGCCATGCGCGCCAGCTTGTTGCCGCCCCCCATGAGGGGCGGCAGGAACGGCATGATGTGCGCCATCAGATAGTATCGACGTGACAGGATCACCGGATCGATCAGAAGCAGGCCTTTGACGAGGTCTGGCCGCTTTCCGGCCACCAGCGTCGCCACGCATCCGCCCATGGAATGCCCGCCCAGCACGACCGGTCTTGTCGCATTTTTCTCAAGGAAGGTAATCACGTCGTCGCGGTATTTATGCCAGGATTTCAGGGCTTTGGGGTCAGCCTCCAGCGTGGTGCGTCCATGTCCGCGCATGTCCAGAACCGCGATACGGGTACGCAGCCCGAGCGGGGCGACCAGCGACTGGTAGGTCATCGCGTTAAAGCCGGTGGCGTGCAGCCAGAGTGCCGCCATTTCGAGCGCCGGATTTCCAAAATCCACAGCCGCCATTTCGCCTTCAGGCGTTTCAGTCAGGTATCGGCGCATCAGACGGTCCCAAACACCTTGCGCAGAAGCTCGGTTGTGCGCGCGACGGGGTTTTCGCGGATCTGCTTCTCCTCAACGGCCAGGTAATCGAACAGGCCATCAAGGCCGAGGTCGACAGCATGGCTCGTCAACGAGGATTTGTAATCGACGGCCGCTACCGCCAGCATCGGCACACTCGACGTTACCGAATCAAGCGTCTGGTAAGCCCCGGATTCTGTCAGGGCCGCTTCGACATAGGGTTTGAACGTGGCGCGCAGGGAGGTCTCCGTCTTGCCGCGCAGGAAATCCGTCGCAGCCGTATCGCCGCCTCGCAGCAGGCCGACAGCATCATCGATCGTGATCGCCTTGACCGCATTGATGACGATTGTCTTGCCAGCCGGGACGGCGTCTTCGGCCGCGCGGTTCATGCGCAACTGGAGGTCATCCAGCGGGCCAGACAAGCCAAGGCGTCCAAGCTCCCACTGCGCCTCACCAAGACGCCCCGGCAGCGGGATGCGGATTTTCGGATCGGCCCAGTAGCCGTCGGTCACGCCAATCTGGGCGGCAACGCGTTCTGTGCCAATTTCCAGGGCCTGGCGCAGGCCGGCATCAATTTCAAATGTTGAAAGACCGTCTGTCGGTCCCGATTGCGGATAGCTGCCAAGCACTTCGCCGAGCACCGTTCCAAACTCGCCGCCCGCATTCCCAGTTTCGCAGCCAGCCGGTAACACACAGGCGGCCAGCGCTGCGATTGCCAAACGCTGCATACTCAATCCTCCCGGCTCGTACACCAGGACAACCGGTGTTCTTCACGGTCGCCTGGCCAGCATCCTTGCGCCGTAGCCGTAACCAACTGTGCGCAGACCGTCCGGCACTTGTAAAGCGCGCTCAAATCAGTTCCTGCAGCGTTCTCACAATTGTCGCCGGCAGGCACGGCTTCTGCAGCACCAGCACGCCCGGCAATCGCGCGAGCACCGGCTCGGGCACACCGCCTCCTGTATAGAAAATAAAGGGAATTTTGCGCGCAAACAGCGTTTCTGCCACCGATGCTGACGTGCCATCCGCGAGATTGAAATCCAGAATTGCGGCATCGAAATCTGTGGTTTTCAGCAGCTCAATTGCCTGCTGACATCCTGATGCCAGGCCGCTCGCAAGGCGGCCCGTTTTCTCGATCATGAACTGAAGGCCCATGGCGACGAGCGGCTCGTCTTCCACGATCAGGATTCGGGGCTTTTCCAGGGGTCTATCCCAGCCGGAAGATCGCCGTCGCCTTGACCAGCAGCGTGTCGTTCAGGACGAGGTCCGCGCCGAGGAACAGCAGTGACCGGGTCTGGCGGTCGGTTTTTGTGTCTATCTGGACTGTGCCTGCCGACGCGTCCTTACCGGTCATGTCGAGGCTCACCGACACCAGCTTTGCGGCTTTGTCGCCTGCTGCGGCGCTCGCGTGGTGCTGAAGCGCCTGAATGACGAAGGCTGACAATTCGTCATCGCGCGCGGAGCCGATCCGGGCGGTGGCCTTGTCGCTGGCGGGAAAAGTCAGGTTGGACGTCGGGGCATCTGTAGCGCTCATGCTCGTTTTGCTACTCGGCACAGACGCAAAAGAAAAGGCCTGCCCCACCGCAAAGCGAAGGACAGGCCTGTAAAGATATAGGCGTTAAGCGACCTGTCGAGGTCAGGCGACGGCTGTACGGCGCTCCTCGAGCATCTCCTGGTCAACCGTGATGAGGTCGCCGAGATGACCGACGCCGCTAATGTTGTAGGCTTGGCTCATATAGTCGCTGACACTCACCAGCAGGGCCGAAATCTGGCTGTGGCCAAGGCCCAGCTCATGCAATTTGGAAAACATCGAAAGCGAGACATGCTGGCGTCCGCCCGGTGTCTGTTCGATGAGGCGGGCAATTGTACCCGTGGCAGCGCCGATCTGCGCACCGGTCGTGGCTGAAAGCGTGCGTGCGCCTGGCATGCGGGAGAAGACTTTTTCGATAAGCGGCGCGCCCTGGCGCTCGGCCGTATTGAACATGACGCCCAGGGCCTGGCGGGCTGTGGCCTCGTCCAGATTGGCGGTCGTCGCCGTTTTCTTGATCAGTTCGCTTAGCATTTTCAGCCTCCTCATGTCTCGCCTGAGACCTGAGAGTAGACCAGTGCCTGTTGCCCGAAGGTTACCAGAAGTCCCCTCTCGCATTCATTTTTCAGCCTCAATCCTTAAGCGCCGTTAGGAGCGGGTTAAAAATTCGATCGGTTTCGTTAACTTTCAGCAGGCCTACATGCGCTCTGGCGCTTCGATACCGAGAATGCCCAGCCCGGCTTCGAGCTGTTTGAGAACCGCTTCACAAAGCCCGAGCCGTGAGCCACGCAGCACCGCGTCGCTTTCGTTCGCGATGGGGTGGGCGGCATAGAGCGCGCTGAAAGCCTGCGCCAGCGAATAGACATGCTCACACAGGATATGGGGCTGGCGCTTGGCATGGGATTGCGCGAGCGCATTGGGAAACCCATTCATCGCCAGCACAAGCGCGCGCTCGGTTTCGCTCTCGATCTTTACCGCCCCGGCCTTGTTTCCCGCTTCCGCAGCCCGGCGCAGCAGGGATTTTATCCGTACGGCCGCGTAGAGCAGGTATGGTCCGGTCTTGCCCTCAAAGCTCGTGAACCGCTCAAGGTCGAAGACATAATTGGTGGTGCGCACATTCTGCAGGTCGGCAAAGCGCAGGGCTGCGCGCGCGACAAGCTGTGCGATCCGGGCGCGTTCTTCAGCGCCGATATCACCGGACAGGCCCGTTTCACCGATCTTCTTCTCGGCTTCTTCAAGTGCCATAGCATTCAGGTCAGCCAGCCGCAGTACGCCGCCTTCACGGGTCTTGAATGGCTTGCCATCCGTGCCATTCACCGTGCCGAAGCCGATATGTTCCAGCCGGTCTTCACTGATCAGGCCGGCCAGGTCAGCGGCGCGGAAGACCTGTTCGAAATGCAGCGCCTGGCGCTGGTCGACCACATACAGCATCCGGTCCGGCTTCAGCGTTTCCATCCGGTCGACAATCGTCGCGAGGTCGGTGGCGTGATAGCCCGTGCCACCGCGCGAATTGATGACCATGAAGGGCGGCATCTCCTTCTTGTCGCTGTCACGCGACACATCAATGATCCAGGCGCCATCATCCAGTTTGGCGAGGCCCTTTTCCTTCAGGTCTTCGACCATGCCGGGGATCAGCGCATCGACATCGCTCTCGCCTTTCCAGAGGTCGAACTCGACACCCAGAAAGCTGTAGTCGACTTTGAGAGCCTCGATCGAGACATTGATGAAGTGACGCAGCAGCGCCCGGTAGCCCGGATGCCCGGCCTGCATCTCCGCAACCGCCAGCTGGCTCGCTTCATTGCGGACCGGATCGGCTTTCGCCTTGCTGGATGCCTGCGGGTAAAGCCGGCCAAGATCCTCGATCGTGACAGGTGGCACGTCAGGATACGGACCGGAAAAGTCCGGGTTGAAATAGACAAGGTCCGGTTGCTCGGCAAACAGCTCGGTGATCAGGTGACCCATTTGCAGGCCCCAGTCGCCAAGGTGCGCATCGCCGGTCACGTCATCCCCGAGGAAACGGAAGAGACGGCACATCGTATCGCCGATCACCGCAGAGCGCAGATGACCGACATGCATGGGCTTGGCGACATTCGGTCCGCCAAAGTCGATCACGACCTTCTCGGTCGTCTCCAGTGTGCCGCCGCCTGCCCTGGCATCCGTGCGCACCATTTCGGTCTGCGCTGAAAGCGCCTCATTCGAGACGCGGATATTGATAAAGCCCGGTCCGCCGACCTCTACACGCTCCACGAAATCTGCTGCATCAATGCGCTCGGCGATCTTTGTTGCCAGCTCACGTGGCACAAGCCCCCTGGACTTGGCTGCCCCCATTGAGCCATTGCACTGAAAGTCCGCAAGCTCTGGCCGGTCGGAGCGGCGCACCGCCCCCCAGCGCGCTTCAAAGCCTTCAGCTTCGAATGCCTCGGCGCACACGGCAGACAACTGCGTGACGAGATCGCTCATTTCCAGGATCCTTGAATGTCTGGCTAGTTGCCCGCGTCGAGACGGAAACGATGGCCTGCACGATTGAAAGCGAGCTGTTCTTCGGTCAGGTCAAAACCAACGACGAGTTCGAAGTTCGCGCCGGAAATCGTTTCGTCGAGACGTGGAATGACAATGTCTTCGACAATTTCCTGACGCCCGGCGACTTTTCCAGACCCGAAATCGGCATCGACCGTGAAATATTCCTTGGCCAGGACCTTGGAGCTGCGCCGCGTCACTGCGATCCAGTAGGTATAGCTATGCGAGTTCGCCGTCGCCTTCGGCCCCTTGCCAAAGGCAAAATCGAGGACAAGCTCGGCGCGCAAGGGTTGCGATTCGACATAGCGGCAATTGACCTTCACGCCGGTGATCTCACCCGTATATCCGATATTGCTGAAATTCTTGCCGTTTCCATCGAGCTCAACGACGCGCGCGGCGTCGTACAACGCCACAGCGGGCGGGCATGGGCCGGCATTGGAACGCGTGTCGAGCGCTCGCGATACCGGGTTGCTTCCGCAGGATGCCAGCATCAAACCGGCTACCAGAACAGCAATTACGCGCATGAGTCTGCCTTGTCGCTCTTGGCCTGAAGCGTCAGGCCGTCCATGTAAGGGATGCAGTGTTACCGGGCCGCTCTGGATGGTGCAACGCCCCATCTGCTTGTGGCTGAGAAGGAGTGTGATGACACAGCGTAAACTGGAAATCCGGCTAGCCGCCCCGCGTGGCTTCTGTGCTGGTGTCGACCGCGCGATCCAGATCGTTGAAGAGGCCCTCCAGAAGTGGGGCGCACCGGTCTATGTGCGCCACGAGATCGTTCACAACCAGCATGTCGTGTCCCGGCTTGAGGGTATGGGCGCTGTGTTTGTCGAAGAACTGGACGAGTGCCCGCCAGACAGGCCGGTCGTCTTTTCCGCGCATGGCGTGCCGAAAGCCGTGCCCGCCGAAGCCGAGCGTCGCAAGATGATCTATGTCGACGCGACATGCCCGCTCGTCTCCAAGGTGCATGTCGAGGCCGAGCGCCATTTCCGCGCCGGCCGCGAGATCGTGCTCATCGGCCATGAAGGCCACCCGGAAGTGGTCGGGACAATGGGCCAGCTGCCTGAGGGGGCAGTCGCGCTCATCGAAACAGAAGACGACGCACGGACCTTCCAGCCCAAAGACGCAGACAATGTCGCCTTCGTCACCCAGACGACGCTCTCGGTTGATGACACGGCCAGCATTGTAAGCATCCTGCAAGCCCGCTTTCCGGGCATCTCCACGCCGCACAAGGAAGACATCTGCTACGCCACCACGAACCGCCAGGAAGCGGTGAAGGCCATGGCCGACGGGGCAGACCTGTTCCTCGTCATCGGCGCCGAAACCTCGTCCAACTCCAAACGCCTCGTCGAAGTCGCCAGCCGCGCCGGGGCGAAAGACTCCCGGCTCGTCGCCAGCGCCTCGGACGTCGACTGGGACTGGTTCGAGGACGTCAGTGTGCTCGGTCTCACAGCCGGTGCCTCTGCGCCTGAAGACCTCGTCCAGGGCCTCATCGCGGCCTGCCGGGCACGGTTTGATATCGACGTCATACCCTTCACCACGGCAACCGAAACGGTGACCTTCAAGCTGCCGCGCGTCCTCGCCGCAGAGGTCTAGCGACGGGCGACTTCATCCTTCGGCAGGCTGAGGATGAGGTCGCGTCGAATTTCAACCTTGCGATCGCCCACCCCATCGGCCTCATCCTGAGCCTGTCGAAGGGCGGTGCCGTTCCGTCACGGTCGGACAGCCCAAACACCGCTTCAGGGCTTGCCCCCGCCGCCCTCACGCGTAAAACCCGGCGCAACAGACGGAGACACCCATGATTCCACGCTATGCCCGCCCTGAGATGACCGCGATCTGGTCGCCAGAAGAAAAATACGGCATCTGGCTGGAAATCGAGACGCTGGCCGCCGAAGCGATGGAAGAGCTGGGCCAGATCCCGGCTGGCACATCCGCTGCCGTCCGTGAGAAGGCAAGCTTCGAAGTCGCCCGTATCGACGAGATCGAAGCCGAGGTAAAGCATGACGTCATCGCCTTCCTGACCAATGTCGCCGAACATGTCGGAGAGCCCGCCCGCTTCCTGCACAAGGGCATGACCAGCTCCGACGTGCTCGACACCTGCCTCAATGTGCAGCTGGTGCGCGCCTCAGACCTGCTTCTCACCGGCATGGACCGCGTCCTCGCCGCCCTGCAGAAGCGCGCAGAAGAGCATAAGTACACCCCAAAGATCGGCCGCAGCCACGGCATCCACGCTGAGCCGACGACGTTTGGCGTCACGCTGGCCACCTTCCATGCCGAGTTCGCCCGCGGCCGCGAGCGCCTGGTCGCCGCCCGCAAGGAAGTCGCGACCTGTGCGATCTCCGGCGCGGTTGGTACCTTTGCGAATATCGACCCGCGTATCGAGGAACATGTCGCTGAAAAGCTCGGCCTTACGCCTGAGCCTGTCTCCACGCAGGTCATCCCGCGTGACCGCCACGCCATGTTCTTTGCGACACTTGGCGTCATCGCGTCATCGGTCGAGCGCCTCGCCACCGAAATCCGTCACTTGCAGCGCACTGAAGTGCTCGAAGCCGAGGAGTTCTTCTCCAAGGGCCAGAAGGGCTCGTCTGCGATGCCGCACAAGCGCAATCCGGTGCTGACCGAGAATCTCACCGGTCTCGCCCGTCTCGTGCGCTCGGCGGTTACCCCGGCGCTGGAAAACGTCGCCCTCTGGCATGAGCGTGACATCTCGCACTCCTCGGTAGAGCGCGGCATTGGCCCGGACGCGACCATCCACCTTGATTTCGCGCTTCACCGCATAGCCGGCGTCGTCGAGAATCTGCTCATCTATCCTGACCGCATGATGTCCAACATGATGCGGCTTGGCGGTCTGCATAATTCGCAGCGCGTCCTGCTAGCCCTCGTCGAGGCCGGCGCCAGCCGCGAAGATGGCTACCGCCTCGTGCAGCGCAATGCGATGCGGACCTGGGCCGGCGAAGGCGCCTTCCTCGACTTCCTGAAGGCCGACGAAGACGTGAAAGCCCATCTCAGCGACGACCAGCTCGAAGCCCTGTTCGACCTCGACTATCACTTCAAGCGTGTCGACGTGATCTTCAAACGGGTATTCGGCTAGGGCGAATTTGACAGAAATTCGTGGCGCTACCTAAAGTCAATATCAAGACTGATTGCGTCTGCTTGTGTCTCCAAATCGGAGATACGCGTGACTGTACCCTCAGATATGTCTGTACGAGAAATCCTGCATCTTCATTCGCAGCTCGGTGACGAATTGCGTGAAAGAGGCATCCTTCGTAGTGCAAATAGCCCGACGGGCGACCTTGCCGAGAGGTTGTTCTGTGAAGCGTTCGGTTGGAACCAGCAGGGAAATTCGCAGCACGGTTTCGATGCAATAGATGACACTGGCTCACGCTATCAGATAAAGGGGCGTCGACTGACACCGTTCAACGGTTCGCGTCAGCTTTCTGCAATTCGTAATCTGGATAGTGCACCCTTTGACTATCTTGCAGGTCTACTATTCGACACGACCTACAATGTGTTGCGAGCGGCCATCATCCCAGCAGGCATCGTCGCCGAGTATTCAAGCTTTCGCGCCCACGTAAATGCTCACATATTCCATCTGAGCGACAGTGTATGGGACAATCCAAGCGTGCGCGACGTCACAACCGAGCTACAAGCAGTTAGTCTGTAGCCTCAAGCTGTATCCGAAGGCCCGCCCGGCCGTTCAGTCAACTGCCAGGCCGCCTTGTCGATCTCAAGATCCGGGAAGTTATCCGGATCGAAGACCGGCACATCCACGCCTGATTTTCGCTGCGCATCGAAATCTCGCATCACGCGCAGCCCCACCGGGAATAGCAGGATCACGGCGATCAGGTTCACCAGCGCCAGCAGCCCCATGGTGAGATCACTGAAACTCAGCACATCGGCAAGCTGAATGGTCGCCCCGAGAAGGACAAAGCCGATCACGACAAGCCGGTAGATGAAGACAGCGAAATTATTGTCGGGGATATAATAGTCGACCGCATTCTCGCCGAGATAATAGGAATACATGATCGACGAGAACGCGAACAGGAACAGCGCAAACGCGATGAAATACTCGGCCCATCCGCCAATATGGTCAGCCAGGGCAAGCTGGGTCAGGATGCCCTGCGTTTCATCCGATGCGCCAATATAGTTCTGCGTCGAAAGCAGGATGATCAGCGCGGTGACCGTGCACATGATGATCGTGTCGATAAACACCGACAGCGACTGCACCATCCCCTGCTGGGCCGGGTGTTCGACATAGGCCGCCGCCGCCACGTTTGGCGCCGAGCCCAGCCCGGCCTCGTTCGAGAACAGGCCGCGATTGACCCCCATCATGATGGCCGCGCCCATGCCCCCGGCAACGGCTTCATTGAGGCCGAACGCACTGGTCACGATATTTGAAAGCGCGCCCGGTATCTGTGGCAGGTGGGTGACCAGCACATAGACACCCAGCAAGGCGTAGAACACTGCCATGACCGGCACGATGATCTCAGCGACATTGGCAATCCGGCGCACGCCGCCAAAAATGACCACGCTGACCAGGATTGCGAGGGCAATACCGGACCACATGCGCGGCGCCCCGAACGCAGAATCGATCGAGCTGGTCGTCGCAAAGCTCTGGAAGCAGATAAACGCAAAACCGAAGGTCACCAGCAGCAGCAGGGAATAGACAAAGCCGAGCAATGGCGCCCCCTTGCCGAGCTTCTTACCGAGGCCATGCTTGATGTAATAGGCTGGCCCGCCGCGGAAATCGCCATTCGGCTCCTTCTGCTTGTAGACCTGCGCCAGCGTGCATTCGAAATAGCTGGTCGCCATCCCGACCAGGCCGACAATCCACATCCAGAAGATCGCGCCCGGCCCACCAAGGGCGAGCGCCGCAGCCACCCCGGCAATGTTACCGCCGCCGACCCGTCCAGCCACAGACAGTGCAAGCGCCTGGAAGGAAGAGGGCTGGTCGGTCTCGTGCTGGAAACCCTGCCCCAGCACCGAGAACATCGAGCCGAACAGCCTGAACTGCACCCCCCTGGACCAGATCGTGAAGATCAGGCCGATCGGTATGAGGACGGCAATGAGGATTTTGCCGTTGATTAAAGAGCTGAGGGCGTTCAGAAAATCGGGCATGGCATCCTTATCGCGCTTGTTAAGCTTTGGTCATAGACAGCTCGACCGCCTGAGTAAAACAGCCGCGCCGGTTCTGGCTGCAATGAGTGTCATCCTGCTTGCCCCGCAAGCGGGTCTTGCGCAGGCCCCGGTCAAGATCGTCAACTTCACCGCTGACTGGTGCGCCTCCTGCCACGAATTCGAGCCAAAGTTCGCTCGGGCGCTGGAAAACTACACGACTGACGAGGTCGAACTGGTCACGATTGACCTGACCCATCTGCGCGCCGGGCCGGACAGCAAGCAGGCGACCATCCGCACCGCGAAAGCCCTGCTCGGCTTCCACAAGGCGGCTTATCTCTGGGACTGGTATGGCGGCTATACCGGCATGGCCGTCATGATTGCCGCCGATACAGGCGAGCCTATCAGCTGCGTCGACCGGGACTATTCGCCGAAGCAGATTTCTGATCGCATCCAGCTCGCCTCCATTCTTGCGAACAACGCCGCACCAGGCCGTCGCCGCCCGGGCGGGGCAGATTGCCCACCGCCGCTGCGATAATCCGGCAACACTTTTCAGCCGCCTTGCGTTGACCCATTCATATCGCCTTCACGCTGCCGCATTTACACGCGATAGCCCCTGCAAGTTTGGGTGGAAGACAAGAGACTTCAGGAAGGACAGTTTTGGCAGGTCAGACCCCGCCCCGTTCCCCATCAGACCGACCACCGACCTATGATGGGCGCGGCGGTAGTCCATGGTACGCCAGCATTCTCAAGGGCAAACCGATCCTGAAATACACGCTGATCACGGGCTTCACCCTGTTCCTGATCGCGTTGCTGGCTGCATGGCTTTACTGGCAGAGCCTGTATCGCGGCATGCCGAGCCTGCCCTCGAATGAACAGCTCTGGTCGACCGGGCGCGAACAGGCCATCGAATTTGTCGACCGCAATGGCGACACGCTGGCTATCCGTGGCCCCCGCTATGGCCGCGCCATCGATATTGAAGACCTGCCCGCCCATGTACCGCAAGCCTTCATCGCGGCCGAAGACAAGCGCTTCTACGAGCATGACGGCGCCGATACGCAGGCCATCATGCGTGCCGTCTGGGCCAATGTCACATCTGGCGAGACCGTGTCCGGCGCGTCCACCATCACCCAGCAGCTGATCAAGAACCTCGTCCTGACACCAGAGCAGACGATGAAACGCAAGGCGCAGGAAGTCCGACTCGCCCGCCAGCTTGAAGAGCGGCTGAGCAAGGAACAGATCCTCGAGCTTTATCTCAACCGCGTCTATTTCGGCTCCGGCTTCTATGGCCTTGGCGCGGCGTCCCGTTTCTATTTCGGCAAGCAGCCTGAAGAATTGTCGATTGCCGAAGCCTCGCTGCTTGCCACGCTGCCACAGGCCCCGTCACGCCTCGCGCTCAATAACAACATGACCGACGCCAAGACACGCCAGGCCTATGTCCTGCGCGAAATGGTCGAGGCTGGCTTCATCACGCAGGACGAAGCACAGACGGCGGCAGCCCAGCAGGTCTCGCTCGCCGAACCGCCCGTTCGCGATCCGCAATTTGGTTATGCGCTGGACATGGCCACCGAGCGCATCGCTGAAATCCTGCCGACACTACCGGGCGACCTGATCGTCCAGCTGACGCTTGACCAGTCACTTCAGACCAAGGTCGATACGGCCTTCACAAAGCGCATGACCGAGGAAGGCAGTAAGCAGAAAGCCACGCAGGCCGCGGGCATCGTGATGGATCCACGCGGGCGCATCCTCGCCATGTATGGCGGCGTCGACTACACCGAGAACCAGTTCAACCGGGCGACGCAGGCCCTGCGCCAGCCGGGCTCTGCCTTCAAGCCCTTTGTCTACGCCACCGCCATCCGCCAGGGGCTGACGCCCTATGATGTACGCCGCGACGGCCCTGTGGAGATTGATGGCTGGTCACCAGAGAACTATTCACGCGCATATTCAGGCCCGATGACCCTCGCGGAAGCGCTGAAGGATTCGATCAATACCGTCGCCGCTCAGCTCGGCCAGGAAGTTGGCGAGGAGGCGATTATCTCGCTGGTCAAAAGTTTTGGCATCACGAGCGATATGGAGCCCCTGCCATCAATTGCGCTCGGCAGTCAGGAAGTGTCCCTGAAAGACCTTGCCCGTGCCTATGGCGTCTTCATGACAGGCGGCAAGCGGATTGACCCCTATGTCGTCGAGAAAATCTCCAATTCGCGCGGCGACGTGCTTTACGAACGCCCGGACTATGAGCTGGAGCAGGTCTATAATCGCCGCGATGCAGAGACCATGGTTGCCATGATGGAGCGCGTCATCACCGACGGCACCGGACGGCGCGCCGCCCTCGATGGCTGGCAGACCGCTGGCAAGACAGGCACCAGCCAGGATTTCCGCGATGCCTGGTTCGCCGGCTTTACCGCCGAGCGGGTCGGCGCGGTCTGGGTCGGCAATGATGACGATACGTCGATGACGCGCGTTACGGGCGGCGGGCTTCCCGCAGCGCTGTGGCATGACATGATGGTCGTCGCGCATGATGGGCTTGAGCCGAAACCGCTGGCGGGAGCCGGCTCGCTTGTTACCCTGTCGCCCATGGCGCAGCAGCGCATCGCTTTCTACCGCGACATCGGGATGGCCTTCAACGGCGCGGCGACGAACTGACCGGGTCTCGGGATGAGGTTGGATCTGGTTGGTTTATACCGATCTGCCCATCGCCCTCATCCTGAACCTGTCGAAGGCTCAACGCGCCGGCGAAAAACTTTCGGCCTGTGCCAGCGACCATTCGCGGGCGAGATGCGTGTCTTCAGGCCCTGACAGGAGCGAATTTGGCTCCAGCATCTTGTAGGCCCTGTGCCCCGGCTCGGCGATGTCTTCGGTAACGCGGTGCATGATATGGCGCGGGGTCAGCTCCGAAGGATGGCAGCATCCGGCCGCACCGGTAACCTCCATCAGGGCACGGACGGTGTTCTTCTGAAAGTTGCACACCCGCACAGCCTTGTCGGGGATAACCAGCCCGCGCTGGCGGCCCTTGTTCATCGTCGTGATGCCTGTCGGGCAGGTATTGTCATGGCAGTGCTTGGCCTGGATGCAGCCAAGCGAGAACATGAAGCCGCGCGCCGAATTCACCCAGTCCGCGCCAAGGGCCATGGAAGCGGCAATCTGGAAAGCCGAAATCTGCTTGCCTGAGGCAGCAAGGCGAATACGATTCTTGAGCCCCGTACCGACCAGCGCATTGCGCGTCAGCACCAGTCCCTGACGCAGCGGCGCACCGACATGATCGAGAAACTCGACCGGGGCCGCACCCGTGCCACCCTCGGCCCCGTCGACGACCATGAAGTCTGGCGCAATACCGGTCTTCAACGCCGCCTTGCAGATCGCCAGCACCTCCCAGCGATTGCCGACGCAGAACTTTATGCCTACGGGCTTGCCGCCCGACAGCTCACGCAGCTGCGCGATGAAATCCATCATTTCCAGCGGCGTGCCGAACGTCGAATGGGCGGCCGGCGAAACACAGGTCTCGCCAATCTCGATACCGCGCGCCTCGGCAATCTCGGCGGTCACTTTCGCGCCGGGCAAGACGCCGCCATGACCGGGCTTTGCGCCCTGGCTCAATTTGATCTCGATCATCTTGACCTGGTCGGACTGGGCCACATCGGCAAATTTCACCGGGTCAAAACCGCCGCCTTTTGCGCGGCATCCGAAATAGCCGGAGCCGATTTCCCAGACGAGATCGCCATTGCCCGCCTTGTGATAGCGCGAGACGCCGCCCTCGCCCGTATCGTGATAGAAGCCACCCATCGCTGCGCCGCGATTGAGCGCCTCGATCGCATGGCCGCTCAGGGCGCCGAAACTCATTGCGGAGATATTGTAGACGCTGGCCGAATACGGCTTTGCGCAATGATCCGCACCGACCAGCACGCGCGGATCATGATGCTCTGGTGTGCGCGCCGCGATGGAATGCGACAGCCATTCATAGGGGGGGCGGTCAATATCAAGCTGGGATCCGAACGGCTCGACGCTCGTCACATCCTTGGCCCGGCGATACACCATGGCGCGCTGCTCATGGCTGAACGGGCGGCCTTCAGTTTCGCTCTCGACCATATAGGCACGGAAGAATGGCCGCAGCTCCTCCATGATCCAGCGGATACGCGCAATGATCGGGAAGTTGCGCCAAAGCGTGTGGCGTTTCTGGAAATGATCATACAGCCCGAGCAGGGCTAACGGGCCAAAGACAATGACACCAATCCAGAACCAGTCGCCGAGGGATACGAGGTAGATGAACAAGCCTGTCAGCAGGAGGGCGGCGAATAGCGGAAGGTAACGGTGCATGAAATGCCTTTGGGACGATTGCCCTCAGAACATATCGCGACTGTTCGCGGCGGCAATATCTGGTCAGCGCACGATTGCGCGCAAGATGTACCGCTGGTGTACCCCTAGTGCACTGTTATTGTACCGCTACTGCACTCCATCGGCACCGGCGCAGAAGGCAGATTCAGGCTTTCTGCAGTTTGCTGGAGAAAAATTGAAAAAGCTACGGAACCAGTCTCGTCTGCAGTTGTTATTACGGTTCCTGACAAGACAAAAAGTCTTCCATGCACAAAAGAACCGGACCATTCACGCGTGCATGGTAGATCGGCCGGGGCTCTTCGGAGCTCCGGCCATTTACGTTCAGACCCTTGTTTTCAGGCCTAAAATCCGTTGATCCGCGCAAACCGGTCGCGATGGAAACTGGCGGACCCAAGCAGTGCTTCCTGCACCCTCGCCCGTTTCATGTACAAACCGGAATCATGATCGTCCGTCATGCCGATACCGCCATGCAGCTGCACCGTATCGTTCGACACCAGATGCACCGTCTCGCCTGCCCGCGCCTTGGCGAGGCTTGCTAACTCACTGATATCATTACGCTGATCGTCCACAGCAGACAGGGCCGCCCCAACACAGGATTTGGTCAGCTCAAGCTCGGTGAACATCCTCGCTGCGCGATGCTGCAGCGCCTGGAAGGAACCGATCAATTGTCCGAACTGCTTACGGGTCTGCAGGTATTCATGCGTCATTTCAAACGCCGCCGTGGACGAGCCGAGCATCTCCGCCGCCAGCGCAATCCGTCCCCTGTCCAGCACTGGTTCGAGCAGGTCATGGCCCTTGTCAGCCGCACCGAGCACATGGCTTTCGGGCACATGGACATCATCAAATGACAGGTGTGCTGCGCCATGGCTGTCGACGGTTCTAAGGGTCTGGACTGACACGCCTTTTGCATCCCTCGGGACAAGGAAAAGCGTCAGCCCGTGTGTGTCGCCCGGCTCTCCAAATGTACGCGCCACGACGATAAAGATATCGGCATGATGGCCGTCCTGAACGTATTTCTTGGCACCATTTAGCGTATAACCCTGTCCATCACGTTCGGCCTCTGTCGCAATGCCGGTCGGGTTGTGATGACTGCCTTCGTCGAGTGCCAGCGCGGTGGTAATTTCACCTGCCGCAATCTTTGGCAACCACTCGGCCTTCTGCGCTTCGGTGCCGCCCAGAACGATGGCCGACGCGCCCATGCAGGCCGTCTGCAGCAGTGGTGTCGAGGCAAGTGTACGGCCCTGCGCTTCCATCACCTGGCCAAGCGCGACCATGCCCATGTCCACGCCTCCATGCTCCTCAGGGATGAGCACACCGAAAAAACCGAGCTCTGCGAGCTGGCTGCGCGTGTCCGGGTCCACCCCGTTCTTGCCATTGTCACGCAGCGTGCGCAGGTGTTTCACCGGCAGTTCGTCACGCGTGAAATTCACTGCGGTATCGCGCAGCATCTCCTGGTCTTCAGTCAGTACGAATGTCATCTGGTCTTCCTTTTCCTCAAGGGTGCGCGCCTTGGGCTGCGCACTCAGTCTCGTTTATCCAAAAGCCTACTGGTGATCGCGCAGGCCAAGCACGCGCTTGGCAACGACATTGAGATTGATCTCGCTGGTGCCGCCTTCGATGGAATTGCCCTTTGAGCGCAGCCAGCCACGGGTCGCCATCTTGGCACCCTTGTCAAAGCCCTCGCCTTCCCAGCCGAGACCTTCAGTACCCAGCGCTTCGATCATCAGTTCGAACTTGTCCTGGTTCATCTTGGCCGCAGCATATTTGATGATGGACGCCGTATGACCGACTTCCTGTCCCGCCTTGGCCTGTTGCTGGCTGCGGTTCACGGTCAGGCTGAAAGCCTTGGCATACATCTTGTGATCGGCAATGCGGCCGCGCATGTCGCCATCGAGAATGCGGCCTTCGCCGTCCGTCCCGACATGGATCTTGGCGTATTCTTCAACTTCCAGCATGCCTGAGCCACGGGTCGAACCGAATCCACCGGCCGAGATCGAAGAGCGCTCATGCTGAAGCAGGCGCTTGGCGATCTTCCAGCCGCCATTTACCTCGCCGACCAGCTGGTCCTTCGGTACTTTCACATCCGTGAAGAACGTCTCGCAGAAGGGCGAAGAGCCGGAGATCAGCTTGATCGGCCGGGTTTCGACCCCTTCGCTCTGCATGTCGAACAGGATGAAGCTGATGCCTTCATGCTTTACCGTATTGTCGGTGCGCACGAGGCAGAAGATCCAGTCGGCCTCATTGGCATAGGAGGTCCATACCTTCTGGCCGTTGATCAGGTAATGGTCGCCCTTGTCCTCACATTTGGTCTGAAGACCGGCGAGGTCAGAACCGGCGCCTGGTTCGGAATAGCCCTGGCACCAGCGCGTCTTGCCCATGACGATGTCCGGCAGGAAGCGTTTCTTCTGTTCTTCATTGCCAAACTCGATCAGCGCCGGGCCAAACATCCAGAGGCCGAATGAGAAGAGCGGCGGGCGCGCATCAATTCGCGCCATTTCCTGCTCAAGCACCTTGGCCTGGTCACGATTAAGCCCGCCGCCGCCATACGCTTTCGGCCATTGCGGGGCTGTCCAGCCCTGCTCGCCCATGCGTTGCAGCCAGATCTTTGAATCCGGATTTTTGAATTTCTCATTGCGCCCGCCCCAGACGACTTCGTCTTCGGTCATAGGGGTGCGCATTGAGGCAGGGCAATTCTTGTCGAGCCATTCGCGCACATCGGCGCGGAAAGCTTCAAGGTCAGACGGGGCATCATAAGGCATTTGGGGGGCTCCTCCGGGCGTGTTCTATGCTGTGCTGATAGCACACTAACGCCACGTCTCAGGAACGTCCAAGCCTTCCTTTGCGTCAGAATGGCGCGAGAAGAGCAGGATAGCGCAGCGCCGCGCAGTTCAATCGCCAAGAACAGTATCCAGCCCTTTGATCAGCTCCACATCAAACCGGTCCGCTGCTTCGATATGCGGGCTATGGCCAAGCTCAGGGAATGTGACCAGGGTAGCGCCCGGGATGGAGGCTTCAGTTTGCTTCGCCAGGGCCGCATAGTCGCCAAGCGTCTCCCGCACCGTCCCTGCTGCCCGCCCCTTGCCAATGGCCGTATTATCCTTCTCGCCGATCAGCAGCAGCGTCGGCACGGCTATATTCTGAAACTCATGTACGACAGGCTGGTTGAATACCATGTCGGACGTCAGGGCCTGGTGCCAGGCGGTGATCTTTCCACCTTCGCCCTCATACATGCTCCAGAGCATGTCGACCCAGCGGTCATAATCTGCGCGCCATTCGCCGACATAATAAGTCGATTGCTGATAGGCCTTGATGCTCTCACGAGTTGTCTTGAGCTGTCCGGCATAGACCTCGTCGACAGTCACATTCGGTACGCCCTTCTGGCGCCAGTCCTCAAGCCCGATGGGGTTGACCATCACAAGCGCGGCGGTTTCATCCGGATATTGCAGCGTGTAGCGCGCCGCCAGCATGCCGCCCATGCTGTGCCCCATGATCACAGGGTCTTCCACCCCCAATGAGACAAGCAATCCGTGCGTATTTGCCGCCAGAGTATGCAGGCCATACTGGTAACCCTGCGGTTTGCTGGACTTGCAGAAACCTATCTGGTCCGGCGCAATGACGCGGTAGCCCTCGTCAAGCAGGGTCTTCATCGTCTCTTCCCAGGTCGCCGCGCAGAAATTCTTGCCGTGTAGCAGGATCACTGTTTCACCATTTGCGGCCTCGGGTGTGACGTCGAGAAATGCCATTTCCAGCGCCTGCCCCTGGCTCACAAACGCATAGCGTTCCACCGGCCAGGGATAGTCGAAATCAGACAACATCGGATCGGCTGTAGCCATGCCCGCGAGCATCAGTCCCGTCAGCCCTGCAACAACTGGTTTCATGTGCCTCGCTCCTCGTCCGGTGTTCGACCGCTGGAAAGGCAATGCACCAAGCCCTCGCCGCGTTCCCAAGTGCCTATCGCCCCAGCAGGCTGTGTTCCGGCCCTGTCTCGAACCCTGCCACATTCAGCAGGTGCACGATGGCGATGAATATCCCCATGGCACAGAACACCATGACAATCCCCCATGGCACCTGGTTTGGACGCCCATCCTTACGCGTTCCTCCAAGCTTCTGATTGCTGAGCACGATCAGCGCGGCAAAAATGAAGATGAATCCGACTGGGGGGATCCAGGCTGGCATGTTGGCACGTCCTGCAGGCTGTCTGGTTTATGCGGGGTCTTTGCCCAGAAGAAGGGCTTCACCACAAGCCCGTATAATGCAAGCACTGCAGCAACGGTTTGCAAAGGCCAGTAAAACGGGCGCGTCAGAACAGCCGCAAGACGGGAAAAGCTCCAACGGCCCGGCACAATAATTTCAGCGAAGGCCCCGGTTACCCAGCCAATCAGGAAAAGCGTAAAGCTGATCGGCTCTACGCCAAGTTCGGGATAGAGCAGCCCGATCATCACACGGATCGACATCGGCCCGTACAGGAATGCGCTCGCAATCGTCCCACCCAATGTCAGCTGAAGGCTGAACCAGCGGGTAAAGCCAAGCTCGGCAATCAGGCTGAAGGGCGCCCGCATGCTGACGAGCCATGTCTGCATGAAGCCTTTGATCCAGCGTGTTCGCTGCGACAACCACACACCATACTTATCCGGGGCCATCTCATAGGTCGGAAGCTGTATCGTACCGGTTTGCCCCCCCAGACGGGCCAGCCTGACACCAAGGTCCGCATCTTCGGTGACGTTCCACGCATCCCAGCCGCCCAGCATCACAAGTGCGCTCCGGCGGAAATGGTTGCTCGTCCCGCCAAGCAGGATGGGATGCTCCATCGCAGACAGGGCCGGAACGTAAAGGCCAAACTGGACAAGATATTCAAGCGACCAGTGCGCCGCGATCCAGCCTGCCGACGAATTGCTGGAAACAAGTGGGGCCTGGACGCAGGCCAGTTGGTCGGTCGAAGCGTTAAACGCGGCTGCCGCCTCGCGCAGCTGCCCGGGATGTGGTCGGTCTTCTGCATCATAAACGGCGACAAAAGCGCCCTCGGCGTGGGCCAGCCCCCAATTCAGAGCGCGAGGCTTTGTCAGCGGTCGCCCGGCAGGGACTGTCATCACGCGCGTGCCATCTGGAAAAGGTTCCGCCAGCGCCGCGTCTCGCGTTGGCATATCGTCGGCTTCAACCAGCAGGATGACGTCCAGCCTGTCGAGCGGCCAGTCGAGAGCGCTGAGGTTCCGTGCCAGTTGAGGCATCATCGCACACTCGTCGCGAAGCGCGACGAGGATCGTGTAGATTGGCAGGTCATCATCGGGCAAGAACGGGTGGTGTTGCGGCCTCAACCGTCTCATCACTCGCCCCCCAAGCCCGATAACGACCAGTGCGAACCGCCACGCAATCACCAGGCAGAAAGCGAACCAGAACGCAAATTCCAGCGTTCGGGATGTCAGGGCGGGATAGTAATAAAAAGCGGTCGCAACTCCGGCCAGTATCAGGAAACCCCCGGCCCATTGTAACCGGCTGGGCACCGAACGTGCGCTGAGATCCGGCGGCAGGGCATCCGAAACAGCAAGTGCATCAATCAGGGTCGGCAGGACAGGGCGCAGCTCGGACACGGCGTCTACAGCGCTGACTTTCATCAGCGGAACGACATTATCACGACCCCCGGTATTTGCGCCCATCATACAACGTGAACGCAATGCTTGATCGATTTCAAGATATTAAGGTTGAGCACATAGCCAATTCAGGCGTCCGTGACCGCTTTGCCACGCCTCCCGCGCAAAAGGGCTCGTCCAAGGTCAGGCCAATTGCTCTCAATCAGATCGATGACCTTTGCTCTGAGGGCAGGATTCGATCGCCAAGGGGCCCCGATAATGGGGCCGACCGGGTCTTCACAGCCATTCAAAACACCCTGAAGGCAGAGAATTATCGATAAACAACAAATTTATCACCTTGATTTTATTGATATTCGTTGTTTTTCGCCAAATTCTTATTGCTTTTCGATAAGCTCGTCCCTAACTTCAATTCATCGGCGGCGCGGATGAGCCAAGCCCCGAACAACTCAAGACCGGCGAAAAGACCGGTTTCTTGCACGAAGGAGTAATACAGATGTACCCGCTCGCCTCCCAGAGCTCCCCCGTTTCAACGACACTTGTTGAAGCTGTGTCAGTGGCCCCAATGGTCGCCTCAGTTGCACCAGCCCCCCGCGGGGCACCGGCCAATGACAACCAGGCCGCCTGGAAACCCAATCTGCTGGTGCAACGTCGCCGCAGGCTGTCGCGCCGAGCGGTCCGCAGCTGACACAAATGGGGATAGGCGGGCATTCCTTGCGCCAGTCCGTCCATCCTTAAGAACCGCCCTGCCCCGCCCGGCAGGGCGGTTTCGCGTTCAGGACAGGCTTTTAGGCTTGATGAAGTCGATCAGCTTGAAGTGCACGGGCACGTAAGGATCGTCTTCCTCAGACTCGAAAAGCGCGGCAGCTGCCGTCGGGAACTTGGCCGCCAGCCGCATGGCCGCGCGATGGTTCTCGGTGCCCGCCTGAAGCAATATCGACCCGGCCAGCTCATGCATGCCCGGATTGTGTCCGATCAGCAGAACCGTATTGGCCGCAGCCGCATCGCTGATACGCTGTTCGATGGCGGGAATTCCCGCCAGATAAAGCTCATCGAAGACTTTCGATTTGCACTCCGGGAAGACCAGCGAGACATGACGCCAGGTTTCACGCGTGCGCCGGGCCGACGAGACGAGCGCGATATCCGGCGACCAGCCCTCCTGCTGCAGGGACACCGCAATCGCTTCGGCATCGCCATGCCCGCGAGGGGTCAATATCCTGTCGCGGTCACTCACCCCCTCATTCCAGGGTTCCGTCTTGGCGTGTCGCATCAGTATCAGGCGTTTCATGCGTGTCCGGCAGGCTTTCCAGCCTTAGTAAAATTAAAGACCATGATCAGCGGGGTAAACTTGTCGCCCCGGCGCGACAAGCCCATCTTCTCCGTCAAGACAAAGCAAACATTGGAGAATTCCATGAGCCTCCTGCTAGGCGATACCGCCCCTGACTTTGAAGCAGAAACCACCGAAGGCAAGATCAATTTTCACGACTGGATCGGCGATGACTGGGTCGTGTTCTTTTCACACCCGGCAGACTTTACACCTGTCTGCACGACAGAGCTTGGCTACACAGCAAAGCTGAAGGACGAATTTGCCAAGCGCGGTGCGAAGGCAATTGTCATTTCCGCCGACAGCCTCGAAGACCACAAGGCCTGGGTAAGCGATATCGAGGAAACGCAGGGTTCACCTGTACAGTTTCCGATGATTGCCGACCCGGACAAGAAGGTTGCCACGCTCTACAACATGATCCACCCGAAGGCCGATGCGAAAGTAACGGTCCGGGCGGTTTACGTGATCGACCCGAACAAGAAAATCCGTGCCTCGATCGTGTATCCGCCAAGCGCCGGGCGCAATTTTGATGAAGTCCTGCGACTGATCGACAGCCTGCAACTGACCGATAATTACAAGGTCGCGACGCCTGTGAACTGGCAACAGGGCGAAGACGTCATCATCGTGCCGAGCGTCTCGAATGAAGATGCCGACAAGATGTTCCCGAAGGGCTACAAGACGGTGAAACCTTACCTTCGGATCACGCCGCAACCGAACAAATAGGCTTTCGCCAAATCAGACACAGAAAAACCGCGCCCCAGTCCGGAGCGCGGTTTTTTTGTTGTCCTGAGCCTTGCATCCTAGCCGGCGAAGAATTTCAGCAATCGCTGGCTGCGACTTGTCTTGCGCCGCTTGAGCCCAAGCTGCCGTCGGACAGCGTCTGGCTTCTCATACACAGACCGCAATGCCTTGAGACGTCGCAGGGCCTTGGCGTGATTGGCTTCCTTGCTAACTCTGGCGATGACAAACCTCGTTCGATTACGTCTGGCCAGACTAGCACAAAATCACGCCCGCCCGAAGGTTCAGGACCGGCTTTTCCGGTTACAATCCTTCAATCCGTCCAGCTCAGGCCGGCATCATGATCTTGCCATTCACCAGGTCGGAATAGTCTGTCACCAGCGCTTCGGTTACTTCGGCGGGTTTGTAATTGACCTCCCCGATTGAGCGAACCGGTGTGATCTCAGCCGCCGTTCCGGTAATGAAGCATTCTGAGAAGGTCGACAATTCATCCGGCAATATGGTCCGCTCGACGATCTCGATCTGACGTGCCTTGGCGAGTTTCACGGCCGTTTGCCGGGTGATCCCGTTCAGGAAGCAGTCAGGGGTTGGCGTATGCAGCGCGCCGTCGCGCAGGAAGAAGATGTTCGCTCCCGTCGCTTCAGCGACATGACCGCGCCAGTCAAGCATCAGCGCGTCGGCAAAGCCTTCCTTTTCGGCGGCATGCTTGGACAGCGTGCAGATCATGTAGAGCCCGGCGGCCTTGGCCTCGCAGGGGGCCGTCTTCGGGTCGGGCCGGCGCCACTGGGCATGCGTCATGGCAATGCCCTTCATCTTGTCGGCGAAATAATCGCCCCAGTGCCAGACGGCGATGGCAAGATGGATCGTATTGTTCTGCGCCGAAACGCCCATCATCTCACTGCCGCGCCAGGCGATCGCACGGACATACGCACTGTCGAGGCCCGACCTCGCCAGCGTTTCAACTTTCGCGGCCTCGATCTCATCCACGGTGAACGGGATGTCGAAACCGAGGATGTGTGCGGAATTATGCAGGCGTTCGGAATGCTTGCGTGATTCGAAAATCTGTCCGCCATAGGCGCGCTCACCCTCGAACACCGAGGACGCATAATGCAGGCCATGCGTCAGGACGTGTACCTTCGTGTCACGCCATGGGACGAACTCGCCGTCCATCCAGATGTAGCCATCACGATCATGGTACGGAGTGGTGTCGGCAGCCATATTTTTACGTCCTTGCTTGAACTCTTACCGGAAAACCGCTCCATTCTCAGATTGTGGCATCTGAAGTCAACCAAAAGCCGGGCGAAACCGGGCGGGTAGACCCGCGACTTTTTCTCAGGGAGGAAGAGCTCGACCATGGTATTGCCCTGTTACTGGCAAGCGAACGGGCGATTTCCGACGCCTTGCGCAGTGGTCAGGACACGACCGGACTTAACATGCCGGGACTGCGACTGATGATCGCTATACGCTTCCAGCCGGGCCTTACCGTGACCGAATTGCGTGAGCTGACCGGGTCAACAACACCGACACTCGCCCGCCTTCTCGGTGAACTCGACAAGCGAGACCTCGTCATCAAGAAGCCCGGCGGGCGCGATGCAAGACGACGGCGCCTCTCTCTGTCCGAAACCGGGGAAGCCCTCATCCAGCCAGTTGTGAACGCGCTGCGAGTTGCTGTCCGGGAGGCATATCGCGACGCTGGCGCGCAGGCCGTGGCTGGCACACGTGCCGTTCTCGAGGCGCTGACCCGATGAGCGAAGCCCCCCACATCCTTGTTGTCGATGATGACGACCGGATCCGGGACCTGCTGAAGCAATACCTGACCCGACAGGACTACCGCGTCACCACGGCCGCACAGGCAACGACGGCCCGCAAGCTTATGAAAACGCTCGACTTCGATCTTGCCATCTTCGACATCATGATGCCCGGCGAATCCGGTCTCGACCTGCTTGAAGGCGTGCGCAAGGAGGGCGTGAAATCGCCCGTCCTGCTCCTTACGGCGCGCGGTGAGACGACAGACCGGATCGAAGGCCTCAAACGCGGCGCTGACGATTACCTCGCCAAACCATTCGAACCGGAGGAACTTGCCCTCCGCGTCGCCGCAATCCTGCGCCGCACGCATGTCGAACCGGTCCCTGACGAGATCGAGATGTCCGGGCTTGTCTTCAATGCCAAGCGGGGTGAGCTTACCGAGGGCGACAAACGTGTCCGCCTGACCGAGGCTGAACTGCAACTCCTGTCGACGCTGGCCGCCCGTGCCGGTGAGCCCGTCAGCCGCGAAGAACTGGCATCCAAATCTGCTGGCAGCACTGAGCGTTCAATCGACGTGCAGGTGACCCGCCTGCGCCGCAAGATCGAGCCTGACCCGAAACAGCCTGTCCATATCCAGACCGTCCGGGGCATTGGGTACAGGCTGATGCCGGACTGAAGCGCAGGGTTCAGTCTTGCGGCAGGGCCCAGGCGATGACGTCGTCGCCAACCGGGGTTTCCATGAAATGATGGCCGCCGGTCATCAACACCAGATATTGCCGGCCACCGGCTTCATAGGTCATCGGCGTCGCCTGCCCACCAGCCGGAAGGACATCCTTCCACACGGTTTCACCGGTGCGGATATCAATGGCGCGGATCAGGTTGTCCGTTGTGGCCGCCACGAAGACAAGATTGCCGGCCGTTACAAGCGGGCCGCCATTATTGGGTGTGCCGATCACGAGCGGCAGGCCTGTCGGAATGTTGAACGGGCCATTGCGCCGTGCTGTCCCGAGATCACGGTCCCAGATCGTCTCGCCTGTTGCGATATCGATCGCCCGCATGCCGCCATAAGGTGGCTCCTTGCAGAGCAGTCCTGTGAAAGGAGCACGCCAGCCCGCATTGACGTCGATGGCATATGGCGCGCCGACTTGCGGGTCGCCCGCCCCCTCCGGCGAAGAACTCATCTTCCCGCCGCGCGCATCGCCGCGAGGTGCCCAGCCCTTTTCGTCTGCCGTTGCTCGCGGCACGAGTTCATTGTGGTTCGGCATGTCGTTGTAATTTGCGATGATGACACCGCGCGCCGGGTCAACTGCGACGCTGCCCCAGTCCGAACCGCCATTGTAACCCGGATACTGGATCCAGTGCTTGCCGGTACTTGGAGGCGTGTACATGCCCTCATATTCAGCTTTGCGAAAGCCGATCCGGCAGAACATCTGGTCAATAGGTGACATGCCCCACATGTCCTTCTCCCTGAGTTCCGGGAAGGCCAGTGTGTGATACAGCGAGTGGGGCTGGGTCGGGCTGCGCTCATCCGGCTCGACGCCGCCCTGGGGCGCGTTTCGTTCCTCGACGCCCGTCAGCGGTTCGCCGGTCGCCCGGTCCAGGATGTAGATGTCGCCCTGCTTGCTCGGCAGGATAAGGGCTGGAACGCTCTGGCCACTGGTACCCGGAAAGTCGATCAGCGTTACCTGTGATCCAAGGTCATAATCCCACACATCCTTGTGCACAGTCTGGAAACTCCAGGCCGGTTTGCCGCTCGTCACATCGATCGCGACAAGTGATGTGGAATAGGCATTCTCCTCATCGGTGCGGCTGCCACTCCAATAATCGACCGCCGAATTGCCCATTGGAAGGTATACAAGGCCGAGCTCATTATCGCCCGTTGCCGCTGTCCACATATTCGGCGTGCCACGCGTATAGGCCTCACCTTCTGGCGGCAGGCTATCCCATTCAGGATGCGTCATGTCCCATGCCCACAGAAGTTCGCCGGTCATGACATCGAAGCCCTGTATGACACCCGAAGGCGCATCGAGCTTCTGGCCGTCCAGAACCTGATGCCCCGTCACGATGACGCCATTGACGATGGTTGGCGCCGCAGTAATCGCCACCATGCCGGGCACAACCGGCCCCATGCCCTGCTTGATATCTACCGAACCATTCTCGCCGAAACCAATGCACGGCTCGCCTGTTTCAGCATCGACGGCGATCAGACGGCCATCCAGCGTGCCTTCGATAATGCGGGTCGGGCAGTTCTCTTCCGCAAGAGCGGGTTGCGGCGCAGCGGGTGTGACAGGTTGAATGCGCTCACCTTCCGGACCTTCGTCGCTGCCATCCTCCGGTGAGGTACCTTCTGTATCGGCCGGCATCGGAGGCGAGATTCTGGCTGGGCCGGTGCCTTCATAATAGGCAACCCCGCGGCACGCCGCCGTATAGGGAATCCAGTCATGATCCAGCTGCGGGTCATGGCGCCAGACTTCCTCGCCGCTGGCTGCATCGAGCGCAATTAGGATGTTGGTCGCCGAACAGAGATACAGGCGGTCACCGATTTTCAATGGCGTTGTCTCTGCGCCGTACGAATTGTCATGCAGGTCATCTGGAAGATCACCCGTATGGGCAGTCCAGACGCGCTCCAGGCCAGCCACGGTATCGGTATTGATCTCATCGAGTGTTGAGTAGCGCTCGGCCAGCCTGCCACCATAAGCTGGCCAGTCCGTCCGCGCCTCAACCGAAGCAGTCGCCTCCGGCAATGCGGCGCGAAGACCGCCGCGCAGAGGGTCATACATCATTGTGCCCGCTACCGATGTGATCACCACCGCGCATATTGAAATGACCGAGGCAACTGCCCAGCCGAATGCGCGTGGACGCAATGTCGGAATGACGCAAACCGCGAGCAGGAAGAGCAGGAACGGACCGAAATAGCGGGGCACCCACGCCCATAAATCGCCGCCAGCTTCAAACATGGCCCATATGATCGTAAGCCCGAAAGCTGCAATATATATCCAGGGTCCAAGCGGCCGGCCGCGAGCGGTAAAATAGCCAGCAGCCAGAAGCGCAAGGCCAGCTATCAGATAGTACCAGGAGCCGCCGAGGATCACGAGGTAACCGCCGCCCCCGGTCAGTACGAGGCCTCCGACAAGGAAAAGAATTGCCGTTATAATCGCGAGAACAGACGTGCGCCCTTCGAGCTCCATGACAGAATTCCCCTTTGCAATAGTGCCAATTGCAACGGAACAGGACAGGCATCGTTCCGATCAGCATTGCGTTTTATCTGCGAGGGCCTTTCCAGCCAGCCCAAGGAAGGGCAAAGCGTAGTTCATGGCCCTTCGCCTCCGAGATATCACGCCGCGCGGGCTCTATCCGCGTTCAGTCCTAATGGTGGTGCTGCCTGTCGTGCTGTTGCTGACAGCCGTGACCTATATTTTCTATGACAGTCACTGGCGCCATACCTCCCGCAAGCTCAGCCAGACCGTAGCCAGCGAAATCGAATTCATGATCGCGATGCGCCGGCACTATCCGGAAAATTTCGAAGCGCTGCAGGCCGAAGCGAGCCACGCCATGCAGCTGGACTTGACGATTTTTGAAGATGCGAGCCTGCCGACGCAGCAAAAGCAGCTTTTCTTCACCGCCCTCGATGAAATCCTGACGCGGGAACTCGACGTCTCGCTGGACCAGCCTTTCTGGTTCGATATTTCCGGCTATGGCGAAAAGGTCGAAATCCGCGTGCAGGATGGCGATGACGTGCTGCAGTTCATGGCCGAACGCGACCGCACGTTTTCCACGACGGGCCACATCTTCATTGTCTGGGTGATCGGCGCATCCGGCATACTTATCGCGCTGGCGCTGGGCTTCCTGCGCAACCAGGTGCGATCTATCCTGAAGCTGACCGAGGCGGCCAAAGCCTATGGACGTGGCCGCGACGCTGACAATTACCGCCCGTCCGGGGCCACCGAAATCCGCGATGCCGCCCGCGCCGTGATGGACATGCGCACCCGGCTGACCACTTTCGCCGAAGAGCGCACCACAATGCTCGCCGGCATCAGCCACGATCTTCGCACTCCGCTGACCCGGCTGAAACTACAGCTCGCCATGATGGACGATACCGCCGATATCCGCGCCGCGCGCGCCGACCTGACAGAGATGTCAGCAATGCTCGAAGAATATCTGGCCTTCGCCAGCGGCAAGGAAGGCGAACAGCCTGAAGAACTCGCCTTCGATGCGCTGGTGAGGGACGTGGTTGAGGGCCTTGGCGGCGAAGCTGTTATCCGCAAGGCTGATCCGGTTACGCTCATTGCGCGTCCCGGTTCGCTCCGGCGTGCCGTGTCCAACATTATCTCGAACGCACAGGGCTTCGGTTCGAATGTCGAAGTCGAGATCATCAACGGCCCCCGCATGGCGGAACTGATTGTCGATGATGACGGGCCCGGCATCCCGGAAGCCCAGCGCAATGATGCCTTCCGCCCGTTTCACCGGCTGGATGCGTCACGCAACCAGAATGTCCCGGGCACTGGCCTTGGCCTCACCATTGCGCGCGATACGGCCCGTCAGCATGGCGGTGACATACGGCTGGAAGACAGCCCCATTGGCGGCCTTCGCGTGCGCCTTCGCCTGCCGAGCTAGAACCCCGCGGGGGGCGGCAGGCCAGGTGCACTGATACAGATCACCTTGAACCTCGAACCGAGCTCTGCCGGATCGACCAGACGGCTGACACCTTTGTGGATATCTTCTGCCTTGTCGGGATTGGCACCGATAAGCGCCTGCATCCGCTGCTCAGCGCCGAGCGCCATCAGGAAAGCCCCCTGCTCTACTGGTCCGGACACACCAAGTCCGGCCTTGGCAGCAAGCCGGGCCAAGCGCCCAAAATCCACATCAACCGTCAGGTCACTCTCGCCCGGCATGGCCAGCGGGCCGACCTGATGGCCGCGGCTGAAAGCCCGCAGCGTATCACCCGGTGCCCTTTCGGTGGGTCCATAGTCGATGAACAAGGCGCGGCCCGGTACTTGTCCAAACGCGTCCTGCAGGGCGTCGACAAGGGTTGCGAGCCCGGGCTGGACTTCAACCGCAGTCTGCCCGCTGGCGACATCAAACGCTTGCGAAGGGGCCTTGTCGGTCGCGACGCCGATGGCCAGGTCGCCCTGTTCATCAAGGCCGACGACCTTTTCATGCCAGGCCCCGTCCAGGTTGACGAACTGGCGGGCCGGAAGGCAATCGAGCCATTCATTGGCAAGCAGGATAAAGGGAACATCGCCAAGCGCCTGAAAAGCCCCGTTGAATTGCGGGTTCAGGCCAGCGAGTTTTTCCTGCTGCACCTCGGTAAAGACCGGACTGGCTTCATTGATCGCCAGATCAAAAGCTGCCCCGCCCCCCGTAGCTTTGATGGCGCTCATCATGTCCGCCATCATCGTGCCGCGCCCGGCGCCAACTTCGTGCAGTGTGAACGGCTTCGGACTGCCCAGTACCTGCCACTCGTGCAAGGCCCATAGCCCCAACAGTTCTCCGAATACCTGGCTGATCTCCGGCGCGGTTATGAAGTCCCGCCCGATCCCCGGTCGCGTCGAGTAATAGCCATGCTTGGGATCATGCAGGCAGGTATTCATATAGGCCGACACCGGAAGTGGGCCGCCCGCCTCAATGAGGGATTTGAGGATCGTCCTCAGCGTCACGCCGACGCCTGTAGCGGCGGCTTTCTCAGTGCGTTCCAGACAAGGAAGGCTCCGCCCAGCCACACTGGCAGCGACAGGAGCTGACCCATGGTCAGCCAGTCAGGCATCACGCCGACCGTGAACGTATCGGGCATGCGGAACTGTTCGGAAATTGTCCGGCCCGCTGCGTAGAATAGCAGGAACAGGCCCGCCGCGAGGCCCGGCCTCTTGAGGATGCCGAACCGCCAGACAAGGATCGAAATCACGATCGTGGGCAACAGGCCTTCAAGGGTCGCTTCGTAAAGCTGGCTTGGATGACGCGCCACTTCGAGGCCGGTATAGACCCATTCATTCGCCGCCCAGTCATAGGCTGACGGCGTGCCGCCCGTATTGCCCTGCGGGAAAATCATGCCGATGGGCGCATCGGTCGGGCGGCCAAAGAGTTCAGCATTGATGAAATTGGCACAGCGACCGAAGAACAGGCCGATCGGCGTGACGACACCGGCAATATCGCCCACCGACATCAGTTTCATGCCTCGGATCCTGGCTCCGATGGTCAGGGCGATGGCCACTCCGAGCAGGCCACCATGGAAGGACATGCCGCCTTCCCATATCCGCAGCAGGCTCCACGGGTCGCGCTGCACGCTCTCGAACTGGAAGGGCAGTTGGTAGAACAGGATATAGCCGATCCGCCCACCAAGGATCACACCCAATGTCGCATAGAAAAGTATATCGTCGATATCATCCTTGGTCGCCGGACTCTCTCCGCCCCAGAGCCGTTCCTTGCGGACCATTAGCAGGGCGTAGCGCCAGCCGATCAGCAGGCCCGCAATATAGGCCAGCGCATACCAGCGGATTGGGAATGTGCCGAGCCCGGCAAAGCCAAGATCGATTTCGACGAGCGCCGGGCTGAATTCCGGAAAGCTGAGCGCGGCTGTGTAGAGTGCGTGCATACGTCGTCTTTTCCCTATTGGCCTTTGGTCCTATTTGCTAGGAAACCCGATAGACCGTCCCTCAAGATCGCGGCAAGGAGTAACCGCATGGCCACCACAAATCCACTACTCGATGACCTTGCCGGATTGATGACAGGCGCAATGGGCGCTGCGCGCGCCGCCGGAGACGAAGCCCGCACCGCCATGCAGGCCCGTGTTCGCTCGATGATCGCCGACATGGACCTTGCCGAACGTGACGAAGTTGACGCCCTGAAAGCGATCGCCGTCAAAGCGCTCGAACAGGTTGAAGCGCTGGAAAAGCGTGTCGCAGCGCTGGAAAAGAAAAAGAGCTGAACTAACGCTCGATCATGTCTTTCAGGACCACACCATAATCGCGGTTGGCAAGGCCCGCGAAAGGCTGCTCACCCAGCACGCGCTCAAGGGCCTTCTCGTCTTCTGATTCAAGCGCCACGGTATGCATAGAAGTGCCGCGCGCAGAGATCAGCGTGACTTCTCCTGAGAGTGCGCCTTTTGAATAATTTGTCCGGATCTTGCTCACGGGCAGGAAATCCCAGTGCGGCTCGATTGATATCTGGCACAGCAGGGCGTGCGCTGAGCGTGACCATGCGCTCGTATTGAACGGCGAGAACTCACAGTCGCGTGCCAGCCATCTGCGCGCGCCATCATCGAGTGGCAACGGGCTTGAAAGCTCAAGCGCCCAGAGGTCGATGCGACCTTTCCGGCTCAAACGGCGCTTTACTTCCAGCAAGGTTCCATCCCTGAGTTTTGCGAGTGTGTCGGGATGCCCGGACCGCAGGATGTAAGTGTCGGTGCGCTGTTCCTCGCCTTCCTGGTGCCAGTCAGCAAAGCAGTGGGCAATTCCGTCAATCTGGCAACTGGATGGCCAGCACCGGAACTCATACCGGCTTTCTATACCGTTAGGCCGGTGCCCTGTGCGAAAAGAGGCAGGAGAGGCAAGGTCCCCGCTCTGCGCTGTGAAAGATGGGAGGGAGGGATGCGAAGACCTGATCGCTGGAGTAATTTCATTTGTATGGGCCATCGGGCGAATTCCTGAAGCAAGGCAATTGGACGATGTAGACCCAAGCCCGATTATCCCGCTCCGGTTCCCGGAAATGAGCGAATTTTCAGCCTTCAGAGACCGGAAAGGCTCACACTCTTAATCAGGGTAAAAACGGCCAGCCCCGGCGACAGCTGAAGGTCATGATATGCGGCCCGCGTAATACGCGACCGGAGCATTGCCGGCCCGACCTTTAGGGCAATCTCGACCTCGGCCCGCTCGCCTGCCGGCGTGATGGATTTCACGGTCGCCGGCAGGATGTTGCGAATGCTTATGCCTTCAGGCCGGCGTATCGCAATCGACACGTCCTCAGCCCTGATCATCAGCCGGACGAGTGACCCTGTCGAGAGGCTTTCATCGAGGGGCAAGCTCAATGTCTGACCACCAAGATCAAGCTGCGTCGTCCCATGGACTGCGTCATGAGCCACTACTTTTGCTTCAACCAGGGCGCCTGCCCCGCCCTGTCCAGCCAGCGGCGCAAGATCAAGCGTGCGCGCGACATCAACAAGCAAGCCGCTTGCGCTCACCTGCCCCTCGTCCAGCACAAGGATCCGCGATGCCAGCGCGGCCGCCTCTTCAAGATCATGGCTCACATAGATCGCCGGGATGCCAAAACGTGAAGGCACATCCCTCAGATACGGCAGGATCGCCCGCCTTGCCGACCGGTCAAGACCAGTCAAAGGCTCGTCCAGCAGCAGGAGACGGGGACGCGACAAGAGTGTACGGGCGAGCGCAACGCGCTGGCGCTCACCGCCCGAAAGGGTGTCCACGCGCCGGTCGAGCATCGCCGCAAGACCGGTCGCTTCGGCGACGTCCGGCAAGCCAAACCGGTCATCCGTCGTCCGGCTACGTCGCTCGGCAAAGCGGAGATTGCCCGCCACATCGAGATGGGTAAACAGGCGCCCATCCTGGAACATGTAGCCGACGCCTCGCCTGTGAGCAGGCATATCCGTCCGGTCAGCAGAGTTGAACCACACTGTCTCGCCCAGTGCGATCCGGCCGGCATCCGGCCTGTCCAGTCCTGCGATCGCCCGCAACAGGCTCGTCTTCCCGCTGCCACTCCGGCCAAAGAGCGCAGTCACACCGTCAAGCGCCACGGCCTCATCGACAGCCAGCCGGAACGCGCCATGCGTCCGCTCGACCCGCAGGTCCAGACGCTCACCCGACGCGGACACGGTAACTCCGGTTCAATGTATAGACAGCGACCAGCGTGATGAACGCAAAGGCGAGCATGCCGGCCGACAGAATGTGGGCATCGGCATACTCAACAGCTTCGACATGTTCATAGATGGCAATGGAGATGACGCGGGTGCGGTCAGGGATATTGCCGCCAACCATCAGCACGACCCCGAATTCGCCGATCGTGTGCGCAAATGTCAGAACGCAGGCAGTGATCAACCCACGCGTCGAGAGCGGCATTAACACGTTGAAGAATGTGTCGAGCCGGGATGCCCGCAATACGGCGGCGGCTTCCAGGGGTCCGCGGCCAACCGACTCGAAGGCAGATTGCAGCGGCTGCACCATGAATGGCAGAGAATAGACCACCGAGGCAACGACCAGGCCGGTAAAGGAAAAACTCAACGTACTACCCGTTGCCGATACCCAGAACTGGCCGAGCGGCGCAGTCGGGTTCATCGCAAGCAGCAAGTAGAATCCAATGACCGTCGGCGGCAGCACGAGCGGCAAGGCCGTGACTGCCTCAATGGCAGGCTTCAGCCTCGAGCGCGTCATGGCCAGCCAGTAGGCCAGCGGCATTGCCAGGGCCAGCAGGATGAGCGTCGTGACCAGCGCGAGCTGCAGGCTCAGCATGACGGGGCCGAGATCCACCATCAGTCATCCATCCGGTAACCGTGCGCCTCGATGATGGCCGCGCCCTCCCGCGACTGCAGGAAGCCGAGGAAGCTCATCGCCGCGTCATTGTCTTCCGCGCGCTTGAGCAGGACAGCATCCTGCCGGATCGGCGTGTAGAGTCCGGGCGCAGGTGTCCATGTCCAGCCATCATCGCCCGTCGCCTTGGCCTGCGACAGTGCGACGAAACCAAGTTCGGCATTGCCACTCTTCACCAGCATGAATGCCTGTCCGACATTCTGGCCGCGCACCAGCTTGGGTGAAATCTCCGCCGCAAGGCCCAACGCCTCGATCACTTCCATGGCTGCGGCGCCATATGGCGCAAGCTCAGGATTGGCGATAGCGAGCTTCCTGAAATTACCGTCCCGCAGCACCGTTTCGCCGTCAGGGCCGCCAAATCCAGCGTCCGCGCTCCACAGGGAGAGCTCGCCGATCGCATAGGTAAAGCGCCCGCCATCGGCCACAAGCCCGTCCGCTTCCAAGAGGTCCGGACGTGCCTGGTCAGCCGCGAGCAAGGCATCGAATGGCGCGCCATTGCGAACCTGGGCGTAAAGCTGGCCTGTCGATCCGGTGACGAGATCGATCTCGTAATCAGTGCCCTCTTCGAATACGGCTTCAAGCTGCTCGGCTGTGGCCTGGAAATTTGCGGCAACGCCAATCAACGCATCCGGACGCTCCCCCGAGGGGGCGCAACCTGTCACAGCGAGGCTGATCAACCCGATCAAAAGTTTTGAAAAAATCTGCACGACGTCGCCTATCACTCGTCCGAATTGCGGGCAACTTTCCTGCATTTCAAACGGTATTCGAATGCATACCCAACTGCGCTGCCCGATTGCAGTGCAGCCTCCCCGCGTGCGACGACCCATTCGGGACGCTTCCACAACCGATAGGGGAAGTGCGGTTGCAGGTGGGCCTGCCCGTGTTACCGTCCTGTCCAGTGGCAGGTCGCCACGCTGATTCGGAGGACCAACGCCCATGAGCCTCAACCTCGAAACTTCACGAGATTACAATATCGATGCGCTCGACATGGTCGAAGCCTGCCTCGAGAGCGCCGGCTGGGAGCATCAGCGCGACGAAGACACGTCGCTCCAGTGCATCGCGCAAAGCCGCTGGGGCGAGATGGGTGCCTTGTTTGCCTCGCGCCGCGAGCCTCCAGCCCTCCACTTCACACTGACACTGGACCTGAAACCGACGCCGGCTCGCTCAAATGCGATTGCCAAACTGGTCCTGATGGCGAATGAGCGACTGTGGCTCGGCCATTTCGATTACTGGATCGATGACAATATCCTGCTTTTCCGTCACACGATCCCGATGCTTGATCGCGACGAACCGGATCCGGGCGAAATCCGCGCTGTGCTGGCCGCTGCAACAGACGCCGTGAACATGTTTGTGCCTGCCTTCAACTTTGTGATCTGGGCCGGCAAGACACCTGAAGAAGCCATTGATGGCGCCCTCTTCGAGACTGATGGCGAAGCCTGAGGCTCAATCCGGACTGACACTGATTGGTGGCGGGCGCATGGGCTCTGCCCTGGCGGGCGGCTGGATCAAATCCGGCTATTCCGGTCCGATCAGCATACATGATCCTAACCCGTCCGACCTGCTCAAGACCTGGGAGAGCGACGGCAGGATTGCGCTTAACCCACCTTCCGCACCGGCGGACATACTCATTGTCGCGGTCAAACCGCAGGTCTTCCCGACGATACTCGACAGCATCAAGGCGCATGTCGGCCCGGACACGCTCATCCTGTCGATCATGGCGGGCATCACACTGGCCGGCCTGTCTGCAAAACTGGGCAGCCCGCGTGTTGCCCGTGCGATGCCCAACACGCCGGGCCTTGTCGGCAAGGGCATGACGCTCCTGTGCATGCCGCAAGGCGCATCACAGGATGATGCAGAGGATCTTCAGGCGCTACTGACGCCGCTTGGCGATGTGGAAGGCCCGATTCCCGAGGACCAGCTTTCTGCCGCAACGGCCATTTCCGGCTGTGGCCCGGCCTATGCCTTCCTGCTCGCTGAAGTCATGGCCGCTGCTGGCAAGGCGTACGGGCTCGATGAGGCGCTGGCCCTGCGTCTGGCAAAGAAAACCGTGGAAGGCGCAGGTGCCTTGATGATGGACGCCAATGAGCCGCCCTCAAGGCTGCGTGAGAACGTCACCTCGCCCGGCGGTGTCACCAAAGCCGCGCTCGACGTCTTGATGCGCGCGGACGGGATGCCATCTCTAATGGAAGACGCTGTCGGGGCGGCGATCAAACGCGATCGCGAACTTTCCGGGGAGTGACCCATGACCGACCAAAGCAAGTCGACGCTCGAAAAAGGTGTCCGCGCCGCCCTTGAGCTTGGCGCCGAGACGCCGTGGAATGACATCACGCTGGCCGCAATTGCCAGACAAGCTGGTCTCGATCTCCAGGATTTCCATGGCGTAGCCGACAAGGATGCGATTGCCGATGCCGTAGAGTCCTATTTCGACAAGGCCATGAGCGAAGGCTCCTTCGCGGAGGATGAGACAGCGCGCACACGGCTTTTCGACGTTATCATGATGCGGTTTGAAGCCATGGAGCCGCATCGCGCCGCCTTGGTGCCGCTGATGAAATGGCGGCAGAGCCAGCCCGTACGCCTTCTCAGCCTGATCGCATCGCGGCAGGCATCAGCAGAATGGGCGCTGGTTTGTGCCGGCCTCGACAGGTCCGCCGCCTTGCCGAAGCCTGTTCGTGTGGCATCCATCGCATGGGCCATTGCGCAGGCCGAACGCGCCTGGCGCAAGGAAGAGTCGGCAGATCTCTCGCGCACAATGGCAAGGCTCGACGGAGAGCTGCGCAAGATGGAAGATCGCGCAGGGTGGATAAAGAAGCGCTTCAGCCAGAAACCGCAACAGTCCCGTGAGGATGCGCCCGCTGACCCGGCCCCGGAACAGGCGAGCTGAACGCAGCGTTTCCTTTTGCCGCAACAAGCTCTAAGCCATCGCTCATGCCTGTCACACCACATACGCTCACGCCCCATCTTGCCAGCATGAAGGGCATTCGCCACGGCTTTTTTGGCCGTCAGGGCGGCACGTCCGAAGGCATCTATGACAGCCTCAATCTTGGCATGGGCTCAGACGACAAGCCGAAAGCCGTCATGCGCAATCGCCGCATCGTCGCCGAAACGGTGGGTGCAAAAGGCCCGGACAGTCTCCTGACCTGTCATCAATACCACTCTGATGTGGTGGTGACGGCGCAGCTTCCCTGGGGACCGAACCGTCCGAAGGCTGATGGCATGGTCACCAATATACCCGGCATCGCCCTCTGCATTCTGACGGCCGATTGCGTGCCTGTCCTGTTTGCAGACCGCCGCGCGGGCGTCATCGGTGCGGCGCATGCCGGCTGGAAAGGTGCGCTGGGCGGGATCCTGGAGTCGACCCTGGCCGCGATGGAAAAGCTCGGTGCCAATCGCAAGGACATTCATGCCGCGATTGGGCCCTGCATCGGGCAGGAAAGCTATGAAGTCGGCCCGGAATTTCGCGACGAGTTCCTGCAGCAGGCACCGTGGAGTGCGAACCTCTTCCATGCTGGCGAAGGCGATCGCTACCACTTCAATATCGAGACCTTCGTGAAGAATCGCCTCGTGCACGAAAAAGTCGCCTGGGTCGATATTGTCGGCCACGACACATGCGCGATGGAGGATATCTACTTCTCGAATCGCCGCCGGAACCACCTTGGAGAGGACGATTATGGCCGCCAGGGTTCAGTGATCATGCTGGAAGACGCCTAAACACACCCTTTTGCTTGCGACTCGCTTCGCCATGATCCACAAGCACCGCACATGGACCAACGGGAAGGGCTGCACCCGCGATGAAACTGATTACCTGCAACGCAAACAAACCCCTTGCCGAAGCCATTGCAGATCATCTCGACTGCCCTCTCTCAGATGCTGAAATCAAGAATTTCGCAGATGACGAAATCTTCGTGCGCATCAATGAAAATGTCCGCGGCGAGGATGTTTTCCTGATCCAGTCAACGTCGAAACCGGCGAATGACAATCTCATGGAGCTCTTGATCTGCATCGATGCGCTGACCCGCGCCTCGGCCCGCCGGATCACCGCTGTCATCCCCTATTTCGGTTATGCCCGCCAGGACCGCAAGACCGATGGACGCACGCCGATCTCCGCCAAGCTGGTCGCCAATCTGATCTCGACCGCTGGCGCCGACCGCGTGCTGACCATGGATCTCCATGCTGGCCAGATCCAGGGCTTCTTCGATGTGCCGACAGACAATCTCGTCGCCATGCCGGTCATCGAGAATGATATCCGGTCAAAGCACGCAGCCGATAATCTGATGGTTGTTTCACCGGATGTTGGCGGCGTGGTGCGGGCCCGCGGCCTTGCCAACAGGCTGGGCGTCGATCTCGCCATTGTCGACAAGCGGCGTCCTGAAGCCGGCAAGTCTGAAGTCATGAACATTATCGGCGCTGTTGACGGGCGCCATTGTATCCTCGTCGATGACATCTGCGATTCCGGTGGCACGCTGGTAAATGCGGCCGCCGCCCTGAAAGACCAGGGCGCGACCGGCGTTACGGCCTATGTCACCCACGGCGTCCTGTCCAAGGACGCGGTCAAACGTGTCGAAAAATCCGTCATGGACGAGATTGTCATCTGCGACACGATCAAGCCGACCGAGGAAGACTTCAAATCGAAGAGCCTCCGCGTCCTGTCTGTCGCGCCACTGCTCGGCGAAGCCATCCGGCGCATCGCGAACAATGAAAGCGTGTCGAAACTCTTCGACTAGGCATCCGCCGCCCCTCTCCTCATGAAGATGTGGTCACCCTCGCAGCCCGCGCGGAACACAAGCGGCTGCGCACCTGTTGGTTTTGCATAGCAATTCATAATCAGGAAGGAGCCATCGAAATGGCTGACAGTCTCAGAATGAGCGACACACTCTCCACAATCAATCCGGCCACCGGCGAGGCGCTGGAGCGCTATCCGATGATGACAAATGAAGACGCCGACAGCGCAGTCAAAGCCTGCCATGAAGCATTTCTCGGCTGGCGCCATGAAACCCCTGCCAGACGCGCTGAAATCATCAAGGGTCTCGGTCAGGCGCTTCGCGACAACAAGCAGGCGCTCGCCGAACTGATGACCCGCGAAATGGGCAAGCTGATCAGCCAGGGCAAGCAGGAGATTGATCTCTGCGCCGGCATTTGCGACTGGACAGCCGCCAACGGACCGGATGCCCTGAAGACCGAAGAGCGTGAACTGCCAGATGGCGGGCGTGGCCGCGTGGCCTATTCACCGATCGGGGTGATCTACGGCATCCAGCCCTGGAATTTCCCGGCATACCAGGTCATCCGCTACACCATCGCCAACCTGATGGCTGGCAATGGCGTGCTGCTGAAACATGCCGAGAACGTCACTGGCTCTGGCCTGATGATCGAGGACATCCTGAACAAGGGCGGCCTTCCAGAGAACCTGTTCAAGGTATTGCGCATCAGCCACGACCAGTCGGACAGCATTATCGAGCATAAGCTGGTGCGCGGCGTCACCCTGACCGGCAGCCCTGTGGCTGGCTCGGTCATCGCGAAAAAGGCTGGCGAAAAGCTCAAGAAAACCGTTCTCGAGCTTGGCTCGAACGATGCTTATCTCGTGCTTGAGGACGCCGACCTGCAAAAGGCCGTCAAGCAATGTGTGATGGGCCGGGTCTACAATAATGGCGAGACCTGTGTGGCCGCCAAGCGCTTCATTGTCGTGGATGCGATCTATGACAAATTCCGCGATGCATTCGTCGATGCAATGAAAGGCGTCAAATATGGCGACCCGACAGGCGGCGAGGCCGATATCGGGCCGATGGCCCGCGAGGACCTGCGCGATGATCTACATGAACAGGTCGAGAAAAGCGTCGCAAATGGCGCGAACATCGCCTGCGGCGGCGAAAAGCCTGACAAGGCTGGCTGGTGGTATCCGGCAACGGTACTGGAAAACGTCAAACCGGGACAGCCCGCCTATGATGACGAGCTGTTCGGCCCCGTGGCTTCGCTGATCCGTGCAAAGGATGCGGATGATGCCATGCGCATTGCCAATGACAGCCGGTTCGGCCTCGGCGGCGGCATCTTCTCGGAGGACATCGAGAAGGCGACAGAGCTTGCCGAAAAGCACTTTGACACCGGCATGGTCTTCATCAACGGCTTTGGCCTTGCCCAGCCCAACATGCCTTTTGGCGGGGTAAAGGATTCAGGCTATGGCCGCGAACATGGCGGCTTCGGCATGAAGGAATTCGTCAACGTCAAAGCCATCAACGTGATGGGCTAGAAAACACCCATCACTTGATCCCAGGCAAACCGTCAGCCGGTCACGTTCAATACGAGGCCGGCTGATTTTTGTGGGTCCAGCGGCTTCATACGGGTCTCGCCCGTGGCGCTGTCGATCTGCGGCTGCCAGTGTTCGAGATGCAGGTGAGGGCCCGTAGCAAAACGACCGGACATACCGACCTTGCCAATCTCCGCGCCGGCTGCCACGTCATCGCCCGTCTCGACCAGACGTTCCGACAATTGGGCAAAGCGCATCTTGCTGCCATCCCTGAACGCGACATCTACCACTTCGCCATACCCGTCTTTCACGCCGGAAAACACGACAGTGCCGCAGCCGGGTGTATGAACCGGTGTGCCAAGCGGCGCGCCGATATCCGTGCCGCTGTGAAAGACATCGTCCTTAGTGATCGGGTGGGTGCGCTGGCCATATGTGCTGGTGATACGCGCATCGGGACTGACCAATACTGCAAAATCGAAGCGCGCCTCGCCGTCCTTGCTATCGCCGGGCGCGTCCTGCTGCACTTCAGCAAGTGCGAAAGGCGAGAATGCAAGTGCAATCAGGCTTGCACCGATCGCTGCGGCAGGCCGCGAACGGGTTGGCTGTTTTTGAAGAAGAAGGTTGAGACGCATGGGAAGGCTCCTTTGGCGACGAAGAATGAAGGCGGCAACTGGCAGGGCATGCACGGGCGCGCTGACCCGGGCGGCATTGGCAAGGGTGCGTGCATAAGCGAACCGGTCGCCGCTAATGGTCGACGCGATCTCGTCGCACACGGCCTCCCGCCAGAAATCGAGCTCGCGCCGCATCATCCAGGCAAAGGGCGAGAACCAGAACAGGTCCGCGACCAGTCTCTCCAAGGGCCGGGTGACAAGGTCGCCCCGCTTGATGTGCACGCATTCATGGATGACGATCTGCCCAAGGTCTGCCGGTTTGGTCAGGCCTGACGGTATGTAGATCGTGCGCGAGATAACGCCTGCCACGAAGGGTGACCCGGCCTGCATGACCCGGATATCAGGCACCCGCTCGAAACCAATCTGCATCAGGGGTCGGGCGTCGATAGTCTGCAAATGAGGCTCCGAGCGGGATTTCAGGACCTGTAGGCGAAGCTGTCCAGCGAGTGCCGCCGCAAGGCGAAACAGCCAGCCGGCCATAAGCGCAGCAAGAAGCGCCGGCCCCAGCCAGGTCCATTCGGGGGCAGAGACAGCAGACTGCAGGCTTGCGGACACGTTGGTCATGACGCCAGCAGCAGGCTCAGCATAAGGAAGATCCGGTATCCCTGACGGCACGGACCGTGGCACCAGTTTCGACAGGGGCATGAGCGCCAGTGGAACGACGCTCAGCAAGGCCGCACCGCGCCACACCACCTGGGCAAAGCGCGCTGAGACGTGCCCCCGTGTGATCAGGCTGGCGGCCACAGCGAGACAGCCGGTCCATAAGAGGGCGGACAGCACAAACCATACAGCTGTCATGACTAGTCCCCCTTTCCTGGTTTTTCGGCATCTTCAGCGGCATTGATGATCGCATCGAGTTCATCGAGCTCGCTGTCGGAGAGATGTGGGCTGTCGGCGAACATCGCGGCTGGCAGCGGGCCTTTCAGGTCCAGTACCTGACGGGCAAGCTGGCGCACCATGGCACCCAGCGTCTCGACCCGGTCGAGCACGGTCACATAAAAAGCCGCAGCATCCGCAGACTCCCCGTCGCGCTTGACCCAGCCTTTGGCTTCCATGCGATTGATGACGGTGCGCGTCGTTGAAAGTTGCCAGCCCTGCTCCGGCCCGACGGATTCATGGATTTCACGCGCGGTCCGGCGCCCCGCGGACCACAGGTATTTCAGGATGACAAGTTCGGATGTATTTGGTTTCGCCATGTGGTGACCCTTACGCGTTACACTTGTAATGCGTTACACCTGTAGCAAGAGACTGTCAAGCGACGCTCAGCTCGCAGGTTGCGAATTCATGCTGTCTGGTGTACTGCCCCCGCTTCGAAAGGACGGCGCCAGGCCGTGCCTGTCAGGCTGTCACCGCCCGGAAGAGACCGGCGGCGGACTTCAGGGCGAAAGGAAAAATCATGTCGAGCAAAATCAATCTCAACGTCGAAGTGCGCGAGCGCACCGGCAAGGGCGGCGCACGTGAAGCCCGTCGCAATGCAATGGTCCCCGGTGTCCTTTATGGCGGCGGCGATGATCCGGTCGCGATCACGCTCAAGCTCAATGAAGTTGTGAAGGCGATCAATACGGGCCAGTTCCTGACCTCCACAGCGAACCTCGTGCATGACGGCAAGAAGCAGCTCGTCATTCCGCAAGCCATCCAGATGCACCCTGTCACCGACATGCCGATGCATGTCGACCTCTACCGCGTCAAGGCGAGCCAGGTCATCTCGGTCGAAGTTGCGGTGCACTTCGTGAACGAAGAAAAATCGCCAGGCCTGAAACGTGGCGGCGCGCTGAACGTGGTTCGCCACACGGTCGAGCTGAACGTACGTGCTGACGGCATTCCTGATTACCTCACCGCCGATCTCGCCGGCCTGGACATCAGTGACAACGTCAAGATTTCCGACATCAAGCTTCCGGAAGGCGCTGAGCCAACCATCACCGATCGTGACTTCACAATCGCAACCATTGTGGGCCGCATGGCCAAGGTGGTCGACGAGACTGAAGAAGAGACGACAGAAGCCGGTGAAGTCGAAGCCATCAACCAGTCCGACGAGGAAGGTGAAGGCGACGACGAAGGTGAAGGCGAATCCAAGGAATAGTATCCTGGTTGATGGGCTGGCTTACGGGCCGGCCCACCTCGCCCGCGGGCGAGGTGCAAACGCAGACGGAGCCCGTCATGCAGATCCTTGCTGGCCAGGGTAATCCGGGCGCGAAATATGCCGGAAACCGGCATAATTTCGGTTTCATGGTGATCGACCAGATCGCCGCAGACCACAATTTCGGGCCGTGGAAATCACGCTTCCAGAGCGAAACCGCAGAAGGCACGGTCCAGACGGCGGATGGTCCGGTCAAAGTCCTGCTGCTCAAACCGCAGACATTCTACAATGAAAGCGGACGCGCAGCCGCAGAGGCTACGCGTTTCTACAAGCTGCCCCCCGAAGCTGTGACCGTCTTCCATGACGAGATCGACCTCGCGCCGGGCCGTGTGCGCGTCAAGCGCGGCGGCGGTCATTCGGGTAATAATGGTGTCCGGTCGATGATCGCGCATCTTGGTGCAGAAGTGCGTCGCATCCGGCTCGGCGTCGGGCATCCCGGCGACAAATCGCTGGTCATGCCTTATGTGCTGTCCGATTTTGCAAAGGCCGACAAGGACTGGGCCAACGCCCTGATGTCCGCCTGTTCGCGCGCCCTGCCCTTCCTGATTGAAGGCAATGATGAGCGGTATCAGACCGAAGTCTTGCGCCTCGCTCCCGCTCCCAAAGGCGACCCGAAGCAGCGTTGACGCCTATTCCGGTTGCGTCTCGGTATCGTCGACGATCGGGCCAGGCCGCAGGACACCGGTTTCCAGCAATGAACGCGGCACCTGTCCCTGCGGGCAGGTTTCGGCATAAGCGGGCGCAAGGCTCGCATTGGCAATGGCGGGCATGGACGAGTTGCCGCCCGGTCCTGTCTGCGCCCGCAAGCCATAGGCGAGCACCATCATCAGCGCGATCCCGGCGAGGATCGGCCCGAGCATCTTCCACCCCGTTTCGATTTCATCCGTGTCGTCGTGCAGCGTGGCTGGATGTGGCCGCTTATAGGCGAGTTGTGTCTTGGCCGGTGCAGGCGTTCTCGGCGGATTGAGCTTGATCTTCGCGCCATCGGCTGCACTCGGCCCGATGGGCGGGCTGAGTTCAGTGGCTTCTTCGGCCGCGATTGCTGCTGTTGCTGCGGGTTTCGCCTTGGTCTGGGGCGGCGCGGCTTTCTTCTTCGGCTTGCCAGCCAGGGCCAGCGGATCTTTTGGATGTTCAGCCTTCCAGGCCTGCTTGCCCTCGGCATCGCGCGTACCAAGCTTCATCCAGTCGACAAGATCGGCGCGCTTCTTCTTGGTGCCCAGCGCATCCACCAGTTCATACAAGCCATTCGGAATCTTCTTCGGCCCCATGCCGCCGAGTTTGAAGCGGTCATCCTTGTCGAACGGATCGTCCGGCACAGTTGCGTCGAGACCTGCCTGCATCAGGGCTTTCGGGCGAGAGCGGGCGAGGTGAGCCATGGCGTGGACCCAGTCGCTGTCAGGGCTGTCTGTATTGCACGCCGCCTTCGACCACAGCACCAGCACCACGCTTGAGCGATTACAGTCGTTCAGGTCACGTGAGGTCGGCGTGGTATGCTCGCGCCTGGCATCATAGCGGACCTTGAATTTCAGGGCGCGCAGGCGTTTGGCCAGCAATTCGGCCTTCGCCCTGTCTGCCATGGCAGACGCAATCATCACGTCATGCGGCATAAGTACCTCCACTCATCTTCGCCCGTCTCATGCAATGTACAGGCCGCTTCTGGCAATTAAATACCAGTTCAGCCGGACAAAACACCCTGTCTTCACCGGCGAAATGCGCTATGCCGCGCGCCAGTAACAGAACTCGGGAGCAGAGATCATGGGATTCAAGTGCGGGATCGTCGGTTTGCCAAATGTCGGCAAGTCCACTCTTTTCAATGCGCTGACCCAGACAGCGGCCGCGCAGGCCGCGAACTATCCATTCTGCACGATCGAGCCAAATGTCGGCGAAGTGGCCGTCCCCGAAGCGCGGCTCGAAAAGCTCGCCGCCATTGCAAATTCAAAGGAAATCATACCGGCCCGTATGAATTTCGTCGATATTGCCGGCCTGGTCGAAGGCGCTTCAAAGGGCGAAGGGCTGGGCAACCAGTTCCTCGCAAACATTCGCGAGACCGACGCCATTATCTATGTCTTGCGCTGCTTCGAAGATGACGACATCACGCACGTCGCTGGCCGCGTCGACCCGATCGCTGACCTCGACATTGTCGAAACCGAGCTGATGATTGCCGACATGGAAAGCCTCGAAAAGCGCCGTGCTGGCGTCGAGAAGAAAGCCCGGTCCGGTGAGAAGGATGCCAAGGAAACGCTCGCCCTTCTCGATCTGGCACTGGCGGAGCTGAATGAAGGCCGCCCCGCCCGCATGGCCACTGTCCCGAAAGAGGACCGCAAGGCATGGCGCATGCTTCAACTGCTCACCGCCAAGCCCGTCCTCTTCATCGCCAATGTCGACGAAGACAGCGCCGCCACCGGGAATGAATTCTCGGCCCGCGTGATCGAACGGGCTGAACAGGAAGGCGCACAGGCCGTCGTCATCTCCGCCCAGATCGAAGCCGAGATGGCGATCCTCGAACCTGAAGAACGCGGTGAGTTCCTTGAAATGCAGGGCCTTGAAGAACCGGGCCTCAACCGCCTCATCCATGCGGGCTATGAGCTGCTCGACCTGCAGACCTATTTCACCGTCGGCCCGAAAGAGGCCCGCGCCTGGACGATCCGCAAGGGCTGGACAGCCCCGCAGGCGGCCGGCGTCATCCATGGTGACTTTGAAAAAGGCTTCATCCGCGCCGAGACGATCGCCTACGAGGATTTCGTCACACTCGGCGGGGAAGGCCCAGCCAAGGAAGCCGGGAAGATGCGTCAGGAAGGCAAGGAATACGTCGTGAAAGACGGTGATGTCCTGCACTTCCGGTTCAACGTCTGAGGTTTCGGGGTTAGGCTGGGATCATGCCCAGACTCCTTATCGTCTACCACTCCAGTACCGGCGGCACCCGTCAGATGGCCGAGGCCGCTGCAGAAGGTGCCCGCGCCGAGGATGGCACGGAGACAAGCCTGAAGACCGCCGCTGAGGCAGGCCCGGACGACCTGCTAAACGCGGATGGCTACATCTTCGCCGCGCCGGAAAATCTCGCCGCGATTGCAGGCGTCATGAAAGACTTTTTCGACCGGTCCTATTATCCGGTGCTCGGCAAGATCGAAGGCCGGCCCTATGCCCAGATGGTCTGCGCCGGCTCGGACGGCGAGAATGCCGTGAAACAGACGGCCCGCATCGCGACGGGCTGGCGCCTTAAAATGGTGCAGGCGCCTTTCATCATCTGTACCCATGCGCAGACGACGGAACAGATCCTCGCTGACAAGACGATCCCGGACACGGATCTTTCGACATGCCGGGATCTGGGCAGTGCCATGGCGGCAGGGCTCGACATGGGCGTTTTCTAGAGCGTTTTACAGCGCTTCGATTTTCGCCAGGGCATCGGTCAGGACCGCTTCCACCGACTTGCGGGTCTCATCGCTTGCCGCCTCTCTCTTCAGTTTTTCGCGTACACCATGATGCAGCCTGCGCAGCAGCACGCGGACCTCGCCAGGCCCCCGCTCCGCACGGCCTGACGCCATACCGGCAAGGCGTTCGTCGATCCCGGCCAGCGTTTCTTTCGCATCCTTTAGCGCTACTTCGCCCTCATCGGTCACATGGAACGTCTTCTTGCCATCGTCGCTATCGGCTCTCGCCCAACCAAGGTCCTGCAGCACTTCAAGCGCGGGATAGATGACGCCGGGGCTTGGCGCATAGGCGCCGCCAGTCCTCTCCTCGATGGCCTTGATCAGGTCATAGCCATGACGCGGCGCCTCAGTGATCAGTTGCAGCAGCAGGTAACGCAGGTCCCCGTGCTTCAGCGCACGCCGGCGGCGATGACCGCCATGCTGGTGGCCAGCGCGCATATGCATCGCCTTGCGGCGCATGTCGCGGTGTCGGCCCCTGTGGCCGCACGGCCGGTCTCCGGCCTTTCTGTTTTCAAATCGGGTCATATCAATTCCTTTTCTATTTAGATATAACGAAACAACAGATAATTTCGATATATCTAAATTGCAAGGGGCGTTTGCGTGGTTTTATTGTTCGCGTTATGTTCGGGCAGCAATCACGCCGTCCACTTGCGAATCGGCTTACAGGAGGTGGCATGGATCCCATCATGACTATCGGCCAGACCGGCCTCGACCTCATTCACGTCCTCCTGCTTGTGGCCGCAATTGCGCTCGCTGGCGTGCTGATGTGGATGCGCGGCGAAGTGCGCAACAAGGCCGGAGAGCTGGAGCGCGACCTCTCCTATACCCAGGACCTGCTGGAGACGGCCGATGGCGAGAGAGAGCGCCTGACGCAGGAGCTGAAGACCCAGACCCTTGTCGCACAGGAGGCCCGCGAAGCCCTTGCCGGGGCAAAGGCCCGCGCTGCCGAGGATGAAAAGCGGTTCGCAGACCTTGCCCAGGGCGTGCTGCGCCAGGCCCAGAAAGACTTCATCGACCGCGCCGACGAGACGTTCAAGAAACACCGCGAAGGCGCGCAGGGCGAGATGAAGGAACTCATCAAGCCGATCGGCGAGAATTTCGATGAGTTCAAGAAGCGCGTGGCCGAGATCGAGAAAGTCCGCACCGAGGACAAGTCCGCCATCCAGCAACAGGTCGAGGCGATCGGCAAAAGCCTGATGCTGAACACCGCCGAGACCGGCAAGCTGGTCAATGCCCTAACGGCGCCGAAAGGCGGTGGGCGCTGGGGCGAGATGACGCTCCGCAATGTCATGGAACAGGCGGGCCTGTCCGGCCATTGCGACTTCAACGAGCAGGTCAATGACCAGACAGAGGATGGCCGCCAGCGTCCGGATGCCATTATCCACCTGCCGGGTGGACGCCAGATCGTGATCGACTCCAAGGTCTCGCTCGACGCCTATATGAACGCCGCATCATCAGGCGACCCGCAGCAGCGCGCGGTTCACCTCAAGTCGCATGCGACCAGCGTGCAGCGCCACATCGATACGCTGGCCTCGAAGAACTACCAGTCAAACCTCGATGAGCGCGTTGATTTTGTTGCGATGTTCATTCCCGGCGAGAACTTCTTTGCCGCCGCCCTGGAATATGCGCCAAACCTGCTGGAACGCGCCTATTCGCGCAATGTCATCGTCACGACGCCGTCCACGCTGATTGGTCTCGCCAAGACCGTCTCCTATGTCTGGCGTCAGGAAAAGATGGCCCAGAATGCCCGCGAAGCTGCCAAGCTGGGCGAGCAGCTCTATGAACGCATCGCCGTCCTTGCCGGGCATATGGAAAGTGTCGGCAAGTCGCTGAACGGCGCGGTCACGCACTACAACAAGATGTCATCCTCGCTCGACAAGCGCGTCCTGCCGACCATGCGCCGCTTCGAGGAGCTGTCCATCGCCCCGCCCGACAAGACCATTGCCGAGCCAAAGCGGATCGAATCCAGCGCCGACACCTCCGACCGGACAGGTGAGTTCGATTTCGATAGCAAGGATGATGAGGAAGACGCGGCTTGATCAAAAGTGTCGGGACTTTGAGCTGACGGAATGGAAATTGAACAATCTGATAGATCTCATTTCAAGTGGTATCAGTGATGCGGGCCCGATAGCCCTATGGGGTGCGATAACTGGTACTCTTGGAACAATAATTGGGTTGCTGAACTTTCGTCTCAGGTACAATGCCCAAAAGAAAGATCGGCCAAAGCTAAAATGCAAAGCTGTTTTCGAACGAGAACTCTCGTCTGGCACACCCCGAATATTTTCTAATATCATTGTGAGGTGTATTGGTCGGCGACCTGTAACACTCGACAAGATCGAGTACAGATTCTCCCCGGACTCTTTGAAAGATAGGTTGCAGGGAACTCGGCTCTGGCATCTGGGGCGGTATGTAGGCGTCCAAACCATTGACCAGCGCCGACTAGGGAAAGCTAAATCCCTTTCCGAAGGACAGAAAATATCTCTTCCTATTGAGAAACACTTCCTAGCGCATTCGGAAAAGATCGTGGCCGTCTACGTGGTCGATGAAACTGACAGAAAGTGGCGGGTGCAGTGGCCAACCGGAAGCCATCTGAAAACTAATCTGCAAATCGAACTGCTAGATAAATTTTCAGGGACTGGAAGTCGCCGCAGTTACGAACTGCAGTCATACCGACTCCAGGGGCGTATCTATCTTTACGTGCAATGGAAGAATTCGGTATCCCCGAATACGTCGAAAGGAAAGTATCTTTGGTTCAAAAATGACACCGAGTACGCCGACAAAATTGCCGAACTAAAAAATACACAGCTGCCACAATTAATAGACGGTGCTCGCGACACGATCGATTGACAACTTGGTCCCTTGGACGGGACCGCTGCTTATCTGGTCAACAGCCCCCATTATTGATTTCCAAACGCTCTCATCATATCTACGCCCCATGGCTATTCGCGAAATCATAACCGTCCCGGACCCGCGTCTGAAAGAAGTCTCAAAGCCCGTCGAAGGCGGCGTGACGGATGAAATCCGCGCGCTCATGGATGACATGCTCGAGACCATGTATGACGCGCCCGGCATCGGCCTCGCGGCCATCCAGATTGGCGTGCCGCTGCGTGTTATCGTGATGGATCTTGCCGGCCCGGAAGAAGAGCCGCAGCCACGTTATTTCGTGAACCCTGAAATCCTGCCGCTGACCGAAGATACCGCGCCTTATGAAGAAGGCTGCCTGTCGGTGCCGGACGTGTATGAGGAAGTCGAGCGGTCAACCGAGTGCCGCATCCGCTATCTCGACTATGATGGAAAGCAGGTTGAAGAGCTGGCCGAGGGCCTGTTCGCCGTCTGCATCCAGCATGAGATGGACCACCTCGAAGGCACGCTGTTCATCGACTACCTGTCCCGCCTCAAACGCCAGCGCGCGGTCGACAAGGTCAAGAAGGCAAGCCGCCTCAAGGCCAAGGCCAGCGCAGCCTGAGCTTTACCCAGCGGACCCGATCATCCCGGCGCAGGCCGTGATCTCAGGCGGTTCAGAATACTACTTACCTCACGAGGCCCCGGCCTTCGCCGGGATAATAGGTGTTCGGGCGAGCAGCGCCCACCACCTCCCACCTTGCCTAATTTTCCCGCCGCGATAGACCCCGCTTCATGACAAAGCCGCTCCGCATCGCCTTCATGGGAAGCCCGGACTTCTCCGTTCCGGTCCTCGCCGCGCTGATCGAGGCTGGCCATGAGATTGCCTGCGTCTATTCGCAGCCGCCTCGCCCCGCAGGGCGCGGCAAGAGACTGACGCCGACGCCGGTGCACCGCTATGCCGACCAACAGGGCTTTCAGGTCCGCACGCCAAAATCGCTGAAGCCCGCCGAAGAGAAAGCCGCCTTTGCTGCGCTGGGTCTCGATGCGGCGGTGGTCGTCGCATATGGCCTCATCCTGCCGCAGGAAGTGCTGGATACCCCGCGTCTTGGCTGCATGAACCTTCACGCCTCGCTCCTGCCGCGCTGGCGCGGCGCGGCGCCGATCCAGCGCGCCATCATGGCCGGTGATAGCGAGACAGGCGTTCAGGCCATGATGATGGAAGCCGGGCTGGACACTGGCCCCGTGCTCGCCACTGAAAAGACCCGCATCTCCCCCTCTGAAACCGCGGGCAGCCTGCATGACCGGCTGGCCAGCCTTGGCGCAGGTCTCGCCCCCCGTGCCCTTGCCGGTCTTGCCGATGGAAGCCTCACGCCGGTGCCCCAGCCTGAGGAAGGCATAACGTACGCCTCAAAGCTCACCAGCGCCGACCAGCGCATCGACTGGACACGCCCCGCGCATGAGGTCGACTGCCAGGTCCGCGGTCTTGCGCCTTTTCCGGGCGCGTTTTTCCACTGGACACCGAAACCCGGCGAGGCCCCAATCCGCATCAAGGCCATGATGAGCACACTTTCGGACGTGCCCCATGAGGCCGCCCCCGGGACGTTGCTTGATGATACTCTGCTTGTCGCTTGCGGGGATGGCCGCGCGGTACGCCTATTGAACCTGCAAAAGCCCGGCTCACGTGCCATGGAGGCAGACGTCTTCCTGCGCGGCAATGTGATGAAAGCCGGGAGTGTTTTTACATGAAGGATATCTGGATCCGCCGCGAACAGCCTGCTGACGCCACCACGATCGGCGGGCTGACGGCGCGCGCCTTCGAGGGCGGACTGGATGAAATCAACATCATCCTCCAACTTGGAGAAGACGGCGACAGCCTCGCCTCGCTGGTCGCGCATGACGACCGCGATATCCTCGGTCATATCCAGTTTTTCCGTATCCTGATTGATGGCAAGGACATCGCTGCGGGACTCGGACCCATGTCAGTCACCCCGGAACGGCAGAGACAGGGCATCGGACGTGGGCTGATCAAATTTGGTATGACGATGATGGAGGGACAGGGCCGCGAGCTGGTCTTCGTGCTTGGCCATACAGGCTATTACCCGAAATTCGGTTTCTCGCCCGAGGTCGCCGCGCGCTACATGGCGCCCTGGTCAGGCCCGGCCTTCATGGGTATCGAACTCAGCGAGACTGCCCCGCGATCGGGTGAACTGACATATCCGAAAGCGTTTACATCGCTCGCATGACCCAACGTATCAAGCTTCTGATCGAATATGATGGCCGCCCCTATGCCGGCTGGCAACGCCAGGATGACCTGGCCACCGTGCAGGGCGTGCTCGAACGCGCTGCCGAGGCGCTGGACGGCGCAGCTGTGGTTGTTCAAGGCGCAGGACGGACCGATGCCGGCGTCCACGCGACCGGTCAGGTGGCCCACCTCGATCTCACCAAACCCCGGCCGGTACGCAAGATCGCCGATGCGCTGAACCACCATTTGCGGCCCGATCCGGTCTGCGTCCTCAGTGCAGAGGAAGTCACCGAAGACTTCCATGCCCGGTTTGACGCCACCAGCCGTGCCTATCGTTATATCATCATGACCCGCCGCGCCCACCTGACCTACGACAAAGGCCTGATCTGGCGCGTGCCAGTGCCCCTGGACGTACTGAAAATGCAACACGCCGCCGAACACCTGATCGGCACGCACGACTTCTCGACATTTCGCGACGCGGCCTGTCAGGCCAAAAGCCCGGTAAAGACGCTCGACACGCTGAATGTGACAGGCTTTGGAAACCGTATCGAAGTCACCACGACGGCGCGAAGCTTCCTGCACAGGCAGGTCCGCTCCATTGTCGGCAGCCTCGTCGAAGTTGGCCGTGGCATGCAGGAGCCTGCCTGGATGAAGGACATTCTCGACGCAAGAGACCGCACAGCCTGCGGCCCGGTCGCTCCTTCTGACGGGCTTTATCTTGAGCGCGTCAATTATGACGGCGAGGCATGATCGACCGTCGGCGTATCGTCATTTCCGGCTGCTCATCGGGCGGTAAATCCACCCTTCTGGCAGAGCTTTCCCGACGCGGCTTTCACACAATAGAAGAACCCGGCCGTAACATCGTCCGCGAGGCACTCGCCAATGGAAGTGACGCCCTGCCATGGGTCAATCCACAGGCTTTCGTCGGCAAGGCCGTGCAACACGCAAAAGCCAGTCTCGACTCTGCCCAGACCATAGACGCCCCTGTCTTCCTTGACCGGTCAGCGATCGATGCCGTTGCACACCTGGAACGTCTGGCCTTGCCGGTGAGCCCGGAGCTGCGGGCGCTGGCAGACAAGTGCATCTATTCAAGCCCCGTCTTTTTCGCCCTGCCCTGGTCGGAGCTATACGTGCAGGACGATGAACGCCCCCTGCCCTTTGCAGAAGCCGTTGAGGAAAGCGACTGGCTGCGGCTCGCCTATCCAGAGCGTGGTTATGCCCTCATCGACCTGCCAAAGGTGAGTGTTACGGCGCGGGCCGACTTCATGTTAAGCGCGCTCCAGCTCTAGAGCCGCTTCTGCATTGCCCAATTATGGATGGCGACGCCGTCGATCTCCAGGTCCTGGCGTTGCAATAGGTCGAAGCCTGCTTTCGCGAACACAGGCTTCGCCGCTTCGCTGGCTTCGGTGTAGAGACGCTCAATCTTCAGCCGGAGCGCCTTCTCTTCGATCGCAGACAGCAAAGCTGTCGCGATGCCCTGGCGGGCAAAGTCCGGGTCGCAATAGAGCATGTCGATATGGCCGTCGGCTTCAAGATCGCTAAAGGCAATCGCCCGGTCAGACGCGTCCACGGCGATGAAGGTTGCGCGGCCGTCTGCATACTTCTGGTGCAAACGGCCAGCCGTCACCCGTGCGCTGCTCCAGGCATTCACCTGCCGGGGTGAGTATACTTCAGCGCCGATGACCTGAATGGCCCGCCTGAAAATATCCTCCAGGCGCAGAGCATCATCCGGCCTGTACGTCCGAACCATGAATTCGCGCCGATCGGGCTTGTTTTCAATTTTTTCGCCGATTAGGATTCTCGCCTGTAAAAGGGGGACACAGTCTTGAGAACTATACATATTATAGCCGCCAGCGCACTCGTTTCCGGTCTGGCCATGAACGCGCATGCGAGCAAGTATGACGACAGCATACAGTGTGTCGGCATGATCAATGTCGTGACCGCCGGCTGGCCCGCCGAACACCCGTCAACCGTGCAGGCAAAAGAACTTGCCACCGGATGGACAGATTACGCCGCCGCGCTCAGCGGAGCGCCGTCCGACAAGCTCGAAGCTGATATTGCTGCATCCGTGGCGGAAATTCAGGCTTATGCCATTTCCGTAAAAGGTAACGAGGCGCAGATGCAGTCCTATTTCGCGCCAATATCAGCCCGCTGCGAAACCGTGCCAGAGATGCCGGTCGCCGCCGGAGTGTGCAGGAATATCGCTGAAGGCGAATTTGCAGGCGCCGAAATGGACTACAACATGAACGCCTACAATCAGGCTTTCGCGTCTGGTGATGAACTCATCGAGACCCGCCAGCAGATGGTTGCCGCTGAAGAGCGCAAAGAGCAGGCCCAGTCGGCCATGAACTACTTTTCCGATGCGCCCAGCCTGACAGCAGAGCAATTGCTGGAGCTGCTCGAGCGGTCGCCGGAAGAGCGCTCTGCCCTTCTGGATACGTGCCTGACCCAGATGGATTAGATCAGGCAACGGTGCGCGGCCTGGCAGCTATTTCGCCGAAGCTCAGGCATCGACAGGCATCCGGGCCTGTAGCCAGGTCAGGATGTCGTTGAGCGCCTTGTCCTTGCCAAGATCGTTCAGCAATTCGTGATAACCGTCCGGGTCTTCGATCAGCGTCTTGTCGGCTGCGGCAATCGTCCTGATGAAGCGCTCCGTGCCCTCGATTGGCACCAGCCGGTCGGCGCGCCCATGCACCGCCAGCACAGGCACCTGCCAGTCCGGGAAGCGCTTCCACGCTTTTTCGAGCACCTTCAGCGCTGTCGCGCCGAGCTTCGCAGTCGGGCTGGTCAGCGATACGAGCGGATCATTGCAATAGGCAGTGACCTCTGCTTCGTCGCGTGAAATAGCAGCAGCCTCGAGCGGCGGTGTCAGCCGGGCTCCCGGTGCGACAGACGAGACAAGGCCCGCGACCAGTTTCAGAACAGGATTGACCTCTATCGACAGGGCCGGCGCGCTGAGGATCACACCCGCGACCTGCCGCTGGTCCTTGGCAACGCTTGCCGCCGTAATCAGGCCGCCGAGCGAATGACCAAACAGGTAAAGCGGCGTGCCGTTTGACGTCAGCTTGTCGCGCGCGACCTGATGGTCATCCACGGCTGTCTGGATGCAGGTCAGGCCCCGGTCGCCGGAGGAGCGGCCATGGCCTTCGGCATCAAAGGCAAAAACGTTGAAACCGATATCCTGCAGGCGGGGGATCAGGTGGCAATAATGATCGACATATCGTCCGGCATGTTCGCCAAATCCGTGTTGCAGGAGCAGGTTGGCCCGCGCGCCAGGGCGGCGCCACGCATAGCCGTGCCACGGCCTGCCAAAATCCCATGGCTCATATTGCAGTGCTGCAGCATCCATCCAGTCATTCCCGCGTCGGCCGGCATTGGCAATATCATAAACCCGGCAAGCGGTCTTCCTGTTCCCTGAACGCAGAAAAGCCAGCCCAGGTCTTTGACAACCGGGGCTGGCTTCTGGTCCGCATTCTGCGGGGATTACACCTTATGGATCAGGCACTTCCAGCGGGTCTGCCGTCGGATCAATCGGTGCAAGCGAGATGGAGTCCGGGTCGATCGGATCTCCGAATTGCGCCGTTGCGAAAGCATTGCCGAAACCTGCACCAAAGCTCGTCGCCGGATCCACTGTACCGGCAGGCGGCGGTGGAGGTGGCGGTGGTGGAGGTGGCGGCGGCATAGGTGTCGGTGTACCGCCACCCCCGCCCCCGTCACCGCCCCCGCAAGCGGTCAGCGCCAATGACGCTGCGCCTGCAAGCAGGGCCATTTTCAGGACTGAGTGTCGTCTTTGTGACATGATAGTCGGCCCTCCTAATTATTCGGCGAACCCGGAATTGGGTTGTTGAGATACGGGAAGGTGTTTTGCAGCTCCGACGCACTGATCGGGGCACCATCCGTAAACGGAACATTGCCAACTGGCGCATCGCTCGGCGAGCAATAGCCAAGATCTGTCGGCGTGCCGTTGACCGGAACCGGGTAGCAAAGCGCACCCATGACCACACGAAGGGCAATATCCACCGTGTCATCGCCTGGGCGGCGACCATTCGGGAAACCTGCCAGGTCATCGCCCGCAACACCAAACGTGCTCTGCTGGTCACGCGGCGTTGGCGCAATGCCCATATTCAGGCGCATCATTTCTGATGGCACGACACCGGCGGGCATGTTCACACCCTCAATGCCGGTCAGGAACGCAGCGACAAGGTCGGTACGCGGCAGGTTGCTCGGCGCGAGATTGTCGATATTCGTGCCCAGCGAGCTGTTGACCGCATCGCGGAACAGGATGTCGAGCAGGACAGGCAGGGTCGGATTGGTGACATAGTCAGCCAATGCGGAATCCTGCGTCGGCTCTGCGGCGTTGAACAGGTCCTTGTCCGGCAGGCCAATGACCAGCTCGTTGACCAGCGGCGCCGACAGGCGAGACTGCTGAACATATGCACCGCCATAGAGCGAGGTCTGCTCATAGGTCGGGGACGGATCCTCGATTTCGGCTTGCGGCAGGCTGGCCGTGGTCCAGGCCCCGATAATGCCATCGCCATCATCGTTCAGGCAGTCGATCGGCACTTCAATAGCGAGTGACGTGACATTGGCCTTGCCGACAAGGTCGTCATTGGCGCGGTCCTGTGTAATGCCCCCCGGAAAGGTTGTCCCGTTATCGTCGAGCGGCACATCGCCATCGACCGGCACAAAGTTCACAAGATCAAAGACCTCGCCCAGATTGACCGCGAAAGCTTCGGCACGCTGACCGGCAAAGACCCGGCCGGAGCCGCAGCCCGGAATGTTGACGTCATAGATATACTGGTCAGCATATGCCGCATAATTCGGGATGGTCTTTTCACCGATATTGTCGACCGGCTTCACGAAGTTGCCAATAGTAGAGACTGAGCCAGACCGGCGGTCGCCTTCAATGACAGAGACCGTGAAGTTTTCAGTCTCGCCAAGCGCAGCAGAGTTTCCGGCACTGATCTGGCCACCCGCTCTCAGGGCAATCGGCAGTGTCTTGTCGCCAACAGGGACAGTGACGCCGGTGCCGTTTACGAGATTATTGTCGAAGTCGAACCGGTAAGTGATGTCCTCTACCGCATCGCCATCCACATCAACGTGGATTTCGTAGAGCGCGTCCGGGTCCATGGTGAAATAGTTCGGGCCACCATATGGCGCCTGAAGCGGCTGGTAATTGGCGATGAAAGTGACATAGCCGTCGCGGCCACTTTCATAGCTGCGGAACATGTAGAAGTCCGTGCCATCGACTTTTGGTTGTTCGGTTGTTCCCGGCGCTTCCCTGTGGCTTGACGCGATGGCTGGCCCGAACAGGGCGCCGGTTGCGGCAATACAGAGTGCGGCGATTGAAACGTGACTGGTTTTCATTTTCGCGTACCCCTTGGATTGTCTGAGGCGCTCTTCACTGGAACGCATCACAGGAACGACAGCGAGCCGCGCGCGGGTGCATGTTTCCGAAAAAAACTGTTGTTGCCAGTTTCGCCGCACCCGCAACGCCCCGGCCTGCGTATCTCAACCGACCCACAAGACGAGGACCGATAATGCGCGCAAGAACACTGACTTTGATGATCGCGGCGACAAGCCTGGCACCCGCTGCCCTTGCACATGATTTCTGGATCGAACCTGCGCAGTATCACATCGAACCTGGAGAAGAGGTCAGCGTCGACATCCTGACAGGCCATGGCGAAGACACTGCCAGCTGGCCGATCGCGCCGCATCGCATCATCGGCCTGCGCAGTCTCGGCCCGGACGGACTGACCAGTCATGCCACCGGGCGCGCCAGCCTCTCGGGCGACACAACGCTCAGCTTTGCCATGCCCGGCCAGCACATGGTGTTCATCGAGACAACCAATTCGATAAGCCGGCTCGAGGCTAAAAAATTCAACGACTATGCCGAGGAAGAAGGCATTCTCCCGATCATCTCTCACCGCACGACGCGCGGACAAATGAAGGACGAGGGCAGTGAGCTCTACTCGCGGCGCGGCAAGGCGCTGATCGAGGTCGGTTGCACCGGCAGCGACGAAGCGATGTGGTCAAAACCGCTTGGCCTGACGCTGGAAGTCATCCCCGGCACCAATCCGTTCGAATGGGATGAAGGCATGCCTTTCCCGGTGGCGGTCTATTATCACGGCGCCCCCGTACCCGGCGCAACCCTGCATGTGACACAGCTCGACGCGCCCGATACGAGCTTTTCTGCCACGACAAATGCAGACGGTATGGCAGATCTGTCTGGCCTCACCGAAGGACGCTGGCTTGCACATACCGTATGGTCAGAACCTGTCGACGGCCTGCTTGAGGATGCAGAATTCCAGACCGTATTCTCCAGCTTCACTTTCGAGACCAGTTCGGCCTGCACGGACGAATAGCGCGTCAGGCCAGCTCGTCCCTCAATAAAGACAGCGCTTCATGCGCAAACAGGCGCATATTCTCCGCTCTGTCCATCAGGGCGGTCTCGAGGGTGCGGGAAATCTCCACGCCCTCACCGACCAGTGCCACGCAGGTATGGCCGGCGGCATCGCCATAGCCGTTGCCGGATGGTCCGGCCGCGCCAGTCTCGCACAAGCCCCAACTCGCTCTCAGGCGATCCCGGATCCGGCCTGCCATGAAGCGGGCATAGGGCTCACTTGATGAGCGCATGCCATTCAGGTCTTCCTTCGACAGGCCCATCAGTCCGCGAAAAGCAGCGGGTGCATAGATCACGCCACCTCCGCGAAAATAGGCTGAAGCGCCGGCCTGCGCGAGCAGCGCCGCAGAGATCAGGCCACCCGATGAAGATTCGGAAACACCAAGCGTTTCGCCTCGCGCTTTCAGCAGGTCAGCAATTTCGGCGGCAATCGGAAGAAGTGTCTGCATATCACCATCATGCAGCCGTCAGGGGCGGAGGCAAGGCAGAACAGGGCTTTCCCTGAGGTGAGGGTTTGCATCATGTAGGCGTTCATCAGATTTATCCCTTCACACGCTTCAGGATGGCCCACATGAAATATTATGAAGACCTTGAAGTCGGCACCGTCACCAAGTCATCGCGCACCTATAAAGTGACGCGCGAGGAGGTGATCGACTTTGCTGGCAAATATGATCCGCAACCCTTTCACCTAGATGATGAGGCAGCGAAGAAAACTTTCTTCGGTCGTCTGTCTGCTTCGGGCTGGCACACTGCGGCCATGACCATGCGCCTTATGGTGGAGATGATGCAGGGTGGCGAACCGCAAGCGAGCCTGGGCTCTCCTGGCATAGACGAACTCAAATGGCATAAACCGGTCTATCCCGGGGACGAGTTGCGGCTTGAGACCAAGCTAATTGCCAAGCGCCGGATGAGCAGCCGCAAGGATATGGGCCTCACCAAAACACATCAGAAAGCCTTCAACCAGGATGGCGAGCTGGTGATGAGCATGATCGGCAATGGCCTGATACAGGTGCGCGACCCGGAGGCCTCCACATAATAACGGACAAGCTGCGACGTGTAGGCCTCTTCAGGTATCGAAGGTCGCAAGGCGGTTCGCACACCCGACAGCGTAAGGATCGGGAATATACTCATAACGAACCGGCTCGCCCGATAAACGCCCGGCATCGAGGAAATTCGTGCCCAGCATGAAGCAGCGGCGCAACTGGCTCTCCAGCCTGTCGAGCGCATCCGTCACAACCTGAGGCAGCAGCGCCTTGAAAGCACCGTCATAGAAGGCCCGCTCATATTTGGCGATCATCAGGATGGTGCTGCCTCGCCGCTGGTTCTCGCTGTCAAAATAGTTGATGAAGTCGGCCAGGAACGCATCCAGTTCCCAGTCCGGCATGTTGAGGTCAGGCACAGACCGCAGAAGATACGTCTTCAGTGCGTTCGAGACATTTGCATTCGCCACCGGCGTCATGATGCCTGCTGCCGCAGCCAGGCCGCCGGCAATGATCAAACCGCGCCGCGACAGGCGAACAGGCGAGCGTTTTGGTGTTCCATGATGTTTGCTCATGCGTAATACCGTTCGGCAGACCTCAGCGCCATCGCACTCAAGGTGAGGGTCGGGTTGGCCGGCGCACCTGTCGGAAAAGCGCTCGATCCGAGCACAAGCAGGTTGCGCACATTGTGGGCAATACTGGCATGGTCGAGGACGCTGGTATCGGGATCATTCCCCATCACGGTCGTGCCGAGAATATGTGAATCCGTGTCGCGTAAATCGGTGTATTCTATTTTTTCGATAGGCAGGCACGACAGGACGGAAGGCAGTTTCTCCTGCGCCCGCTCTACACCTCGCAGCGCGTAATCACTGTGACGCTCAAAATGGGTGACCGGCTTCCGGGGTGCCTTTGGATCCATAGCGACATGGTTCTCATGCAGCGGCAGGTCCTCCACAATGACATAGAGCTCGAGCCGCTGGCGCCATTTGCCCTGTTCAGCCCGGAAGTTCGGGACATTCCATGTTTCGATCAGTGTAGCACCAGCTTCCCGGCGATGCTCACCGTCATACAGCATATAACCATGTCCGGTGACGGATGTACTGCCCTGGAAGTTGTCGAGACCATCAAGGTCGACGACGGCATTGAACGACACCTGCTCGTGCAGACGCCTGCCAAGTTGCGGGTGCCTGAAGCCGGAAGCCTGCAGGAGGTGAGCATTGAAAATCGCATTGGCCGCAAGCACGACAGTTTCGGCCTGGACCTTCGTGGTCTTTCCATTTGACTGGTAGGCCACACCGGTTGCAACACCATTGGTGATTTTCACATCGGTGACGCGAGCTCCTGTCCTGAGCTCGACGCGCGGATCATCATAGACACTTTTGAGGCTGTTCTCGATGGTGAACTTGGCGTTCACTGGGCAAAGATTGCAGACGCCATTGGCACAGCAGCGAGGGCGGGTCGATGTCGCCCGGCTGGCCCGCGCCGTGGGCTGACGGAAGAACTCGCCCGGATAGGCTTTGGACAACACCTCTTCCGGCGCTGTCAAACGGTGCGGCGGCAAGGGATAAGGTTGCGATCGCTCAAAGGGGGTAACGTCCGAATGGCCAGCCACCGACATGATGTTCTCGGCGTCGCAATAATACGGTTCCAGCTCATCATAATCGAAAGGCCAGTCTATCCCAACGCCGTAGGTTGACTGCATGCGGAAGTCCGAGGGCAGCATGCGCGGCGTTCCCGCCCACCAGCAATTCGAGCCCCCGCCGAAGCCTATATTGAACCGCCACGTCTTATGCGGGTCGCCGGTCCTACGGAACAGCGTTTCATGGTCAATCGGGGAGTTGGCTCGCATGTCCAGCTGTTGCGGATGCGTGTTCATACCGCCGCGCTCAAGCACCAGAACGCGCGCCGATTCCGGGAGATGACGAAGCGCGTTCCGCAGGAAAAAACTCCCCGCAAAACCGGACCCGACGATGATCAGATCGTAACTCATGAGTATTCAGATGCCATTGATCGCAGCCGAGCCAATATATCGCGGCAGGTCAAGCCGGTTCGCCTGATAAACGAACCATAACTGCCCGGAGTCCTGTATATTACCCAGCAGGGAGGCATCCTCCCCATCATTCAGGCCGCTCATCCTCAAGCGTGCCAGCATAGAATGCCCGCAGGTCCGCAGTAATTGCCTTCAGGGAAGGATCATGCAGGTACATCATGTGACCGGCCTGGTAATAGGTCATCGCAATCCGGTCCTGCGGCATGCCATAGCGGCCGAAGGTGATCTCTGCATCGAAGAAGGGCGTGATCATGTCGAACAGCCCGTTCGCGACCCAGACTTTCATCGCCGTGTTCTGTCGCATCGCGGTGGTCAGCTGGCGCCCGACATTGACGTAGTGAGGTTCCCACTGGCCGTCCTCCGGTCCGAAATCCCAACCGCGCCCGGCCTCGCTGCTCGATACGATGTAAGGCCGGTCCATTTTCACGCCGAGCTGGGACGAAATATACTGGTTGAACAGCGCATTGTACGCCGACCCGACAAAATAGCTCGACGGGTCTGCATCCGGGCGCTCGGCGATGTCGTCGGCCTCATCGCCAAGGTAACGCCCGTCAAGCCGGCCCAGCGCCACGCCCTGGTCGCGCAGCAATTCCTTCTGGAAACGGGGCATCAGGATGCGCAGGTCCGAGCGTTCGATATAGGCCGGGTCGAGCCCGGTGAAGTACGCCAGCCGGTCCCGGATATGTGCCATTTCAGCCGCACTCAGCCGTGCGCCCTTGAGCAGCGCCGGCCCGTACTCGTCGCGCGCAAAATCCCGCGCGTCTGCCAGGAATTGCGCCTGGTCCACGCCTGCACCAGCCCGGCCATGATACTGCGCCGCGGCTGCCATGGTCGGCAGGTAGGTGATGTAGGAATAGACGTTGTCATGGGCCGAGGTTGAGCCTTCATAATCAAGTGCCTGCGAGATCAGGACGAGGCCGTTCAGCGCAATATCCACGTCGCCCGTCAGCATTTCATTGGCAAGATAGGCAGCCCGCGTCGTGCCGAAGCTTTCGCCCGCAAGGTATTTCGGGGCATTCCATCGCTCGTGGTCGGTGATCCAGATTCGGATCAGCTCGGCGATGGAGCCGGCATCGCCCGTCTCGTTCCAGTAATCCTTGTCCTCGCCCTTGCCGATGGCGCGGCTGAAGCCCGTGCCGACCGGGTCGATAAAAACAAGGTCGGTGAGGTCCAGAATGCTGTCTGCATTGTCCACCAGCCGATAGGGCGCCGCGCCATCATCAGCGTCAGCATTACTGGCAACCACCGCACGTTTCGGGCCCAGCAGGCCAAGATGCAGCCAGACAGAGGCAGACCCCGGCCCGCCATTGAACACAAAAGTGACAGGCCGATCAGGCCCGGCCTCATCCTTGATATACGAGATCGTGAACAGGCTCGCAGCCGGCTCGCCATCTTCATTCTTGATATGCGTGTCGCCCGCTTCGACGCTATAGGAGACGCGCTTTCCCCCGAACGTGCCGGAATGACTGGTCTTGAACATGACCGGATCGGGGATTGGCTTTACCGCCTCCTCCGTTTCCATATCGGCATCGCCCGTGTCCGGCGCAGCATAAGCCGGGCCTGCAATTGCCAGCGCGAATGCCATGATCAGTGCACGCATCATCTTCACCCCTTTTCCATCCGGGGTGACCTCACACCATTCCTGCACAGGCGGCAAGGCTGACACGCCGCCGCAGCACAGGATTCAGCCCGCCAGCTCGAACCGTTTGCGATAGGCTTGCGGCGAGGTGCAGGCGAAATAGGCGGTCAGGCAGGCTTCTGTTTCATTCGGAACTGTCGGGGTGTCATTCCGACGGTGTCCTTGAAGGCCCGATTGAATGGCCCGATCGAACCGAATCCACATTCCATTGCGATCGCCAGGATTGATCGCCCTGTCATGCCCGGCTCGGCCAGCATGCGCTTTGCGTCTTCGATCCGGTAGTGGTTGACCATCCGGTTGAAGTTGGCAAAGCCGAGCGGGCCGGTAATACACTGGCTGATCCGGTATTCAGGCTCACCCAGCTTGCGCGCGAGATCAGCGACCTTCAGGTCCGCAGCGCGGTAGACATGTCCCCGCTCCAGAAGCTCCACGACCCTGCCAGCAAGTCGCGGATCGGCAACCGCTTCAGTTTTCGGCCGGCGGTGCCTACCATCTGCCAAAGGGTGTCCCAGACGATACCAGACCGCCGCACTGCCGCCAGCCAGCGCCGCGCCTGCGCAAATGGCCTGTGCTGTTTCTTCCCACTGCGCCGCAACCGGCACACTGCGAAACCAGATCACCGCCACAGCCAGCAGAAGGCCGTAGCCCGCAAGGAAGGCAAAGCGAAAGCGCCGCTCTTGCGGGGCACTGCCGCGACCGGCCCCGTCAGCCGCCTCCACAAATGTCATGAGCAGCACGGTCGAAGCGATCAGCGCATGAACATTGTCAAATGCGCTCAACATCGAACCTTCCACCGCTGCGCCGCTGCCGGCCGCATATAGAAGCAGGCCCGTCAGAAACAGGATCGCGACCATGACTTCAGGCCAGTTGCGCCGGGTGCTGGGCGGGCGGAAAAGACTGCGAGCAAGCAGCCAGCTCAATCCGCACGTCACGCTGCTGGCAATATGCAGCACAACAGTAACAGCCGCAGGCGCAGCCCCGCCCAGCGCATAGCTCAGCACAAAGGCGGCGATCGACACGGCAAAGAGCGCCCAGTAAATCAGGAGCGGCGGAAGGGGACCGGCTGGCCATATCCGCCCGCCGGAAGCATGCAGCGTCCTTGCCGTCAAAAGGCGTTCGGCAATCACAGCGATCCTTCCTGAATTCTCTCTCCAGCCCGCACATTAAGCCCGACCGCCATTCCGGACAAGCTGTGCAGCTTTTCTCTGGCCGATTTCCAAATCGGCAAGACAGCCCCTGCCTGGCCATTCAGGACATGCCCTTCAGCGATGATCCGCATCGTGCCCAGCCAGGACAAGGGACTCTCTCAAACATGTCAAACATAGAACTGAGCCACCCCATCAGCCGTGATAATCGCCGCCTCCTCAGCCTTTCCGGCAAGATATGGTTCGTGGCCGCGCTAGTCGGTCAGGCGGTCTTTATTGCCTTCATCCTGTCCTATTATGGCAGCCGTACAGCGACAGGGAACTTCGCCGCCTGGAACGATAAAGGCCTCATCACAGGCCATGTGAGCGGGGATGCAATTGGCAATACGATGTTCGCCGTCCACGTCCTGCTGGCGGCCTACGTGACCTTTGGCGGCCTCTTCCAGCTCATTCCGGCCCTGCGCCAGCGCTTCCCGGCAGCGCATCGGTGGAATGGCCGCGCCTTCATTGCCACGGCCATGTTCATGGCGCTGGGCGGCTTGTGGATGACATGGGTGCGTGGCTCCCACCTCTCACTGATTTCAGGTCTCAGCGTGTCCCTCAACGGCGTCCTCATCCTTGTTTTCGCCGGCCTTGCCCTGCGCGCCGTTATGCAACGGCGCATCGACACGCACCGGCGCTGGGCAATGCGGACTTTCATGGTGGTCAGCGGGGTCTGGTTCTTCCGGGTCTTCCTGATGGCCTGGGTCGTCCTGAACAAGGGACCGGTGGGCATGAACAATACATTGTCCGGGCCGGCAGACATTGCCCTGTCCTTTGGCAGCTACCTCATCCCGCTGGCCGGGCTGGAGATTTACCTCGCCGCCCAGCGCTCACATTCCGGCAGCTTCAAACTTGCGACAAGCGGTCTCGTTCTCTGCCTGACGGCGATCATGGCAGTCGGCATTTTCGGCGCGACCACCTTCATGTGGTTTCAGGACATGTGAGGCCAGCCGCCTGCCGTGTCAGCCTTCGCAACCCTTGAGCGCGGCCCGGTGTGCCTTGCCGAGCGCGTTCGACATTTGCAGCTTGCTGCCCTGTTCATCTGCCAGCACCACGTCGACGACCTCATCCCAGCGTTCGACAAGCGAAAGCGCCGGGTCGGTCTCGTTCAGGTAATAGCTCGCCATGTCAGCATAGGTATCCGCATTGTCCGTCGAGGCGCGAAAGGCCTCGGTCCCGCAATCACAGGTCTCACGGTCATAGCTGCTCATCATGTCGAGGCAGAGCGCCGTGATCGGGTCAGTGCCCCCCATCTGCACTGACGCATCGGCTTCCATCGCAGGCGTATCGGCGGCTGGCTGCGCGGCCTGCCCGTCTGCCGTCGAACTCGCAGGCTCGCCCGAACAGGCGCCCGACAGCGCAGCGCCTGCAACAAGCGCAATTTTCCAGTTTCGTTTCATGTTGTATTCCCCACATTTGCCTGATCAGCCTCTCATACAGCATGGACACTGAACAGACAAAAGCGCCGACGCTCAACTTCCCGCTTTCACGCTCGCACATCTTCACTCACGGCTGAGAACTCAAGAGAGAATTTTATAAGCTTGCTTGACCAGGCATTTATCTGTGGTTGCGATTGTGGGCCTGACGCACAAGAGAGGCTGCAATGGCGCTTGCATCTACCCCATCCACTAGCCGTTTTTACCAGACCAGAAAGCCCCTGATCCTTCTGGCCAGCCTTGCCGCCGGTCTTGCCTCCTGCAATATGCAATACAGCAAGCCGGCAAAGGCCGAACAGGATTTTGTGGAGCCCGAGCCCATTTGGGTCCTGCGTGCAAAGAGGCCGCCCTGTCTTGAACCGACGTCGCAGGAAGTCGAGCAGGCTGCCCACGCCCTGCGTTCGTTCGAACTCAACCGGCGCGCAACACCCATGACCATTGGCGCGACCAGCTATTTTTCGAGACTGCGCTATCGACGAATAGAAGGGGAAAGATCACGCGAGGTTTGCCCGCCCTACGACCTCTACCCAAGACTCGCCGAGCTTCTGGTCAACCAGAACTATTTCGGCGGTGCCTACATATTCAAAGATGAACTCGGCATTGCCCGTATGATGGGGCCCAGAGACCCGGCCATTGTTGACGCCGTGGCCAGGACAGCTTTCAATCCGCACCCGATCATGGAGGACGATGTCCTGAAAAGAGATATTCGGCCTTTGGCGCGGAGCGTGCTGGCCGAATTCGGGTCAGCCGCGTCTGCTTATGGCCAGCAGGCGTTCGACCAGATGTCTGGCGACACCGCACTTGGCACCGGCGCGGCCCAGATCGCGGTAGCAGCCGGACACCCTGGCGCGCTCGCCAGGACGGAAGAACTGATGGATGAAATTCTCGGCCAGTTTCCAGATACGATCCCGCGGGATAGCCGAAACCGGATCTTTGAACTTGCCTATGCGCTGGCTTTTGCCGGGCCTCAGGCTCGCGATCATCTCGATCCGGTTTTAGACATCCTCGACCGCCGCGTGGAATCCTGGGCACCGCCCTACGGCATGGTGGAGCTGGAGCCGGTCGCCATGTGCCTCGTGCTTGAAAGGGTTGGCGGCCCGGAAGCCGAAGCCCGCCTGTCCGAACCGCCCTGCAATACCGAGCGCCGGGTCTATTCCAGGTAAGCCGGCGGCCAGACGGTCTAAGGCCGCAACAGCTCGTTCACACCCGTCTTCGAGCGCGTACGCTCATCGACGGTCTTGATGATGACCGCGCAGTAAAGGCTCGGCCCGCCATTCTTGTCCGGCAGGGAGCCTGGCACGATGACCGAATATGGCGGCACTTCGCCCATCACGATTTCGCCGGTCTCACGGTGTACGATCTTGGTCGACTGGGACAGGAACGTCCCCATGGCCAGCACCGAACCCTCGCGCACGATGACGCCTTCAGCGACCTCGGCCCGCGCGCCGATGAAGCAATTGTCTTCAATGATTGTCGGATTGGCCTGCAGCGGCTCAAGTACGCCGCCAATGCCTGCCCCGCCCGACAGGTGCACGCCCTTGCCGATCTGCGCACACGAGCCGACCGTCGCCCAGGTGTCGACCATCGTGCCTTCATCGACATAGGCGCCGATGTTCACGAAAGACGGCATCAGCACGACGCCGGAGGCAATGTAGGAGCCGCGGCGCGCCACTGCGTTCGGCACGGCACGAAGGCCCGACGAAGCAAAATCATCGCTGCTCCAGCCGTCAAACTTGCTCGGCACCTTGTCCCAGAAGGATGACCCGCCCGGTCCGCCGGAAATCGCGACGTTCGGATTGAGCCGGAAGGACAGCAGCACCGCCTTCTTCAGCCACTGGTTCACATGCCAGTGGCCATCAGCGCCCTTCTCGGCGACCCGTGCCTTGCCAGCGTCCAGAAGGCTGAGCGCCGCATCGACACTGTCGCGCACCTCGCCCTTTGTGTCAGCGGAAACGGAGGCCCGATCATCCCAGGCCTGTTCAATGATTGTCTCGAGATTCGCGGTCATGTCGCGTGCTCCATGGTGATCTGTTCGGGGCAAGCACTGTCCTGACGGGTACAGTGCACACAAGGTTGGGGGTCACATAGCCGACACTTTGCGGCCCGTCATCCCCTTCAACGCCCGCACTTTGACGCGCCGGGCGTTGCATACCGTCAAACACTGACCGGTGTTACCTGCTTCGGGATCTCGAGCACCGCCCCGCCAATCGAGACGGCCAGCTGCGGCGCAACGGCATTGAAGTCGGTATTTTGCGACTGGAAGAGTTCAGGCGTCATGGTCACGAACGGCCAGTGGTGCGGAATCTGGCGGATCATTTCATGCACCATCGGCAGGCTGTGCCCACCGCCCGTCGGCAGGATTTCAACCACCTGCTGTTCGCTATTGCCGGTCGTCACGGATCTTGCCCACTCAACGGCCGGGTCGACAGCCATGTAGAATTTCTCCGCCAGACGCGCCGCAAACCCCTTCACATGCTGGTCGGCCAGGAATTCCTCCAGTGTCAGCTCAATGAACTGGTCACCGGCTTCAGTGACGACCTTGCCCTGCACGAACAGGGTTTCCTTCAGTTCGCGCTGCTGGGCACGGATCATCGAGACGGCGCCGCGCGCGGCCGGGTCATCCGCCAGTAGCCCTGCCTTGTTCATCAACATCCGGCGCAGCTGCATGTCGAGATAGTCTCCCGCTTCGCGCAGGACTGTTGCACTGCCGGCGATCTCTGCCACGACATTGCGGCCCCTAACCCCCGTTGTGAAAGCTGCAAAGTCAGACGTGCCGCCGCCAATATCGGCCACGACCACCACCCTGCGCCGGGACGGACGGATCGAGGCGGCCGCGACCGCCGTCGCTTCAGGGACGGTGGCTGTGTCCTGTTCGGAAATCTCGAAAATCTGGTCATCGGGATGGTCGGATGTGTCCGGTATGGCCGCGAACGCTGCCTTTACCGCGTCATGGGCGAGGCCGTCCGTGGACAGCAGGTCATCGCCAAACCGGTCAATCAGGATGAAGGCATGACGGACGAGCTGGCGCAGCATCGTCTCGCCCCATTGCGCGCGTTTGGCATCCCAGGCAGGACGGGCGATCCGGAAACGGGGCGGCCAGTCCAGCCTCTGCGCAATCGCTGCCTGCTCGGCCCGGCGCAGGAGGTAGGCTAGATAGAGCGTGATCAGCTGGCGCGCCGAATATTTGCCCGTCGGGTCGATTTCAGCCGGCAGGCTGTCATCCAGGGCATCGAGCGCATGCGTGCTGAGATACTGCTTCGGCGAGGTAAACGGTACCCGCCCGCGTCTTTCATTGCGGCGCGACAGGTCTTCGGCCCGTCTGCCGAAACGCACCGACGCATCATCGACAAAGAGGATAGAAGGCAGCAGATACGCATTGTGCGCCTCTTCCCCGCCAACAGCGAGCGCGTGAATGCATTTGTCGTCCAGCTCGCTCAGCTCTTCGGAGTCGACAATCGACACCTTGGAATATGCCGTACCGAAATCAATGCAGCCGATCCGGGTAATGTCCCGCGCCGCCAATAATCTCCGGATCCAGTTCGCTGGCATCTATGTCCCCCTACATCTCAATCGAGCGGTGCCGCCAGGCCGCGCAGGATGACGATTTCGTGGCCATCCCTGCGCCTGGTTATGGGCTGTTTCATGACGAGTGCATCCTCGCCGTCGTCCATCTCATCGGTCGAGTCGAACTGCACCGCGTCGAAGGCGACGGTCGCGCCGCGTTCATGCAGGGCTTCAAGCCCCCGCTTGCTCGCGGCCATCCGCACATTCTGGAAGACATTTTCAGCCGAGAGCGAGACTTGCTTGAGGGCCGGGCCAGCCTCATCACCAATCGATTTTTCGAGTGCCCCCAACCGGCCTGTAAAGGCTGGTATCGCCTGCAGGGCCATGGCCAGCATGGTTTCGCTTTCGCTCCACGCTGCATTCGCCATCAGGTCAGCTTCGATCTGTTCGGTGGACTTCTCGTCCTTGTCCGGCGATGGCGATGGTGGCGGTGACGCTGGCAGCTGTTCCTTACCAGCAAACATATCGCGCACGGTTTCACCCCGCCTCGCCGCGCTTTTCTGCACTCCTTCGACCAGCGCATTCAGCGCGCCGAGCTTCATGCCATTCCGTGGCACATCCATTGGGAAGCCGTCGCCGAGGAACGCCCAGCCCTTGTCGGTCAGCTCATGCGTGAACGGTGCCTTCGTGGTGCGCACCAGTCCCATGTCCACCAGCCGCTTGCGGTGCCATGCGGTCATCCGCAAGCCGTATTGAGCGCCGAGCTCGGCGGCCTCTTTAAGAGGCCCGCCGGCGGCCATAAGGGCTACCAGAACCCCTCGTTCAACCGGTGTCAGATCTGCCAATGTCGCTCCTCGCCTCGCCAGCCGACTCATTCGCCCATTGGCGTACAACAGCACCGGGCCGTCTCAAAGGGTCGCAGTCGGTATTCCGCTTCCAGAGTTGGCTGAAGCCGCGCCCATAGCCTAAAGCGCCGCTTGCGCTTGCAATATCCCAGGCTAAACCTTGAAAAGACAACGCACTTCAACGGGTGGGACCGCTAAATGAATTTCAGACTCAACTCGCACGCGGCGCTGGCCGCCCTTGCATTCATGCTCTTCGCATCCGGCGTCGCCAGCGCGGGCGGGCCGTTCATCCCGAAATTTGTCCCGCTGCCGAAGGACGCAACGTGCGACCCCATCAATCGCAGTGATGCCTGTCAGCGAACGGACAAGGACTTCAAGGTCAACAAGGCTGACGGGTCGGGCACGACAATCGTTTCCCTCATCGAAGACAGGACGCTGTCCTACTCGAAGATCGCCAAGACAGGCAAAGTCATGGGAGAGCCCTATTTCCCGAAGGATGATTCCTACACCAAGAAGACGCTTGCCGCCCGGCCCTATTACGGCGCCATGCTGAAGCCGTCGGGCGAAATCATCGAACCGGCGATTTATCCCTATCTGATCCCCGTCTCCGACAAGGTCGCGCTGGCAAAAGCCAATGAGTCGAGCCGCTTCTACGGCAAGGACAATGCGTATCGGCTCGAAACCAACAAATTCTATTTCGTCAATATGGACGGCAAGCTGACCCAGCCCGAACGCCCCGGTATCGACCCGCGAAATCTCTACTTTATCGGTGGCTATTATGGCAGTCTGCCCGCCCAGGTGTTCGAAGTCATTGGGCGCGATGAAGCGCGCGGCACGGTTACGATGCGCCAGTATGACAGTTACGGCAATGAACGCGCCGTGTTCGACAATATCATCCTGCACAAACGCAAGGACATATACGACTCCTACGAGCTCAGCTTCTACGTCAACAGCCAGTACGATTTCGTCGTGTCGGCCCTGCACCCTGAAACCGGTGAACCGGCCGCCCTCTGGTTCAAGGCGGATGGCTCGGTCATCGGCTACCGCGTCTCCGCCGTGGTCCGCAGCACGCTCGAACTTGGGTCAAAAGACAGGGTGCAGCCTGAACTCGTTGAAGTTGTCGGCCAGCTGCCGGTGATCACATCCCTCCGGGACGACCGCCTCTACCACCCGCTCGACCTCGACGGAGAGCGTGTCGCCGCCCCATCCAATTTCATCGGCATGGCGCGCATGTTCCAGTCGCACAGCTCAGCGGGCGACCTCTCCTCAGCGATGAGCTATTATCGCGGCTGGCTGCTCGTCTACGCCCTCCCCACCGGATATGGCTACAAGATCGCGGACAGCGGCTCATCCAGCCATCAATATCCCGCCATCGTGAATGCCGAGGACGTCCTCCTCAGCGAGAAATCCCTCAAGATGTTCTCCGGCTTCGGTTACAGCCGCGTCGCCGATGGCTCCCTGGCGATCATCCTCAGGCCATTCGACCGCTATGAAGCCGATGGCGTCACCCCGGCAGACCGCGCCCTGCCCGCAGAGTGGCACCGGGTTTTCCAGAGCCAAACGAAGTTTACCGCGACAGAGGGCGAACTGGCAGCCAAGTCTTACCCAACCTCCACCGAGGCTTTCTTCGCGATCGGGCAGGACGAAATCGCACAGGACCGCGCCTATGCGCAACGGCAGGCTGAATACAAGCGGCAACTGGCCGAACGTGAGGCCGAACAGGCTGTCGAGCGCGCCCGGCGCGAAGCCGAACTTCGGGCACATTTTGAAAGGGAAGCGAAAAGAGAGGCCGAATATGCCAAGGCCAGGGCCCAGTACCGCCCCAAGACCGGCGCCGAGGAATTCAATGAGCGCATGGCCCTGATGAAGAACCACTGGAACCGGCCAAACCCGGTCGAGCTGCCCGCGGGCACCAAAATCTGCTATGACATGGGCGACGGCTCGGATTTCTGCTTCGCCTATTAGTGTCCATCCCCTTGCGGAGGGACCTTGAACTGGGACATCGTCTTCGCGTGCCGCCGCTGGCGAAACGGCCGGGCGCTAGCGCTACGGCTTCAGTCCCCGGATCACGCGTTGCAGGAACGCCGTCAGGTCGCCGGTGAGGTAGTCGATATATGGCAATTGGGCGTCCTCCGGGCCAGCTGGGCGCGCCTCGATCGGCTCATGGCTCCAGTCCTTTTCGGAGCTGACCAGCACCGTCGCAAACCCCATCGCATGCGCGGGCGCGAGGTTGCGCGCCATATCCTCGAAGAACACTGCGCGCAGCGGGTTCACATCATGATGCTTGCAGAAGGCTTCATAAGCCTCCTGCGCGGGCTTTGGTGCAAAGAGCGCGTCCTCGATGCCGAACAGGCCGTCAAAACTGCCCGCCAGCTTCATATAATCCGTCACCTGCTCGGCATGGCGGCGCGAGCCATTGGTGTAGACCAGCTTGCGACCCGGCAGCGCCTGGATCGCATCGCAAAGGTCTGGCAGGATGGGCAGCGGCGACAGGTCGATTTCATGGACATGCGCGAGGAACTCTTCCGGTGCCATGCCATGCTCACTCATCAGACCCTTCAGCGTGGTGCCATGCTCGGCATAATACTGCTTCTGCAGGGCGCGCGCCTCGGCCCGGTCAAGCCCGGTATAGCGCGCCACGAAATCCGTGATCCGCGTATCGATCTCCGCGAACAGGTTGCAGCCTGCCGGATACAGCGTGTTGTCGAGGTCAAACACCCAGACATCCCGCCCACTCATCCGGCTCATGTCCAGCCGGGCCGGTTCCTTCAGCATGGGCATCAGGACTCAGGCTCCTTGAAGTCACGTTCGAAGAATTCGTAGAGCAGCCGCCGGTTCTCGGCAGGTGGCGTCGCAACGAACAGGCCGGTGCGATGGGCCGACGCCTCACAATTGGCGCGGCCATTGATGGCAAAACGCGTGCGCGAAACACAGAACGGGTCGGTCGCATCCTTCAGGGTGCGCACACGGCCCTCTTCCATCATCTCTGCAAACACAAAATGCTCTGCGGTCAGCAGCGGCTCATCGACAACGCGCGCGCAGCCACCCGACTCCAGCAGCCACCAGCCGCGGCTCTCCCAGCCCTCGCCCCGCCGCCGTGCAATGGCGCTCCAGATGCGGTTCCGCGTGCGATTGCAGAGCGTCAGGCCAATATTGCGCCCCCGCTCCTGCGCGATCTGTTCCAGCACGTCGATCAGGTCCGTATCGGTGGTATCTTCAGAAAGCTCGTTCTGCGTCAGGAACTCGCCAATGGCGGCCCGCGTCTTGCGACCGATATTGCCGTCGATATTGCCATTATAGATCCCGGCATCGGCAAGCAGGCGCTGCACCCCGGCATTCGAGGCCTCGTCGGCGCTGAACTCTTCGGTCTCGGTAAAGCTCGTCTTCCACACATTGCGATTCTCGATCAGCACAGGCCGGAAGTCACGCGGCTCAAGCCCCATGGCCGAACAGTCCTGCGGGCTCTCGACCGAGAAGCTGCCCGTCGTATCGACACAGAGCGGAAAGTCCCCGCCCCAGATCTTGCGCCCGCCGCGATGCGCGATCGAGCTGCGCGCGAAAAGATAGTGGATACCAGGCCGCAGCGGGCCATCCATCGCCGTCTCACAGGCCCCCGGACGAAGCCGCTTCCAGCCTTCGACGACAACGCCCTGGCCTTCATAGCGCGCCACGGACGCCTCGATGACATAGCTTGTCCGGTTACACAGCTGCCAGCCCTTGGCCGCCTGCGCCTCGGCGTGGCCGCCGCCGGCCATCAGCAGAATGAACAGCGCAGCTGCGCCGGCGAAAATCCTAGAGAACAATTGTGCCTGCACCATGTTCGGTAAATAGCTCCATGAGCAGGGCATGCTTTGCCCGGCCGTCAAGTATGACAGCCCCTCCAACGCCATTCTTGACGGCGTTTGCGGCGGTTTCAAGTTTCGGTATCATTCCACCTGAAACAGTTCCGTCCGCGATCAGGCCCGCAATGTCCCCCGCCCTGATCTCGCGGACCAGCTCGCCGCCCTTGTCCAGCACGCCAGCAACGTCCGTCAGCAGCAGGAGGCGGCTTGCGCCAAGCGCCTCGGCAATGGCCCCGGCAGCGGTGTCGGCATTGACATTATAGCGCTTGCCTTCGGCATCGAAGCCAACCGGCGCGATGACCGGCACAAAGTCATGATCGTAATTGCCGAGCAGGTTGAGCACCGACACATCGATCGCTTCCGGCTCTCCCACAAACCCCAGGTCAATCACCTGCTCGACATGGCTGTCCGGGTCGCGCGTCGTGCGCGTCGCGCGGCGTACACGCATCAGGTCCGCGTCAGACCCCGAAAGACCAACCGCCTTGCCGCCCGCCTTGTTGATCGCCCGCACGATGGATTTGTTGATCGGGCCGGAGAGGACCATCTCGACCACTTCCATGGTCGCATCGTCTGTGACGCGCAGCCCGTCGCGAAACTCCGACTGGATGCCGAGCCGCTTCAGGAGGCTCGCAATCTGCGGCCCCCCGCCATGCACCACGACAGGGTTTACGCCCATATGTTTCAGGAGGACGACATCGCGCGCAAACGCTTCGGCCAGCCCCTCATCCACCATGGCATGACCGCCAAACTTGATGACCACCGTCTGGCGATCATAACGCTGGATATAAGGCAACGCCTCAGAGAGGGTGGCGGCCGTGAATTGCGCGGGATTGGGGGTGGTATCGCTCATGCGCGGCGGTGTAGCGGGTTTTGGGAAGGGGGGGAAGGATAGTCAGGAAAACAACTACCATCACACAAGAATGAGATAGCATTTCTTTGAGTTGGGCTCGAAACTGACAGCGATTCTCGACGCCTCCAATCGCCTCCTCATCAATCACATACTCAAAGATTTCTATGGAAAGCGCACCTTATTCAAGAAGGCGCCCCTTAATTATGAATTCATCTCGCTAACGACACGTTTGCGATTGGCCTCCGCCTCATCAAGGTAAGCCTTCGCGATTTCCATTCGCTCAACATCCGGCTCGGGAAGGTCGAGTAAAAACCTCCACCTATTTTCTATCCCTCTCAATGACACTTCGTCTCGAATCCCTCGATGTCTCTGGCCATAAATCAGGTTTCGACCCGCGTCTGACATCGATTTATCTTCTTCTAGGCGCTTCAAAGTCCAAAGATATATATCCACCATCTCGAGACCGACGCTGTCAGAACCCGCTTTGAACTTAATGTCGATATCAGGCATGGTTGACCAATCGAAATCGGGCATGCCAGGAGGCATCTCGTGCTCGATTTTCCTCATCCTTCTATAGATGTCGTTGATAAATTTCTGGGCGAGATTGAACTCAGTCTGCTGGTCAACTGTAATAGATTTGACGCGACAATTCATTGAGACCGATCTTATAGCTATACTTTGCAAAACCTGCTGAAAGCCGACGAGATTTGGCGAAATTTGCAATGCGCTTTCGCTATTACTTACGCCATAACTTATTTTGTCCGCGTTTTTCTTAGCCCACAGTAGTCCATCAGCGATTAATTGACGCGAACGCGCGTCGGGCAAGGCAGCAGTCCTTTCAATAAGTTCATCACATATTGCAGCTAGCTTGGCCTCACACTCATTCGCAGTTTGAGTGAGGCGTGCCTTCCAAGCATTTTCGGCAAGCTCCTTGTCAAACAAATGCGCCACCTTCATCAGCAAAACGTATCGAATGGGTGACCAATAATGATGCCAAGGTACTGCGTCATTCATCCCTGAATCAAATACCTGATCGAAGAATGAGATCACCGCGTGGTCTTTTTTGTCGACCATGAAAAAGTTCATGCGAACGTCATTCTTCTTTTGGAACACAGAAAACTGCTCGTAAACGAGTTCTAATCGGCCAACTCCAAGCTCATTGGCGTGCAGGCGATCCACACCCAGTTCATCGCGCAACCTCTTAACCATAGGCTGAGCAATAATATCGAGGTTCCTACGACAACAAAGCACCCCATAATAAAGGTAAGGCTGGTTCAAATCGAACAGATGATTGCCCGTATTCCCGCTCTCATCGACAAAACAATACATTGAGCAAATAACCTTTAAGATTGAAGCGAAAGTGCTTCCTAGTTGTAACTGATTATTGGATATACAAGTCCCATTTGATACCGACTTAGAAGCACGGGTGCCCAAACCCGAATTGAAGCACCATACCCCTCTCCCCCGGGAGAGGGGCAGGGGTGAGGGGGAACGGCCTATCGGCCATCGCTAATTTGGCGGGGATCGCTGATAAGGGTCTTCCCGCAAATGCCGCGCTTGCCGGACCGGAGCGCCCCCTCATCCCCGGCCCTTCTCCCCAGGGAGAAGGGAGAAGCTGCACTCCATCCCCCT
>CAZKXJ010000008.1:0-184732 GCA_964556825.1 uncultured Hyphomonas sp. | reverse complement strand
ACGATATACCACGCTCGGCCCTGTCGCCACGCTCATCGGTCTTGCCTTCAAGCTGAAAGACCCGGACGGACTTCTCGGCGGAGAGGAAGACTTGGGCATCACAGTTGCGCTCGTCCCGACCGATCTTCACGGCGTTGACACAGGCGACCGCCACATCCCCGCCGGGCTGGCATTCCAGAACGGTCCAAGCTGGGGCCGCAATGTTTTTATCCCTGTCGATCAGATACTTGGCGGCAAGGAGCAAATCGGCCAAGGCTGGAAAATGCTTATGGGCGCGCTCGCCGCCGGACGCGGGATTTCCCTACCGTCACTCTCTACAGCAGCTGCCCAGGTCTCAGCGCAATCGACCGGCGCGTATGCCCGCATCCGCGAGCAATTCGGCATCAATATTGGCAAGTTCGAAGGCGTGCAGGAAAAGCTCGCTCCAATCGGAGCCATCGCCTACCAACTCGAAGCCGCACGCCGTTTCATCTGTATCGGTCTCGATAATGGCCACCATCCGGGTGTCGCCTCCGGCATCATGAAATATCATGCGACCGAGCGTATGCGTGAAACTGTCAATCACGCCATGGATGTGCACGGCGGAAAATCTATTTGCGTGGGTCCCAAGAACTATCTGGAAACGCCGTACCGCGCGATTCCCATCGGCATTACGGTTGAGGGCGCGAACATTCTCACACGCAGCCTGATCATATTCGGTCAGGGGTCTATCCGCTGCCACCCTTATATTCTCAAAGAGATGCAGGCCGTCGCAATTTCCGACAAAAAGGAAGCGTTGCAAAAGTTCGACGACCTGATCTGGCGACATGTCGGCCACGACATCGCTAATATCTGGCGTAGCTGGTTCCACAGTCTGACGGGTGGCAAATTCGCTGCAGCGCCCAGAAATAGTCAGCTAAAGCTCTATTACCGTGAACTTGCCCGATACAGCGCAAATCTCGCCGTAGCCTCCGAAATTTCACTCGGCATTCTCGGTGGCAAACTCAAATTCAAGGAAAGCATTTCAGCCCGGCTCGGCGATGTTCTGGCTGAGCTGTTCCTGCTCAGCGCGGCCCTCAAACGATTCGAGGCTGATGACGCACCAGCGGCCGACAAACCCCTGCTCGACTGGGTATTCTCTGACGGTATTGCACGCATGCATACAAAACTGGCGGAAGTTGGCGAAAATTTCCCGAGCGGTTTTTGGGGCTGGACGATCAGATTGCTGACCCAGACTGGTGGGCAGCGCCGCCGTGGTCCAACGGACGCAATGACCCAAGCGGTCGCCAATCTTATCCAGACACCCGGCGAAGCACGAAATCGCCTCACTGAAGGCGTCTTCACTGGCAAAGACACTGACCCTCTCGCGGCTCTCGAACGTGCTCTTGCCATGACAGTAGAGTGTCAGACGCTGCGTGATCGCATGAGAGAGAAAGATACAGATAGTCCGCAAGCTGCGCGCGACGCCGGCATCATTACGGCTGAAGAGTATGAAAAACTCCGTGACGTCCATCGCGCGGTTCGCGAAGTCATAGAGGTCGACAGTTTTGATCCATCCCGGCTCACCAAGACCGGCATGAACGCCGACTCTGAGGAGCCCAGAAAGGCCCTGTCCGCATGAAAGTTTACGTCGTTGATGGCAACCGTACCCCTTTCCTGAAAGCACGCGGCAAGCCCGGGCCATTCTCCGCTGTCGATCTCGCCGTACAGGCGGGCCGGTCGCTATTGTTGCGAAACGCAGAGATCGCCAGAAAAATCGAGGAAGTTATCTTAGGGTGTGGGTCGCCTGGAGCTGAAGCCACGAACCCTGCTCGCGTTGCAGCCCTTCGTATGGGGCTTGGCGACGCCATGCCTGGCTGGACGGTCCAACGCAATTGTGGGTCGGGCATGCAATCCGTCGATTCCGCTTACCGCTATATTCGCGCGGGCGACTATGACTGCCTTCTCGTGGGGGGCACCGAAAGCCTCAGCCATGCCCCACTATTGCTCAATGATGACGCCGTTGACTGGTTCGCGGATGTGAATACGACAAAATCGCTTCTTAGCCGCGTCGAAGCCGTTAGCAAGTTTCGCTTTTCCATGCTGGAGCCGGTGATCGGAATAGAAAAGGGTCTAACAGACACCGTGGTCGATCTCGGTATGGGCCAGACGGCTGAGATCCTTCGACACGAATGGGATATCAAACGAGCTGAAGCCGACGCCTACGCCGTGGAAAGCCACACGCGCCTCGCCCGGGCCCAGGACAAGGGCTGGCTTGACGATGAGGTGGACCCTCTATTCAGCGCCGATGGCGAAGTGTTCGAGAAAGATGACGGTGTGCGCCCGGACTCTACCGTGGAAAAGCTATCCACCCTCCAACCCGTTTTTGAACGTCCGTATGGTCATGTCACAGCCGGTAATTCCTCGCAGGTGACCGATGGGGCCTGCTGGATGATTGTCGCTTCGGAACGTTTCGTTGAACAGCACGGGCTTGATCCGCTAGGAGAAATCCGGGACAGCGAATGGGCAGCGCTTTCTCCAGCTCGTATGGGGCTCGGCCCCGTCCACGCAGTTACGCCGATCCTCACACGTAACGGCCTCGGCCTCTCTGACATTGATCTCTGGGAACTCAACGAAGCTTTCGCCCATCAGGTGCTCGCCTGCCTCAAGGCATGGGAGAGCGACAAGTTCTGCAAGGACAAGTTGGGGCTTGAGGGCGCCTTGGGCGCCATAGACCGTGATCGGCTCAATGTGGACGGCGGCGCGATCAGCCTCGGGCACCCGGTCGGCACTAGCGGCGCGCGCATCGTCCTGCATGCTCTGTATGCCATGCGCCGACTTGGTCAGAAGACAGGGATCGCAACCGAGTGTATCGGCGGGGGGCAAGGCGGCGGCATGTTACTGGAAGCGACGAAGACCCGTCTACCTCTCCCGGTCAACAGACCCCCACAATCGGAACAGGCGGAGATGGTCTGATGGCTCGAGGTAAATCTATCTGGCACCTTAAAAAGCAGGCAGGCGGCCACGCGACGCTGACACTCGACGTACCGGGCCAGACGCAGAACACGCTGGGCCGCGCCGTACTTGTGCAATTCTCGGCCTTTCTGGACGAAATTGAGAAGTCACCACCCAAAGCGCTGTTCATCCGATCCGGTAAGGAAAGTGGCTTCATGGCCGGGGCAGATATTGAAGAAATTGCCGGCGCCAGCAGCGAAGAGTTGAAAGACTTGGTTGAGCAGGGGCACAAGGCGCTCAATCGTCTGGAAGCCTTGCCTTGTCCGACCATCGCCATCATCCATGGCGCCTGTTTGGGTGGCGGCCTGGAAGTGGCGCTCGCCTGCGACCACCGCGTGGCCGACCTTTCGGCCCGCTTTGGCTTTCCGGAAGTCCAGCTTGGTCTGCATCCGGGATTAGGTGGGACGGAACGCCTGCCTCGAACGATCGAACCGGCGGCCGCCCTGCAAGTTATGATCACGGGCAAGACGATTGATGCGCGGAAGGCAAAGAGGCTTGGACTTGTCCGTGATGCTGTTCCGGAACGTCATCTCACTGCAGCCGCGCGCGCAGCTGCTGAAGCCGGAAAGAAAAGCAGGAAGCGTGGCCTCTTTGAGGAATTGAAGCACACCGTCGAGATCTCCAGTCCCGGCAAGCGCTTCATCGCCAGTCGGGCCCGCAAGGAAACCGCAAAGCATTTCACCAAGGATAACTATCCTGCGCCCTACGCCCTCATCGACCTTTTTGAAGAGGACACTGGCACAGACAAGGCCTTCGAGGCCGAGGCCAACTCCTTCGTGGAGCTTAGCCAGACACGGACGGCAAAGAACCTCATCAGCCTGTTTCTGCGCCGTGAAGCGCTTAAACGCGAAGCCCGCCGTCCAAAAGGACATGACATCTCCCATGTCCATGTAATCGGTGCTGGCACAATGGGAGCCGATATCGCCATGTGGACCGCCATGAACGGCTTTACCGTCACTTTGCAGGACATAGACAACAACGTAGTCGCGAAAGCCGTCGGCCGGGCTCATCACTGGATGGATGGCAAGCCTGACCGCTCCGATGATATCCGCGATCCACAGGACCGGCTGATTCCGGATCCGAAAGGAGATGGCGTCCGCTCCGCTGATCTCATCATCGAAGCCGGCCCGGAAAATGCCGAGATCAAGCAGAAGATTTATGACGGTCTGAAAGACAAACTCAAATCGCGGGCAATCATTGCAACGAACACGTCCAGCATTAAGCTGGAAACTCTCGCCGAAGGTTTGCCCGGGCCAAATGCCGGGCGTTTTGTAGGTCTGCACTTCTTCAATCCGGTCACCAAGATGCCGCTGGTCGAGATTGTGCGGGGCGAGAAGACATCGAAGGAAACCGAAGCTCGAGCGCTCGCCTTCATTGAGGCGATAGACAAGCTACCCCTGCCCGTCAAAAGCGCGCCTGGGTTCCTCGTAAATCGCATCCTGACCCCCTATCTCCTCGAAGCAGTGAAGCTGATTGATGAGGGACATACACCGGAACAGGTCGATGCCGCAGCAGAAGCCTTCGGCATGCAACAAGGCCCCGCCGAGGTCGCTGATACAGTCGGCCTCGACATCTGCCTTGAAGTTGGCCGTGTCCTTGCCCGCGACCTCCCCCACATAGCGGACCCGCCACAACGCCTTGTCGATAAGGTAGAAGCTGGTGATCTCGGCAAAAAGACTGGCAAAGGCTTTTACGTATGGACAGATGGCAAGCCTCAGAAAGAAGACGTTGAGGCATCGACTGAGGCCCTCAAGTCCCTGCAGGAACGGTTGCTGGCCCCGCTGTATGAAGAAGTCCACCGCGTCCTCAACGAAGGGATTGTTACCTCCGAGGAACATCTTGATCTCGGTGCAGTTTTCGGCGCCGGTTTCGCGCCCTTCCGCGGCGGTCCATGCACTACACTTCAGCACCAGAAAGAGGCAACATCCATCCCGGGAGCGCCGGCTGATCCGGTCGAACCAAGCGAGGCATGAATGACCGATGCGGACAAAGGGGGCGACGCCAGCAATCCGCCCATTCACCGAACGGCTGACGAGTGCGCCCAGGCGGTCATCAACCGCATAGGAAAGGATATCCGACTCGCGCTACCGCTCGGCCTCGGCAAGGCAAACCGGCTGACGAACGCCCTCTATGAAATCGCCAAGTCTGACCCGTCCATCACCCTCAAGATTTACACGGCGCTGTCGATTATTCGGCCACAACCGCCCCCCGGCCTCGCAGCCCGTTTTGGAGGCCCATTGCTTGAGAAGATGTTCGGTGATTACCCGGACCTCACCTATGCGGTAGACAGGGCGAGCGGCAAACTGCCCGCCAATGTTGAGATCGAGGAGTTCTTCCTTTCGACTGGAACCCTGCTGAACAATTCTTATGCCCAGCAGAACTACAACAGCGTCAACTACACCCATGCGATGCGTCGCATTATTTCGGAACAGGTGAATGTTCTCGGTCAGATGGTGGCCGTACGGGATGGACGATACAGCCTCGCCTGCAACTCAGACCTCAGCCTCGATCTCATCCCGCTGATGCGCGACAAGGTTGGCCGGGACAACTTCATAGTTGTAGGCGAAATGAACGACCGGCTTCCATTCATGCCAAATGATGCGGAAGTGCCGCCCGACGAGTTTGACATGCTGCTTGATGCTGGCGGTTATGATCTCGCCGGCCCGCCTGCACCGCGTGTTGACCTGATCAGTCACGCCATCGGACTGCGCGCGGCAAGCCTGGTAAAGGATGGGGGCACATTGCAAATCGGGATCGGCTCCCTTGGCGATGGGGCGGCGCAGTCTGTTCGACTGCGACACCAAGACCAGACCGCGTTTCGAGCTGCCTTGACGGCGCTACCGGGACTGACCGGTCCGAGAGAAGAAGGCGGCGACACGCCTTTTGATCGCGGTCTCTATGGCTGTACGGAAATGTTTACGCAAGGCATGTTCGAGCTGCTGCGAGCGCGCATTTTCACGCGCCGCGCACATGAGGGCCGCGACATTACAATTGATGGCGGGTTCTTTCTCGGGCCACAGAATTTCTACAGGGGTTTGCGCGAAGCCCCTGACCACCTTCTCTCCCTCATCAACATGACCAGTGTCGATGACGTGAACGCTCTATATGGCAATGAAGAAATCCGCCGCCGCGAGCGCGTCGATGCCCGTTTCATCAACATTGCAATGAAAGCGACCTGTCTCGGTGCCATTACCTCTGACGCACTCGACGATGGGCGGGTCGTGAGCGGCGTTGGCGGCCAGTACAATTTCGTTGCGCAAGCGCATGAACTTGAAGGTGCACGCTCCATTATCCTGTTGAAAGCAACCCGTGAGAGTTCGGCCGGCCTGGAGTCGAACATTGTGTGGTCGTATGGGCATGTAACCGTTCCGCGCCACCTGCGCGACATTGTGGTCACGGAGTATGGCATCGCAGATCTGCGTGGGCAGCCTGACGAGGAATGCGTAAAGCGCATGCTCGCCATAAGTGACGCGCGTTTCCTGGATGAGCTGACCCATCGTGCAATCTCGGCCAGGAAATTACCAAAGCATTTCACCATACCAGACGCCTGGCGTGCAAACCTGCCCGGCACAATTGAACGCGCGCTCGGGCCGCATGAAGGTAAACTTCCCGCCTTTCCCTTTGGCACAGAAATGACCCCGGTCGAGCAGGAACTTGGCCCCGCGCTCGAATTTTTACAGGCAGAAACCGCAACGCGGCTCAAAGGCGCAGCCTATGCGCTCAAGGCGATTGTCGGCGGTCCGTCAGCGAAGGCGCGATCGAATTACGAGCCACATCTTCGGCGTATGGCACTTGATGCCCCGCGAGGGTTGCAGGAATTCGTTCTGCAACGTCTTGTTCTGAAGGCACTGACGGACACCTGATCCTCATCAGGAGCTTTGGACCGAACTAGTCACATACAGTTCCAAGGGCATTCTGTGCGTCTTCCAGTTCCCGGTCTGAGGTTAGAAGTGATCCATCCAGCTCAACAGCTTCAAGCTTTATCCGGGCCTGTAGGTCATCCGCTTTCTGAACCGTTGCGCAGGCATCGACGTCAGAAGACTGTGTTACCTCCACAAGCGCTCTCAACGACAACATCTGGTACAACAGCTTTTCGAAAAACAGGTCGTCGGGAAACCTGGTGGTCAGCCCCTCTGCCATTTCGATGCTCTCATCAGAGGCAATCAATGCCGCATCAAATTGCTCAAGCGCCAGATGCGCCCGGACCTTTTTACTCAGCATGACCGCAAGACCTTCGGGTCCGCCAGCGTCATTCGGATCCGCCGCCAGAACGCGCCGCGCGAGCTCGACAGAGGCATCGGCAGAGGTCAGGCTACGTTCAAAATCGCCCATTCCTCGATACGCCGTCGAGCGTTCAGACTCTGCGGTCATCAGTTGGGTGAGTTCATAGTAGCTTTCGGGTTTGGCTTCGAGTTGTGAGCGTCTAAAGTTGATGGCATCCTCAAGTGGGGCCAACGCCTCCTCTCCGCGGTCCATTGCGACGAGCGTTTCACCCTGCTGCATAGCAAGATAAGCGCCCATCTCTTCGCCGCCTCCAAGCCGTTCATACATTTCCGGCGTCAGGGCCGGTCGCCACTCCGCAAGCTCTGCCAGCGCCTCTTCATATCGTTCCTGTGCAAACAATATCTGGAGCTTGTCGGTACGCGCGCTCCAGAGATGGCGAAGGAACGGGCGTTCCTCCAGACCGGGGATCTGGAGACCGCGTTCGACCAGCCGCAGCGTTTCCTCATTCTGCTCAGCCGCCTTCGCCGGGTCCGATGAATAGTTGAGCGACTGCATGGTCTGCATACGCTTCACCATAATCAACTCCGGCAGTGCCTCCGCAATGGATTCTTCATCCTCCAGAGCAAGGGTCAGAGACTGCTCAGCCTCATCGAAGAGGCGTTCGGAAATCTCGGTCTCGCCAAAATTGGCAATTCCGATTCCGCCATAGAGATCGGCCAATCGGCTTTGAATCGTACCGATTTCGAGCCACACATCGTCCGGCGCTGATGCATCGAGTGCAAGATTATCGACATAATTCCGGACAAGGTCCGCCAGGTCTTTCCTCGGTTCAAGCGTGCCGGCCACCTTGTCGAAGGAGTCGTAGACATCAAACATCAAATTCCGGCTGAGGTCGCGTGCCTGGTCAAAGCGGGCATTTGCGCTGGCGAGCGCCGCCTCGGCCCGGTTGTATTGAACCAGGGTCAGGACCAGAGCCGCAGCAAGCCCCAGTATCGCGACACTGCCTGCCGCAACTGACAGACGATGACGGCTGAGAAACTTTGAAAACCGATACGCTCCACCACCCTGATAGGCCTCGACCGGGTGCCCAGTCCTGAAATTTTCAATATCCTCTGCGAGAGCATCGACCGACAAATAGCGCGCTTGCGGCTCCCTCGCTGTTGCCCGGGCGATAATCGAAGCAAGTTCGGGCCGCTTCCCTGCATCGGGAATGAGCGCTTCAAGGAGCTTTCCAAGAGAGTAAATATCAGAAAGCGTGTTGGCCGGGGCGCCCGTGGCCCTTTCAGGCGCTGCGAATCCGGGTGTAAAGCTCAGTGACGCTAGCGTTTCGCTACTTTTTTCTTCTGCAGGCGCGGGCGCCGTGACATCATGCGGCTTCGCTATTCCAAAGTCGATCAGCTTGACCGCCCCTTCATGCGTGACAAGCACGTTAGATGGTGTGATGTCGCGATGAACAATAAGGTTCTGGTGAGCGTGTCCGATTGCCGCGCAGATCGTCGAGAAAAGCGACAATCGGCCGTCGATCCCGACCTCATTTGCCGCCGCCCAGGAAATGAGAGGTTCACCGTCGATGAACTCCATCACGATATAGGGAGACCCATCTTCAAGATATCCGCCATCGTAGAGACGGGCAATATTCGGATGGGCGAGACTGGCGAGGATCTGCCGCTCCCTGTTGAATCGCTCAACAAGAGAGGTACGAAGTGCACCTGGCCGGATGACTTTCACGGCGACGCGATGGTCAAAATCCCCCTTGTCCCGCGCTGCCATGTAGACGGCGCCCATACCGCCCCTTCCGATCAGGTCAACAATGCGATAAGCGCCCGCCCGCTCAGGGGCTGGATCTTCTTCACTGTCTCGACCGGCACCGCCCGTGCGCAGCATTTCACCACGGTCGCTGTCGGCATTCAGCAGCGCGGTGACCCGATTGTATAGCGCCTCATTTCCAGCGCACCGGTTCTGCAGGAATTCAGCCTGCTGATCTTCAGGAATATCCAGAACTTCGCTGAGGAGCGCCATCGCCTCGCGCTCAAGGCTATCCGGTCCCGTCATCTCTGATCAGCGGAAATGGCATCGACAAGCCAGGCTCGCGCAACGCGCCACTGTCGCTTGACCGTCGATTCAGACGTGCCCGTGACCTCCGCTATTTCCGGCAAGCTGAGACCGCCGAAATAGCGCAGTTCAACAATATCAGCTTTTTCATTGTCGATGGCGCTGAGGCGAATAAGCGATTTTTCCAGAACATCGAAGTCCAGCCGCTGCGACACACCTTCAAGCCGCGTCACAAGGGTGACCTTGTGGTGGAAGCGCTTGTCAGAATTTTTCCGCCGGGCATGATCGATCAGGATACGCCGCATAGCCCGGGCCGAAAGGGCGAGGAAATGGCTTTTGTCTGCCCAGTCGATCTGGTCGAGCTGAATAAGCCGAATGGCGGCCTCGCTGACCAGATCCCCCGTAGAGAGTGAGCTATTTCGTTCCGCTCGCAGCATCGCTGCCGATACCTGGCGTAGTTCCAGGTATAGACAATCAAATAGTTCGTCCCTGGCAGACGTATCGCCCTGTCGCCATCGAGCGAGCAGCGATTTGCAGTCAATCTGTTGCGTGGTCATCGTTTTGTCCCTTGCAGTAGAAGTAGGACCAAAATGATGTGAAGTGCAAGAAACACGGCAGTTTCTAATCTGGCAATTTTTATTTGACCTGTTTCCGGTCCGTGCTGCGCCTCTCTTACTGAACCGACTTCATGGAGTTCAGAATGGAAGACGCACTCAATTCAATCCCGCCGGAAGCCTGGCCCCTCATTACTGTGCTGTTCAATGTAACGTGCGTGGTGACCGGCCTCTGGCTTGCCTGGACAATCTTTGTCATGTGGCGTCGGTCTGCCTCGAATCTGACGACGTCCGGGGGCGCAAGCCCGAACCGCGCGGCAAACCCCGATTTCCTTTCAGTTGACGAAAAAGCCCGCAAGGCCGCGCTGAAGAGAGGCGAGGCATATGACGACGTGCTGGACCAGCGGGACCGAAACGAAGCCAAGGCGGCGCGCCATGATCGCCGCCGCAAGGAAAATGCGATCACACGCATTGGCAGGCTCGTTTCCTTTGCGATGGCCCTGTTCTCACTGGCGACGATGATTTCCGGAACGATGTTTCAGGTCAGCATCATGGGCCGCTACTGGGAGCAATACTCCGCGGGCGAACGTCTGATGAAGGTCGCTCAGGAGCATCCAATCGGCGTTGCAGTCACCGTCGGCGTCATCCTTTTCAACATCATCACCTTTGTTTCCAGCCGGAAATGGGAGAGCTAAAAATGGCTTCTGAACCAATTGTCCTCAGCGATCCGCGTATGCTCGCCGAATTCATGCGCCAAAGTGAATTCAAGGCTTTCTTCGAGAAACGCTTCGCCGTCCCACCTGATTATGCGGCCCTTTTGTTCAAAAATGGCCAACTTATTGACGCCTTCAAGGGGGGGCACTTTTCGGTCGGTGGTCTCGTCGACAAGCTGAAGAGCATTGTTGGCGGCTCGACACATATCTCAATGATGATCGCTGACCTGAAGCCCTTCCAGCTTCAGACCGTAGTTCGCGCCACAAGCCGCGACAACGTCGACATCACCGGCGTTGTTACCATCGAGATGCAGGTCAATCCGGACAAGCCGTCAAACATTCTCGGCATGATGCACGGGATCGACCGGGTGCCGGGAGACGAAAATGACCTCGGCCGCAAAGCACTCGCCAAGGCTGATGTGCTGGACCGCATCCGCCCACACTTTTCGGATCGTGTTTTCGAAGCGACGGTTGGCCGGGTGGACGCCGCCGATATACGCGGCGACATCGGGCTACAAGACAAGCTGCAGGCAGAAATGATGCAGGAAGTCGAACGCGTTGTCGGCGATCTTGGCATGATCGTTCGCTCGACCTCCATCGAATGGGCCCAGAATGCGGAAGAAGCGGCCAGGCAGGCGCATGCCGAAGCCTTGCGTCAACAACGCGAGGTCGAATTCCAGATCGAAATGGCCAAGCGCCAGGCTGAATTGGTCAATGACGCCACCGTCTTCGACATGAAATCAAAGCTGGATCTGGCCAAGTTGCAAAGCGCAACGGAAGATGAGCTGAAGCACATGGCACTCCAGAGCGAGATCGAGTTCATCGATGCTCGTGAGGAAGGCAAACGCCGGCAGGAACTTGAAGAGCTCGATCACCAGATCGTCTTTCTGGAAAAAGAGAGAAAGGCGACCTTCGAGAACCAGCTCGCCACAGCGAAAAACGAGACGGAGCTTCTGAAAATCCAGCAGGAGCAGCTGAAGATCGATACGGAAATGTCGGCCCTTCGCGAACGCCACATGCAGGAGATGAAGCAATCCGGGGCATTCAGCGAACTGGAAGTCACCGCCCGCGTCCAGAAACAGCAGCGCGAACACATCTCCGAGTTGCAGGAAATTGAACTGCGCGGCGACCGCGTACGCTCAGAGATCAAACGGCTCGAACGCGAGCAGGAGCTCAAGGGCAAACAGGATGAATGGAAAATCAAGGCAGGCATGACGGCCGAGCAGATTCTCGCGATTGATGCGGGCCTGTCTCCAGATGTCGCCGCCGTCCTGGCAGAACGCGCGCGATCTGAAACGTCAGCCAATGACGACAGGATGGCTCTGATGCGGGAAATGGTGGAGGCAGCAACCGCTTCGCAGATCCGCTCAGAGGCCCAGGCTCGTGACATGTTCCAGATGGGAATGCAGGGTGCCGTAGGGGTAGCGGCGGGCGCGGGTGGGGGACAGGCTCCCAAGGGGTCTGCACCAGCGCAGTCGTCTGTTGCAACGGAGACCGTCGATTGTCCGAAGTGCAGCACGGCGGCCCCTGCAGCTTCCAGATTCTGCATGAAGTGCGGACATAAGCTGCGCACATAGGTCATGACGCTCAACGTCCCTTCTGTCGCTGCGGCCAATTCCTGCTGCCAACGATCTGCCCAGACGCCCGGTGCGGGGTTCTGCGGGGAGTGCGGCGAACCGCTGATCTGGTGCATGGCGTCTGATGAATGCCACTCACTGCTCGACAAGTCCGGTATGTGTCCGGTCTGCTTCCAGCCCGAACTGTACCTTGACGCTGGCGCCGCGAACACGGTGCGCGAAGGCGGCAAGCTTGCACTTCCACTTGTTCTCAAGAACAGGTCGGATGTCGGTCGGCCTCTCTTTGTCACCGGATTATGGATGAAGGAAGACGAAACCGGCTGGACCGAAGTCCCCCTCCCCTTCGAGCGGCTGGATGCAGGGGCGCTCGCTGATGTCGGGGTCAGGACAGGTGTCCTCGACTATGCGGGCGTTCATCGCGTCGACATCCAGATTGCCGTCGCCAGCCGCTACCACTGGCGCGAGGAAGCATTCGTCCTCAGCAGCTCGATCATGTTTCCGGTTGAGAGCAAGGACCCGAACGGCCCGGTCACGAACATCAATGTGCACGGCGAAAACATCGGGCCAGGCATGACCATCTACAATCCGACGCGGATAGAACAGGAAAGGTCGAAGGGGCAGGAATCCCATGCGCGCCCCATCCCGCTCAAACTCGCACGCGCTGACAGGGCCGAAGCCAAGCTCGGGCGCCGTGGTTACAAGGACGGTCTCCAGGTGCCGCGTGATGTCACCTTTGTCTGGCGCGGTTTCCAGAACGATAACCGCCCCGCTGACGGGCCGATACTGGACCCGTCAGGATTGCTCTATTTCGGGCGCAACGCGGTAAACCGGGCACAGGATGGCAACGACGTCCGTTTGCTCGTGACCGCATCCGACGGCTCTCTTTCTCCACTGACCAATTCGATCTCGCGCCAGCACTTCTCCATCTATTCGGAATCGGGGCGACTGATGTTGCGAGTCGACAGCCAGTTCGGCCTGCGCGTGAGCGGAGAGAGCTTCGGTCGCACGAAGACTGTGCTGCTGCATGACGGCGACACGATCTCGCCCCTGCGAAAGACGCCAGATGCCCTGAAGATCACCATCAGTTTCGAATCCGAGCGGGAGCAGGTGACGCGCATCATCCTGACCCGCACATGCAAAGCCTGAGGACTGGCAAATGAGGTGTTCCACCTGCAATACCGACCTGCCCGAAGACGCTCGCTTCTGTGCATCCTGTGGCGCGAAAGTTGATGTCGATGAGGCCAGCCCTGCGGAAGAATACACCGCGTTCGAAACCGTCTCGGGGTTCGAAACGGTTGCGCCGGACAGTAGCAACACGATTGATCCCGATGATCAGTCGCCCGATGAAAGTGCACTGACACCCGGCACGATCGTCGCTGAAAAATACCGTATCGAACGCCAGATCGGGGCGGGTGGTATGGGCATGGTCTATAAGGCCATGGAAATCGAAACAGGTGACGCTGTCGCGCTCAAAGTGATCCCGCCCTCGCAGATCAGCAGCGAGAAGGCCGTTCAGCGCCTGATCGACGAAGGAAAGACTGCGCGGTCAATCGCTCATCCGAATGTGGTTCGGACCTATGACATTGGCCGCCACAATGGCGCACCATACATCTCGATGGAATTTGTCGAAGGCAAACCGCTGCATATCTGGCGAAACGAAAAGATGACAAGGAACGAGCCGGTTCCTGCCAAGGTCGCGGGTCAGATCATCAAGGAAGTTCTCAACGGACTGGAAGCGGCACATGCCGCAGGCGTCATCCATCGTGACCTCAAGCCCGAAAATATCATGTTGCTGGGCGAACCGACAGCGACCAACGCGCAGGTGAAAATCGTCGATTTCGGCATCGCACTTGCCACCAAAAAGAAAACATCTGGCACGTCGGGAACAGGCCTCGGCACGCAGGAGTACATGGCGCCGGAACAGGTGCGCAATGCAAATGCCGCCAATCCTGCCGCCGACATGTTCTCGGTTTCGAAGATTTTCTACGAGTTGATTGTTGGGGTGCTGCCATCCGGCCACTGGACGCCGCCTTCGGACGGCCGGTCCGATGTTCCAGGCGCGATTGACCAGCTTATCCATCAGGGTCTCGCGCCGAACCGCGACCAGCGCCCGCAAACCGCTGCCGAATACAGAGATGCGATGATCGATGGCTTCAATTCGACAGGCACGAAACGGGGCTTCAAACTGACAACTGATCCCGAAAGCGACCTCGGCAAGGCACAGTCAGAACTAAAGTCGGCATATGGGAAAATGTTCAGGGCGATGCCGAAATGGGCGTGGGCTGTCCTCGCTCTCATCGTGATCATCTCGATCGCTGCCGGGTTGGAGTCCGAAACCGGACCAGAAGAAAACTGCGGATATAACCAATGGAATCAATGGGTCTGTTACTGACCTTGTGATTCCACCATCAGCTGAGGCGTATGATGAGCGAAGAGCATTACAAACTGGGCGGTTATATTCCGGCCGATCCGGCGCATCCTGTCCCTACACTGCGACTGGTTCAGAGACCCGATCTACCCCCTTCGGTCGATCTCTCTCCAATGTGTTCGCCGGTGGAAAACCAGGGCGGTGTTGGTTCGTGCACGGCCAATTCCGTCGTCGGCGCGCTGGAATATCACCAGATCCTTCACCGCCAGCCGCTAACCGATCTGTCCCGGCTTTTCGTCTACTACAATGCGCGCAAGATGGCGGGCCGAGAAAACCAGGATTCCGGGGCCTCCATGCCGCACGCTGTCGCCTCGCTGATGGCGTTTGGTGCCTGCCCGGAGCAGGTGTGGCCGTACAACGAGCCGGACTGGATCACCGAACCTTCAACTGAAGCCTATAACAGCGCGATTTTCTTCTCTGGCCTCAGCTATGCCAGCGTCTCACACGGGGTTGAACTCAAGGTCGCTCTGGCGTCCGGACTGCCAATCATATTCGGCATGAGCGTGCCAGAGCACGGCTTGATGGTGGTCGGCCGGGAGACAGGCCACGTGCCACCACCTGCCGATGGTAAATGGGAAACACCGAGCGGTGGTCATGCCATGCTGATTGTCGGGTACGATGATACGAAGAATGCATGGCTGGTCCGAAATTCATGGGGGCCGGGCTGGGGCCTGAATGGTCATGTCTGGATCGATTACCGCGTGATGGACCATTACAAGCAACCGCTCGGTTTCTGGACGGTCGGTTCACTTGATCGCGCAAAGTATTTCAAGCTCGCAGGCGCCTCGGTCAAAGCATCCTATGAAGCAACCGTCGCAGAGGCCCCACCAAGCGTCCAGGACCAGATCCGAGCCTTTAAATCAAATATCCGCGACCAGCTGGAAGGAAACCTCGAAGCGACGCGCGAGAACCTCAGGGACAGGTTGCGCGGTCCCGGTGCTGGAGGCGGGTACAACCGCGGCGCGGGCGCAGGCGGAGGATACAACAGAGGCCCTGGCGTTGGTGGCGGCTATAACCGGGGCGCTGGTGCTGGTGGTGGGTACAACCGACGGCCCGGCGCAGGAGATGGTCATGAAGACAACTGAGTCCCGAGTGGGGGAACGCTCGCGGAGCCAGAGCAGAATTGGGGCAAGGAATTTGCCGAACCAGTTTTCTGCTCTGGCCTTGCTGGAGGGAAATCATGCTTAAAAAAATCGATGGATACGTCATTGGCGGATGCCTGCCTGACGACCCCGGACAGGACTTCCCGGTCCTGACGAAGACCGGTTTGATCGAACGGCCTGCCAGCGTGGACCTCAGTGCATCCTGCTCACCAGTCGAGAACCAGCGTGCTGTCGGCTCCTGCGTCGCCAATGCGATTGTCGGCGCGCTTGAATACCACCAGATCATCAAGGGCGAATCCCTGCGGGATCTCTCCCGTCTCTTCGTCTATTACAATGCGCGCCGCCTTGCCGGAACAGAGCGTCAGGACACCGGCTCGTCCCGTCGAAAGGCACTCGCATCGGTCCTGGCCTGGGGCGTCTGTCCGGAGGCGATGTGGCCATATCAGACAGCAATGGTGAATGAGAGCCCGACACGCGACTGCTATACCGCCGCACAGAAATTCCTCGGTATCGAATTTGCCGAGCTCGATCACGGCGACGCCGTCAAGGATGCACTCGCCAGTGGCCTGCCGGTTGTTTTCGGGATGGGGACACCGCACCAGGGCCTCATGATAGACGGCGGACGGGGGAAAACCCTGAGACCGCCTGCAGATGGTTCCTGGGAACCATCTGCAGGCGGTCACGCGATGCTCATCGTCGGCTATGATGACAACCGCAACGCGTTTCTCGTGCGCAATTCGTGGGGGTCGGAATGGGGCATCGATGGTCATATCTGGATCGATTATGACGCCATGCTCCACTACACCCAGCCGCCGATTTACGCAGGCGAAAAGCCGTTCACCATTGGTAATATCGCTGAGCAGCGGTCGTACCAGCTACAAGGGCCGTCGCCGCAACAGGTCATGCAGATGACAGCGTCCCGGGCTTCACCGAGCATCCAGCAGGAAATTGCCCGTGAGCGCGCCGACATCGCGACTGACTTGGAGAAAAATCTCAGCCAGGCACGCCAGTCAATTCGTGACAGGCTGCGCGGTCCCGGCGCCGGAGGAGGATATTGATATGGCACAGACTGATGGCCGCACACGTGGCTCACGAAGAACCCCTGTTCCGTCGGGCCTTATCCGTCACCTGCTGACGATCGTTCCGCTGCTAGCCTTTCCAGTTCTCATCTACATCATCATGAGCTGGTTTGCCGGTGGGAACCATTCTGAAACCGGGCCTGCAATCCTGCCGGCTCTGAATGCCGGGTTCTTTGGATTGCCCATGATTTCCGGTGTGACCTGGCGCCTGAGCTGGGGTGACGCCATCCTTTTCCTGTCGCTGATCCTTCTTTCATTCGAGATCGTGAAGTCCACGAGTTCGAAATCAAGCGCGATGGTCAATCACGCCGCATCGATGGGTGTGCTGCTTGTCTGCCTCGTCCTGTTCCTGCTGCTTGGCAATTTTGCGACGTCGACCTTTTTCCTGCTGACCATGATGGTCCTGATGGATGTTCTTGTCGGTGTCATGGTCACGATTGTATCGGCGCGCCGCGACTTCGGCGTCGGCGATGGATTTGCCGGGTGAGACTTGCTGGCGAACCGGCTGAGCCAAGGCTCAGCACGGTCCGCCAGTAATGACTTGAGTACCGGCCCTAGAAGGCTTTTCGAACCCGCGCCCCGAAGAAGGTTGGCGCACCGGAAATGAAGGTCGGAATTCCGAAACCGTCACCAGTATTGCCCGCATCGATGATATAATCTTCGCCTGTCAGATTGTTGACATATGCCTCAACGCCAAACCCGTTTTCGAGGTCGAGCTGTACGTTGAGATTGAATAACCCGTACGCTTCCTGGCTTATGAGGTCACGCTGGGTGTTGTCGAAATAGACGTCTGACTGCCACGTATAGCTCGGCACGAGGGTTACCGTTCCGAAGCCCTCGTCAATTAGCAGGATGCGGGCAGACACAGCCGCTTTGTGGTCTGGCGACAGGCGCAACTTGTTGCCGCCGAAAGGCGCACCGGCTTGGTCGTCAAAACGGGCATGGTTGTAGCCATAGGATGCCACTAGGTTGAGCCAGTCGCTGGCAAACCAGTTGATCTGGGCCTCAGCCCCTTCCGCCGTCGCATCGCCAGCATTAATCGGCTCAATCAGGCCCTGATCGTTGATCTGCGTCGACTGGAAGTTGCTGTAATCATAGTAGAACGCTGATGCATCGAAATTCAGGTCACCGTTCAGGAAGGCGCCCTTGATACCGGCCTCGTAAGCATCGACGATTTCAGCATCGAGTATGGCAAACCCGGCCGCAGGCGCAGAGGCAGATGCCGTAATGACTTCCGGACGGCGCCCACGCGCATAGTTTGCGAACAAATTGACCTGGTCGGTCAGTTCGAATTTTGCGGCAGCGCGCCAGGTAAAGTCGTCAAACGTCTCGCTCTGCTCAATCAGGCCACCAGAAGGTTGTACGAACAGTCCAGCGCCAGTCAGTGCACTCGGCCCATTAAGCAGCTCGACAAGCAAACCGCTCGTCTTGTCTTCGGTTGTGTACCGAACACCGCCTGTCAGCTCGAACCGGTCGTTGATCTCGATTGTCGCATCAGCAAAAATGTCGATTGCCTGCGTGTCACCATAGTTTGTGTAGGCTTCATTATGGATCGGCTTGAGCGGCACGACGACCGTCCCGCCGGACTGCTGGAAAACGGTCAGGTTAATGCCAGGAAAAGCACTTGCATCAGGCGCGTCCGGTGGGGTCAGGAAGCCGCCAAGCAGCGCTTGCACGGCGCGTTCATCAAAAGTCAGCGGCACATATTGCTCGCCCTCTTCGTCCAGATAGCTTGCTCCCACAAAACCGCGCACCCGGCCGCCATCATCATAGTTCAGGCGAAATTCCTGGCTGAGTTGCTCACCCGTCGCATCTTCCCCGAAGATGAGAAGATCGAGCCCAAAGCCGTCCGGGTCAAATACTTCGAGACTGTCAAAGTCGCGCCAGCCCGTGATGGAGGTAAGGGACAGCTTGTCATTGATATCCCAGTCGCCGAGCAGGGTCACACTCGTGACGCTCCGCTCGAGACCAAGCGGCTTCCCGCCCAGAAAGTCACCAAACGTATTGAGGTTCGCGGGATCCCACGGCGCTGAAGAGCGTCCGGGTAACGGATCAAACGCCATGGACTTGAAGCTGGTGCCCGACGGATTGTCTTCCTGATAATTAGCGATCAGGTCGAAGCGAAGGCTTTCACTCGCTTCGAAGGCAAGGGATGCGCGGATGGCTTTCATGTCCTGACTGTTGAAATCCTCTTCGTCGGGATTGAGGCTTTCCACATAGCCATCTCGTTCGCGAAGACGCCCGGCCAGCCGGAAAGCCAGCTTGTCGCCCGCGACCGGTCCGGTCACATATCCGTCGAGGTAACGCTCATCGTAGTTGCCGATGCCCGCTGTAACCTGTCCGCTAAAGTCAAACTCCGGTTTAGCCTGGATGATATTCACGCCGCCGATCAGGGCGCCGCGTCCGAACAGGGTCGGTTGTGGCCCTTTGGCGACCTCGACCCGCTCGACGTCGAAAAGCTCCACGATCGATCCGCGAGATCGCGAAATTGAAACACCGTCCTGAAAAATCGCAATGCGCGGCTCTATATTCGACTCGCCGCTATCGGATGTGATCCCACGGATGACAAATCCCGGATTGTTAGGGCTTTGCTCCTGCACCTCGAAACCCGGAACGTAGCGCGCGAGATCGGAGAATTCGTCGAGACCGAGGTCATCCAGCATCTCCGCATCAACGGCGGAAACGGCGACCGGCACGTCTCGCAGGTTTTCTTCACGCTTCTGGACCGTCACCGTGACGGTCGACTGACGCAATTCCTGCTCATTGGCCGATTGAGAAAAAGCCGGGCTCGTCAGCATGCTGAGGACAAGCAGTGACGCTGTGCAGCGCATAGAGGATTTCATGGGAGGCTCCGCAGTTATTATTGTTTGCGGCGGCTCATAGGCATCTTTTGCGACAGTTGAGCGACGGTTTTGCGATGATCTCAATTCACTTTTCAGGCGCAGTTGCTCACACAGAAAAGCCATTGGCGTACAGACGAAACCGCTTCAGTCTCGCCGTCCGTTCAGGCCGCCTGAAGCGCAGCCTTCGCACGGCCCGGAGCAGGTGCACGCATCGTATCAGGCCTGTGCTCGACCAGCTCCCATCGACCATCATGATGCTCGACGAGGGCGGTGCAACTTTCCACCCAATCGCCGTCATTCATGTAGGCAATTCCATTGATATCGCGCATTTCCGCAACATGGATATGACCACAGATCGCGCCATCGAATTGCTTTCGCCTGCAATAATCGGCGACATGATCTTCGAAGTTATGGATGTAGTTAAGCGCGCGCTTCGTCCTTTTCTTCAGGGCTTGTGACAGCGACCAATACGGCATTCCGAGGCGCCGTCGCACACCATTCAGTTTCGTATTGGCCCATAGCAGCATGTTGTACAGACTGTCGCCGAGAAACATGATCCACTTGCGGTCGGGTCGCATCATTCCGTCGAACATGTCTCCATGAACCACCAAATAGCGCTTGCCGTCCTCGCCCTCATGCACAGCGCGGTTGCGGATGCTGACCCGGCCGAAGCTGACACGAAACTGCAGGAAGGCCCGCAGGAACTCGTCATGGTTCCCGACTATATAGATGACGTCCGTATCGCGCTTTGAGGCGGTCAGGATCCGGCGGATCACATTGGTGTGGCTCTGCGGCCAGTACCACTTCTTCTTCAGTCGCCAGCCATCAATGATGTCGCCCACGAGGTAGAGCTTGTCGCAGGAATTGTGTTTCAGGAAGTCGCACAAGGCCTCAGCCTGGCAACCGGCTGACCCGAGATGGACATCAGAAATAAAGATGCTGCGATATTTCGGTTTGTCATTTTCCATCGCACCCCCCGATAGGGCGATTGCATGAGAGTTTCATGACAATCCACGTCTTCCAGCCGACGCAGAAAAAAATGCAAGTGAGCTGGGAATAAAAAACGGGGCCATCCGTCACTCCTGCATCATGTCGACAAAAAGGAGTTTCACATGACCAGGACAACAACTTCGATGTTCGCCCTCGCCGCCGCTCTCGCCTTCAGTGCAGCTGCGCCGGTGTCGGCACAAATCTCCGCAGATGTCGCCGCTGACGTCGCAGTGGACACATCAGCTCGTGCGGATATGGAAAACGGCTCAGACACTGAAGCAGATGTGAACGGTTCGGCCAACGCAAATGTGAACGCATCTGCCCGTAGCGACGCGCCGGAAACACCTGAAATGGCTGCAGCGGACGCCGACAGCCAAGCCGCCGGCGAGGCCGCCTCTTCATTGACGCTGCCTTCACTGCCGGACGCCGGTGAGACCACTGCAGAAGCTGGCACACGACTGTCAGGCACCGCGTCAAACCTGGTCGAACGCAGTTCTGACCGCGCCGAAGCGACCGGCAATACGGCCGCAACACTCGGTGCCAATGCGTCAAACCGCGTGCAGGCTTCGGGCGAAGCTGCCGTTTCGCAGAGTACCGCGATTGCGACAGACACAGCGTCCCAAGCCGATACACTCGTTCAGAACAGCCGGTCACAAACCTCGGATATTGCAGGTCAAGCCTCCGCCACGGCGGCTGACTCACTCGACATAGCCAGTGAAACGCTTAACGGCGCCGACATCTCCGCAAATGTTGCCGGGGAAGTTTCGTCCACGGTTGCCGGCACCGTCAGTGATACTGTCAGCGCTGATATTGCCTCCGAGATTGCAGGCGAAGTGACCAGCGAGATCAATTCAGAGATCGATGACGCTGTGAATGCAGACATCGCAAACGACGTCGTCGGCTCGCTCGGCCTGTAAAGGCAGATCTGACGACCGGAGCCGGCAGGTTTTCTTCCCCTCACCCCGACGACCTGCCGGCTTCATCCTCTTACCCCAAGGCAGCACAATCATGTTTTCCCGAAAATTGCTCACCCGCACGGCATCCGCCGTGATCGTTTTCGCCTCCATCAGCGCTCCGGCACTTGCCGATGACGGCGCCAGGTTCACGTTTGAGGGCAGCGCTGGTATCGCCGGTGACACGAATGTCGGTATCCCCGATCTCGATCAGAATACAGACCAGGGCGATGTCGCACTGCTTTTGAGAGGCAAGGCACAGGCAGACTTCACACCGGCCGAAAAACTGCTCCTGCGGGGTGGCTATGAATTCAGCCAGACCTCCTATCAGGATTTCGGCGCATTCGACCTGCAAACTCACCGCGGCTTCGCCGAGGCCGAATATGACTTTACCGTCGTCAAGGCGGGTGTGCTTGCCAATTACGTTCATGCCCGCCTCGATGACCAAGGCTATCTCGACTACACACAGATTTCCCCGAACATCTCACGCCTGTTTGGGAAATCGCTTTTCCTCCGCGCGGCTTATGTTCACACAACCAAGGACTTCAAGACCGGTGACGGGCGCGATGCCGACGGGAATGCAGGCCGGGTCGATGCTTTCATCTTCATGGATGGAACACGGCGCTATGTGTCGCTTGGTGCCGAGGTCGGCGAAGAAGACGCTGAATCAGATGCCTTCGATCTGACGAGCGCATCAGCCAAGGCCCGCTACATCCAGCGCATTGCACTGCTTGGACGCGACGTAAAGATGCGCGTGGGCGCCGAATTCGAACAACGCGACTATGATGACATCACGTCTGCTGTTTCAGAGGCTCGTGAGGACGAGATTGTCTCAGCTGAAGGCGACCTCGAAATCCCGCTCTACGGTCCACTTTCCGTGGTTGGCGGATACGAGTATCGCGACCGCCGCTCCAATCTTGAGAGTGCCGACTATGACGAGCATGTCGGGTCGGTAGAAGTGAAGGTTGCCTTCTAGTTCGATGCGCGCGCGCCGGTCGGGACGAGGATGCCATATCCAAAGGTATCGTCGCGTCCGTCCGGCGCACCGCCGGATACAGATGCACGGATGAGACTGTGCGGATCAGCTGCTTCAATACGTTTAGCCTGTGTCCATCCACCAAGAAATGCAGACACGACCGGCGCTGCAAATGAAGTCCCGGAGTCGCGCTTTTCTGCGCCGCCGGGCTTTGCGACAAGGACATCGACGCCGCGTGCCGCAACATCCACGAAGCCGCCCCTGTTGGCCCAGCGATAGATCGCTCCCGCGGCGTCCACAGCTGAGACACCGATAACGCCATCATAAGCCGCCGGGTAAAGTGGGCCGGAGGCCGGGCCCTCATTGCCGACAGCCGCAACAAACACCGTCCCATCTGTCTGGCTTGACTGAATGATGGCTTCGAGTGCGCGATTTGGTGGTCCGGTGAGGCTTACATTGATGACGTCAGCGCCATTGGCCTGCAACCAGTCGATTGCCTGTATGAGGCTTGCAGACGTCGCCCCGGTCGTGCCGTCATTCCCTAAAAAGAATGCAGACGCCGCGAGGAGTTCCCGCGTTGCGTCATTCCTGGCCCCGGTTTGCCGCGCCATTATCGATGCCACCGCTGTTCCATGGCCTTGCGGACGCAACTCGCCCAGAGAGACAAAATCCGCTTCATAAAGATCCACACCGGCGAGGGACGGATGCGTTTCATCTACATCCGTATCGACCAGTCCGATCCGCAGGCTGCCAGCCATTGGGACAGGAACCGGCTGCGGCTGGGGCCTTGATGATGAGGAAGACACAGATGCATCCATTTCGGCTGCGCCCCGAAAAACATGGTTGCGATCAAACGGGTCTGCACCCAGCGATGCGAGTTCCGCTTCCACTGCTTGGGCCGTGGCTGCCGTCGCTGTGAGGCTGACGATGAAGAGCGTCCTGTCCACCGCCGTAAGATCTGTGCGTTCGACAATCTCGACATCCAGCGCTTCAACAGCTGCTGCCTCGCCTGCAGGGACAAGGACGACCCATTCATTGCGCACAACCGGCCAGCCGTCGAGCTCATCAAGTTCGATCGAGCGGCCAGGGGGTACGCCTGCCATGCCGATAATCCCGTTCAAAGCCCCGCTGACGTCCCCAAGGGTCTGCAATGTCTCCTCCAGCGTATTGCCAACCTCCGCTGACCCTACAATACGACCGATGCCATCCAGCACGCGATCACCGTCCAACACGTCTTCGAGCTCAGCATCAAGATCGTGTTCAAGCCGGTCTTCGATCCCGCGGTCAACATCGTTGAGAACATCGGAGAGCCCGCCGCCAATATCTGGTAGAAGCTGCGCATCGGCGGATGGAATCATGACAATCATGGCGGCAGCACAAACGCTCGCCACGAGGGTTGAAAGCTTCGGTGAGGCCATAAACTACTCCAGATATTTGCGTTCCTTATAATAGAGACGGGCCACAACAGAAAAAATTTCATGCAGCCGGGAATAAACCCGCCTGCCATCCGTGAATGAGGTGAAATGTCAAAGCGTCAGGACCTGAACGACGAGATCATAGAGGCGCTGCCGCATATGCGACGGTTCGCCTACTCGCTGACGCGCAATTTCGCGGATGCGGATGATCTCGTTCAAACCTCGGTTGAGCGCGTGCTCGCCCGCGGCGTGCCAGACGATGTGGAGCTGAAGAAATGGATGTTCAGAGTGTGCCGGAATTTATGGATCGACGGGTTGCGCGCGGCGAAAACGCGAATGGACGCGATCCCGGAGCTGAAAGCGCAGCCTGCGGACACACTGTCCTCAGAACAGGTCGCTGGCGATCAGATCATGATTGCGCGCACCCAGGCCGCCATCGACGCGCTGCCCCCTGCCTACAGGGAAGTGATGACCGTGGTGGGTGTTGGCGGCGCGAGCTACAAGGAAGCCGCCGCCATGCTGGACACACCGATCGGAACAATCATGAGCCGGCTCGGTCGGGCCCGCGCCATGCTTGCAGAAAGGACAGGTTATCATGACGGATGACATCACAGACCTTGATGCTCGCCTGAGCGCCTATCTCGACGGTGAGTTGAGCCCGGAGGAAAGCGCAGAAATCGACGCGATGATTGCTTCCGACGATGTCGTTGCTGGGCGCCTGGAAGCGCTGGCCATGGCGAAAGCAGACTTTGAAGAGGCGGCAAGCGACATTGATGATGTCGAGATGAGCCCCGGCCTGTCGGACTTGCTGGAACGACTTGAAACTGAACAGGCGGCACCTGATCCAGACACGAATGTCATCGGCTTTCCGCTCTGGCGCCGTGCGAGTGCATTTGTGCAGGAACACCGTGCCGTGGCTGCCAGCGTTGTCGTTGCGACCGGTCTCATGGCCGCGCAGACGGCACTCCCGGCGCAAGTCGCCAGCGTCGAAGGCCTGACCGGTAGTGGTACGATCTACGCCGACAGCAAACTCGGCTCGGTTCTGGAAGCATCCGCCAGCGGAACGCTTGAAGTCGTCGGCGACGGCCTTTCAGCAACACCGCGCTTCACCTTTGCCAGTGACGATACGTTCTGCCGCGTGATCGATGTCACCAGCGATACATCAAACGGACGCCTTGTCGCGTGCCGCGCGGAAACGGCCTGGCGCGTCGCCATCGCCACGTTTGGCGAAGTGGAAGGGAACGCGCCTGACGCACCGTATAGGACAGCCTCCGCAGCTGGTGCGGAGAGCATTGAGACCTTTCTCGACGCTGCAATGTCCGGCGCACCTTTTGGGCGCGATGACGAAGCGCAGCTGTTGAAATCTGGCTGGACCAAACCAGCCGCACCCAAGGAGTAAGACAATGAAATTGTTCAAATCCACCCTGCTGGCGGGTAGCCTCGCCCTGCTCTGCGCCTGCGCAAGCACCCCTGAATATCGCGTCGCCGGGAGTGATCGTGCGGCTGGCTATTCCCAGATACAGATCGAGACAAACCGCTATCGCGTGAACTATCGCCTGAATGAGCGTGATCAGGCAAAGGCCCAATCGCTTGCCTTGCGGCGGGCCGCAGAACTGACGCTGGAAAATGGCTATGACACGTTTGAACTCGTGTCCCAGTCATCCGATAGTGAAACAGAACGAGACAGGTACACCAACGCGGCCGCGCCAGACCGCGTGGTCCAGCGAAATTGCGGTTTGCTCGGCTGCTCAACCTCGGTGTCGGCTGCGCCGCGTGATCCGTTTAGCGACAGTCATATCGAACGTGATCGCAACAGCGTGACAGTCACGCTCGAGATCATCATGTCCGACAAGGAGCCCGGTGTGAGCCCATCCTTATACGACGCGTCCGAAGTGTTCGCGAACCTGTCCTGATCAAGCCTTATTCGACAGTCTAGAATTAGTCCCTGGTTCCAGTGCCCCGGCCCGGCGACCACGGCTTCGATGATGACAGGCTGTCGGGTGGGCTGCTGCCAGGCGATTGTCGCGGCTTCTGGCGGTCCTTGCGGACAGACGAGAACCGGAAACTGATCGATTGCATGTCGCTGTCCGAATTCAGCAGCGCCATCTTTTCAGACGGGCTCAGCGTTGCGGCATACTCGTAGGCCGATGACGCCCGCTCTGCCCTTGCCCTTCCTGTCGCAAGTGGAGGGTGAACTTCGTATTTCTGCAATGGCCAGTATGGATCAATAAGCGGTGCGCGTTTTCGCTGCAGGTCCCTGTCGAGCAGCAGCAGGTGAAAACGGTCCGGCTTGAGATCCGCGAAGGTCGAGCGCGCCGTCAGTGCCCCGGTATAACATTCCGGCGGGGCAAGATCGGTCGGTGTCACAAGCCCTCCATAGCGTTTGGCGACAGTTCCGGCCTGGCGTTTCGACGTCACGTAGGTAATAGGGCCGCTCAGCACCAGACCGATGGTCGCTGGCGCCAGCCATGCTGCGTAGACAGGTGAAATGGCGATCGCGGCAATGGTAAGGAAAAGGCCAAGAAGTGTCGGGAACAGGCACTGTCTCATCACGGTCTTGAACGTATACCCACCATCGCCCCTCGCCTGCGGTGACCAGCCGCTGTCACGCCCGAGAAAAACGCTTATGACAGCGGTCGTCTGAGTGGCCATCATGATCGGCGCAATCAGGATTGAGATCGAAAGTTCGCTTACGACACCCGCCGTTGTCCTCACGAAGCCTGCTTTCTTACGCCAGCTCTTGTTGAGATACCCATAGGCGAGCCCGTACAGTTTCGGGGCAAACAGGATTGACATGGTGGCGATGAACAGGCTGAGTGCGCGCTCGGAGTCGATCACCGGCCAGTTTGGAAAAAGCGACGCATCATCACTGAAATAGTTCGGCACCATGAAACTGTTCTGCAGGGAAAGCAGCATGCCAACGGTAATGAAGATCAACCAGAGCGGTGAGGCGAGATAGGAGAAGATACCGGTAATCAGATGAAACCGGCTTGACCATGTAAGCCCACGGGTCCGCAGCAAGACTGCCATATGCTGCATATTGCCCTGACACCAGCGTCGATCGCGTACCACCAGGTCAATAATCGTCGGCGGCCCTTCTTCGAACGATCCGTTCAGGTCCGCCCTGATCTCTACATTCCAGCCTGCCCGGCGCAGGAGTGCGGCTTCGACGAAGTCATGGCTTAGGATTGATCCGCCAAGCGGGGCACGGCCCGGAATGACCGGCAGCCCCGCCGCCTCCGCCAGCGCAGCGATACGGATGATCGCATTGTGACCCCAGAAATTACCTTCCTTCTGGGCCCACCATGCGATGCCATGTCCCAGGACTGGCCCATACAATGCGGAGGCAAATTGTTGGGCCCGTCCGAAAAGCGTCCGTGCCCCGACAAGCTCAGGGATCGTCTGGACGAGCCCGGTGCGCGGCGCCACTTCCATCGCTCCGACCAGTTTCAGGATCGTACCGCGATCCATGTAGCTATCTGCGTCATAGACAATCATGTAATCGTAACGACCGCCCCAGCGGGTTACAAAATCACGTATATTGCCAGCTTTGCGGTGGGCATTGATCGTTCGGCGGCGATAGCGGATCGCCACGTCAACAGGGGCCTGTGCTTGCAGCTTTGCAACGCCGGCCTCTTCCAGGAGAGCGATGTCAGGATCAGTCGTGTCGCTCAGGATGAAGCACTCGAACTGCCCCGGGGCCCCAGCGAGCAACTGAGCTGTCGACAGAACCGTCGAGAAAACCTGCTCGACCTGCTCATTGTAGATCGGAAAGGCGATCACCGTCCGGGCATGTGAAATATCACATTCGCTTTCAGCCTTTCGCTGCTTGCGCAAGGCATGCATGGCGGCGAGGAATCCGACGCTGGCATTGACGAAGGCAAAACAGATCCAGCTGATATTTACCACGAAGACGACCAGCAACATCCACTCCAGGATGGTAAGGCTCGAAACCGCGAGGACGCTGTACATTTCATGCGTCGCCCAGACAGTCAGGCATACAGAAGCGACGAGCACGAACCATTTGCGCCACATTGCCGATTTCGGCCGGTGTCTGATTTGCGTTCCTGGTGCGCCAAATGCCTGATCAGGCATGGCGACCGGAAACTCTGTAGGCCTCGTCCGGTAAGTCGTCATGGAAGTCTCCACCGGTAGATCCAGGTTTCCGTCACGGGCTTGCCGGATCGGGTCAGCACAGCGCGCAGTTCGACCGATTGCGCATTTTCAGGATCAAGTTCGAAGCTAAGGCGGGTCAGGCCCGTTTCCGGATGCTGTTTGATAATGACATTGGAAATCGCCCCCGCTGAACTCGATACATTTGCCTCCACGCCCTTGAGGACGGGTGCATCATTCGTCTCGAAATCCACCACGAAGATCCGGCCGCCTTCGCCGGGCACCTGTCCTGCCCGTGTTTCCGCAACTGAGATAACGTCGGGTACGGCTGGTGGGGAAAGGCTCCAGTGCAGCGTGTAGGAGAGGCTATGGGCTTCACCTTTTTTCCAGCCTGAGCCGGGTTTCCAGAACACGACGATATTGTCATTGTACTCATTCGCGGTTGGTATTTCGACCAGGGTCAGTTCGCCGCGTTCCCATCCTTCATCTGGCTCGACCCAGACGCTCGGCCGCAGATGGTAAGCCGCCTCGATGTCTGAATAGTCGTCGAACCGACGCTGGCGTTGCATGAGGCCAAATCCACGAGGCACATCCTGCGCAAGCACAGAGACCTGCAGGTTTGCCGGATTGGTGAGCGGACGCCACACCCATTCACCGTTCGCCAGCCTGAACGACAGGCCCTGCGAGTCATGAACAGCCGGACGAAAATCGTTTTGCTGCTTGCTCGCATCATGCGGTGAGAAATAATACATGCTGGTCAACGGCACGACACCGAAGTTGGAAAGGTCCCTCCGCGGGATGATTGTGGAGCGGACTTTGACTTCGGTATTTGGACCCGGCTCAACGCGGAATTCGAATGCACCGGTGACACTCTTGCCATCGAGCAGGGCGTAAATCGTGAACTCGCGGTCGCCCGCCTGTGGTTTGACCAGCCAGAACTCCCGGAAGAACGGAAACTCCTCGCCTTCCGACGAAGCCGTACCCACTGAAATGCCCCGCGCAGAAACGCCGTAGACAGACCCGGCACCCAGCGCCCTGAAGAAGCTCGCACCTCGGAAGCTGATGACCTCATCAAATTTTCCAGCTTCGTTCAAGGGCGAGATGAGCCGGAATCCGGAATAACCGAGCGCGGTTTTCACATCTTCCTCAAGCGGGAGGTCAAGAAAATTAAACTGGCTAGCGCCGTAGATCTTTTCACGCGCGCCGTTGTCATCGACGATGTTCATCCTGACCTTGTCTGCGAACAGGTATCCGCGCGGGTCGAGGATCGCCCGGAAGTTTAATGAGTCTTCTGTCCAAAGTGTGGAGCCGGGCTGATTCTGGATGCGCCGGAATTGATCGTAATTGAGCTGGGCTGCGGGCTTGGGAAGCGCGGGAGATGGCTGGAAAGGGTTTGCAGCCAGTGTCCGGGCGATCTGTTCGACCTGCTGGAAACCGAAAGTCGTTGCGGGGGCCGCCACCTCGCCAGTACTTGATGGCTCAGCATTGGCGTCCGCCACATTCTCCGCCTCTGGCGCATTTGTTGCTTCAGTGTTCGGTGCACCCGCCTCGTCCGCAATATCAGCCTGTGCAGTACCGACTGTTTGAGCGTCATCAACGCTTTCTGACTCTTGAAACTCGGGCGTGACGACAGGGTCAGGCGCCGAATTACTTTCGGGCGATACCTCGTCAATTTCCTTTTTAACCGCCGCATCTTCCGGCGCGACATCACCGCTTTCCTCTTGCGAACAAGCAACAATGGCAAAAATTGCCACAAGCCCGCAGACACCCCTGCTCAAATTCCCGCGAAACTGCGACAAACTGCTCACCTCATCCTGCCCAGCATTCAACAGTTCACCGCAGACTTGCTGCACTGCAACGTGAATCGCCAGAGAAGGAATGAACGACATCGAAAATGGTTGCCGTTTGGGCTGACGATGATCGCTCAGGAGCCGTTAAAACTATTTAAGATGGCCCAGGATCACCTGCCCCTGACACCGATTACCCCCCGAAAGCCCGGTACACATCGACCCGCCGGCGAAGCGCCTCATGACGCGCCTGCACCTCGGAATCCCTTGCAGACAGAGACTGTCGCTGCGCATCAATGAGACTGAGCAGGCTCTCAGCACCCGCCTTGTATCGTGCTTCAACGAGATCGAGGGACCTGTCAGCTGAACCAAGTGCCCTCACCCGCAATGCCGCTTCTTCCACGCCGTAATTATAGGCCTGGAGGGCCGCATCGGATTCTGTGAGCGCCTGAAGGACAGTGCTCTCAAACCCGGCCCGCGCTGCATCGGCTTCGGCTTCGGCCTGATTGATCTGTGCCCGGGTGAGCGGAAGGTTGAAGATCCCCCATTGAAGCCTAGGCCCGAAACTGTAGCCGAGCGCCTCCTGGGTGAAGAGGTTGCCAGGCTCGTTCGCTGTCAGTGAGGCCTGTCCGGTCAGGCTGAGGCTGGGATAAAGGTCCGCTGTTTCGATACCGACCCGGTAAGTCGCTGCGGCAAGCTGGCGCTCCGCTGCGCGCACATCCGGACGCCGGCGCAACAATTCAACGGGAGAGACAATCTTGATTGGCTGGAAAGCCCTTACTGGCTCGAGCGCTGCACTCTGGAACGGTGCGAGCAATGGATAAGTGCCGAGCAGATCAGGGGCCGTCCGGCCAGCCAGCCGGGCCAAGCCGGAAAACGCTTCAGCGCGAGCCGATTTCAATGAGACAATCCCCGCGCGTGTCGAGTCCACAAGGTTCGACTGTCGCTCCACGTCCAGATCGGCGACCTCCCCTGCCTCTTCAAGCTGTCGCGTCAACCCCAGCACATCCTCCTGCCGCGTCAGGGTCTCTGCGGCGACATTGATACGTGCATCAAGTTCGCGGATGGTCAGGTAGGTTGTCGCTGTCTGGGCAGCGATGGCCCGTGCTGTATCAGCTGCAATAGCTTCCCGTCCGCCAAAGGCAGCCTCCGCCTGAGAGATCGAATTTGCGACCCGTCCGAAGAGGTCGGCTTCCCAGCTGATCTCAGCCCCTGTCGAGTACTGCGTCTGCGCGTTGAATTCGATTGGCAGGTCTGCCCCGAAGGACGCGCTGGCCTGCTTCTGCCGCGTCACGCTTCCTGACAGACCTCCAACGGGAAATCCGCTCGATTTAGCTGCCGAAACAGCGGCGCGTGCGGCCTCCATATTTGCGCGCGCCTCTTCAATATCAGGATTGTTGGCGATCGCATCGGAGACAAGCGTCGCAAGCAAGTCGTCGTCAAAGTCTTTCCACCACTGCGCCGTATCCATGGCTCCTGGAGCAATCACATCCGTGTCACCGGCCAGCCAGGCATCCTGAATTCCCTCAAGTTCGGGCGCCTCATAGTCAGGGCCAACCGACAGACACCCTGAAATTGTCAGTCCGCTTAAAAAAAGAATTGATAATTTTATGAGAGGGTTAGGCATCATATCGGTTCCGGCGGGCAACTTGCATACCTGTTTCCGGTTTCGGAACCGGGCGTCGAAGTCGAACGCACGACAGGTTTTATCTTGAACGGGAATGGCATGTCCTCTGAAGTATTGAAAGACAAGAGCGACCATCACGGCGCATCCCGGCCGAGCAAGGTGTGGATCTTGGTTGGCCTACTTGTGGCGGTGATCGGCATCGTCATCATGGTCGTGGCCGGTTCCAAAAGCGGGGCCAGTGAAACTGCCTCCGCGCGTGAAGACAGCATTCCCATGGTGGAGACGTCAGTCGTGGAGTCGGCGGGTGACAAATATGAAGTCCGCGTGCCAGGGCGGCTGCAGGCGCGTGACCAGCTGCAGCTTGTCGGCGAGGTTTCCGGCAAGGTGACCGCGATCAACCCCGACCTGCAACTTGGCGGTCGTATTGGCCGCGGCGAAACGATCCTTCAGATCGATGATGGCGACTTCCAAGCTGACCTTGCCCGCGCAAATGCCCAGCTTTCGACGGCGAAGGCGCGCCTTGAACAGGTCCGCGCGGACCGCGACCGCCAGCTGCGACTGGCCGAGATCGGTGCAGCCCCTGAGAAAGCCGCAGAACAAGCCGTTGCCGCGTTCGAGGACGCTCAGGCCGCCGTCCAGCAGGCCGAAGCCCAGCTTGTCATTGCGCGGCGTACATTGAGAAAAGCGATCATCACCGCCCCCTTCGATGCAATCGTGACGTCCGAGAGCGTTGCACCCGGCACGTTTGTATCGCCAGGACAGCCGCTTGCGGAACTGATCAGTGCCGGGACGGCTGAAATCGAGGCTGGCCTGCCAGCCGAAGATGTTTCCGCTGTCCGTGCGGCCCTACGCGCAGCTCCAGATGGCCGCCTTGTTGTGCATGCGGTGCCAAACAGCAGTTCGCTCAGCAGCGCAACGTTGGAAGGCTATCTCGCAGAATTCTCGCCCGTCATCGACCAGAGCTCGCGCACCGCGACTGTCATCGCGGTTTTTCCCGATGCCTTTATCGAGAAAAATGACGGCGATGTATTTGCAGACGATTTCATGGACGTCGTCATCGAAGGCCGCTCCGATACGCCGGTCTGGCGTATTTCCGCAGGAGCCTTGCGTCAGGATTCCTATGTCTGGGTCATCGATGAAACCGAGGAAGTCCGCCGCGTCGACATTGAGCCGATCGACCGTGTAGACAACGTCGTGCTGGTTCATGCGTCCGGTCTTTCAGGCGGAGAACGCCTCATGACCACCGTGCTTGCAGAAGAAATAGACGGAATGCGCGTGCACGTTGCGGAGACCGCGCAATGAAACAGATGATTGAGGGCGTCCTTGCCAACCGGGTCGCCGCGAACCTGTTGATGGTCTTCCTCGTCATCTCGGGCATCGCATCGCTTTCCGCGCTCAATGTCCGTGTCTTTCCGCCCATTGAGACCAACAAGATTTCCATCACGGTCCCGTATCCCGGTGCCACGCCGGAGGACGTTGAAACGTCCATTGTCCGCCCGATTGAAGAGCGGCTTGAAGGCCTCGAAGGCGTCGAAAAGGTCACCAGTCTCGCCGCATCCGGTGTCGGCAGCGTCATCGTCGACATTCCCGAAGGCGAAGACATGTCGGAAATGCTGGATGAGGTGAAAAACGAGATCGGTCGGATTACCGTCTTCCCGCAAGCAGCCGAAGCACCTCAGGTCTCTGAAGTCGAGGCCGATGAAGTTGTCACGCAAATCGTGCTCTACGGCGATGTTGACCGACGACTGCTGAAGCAGGCCTCCGACCGTGTCCGGCGTGACCTCGCTGCCATGGATGAGCTGTCGCTCGTCGAGATTGGCGGGGTGCCAGAATACCTTATTGAAATCGCCATATCCGAACAGGAGCTGCGCGCCCGTAATCTCAGCCTCACCACTGTCGCCCAGATCATTTCGCAACAGAGCCTCGACCTCTCTGCAGGCGAGATTGAAAATGACCGTCAGCTGCTTCGGGTGCGCGCTGTTGGTGAGCGCCGCAGTGGTGAAGCCTTCTCGGATATCGTCGTCGGCAGCGGCAGCAATGGCCAGCCCATCTATCTCGGCGATATTGCCGAGATCACGGACGGATTGTCGGACGCCCCAGTGGAAGCGGTTTATGATGGCATGCCCGCCGCTACGGTAACGGTGTTCCGCGTTGGCCGCGAGAAGACAATCGATAATGCTGAAATCGTGAAGGCATATCTCGACACGGAAATCGGCAATGCCCTACCGGCGAACATATCGTACACACTCTGGCGCGACGAATCTGTCAGCCTTCGCTCACGTATCGACCTGCTCGTCCGAAATGCGATCCTCGGTCTCGTTCTGGTGACGCTGCTTCTCCTTCTCTTTCTCGACATTCGCATCGCTTTCTGGGTTGCGCTTGGTGTCGGCGTCAGTTTTGTCGGCGCCTTTTTCCCGATGTTCCTGTTTGGCATCACACTGAACCAGCTTTCACTGTTCGGTTTCATCCTGGCCATCGGCATCATTGTGGACGATGCCATCGTGGTCGGGGAAAATATCCATGCGAACTGGCGCAAGGGCGCTGGCCAGAAGGAAGCTGCGCGTCTTGGCGTCACGCGCGTTGCGCGCCCCGTCATGTTTTCAGTGTCGACGACCATCACCGCCTTTGTGCCGATCCTGCTGGTGCCCGGCCTGTTCGGGCAATTCCTTGGTCAGGTCTCTGCCGTTGTCATTATCCTGCTTGTCCTGTCGCTCATCGAGAGCTTTTTTATCCTGCCGCGCCACCTGTCGCATCTCACCGACAAAGCGCCCGGACGCTGGTCGCCGCGCCGGATCGCTGACCCGGTCCGTGACCGTGTGGCCGCTCGCCTGCGCGGTTTCACCAACGGTCCGCTCCGCTCGGCGATGGAGTTTGTCGTTGTACGTCCGGTGATGGTCCTGCTGATTGGCGTCGGTATCTTCTTCGCGGCCCAGTCACTGACCTCCAGCGGCTATGTAAAATTCATCTTCTTCCCGAGCGTCGAAGGCGACTATGTCACCGCTGACCTTGAGCTGTCCGAGGGCTCATCAGAGGCCCAGACACGCCGCTTTGCCGAGCAGATCGCAGCAGCCGCAGAGGACGCGGCAAATGACGTCTCCGGGTCCGACAAGGCGCTGCACTCTGTGCTTTGGCAAATCGGGACAGCGCTTGCCGGCAACGAAGCCAATGCGACAGGTTCAGGCCTCAGCGCGTCCTCTGGCAACCGGGCCTATATCCTGGCGCAGCTGCAAGGATCGGAAGACCGCGATTTCAGCGCCCGCGATTTTGAACGCGCCTGGCGCGAACGGGTCGGGCTGATACCGGGTGCAGAAAAGCTCACCTTCACGTCAGACCTCGTCAGCCCCGGCGCCCCGATCCAGTTACAAATTTCAGCCCGCACTGACGAGGCCACCCGCAAGGCCGTACTGGACCTGCGCCATGAGCTGGAGAGCCGGCCAGGTGTTTACGATGTACGCGACGACCGTTTCCGCACGACGGAAGAAGTCCAGATCCGGGTAAAGCCACTCGCGCGCAATTACGGTCTCACGCAGAACGACCTTGCCCGCGAAGTGCGCGCCGCCTTCTTTGGCGCTGAGGCGGTCCGCATCCAGCGCGACCGCGAGGAAATCCCGGTTCGCGTCCGCCTGCCGGAAGACGAGCGCTCCTCGCTCGAAACCCTGAAGCGCCTGCGGATCAAGGTCGGCGACGGCTATGTCCCGATGAGCAGCCTTGCCGACCTTTCGATCGCGCCGGCACCGGCCGCGATCAACCGGGTCAATGGGCGGCGCATCTATTCGCTGAACGCCTTTGTCGACGAAGACGTGACAACATCCGACATCGTGTCCGCCCATATGTTTGACGAGGTCCTGCCACGCCTGCAGCAGGACTATGACGGACTGACCATGCGCGTCTCCGGCGACCAGGAAGAACAGGCCGAGGCCCAGCCGGTGCTCGCCCGGAATTTCATGCTGGCGATGATCGTCATCTACAGCCTGCTGGCGTTGAATTTCCGGTCGTATAGCCAGCCGCTAGTGATCATGCTGGCCATCCCGTTCGGCTATACGGGTGCCCTGCTCGGCCATGGGTTCATGGGCGCAGACCTGACCCTGCTCTCCTTCTTCGGAATCATTGGCCTCTCTGGCGTGATCATCAACACCTCGCTGATGGTAACCGACTTCCTGAATGAGCGGCTCGAAAATGGGGAAGACCCGACCGAGGCGGTCATTGAGTCTATGCTCGACCGTTTCCGCGCCATCCTGCTGACGACATTGACGACCTTTCTCGGCGTTACACCGATCATCCTCGAGACCAGCCTGCAGGCACAGTTCCTGATCCCGACCGCCATCTCGCTCGGTTTTGGCATCCTGATTGGTACGGCCATGCTGATCTTCATTCTGCCGGCGCTCCTGATGCTGCACCTGCGTGTGTTCGGCACGGCCAAGCAGAAAACAGCGACAGCACACTGAGCCATCAAACACCCTTCCCGATCATCCCTGCGAAGGCAAGGATCTCATGCCGCGCTTGTAGACTTTGATGGCCTGGGACGCCGGATCAGGCCCGGGATGATCGGCCCCATCGCACCCAGCACGAAAACCGCCATGCGGCCTGCCGCTGGCGTTACACATCTCGCCCTGAATGACAGGGCCGGGAGCAATTCCGGCCCGTTTTTTTGCGCGCCGGCTTTCAGCCTTTGGTTGAGGCAACAATTGACACGCTCCGCGCAAGGACTTTGCCCAATTAACCAAATATCGAAACCTTGCTGCGAGAGTTCCTCACCGAACTTCAAAAGCCAGCTCACCGGGTCCAATACATGAGTGCTGCCGCAGAAAAACTTTTCGTTGAACCGCAAGCGACAGCCGCGCGTGAGAAAGATCCTGTCGCCTGCGCATTGTCCCAGCGGGCGTTGAAACTGATCGAACAGCACAACATACCACCTCATCCGGACGCTTACGCCCTGTGCTATGCCTATGTGGAGGCATCCGATGCAGGACTGGTCAGCGCCATGGACCAGCTCCTTGCCCGGAACGCCCCGATCAGTGCTTACGAAATCAGGGAAATCTGCAAGTCACACCTGGCCAGCGATGTCCCGATCGTGACCCAGCAAAAGATCGGTGAGGCGGTCGCCAGGGAATTGTCGAGCGTTCTCTCGCTGCTAAAGGAGGGCGTCCAGGGCAATGACGGTTTCAAGGCTGCACTCAACGAGCTCGGCTCCGCCGTGCCGGCCGCGCAGGCACCGCAACCCTTCAATATTCTCGTCCAGCAACTGATGGACGAAAACCAGCGCATGCTGGAACGCAGCAAGGCTCTTCAACAAGGCCTTGAGGACTCGCGCAGCCAGATCGAACGGTTGAACGTCGAACTGGAAGACGTGCGCAATCAGAGCATGCGGGATCCGCTGACGGCAGTTGCTAACCGGCGGGCCTTCAATGCCAGGCTGAAAACCGAGATCGAACGCGCGCAACAGTCCGGAACGCCAATGTGCCTCGTCATGACTGACATCGACCATTTCAAGCGCGTCAACGATACATTTGGCCATCCAGTCGGCGATGACGTGCTGAAGGTGTTCGCCACCATGATTGCCCGCAATATCAAGGGCCAGGACTTTGTGGCCCGCTATGGCGGCGAGGAGTTCGCGATCATCCTGCCGAAGACACCTGCCGATGCGGCCTGCAAGCTGATCGACAATATCCGCCAGCAATTTGCCCAGAAGCGCCTGATGCTGCGCCAGAGCCGGCAGGCCATAGGCGAAGTGACAGCCTCATTCGGCATTGCCCAGCTGTCCGAGGGGATCACGGTTGAAGCTCTCATCGAGCAGGCTGACGAACAGCTCTATGTCGCCAAGCGAAATGGCCGCAACCGGGTCTGCGCGCACGACGTGGCCTGACACCTCGTCCACCCTACAAGGACTTGAGACGCTGCTCTGAGTGAAAGGCGCGTTTCAGCCCCTCTTTCATATCGCGCAGCTCCGCGCGCTTCTGTGCAATCGACGACTTCTGCATGGCGATAAGTGCGAGGATCCGCGCCGGATGTCCATGGCGCTCCGATAGGCTGTGGGCCGCATAGCCTTCATCGGTCACGTCACCCGCCTCAAGCCGGGCCTGAAGGACGTCAAGCTCGGTCTCTGCGGCTGTAATATCGGCCTGCATGACCGCATAGGCCTGCTCCGCCTTCTGTCGCTTCAGCGCTACTAGCTTTCCAAGATCAGGACCTTTCTTCGCCATCGCCTCACCTACATGTGTTCGCGCAGGCGCTCGACGAACCCGATGGCGGCGGCGACGGCGGCGAAGTGTTCGGGATGGATTTCCTGATCGATGTCGACCAGGCGGTAGATCGAGCGTGTGGAAGGCGGATCCCGGTAGATCGGTACGCTGTGGGCCATGGCCGTCTCTCGAATGCGCGCTGCCATATGGTCAACGCCCTTGGCGACGCAGACCGGTGCCTGGTTGGAATCCGGGTCCCATTTGAGAGCGACAGCGTAGTGTTCCGGGTTGACCATGACAACAGTAGCCGTCTGGACGTTCTGCATCATCTGATTGCGGGAAATCTTCGACGCCTTCTCGCGGCGTGACTGCTTGAGCTGCGGGTCACCTTCGCTTTGCTTGACTTCCTTCTTGATGTCTTCACGTGTCATCTTGAGTTGGTTGGCATGCATCTGCCGCTGGATCGGCAGGTCGATGGCGGCGAGCACGAACTGGAACAGGCAGAAGAACATGATCAGCGCCAGCACCTGCGAGAAGGTGAACTGGAAGAACTGGCCCATCTGGACCGCGCTGCTGGCATAGTAACTGTCGACGAAAATATAGAGGAAGATGCTGGCGATCAGGCCCGCGAACAGCATCTTGGCGGTGTCCTTGGCAAAATCGAGCAAGCCCTTGGGCCCGTACTTCTTTTTCAGATTGTCCGGCGGCGATATTTTCTTGATGTCGGGTTTGATCTTCTTGGCTGAGAACGCGATGGCGCTTTGCAGGACCAGCGCACCAAGGACCAGCACGACAAGGATCACAAAGAGCGGCACGCAGTAGAGGATGATGGTTGTCAGCCAGTCGCGTGTCGCCGCTCCGCCCCCCTCGAAAACGTCGTTCGCATAGCCATCGACATGGTAAAACATGGCCTGGAACTGGTTGAATATCCCTCCGGCGAGGATCGCGCTGAAAACTGCTGCGGCGATGACCATGCCCGCCATGAGCGCGAAGGTATTGGCTTCCTTTGACTGGGCGACATTCCCTTCGCGACGCGCTTCGCGTTTTCGCTGCTCAGTAGCCTCGAATTCCTTTTCACCACCACCATTCCGGTCTTCAGCCATCGCCTACCTCACAGCCAGCCGACAATTGACGGGACCCGGTCGGACCAGACAATCAGCAGGGTGGAGATGGAAACAGCGAGCAGCAGCATACCGGCACCAATCATGAAGGGTGCGCCGACAAAAGCAACCATGAGCGAGGGGAGTGCCTTGTTTATGAAGCCAAGGCAGATGTTGTAGAGCAGGTTTACCGCCACGAATGGCCATGCGAGCAGGATGGCAAACCCGAACGCGCCGAAGCCGCTATGCACCAGGAACATCGGGTCGATCCCGCTCAGCGTACCAACAGGGATTTCACCATACAGCTCTGACAGGCGGACAAATACGCTGATATGATAGTCCATTGAGAAGAGCAGCGCCGCCCCGGCCATGGACAGCATGTTCGCGGTCAGTGTCTGCGCCTCTGTCTCAAGCGCGATACCCAGCATCTGCGACAGACCGATGACCTGCGCGATGATCGTCCCGGCAATGCTCAGCATCCAGATCGACAGGCGCAGCAGGATGCCGAGAAATAATCCGATCGTCGCCTCGATCAGCAGAATGCTGAAGAAGCCACTCATTGATGTCGTTTGGGGTGGCTCGACCACGCCCGATGCGGCGAAGGCGAAGATGATGGCAAGCAGGACGGTGAGCCGGATGCGAACCGGAACAGTGCCTTCGCCAATGCCGGGCATCATGAAAACGACAAAGGAAAGGCGCGCTGCAATCGTCATGAACAGCGCTATCCAGACGGCCAGCTCCGCCGTGAGGGGGAGCCCCACCGGCATCAGACGACGCCGACAATGTAAGGCTTGCTCTTCGAGCCAATCTCCTCATAGGCCAGCACCGAGTTGCGGATGCCCTTGCTGGCCAGCACAGTCTGCAGGAAGCGGCGGCGGCGCGACGAGGTTGCGATGGCCGCCACGACGCCTTTCTGCGCAAATTCGTTGAGTTTGGTCTGCACCGAATTGGTCAGGTCACCGAACATTTCAGGCGGCAGCGCGATATCCGAATTGCCATCTTCCTTGGTGACTTCATGCTCTGTGAATTTCTGCTCCCAGTTCGGTGAAATCTGCAGCAGCGGGAGGCGGCCCTGTGTGTCCTGGAGGCGGTCTATGATCTGGAAGCCAAGACGCTGGCGGACAAGCTCGACCATACGCACGGCGTTCGGCGCCTGTGCTTTGACCTCTCCGATCGTTTCGACAATCAGGAACAGGTTGCGGATCGACACGCGCTCCTCGAGCAGCAGGCGAAGGACAGAGAGTAGCTGTTCCGGCGTCACCTTTCCGGGGATGTACTCGTCAAGGAAGCGCTTGTTGGCCGCCGCGCGCTCACTGTCGCTGATACGGGTCAATGCATCGAGCGTGTCGAGCATGACCATGCGTGTGAAGACCAGCGAGAAGTTCGACTGGATCACTTCCAGCATATGCGTCGCCAGCACTTCGGTGGCCTCGATAGCCGGAACGCCTGCGGCCGCCAGCTCCTGTTTCGCGCCGTTGGGCAACCAGCGGGCCGACGCCTTGTAGACCGGCTCCTTGACCTTCTCACCCATCAGGTGAGGCAGCTGGTTATCTTCCATCAGGGCGAGCACAGAACCTGGCCGCAACGTGCCGCCATCGACCTTCACGCCCTGGATACGGATACGATATTCGTTCTTCTTCAGCGTTGGATTGTCCGTCATCCGCATGGACGGCAGGACGAAGCCATATTCTTCGGCGATATAGCGGCGGATCTTGTCGACACGCCCCTCAAACCCGTCGGCGCCCTGCAAGACCATGGCAACCAGGTCCGGCGCCACTTCGAGATGGATCTCGTCGGCATGGATGGAGTCGCCGATGACGATGGGCTCTGGCGCGTCGAAATGTGAGGCTTCTTCTTCCCGCTCTGCAGCCTGTTTTTCGTGGCGCCGGATCATGAAGGATGCTGTCCCGAAGCCACCTGCTGCCAGCATGAACGGGATGAAAGGCAGGCCTGGCAGTAGCGCGAATGTGCCCAGAATACCGGCCACAATACCGAGCGCCGTCGAGTTCGCGCCCAGCTGTGCGATAAGGGCAATATCGATGGCGCCGTCATCCTTGCCCTTGGCAAGCAGGAGCGCGGCTGAAACCGAGACGATCACGGACGGGATTTGCGACACAAGACCGTCACCGACCGTCAGGATGGAATAATTGCTCAGCGCCTCGGTCAGGCTGAGGCCGTGCACGGCAAGCCCGAAACCGATCCCCGCAATGAGATTGAGCGCCGTAATCAGCAGGCCGGCGATAGCGTCGCCCTTGACGAATTTCGAGGCACCATCGAGCGAGCCGAGGAAGGAAGCTTCTTCCTGTTCCTTCTGGCGGCGTATCTTAGCTTCTTCATGGCTGATCGCACCGACGGCGAGGTCGGAGTCAATGGCAAGCTGCTTGCCAGGCATCGCATCGAGGGCGAAGCGTGCGCCGACTTCGGCCATCCGGCCCGCACCCTTGGTGATGACCATGAAATTCACGATGACGAGGACGGCGAAGACAACGAGGCCGACAAACAGGTTTCCGCCCATGATGAACATGGCGAAGCCCTCGATCACGCCGCCGGCGGCATGCGTGCCGGTATGGCCTTCGGAAATGATCAGCTTGGTCGAGGACACGTTCAGCGCCAGCCGCAGCATAAGCGACGCGAGCAGCACACTGGGAAAGGACGAAAAGTCCAGCGGACGTTCGATGAAGATCGCCGTGGTGAAGATCAGGATAGCAAATGAGAAGGACAGGGTCAGGCCAATGTCCATCACCCAGGCTGGCACCGGAAGGACCATGACCAGGATGATCATCATCAGGCCAATGGCGAGAAGCGCTGTTGGTCCGGCAAAATTGAGCAGTTTGGTGCTTGGCATGTAGCGGCTATCCAGCAATCAGCGGCAGGACGGAATTGTTGAACAGGTCAAGGCAGATGCGGGTCATGTAGCCAAGCGACAGGAAGAACACGATTACCACCGCCATGATCTTCGGCACGAAGGTCAGCGTCATTTCCTGGATGGAGGTCAGCGCCTGGATCAGGCCGATAGCAAAGCCGAGAACGAGCGTGACCGACAGGATCGGCAGGCTCATCATCACGGCCGCCCAGAGGGCGCTACGCAGGATTTCGAAGATGGCAAGCTCGGTCATCGCGGGACGGCCCTAGACCGGCATCCGCAGCAGTTCCTGATAGGCTTCAACGACCTTGTCGCGAATGGTCACCGCAGCATCAAGTACGAGTTCCGCATTGGCCAGCGCTTCGACCATGGCATGCGGGTCCGCACCGCTGACAGCGGTCTGGATGGCGGTCTGCTCGGCCTGGTCCATGGTCTGCTTGAAGGCAGAGAAGCCTTCTGCAACGGCGCTCTTCTCCTCGCCCTCCGGCTTAACGGCGCTCTTGGCGTCCTGGGCCGGCTTGACGGAGTTGAGCGCCGCATAGGCCGAAAAATTCACACCGGACATCTGTTAACCCCTATCGCTTGAGAACATCGAGCAGGGATTTGTACATCGTACGCGCCTGCTGGAATGAGTTGAGATTGGCTTCGTAGGTGCGATTGGCCTCACGCATGTCGGCCATCTCGGTCACCAGTGAGACATTGGACATCGTGACATAGCCTTCGCCGTCAGCCATCGGGTGGGCCGGATCGAAGCGGCGCTCGCCTTCGGTCTGGTCGAGCTGTACCTTTGTTGCCTTGAACGCATCGGCACCGCTTTCGACGACCAGCATCTTTCGTCGATAGCCCGGCGTATCGACGTTCGAAATGTTTTGAGACGAGAGGTCGATCCGGTCAGATTGCGTCCGCATACCTGACATGGCCTGCAGCATCGTAGCCTTAAGAGAATGCATTGAATTTGCCCCCTATCGTTTTCTGCCAATGGCGGACCGCAACAGGTCCAGCGACTTGGAATAGACCGTCAGCGCCATCTCATGCTCGCCCATGGCTTCGGCCGATTTGTAGAGCTCGTGCTCGATGCTCACTGAGTTGCCATTCGGTGCGGCCGGCATGTTGCTCTCGGTCACACGGAAACTGGTAGGCAGTGCGCCATCTGTTGGCGTCATTGCGGTTCGGTTGAGGTAGTCCTGGAAGGACTCGACCTCGGTGGCCTTGAAACCGGGATCGTCCGCGCGGGAAATATTGGTCGCTGACACCTGCTGGCTCTGGGCCGCATGGCGGGCCATGGCGCTGTAGATCTTGAAGACTTCCATATTTGAAAACATGGCGCGCAGACTCATCTTGGTTAACTCTTTGGCAAAGCTGCACCTGTACGTTGAATAAAAGGTTAACAAAAACTCAGGTTCTGTTTACATGTTGCAGTCCGCGCACAGCTTGCCAGACCGTCTTTGCCAGCTTTGGGGCACCATCACCGACGTCAGCCCAGGCGTCGTCAGGATCGCTGGCGTCAGCGAATTTGCCGGTCTTGGCAATGAGGTGGTCATCCAGACTCCCGAAGGCCCGGTCAGCGGCGAGATACTCAATATTGCAGGCGACCGAGTAACCGCGCTCCTGTTTGGAGATTGCGATGCGATCCGCGTTGGAGACCGCGCCACGATCGAGCCTGAAGCGCTCGTCCAGCCCGGCGATCACTGGATCGGCAAGATCGTCAATTATCGCGGCGAAATCGTTGACGGGGACGCATCTGCCCTGCCCGCGCGCACGGCTAGCCGCAAGCTCAATACCCCTGCCCCGCCCAGCCATGCCCGCAAGGCGCTCGGCCCACGCCTGAATACCGGGCTGATGATAACCGATACGATCATTCCGATCTGCCGCGGCCAGCGACTTGGTCTGTTTGCCGGGTCAGGCGTTGGCAAGTCCACGCTTCTTGGCGCGCTGGCAAATGGCGTGGAAGTCGACCGGATCGTGATCGCGCTGATCGGGGAGCGCAGCCGGGAGGTCAATGAGTTCGCGACCCACACCCTGCCGCCCAAGGCGCGCGAAAAATGCGTCATCGTCGCCGCAACCGCCAGCGAGCCACCGGGCGCCAAGAAACGGGCCGCCTATTGCGCCATGGCAGCGGCCGAACACTTCCGCGACCAGGGCCATCATGTATTGCTCCTGTTCGATAGCATCACCCGCTTTGCCGAAGCGCACCGCGAAGTCGCGCTGACTGGGGGTGAGACACCGGCGCTCAACGCTTTCCCGCCATCGACTGTCCGCACCATTGCCGAACTGGCTGAACGCTCCGGCCCCGGCACGGCTGAACAGGGTGACATTACCGGGATCTTCTCGGTGCTTGTGGCCGGTTCGGATATGGAAGAACCGGTCGCTGACATGATCCGCGGCATCCTTGATGGGCACATTATCCTGTCACGCGACATTGCCGAACGCGGACGCTACCCGGCGATTGATGTGCTGCGCAGCGTGTCCCGCGCCCTGCCCCGGGCCGCTACGGATGATCAGAACGCGCTGATCAATGAATACCGGCGTACAGTGTCGCTTTACGAGGAAATTGCGCCGATGCTGCGGGCCAATCTTTACGAGCGCGGACGCGACGCCACCGGTGACCGCGCGATTGATCTTTTCCCGCATCTCGACGGCTTTGTGTCGGCGCGCCACGCAGGCGGCGTCGAACAGGCCTTCGCGCACCTGGAGGGACTGCTCACGCAGGAGAAGGTACCGCCGCCGGCGAAAGGTAACTAACGCCTAGAACTGGCTTAGAAAGAGATTCTGGCTGGCGATGTCGCCAAAACCAGAAGAACTGCCGCTCAGAAGCGTCAGCGCCGCATATCCCGGCGTATTGACCGATGGGCCATTACTGACCGTGTTCATGACATGAAAGCGCTGCAGGACCTTGTCGATCTTGTCGAGGGAAGCCATGTCCGAAATATCGGTAATGCCGAAATGGCTCTGCAGTTTTTCCTTCAGGATATCGGCCTGGCGGTCGATATCGAGATTGTTCATGTCGGACGGCAAATTCATCGCGGTTTCCAGCACGGTCCGCATCGGGACATTGCCGAGAAGCTTGTAAAGCACGGTGCGTTCGCTCGAGCCCGCAGCGGCAATATCGACGATCTTGGACTGGTAGTTCAGGCTAAGCCGCATATTGTCGTCGACATCACCAACCGCATTGCGGAATGCCGCTGTTTCGAAATTCTCACCAATCTGCTCAAGCGCATCGGCGGACAGAGACATTGTGCCGTCTGTGAAGGAAAATGTGCTGGCAAACTTGCTGTAATCGGCATTGTTGAGGCGCTTCAGAAACGTGCTCTCGGGATCGGCAGCCTCGTCCAGCACCTTGCGGATAAACCCGCCTTTCCATTCCTCGCCGCCGAGGTCTACAGAGGTCAGCGTGATCCGTAGCAGGCGCTTGTCCGCCATGAACTCGTCCAGCGACACTGGCTTGGAGAGTTTTTCGGTCAGGTAGTCGCGGTCATTCTTGATGCTGGCAGAGTCAGAAAAGTTCTGCAGCTGGCTGGAATATGTGGACTGGAGAAATTTCCAGCCCCCATAGCCAGACAGGGGAATGGCCGGCTGGAACATCGCCTCAGGCGACCTTCGCGTGCAGCTGCTGGTGCGAGTTCAGCTTGAAGAGCTCGGCTTCAATGTCGAGTACATTGCGCAGGTGGCAGAGCGCCGAGTAATAATTGCCGCGCTCAACCATGTTGCGGAGAATCTTGATCAGCCGCGGGTCGATTGTGCTGAACACGTCTTCCAGGCGGTCGATTTCCTTCAGGATGGCGGGCAGGACATCATCTTCCTTGATGTCGCCTGTAATCAGGAGCTGGATCGCGTAATAGACCTGCTTGACCGGGGTATCGACTTCATCAGGCTTCAGGGCGTCACGGCAGCGCAGAACCCGCGCATTCGCATCCGTTACCCGCAGGCTCGAGGGCTTATCCCCATTTTCGAGAAGCGCGCCGTTGATCACGACACGCTCTCCAGCGGCTAGTTTGAGAATCAGACCAGACATTATTCTATTACCTCCATCAGGCCCGGCGAAAGGTCACCGGACAGGCCGCGCATGATCGTTTCGTTAATCTCGACAAGATCGTTGATATCGCCATCTCCGGCGAGGACCCTGTAACTCAGTCTGCGGACTTGCTCACCGAGGGTGAGAAGGCCCTTGCGGGTTGCCCCTTCGAGTTCATTGTCGGGATTCAGAAGATCGATTGATAGCAGCAGCCAAAGCTGGAGGTTCCGGTCAATTGCATCGGCCCAGAGCGCCGGTGGCGGCATATCCTGGGCGGCAATGTCCTTCAGGGCTTCGGTGATCTGACTGAACACGGCGTATTCAATCTGCTTGTCGCCCGCTGTGCGGCTGGTGACTTCGCTATACGCCTTATGTGCCAGTTGATGCATTTGCCCTCACAAAACCTACTATAAAAAGGTCCGGGCACCTGAAGCGCCCGGACCCATATCAATTATACTACCGGAAGAGTGCCAGGAGCGACTGCGGTGCGGAGTTCGCAATCGACAGAGCCTGAACACCCAGCTGTTGCTGGACCTGGAGGGCCTGGAGCTTGGAGGATGCTGCTTCGATGTCAGCATCAACCAGGGCACCAATACCCGTGGTCATCGAGTCGATCAGCGTCTGAACGAACGCACCCTGGTTTTCGATCTGGCGCTGGGCCGAACCGAAAGACGTGGCGGCGTTGATCGCCGTGTCGAGAAGATCCTCGATCGTGTTGAGCGCCGTCGTGGCATCAGCGGCCGTCGAGACGCTGAGGTCAGCCAGGGCACCAAGACCGCCAGCAGCCACAGCTGCGTTGGTCGAGCCAAGACCTGCCAGGTTGATCTGGGCATCACCACCTGTTGCCGTGAACGTGATCGTTGCAGCACCCGCGCTAGGATCGTCGGCTGGCGTCACTTCGAATGTCAGGTTCTCGACATCAGCCGTCGTCAGCTTTTCCTCAAGTCCGGCCACAACATCATTAATGGTGTCGCCTTCGAGAGCGGTGTAGGTAATATCCTCGCCGCCAGCATTGATGGTGAACGTGTCACCCGTCGCGATTGTGCCGCCCGCAAAAGATACCGAGATGGAAGCATCTTCATCAAGAACCGACTTGACGTAGGTCGAACCCTCATTCCCCTGGGTAACGGCCAAGGTCGTTGAAGTGTCTGCGGAGAAGACGAGCGTAACGTCATCGCTCTCCGGATCAGCCTGCGTATTGATCGCTACAGAGTCAAAGTTGGTAATAGCTGTACCATCTTCGTCATCAGCGGTTACCTGGTTGGCAAGGTCCGTGATGACTTCGTTCAGCGTATCACCAGCCAGTGCTTCGTAGGAATAATCCACACCGCCGACATTGATGGTAAACTTGTCACCGGCAGAAATTGCGCCTGCGGTGAAGGTGAAGGTTGCGTCACCACCGGAAGCCGTAGCGTCTGATGTTACACCGGTAAGCGTGATGAAACCGGCGTCGCCGCTGACTTTGTCTTCATCGCTGACGGTGACGGTATCTTCTGTTGATACGTAACCTGCGTCACCGCTTTCCTTGGCAGCTTCGTCAGCCGCAGCATTGGTTTGCAGGTCGTTGCGGGCAACCGTGATCTTGGACGCGGCAACCTTGCCATCAGAACCACGATCAAGCGATGCGAGAACATCGACGCTGGCTGTGCCTTTGAGAAGGTTCTGGCCGTTCAGCTGGGCAGCGTTGACGATCCCGGTGATCGTGCTGCTCAGCTTGTCGATATCGGTCTGGATCTTGGCGCGGTCGTCAGCGTTCAGGTCTTCCTGAGCCGAAACGATCAACTCTTTCATGTCCTGCAGGAGTTCGGTGACCTGCTCGGATGCGGCGCGGGCAACACCAACGGTCGCCGTGCCCTTGTTGAGCGAGTCGGTGATCGTCTTGAAGCTTTCAACGTCGGTCGACATGACCGTCGAGATGGCCCAGATCGCGGCGTTATCTTTAGCCGAGTTGACCTTCTTGCCGGTCGAGATTTCAGATTGGACAGATTCGAGATTGCGGTTGATATTACGCAGGGTCTCGAGAGCGACCATGGAGCTATTGTTCGTAAGAATACTGGACATCAGTTATCCCTCAATACTGTTGGGTCAATGCCTGGTGGCTCGACCCGAATTTCCTAACTCATGTCTTCCTGACAGCGGGTTAGTCCCGCACACCAATCATGGTTGTTACCGTCCCTGTTACAGGTTGCAGATGTATAATCGGTTAACTGCGTTACACCTTCTTCACGTAACCGCCGGCTGCTTTGGGAAACGGCGTTTTTGCGCCGCTCGCCGTGTAGGAGCCGACATAGGATGTGTCTGAAAGTGAGTTGAGCCTGCTAATGGCATTGCTCATGCCATTCCTTACGGCGGTAAAGTGTGAGGCATTCTCGCGGGCGAGGCTGACAATGCCTTCAATATCACCGCGGAGCTCCGAACGGTCTGGCATGTTCTGTGCCGCCACGATGATCGCATCAAAGGCTTTCAACGCATCCATCTTCTCATTGACCAGCCCAGCCGCTTCCTGCGCGCGCCCGGTTCTCAAAGCCTCGCGTTCCGCTTCGAGGACGCCGCGCAATTCGGAGACGGCATTATAGATTTCGTGAGTGTCCATCAGCTTTCGGTCTCCCCGCCATTAAGTTGAGTGTAGGCTTCGCTCGCCCCCCGGGTCGGATTGAGGCCGAGGGGGTGTTTTTCAGCCAGGTCTTCGGCAATTGCCTCAACGATATACCGGGAAAACGCTGACGCCGCTTCACCCCCCGATTGCGTGAACGCTTTTTCAAGTCCGGCATATTTAAGCATTTCAGCCCAGAGCATCTTTTCAAAACGCTCGTCGATGCCGGCACTTTGCGGTGCCGCTGCTTTCTGGGGCGTGGCTGCCTTGACCTGTCCAAGCAGGGATGCGGCCTGAATTTCGCCCGGTCCTGACATGATGTTTCCCTCGACAAATATTACGGCCCGACGAGAAATTCCGGCAGTGCCGTTAAGTCATAGTTTACGAGTCTTGGGGCTATTGTGGTTAAGAGAGCCCTAATCACGGACCCTGAATGGCACATGGAATCGACAGCGACCTGATCTTCCGGCCAGAGGCCAGGCCTGCGCGCGCTGCAAGCCCTGCGAAGACTGATGCAGGACAATCAGATCAGGACTTCATGGCCGCCTTCCAGACCGTCTCCGGTGCGCAAGAAGTTGATGAACGCCAGCCTGCGCAGGCGCGTGAGCCCGAAAACACTGTACCGGCCAACCTCTCCTGGCTTATCTCCCGCGAGCCTGCCATTGAGCAGGAGACAGCCGCCCCTGATGCGGAACAAAGCATCGAGGCACCTGAAGCAGAGAGCGATGACAATTCATCAGATGTCCTCATCGCTTCCCTGGTAGCGCCAACCACCGAACCAAATTCAAAGACTGAACCGGCTTCTCAAGCCGAACCGGCCCCGGAGGCCGCGGACACGGCTTCAGAAACAGGTGCAGCAGGCGCAGACACAGACGGCATGGCGCCTCTCAAAGGCGATAATATTACGCCCTTTCCCGGACAGCCGAAAACGCCATCACCAGACGCGCCCGCTACACCTCAGACAGAGCTAGCCGAAGCCGGAACAGCGGCCGGGACACCTGCGCCTGACGCGCGTCTTGCCGCGCCCGCTGCGCCGGCGGTTAACAAATCCACAAGCGAAACGAAATCAGATACCAGTACGGCCACCCTCGTCCAGACAACCTCCCTGCATGCGGCAACAGTTTCAGCAGGGACCTCTGGCCAGCAAACGCTGACCGCCCCGCTCGTAGGCGATGTCAATTCAGACGGGAATCGTGCGCAAAACAGCAAAGACGGCGACGCGCCCACGGTCGATACCAGCCTGGTGACGGCAAATTCCAGCGCAGATGCAGGCGCTTCGATACTCGACTTCCAGTCCGCGCTCCAGGCGGCAGACAAATCCCTGCATACGAGCGGCGAGCAATCCTTCAGCCTCGCCCCATCAACAGTGCAGGCAGGCGCCCCTGGCTCACCATCAGGACAGGTCCATGTGCCCGTCGGCCCCGCCCTCGCAGCCATGCCAAACCATCAGACCATGGTCGCAGCGCCGGAAGATGTTGTCGATATTTTTACCAGCAAGATCGCCGGTTCCGACAGGCCCGACAAGATTACCGTGCAGCTCGACCCACCAGAGCTCGGCCGTGTCTCCATCGAGTTCAAATTTGACGCCCAGGGCCTGCAGCATGTGTCCGTGACCGGCGATACGCCAGAAGCCATGAAGCGCCTGCGCCTGATGCATTTCGATCTTGTCCAGTCACTTGAACAGAACGGCCTGACGGCGCGCGATATGAGCTTCAGCCAGAACACCTCCGACCAGCGTGGAAGCCAGCTGCTGCATGCCCTCCCAGACCAGCTCGCCTTTGTCGAGACGGACGAGGTCACAGCGCTGACGCCGATGCAAATGAACCGCCCCCATCACGCGACGTCGCTGTCGGGCGGGATCAATCTCAAACTCTAGGAGCCGAGCCTCATGAGTATCATCAATCCGACTGCAAGCGGCCAGACCCAGGCGTCAGCCCAGAGCGATACGACGACCGCACCGCCGCAGCAATTCGGCGAGGAGTATAACAGCTTTCTGAAGCTGCTGACGGCGCAGGTGCGCAACCAGGATCCGCTCTCACCACTCGACTCGACGCAATTCGTCGAGCAGCTGGCCACCTTCTCTGCACTGGAACAGCAGGTGAAAGGCAATACGAGTCTTGAAAGCATTGCCAGCATGATCGGCGACCTGCACTCGATGCTGGCTAGCGATTGGCTGGGCCAGACCGTCGCGGTCGAGTCGTCCTGGGTCCCCTATTCCGGCGAAACCGTCCAGTACAAGATCGATGCCCCGGTCGAGGCTGACGAGGCTATTCTCAATATCCGCAATTCAGCCGGGGAAACCGTCTGGGCTGACCAGCTGGATCTTGAAGACGAGACGTTCAGCTGGGACGGAGAGACCCAGTCCGGCATTCCGGCAACCGCGCAGGAGTTGTTCGAGTTCGGGATCGATCTCTATTCAGAAGGCCAGTATATCGGCACCGTTGCCCCGCAGGTCATCACCACGGTGACAAATGTCGGCAATGAGAGCGGATCACTGATGCTCGGCACAGACTCTCACCTGACCACTGACCTCAGCAAGGTCCGCAAGGTCACGCCGTAAATTTTCCAGATTTCGTCAGCTTCAGTGCTTGAGTGACAGGCCCTGGATCAGAGGTCCTGTTTTGCCATGTCGAGAATGAGCACATTCTGGATGGACTCAGAGATCGCGCCCTGAAGATTGGCCAGCACCATCGACCGGATCGTCTCATAGTGATCGACATCCGTCAGCGTATGCAGCGTATCGCCATCATTGCTGAGCTTGATCAGCGTTGTCATGATGTTGTCGCGCAGCTTCGGCTCCATCGAGAACAGCTTCTGCGATTCCGATGAATCCACTTCCAGGTTGAGATTGATGATGACGAGGCTTTCGACCCGCTCATTGCGGATAAGCGGCACGACGAATTCGCGTGTGAACTTGTAATAGGCGATATCGCCGGATGCGCCGCTCTCTTCCTTGTCATGTCCGCCGCCCTTGTCCGCTTTTGGCTTGTCGTGACCGGAGGATTCTTTTTCGCCATGCCCTGACGCCTCGCCATGACCGGCGGACGCGGTGCTGGCTTCGGCTGAGCCCATATTCTTCACGAAGTAGCCGCCTGCACCGCCAATGACGATGAAGACGCCAGCGATCAGGGAGGGAATGAGCTGTTTCATCAACGGGTCTTTCTAGAAGGGAACAACAGTGTCGAGCAGCTTCTGGCCGGCCCGGCGCTGTGTGGGTGAGGTCGCTTCGCCGGAGCTCACATAGGAGAGCTGTGCATCAGCGATCTTGTCATAGGTGACCATGTTCGTGCGTGTGATGTCCTGAGAACGGATCACGCCCGTAACTGTCAGGACGCGGACTTCATTGCTGACTCGCGTCTGCTGGTAGCCCTGGATGACAAGGTTGCCGTTCGGCTCAAGCCCGATGACGCGCGCTGCCAGCGTGAAGGTGACTTTCTCGGCGCGGTTCACAGCGCCATTGCCATCGAGTGACTGGTTACGGCCATAATCTATGCCCGGTGACAGCGATGCGCCGCCCGGCAGGACGCCGTTCGCCCATTCAGGCAGGCCGAACAGGGCGTCGACCTGGAAGTCGCCGGAGCTGCCACGGCTGCGCGACAGCGAGCTTTGCAGGCTGGCACGGTCATCCATCTCGACCACAACGGTCAACAGGTCGCCAACCGCCTTTGCGCGGCGCATGCTGAGCAGGGAGTTGGCCGACGTGGTCCACAGGGAATTGGTGTCGCTTTGCGTGCCGATCGGCTCAAGCTCTGCGAGGATCGGCACCGGCGAAGGCGGTGGCTGCATCGGGGCTGCAACCTGTTGCGGCGTGGACGAACACGCAGCCAAGCCGATCAGCAGGAGTGAAGCGGGCAATATCTGTTTCATTGTGCGAGCACCCATCCTTCAGGTTGGACCGTACCATTGACCATCTTGCGCGAACTGAGATTTAGCACGGTCACGGACTCGTTCACCGCCGCTTCACTCATGGCGCGGCCAGAGGTCGTGATTTCAAGGCCACCGCGGATATACTTCACCGTGACCACCTGGTTACGCGTCACAAGACGGGCGGGCTGGGTGTTGTTCATCGAGACCTGCTGGCCCGCATACACCGTGCGGCGCACTTCCCGGCCGATCACGGGGTGATCGCTTGGCGCGGCCAGCCCGTCTTCCGTGGCAATCATTGACGGCATCACGACATCGCCGGCGCGAATGACATCGTTGGCGACAAATGACGTCGTGCCTGCGGCTGCGAGGACAAGGCTTGCGCCCAGAGAGGTGAGAATGCTCATGGCCTTACCTCACCCGCGTCGTTGCAGCGAGCATCTCGTCAGCCGCAGTGATGACCTTGGAATTAAGCTCATAGCCGCGCTGGGCTTCGATCAGCTCTGAAATTTCCTGCACCACATCGACGCCGGAATCCTCCAGGAAGCCCTGGTTGAGCGTACCGACACCTTCGGTCGCGGGCACCAACGTGTTCGGCGCGCCAGAGGCTTCGGTCTCGCGGAACATATTGTCGCCCATCGCTTCGAGGCCCTTCTCGTTGACGAAGCGGACGAGTGAAATGTTGCCAATCGGCTGGCCAGCGGTCTCGGTGTCGAAATAGGCGACAACTTCGCCATCGCGGCTGATCGAGATGCTGCGTGCATCCTCCGGGATGACGATCCCGTCCGCCAGCGCATAGCCATCCTTGGTCACGAGTTGGCCGTCGGCGCTACGATTGAGATTACCGTCGCGGGTATAGGCTGACTCGCCCGATGGCAGGGTCACTTCAAGGAAGCCGACCCCGTCAATTGCAAGATCAAGTTCTGACCCGGTTGGCCGAAGCGCGCCTTGCGTGATCTCCATCGAGACGCTCGACGGCTTGACACCTGTGCCCAGCTGGATACCCGCCGGAACGATCGTGCCTGTCTGCGAGGTGATCGTCCCCGGTGTCATGTATTGCTGGTACATGAGATCTGAAAATTCCGCCGTTCGCGGCCGGTAGGCAGCCGTGCTCATATTGGCAATATTGTTCGAAATGACATCGACACGCATCTGCTGCGCGGCCATGCCTGTGGCGGCAATCTGTAGTGACTTCATAGGGTCCTCCCTCGATCCAAGATTGGCGTTAAAGTTGGCGTACTGTACTGATGAAACGGCTAATCCGTTCGTCTTCACGTTCGATCAGGGCCTGCCCGGCCTCGTAGGCGCGCTGCACTTCGATCATGCGCGCGACCTGAAGGACAGGTGAGACATTGGACTGTTCCAGGGCGCCCTGGATGACTTGTGGTTCTTCGGCTTGCTGGAAGCCGCCAGCGGCCGAAAACAGAGTATTGCTGTCGCGCATCAGGTCCCCATTCGGGGTCACGATGCCGACCTGGTCAATGATCTGGCCATCAGCGGAAATCGTGCCATCTCCGGCGATCGACACCACGGCCGCCTCTTCCGGTATCGTAATCGCGCTGCCGCCAGCATTCATCACCTTGTTGCCGGCGCTATCGATCAGTTCGCTCTGTTCCGATAGTTGGAAATGCCCGGCGCGGGTGAGGCGCTGGCCGCGATCAGTGTCGACAACGAAGAAACCCTCGCCCTGTATGGACAGGTCGAATTTGCCGCCGGTGAACCTCAGGCCGCCCTGCTCAAGATCAAATGCATGCGCGGCGAGACCGCCCATCGAAAGATCTGGCGAATTCGTGCCCGTCCCGGCCAGGAACTCGGCAAAGATAGCGCGGTCGGTCTTGTAGCCGGTGGTCGAGGAGTTGGCGAGATTGTTGGCCACGACCTGCATCTCGTTCATCAGGCCCGTCTGGCGGGCGAGCGCGGCATAAATCGCATTCGACATCAACGCATCTCCGTTTCTGGCTCGTTCAGCGACCGGCTGATCCGGTCGAGATTGGCAGTCACTTCCGCAAGTTTCATATTGGCCGACATTGCGGCGCCGGTTGAACCGGTTTTCATGGCGAGGACCCGGCGCGCCCGAGCACCGTAGGTTTCGTCGTCAATGGCGCGAGCGGCCTCGTATATGCCCGGTGAAACGATCCAGTCGCCGCGCGCCGCATCAGCCTCGATCAGCGGAACGATGATTTCAGGTGTCAGCGGCAGGCGGCGCTCATAGGTCCGCAGGGCTTCCGTACGCCCCGTCTCGATTGCGTTGAGGGCCGCAAGCTGGGTGATCCGGGCATTGCCGGCATACTGGTCAGCGAGCGCGTCCAGCCGGTCGACATCCATGAGGCGGAAGGCGAGTTCGGCCTGCGCATAGTTCAGGTCTTCATCGGCCTCGACTTCGTCAGCCAGCTTTTCAGCAAGGTTACGCAGGCCAAGATGCACGGCAAGGGCCGCGGCCGAGCCAAACAGCGCGCCCCGCTCCTGGTGATCTTCAAGCAGGCTGCCAGCCTTCAGGAGCGCGTCCATGGCTTCGAGATTGTGAAGCGGATCGGGGTCTTTAAGGTCTTTATCCACGAGCTCGACATAGTGATCAGCAAGGCGCGCGCGGGCGTCAGGAGCCTTGGCGGCCGGCAGCTCGGCAAGCCGCAGTGTCATATCATAATCAGCAGAATCGTTGAGATCGCGCAGCAAAAGGTCGAGGCTTGTCTCGACCGGGATGTCGGTGGGCAGTTTGCCATAACCATCGACCAGCCGGTCAACGAACTGGAGCTCATATTCCGGAGAAATATGAAAGCCGTGACGACGAAGCGCGGAAGCGGCTTCATCGCTAAACTGGGTGCTTGCAAAAAACTGGCGCAAACGCGCTTCGGCGGTGGAATCACCGAGGCTGAGATCAACCACCGCCCGCGCAAATGTCAGCCGTGAAGACAGCGAAATCTGCTCGTCCGTGAACATGGTGATGAGCTTCTCGGCGAGCAGCTTCTGGTCCAGCCGGTCGAGCGCAGGCACAGCAATGGAGGTAAAGGAAATACGCAATTGCAGCGGCAGGCGACGGACCGAGTTGAGCTGTTGCTCCAGCGCAACGACACCGGCCTGGTCATTGCTGGCGAGCTGCGCCGCCATCAGCCAGGTGCTCGCGCCGCCATAGCAGTCCGTCAGGTCACGGAAATAACGCATATTGACCGCGCGGCGCCCTTCCATCAGGTAGGCGAGCTCGCGCAGCGCGACCGCGTCTCGGCCGTCAATACCGATAAGTTCGGCACGAGCTTCTTCGTTCAGGCCAAGTGCAATATAGGCTTTCGCAAGCTGGGTTTCAGGCAGTTCGCCAAGCGAAGCCCCACGCCATGCGATCAGGTCATCATAGTTCACGAACTCATTGAAGTCTGAGAAATCCAGCGGGTTGGCATCGCCGCACAGCGTCTGTTCGAATGACTGTTTAGGCCGAAGGCGCAGGCCAGCCTGCACCGGTGCAGCTGGCGGCGTGAGGCGACGAGGCTCGGCCGGCTGGCGATACCCGACCTGGCCCGGCTGGCCGGCCTCCGGCCCTGTGCCAACAGGTGTCGCAGGTGACAGGAGGCCCTCATTGATGGCATCGCGGACAAAGCTGTCCAGCGTACCGGGAAGCTTGTCCAGGTCACTGGTAGATACAACGCTTTCAGGCGGCTCCTGCGAGAGGGCCGCCTGTCCAGCCGGAAAGGCCAGCGCAAGAAGAAGGATGGGGAGCTTGTGCTTCACGCAGCCTTCAGCCCCCTGACTGCTTGTTCGATTTCGTTGAAGGATGGACGCACCCGCGCCGGCGCATGGCGCCTTGCAACTTCAACGCAGATGTTGACCGGGTTCTTGTGCAGGTTCGACACCAGCACTTCGCCAATCATCGAATAGAAAAAATGCTCTTCGAGGCGGATCGCCTTCACGCGGGAGGCAAACGGACCGACCACGCCATAAGCGAGGAACACGCCGAGGAACGTTCCGACGAGCGCGCCGCCAATCATCCCTCCGAGCACTTCAGGCGGCTTGTCGATGGACGCCATCGTCTTGATCACACCCAGCACAGCCGCAACGATACCGAGCGCCGGCAGCGCATCGGCCATGTTCTGCAGGGCGTGCGAGCCGTGCAGTTTTTCTTCCATCAGGCTGTCGAGCGACTTTTCGAGCAATTCCTCGACCTGATGCACATTGTCGAAGTTCATCAGCATCGACCTGAATGTGTCGCAGATCATCTCGATCGCATCGTGATCCTTGAGGATGCGCGGATACTTCTGGAAGATCGGCGACTGCGCGGGGTCTTCGACATGCGCTTCAATATCGACCGGATTTTGCTTGAGCACATTGAGGAGCTCTGTCATCAGGCAGAGCAGGTCCTGATAATCGGACTTTTTGAATTTCGGACCGGTGAAGGCTGACACGACATCGCCCATCGTATGCTTGATCGTGTTGAAATCATTGGCCGCCAGCAGCGCGCCAAGCGCGGCGCCGCCAATCATCATGCCCTCAAACGGCAAGGCATGCGTAATGATTTCCATATGGCCCCCAGCCAGTATGTATCCGCCGAACACCATGAAAACGGTGACTGCCAGTCCCAGAATTGCGTTCACTTACAACCTCCTCTGCGCCAGACAGCGCATACCCAAATCCCCAGTCAGATCTCTGCGATTTCCTGGACAAAACTTTCCAGCAAAGGCGCCTGTAACTTCAGCGCACGTTTGCCTTTCCATGTCCCTAATTCGCCCTGACTAATGACGACGCTGCCATGCATCGTTTCCGCGCAAAGTGAGAGCACACCCGGCTCGACGCCCGGCAGTTCAAGGACCTGGCCCACTTCAAGGCGTGAAATTTCTGCGATGGTCAGCGGCAGTTTCTCCAGCACGGCATCGAGACCGATCGTGGAGCGGCGCATGCTTTTTCGAAGGTTGTCCCGGGTGGGACCTTCCTGAACGGCAGCGCGCGCCGCCGATTTGCGCTGGGCCGCGAGCGCGTAGGCCTTCACCGACTCCAGTTCGAAATAGAGCTGGATTTCTGGCGGCTCTTCTTCACCCTCAAGTAGCCAGCCATCTTCAGACCCGCTGGCCGACAGGCTCATCCCGATCTGCAGGAAGCGTTCATCCGGGCCGAGACTGTCTGGAACGCCTGCAGGGTCAGCCACGGAAAAATCCTCCGGCAGGGCTGGACCGGCGGGAACTGCCTCAGCGACAAGTTTCCACAAGGCCCGCGCCGGATGGTCCGCCATCAGGCGCAGGAAGAGCGGCGGCGCGCCTCCCAGTGTCTCAAGGGACTGGCCAAGACGCATCGAGGCGTACCGCCCGGCAGCCTGTCGGTCGATCGAAATGGCGCGAAGGCCGGTCGTGGAATGTGGTAAACAGATATAGCCGAAACGTTCATCAAGCTGGGCTGCCGCATCGCGGCCCCCGATGATGGCCCTGTGGATGACTGACGAGGCCAGCTCATGTCCGAAGCTCTTCTTGGCCCATGCCTGCGATGCGTTCTGCAGGCTATTCCAGAAGACACCGCACTGTAGCAGTGTCTGCGGAATACCCCCGGCCGCCTTGATTTTCTTGCGCAGGACTGTCGACACGTTGAACCTGTATCCAGATGAAGTCTTTCTCGTGTTAACACTTGGATAGATTTGGTTGACGAAACGTTATCGAGACCCTTCCAATCTTCACTTGCACATACAGTAAAGCTTGATCCCGACCTGCTATAGACTGTCGCAAGGCATTGAGGCAGGGCACCCATGGCAGAACAGCCAGCACCAACACATATCACGATCATCAAGCGCAAGAAGGTCGTGAAGGCTGACGGCCATCATGGTGGCGCGTGGAAAGTCGCCTATGCGGACTTTGTCACCGCAATGATGGCGTTCTTCCTGCTCATGTGGCTCCTTAACGCCACGACCGAAGAACAGCGCAAGGGCATTGCCGACTATTTCAACCCGACCATTCCTGTCAGCCGGATTTCCGGTGGTGGCTCTGATGGCCTCAATGGCAGCTCGATCTTCACGGAAGAGACCTATGCCGCGATGGGCACCGGCGCGACCCGTGAGAAGTCCGTCGACTCCAACGACAAGAAGAAGGATGGCGAGGACATTGCTGAAAACCTCAAGACGTTGAAAGAGGACCTCAGCAAGGATCCACGCAAACTGTCCGAACACCTTCTGGTGAAAATGACGTCGGAAGGCATCGTGCTGGAAATCATCGATTCCGACAGCCGTCCGCTGTTCGAGGTCGGACAAAGCGCACCGACCCCGCTCCTGGAGAATCTTCTCTCCGTTGTGTCAGGCTCGTTGAATACGTTTTCCAATGACGTCAAGATTGTCGGCCATACCGATGACCGCCAGTACAAATCTGTCGGCGGCTATGACAACTGGAACCTGTCAGCTGATCGCGCCAACACGGCTCGCAAGCTGCTCCTGAATAGCGGCATGCCGGGGGAACGCCTGCGGGAAGTCTCAGGGCGCGCCGATACAGACCCCCTGGTCAAGGACAATCCGTCCGCCGCGCAGAACCGCCGTATCTCGATCACCATCATGACGGACACGCCCCAAATGGCCGGCGGGGCAGGCGAGCAAACAACAGGGTTATCTGCTTATTAAGAAATCATCTCCAATTTCAGGTGCAAATCTGACAAAGGAGTTGTCATATGAGTATATCTTCGTCCCTTAATGCGGGCGTGATGGGGCTGAACTCGAACGCCAGCCGCCTCTCCACGATTTCCGATAATATCGCAAACTCTTCGACGTACGGCTACAAGCGCAGTGTCGTCGACTTTTCCAGCATGGTGATCCAGCAGCGCTCGTCGGCCTATGCGGCAGGCGGTGTTCGCGTGAGCACCTATAAAGATATTTCGGCGACGGGATCGCTCATATCGACCGGTAATGCGACAGACATCGCAGTTGCCGGACGCGGCCTCTTTCCGGTGACAGACGGCGCAGGCATCGACGCCCTGCCCTCCGAGCGCAGCCTCAACCTGCTGCCCACCGGATCATTTTACGCTGACCAGGACGGCAACCTGCGCACGCAGAGCGGCCTGTTCCTGCTCGGCTGGCCTGCCGACTCCGATGGCGAAATTGGCAATGTCAGCCGCAATAGCGGCAGCAATCTCGAGCCGGTCAACATTTCCGCGTCGCAATACACCGCGTCGCCAACGTCGAAAGTTGAACTCGGTATCAACCTGCCGGCCGATGCCACGCTCTCGACAGGTAATGGCGACGATTACACCCTGCCGATCGAATACTTCGACAATCTCGGCCGCGCCCAGACGTTGACACTCAGCTTCACGCCGAGCGTCCCGGCGACCGGGGCCAGCAACCAGTGGCAAGTCGAGATCTTCGACAGCGCCGGCGGTTCGGCCGATTCAATTGGCGACGTTGATATCTCCTTTGCCGACAATGCCACGACCGGTGGACGTATCACCACTGTCTCCGCAGCCGGCGGTGCCTCCTATAGTGAGGACACCGGCAATATCACGATCAACCTGCCACATGGCGATGTCGAGATATTTATCGGTCGCCCGAATGACAATTCCGGCATCACGCAGCTTTCGGCTCCGTTCTCGCCGACCAATGTCAGCAAGGATGGCGCGCCAATCGGTGATCTTCAATCCGTCGAGATCGACGAGAAGGGTTTCCTGCAGGCGGTCTACAATTCCGGCTTCCGCCGGACACTTTACCAGATCCCGGTTGGTGACGTTCCGAACATGAACGGCCTCCAGGCCCTCGACTCGCAGGCATTCTCAGTGTCCGCAGACAGTGGCAACCTCTATCTCTGGGATGCAGGCACCGGCCCGGTCGGCGGCGTTGCCGGTTTCTCCCTGATGGAATCGACGACCGATATCGCCGAAGAACTGACCGACCTGATTGAAACCCAGCGGGCTTATTCCTCGAATGCGAAAATCGTCCAGACGGTCGATGAGATGCTGCAGGAAACCACCAACCTCAAACGGTAAGTGCGGCCAGCTGAAAGGGCGCAAATTCCTTGAGCCTCTCCCATGCCATAAACGCAGCGCGATCCGGCCTTCAAGTCTCAGGACTGAGGGCCGACATCGTCGCGACCAACGTCGCCAATGCAACGACGCCGGGCTATGTCCGGCGTTCTGTCTTGCTGGGCGAAACAATAATCGGCTCGAACACGGCCGGCGTTCATGGCGAAGGCATCAGCCGGGCCACAGACGCCATATTGACGTCCGAGCGCATGTCGCTGACCAGCGACCTGACCAAGGCAAGCGTCCTGTCATCGACCTGGCAGTCGCTATCAGCCCGGCTGGGCGATACTGCGGACGGGTCCGGCCTGTTCAACCTGATTTCCGACTTTGAAACCTCGCTCTCTGCAGCGGTGACCAGCCCTGAATCATCGGCCAATGCAAGCGGCGTGATCGACACGGCCAACGCACTTGTGCGTGAATTCAACTCGCTGTCGCAATACGTTACCGACCAGCGCGCCGAAGCCGACCGTGAGATTTCTGACGGCGTAAGGGTGGTCAACGACGCCCTGAAACAGATCGAAATGCTGAACGGCAAGGTCGCCGGCATTGATCGCTCCTCGCCGCAAGCAGCCGCCCTCCTCGATGAGCGCCAGCGGGCGGTCGACACGATCTCCGAATACCTGCCCGTGCAGTCTGTTGCGCGCCAGGGCGGGACGATCGATATCGTGACGAAGGAGGGCGTGTACCTGCTCGCCGGCACAGCCCGCGAGATAGAATTCACGCCGTCCAATTCCTTTGAACCCGGCGTTACGCTAGCCGATGGCGACCTGTCTGGCCTGACTGTAGATGGCCTTGACCTGACGCCCGGCGCGGCGACCTATTCGGCGGTCTCAAGTGGCCTTTTCGGCGCGCTGTTCACCCTGCGCGATACCGACCTGCCAAAGTTCGGAGCACAGCTCGACACGGTTGCCAGCGATCTTGTCACACGCCTTTCAGATGACGCACTCGACCCGACCAAGCCGGCCGGGGACTTTGGCCTGTTTGTAGACCTCGACCCGGCAGGCGGCGCAGGTATTGCCGGACGCCTGGCGGTGAACCCGCTGGTCGATCCTACACAGGGCGGCGATCTTTCCAGGCTGCGCGATGGCCTCGGCGCAACCACGCCCGGCCCAACCGGCAACAACGCAATCCTTTCCGCCATGTTCGATGCACTGACGGGTGTTCGCGCGGTTAATGCTAACGGCCTTCAGGGTCAGTTCTCATCGGCAGAACTCGCGGCCAATTTCTCCTCGCTGACCGGTCAGGCCCGTATTTCGAACGAAGCAGTGCTGTCCTCCACCTCAGCGCAGCATTCCATCATGCTGGAGGCTGAACAGGCCGCAACCGGTGTTGATGTCGATGCCGAAATGCAGGACCTCCTGCTGATCGAACAGGCCTATGCTGCCAATGCCCGTGTGATCGAAATTGCCAACCAGATGCTGCAGCGTCTGATGGAGATCTAGCATGATACGCAACACCCTGCCCTCCAGCCTGATTTCGGCCAAGCTCAGTCAGAACGTCGCCGACCTGCGCGAGCAGCTCAAGAACACTTCCCAGGAAGCGGTCACCGGCCGGCGGGCCGACCTTACCCAGCATCTATCCGGCCGCATTGGTAGCGCGATGCTGAGCCAGAAAGCGCTCAATGATGTGGCCTCTCAGGCCGGGCTCCTTCAGTTGCGCGAGAGCCGGCTCGATATTGCCCAGCAAGGCCTTACCCGCGTGGCCACAAGCGTATCGGGCCTGTCGGCGCGCATGCAATCCTCCATTGGGGCCGGTAATGACCAGGAGCAGGCCGCTGTCGCCAGCGATGCGGGTATTGCGCTCGACTCCGTCCTGTCTGCGCTCAATGTCCGTCACGGCGAGCGCTATGTCTTCTCCGGTGATGCAACCTCGACAACGCCCTTTGCCGGATCAGAACAATTGCTGGCGGACATTCGCGGCATCGCCTCGACTGCGACCGATGCCGCAGATTTCGAAGCCCAGATCGACACCTATTTCAATTCCCCTACCGGCGGTTGGCAGCAAGGCATCTTTGGTGGCACGGCGTCCACGTCGGACCCGGACGGCGTGACGGCAGTTGATCCGGCAATCACCCAGCTGGTGTCCGGCCTCGCCGTCATGGCAATATCGGAAAAGGGTGGCAGCCTGCCAAATGGCGATGCGCGCACTGCCATCCTCGACGCTGCCTCGATCCGTCTGGCTTCGGGCGAAACGTCGGTTACCAATCTGCGGGCCGATCTCGGCGTCAAGCAAAAGCGGATTTCCGACGAGCAGGCGTCTCTCGCCATCGAGAAAACCGTCCTGACCGAAGCGTTCAACCAGATGGCAGGCCGCGACCAGTACGAGGCCGCCTCGGAGCTGCAACAGCTGGAGAGCAACCTGGAAGCTTCCTACTTGCTGACCGCACGTCTCGCCAATCTCTCACTCCTGAATTTCCTGAGGTAACACGATGAAAAAAATCATCTGGCTCCTGGCCTTTGCCGGCCTCACCGCCTTCGCCTCATCGCTGCACGTCGACGCGCAGAGCCGCATCCGCGATGTGGTGGATGTCGAAGGGGTACGCCAGAACGATCTCATCGGTTACGGCATTGTCGTTGGTCTCAACGGAACCGGCGACACGGTGCGTAATTCACCGTTCACCGAAGACTCGCTGACCTACACGCTGGAACGCCTCGGCGTGAATGTGCAGGGCGAGGACATCAAGCCGGACAATGTTGCGGCCGTGCTGGTTACCGCAACCCTGCCCTCTTTTGCGCGCAATGGCTCGACCGTTGATGTCTCCGTGTCCTCGATTGGCGACGCCGAGAGCCTCGAAGGCGGCATGCTGATCCTGACGCCGCTCAAAGGCGCCGACAATGAAGTCTATGCTGTCGCGCAAGGCAGCATCATCGTGTCAGGTATCGACGTTCAGGCCGCAGGCGCCCGCGAGACACGCGGCACGCCAACCGCCGGTTCCGTGCCCAATGGCGCGCGTATCGAACGCGAGATTGCCTATGACTTCAATCGTCGCGACTCTCTGGTACTGGCATTGCGTGACCCGGATTTCACAACAGCCGCACGCATCGAAGACACAATCAACAAGTCGTTCGGTACGCCCATCGCCTTTATGCGCGATCCCGGCACGATCGACCTTGACCTGCGCGCCCTGAGCGGATCACCGGCCCGCATCCTGGCCAATATCGAAAACCTGCCTGTCGAAGTCGCCGTCCCGGCCCGGATCGTCATCGACGAGAAGTCCGGCACCATCGTGTTTGGCGAGGATGTAACAATTTCGAAGGTTGCAATCGCGCAGGGTAATATATCGATCAAGGTGGTCGAAAGCCCGGTCGTGTCACAGCCCAACCCCTTCTCTGACGGAGAGTCGATTGTGCTGCCCCGCTCACAGATCTTCGTCGGGCAGACCGGCGACAACAACGTGGCGACGCTGGATTCCAATGTGACACTGTCGCAGCTGATTTCCGGCCTCAACGCCCTCGGCGTGACGCCGCAGGAAATGTCGGACATCATCCGCACGATGAAAACCGCCGGCGCGCTACACGCTGACCTGATCGTCCGCTAGGGGTTTCGGATGAGAGGCGGGGATCTAGGTCGCCGGCTTTTCCATCACGACAAGGCCGCGTCGCTTCAGCGACATGAGCGCTGTCAGCAAGCCGCGCTGGACCGCATCGACATCAGTGACAGGCTTGCGATCAGGATCATTGAGCTGGTCGCGATACTGGTCAGCCAGGCGGGACGAAATATTGCTCAGCAAATAGTCCTGCACAGGCTGTAGATTGCCCGTCAGCGTGGACAGGAGCGGGATCATCGTATCTTCACCAAGCTCACGGAAGACGACAGGCACGCCATTGCGCGGCAGCATGTCCGGCAGACCCTCAATCGTGAACAGGACTTTCTCAATCCCTTCAAGCTTGTTTTCATGCTCTATCTTGAGGAAGGCCAGCAAACGGTCGCGTTTGGTGCTGGAGATCAGGCTCAGCATCTCGCCAACCGCTTCCAGGTGTGCCGAGCCTTCTGCTTCGACTTCACCGGGCGCATTGTTGAGAAATTCCATCTCGACCATCCGCGCGATGACGCCGTCAATTTCCGGGTCAGTGCGGTCCGCCTCGACAAGATAACCAATTGTCGTGTCGAGCTTGTCCTCATCAAGGTGGCCAACAACCTCCGAGGCGATCGACACGTCGAGCTTGCGCAGGATAAGCGCGATGATGTTTGGCGTCAGATTGTTGAAATAAGCCGCAATCTGCGCCGGGTCACGTTCTTCAAGCCGCGCCCATGCGTCGCTTTTTTCGCTTGCCGGGGGCGCAGACAGGGCCGTCACGGAAGCGCCTGAACCGAACACCATGTCGAGACGGCTTTCATCCAGCAGGCCTTCGATGATCTGGCGGGAGCGTGCCTTGCCACCCCGGAAAGCGCCACTGTTGTGGCGCAGGTGCTGCAGGAAATCGACAACGATTTCAGCAAGCTCATCGCGGGCAAGGAAGGACACGGATTCCAGCGCCGTAGCGACCTGCGCCAGCGCCGCATCGTCGAGCTTGTCGACAATTGGCTTGGCCGCAGTTTCGCCCAGCACGGCAATTATGACGGCGGCCCGCTGGGACGGTGTGATGCTTGCTGCGCCCGGCTTCTTAGCGCCCGCGCGCGGTGTCATGCGCGTGACGTTCGAGGCAGCAGGTTTCGGGGCAGGATTCATCCGGCATATCCTCGTATCAGGGCTTCAGTAATCTTGAGCCAGCCATCGGCCAGCACGAAAAATCCGATCTTGAAAGGCAGCGACACAACTGTCGGTGGCACCATCATCATGCCGACGGCCATCAGGACCGACGCCACGACCAGATCAATCACAAGAAATGGTAAGAAAATCACAAAGCCGATCTGAAAAGCATGCTTGATTTCAGACAGCATGAAGGCGGTTGCGAGCAGTGAGAAAGCTGGCTCCTCACCGTCCACCACCGGCCGGTTCAGCGCGTCCCCGAGCACCGGCACGGCTTCAGGGTCGACACGCGCATTCATGAACACACGGAACGGTTCTGTTGTCGCGCTCCAGGCCGTATCCTCGCCGATCGTGCCTTCGGTATAGGGCGCGACACCATTGGCCCACGCCTCGGTAAAGGTCGGCTCCATGATGAAGAAGGTCAGGAACATGGCGAGGGCCATGAGCATCATGTTTGGCGGCGCCTGCTGGATGCCGAGCGCCTGCCGGATAAACGAGAACACGATCATCAGGAAAGGCAGGCATGTGACCATCATGGCAAGGCCCGGCACAAGGCTGAGCACCGTCACCATGACGAACAGGATAATCACGGAGCCGCTGAGACCGCCCTCGCCGGACTGGCCAAGCAGCCCGCCCAGCGGGCCGGCACCATCTATCGCTTCCTGCGCATGTCCGGAAAATGCAAAGACCGCTGCGAACGCAATCAGGAGGAAGAGACGGCAGGACGTCGCGAGGCTGTCAGCCCTGAGCGCCATCTGCATCTTCCGAAATCTCCGTGATCTTGACGGCGATGCCGCCCTCATCGGTTTCGACCAGTTCGCCTTTGGCGATCAGCTTGTCATCGACCATCAGGCTGACGGGGTCTTCAATGCGGGAGGTCAGCGCGACAACCGAATCCGGGCGCAGGTCAAGAATCTCCGAAACGCTGAGCCGTTTCTGGCCGATTGACACTGTGACCATTACGGGCACGCCATAGATCGAGCGCCGGAACTGGTTCACGGCTGAACCATCGCGCCGTTCGAGATCTTCTGGTTCGGCTTGTGCAGGCTCCGGATTGGCCATCAGGATGTCTCCCCCATGCTTGGATGCGTTGTTTTCAGATGCCCGATACAGGCTTCGAGCAGGCCGTTGAAATCGAAGGTCAGGCCGCCGGTCTTCCATGACACGGTCACCCGCTCGCCTTTCGGTGAAGCGTCGGGTGTCACGGCGCAGACCGATGACAGGTGGTTGGACCGCTCGATCACGCTTTTCAGGCTTTCGGCGAGGTCCGGCTCAGCCTTGATGTCGACGCTTGCAGCAGACTCCGGGATCATTTTTTCCAGATGCAGGGCGATTTCCTCGGACAGGAATTTCTTCGAGAGCTCGGGAAAGAGCCTTTCGGCAATCGCGACGACGGACTCCACCGTCTGCTTGCGTCCATCCTGTTGCACGGTGGTGATTGCTTGCGACAGCGCGCCGAGTGTCGCTTCGATCTCGGAAAGGTGTTTTGATGACTTCTGTTTGAAAGCGGCTTCGGCGCTGGCGCGTGCAGCGTCTTCAGCGCTCTGCACGGGTTGGGCGGGCGCGGCCTTTCGGGCTGTCCCGCTTCCAGCGCTCTCCAGTTCGTCAAACTTGGGAAGTCTCGCGAAAAGGGCTTCACTCATTCACGGCCACCTTCCGGTCTTCATCCAGCCAGGACTGCAGCAGGGCTGCGGTTTCATCCTGACGCTCACGCGTATAGTCGGAGAGGTAATTGAACGGATCAGTTTCGGCATCCTGAGCCGTCTGCCCCTCGATAAGCTGCGGCTGGTTCAAGGCATCCTTGCGTTCGGGTCTTTGCGTCAAGAGCGGACGCAGAACGCCAAGCACCAGGACAATCACGACAATACCGAGCAGCACGGCCTGCAGGCCTGCCCAGAAATAGGTCTGGATCAGTGTCTCAATCATAGATGGCGCTACCAACATTTCCTGCACAGGTACCGCCTGGAACGGCATCAGCTCAACTGTCAGCGTATCTCCGCGGTCCGTGTCCAGACCGGCACCCGACAGGATAAGCTGCTCGAAATTCGTAATCATCTCCTGCGCCTGCAGGTCTGCATCTGCTGCCGCCGGGTCGATGCCAAGCTGTTCGCGATTGAGCAGGACAGCGACCGATATGCGCTGGATTTCACCCGGCATCATCTCGGTTTCAGTGCGGCGTTCGTTGAATTCATATGCCACGCTCTCGGTGGAGTTTTTCATCATGCTGGAGGTGCCGCCGCCGCTTTCGCCTGTTGCCTGAGGCAGATTGCTGGACACGGATACGCCCGCCGATGAGCCGGCATTGGACTCGCTCACATCATTACTGGTGCGGCTGCGGATCACACGCGACTGCGGGTCGAATGTCACCTCTGACACGCGCTGGCGCTGGCGGTTCACATCGACAGAGACCGACACACGCGCATTTCCAGCGCCGACCCTGGCTTCAAGCAGGCGCATGATCTTCTGTTCAAGCATGGATGCCTGACTGTCGGCAACGAGCGCTGGCTCTTCCATCTTGTCGACATTCGGACCGGCCAGCAGGCCTTTCTCCGGGTCGATCACGGCGACATCATCCGGATTGAGGCCGGAGATCGCCAGTGCGACGAGATACTGGATCGCTTCGGCCTGGCCCGGGGTGAGATCCCGCACCGTCGAGATGGTCACGGAGGCGGTCTGCGTCGGTGTGGACCGCGAAAAGCCAGAACGCAGGCTTGCGCCGATATGGACCCGCGCAGAGGACACGCCGGAAATCGACAGGATCGTGCGCGTCAGCTCACCTTCCTTGGCGCGCCAATACGCAGCATTGTACATTTCGGAGGTCACCGAGAAACCGTTGACATCGTCGAGCAGCTCATAGCCGCGCACCGATTGCTGCGGCAGGCCCTGACGGGCAAGCGACAGCCGAGTTGCGTCGCGCTGGCTTTCGGGAATGAAGATCGCTTCGCCGCGAATTTCATAGTCAACGCCGCGCTTTTCCAGCTCTTCGATGACTTCGCCGGCATTGCCGGGTTCAAGACCGGAATACAGCAGTGTCATGGGTTCGTTCATGGCGCCGCGCATTAGCAACGTCATGGCAAACACAACCCCCAGCACCGCACCAAGCAGCGCGAGTTGTCTGCCCGCTGACAGTCCCTTCAGCGTCTCAACAAACTTCATGGATTGTACAGCCCCGCATCAAATCACCACTCGTAATGGTTAATATTTCAGGGAAAATTGTTAACGCTTCCTTTACCCAGTGTTCGCTACAGCAGTGGGCAGGATCGATGGTAGTGGCGAGGGGCCCATGGCTGCGGAAAGCGCAGACGAAAACGAATTAACGCCGAAAGCATCTGGCGGTGGCGGCCTCATCAAATGGGGGCTGCTCGCAGTCGTATCGGCTGGTGCATCGTTTGCGGTGTCCTTCTTCCTGTCCCCAGACAGCGCTGCTGAATCGGCTGTATGCGTCGTACCGGAAGCTGGCGAACCGCTGGTCTCGCCGCTGGCACGGGACGACCAGGCCTATGTCGAACTGAAGGAAGTCCTCATCACGATCGGCAATGCGCCGGCCACCCGGTATGTGAAGATGAACATCTCGGTCGTGACGGACAAGAAGAACACCGATCAGGTGCTGAAAGCCGAACCAATGCTTGTCGACGCCTTCGTGTCGTATATGCGCTCGGTCGAACTCAGCGACTTCGAATCGGCCGGGTTTTACCCGCGCATGCGGGAACAGCTGGCGCACCGCTCGGAACTGGTCCTCGGCGGCGATGTCTCACGCGGCGTCCTCGTCACGGAATTCCTGTTGAGGTGATGTGATGGACATGCTTGCAATCCAACCGACAGACATTGCGATCTTCCTGGTATCGTTCGCTGCGTGCGTTTACTGCATCGTATTGAGCCGCCGGCTGAAAGCGCTCCAAGACACGCGCGACGGCCTCGGCGCAACGATTGTCGCCCTGTCGAAATCAGTTTCCGCCGTCTCCTCGGCGACCAGCGACACGCGCGCGCAGGCTGGCGAGCTCGCATCGCGCCTGTCGAAGCTCATGCAGGATGCGGACGCGATGTGCGACAAGCTCAGCGAGCTAACTGAATCAATGGAAGCTTCGCATGCGCAGGCCAGCCGCACTGCGCAGGCTGCAAGGTCAGAACTGACCGTCAGCATGGCCGATATCCTTCACCAGTCAAAAGAGCGCTCTGTCGAGATGAAGAATTTGCTCGTGCAGATGAAGGCTCACAATGGCCGCGTGCGCTCTGCCGTGCGTGAGACCGATTTCCTGTTCGAAGATGAAGATGCCCAACCCCTGAAGAGGACCCTCTGAGCTGATGGCCAAATCCAGTGCACGCACACATGTCCTGCTCACGCTCGGCGCGCTGTTCACGATTGGCGGCGCGACCCGTATCCTGCCGCACGCCATCGCTGCGGCGGAAGGCAATTCAGGCGCGCAGACCAGCACCGCCGCCGCACATGCAGAGGTCACGCCCGCAGCCTTTGAACTGGACACGAGCCCCGTTGACGAGAAAGTCTGCTTTACAGGCGCAGCTGCCGCCGCTCTGGCCAGCGACCAAAAAAGCCTGAAGGACCGGGCCGCCGCCCTGCAGGAGCAGGAGCTCGCCTTGCGGGCACGTGAACAGGCACTCGACCAGCAGGCCGCTGAACTGCAAAGCCTGCAGCAAACGGTCAATGACCGCTGGAAGAACATGACGACCAGCGCAAATGAAGACATCCAGCATCTGGCGCAGATGTATAGCGCAATGAAGCCAGATCAGGCCGCAGGGATCTTCAACCAAATGGACCCAGGATTCGCAGCAGGGTTCCTGCGCCTCATGCCGAGCGATCAGGCAGGTCTCATCCTCGCAGGTATGCAGGCTGAAAAAGCGTATATCGTCAGCGTTAAGCTCGCCAGCAAGAATGGCGACATCCGCTCCGCTGCCCCGCCGCAATAGGCTTCAGGGCCGAAGCTCGCCAATTGCCACATATCTGAGCGGGCCGCGTTGTCCCGCCTCGAACGGGTAGCACGTGACGAGCGCGATCCGGGCCGAGACGCCTTCATTTACAAGTCCGCTCGCCGCCGCGTTGACGATGCGTGTCTGCACAATCTCAAAGCTCAGCGCTGCCCCGTCCTCGCGTGTCAGGAAGACCGTGTCTCCGACCTTTACGTCTTTCAGGAGTCGGAAATGCGTATCACGATGGGCCGCAATGACCGCAAGGCCAGGCTCACCCGGCTGTGCAGTACCATGCATCAGGCCCGGCCCGAAGGCGAGCGCCTCGCCACTCGTGCCAGACAGCGCGATCGCAGTCCTTTCGAGCCTAGGAAATTCCAACTTTGCAGCGGGCCAGACGTCGGCCCATGGCCATGGCCGGACTTGTGCTTCTCCATCCAGCGTCCGCTCCCAGGCTGATTGCAGCAGGATTTGCGCAAGACCTGCCTTGGCCTTGATCCAGATGCCACTGGAGAGCGAGAGAAGGCCGAGTCCGGCGATGGCTGCCGCCAAACAATGGCGAGCGCGAATCCCGGCGAGGCGTCTGAACCTCGCCGGAGCCACAGCCTGCACAAGACCAGTCACGCCGCCCGTCCCGATATATGCTTGCCGAAGCCGAGCAGGCGGCAAATCGGGCGCCAGCCAAACATCAGCGCCGCAAGCAGCACCAGCCAAAGCCCGCGCAGAATGCTGGCGTTGCTAAGGCTCGCGGTTTGAGGCAAGGGCATACCCGGCCTTGAGACATCCGGACGGCCCGGTGCAGCGTCGACCGGTTGGCTCATGCGCAGGGCCTCCATGGGCAGCGTCGGGGCATTGCCAACGGGCAGATCCGCACCGAACACCTTGGCGAAATCCCATCCGGCGGGGAGATTCACTGGCATCTCCTGGGACGCCAGCGACGCACTCTCTGGCCGGGACGGCGTCACATCCACCGCGACAAGGCTGGTCAACCTTGAGACGAGCGTGTGGGCCAATGCTGTCTGCAGGATCCGGCTGTCCAACGCCTCGCCATCAGCCCCCGGCCGGGCCCGGTCAAGCTCGAGGGATGCGATCTTGCGGCGCGCCCAGAGTTTGGAAATGCCGTGTCTTGAGACAGCTTTCTCAAGGTCGAGACCGACTTTCCATGGCTGGTCCCCGGTCGTGCCGGATACCCACACCATCCCATCATCGGTTGCTGCATGCGCCGCAATGACGAGTGTTTCACCGCGATAGACGTCCGGGATGGGCGATGGCCACGCTTCGACCTTTGTCCCTTCCGGCCAATCGGCAGCAACATCTGTTATGGCAGGCGATTCCAGCTTCACGAACAGGCCTCCCATCCGCTCGGCAACCTCGTCCACATTTCCAATATGGGTGAAACTGCCCTGCCCGATCTCAGCCGCGCGCGACATGAAGAAACTGTTTGGCGCCGAACCGATCCCGACCGTGAAAATACGGGCATCATCGCGGCCTGAAGCAATCGTCTGGAAGAGCTGCTGTTCATTGCCGATCGCACCGTCGGTCAGAAAAATGACCTGCCGAAGGCGTCCATCTGCAGTGCCATGTTCCGTTAGGGCCGCGCGCAGTGCGCCGAGCATTTCGGTCCCCCCATTAGCCTGCAAGCCTTCAACCCAGTGGAGCGCCTTTCGGACTGTCTCGTCGCTGACCGGCTTCGGTGTGTCGAAGAGTTCGGTATAGTTCGAGTTGAATTCGATGACGTTGAACGTGTCGCCTGGTTTCAGGCGGCTGATCGCAAGCGCAAGGCTCTGACGGGCTTGCCGGATGGATGCGCCGCCCATTGAACCAGACGTGTCGATCACGAAGGTAATCTCGCGCGGCGGCGGGGCAGCCACACTTAACGACGTCGGCGGGGTGACCATGAGAAGATAGTAAGGCTCGCCTTCAATCGTCTCCGTGAACAGTGCCGCCGATGGGGCCGTGCCAGACTTCGGCGACCAGCTCAGCTCGAAATCACGATTGGCCGGGACGGTGCCGCTAGCCAGTTCAAGGCTTGCTGAACGTACATCGCTGCGATTGATCGAAACCTCATGGTACGCGCTCTCGACCTCGCCCAGCGGGAATCCGGCCTTCAGCGAGACCGACAGGCTGACCGGGTTTATCTCCCCGAGATCCGGATGCAGCACCGGCGGTGAAATATGGTCGCGGTCCGGAACCGGGTCAGCAATGGAAAAGCCTGTTGTGCCGTCAAGATCCGCGACAAGGATTTTGGGTTCCGGGTTGTAACGCGGCGCCACGACCATCGGGAAGCGCAGCCTGAATTGATTGTCATCACTGGCGAGGCTCTCCTGATATTCGATCTGGACGACAATGGTTTCACCGGGACCAATATTGGCGAGCGAATTGGTGAACAGGTTTGGCCTCTGCTGCTCCAGAAGCGCCGTCTTGCGGCCTTCTGCCTTTGCGGTCTCATATATCTCGCGCGCCTTTTGCTTTTCCTCGATCTGGCCCTCGATGAAGCGGTTACCGATCTGCATCCGCATCGTGTCCACGGCGCTATTGTCAGGCAGCGGAAAGACATAGACGCCTTCGACCCAGCCATCAGACGTGTTCTCGAAGCGCTGCGTGACTGTCGTGCGCGCAATCGGCCCGGAGATATCGATTTTAACATCCGTTGCGAGGGCGGGTGCAGATATGTATTTGCCCGGTTCAGTGGCCTCGAATAGCAGCGTACCACCGGTTGCATCACTCGGCGTGACGAGACGGGGCGCGCCCTGCGCAAAGGCCGACGCTGCCGCAAGGCTCACCAGCCCCGCGAGGGCGGCCATCCGCAACAATACTGGCGAAGATGCGCCTTTATGAGTGTTCAGTGCATTTAGCGTGGCCATGGCCGGTTTTCCCTTCATTGCTAGTTTGTCATGAAGGTCAGCCTGCGCGCCGAATGCGGCGGAAAAGCCCCGGCTTCGCGGCACTAAAACGGAGAGTCTTGGGCATTCTGCCCGGCGAATTGAGGCATACCGGCGAGAGGGAATGTCTGCCAACACGCTCAAGCCGAGGGGATTTGCCGAAAGGAGGCGGAACAGTCAGGTTGGCATTCAAGCATGAAAACCTGTCATTCGGCGCGTGATATGTGACCGCAAACAAGTCACTGCTGCCCATACGAAAAATTCTTTGTCGCGAACACTGGTTTCCCTGAGAGCGGCACATTACTCTTGTTTCCAACAGTAGAGTCCGGTCTGCCCTTTTTTCTGATCTTTCCGGATCAGCAGGAATGCTGCTTTCAGCCGCAAACACAGCTCGGACAAACGCCGTCAGAGGAGGAAGAAGCGTATGGCAGATCTCAAGGTCAACGGAGAAACGGTTACGGTCGATGCCGAGGAATCGACACCCCTGCTCTGGGTATTGCGCGAACATCTCGGCCTGACAGGCACGAAATATGGTTGTGGGATCGCCCAGTGTGGCACCTGCACCATCCATATAGATGGGCGGGCCGTCCGTTCCTGCACGTATCCGGTCGGTGCGCTTTCCGGCGAGGAAGACATCACCACCATCGAAGGCCTGTCCGAAGATGGCAGCCACCCCGTCCAACAGGCCTGGGTCGAGATGGATATCCCGCAGTGCGGCTATTGCCAGCCCGGGATGATCATGGCCGTCGCAGGCATGCTTAACGAGACACCCGACCCGTCCGATGAGGACATCAATGCGCAGATCACCAATATCTGCCGCTGCGGGACGCTCGCGCGGGTGCGCAAGGGCATCCATCTCGCCAAGACGAAGAAAGCCTGAGGGGGAGAACCACAATGGCTGACACTTTCCAGATTTCCCGGCGCAATTTCATTATCGGCACCGGCACGGCCGGCCTGACGATCGGCCTGGTCGCGGCCTGTGCGCCTGGTGATGGCGATTCATCCGAAACCGGAAAAGCCGCAGGGCCACCGCCGCCAGAGGTCAACGCATGGGTCCATATCGGCACTGATGATGTCGTCACGATCCGCATTGCCCGCTCCGAGATGGGCCAGGGTACGCTTACCGGTCTCGCGCAGCTGGTCGCCGAAGAACTTGAATGCGACTGGGACAAGGTCGTTACCGAATATCCGACACCGGGCGAGAACCTCGCCCGCGACCGCGTCTGGCGGGACTTCTCGACAGGTGGCTCACGCGGCATTCGCGGCAGCCATGATTATGTCCGCGAAGGCGGTGCAGCCGCACGCATGATGCTCATCCAGGCCGCAGCCAATCGCTGGGCCGTTCCGGTCGGCGAGTGTTCGGTTGATGCAGGTGTGATCACGCACGGCCCGTCGAGCAAGACACTGACCTATGGTGAACTCGCCAACGAGGCGGCCGAGATCGAATCCCCGACCGACATCACGCTAAAGGATCCGGCCGATTGGAAGATCATCGGCAAGCCGGTCAAGCGTCTCGACACGGCTGACAAGGTCACCGGCAAGCAGAAATACGGCGCAGACCTTCAGATGGATGGCATGCTGAATGCCGCGATCAAGCAGGCCCCGATGCGAGGCGGTACATTGAAATCATACGATGCTGATGCCGTCACATCCATGCCGGGCGTGAAGCATGTCGTGAAGGTTGATGACACCGCAGTCGCCGTCGTGGCTGATCGCTGGTGGCAAGCCAAGACTGCGCTCGACGCCCTGCCAATCGAGTGGGAACGCGGTGATGACTCGGGCCACTCAAGCTCTGCCTTCGATGCTGAACTGGAAGATGGTCTCACCACTGAGGACGCCTTCCTCGGCAACGAGGTAGGAGATGTCGATGCCGCCTTCGAGGGCGCTGCCCAGGTGATCGAGGCTCGGTACAATGCGCCGCACCAGAACCATGCCTGCATGGAGCCGATGAATGCCACGGCCATATGGACCGAGGAAAAGTGCGAAGTCTGGTGCGGAACACAGAATGGCGAAGCTGCCCTCGCAGCCGCAGCCGAAGCGGCTGAACTGCCGATCCAGCAATGCGATGTCTACAAGCTGCTGCTCGGTGGCGGCTTTGGCCGACGCGGCATGAGCGATTATGTCAGCCAGACCGTAAAGATCGCCAAGCAGATGCCGGGCACACCGGTAAAGCTACTGTGGACGCGTGAAGAAGATATGCAGCATGGCTTTTACCACCCGATCACCAAGGCGCGCTGCGAAGGCGCGCTCGATGCAGATGGCAACCTCACCGGGCTGAAGATCCGCCTGTCGGGCCAGTCCATCCTGTCCGGCCTGATGCCGCAGGCGCTGAACGATGGCATGGACCCCTATGCCTTCCAGGGCCTGCTGCCGAGCGGCATGGATGAACGGGCTGAAGACCAGACGCTGAAATATACTTTCCCGGCGCTGCTGGTCGATCATGCGATGCGCAACCCGCCGGTGCGTCCGGGCTTCTGGCGCGGCGTGAATGCCAACCAGAACGCGATCTACCTGGAATGCTTCATGGACGAACTCGCCCATGCCGCCGGGCGTGACCCGCTGGAATTCCGACTGGCGCACATGCAGGACAGCCCGAAACTCGCCGCCGTGCTGCAGGCCGCCGCCGATGGCTCGGGCTGGGGCAGCGACGATGGCAAGGCGCGCGGGCTTTGCGCGTTCTACTCCTTCGGCAGCTACACAGCCGCCTGCGCGGAAGTCACGGTCAGCGACGCGGGCGAACTCAAGGTAGACCGTATCGTGGCCGCGACTGACCCTGGCTACGGCGTCAATCCGCAGCAGATCGACGCGCAGGTTGCCGGCTCCTTCGTCTATGGCCTGTCGGCTGCCCTCTATGAGGAAGTCACATTCGAGAACGGTGAGACCGAGCAGAAGAATTTCGACACCTACAACTCGATGCGCCTTGCCGCGATGCCGGAAGTCGAAACCATCGTTATGCCGTCGGGCGGTTTCTGGGGCGGGGTTGGCGAGCCGACCATCGCCGTGGCGGCCCCGGCCGTGTTGAACGCGATCTATGCGGCGACCGGCAAGCGTATCCGGCAATTGCCGATCAAGGACCAAAGCCTGAGGGACGCGTGACGCTGACAAGCCGAAACGTCATTGCCATCACACTTGCTGCAGGTCTGGCCCTCGCCGCCTGCAGCAAGGCACCGTCGGCTGAAGAGAGCGCGGAAACCGCCTCCGCAGAGACGGCTGTGGAAGACTCGAAGCTCTCCAGTGCGGCTGTCCTCGCCGCGGCCTGTTCCGGCTGTCATGGTGAGGCAGGCGAAGCGATGACCAGCCTTGCCGGACGCGATGCAGACACGCTGGAAGCCACGCTTCTCGGATACAAGACCGACGCGGACGGCATGAGCGTGATGCACCGGCTTATGCGCGGCTATAGCGATGAAGACATTGCTTCGGTCAGCGCGTGGATTGCCAATGAGGAGATGCCATGACGGATGGTTTTACGCCCCTCAATCGCCGGCATATTCTCGGCGGCATGGCCGGCACGGCGCTCCTGTCTGGCCTGCCGCTCCAAGCCGTCAGCCAGACACAGGCAAAGCTTGTCGTCATCGGTGGTGGCTTTGGCGGGGCGACGGCGGCGAAATACCTCAAACAATTGATGCCAAATGCCAGCGTTACCCTGTTTGAGCCGAATACCGACTATGTCGCCTGCCCGTTCAGCAATCTGGTGATCGGTGGCTTGCGAGAGCTGAGCGCCCAGCGTTTCGGCTATGATGGCCTTCGCTCGCTAGGGATCGAAGTTGTTCACCAGAAGGCCCTCGACATTAATCCGGACACCCGCACCGTCAGCCTGGAGGGCGGTGGCTCTGCCAATTATGATCGCCTGATCCTCTCGCCCGGCATTGATATTCGCTGGGGTGCGCTGGACAGCTATGACGAAGCCGCTGCCGAGACGATGCCGCATGCCTGGAAGGCTGGCCCGCAGACCGCGCGGCTCCGCCAGCAGCTTGAAGCGATGCAGGATGGCGGCCTTGTCGTCATGTCCGTGCCGCCCGCCCCGTTCCGCTGCCCGCCCGGGCCGTATGAACGTGCCAGCCTGATCGCGCACTACCTCAAGACGCAGAAACCCAACTCGAAGCTCCTCGTGCTTGATGCGAAGGACGTCTTTTCCAAGAAGCCGCTATTCCTCGAAGCCTGGGCCGAACATTATCCGGACCATCTGGAATGGCGCGGCGCGGCCGATTTCGGGCGGGTCGTCTCTGTCGATCCGGCCAGCATGACGCTGTCGACTGATTTTGATGACATCGAAGCGGCGGTCGCGAATGTTATCCCGCCGCAAAAAGCCGGCGAGATTGCCGAACGCGCAGGTGTGACGGACGAGACCGGCTGGTGCCCGATCAACGGGCTGGACTTTGCGTCCACCCAGCAAACCGACATCCACGTCATTGGCGATGCAACTATCGCCGCCCCGATGCCGAAGTCAGCTTTCTCCGCCAATCTTCAGGGCAAGCTTTGTGCGCTGCAGATCGCGCGGGCGCTCTCAGGCAAAGACATCGAGGCGACAACGCTGGCCAATACCTGCTATTCTTATGTCACCCCGGATGCAGCGATTTCAATCACTGGAGTCTACCGCAATGAGGGCGGCACGCTGACCAGTGTCGAGGGCGCAGGCGGTCTCAGCCCGGAGGGCGCAGATAATAGCGTACGCCAGGCAGAAGCCGCGCAGGCTTATGCCTGGTTCAAGACAATCACGGCCGAGGCGTTTGGATGATACGCGGCCTTGTCATGGCTTGTGTCCCAATCTCTTTCGTCGCCGCTTGCAGTCCTGCCCCTGAGACACATCTTGCCAGCCCCGCACAGATCGAAGGCGACGCTATAACCGCCTCGCTGACCGGTGAACCGGGAGATACCGAAAGAGGCCTGGTTGTCTTCACATCGCGCGATCAGGGCCACTGCGTTCTCTGCCATATGGTAGACGGCCTCGACGCTGAATTTCAGGGCAATGCCGGACCGAATCTTACTGTACTGGGCGACCGGCTCACGCCTGCCCAGATCAGGCTGCGCATCGCAGACGCGCAAAGCATTTGGCCTGAGACGGTGATGCCCTCATATTACAGGGTGGACGGGCTCAATCAGGTTGCGCCGGAATACGAAGGCAAACCAGCATTGAGCGCGGCCCAGATCGAAGACCTTGTTGCTTATCTTTCGAGCCTGAAAGGCTGACATGACTGACCGGACGCCCCGCCTGACCATCATCAACCGCCGCCGCCTTCTTGCTGGCGTGGGCGCGGGGCTTGTTGCGGCAGCCCTGCCCTTCCCAGCCCTGGCAGACCCGGAGGATGCCGATGCGGCGATCAAGGCGATGTTCGGCGACCGGCCGATCCAGGACGGCCGCGTCAAGGTCGGCCTGCCGCCCATTGCGGAGAATGGCAATTCAGTTGCGTTGAACATTACGGTCGACAGCCCGATGTCGCATGATGATTACGTCAAACAGATCGCCGTCTTCTCACCGCGCAACCCGGAGGCAGAGATCGCCGTATTCAAGCTTGGCCCACGGGCTGGCAAGGCAGATGTTTCAACACGCATTCGCATGGCGGGCACGCAGACCCTCCGCGTCATTGCCGAGATGAATGATGGCAGTCTCTGGAAAGGCACTGGCAGCACGGTTGTGACACTCGCTGCCTGTGTAATCGGATAGGAAGAGAATATGGCCGTCATCCGCATATCCGCCCCCGATACTGCCGCCGAAGGCGAAGTAATCGAGCTTAAGGCTTTGATCCAGCACCCGATGGAGACCGGCTACCGCCGCGGCTCACGCGGAGAGGAAATTCCGCGCGACATCATCAACAGGTTCGAATGCCTATATGGCGAAGATATCGTGTACGAAGCAAGTTTCGGACCGGCCATCGCCGCGAACCCAATCCTCACCTTCTTCACCCGCGCGACGACAAGCGCCACGCTGGAGTTTAGATGGACCGACCAGGACGGCGAAACATGGTCGGAGACGCACCAACTCACAGTCGAATGAGACTGGCTGCTCTGTCCAGCGTTTGCGGTCTCGCCCTTGCCGGCTGCGGGCAACAGGGTGCCAATGTACGTCCGCCGCCTGAGCGGCCCACTCCACTTCAATCGGGGTATGCCTTCCTGCAAGCGGACACACAGGCCCTGCAGGATGACGATTTCGCCAATCCCGGCTTTCTATGGGTCGACAAGGGGGAAACCCTTTTCAGTGAGGCCCCGACCGGCACTTCGGCCTGCGCCTCCTGTCACTCGGACGATGGCATGGACCTGTCCCAGGCCGCCGCGCACTATCCGGCAATTGATGAAGAGAGCGGCGATCTCGTCAATCTCGAAGGCCGCATCAATCTCTGCCGCACCCGACATCAGGACTTGCCGCCGCTGACCTATGAAAGCGAGGATCTTCTGGCGCTCACGTCCTATGTCACGCATCTTGCGCGCGGCGTGGCGCAATCTGTCGATTTGACCGGTCCCGCTGCCGCAGCCTATGAGACGGGCCGGGAATACTTCTTTACTCGCCGTGGCCAGCTCAACCTTTCCTGCAACCAGTGCCACAATGACAACTGGGGCAAACAGTTGCGCGGCGACACGATCAGCCAGGGCCATGGCAACGGGTTTCCCGCCTATCGCCTTGAGTGGCAGTCGCTCGGTTCGCTGCAGCGGCGCCTGCGCGATTGCGATGCGGGCGTGCGCGCCGAACCGCTGGACTTTGGCTCAGACACCTATGTCGCCGTGGAACTCTATCTTGCAAAACGTGCCGAAGGGCTTGGCCTCGAAGCACCCGGGGTACGCCGATGAGTAGATCACCAAAACCGGGCCTCAGCCTGCGGCTCAATCTCGCCAATGGCGGCAAGCTCGGCCCCGGCAAGGCCGCCTTGCTCGATGCGATCCGCGACCATGGCTCCATCAGCAAAGCCGCTGAGACATTGTCCATGTCCTATCCACGCGCGCTGAAACTGATTGACGAACTCAACGGCGATTTTGCCTCACCCGTCATCACCTCCAGCCATGGCGGCGCATCACGGGGTGGCTCTGCGCTGACTCCAACAGGTGAACAGGTCCTCCAACTCTATATCGAGGCGCGGGATGCCGCAGATACGGCGACGACGGCGATGCAGGACAAGCTGAAGCGGCTCCAATCACCGAAATGAAGCTGGCAGCCCTAGCATCGATCTAAATGAAGGTTTAGAACGGGATAATGACATCGCGTCCAACCGCTTATCTCGAACATCCAGAAGACGTCCTCGGCCAGTGGCTTGACTGGGCAGCATCCGGCCAGACGGCACTCATCATGGTGGCGAAGACGGAAGGCGGCGCCGTTCGTGCGCCCGGCGCGTTAATGGCTGTCCGGTCAGACGGGGCCAGGGCGGGCTATATATCCGGCGGCTGCATCGATGCGGACGTCGCCCTGCAGGCCCGGCAGGCCATTGAGGACGATACGACCGTCAATTTGCGTTACGGCGCTGGTTCGCCCTTCACCGATCTACCGCTGCCCTGCGGCGGGGCTATCGAGGTGAACATTCAGCCATCACCTGACCGGGCCGCAATTCAAGCTTGCCGCGATCAGCTCGCCGCTCGCCAGCCCGCCAGTCTTCGCGCCCCGAACGGTTTCACAGCACACTACCAGCCAAAGCTTCGCCTTCGGATTGCCGGGCGCGGCGCTGACAGTCTCGCCCTCGCTCGTGTCGCCGCATCTGCCGGCATCGAAACCACATTGCAATTACGCGACGGTGAGGATGTTGCCGCGGCCCGCCACGACGGCTTCGATAATGTCATCGCGCTGCAAACGCCCGCCGGCTTACCGTCGCCCAGTGACGATGCGTGGACGGCCTTTGTCCTGATGTTTCACGATTCAGACTGGGAAACGCCTCTGTTGCAGCAGGCACTCAATGGCCCGGCTTTCTATGTCGGGGCTGTCGGCAGTGCGAATACTCATGCGCGTCGTTGCGAAGCGCTGAGAAAGGCCGGGCTGCCAGAGCCACAGGTCCAGCGCGTTCGCGGGCCGATCGGCCTTGTTCCGTCAATGCGCGATGCGTCCATGCTGGCTATTTCTGCGCTGGCGGAAATCGTGGAGGCGTATCACCAACGGCCGCCCACCCTCTTCCAGTCAACGGCAATCATCCTGCTTGCCGCCGGACAATCCAGCCGGTTCGAGAACGGAGACAAGCTGCTCGCCCGCTTCAAGGGTGCGCGCCTTATCGACCATGCCGCCGCGAGACTCTCTGGCGAAGATGTCGCTGCCCGGATCGCTATTGTCGGCCCGGATCAGCCAGGTCGCGTCACTGCGCTCGAAGCCAAAGGCTGGCATGTCATCATTAATCCGGATACAGCTGCCGGCCAGGGCACCTCGCTGGCCTGCGGTATCGCCGCCGCCGGACGCATCACATCGGCCAATGCCGCAATTGTGCTTCTGGCGGACATGCCGGGTATCAGCGACACGCATTTGCGGCGCCTCAGCGCATCGAACTCGCCTGGCACACAAGCTGTCATGAGCGACGCATCCGGCACGCTATGCCCGCCCGCCCTGTTCGCGCGCGACACGTTCCCTGCCCTGATGGCAGTTGCAGGCGATGCTGGGGCCAGGCGCGTCTTCAAGTCCCTCGACAGGACAGCAACCGTGTCGCTGCCCCCGCAAGAAGCCTTCGACATTGACACATTGAGCGACCTTGAGGCCGCAGAAGGTCTAACTCATGCCTGATGGCCTGACAGAAATACGCCCTGCTCCGTTGATCGATGCATTCGGCCGCACGGTGACCTATCTGCGCCTTTCTGTAACGGACAGGTGCGATCTGCGCTGTACCTATTGCATGGCCGAGCACATGACCTTCCTGCCGAAGAAAGACCTGCTGAGCCTTGAGGAACTGGAGCGTGTCGCTGCCGCCTTCATCCGGCGCGGTGTGACCAAGATACGGATCACAGGCGGCGAACCGTTGGTGCGCAAGGATAGCGGCCAGCTCTTCGACCGGCTCGGCAGCTATCTCGGCGACGGGCTGCACGAGCTGACCCTGACCACCAACGCCACCCTGCTCGAACGCGATGCCACTCGCCTGTACGAGGCCGGAGTGCGCCGGGTGAACATTTCGCTCGACACGCTCGATCCGGACATGTTCCGCGAGATCACGCGGCGCGGCGACTTCGACAGGGTGATACGCGGCATCGATGCGGCGGACGCAGCCGGGCTGAAGATCAAGATCAATACGGTGGGCCTGAAGCACCAGAATGCCGCCGAGATTCCGCATATGGTGGAATGGGCACATGGCCGCGGCTTCGACATGACGCTGATCGAGGTGATGCCGCTCGGTGATACGGGCGAGGACCGGATCGACCAATATGTGCCTCTCTTCGACATTCGCGACCGGCTCGACCAGATATGGACGCTGGAAGAGGAGCCTGGCCGCGACACCAGCGCCGGGCCGTCGCGTTATGTCCGTATCAGGGAGACAGGCGGGCGCCTCGGCTTCATCACCCCGCTGACGAATAATTTCTGCGCAGGCTGCAACCGTGTGCGCGTCACATGTACGGGGCGTATCTATATGTGCCTCGGCCAGGATGATCATATCGACCTGCGTGCGGCACTTCGCGAAGCGGCTGATCCGGACGCTGCCCTTGATGCCTGTCTCGACAGAGCGCTCCTTGCCAAGCCTGAACGGCATGATTTTGCGATCAAGGACCGCGAGGAGCCCCCCGCGCTTCCGCGACACATGTCCGTGACAGGGGGCTGAGACCATGGCCCGGCTTCTCTATTTCGGCAGGCTATCAGACCTTACCGGCGCAGACAGCGAAACCATTAGCTTGCCCGCCGCCATTAGGGATGGGCATTCACTTCGCCGCTGGCTGGATGAGCACAAGGCGCTTGACGGTGCCCTGCTGGAACGCAGCATCAGGCTTGCGGTGAACAATGAGATCGTCGCCGATTCCCATCCATTGCACGACACCGACGAAATCGCCTTCATGCCGCCTGTCGGAGGGGGCTGAGCCGGTGATACGACTGACAAGTGAAGCGTTCGACACAGCGACAGCGCTGCGCAGCTTCGAAAAAGTTATGACCGGGGCCGGAGCCATCGTGTCCTTTATCGGACTTGTACGTGACCATGCCTCGACCGGAGACGTCACAACCCTGCATCTGCAGGCCTATTCGCCAATGACGGAAAATGGCATCCAGCAGGCAGTCGCAAACGCTAATGAGAGGTGGGATTTGTGCGGCGTGCATATCATACACCGGACGGGTGACATGGCCCCCGGAGACCCGATCGTTTTCGTTGCAGCCGCCTCAGCCCATCGCCGGTCTGCGTTCGAGGCCGCCGACTTTCTGATGGATTACCTGAAGACAGAAGCCATCTTCTGGAAGAAGGAAGCGACATCGTCCGGTACGCACTGGATCGACCCGCGCGCCGAGGACTATACCGACAGTGAGCGCTGGAAAGCCCGCTAACAGGAGACTGCCCCATGCATGGCATCAATGAGAGCCTTGAGTTCAAACCTGTCCGCATTGCGGTCCTGGTGATGAGCGACACCCGCACCATCGACAATGACACATCGGGTGCCCTGCTCGTCCAGCGGATCGAAAGCGCCGGGCATATCCTCGCCGGTCGCAATCTCCTGCGCGACGACAAGGCGGCCATCCGCGCGCAGGTCTCTGCCTGGATAGCCGATCCAGAAGTCGATGTGGTGATCACCAGTGGCGGCACCGGCCTGACCGGGTTTGATGTCACGCCGGAAGCCATCGCGCCGCTTTTTGACAAGGTCATCGACGGCTTTTCGGTGATCTTCCATCAGGTAAGCTATCAGAGTGTCGGCCTTTCAACCCTGCAGTCCCGCGCCATAGCCGGCCTGGCCAGCGGCACTTTCATCTTCTGCCTGCCCGGCTCGAACGGGGCGGTTAAAGACGGGTGGGACAAGGTTATCTCTCACCAGCTCGACAGCCGCCACAAGCCCTGCAATCTCGTTGAGTTGATGCCGCGCCTGATGGAACATATGGAGCATGAGCATTGAGCGGGCTGACACATATCGGCCCGGATGGCCGCGCCCGCATGGTCGATGTTGATGACAAGGCCGTGACCGAGCGGGTTGCTGTTGCCTTCGGACGGGTGCGTATGGCGCCGGAAACATTAAGCCTCGCCCTCGGACGGGACACGAAAAAGGGTGATCCGATCGCGATTGCCGAGCTGGCCGGCATCATGGCCGCCAAGAAGACATCCGACCTTATCCCGCTCTGCCATCCGCTGCCGCTGTCCAGTGTGAAGGTGGAAATTGAAGCGGTGGACGGCGAGCACGCGCTGAACGTCACGGCCCGGGTAAAAACATCCGGCAAAACAGGCGTTGAAATGGAAGCCCTGACGGCCGTGTCGGCGGCCTGCCTCACGCTGTACGACATGCTGAAAGCCGTCGACAAGGCAATGGTGATCGAGGCCATTGAACTCACCGAGAAGACGGGCGGAAAGTCCGGCGATTACAGGAAGCCGGCGGTTTGAGCGGGCTGATCAGTGTCGATGACGCCCTGACACTTCTGGCCCAGCATAAGCCGGATACCAGTGTCGAAACCGTTCCGATCGCGGAGGCACAAGGCCGTCAACTGGCCGAACCCGTCAGCGCCCGCGTTTCCCGGCCACCCGCCAATGTGTCGGCGATGGACGGCTACGCTGTCCGCCTGGTAGATGTCGGCCAGCCTGGCGCGAGGCTGCGCGTGGCAGGTGAAGCGCCCGCCGGTGCGCCATTTGCGGGGCGTGTCAGCGAAGGACAAGCTGTCCGGATATTTACGGGAGGCGAACTCCCAGACGGTGCGGATCACATTGTCATCCAGGAAGATGCTGACCGCGACGGCGATGAAGTTACCTGCCGGGAAGCGTATGACAGCGCACAATTTGTGCGTCCCGCCGGCATGGACTTTAAACGTGGCGCGGTCCTCATGGCACCCGGCACCGTCATAGAAGCGGCAGAACTTGCGCTCGCGGCATCGGCAAACCTCGCAGCCTTGCCGGTATATCGCCGGCCACGTATCGGCGTTCTCGCCAACGGCAACGAATTGCGTGCGCCTGGCAGCGAGCTTGGCCCCGGCGAGATAGTCAATTCCAACCCGATAGGCCTCAGTGCCCTGATCCGGGACTGGGGCGGCGAACCGGTCAATCTCGGCATTGCGAAGGACACGATGGAGTCCATCGCGAGCCATATCGCAGATGGCGACAGTATCGACATTTTCCTGCCTGTTGGCGGCGCATCGGTGGGTGATCATGACCTGATGCGGCCAGCCTTTGCGGCAGCCGGGTTCAAGCCTGTCTTCGAAAAGGTCGCGGTGCGCCCCGGCAAGCCAACCTGGTTTTCGACCCGCGCGGACGCCAGCGTGCTGGGTCTGCCCGGCAACCCGGCATCAGCACTGGTATGTGCGCAGCTTTTCCTCAAGCCGCTGATCAACGGGCGAATGCATCATTTCGTGAGAGCAGCAGCCGCGGTGGACATTCCAGCCAATGGACCGCGTGAGCATTTCATGCGGGCCAGCGTGGATATCAATACAGACGGGCGGCTTCAGGCCAATCCGGCGACCAATCAGGACAGCTCGCTGATCCGGCCATTCCTGCTGAGTGCCGGACTTGTGCGCCGCAAACCAAATTCGCCCGCTGTGAAAGCGGGCGAACTCGTCGATCTTCTGGTGATCAGGCCGGTCTACGGCGTGTAGCCTGACTCGGCCATGACATAGGCGATGACGGCCGTGCGGTCGTCCGGGCGCTGCACCCCGGCAAAGCTCATGCGGTTGCCCGGCAGGAAGCTGCGGGGACTGGCGAGCCATTCGTCGAGCTTCTCAGGTGTCCAGTCGAAATCGGCCTCTTCCAACGCGTCGGAATATTCGAATGAGTCGAGCCCGCCGACCTTGCGGCTGAACAGGCCATAGAGATTCGGCCCCAATACAGCCGCGCCGCCCTCTTCTACGGAGTGGCATGACTGGCATTGGTAATAGACGCGCCGGCCACGATCATAATCGGCGGATGCGTAAGGCTCCGGAAAACCCTCAAAGGCCGCGCTGGCTGACACCTCTTCAGCCTCCGGCTGTGGCGCGCTGGCTGTTTCGGCCGTATCCGCTTCACTCGCAGTGGTTTCGGCGGGCGGCGTTGCCGCTGTTTCTGCCGGCTCGTCGCTGCCGCCGCCGCAAGCGGCCAGCAGGCCCATCGCGGCCACCAGGGCCATGCCCATCATATGTTTCTTCATCCGCTCGCTCCTGTTCGCGTTTGATTGCTCTATCGCAACACTTACCCTGCTGCGGGGCGCGATCAAATCCAAATCGACTGGATGCCGGGATTTGCACAGTATTGAGACAAACAGCGCTCAGCCTATCGCTGTTCGCTCGCAGGCAAATCATTCACACCGCCAACATCCAGCAGTGGCGAAGCTTCTATTTCTTCGGCATCGAGCAGCGACACGACACGCAGCAGGGAGGCAATCAGGGCAGCTTGCTCCCATTCGGCGAGATGGCGGAACCGGGAGCGAAAAGTCTCCTGCAGCAGGTCCGGCGCATTCTGCAGGATACGGCTGCCGGCCTCGGTAATCCGCACCCAGACACGCCTTCTGTCAGACTCGCCGCGCCGGCGCTCGACAAGATCGCCCTCCTGCAACTTGTCGAGCAGGATGGAAATCGTAGCCTGCTTCAGGTCAACCGCTTTGGCGAGATCACCGGTCAGCGTCTCCCCACGTGTCTTGAGGACTTGCAGGACGAGCAGCTGCGAGGCGGTCAGGCCGGTGCGATGGGCAACGGATTTTACGTTATTCGCTGTGGCTTTGAGGATACGCCTCAGGGCGACAAGGGCGACCTCGGTCTGATCCTGCATGCCGTCGCTCCACGTATCGACGTTAACCGCCGAGAGGCGCACCGCCTCGAAACCCTCTGATAGTTGGGCCATTTTTAGGCTAATTCCTTTGTATGCGAAACTATTTTATCATCTAAGTATCTTGGGAACATATAGGCGGCTTTTCCGTTCCTTTAATAGGGAACATGACAGTTTCATGCCGAAATGAGAAAGCGGCTTGAACGAGGAGCATTTCCAATTAAATAGATCGTCTAACAAAATATGGTCCGAGAGAATGGAAAACCTAGACACAAAAATGCACGAAGAAGGCACAGCGTCTCGCAATCGGGACGCTTCAGGCGATACCGGGACTCTATGGATTGGCGCACCCGAAAGTGAAGACGGCGCAGCCGTACACGACCTGATCGCTGCCTGCCCGCCGCTTGATACTAACTCGCTATACATGAATTTGATCCAGACCACGCACTTCGCCAGGACGTGTGCGCTCGCACGCGAGGATAGCGACGTCATTGGTTGGGTTTCGGGCCATATCCCGCCTGAGGAGACCGACGTATTCTTTCTCTGGCAGGTGGCTGTCGGCGAAAAGGCCCGCGGCAAGAAAATACCCAAACGGCTGGTCGCGGATATCTTCTCGCGTCCAGAGTGCCGGAATGTGAAATATCTGAAGACGACCATCACGCGGGATAATGACGCGTCCTGGGGCCTCTTCAGGAGTATTGCGCGGTGGCTCGATGCGCCGCTGAACGAAAGCGACTTCTTTGACAAGGAGCGCCACTTCAAAGGCCGCCACGACAGCGAAATCCTCGTGACGATCGGACCATTCGATCTGCCCGGCTGAGTTCCGGGCACTGCTACTTTACCAAATCCAGACCACAGACAGGAGCGAACGCATGCCGTTCACCACAGATACCAATCAGAAAGACATTTTCGAACGACGCGAATCCCAGGTGCGCAGCTATTGCCGCAACTTTGACACGCTGTTCGTCAACGCAACCGGATCCGAAATGACGGATGCCGAGGGACGCACCTATATTGATTTCCTCGCCGGTTGTTCGACCCTCAATTACGGTCACAATGATCCTGACATGAAAGCTGCGCTGATCGAGCACATTACGCGCGATGGCATTGCTCATGGCCTCGATATGTACACCGATGCCAAGGCCGAATGGCTGAAGGCGTTTGAGGACATCATCCTCAAGCCGCGCGGTATGGACGATTACCGCATCATGATGACTGGCCCGACCGGCACGAATGCTGTCGAAGCCGCCGTCAAGCTGGCGCGCAAGATCACCAAGCGCAACAACGTCATCGCCTTCACAAACGGCTTCCACGGCATGACGATGGGGGCACTTGCCCTCACCGGTAATGCTGGCAAGCGCGCTGGCGCGGGCATGGGCGGCAGTGGCCTTACAGGCACCACGCACATGCCATATGCCGGCGCTTTCGGAGATGATACCGACACGGTCGAGCAAATCGAAATGCTGCTCGAAAACCCATCCTCGGGTGTAGATGCCCCTGCAGCCTTCATCTTCGAGCCTATCCAGGGTGAAGGCGGCCTCAATGCGGCATCGAACGAGTGGATGAAGGGCATTGCCCGTCTCGCCAAGAAGCATGGTGCGCTGCTGATCGTCGATGATATTCAGTCCGGCTGCGGCCGTTCGGGTACATATTTCGGCTTCGAAGAGGCCGGCATCAAACCCGACATCATTACCCAGGCAAAATCGCTTTCAGGTATGGGCCTGCCACTCGCATGCGTCCTCCTGAAGGAAGAGCACGATATCTGGAAGCCGGCCGAACACAACGGCACCTTCCGCGGCAACAATCACGCCTTCGTCACGGCGCGCGTCGCGCTTGAAAAATTCTGGAAGGATGATGCCTTCCAGAAGGAGATCAGCGAGAAATCCGAGATCCTGAACACAGCCCTGCAGTCCATTGCGGACACTATTCCCGATGCGCGCCTCAAGGGCCGCGGGATGATGCAAGGCGTCGATGTCGGTTCGGGTGAGCTGGCGTCCGACATTTGCAGCCGCGCCTTCGAGAAAGGCCTCATCATCGAGACGTCTGGCGCTGATAGCGAAGTTGTTAAGGTGCTTGCGCCCCTCACAACCCCGGTCGACCTGTTCCGCAAGGGCCTGGACATCCTCCAGGACGCGGCGCGCGAAGCGATCGACAACACCAAGATGGCAGCGGAGTAAACACAATGATTGTACGCGACATGAATGAGCTCAAAGGCACCGAGCGTGCTGTCTCTGATGCACAGTGGACGTCTTTCCGTCTGCTGCTTGCTGACGACAAGATGGGCTTCAGCTTTCATATCACAGTGCTCGAAGCCGGTTCGGAACATACCTTCCACTACAAGAACCACTTCGAGAGCGTCTACTGCATGGCCGGCAAGGGATCGATCACCGATCACGGCACAGGTGAGACACACCAGATCAAGCCGGGCGTCATGTATGCCCTGAACCTGCACGACAACCACACTTTGCGGGCAGAAGAAGAGCTGCACATGGCGTGCTGCTTCAATCCGCCCGTCACAGGAAATGAAGTGCACCGCGAAGACGGGTCCTATGCGTCCCCGGAAGAACTTGAATCGACCAGCTGAACCGCTGGCATCATCAAACAACGCGCAGCCTTTCAAAACCGGAAGGCTGCGCTCCCTGACAAGATCACCAGAAAGGGCATTTTGGAATGACCCATACCGTTGAAAAAATCGGCGGCACATCGATCGCCAATACGCCCGTCATCCTCGATAACGTCCTTATCAACGGACGCGAAGGCGACGATCTCTACAATCGTATCTTTGTCGTGTCGGCCTATGCCGGGATGACGGACCTGCTGCTCGAACACAAGAAATCCGGCAAGCCTGGCGTCTACGGCCTCTTCGCGAGCGCCGAGAACAAATGGCAATGGAGCGAAGCTCTGACCGACCTCTCCAAGGCGATGCGCGAGAAGAATGAAGAAGTCTTCGGCGAGCATCCCGACAAGAAAGTCGCAGACAATTTCGTGCTTGAACGCGTTGAAGGCGTTCGCAACTGCCTGATCGATCTTCATCGTCTCTGCTCATATGGCCAGTTCCGCCTTGACGAGCACCTGCTCACCGTCCGCGAAATGCTTGCCGCTCTCGGCGAAGCGCATTCGGCGCATAACACCGCGCTCCTGCTGCGCCAGAAGGATATCAATGCGGTCTTCGTTGACCTCACCGGTTGGCGCGATGAGGAAAAAATGACGCTGGATGAGCGCATCAATGGCGCATTCAAGAACATCGACCCGTCAAAAGAACTGCCGATCGCAACAGGCTATGCCTCGTGCCTCGAAGGCATGGTGAAACTTTATGACCGTGGCTACACAGAGGTCACTTTCTCGCGGATCGGCGCGCTGACCAATGCTGCCGAAGCCATCATTCACAAGGAGTTTCACCTCTCCAGCGCCGACCCGAAACTTGTTGGCGACGACAAGGTCCGCAAGATCGGCGAGACCAATTACGACGTCGCAGACCAGCTTTCGAATATGGGCATGGAAGCCGTGCACCCGAAAGCTGCCAAAGGCCTTCGCCAGGCTGGCGTACCGCTGCGCGTGAAGAACACCTTCGATCCGAACGATGCCGGCACAATCATAACGGACGGTTTCCGCCCTGACCAACCACGCGCGGAAATTGTGACGGGTATAAAGAGCCTGTTCTGTCTTGAACTGTTCGAACAGGACATGGTTGGCGTCAAAGGCTATGATGCCGAAGCGCTCAAGGCGCTGACCCGCCACAATATCTGGATCGTGACGAAGAACTCCAACGCGAACACGATCACGCACTATGTCACCTGCACACGCAAGGCACTCAAGCGTGCTGCAGCCGATCTTGAGGAAGTCTTCCCGAATGCGGAGGTGTCCATACGCAAGGTCGCTATCGTGTCGGTGATTGGCGCCAATCTTGAAGTTGACGGACTAACAGCCCGCGCCACTGCGGCCCTGTTCAACAACAATATCCGCCTGCTCGGCCTCCACCACCTGACCCGTAATGTCGACCTTCAGGCTATTGTTGCCGAGGAAGACTATGATGAAGCGGTCAAGGTGCTCCACAAGGCCCTCGTCGAGGACCACGCTGTCGGTGGAACTGACTCCGATGCCTCGAAAGTGCCTGCTGCTGCCTGATGGCTTACGCGGCTCCAGCTGACGATACGAATTCAGGATGGCGGGACACGCTCAATCTTTACCGGAACGTTCTCGCCATCGTGTCTTCTCTGACGGTACTGCAGGGCGCAGCAGCGGCCCTCTCCGTCATGGTCGCGCTCAGCCTCCAGGCCGCCGGAACGTCCAACGTCGCGCTGGGTCTCGTCGCCGCCTTCTATGCTGGCGGCTTCCTGGCCGGGGCGCTGATGTCCCCCGTACAGATCGAACGCATCGGACACATACGGTCTTTCGCGTTCTTTGCCGCTATCGCCATTATCGCTTCGCTCAGCTTCACGCTGGGCGTCAGTCTTTTTGGCTGGGCAATCGTGCAGGCCGTGATCGGCGCGAGTAGTGCCGCGCTCCTGACGGCAGGCGAAAGCTGGATCGCTGATGCAGCCCCCTCCAACAGGCGCGGGACCATTCTGGGCTTCTATCATGTTGTCGCAAAGCTCGGTGCAATTGCCGGGCCTTTCGCAGTGCTCGCAGGGGCAAACGGGCTGACCGGCTTCATCATGGTCGCTGCGCTGTTTGCGCTGACGATCATGCCGATTTCCGCCACCCGGCAGACACAGCCGCAAATCTCCACCGGGACGCCTTTTGGCCCGCGCAAGATCATCCGGTTTGCACCGGCCGCCGCGTTTGCCGCCTTTTGCGCGGGCGCCGTCAACAATGCGGTGGCGCAGCTTTATCCCATTTTTGCGCAGTCTGTTTCACCTGAGGGTGCTGCCAGCTTTGCAGCGAACTTCAACGCCGCCCTGCTAGCCGGGGCCATGATCGGGCTGTTTCCTGCCGGGTTCATCTCCGACCGGGTCGACAGGCGTCTAGTCATTGCAGCGGCTGGCATCATCGCGGCTGTGGCCGCCCTGTGCCTAACCCTGTTCAGCGCGACAGCGCCACCGGCGCTCATTCTCGCTTTTGCCTTCGTCTTTGGCGTCGGCGCGCTCTCCTATTATGCGGTCGCCGTGGCCCATGCTGCAGACCGCGCAAGACCGGACCAGGCCACCTCGATGATGGCCGGAATTCTCGTCATCTGGGGCATAGGCTCGATCGCTGGCCCCTTGCTCGCGGGGGGCGTCATGTCGACACAGCTCGGTGCTTCGGGGCTTTTTGCCTTTGCCGCCGCCGCCCTTGCCCTGCTCGCTGCAACCATGTTTACCCGTGCAGTGAACGTCGCGGCTGTCACCGATGACGAAAAAGAACCCTTTAACGCCACCCAGGCGACCAGTCTCGCGCTGTCGGAACTCGACCCGCGCGGTGAAGAGACAAATGAGCAGTTCGACCTGTTCCTTGCCTGGATGGCTTCAGCAGAGACAGATACATGATCATAGCCAGTTTCCTCGTTATACTTACAATCTTCCTCGTCGTGGGCCTCGCCTCGGCCAGGAAGGCGACCGGGGAGCGGACGGACTATTATCTCGCCGGGCAGAATGTCTCGCCCTGGCTGACGGGTCTGTCAGCGGTTGCGACGAATAATTCCGGCTACCTCTTCATCGGCGTGATCGGCTATGCCTATGCGACGGGACTATCGTCGCTCTGGCTGATGTTCGGTTGGATTGTCGGCGATTATGTCGGCTCCCTCTTCATTCACCGCAAGCTGCGCAGTGCGACCGGCGTGACACAGGAAGCCTCTTTCGCGTCCGTACTATCGCGCTGGCATGGTCAGGACTTCGCCCTCTGGCGCCGTCTTGCTGCTGTAATCATGGTACTGTTCCTCGGCGCTTACGCGGCCGCGCAGATTTCAGCGGGCGGCAAGGCGCTGGAAGGCGTGCTCGACATCGACCCGCGCATCGGCGCTACCGCTGTTGCAGCCATGATTGTGGCCTATTCCATTGCGGGCGGCATACGCGCCTCGATCTGGACCGATGCTGTCCAGTCTATCTCTATGCTCGTTGCGCTGACCATTCTCTGCGTGGTTGCCTTCACATCACAGGGCGGCATCGGCGCAGCCTTCGCATCCATGCAACCACTGGATGGCGGCCTCTACATGAACCTCCTTCCTGAGCCTGATGAAGTCCTCTTGTCCGGCGCGCTCGGCTTTGGCTTCTTCGTGATGGGGTGGTTGTTCGCCGGCTTCTCCGTGGTTGGCCAGCCGCATATCATGGTGCGCTTCATGGCGCTTGATGACGAGAAGAACATGCAGCGCACGCGGGCCTGGTATTATGGCTTCTTCGTCCTGTTTTACATTCTCGCGGCCGGGCTTGGGCTCCTGTCGCGGCTCTACCTGCCTGAACTCGTCGACGCTGAACTTGCCCTGCCGCAAATGGCACTCCAGCTATTGCCGGATATCTTTGTCGGGCTGATCCTTGCGGGGATCTTTGCCGCTACCATGTCTACGGCGGACTCTGTCGTCCTGTCCTGCTCGGCGGCAATCACGCATGATCTGGTACCGCAGCGACTGGAGCACCCGCTCCTCCTGAAAGGGGCCACCGCCCTGACGACGGTGATTGCACTGGGACTGGCACTCATCGGCAGCCAGAGCGTCTTCACGCTGGTCATCCTTGCCTGGTCGACACTGGCCGCAGCTTTTGCGCCGCTGCTGACACTCTATGCGTTCAACCGCAAGGTCAGCGAGTATACGGCTATCTTCCTGATGTTCCTTGGCGTCGCGATTGCCCTGCTCTGGCGCTATGCACTCGGCTGGCACAATGGCATCTATGAAGGCCTGCCCGGCATCGCCATTCCGTTCATTGTCGGCTGGTTCCTGTCACGCCCTGCTACCAGAGCCGAGCTGAAAGCCAGCCCGATGGACGCCCCGGCCGAGTAACCCCGGCAACCGATCCAATAAAAAAGCCCTCATCCTGAGCAGATGAGGGCTTTTTCAATCAGCCATACAGCGCCTTGGCATGGTGCATGATGTGATCATCCATGAAAGTCGAAATGAAATAATAGGAGTGGTCATAACCCGGCCGGCGGCGGATCGCGAGTTGCTGTCCGGCCTCGCGGCAAGCCTGCTCGAATAGTTCCGGTTTCAGCTGTTCCTGCAGGAACTGGTCATCTTCGCCCTGGTCGATCAGGATCATGGTGTCCAGTTGCGTCTTCTGGACCAGCTCGCAGGCGTCATATTCCTTCCATGCCGCCTGGTCGTCACCGAGATAGGCGCTGAACGCCTTTTCGCCCCACGGCACCTGGCTTGGCGCGACGATGGGCGAAAATGCCGACACACTGCGAAAGTGGCCCGGATTCCTCAGCGCCAGCGTCAGCGCGCCATGCCCGCCCATGGAATGGCCAAAGATGGACTGGCGGCGCATGTCGGCGGCAAAGTTGGAGCGGATGAGGGATGGAAGCTCTTCCATCACATACTGGTCCATCCGGTAGTGCTTTGCCCACGGATCCTGCGTCGCAGTGAGGTAAAACCCCGCGCCCTGGCCCAGATCATAGGCCTCGTCGTCGGCGACATCCTTACCACGCGGGCTGGTATCCGGCGCAACAATCATCACGCCAAGCTCTGACGCCTTGCGTTGCAGGCCGCCTTTTTCCATGACATTCGACCAGTTGCAGGTCAGCCCGGACAGATACCAGAGTACGGGTACGGGCTCATCTGCGGCCTGGGACGGCTCATAGACAGCAAACCGCATGGTGCATCCGCAGGTCTCGCTTTCATGGTCATAGACGCTGAGATCGCCGCCGAAGCTTGTCCATTCTGATACTGTCTGCAAATCGAATCCTCACTTTGTGCTGGATGGTTTCCACTCGATCTAACACAAAGCCTGGGGTTTTCCACAATTGGGCTAGCGGCTGCGGAAGTCGCCATTCTCCCAGAATGTCTCGCCGGTGCGATGATCGATGTAGTAGTATCGGCGTGCACGCTCATCCCAGTAGCGTTCGCTGCGGGCACGATTGTCATGATAGCGGTCATCCGGGCGGCGGGCATCACTGTAGTAAGGGTCGCCGCGATAACGGTCATCCGGATACGGCCCCTGGGCATAACGGCCGTCGGGGTAAGCCCCGGGCGCAGCTGTTTGCGGTGCTATTGGTGTCGCGGCGCAGGCAGTGATCGCAATGAGCGAGCCTGCAGCCAGCAATCCTGTTGCGAGTTTCATCTCGGCATTCCTTCCTTTCTGGTTGGAGCCAGCAGGAAGGCGGTATCTGACCGTTAGCCTGCGGGCCATCACGGTGCGCGCCTAGCCCGGTTTCTACCCGGCAATATTCGCGTACTTGCCCATAGGAACGTCGTATTGCTGTAGCCGGTTCCGGGCCGCCATGACTGCTGGCGCAGCCTATTCGTTGCGGATGATGTCTGCCTGACGGGCAACAGCGTCGGCGCGCTCATCTTCGCCGCAGGGGACAACTCTCACATCATAGGCGAAAGGTTCGTCGCGCTGGGCCTGTGTCGCCTGGGAGCGGAAGACTTCGACATTCTGTTCAATCTTGAAGCCGACTTCATTGCCGATTTCACAGATCACATCGACAGCCTGTTCGACCGAGTCGGCCCAGACCTTTACGGCCATGACAGACGGGCCGACCGTGCCGTTCGGCACGGAATGGTCTTCCATCGTGTCTCCCCCGGCGACCACCGAGAAATGCTTGAAGCCTGCCATATTCGCCCCCGCTTGCTGAGTATGCATGCGTTGAACCTAAGCATTTCCCCCGAGAGGCGACAGGAATAATGACAGTCACGCGCCTGGCGGGAATGCCGGCCAGCGCGCAATCCCTGTTGTTATCCACGGTGCAGGGCGCAGAGCTTGTTGCCATCCGGATCGCGCAGATAGGCGAGGTAAACCCGGCCATTCGGATTTTCGCGCCAGCCCGGCGGGTCCTCGATTTCCTTGCCACCAGCCGCCGCGCCCGCCTTGTGCCAGGCATCGGCCTCTTCCGGTGTTTTCATCGCAAAGCCGATCGTCATGCCATTGCCGTGCGTGCAGGGTTCGCCGTCGATCGGCTTGGTGACGAGGAAGGCCGCGCCATTGTGGAGATAGACCAGCCGCCCCTTGGGATCGGTAATCCCGGGATTGGCGCCCACCGCACCAAACAGCGCGTCATAGAATGTTTTCGATTTATCGAGATCGCTCGATCCGACCATCATGTGACTGAACATTTCGAGAGTCCTCCTCTTAAATTACTAATAAACGACGACGCTTCGGATGCTCTCGCCTGAATGCATCAGGTCAAACGCGTCATTGATCTTTTCGAATTTCATGACGTGGGTGATCATCGGGTCGATCTGAATCTTGCCGTTCATGTACCAGTCGACGATCTTTGGCACGTCGGTGCGCCCCTTCGCGCCGCCAAAGGCTGTTCCGCGCCAGTTGCGCCCCGTGACCAGCTGGAAGGGCCGCGTCGCGATCTCCTTGCCGGCTTCAGCGACGCCGATGATGACCGAGGTGCCCCAGCCACGATGGCAGCATTCCAGCGCCTGGCGCATCACATCGGTATTGCCCGTACAGTCGAAGCTGTAATCCGCGCCGCCATCGGTCAGCTCGACAAGGTGGGCGACGACGTCCTTGGTCTCTTTCGGATTGACGAAATGCGTCATCCCGAATTTCTCGCCCCATTCTTTCTTGGAATTGTTGATATCGACACCGATGATCTTGTCGGCGCCCGCCATCTTCGCGCCCTGCAGCACGTTCAGGCCAATGCCACCAAGACCGAACACGACGACATTGTCGCCGACCTGGACCTTCGCCGTATTGGTCACTGCGCCGACGCCGGTCGTCACGCCGCAACCGACATAGCAGGCCTTGTCAAAGGGCGCGTCGGTGCGGATTTTCGCGACCGCGATCTCTGGCAGGACGGTAAAGTTCGAAAAAGTCGAGCAGCCCATATAGTGGTAGATAGGCTGGCCCTTATAGGAGAAGCGGCTGGTCCCGTCCGGCATCACGCCTTTGCCTTGTGTGGCCCGGATAGCGGTGCAGAGATTGGTCTTGCCAGACAGGCAGCTTTTGCACCGGCGGCATTCGGGCGTGTAGAGCGGGATGACATGATCGCCCGGCTTCACGCTGGTCACGCCCTTGCCAACTTCGCGAACGATCCCCGCGCCCTCATGGCCAAGAATACTCGGGAAAATGCCTTCTGAATCGAGCCCGTCCAGCGTGTAGGCATCGGTATGGCAAATGCCCGTCGCCATGATTTCAACGAGCACTTCGCCATCCTTCGGGCCTTCAAGGTCAACTTCAACGATTTCCAGTGGCTTCTTGGCTTCGAAGGCGACAGCGGCGCGTGTTTTCATGGCAAGGCTCCTTGATCAATCCCGTTATTTTCTCCTGCCCTTCATGTCGCGCAATGTGACGTGGGGCAAGCGATGTAGCGCCAATTGCTGATCATGGTGAAGGGAATGTGAACGCATTGTAAGATAGCCAGAGGTGTCTGAATCGGAACGAGCGGGACACCTGGCCGTTTTCCAAGGGTCCATATCCAGAAGGAGACAGAACATGAAGAATCTCATGATTACCGCCGCCGCGTCAGCCCTCTTGCTTGGCGCAGCCGCCTGTTCGCAGGCATCAGACGACATCCAGATGGGTGAGTCCAATTATGGTGATGTTGAAACCGCAGAAGCGCCAAATACTGATGCGGACACTACTATCATGGCTGAAAACGACACGATGATGGAAAACGATTCCATGTCGGCCGATACAGCTGACATCACTTATCTTTCAAGCAATGAGCTGAGCGCTGACAAACTGATCGGTGCAGAAGTTATCGGCGCATCGGGCGAAAAGATCGCAACGGTGGACGACCTGTTTATCAATACGTCGGGCCGGGTTGAATCCGTGATCTTCCGCAGTGGTGACTTTATCGATCTTGCTGGCACCAAGGGCGCACTCGCCTTCGACCAGCTTGACCTGAGCGTCGACACACAGAGCGAGCCGCGTTTTACCGTCGCCATGACGGAAGATGCTATCCAGCAGGTTGCCGAGTTTGAGCAGGACGGCCTGAATGACTACCGTCTGGCTTCGGAAATGATCGGCACGACTGCCGAATTCCTGAACTCTGACGATTCAGTTCGCATTAACGACATCATCATGTCGAACGATGGTAAGGTCGAATATGCCGTGGTCAGCGATTCCATGGGCATGGGCGAAGAGCATACGCTCGATTTCGGACGTATCTCCATAGAGCAAGGTGATGGCGGATCACTCGTCATCGATTCTTCGGCCGAAGCCGTTTCAATGATGCCGCGTTTTGAATACGCAGCGAAAGCTGAAACCGGCACCAAGGCAACTTCCGATTACAGTAATCGCGCTGGCGATGCCGAATGGGATAACGGCACCGACACTGAACTGTCGCCCGATACCGAAATCGAAGAAAGCATGCCTCAGTAATTCTGAGACCTGTTGAGTAGATTATGATCGGCCCTGCATTCTGTGCGGGGCCGATTTTTATGCGCGGAGCAAGGCGGCCAAGCCTGATCCGAGCTGCCATTCCTCAGGCGAGACGAGGTCGGGTATCGTGCAACCGACCTGATTAAGGCGGTTAAAAACTTCGCTATTGGCCACCCATGCCCGCGTCAGCACGCCGCTGAGCGGCAGCCACGTTTCGTCGTCATTGACCCCTTCACTCGCTGCCCAGCTACGCACATTTCCGGTATGTTCCATATCAGCGTGGATACGCCCGAGCAGCGCGGCACATAGTAATGAACGCTCCGGGCGTGCATCGCCGTATTCATCGAAAACAAGAACAAGGCCTGCGCCCGCCATACTGTCGAAGGACAGATAACACGCGCTTAAGGCGGAGAGGCCCGCATGGCCCGGCGCGCGCACCGAGAAGGTGAGCCCCATACGCGCCTGAAGCGCCTGCAGACGCTCATAACGCGTCTCAATCGATTCATGGGCAGACATCACCAGACATGAGCCGCCCTCAACGGTTTGGCGTCAACAAAAACCCCACAGCAGGTGCTGCGGGGTTCTTCGGAAATTCAGTGCGGCAGGGGTTTAACCCCGGCGTTCTTTCTCAAGCTTCGCCGTCATGCCTTCGATCTTGTTGACCAGGGCATCCGCCGAGCCATTGGTACGGTCAAGCAGCGCCAGGAACTGGGCCTGCTGCTCAATCGCCAGCCAGATCAGGTTGCCTTCAATGTCAAGGGCGACATCCACCACCTGATAGGAGCCATTGCGGTTAAGCACGCGCCAGCGGACATCCATCTTGCGGCCATCGGCGCGGGCAATGGTCGTGTCCACGATTGAATCGTTGGCCGTGCGATCTGTTGAGCCTTGCACCACGACTTCTTCGCCGCGATAGGCATCAAGTTCGTTTTCATAAACAGCCAATGCGTAAGTCTTGAACGCCAGCTTGTAGCGCTCGAGCTCCTCAGGTGTGAACCGGCGGGCATATTTGCCGATCACGAAACGCGAGACGGCGTCGAAATCCGCGAATTCTTCCATATAGCCGCTGAACAGCGCTGTCCGCTCATCCCGGTCAAGCGACGGGTTGTTCAGCGAATTCAGCACTTCATTGGCATTTTGTTTTACGAAGGTTTCTGTCTTGGCATCTGCGAACGCGGGAGAGGCGACTGCCAGTACGGCCGCGGAGGACACCAATAGGTTACGGAATGTCATAATCATTCTTCCTGTTCGTTTTCGGGCATGGCCCCATCGTCTTCAAACCCACCAAAATCATCAAAATCGGGCAAATCTTTGTACGGATCGTCTTGAATTTGCCCATTTCTGACCGCGGCGCGCCGCTGTGACGTATAAGTCCGACGCAGCGCCACATAGGGCTCAGGCTGTGACCGCAGTGTTTCGATCTGCTCTCTCAGGCTTTCACGCACTGAAATCGCACCAATGACCGTGCGGCCAATGGCAATCTGGTCATCAAGATCAGGGTGCCCCTCAAATTCAGTCCAGGTAAGCGGATCGAACAGCATATCTGTGCCCATCCCAGCCGCATCACGCAAATTGCTTGGGCCGAGTAGCGGCAGCATCAGATACGGGCCTTCCTCGACCCCCCAGACACCAAGCGTCTGGCCGAAATCTTCATTGTGCTTGGCCACCCCCATAGAAGACGCCACATCGAAAATACCGACCACGCCGAACGTCGTATTGATCAAGAAACGTCCAAACGTTTCACCGGAGGCATCGATATTGCCCTGAAGAACCGTATTCGTGAAAACCACAGGCTGACGCAAATTGGCCAAGACATTTCTCACGCCCTCGCGAAGCAGTCCGGGTGTTGCATAGTGGTAGGCCTCGGCAATCGGGCCCAAGGCTGCCTTGTCAACGGTTTCGTTGAACGCGTAAACGCCGCGATTCCAGCCTTCAAACGGGTCGTACACGCCGGCGTCAGCGGTACTCTGCTCGCTGGTTGCGCAGGCAGAAAGGGAGAGAGCCGCAAAAAGTGCGGAAACTGCAAGTTTCATTTTTTATGTCCGTCTTTGACGCCAGAATATGTGCAACCAACGCTCCGCTTTCAATACATAGCAACGATAGGCCACGGTCATTCGCTGCAAAAGTGGATTCGAAGCAACACCCGGACACGGAACTTGTTGCAATACATATAAATGAATGTTTATATGCTAATATGAGCGTTACATCAGAAGTCATCGTGGAGGCCCTAAGGGCAGCAGGCGAGCCGACCCGGCTACGCATCCTGTCCTTACTGCGCCATGGCGATCTTGCTGTCGGCGAACTCGTCACGGTCCTCGGACAAAGCCAGCCACGGCTCTCGCACCACCTCAAAGCGCTGACTTCGGCCGGCCTGACCGAGCGTCTGCCCGAAGGTGCCTGGGTATTTTACCGCCTGCCCTCGACAAGCTGGGCCCGCGCCCTCCTCGATAATCTTTTTGACCAGATTGATGAAACCACCGGCGATTTCCCGGCAGACCTCGCCCGTCTCGATGCCGTTCGCAGCACACGCCAGGCCTCTGCCGAGAACTATTTCAGCTCAATTGCAGCCGAATGGGACAGGATCCGTGCGATGCATTATCCTGAAGATCTGATCGAAGCTGCCATCCTGAAACTTGCCGGCACGGGGCCGTTCCGCAAAATCGTCGACCTCGGCACTGGCACCGGCCGCATGTTGAGCCTGTTCGGAGAGCGGACCGCAGAAGCCGAAGGTCTTGATCTGTCACACCAGATGCTGACGGTTGCGCGGTCAAACCTTGCCGCGGCCGGCGTGTCAAAGGCCCGTGTTCGCCACGGGGATGCCACCGCGACGCCTTTCCTTTCATCCAGCGCGGATGTCGTGATCGTCCATCAGGTGCTGCACTACCTGGAAGAGCCGGAGCGGGTGCTGGCTGAAGCAAGCCGTATCCTGACACCCGGCGGACAGCTGATCGTCGTTGATTTTGCGCCTCACGATCATGAATTCATGCGTGAGGATTTCGGTCACCACCGCCTCGGCATCCGTCACGACAATATGAAAAACTGGGCCACACGCGCCGGTTTGCAGCTCGGTGAGCCGCTCCGCTTCGATCCGCCCGAGACCCTTGAAACCGGCATCGCCGTCCTGATCTGGAGCGCGAGCAAGCCTGTCATGAAAGAGGAGGTTGCAGCATGAGCGACCTGTCCATCGCCGCCCGCCAGACGGGAAACCGCCCGCATGTCTCATTCGAGTTTTTCCCGCCGAAGAACGAGACCATGGATGAGCGCCTGTGGGAGTGCGTCCGCCGGCTGGAGCCGATGCAGCCCGATTTTGTTTCTGTAACCTATGGCGCCGGCGGCTCCACGCGCGAACGCACGCACAACACTGTCTCCCGCATTGCCGCCGATACCGGCCTCGTTCCGGCCGCTCATCTCACCTGCGTCAGCGCGACAAAGGAAGAAGTTTTGCAGACGGCAGAGGACTATTGGGAGGCAGGCGTCCGCCACATCGTCGCCCTGCGCGGAGACTCGCCCGATGGGATGGGACAGCCATGGCGCCAGACCGAAGGGGGCTTCAAGGATGTCATCGAACTCGTCAACAGCCTGCGCGCCCACAGGCCTGACCTCGGCAAGGTGTTTGAAGTATCTGTCGCCTGCTATCCCGAACCGCACCCCGACAGCCGCGGCTGGGATTTTGATCTTGCGCACCTCAAGGCCAAACAGGATGCCGGGGCTGACCGGGCCATCACGCAATTCTTTTTCGAGCCGCAGATCTATTTCGAATTCCTCGATCGCGCCCGCAATGCCGGCATCACAATGCCGATCGTGCCCGGCATCATGCTGCAGCCCAACTTCAAGGGCCTCAAAAAGATTTCTGACCTTTGCCAGGCGACGCTGCCTGAGTGGCTTCATAACCTCTATGAAGGCCTCGAAGATGACCCCGATACACGCGACCTGATCACCGCCAATGTTGCCGCCGAGCTTTGCCACAAGCTGGCCGATGGCGGGGTGAGCCAGTTCCACTTCTACACTCTCAACCGAGCAAACCTGGCGCTCTCGACCTGCCACCTGCTTGGCCTGAAACCTGCGCGCGCGGAGGCCGCCTGACAATGACACGCACTGAAAGACTGAACGCGCTCGACGCCGCCTCGAAAGACCGCGTCCTCATCCTGGATGGCGCGATGGGCACCATGCTGCAGAAGCATGCGTTTTCTGAAGAGGATTTTCGCGGTGAGCGCTTCGCAGACTGGGAAAGCTCGGTACGCGGTAATAATGACCTGCTCAACCTCACCCAGCCGGACGCGGTACGCAATATCCACAAGGCCTTCATCGAGGCGGGCGCCGACCTGATCGAGACGAATACGTTCAGTGCGACGACCATCGCCATGGCTGATTATCATATGGAATCCATCGCGGCAGAACTTGCAGAAGCCGGCGCAAAACTGGCCCGTGAGGCCGCCGATGCGGCTGACCGGCCTGTCGCCGTACTCGGCGCCATCGGGCCGACCAACAAGACGTTGTCGCTTTCGCCGAACGTCAATGATCCGGGCTTCCGCGAAGTCACTTTTGACGATGTCAGGGCGGCCTATCACGAACAAGCCGTGGCAATGGCACCCCATATCGACTTTTTCCTGATCGAAACGGTTTTCGACACGCTGAATGCCAAGGCAGCCATCAAGGCGGTGATGGATTACCGCGCTGAAAGCGGGGACGATATGCCGGTGATCATCTCAGGCACGATCACCGATGCCTCGGGCCGGACGCTCTCTGGCCAGACTGCCGAAGCCTTCTGGCACTCGATCCGCCATGCAAAGCCCTGGGCTGTCGGCCTCAATTGTGCGCTGGGCGCAAAGCTTATGCGTCCGCATATCGCGGCAATCTCGAAGGTCGCGAACACCCGCGTTATCGCTTATCCAAATGCGGGCCTGCCCAACGAGATGGGCGAATATGACGAAACACCCGACCAGACGGCGGCCCAGGTCGAGGAATGGGCCAGCAGCGGTCTCGTTAACGTGCTTGGCGGTTGCTGCGGCACGACCCCGCCGCATATTGCTGCGATCTCTAAAGCCGTGAAAGGCAAGCCTGCGCGTGCTATTCCCGAGCCTGCCACGGCCATGCGCCTTTCCGGACTGGAACCGTTCGTATTGGCAAGCTGACGGGAGATTTCCATGGGGAAGACATTCGACAAGCTCGATGACAAGCTGACCGCCTTCATCAAGGCACAGAAGCTGTTCTTCGTGGGCACTGCGCCCATGTCGGAGGACGGCCACGTGAATGTCAGCCCCAAGGGCTATGACAGCTTTGCGATCATCGACGAGACGACTGTCGCCTGGCTGGATCTTGGCGGCTCTGGCATCGAGACGATGGCCCATCTGAAGGAAAATAGCCGCATCACCATCATGTTCTGCGCGTTTGAGGGAAAGGCCAATATCCTCCGTCTCTACGGCAAGGGCGAAGCGGTGCAGTTTGACGATCCGCGTTTCCCGGCGCTGCTCGAACTTTTCCCCAGCTTCGACAAGGCGCGTGCGATCGTCACCATCAAACTCGACAGGATTGCAGACAGCTGCGGCTGGGGCGTGCCTTTTTATGACTTCAAGGGCGAACGCGAGCAGCTCAAACGCACCTGGGATCATGCCTATGAAAAGCATGGCGATGCGGTGGATGCAGAATTTTACAACGCCAACGCGCAAAGCATTGACGGGCTGACAGGCATGAGCAAACCAAACCCAACCTCCTGATCAGGCTACGAGCCCTCGTCCGACTAGACGACAATATTTCCGAACAGACTGGATATTATGACCAATTCCAACGCCTCCCAGACCTTCATCAATATCGGCGAGCGGACCAATGTCACCGGCTCGGCCAAGTTCCGGAACCTGATCAAGGCCGGAGATTATGATGGTGCGCTTGTTGTGGCCCGTGACCAGGTGGAAAACGGTGCGCAGATTATCGATGTGAACATGGATGAAGGCATGCTCGACGGCGCAGAGGCGATGACGACTTTCCTCAACCTCATCGCGGCCGAGCCCGACATCGCCCGTGTGCCGGTGATGATCGACAGCTCCAAATGGGAAGTCATCGAGGCCGGCCTGAAATGCGTGCAGGGCAAGGCCGTTGTGAACTCCATCTCGCTGAAGGAAGGCGAAGACGCGTTTCTCGATCATGCCCGCAAAGTCATGTCCTATGGCGCTGCGGCCGTTGTGATGGCGTTTGACGAGGTCGGGCAGGCCGACACGGCTGAGCGCAAATATGAAATCTGCGCACGCGCGTACAAACTGCTCACAGAGAAGATCGGCTTCCCGCCGGAAGACATCATCTTCGACCCGAACATCTTCGCCATCGCGACCGGCATCGAAGAACATGACAATTACGCGGTCGACTTCATCGAGGCATGCAAGCGCATCCGCGCCGACCTGCCCCATTGCCACATCTCAGGCGGTCTTTCGAACGTCTCCTTCTCGTTCCGCGGCAACGAGCCAGTGCGCCGTGCGATGCACTCGGTCTTCCTCTACCATGCCATTCCGGCGGGCCTCGACATGGCCATCGTCAATGCGGGCCAGCTCGATATCTATGACGATATCGACCCGGAACTACGCGAGCTTGTCGAGGACGTCATCCTTAACCGCAATCCGGATGGCACCGAACGCCTGCTGGAAATCGCCGAACGCTATCGCGGGCAAAAAGGCAAAGTGCAGGAGAAAGACACCGCCTGGCGTGACCTGCCTGTTGAGAAACGGCTCGAACACGCTCTGGTCCGCGGCATCACCGAATTTATCGTCGAGGACACAGAAGAAGTACGCCTCAAGAAAGATCGCCCGCTGCACGTCATCGAAGGCCCGCTGATGGACGGCATGAACATTGTCGGGGACCTGTTTGGCTCCGGCAAGATGTTCCTGCCCCAGGTCGTCAAATCGGCCCGCGTCATGAAAGCGGCTGTCGCCCACCTCATGCCCTTCATGGAGAAGGAAAAGGAAGAGCTCGGCCTTGTAGACCAGTCCAACGGCAAGGTGGTGCTCGCCACGGTGAAAGGCGACGTGCACGATATCGGCAAGAATATTGTCGGCGTGGTGCTTGGCTGTAATGGCTATGACATTGTCGATCTTGGCGTCATGGTTCCGGCAGAGAAAATCCTGGAAGTCGCCATCGCTGAAAAGGCGGACATGATCGGCCTTTCCGGCCTGATCACACCGTCACTCGACGAAATGGTGTTCGTTGCTGCCGAGATGCAGAGGCAGGGCATCGACCTGCCGCTTCTGATTGGCGGCGCCACCACATCGCCAGCCCATACGGCCGTCAAGATCGACCCGGTACGCAACAATGCGCCCGTCATCCATGTGCTGGACGCCAGCCGTGCTGTGGGAGTTGTCTCCGCCCTGATGAATGAAGGTGAGCGCGAGACGCTATGGGGCACAACGCAAGCGCGCTACCAGCGTATCCGCGAAAGCCGCTCCGGCGGGCCGCCAACGCCGCGCCTGCCCATCGCCGAAGCGCGTGAAAAAGGCTTCACAGCAACTGAGCCTTCCGCGCCTGCCCCCGCATTTACAGGCACGCAGACATTTGAAGGCTTCGACCTCGCTGACCTTGCTCGCTACATCGACTGGACCCCCTATTTCGCCAGCTGGGACCTTGCCGGCCGTTACCCGCAAATTCTCGAGGATGAGGTTGTCGGCGAGGCCGCGTCAGATCTCTGGCGCGATACGCAGGCCATGATGCAGCGCCTTGTCGGTGAAGCCTGGCTGAAACCGAAGGCCGTGATCGGCTTCTGGGGTGCCAGACGTGACGGCGATGACATCAGGCTCGACACAGGCGAGACCCTGCACACGATCCGTCAGCAAATGGTCAAGACGAATGAACGGCCGAACCTCGCTCTCGCGGATTATATCTGTGAGCAGGGTGACCATATCGGCGCGTTCTGCGTCACATCAGGGCCGGAAGCCGACGTCATCTCGAAGAAATTCAAGGATGAAGGCGACGACTATTCCGCCATCATGGTGCAAGCGCTCGCTGACCGGTTTGCCGAAGCCATGGCCGAGTACATGCATGAACAGGTGCGCAAGACCCATTGGGGCTATGCGCCAGACGAGGCCTTCGACAATGAGGCCCTGGTCAAGGAAAAGTATCGCGGCATCCGCCCAGCCCCCGGCTATCCGGCACAGCCCGATCACACAGAGAAAGAGCTGATCTTCAAACTGCTCGATGCTGAAGCGCAGATTGGCGTCTCGCTGACCACCAGCTTCGCCATGAGTCCGGCACCCTCCGTCTCCGGCCTCTATTTCGCGCATCCGGAAAGCGCCTATTTCGCTGTCGGGCGGATCGAGCGTGATCAGGTCGCCGACTATGCCGCCCGCAAGGGCTGGGACCAGCGCACCGCCGAGAGATGGCTCGCCCCGATCCTGAATTACGATCCCTTCGCGACAGCAAGTGACGAGGCGGCCTAGCTTACCTCGCAGCTGACGCCAGCGCACAAGGATAGTGCCAGCTTTTCGACTTGCGCCATAAGCTACAATCCGTTCGCGGGGGCAGACGATGGCGCCTGGGAAATCAGGTTCGGCGATGGCGCATCCGGAGCAGGTCTGTCACCTGTCGGCTGGGTTACCGGTTTGGCAGCCGTATCGACGCGCACGACGACCGACATGCCGGGGACCAGCTGGTCCAAACCCGCCTGTCGGGCGTCGATATTAATCATCACCGGGATGCGTTGCGCGATCTTGATGAAATTGCCCGTCGCATTGTTTGCGCTGATGACGCTGTATTGAGACCCTGTCGCGGGTGAAAAGCGCGAGATCGTGCCAGTGAGCTCCCTGCCGCCCAAGGCATCTACATCGAACGTCACAGGTTGGCCGATCTTCATGCCTTCCAGCTGGGTTTCCTTGAAATTGGCGATGACCCAGATGTGCTCCGGCACGATGCTGGTAAGCCGGGTGCCGGGGGTCACATACTGGCCTGTCCGCGCGCCGACCTGGCCAAGCCGCCCATCGACAGGCGCTGTGATCTCAGTATTGGCAAGTTCGATTTCCGCGAGATCGATGGTCGCCTTTGCTTCATCAATTTCCGCATCGATGGACTGTCTGCGGCTGGATATGGATGCAAGATCCTGCCGGGCCGCAGCGACGTCTGCAAGCGCTTCCTGTAGCGCTGCATTCGCCTGGTCCCGCGAGCCAAGATGTTCCTCGGCTTCAAGGTCGGAAATGGCGTGGCTTTCCTGAAGCTTGCTGAAACGTTCAAGGCTGGATTCAGCCAGTGACAGGGATGACCTGGCAGACTGGGCGCGCGCCTCTGCCGAGCGGATATGCGCACGGGCGGTTTCCGTGTCCTGTTCCAGCGTAGAGATCGCCGCTTCCTTCACGGCGAGCACAGCCTTCGCCTTGGCGAGTTGCTGGCGATAGATACGGTCATCTATACGGATCAGCAGGTCGCCCTTCGAGACATGCTGGAAATCCTGCACGGCCACCTCCTCGATCGCACCGGACACTTGCGGCGCGAGCATCGTGACCTCGCCCTGGATATAGGCATCCTCGGTCAGTTCCAGACTGCTCTGGAAGGGGGGCAGCTTCCAGGCATAGAGAATGGCGAAAAGGCCGGTAATGCCAACGATAATGGCAAGGAAAGTAGCGATATGGCGGGACAGGCGGGACAACATGGGAAGGGGTCAATCAGTTCAGTTTGCTTGGGGTTGAAGGGGAGCGGCATCGGAAGCCACCGGTGGGTGGGCGCGCAGCCAGTCGATCGCGATGTGGATCAGGAGCGCAGCAAGCGCGACGCCTGAAATCACGGCGATGGTCAAAAAGGCATCATTATAGGCCATGACGGACGCCTCGGTCTGAGCCTGGCCCTGCAGCACAGCCGCGCCCTGCGCCGCACTGGCACCCGCATCCGTCGTCGAGCTGCCATAGGCACCAGCATACTGGGCAAGCCGCTCCTGGACGAGCGGATCGGTTGTGCTCAACTGCTCGTCGATGCGTTCAAGATGCAGGCGCTGGCGTATGGCAATGAAGGTCGAAAACAGTGAGCCGCCGAGGATGCCCCCGACTTTCTGTGTCGTCAGGAAGACGATGACGAAGCTCAGAATATAGTCATAGCCCTTCTCCAGCGCCGACATCATGCCCGACAAAAGCGCAGGCGGCAGGAACAGCGCAGAGGCCAGCGCAATCAACGTCTGGCTTATATACATGTCAGACGGCACCGTCTGGCTGGTGGAATTGGAATCCATGAGCGCCCCGATGATCAACAGGATCAGGGCAACGATATGAAACAGGCGCTCACGTCCCGGTTTCAGTGCGAAGGCACAGATCACGCCGCCCGCAATCGTCGTGGCGATGATGATCAGGTTGAGGACCTGCATCTGCTCGTTCATGAGCCCGAGCGAGCGGAAAAGACCGGCTGCGCCAGAGGTCTGCTCCGACAGGACGATACGAAACACCAGCAGCACGGCCGCAAATTGCAGGACAGCCGGACTCATGATCCAGCGTATGTCGAGGAGCGGCACCTTTCGGTTCAACTCAATCACAACCGCAATTGCCGATGACACGATACCCAGTGCCAGAAGCCATCCGATCCAGGGCGTGCTTGTCCACCAGTAGATCGGACCGAAGACCAGCGCGACAGCGATGGAGCCCATACCGATGGCGATGAAGATATAGCTGGTGATGTCGTTCGGATGGACCTTCATAGCATATTGCGGCTTGCCGAGCGGCAGCAGGTAGATCAGCCCGAAAGCGACCATGGCCAGCGCTGCTTCAAGCGCTGTCAGTCCATGCCAGAGGCCAACTTCGAGCAGGTAGGGCGAGACAAGCTGCGTCAGGGCCGGCCCCATGAAAATCAGCGTGAGCGCAGCGCAGAGGCCGTAGGTCATCTTCCTTTCCGGTGGCAGGGGCTCGAGCATGTAAAGGAAGGCGAGCGATGTCATCGGGGCTGCAGCCGCACCGCTCATGAAGCGTACGGCCATCGCAGATTGCAGGTCTCCGGCGGCATAGTTCAGCAGGGCAGCTGCGAGAAATCCGATGATGCTGATTTCAGCAAAGTTGCGCAGGCCAAACTGGTTGCGCACCTTGATGAGCACCAGCGTCAGCGAGACATTCGGCGCCAGATAGGCCGCAGACAACCACACCGTTTCAGCCTGGGTGGCACCGAAACTGCCCTGCAACTGCAGCAGGTTCGCCGAAATCACGCTCTGGCCGAACCCTTGCGACAGGGCAAGGGTAAGTGAAGCGGTAAAATAGCCGGCTGCCCGAAGCGGATGCATAGGTACAAACGGCACCTCGGCTTCGGCCGCCGCCTCTTCCGGCTCTTCAGGCCAGGTGACACGCTCGTCACTGTCTTCCTCAATGCCGGTGTCCCGCGGACCGGCGGGTTCTATGTCTTCGGATCTCACGCCTCCGCCTCCCCGACATTTTCGAGGATGGCCGCGAGGACGCGCCGTGTCGCCGCAATGTCCTGAGGATTTATACCGCTCAGGACTTCGGCCTGCAGGGCTTCCGACAAGGCCAGTACCTTTTCGGCCTGTTGCCTGGCGGTTTGCGTCAGCGTCACCCACCTGACGCGGCGGTCGTCCGCATCGACTTCGCGCGCAACCAGTCCCGCTTTTTCCATGGAATCGATCGTACGGGCCATTGTCGGACCCTGTACTTCCATGGCTGTGGCAAGCTCACCCTGTGTCATGCGGGTCTGGCGCATCAACAACAGCAACAGCCGCGCCCGCGATTGCGTCATCCCCTCATGCTCGCGCACACGCGCATCAAACAGCGTGCGCACTTTCCGGGTGACGACGGAAAACTCCTGAAGAAAAGTCTGCTTGTCTGGCATGAGTAATACATAGCTTGCTATTAGATAGCACGCTATGTATTTTGACGTCTCACATTTTACAACCCCTTGCTGCCAGCTTTTCGCGTGGAGCCGGGTTTTATTCCGCCGCTTCGACCTTGTCCTGCGTCTTCGTGTCGAAGTCGCTCGCGTCGTGGCGCTCGCGCAGCTGGCTGGACGGTTCGCCGAAAGTCCGGTTGACCATGCGGCCGCGCTTGACGGCTTCGCGCTTTGCGAGCTGGTCCGTCCAGCGGATTACGTTCTTGTATTCGTGCACCTGCAGGAATTCGCCAGCGTCGTAGACGACACCTTTCACCAGTGCCCCATACCAGGGCCAGATCGCCATGTCGGCAATGGAGTATTCGTCGCCTGCCATGTATTCGCGCTCCGCAAGGTTACGGTCGAGCACGTCCATCTGACGCTTCACTTCCATCGCAAAGCGATTGATCGGATACTCGTATTTTTCAGGCGCGTAGGCGTAGAAATGACCAAATCCGCCGCCGAGATAAGGCGCTGATCCCATCTGCCAGAACAGCCAGTTGAGCGCCTCAGTGCGCTTGGCGTGGTCGGTTGGCAGGAAGGCACCGAATTTCTCAGCAAGGTAAAGCAGGATTGACCCGCTCTCGAAGACGCGCGTCCCGCTGGTCGTGTCCAGCATGACAGGGATCTTGGAGTTTGGATTGAGATCGACATAACCGGAGCTGAACTGGTCCCCTTCACCGATATTGATCAGCCAAGCGTCATATTCCGCGCCCGAATGGCCAGCCGCCAGAAGCTCTTCCAGCATGATGGTGACCTTCACACCATTCGGCGTGCCGAGCGAATAGAGCTGGATCGGATGCTCCCCGACAGGCAATTTCTTGTCATGTGTCGGCCCGGCGATCGGGCGGTTGATGGACGCAAAGCGGCCACCACTTTCCTTGTCCCAGGTCCAGACTTTCGGCGGTGTGTATGTCGGGTCGCTCATTTTCTTGGTCCATCCTTGCATGTTGTGTTCTTGCAGACAGACTTAGGCAACGCTGCGCCGCGTTCAATGAAATCCATGGGCTGTGACCAAGCTATTTAGCTTTTCTCCGCCTCGAAGATTGCCATCAGCCCTTCGCGGTACGTCGGGTATCGGGGGCGCCATCCGGTCGCCGCTTTCAGGCGCGCATTCGAGACGCGCTTGCATTCTGAATAGAAACTCCGCGCCATCTGGCTGACATCGGCACTGTCGAGATCGGTCTCGACCGGCGGCGGCACACCTAACAAGGATGCCGCGTAAGCCATCACGTCCTGGGGCGGTGCGGCCTCCTCATCGCAGAGATTGAACACGCCTGCCAGCTCTGGTCGCTCGATCAGCGCGAACAGGCCGGATGCGATGTCCCCGACGTGCGCCCGCGAGAAGACCTGTCCGGGCTTCACCACCTGTTCCTGCTTTCCGCCGCGCACCCTGTCGAGCTGCGAACGGCCCGGCCCGTAAATGCCCGGCAGACGCACGATACGAAGATCCGGGCGCACCGAGAGCCATTGCTGTTCAGCCTGCACACGTCGTGCGCCGCGCTGGGTCCCGGGATTTGCCCGTGACCACTCGAACGCCCAGCCGCCGTCAAGATCGCCATAGACGCCAGTAGTGGACAGGTAGGTGATGGAGGCGGCAGACGCCGCGGCCTCGCCCGCCAGTGCAAAGCCGGGGCATCCGCGCTCACCCGGCGGCGTCGAGATAACCCAGTGACTGCCAACTTCGGCGTGTCGCAGCCCTTCCGCATCATCAACCAGGACAGGGTTGATACCAGTCCCACGCAGATCGTCGGCCTTCTCGACGCTTCTTGCCGTGCCGCTGACCTGCCAAGACCCGGCCTGACGGCAGCGCCCTGCGAGGCTCCGGGCCGTGTAGCCCGGGCCTATCAGGAGTAATCTGTGTAACTGATCTGTCATTTGCGCTGCGTCTGACCTCCCGGTAACGCTTGAATGTGTAGAGTTTCCGAGGGATTTTCCAAGAATGAGCATACTTGCCCTGGCGCTCGGCGTCATGCCCGTGACCCAGTCAGCGACAATGAACATCGCGCGTGCCGAACAGACGCGACTGAATGACTGTATCGCACTCACCGAAAGCGACCCGGAAGCAGCTCATGAGGAAAGCCTGCGCTGGCTTGGCGAAGGGGCTCGCCCGGCTGCCCGCTACTGCAATGCTCTCGCCATCATGGCACTTGGCAACTACCAGGAAGGCGCGGCACGTCTCGAAGAACTCGCCAACGCTCCGGACGCAGGCAGTATGAGCGACCGGGCGATCTATCTTGCCCAGTCCGGCAATGCTTGGCTGACGGCCGGGTATCCCGACGCCGCCATCACCACGCTGACCAACGCCATCAAGCTCGCGCCGGAGGATTCCGGCATTCTTGCAGATCGCGGCGCCGCCTATCTCGCGCTAGGCAAATGGGACCAGGCGCTTGGCGATCTCAACACGTCCCTTGGCGTGCAGCCCGCACAGGTCGACGTTTTGCAAATGCGTGCACGCGCTTATCTCAATCTCGAGCGTTATGAGGATGCCGAGGCAGACATGGAACGCGCGCTGGATCTGGACGGACGCAATATCGATACGCTCGTTCTGCGCGGCGACATCCGCGAAGCCAGACGTGTTGCAGGCGAATAGACCCAACGCTTCGATCTTTTCAGACGCCCGTATCCGGCGGGCCGGGCTTCTGGCCGCCTCGCTGGGCGTAAATCTACCAGCCTTCTGGCTCCTCGCGGCGGCCTTCCAGTCACACCCGGCAGATGCGGCGCTCACCATCATTCCGGTCACGCTTGTCGAAGACGTGCTGACGGAACCGCCCTTGCCAGCTGAGCCGCCGCCCGAACCGCCTGTGGACCCTGCGCCGCCACCCCCAGCGCCGATTGTCAAACCGCCGCCGCCCGCACCAGCTGATCCTGCGCCCCTGCCCCCTGAGCCTTCAGCAGAGGCCATTACGTCACCGGTCATCGCAGCCCCCGGTGAAACAGTGGACGCGCAACTGCCCAGCCCGGCTCCGACCGGCCCACCACCCGCTCCGGCATTGGCAGAGACATCCCTGCCACAGATCACCGGGGAGCGGGCACAGGCCGCCACCGCCCTGCGTGGGCTCGCCTGTCACCGGCTGGGCAGTGACCGTCCGGACTGGTGCGACGACGAAACGGGACATCCCGGCCCGGCCCTCCCCGTCTCCTCCCTCGCGGATGAACCGGAAATGCAGGCGCATGCATGGAAACCTTTCGAGATCGTCCTGCCTGATCTTGAGCTCGAACGCCTCAAGGCAGAACGCTGCCCGCCGAGCGGCGGTGTCATCAAAAATGTCTTCCAGCCGTCATCCTCGCCCTACAGGCAAGGCATCGCGGGAGCAGGCGGCACGCTGAGCCAGGGCAGTACTGACCTTTTTTGTGACTGAGCTGACCCAAGCAGCCGGACTATTTCGTCTGACGGGCGGCCCATTTGCCAGGCTCTAGCACGCAATCGTCATAGCCTTCATTGGCCACGACGCGCATGCGGGCCTGCAATGTCCCGGCACGCTGGCGGACATAGGGGCCGGGCGGATCGACCCGCCACTTGTTCGGGTTGGGCAGGACAGCCGCCAGCAGCGCCGCTTCATACTGGGTCAGGTCTGCCGCCCGCTTGCCGAAGCGTACGCGTGAGGCCGCTTCCGCGCCAAAAAGGCCATCGCCCCACTCAATGGTGTTGAGGTAGTTCTCCATCACGCGGCGCTTGCCCCACATGCTGTCGATGAACATCGCGAACCATGCCTCTCCCGCCTTGCGGACATAGCCACCGCCATTCCAGAAGAAGATGTTCTTGGCCGTCTGCTGCGTGATCGTGGACCCACCGCGCCGACGTCCTCCGGCCTGATTGTTGTCGAAAGCTTTCTGCACGGCCTCCAGGTCGATGCCCTTATGCTCGCAGAACCGGGAGTCTTCTGCCGCGATGACTGCAGTGACGAGATGGGGCGAGATATTCGCCAGCGGTTCGATGGCGCGGCGCACGGTCTCGCCTTCCAGCGTACGCTGCCCCATCAATATACTGGCCGGAACCGGCACCCATTTCAGGGCCAGTGCGTAAACATGGACGAGCACGAAGATCAGCGCGAGCAACTTGATGATCCGCGCGATCCAGCGAAGTACCGGATGCCCCCGCTTGCGTGTGTGTCGCTCATTCAGCGTGGTGTCAGAGCCCATTCCGCCTTTACCCCATCATCCGTTTCTGCGCCTGCGCGCGCCGCCTTCTCGATCTTAAACCGGGCAATATCGAGGCGGGAGAGTGCCCAGACAGCAGCTCCGCGCACGATCGCATCTTCATCATCAAGATGCGGCACCACCGACGACGCAACAAGTCGGGTATCACCGCTGTTGCCTATGGCTATAAGCACATTGCGCAAGACCCGGTTCCGCCCCGTTCGCTTGACGGGCGAACCTGAAAACACTTCTCGGAACGCGCCATCATCCAGCGCCGCCAGGTCTTCCAGTTCCGGCAGCTTCAGCTCGGCGCGCGCCCAAAGCTTCTGCTCGTTCGACATGCGTGCGAACTTGTTCCACGGACATACAGCAAGACAATCATCGCACCCATAGATGCGATTGCCCATCGCGGCCCGGAACTCCACCGGGATCGGCCCGTGATGTTCGATCGTCAGATAGGAAATGCAGCGGCGTGCATCGAGCTGGTAAGGCGCAGGGAACGCCGATGTGGGACAGATATCGAGACAAGCCCGGCAACTGCCGCAGTGATCGTCTTCAGCACTGTCGACCGTTAGGTCCGCCGTCGTCAGCATTGCCCCGAGAAACAGCCAGCTGCCATGCTCGCGGCTGACAAGATTGGTATGCTTGCCCTGCCAGCCTAGCCCGGCTTTCGCGGCCAGCGGCTTTTCCATCAGGGGTGCGGTATCGACGAAGACTTTCACATCTTCGCCAGAGGTCTCTGCAAAGGCCCGGGCGAACTGTTTCAGCTTCTTCTTGACGAGATCATGATAATCAGCGCCGCGCGCATAGACGGAGATATTGCCGTGGCGCTTCAGGGCAAGCTGCGGCAACGGATCAGCCTCCGGCCCGTAATTCATGGCGAGCATGACCGCCGACCTTGCCTCCGGCCACATGGACGTCGGGGCCTTTCGCCGGGCAAGCGTGGTTTCCATCCATTCCATCTCGCCATGCCGGCCTTCCCCGACAAATCTCTCAAGATGCGTACCGGCGTCCCACGGCTCATCGGCGCGGCAAACCCGGCAATCTGCAAAGCCAAGTCCGAGCGCCAGCTCTCTTAGCTGCGCATCCAGTCTGGTTGGTGGGCGGGACATTCAGAAATCGAGATCGGCATAGTGTTTGGCGGGCCGCGTGCCGTCGACCTTATCGGCCAGCAGGGCCCGGAAGGATGGGCGTGACTTGATCCGCGAGTACCATGCCTTGAGGTCCGGCGTCATGTCCCAGGGCACATCCCCGAAATAGTCATAGGCAGACAAATGCGCCGCGATGGACAGATCCGCCAGCGTCAGCGAACGTCCGGCCATATAGGTTCGGGTTTCAGCGAGATTATTGAGAAATGTCATCCGGCCTTTCAACGCGTGGACACCCGCCCGCAAAGTTGCGCTGTCGGGCTCCTTCGAACGGCGCACCCACTGGTTCACACGCTCTGTCAGCAGGGTCGCATTCACGTCTGCAAAGGAATCCTCGCTCCATCGCCAGACCCGTCTGGCTTCGGCCCGTTCATTGGCGACAAATGGCAGCAATCTGGGGCTTGGGTGAGAGTCTTCGAGATATTCGCAGATCGCCTGCGTCCCGATTGCCGTGACCTTTTCCTCGGCTTCGGTATCGATCAGGGCCGGTGCGCGCGCCCCGGGTGCGATCACTGCCAACTCATCAGGTTGCGCCCAGGGCAGGGCCATTTTGCCATCGAATGCGCAGCGCTTCTCACCAAGGGCAAGACGTACAGTTCGTGCAAGAGGATCTATTGGCCAATGCCACAGGCGTTTCATATGCATTTCCTATAAGGCTACTTTGACCCCTTGACGACAGGCAACGCAGCAGGATTTTGCGCAACGGTGCCATCCATGCTTGATGCAGCCCAACAGTCAGTCTTCAGGAGAATCCTTCATGACGCTTAACAGGTTCAAAACAATCGTACTGGCAGGCGCAGCGAGTGTCGCCCTGCTCTCAGCTTGCGGTCCAAACCCGAACGACAATTCCGACACTGCTGCCCAAGATACTGTGCAGCCGATCAAACTCGAAACACCGCCTGCTGGACAATTGCCTGACACGGTCGTGCCGACAGCCTATGCGCTCAACCTCGTGACGGACCCGGCCGCAGATGGTTTCACCGGCACCGCAGAAATCCAGATCCGCCTCGAAGCGCCGCATGCCCGCATCTGGCTGCACTCGCTCGACCAGACAATCGTCCGCGCCTATGCCCGCCTTGAAGACGGCATCGAGCTTGACGGTGAATTCGAGGGCAATCTTGCCGATGGCGGCGTATCCAAAATCGATTTCGCAGACCCCGTTCCGGCTGGAAACTCAACTCTCGTCATCGAGTATCGTGCGCCGTACAATTTCGGGCTCGCGGGTCTTTACAAGGCAACGCAGAAAGATCGCCCATACCTGGCCACTCAGATGGAGCCGATCGATGCCCGCCGCATGTTCCCCGGCTTTGACGAGCCTCGCTTCAAGACGCCGTGGACGCTGACTGTCACCGCCCCGCAAGGCAATCAGGTCATAGCCAACGCGCCGCTAACCGGCTCAAGCCAGCTCGACAATGGATCTGTGCGATACAGCTTCGCGCCGACCCGCCCGATCCAGTCCTATCTCGTGGCGCTGGCTGTCGGCCCATATGACATGCGCGAAGGCGCTGCATTACCCGCCAACACGCTACGTGCCACGTCTGTGCCGTTCCGTGGTTTCGCCCCCGCCGGCAAGGGCGACGACCTCAAAGTGTCGATGGATACGACCGACGATTTCGTGACTTACCAGGAATCCTACTTCAATTATCCCTATCCTTACGCGAAGCTCGATATCATCGCCGTACCGGACTTTGCCTATGGCGCGATGGAGAATGCCGGCGCGATCATCTATCGAGAGAGTGCCCTGCTCATCTCGGACCGCACCTCGCTCGGCCGCCGCCGTGCCATTCTCGGCACCCACGCTCATGAACTGGCACACCAGTGGTTCGGCAATCTCGTCACCCCTGCCTGGTGGAACGATATCTGGCTGAACGAAGCGTTCGCTACGTGGATGAGCAACAAGACCATGAATTCGGTTTTCGCTGACCAGGGCTATGACCGGGCATCCCAGCGCGGCGGCATCGGCGCCATGAGCGCTGACAGCCTCGCCAATGCTCGCCAGATCCGTAATCCGATCGAGCGCAATGCCGACATCAATGACGCCTTTGACGGCATCACCTACCAGAAGGGCGGCCACGTCCTGTCGATGTTCGAATCCTATCTCGGCGAAGACGCGTTCCGTGAGGGCATCCGCCTGCACATGAAACGCTTCGAGGATGATGCCGCCACGGTCGACGATTTCATGAAATCTGTCGCCGATGGCAGCGGTGACACCAAAGTCGTCGAAAGCTTCAAGAGTTTCATCTTCCAGCCGGGTATTCCGTATCTGCAGGTCGAAACGGAATGCGAAGCGCCGGATGCCGGACTGATCCGCGTCACCCAGCATCGCTATGCGCCGCTTGGCTCTGAGATAGACGCCGATGGTTCGACCTGGAAAGTGCCGTTCGCCATGCGCATCGCAAGCCCGGCCGGCAATACAGTTCACCGCGAAATGCTGACGGCCAGGACCACCGAAATTCCGATGGATGGCGCCTGCGCCGACTGGGTCATGCCGAATGCGGCGGGCGGCTATTGGCGCTTCTCGCTGTCTGAAGACAACTGGGCGGCCCTGACGGACAATTTCGGCTCGCTCGACGTGAAAGAGCAACTCGCCTTTGTCGATAGCATCTCGGCCGCTTTCCGTGCCGGCGATGCACCTGCGGGCGCGCTGCTTGATGCCCTGGAAGCTTCGGCCACGGCAGAATGGGACGTCGCCATGGCATCTCTCAACCGCGCGGAAGGTTTGTTCAATGTCCTGCCGGAAGACCAGCAGGCATCGATGCGAGGCTGGGCGCAAGCTACGTACGGCCCTGTCCACGAAGCGCTCGTTGCGCGCAAAGACACGCTCAATCAGGGCGAGACACTTCTTATGCAGGATCTCTATGCCACCCTGCTCGAGATCGGCGACATGCAGGCTGAACGCGAAGCGTTTGCCGAGCAGGCCGCCAAGCTTGTCGGCGTCAATAGCGATCCGGATCCGTCCGCCGTCGATCCCGCCCTGTTTGGCACTGCCATTAAATACGGTGCCCGGCTTGGTGGACGTGACTTCTACGATGCCGCGCTTGAATATGCCCGCACGACCAGCGACCAGCGCGAACGCCGCACGGTTCTGTCCGTTCTTGCCGCCAACACGAACGAGGCGGAAATGGCGGACCTGATCAAGGAAGTGCAAGGCAGCGACTGGCAGGGTCAGGAAGCCTGGTCTGTATTGCAGAGCTCCCTCAACAACGAGGCCAATCGCGAGACGGCCTGGGGACTTTACAAGGCGAGCTTCGACAATGTCATGCCGCGCACGCCGGAAATCCGCAAACCGCAGACCGCTGGCGCGGTCGGTTCTTTCTGCACGACTGAGGAAATCGCCGAGGCCAAGGCTTTCTTTGAGTCGAAGAAATCGCTGATCCCGGGCTATGAGCGTTCGCTGGCGCAGGCTGAGGAACGCGGCAATCTCTGCGCGGCCTTCCGGGGTTCGAAAACGGAAGAACTGACCACCGCGCTTGCAGAGCGTGAGTAAAAAACTGGCATTGCCCTTCGCACCTGCAGCGTGCGGAGGGCAATTGCCGCCTATCGTCTGGCGGGTTAGAAGCGCACAAGAGCGAACCACAGGATTGCCCCATGCCGGACCAGCCCCAAAGCGCCACATCGCCCATGGGGGATGTGCGCCTTGATGATGTTCTGAAAAGTTTCCGCGAAGAAGCTGCCAGTGAAAACCTGACTTCGCTCAAATCCGGCGACATAGACGTGCTGGCCACCGCCATCGCAGATTTCGCGGCCGGGTTTGAAGGCGATGCTTCGCGGGTCCGCGTGCGCGATGCCAAAGGTGCTGACGACAAGCTGATCGGCACGACCGTGCTTGAAGCCGTCGGCCCGGACAAACCCTTTCTCGTGGACTCCCTCCTCGGACTGTGCGCCGAGCTGGGCTTTGAAGTCCGCGCATTGTTCCACCCAATCCTCGAGACCGACAGGGGACACAAGCTTTCGGTAATCCAGCTGCACGTCCCGGCGCTAAGCGCCGCAGAATGCCGCTCGCTGAAAGACGAGGCTGAAGCTACCCTGCGGGATGTCGCCATGTCCGTTGCGGATTTCGAGGCGATGCAGACACGCATGCGCGACGAGATTACCCGGCTGGAACAGACGACCCATTGCCAGGGCGGGGCCTGCGATGAAGCCGTGGCCTTCCTTAACTGGCTCGCAGACGAGCATTTCGTCTTTCTCGGCGTGCGCGATTACAAGTTTGAGACAGGCCCGGACGGCACCGTCCTGCCGGAAGAACCGATCATGGTCGAAGGCTCGAATCTCGGCCTGCTGCGGGATGAAAAACGCAACGTCCTGAACCGCGGCGCTGAACCGCTGGTACTGACACCAGCGATTGGCTCTTTCCTCTCCGAGCCGGCCCCCTTGATCGTTGCCAAGGCCACGCTGCGAAGCCGCGTTCACCGCCGCTCGCTATGCGACTATGTCGGCGTGAAGCATTTCGACGAGAAAGGCAGCGTGATTGGCGAGACGCGTTTTCTCGGCCTCTATACGGCGGAAGCCTACAATCAGAGTGTGCGCTCAGTTCCACTGGTGCGCAGGCGCGTTACCAAGGTGCTGGAGGCGACCAGCGCGATTGAAGGGAGCCATAATTTCAAGGCCCTCTCCAATCTTCTGGAAACCTGGCCGCGGGACGAACTGCTGCAGGCCGATGCCGACACGCTGATCCCGATGATGAAAGGCGCGGTGCGTCTTGTCGGACGCCCGCGAACACGTCTCTTCGTTCGCCGCGACCAGTTCAACCGCTTTGTCTCGGTTCTCGTCTTCGTGCCGCGCGAAGCCTATGACACCAGCGTCCGCATGCGTATGGGCGAGAAGCTCACCAAAGCGTATAGTGGCCGTCTGGTCTCCTACCAGCCACGCTTCGATGCTTCGCCCCTGGCGCGGGTACACTTCCACATCGAACTTACCGACGGCACCGTCCAGCCAGACCTTACTGAGCTGGAGGCGAGCATCGCCGCCATTGCCCGCACCTGGGACGATGCGTTCCGGGGCGCCCTGATGGAAGCCGGGCTGGACCAGGATGATTTCGAACGGGCGAGCGGATTCCGAAGCGGTTTCAACGCCGCCTACCGCGAAGCCTTCGGGCCTGAAGAGGCGCTGATCGACGTCGAAGCCATCCGCAAGCTTTCAAATACACGGCCTGTCCGTCTGCGGGCCTTTAGGGAGGACAAGGATCCCGAGCATGTCGTCCGCGCCAAGATCTATGCACGCGACGGCGCCATCGCTCTCTCTGACTGCGTGCCTGTCTTCGAAAATATGGGCCTCTTTGTCGACTTCGAAACCGGCTACCCGGTCACGCCGAACCCGAAGCCGGCAGAGAACGGACCAGACACCTACTGGGTCCATGCGCTTCAGGCCCGCTCGGGCGAGGACAGCACGCTCGACCTTGACGACATCGCCGAGCGTTTCGAAGACGCTTTCGTCGCGATCTGGCAAGGCAATGCCGAGAATGACCGGTTCAACAGCCTCGTCTTCACTTCAGGTGCAACCTGGCGCGAAGCTGCGCTTTGCCGGACGCTGTGCGGCTATCGCCACCAGACCGGGCTCGACCCGGCAAGGGCTACGCAGATCGAGGCACTGAAACGCCACCCGAAACTCACCCGCGCCCTGCTTGACCTTTTCGAGATCAAGTTCGACCCCGCCTCCCAGCAAGACCTGAAAACACGTCAGGCCGCCGCCGAGGAAAAGCTGGCTCAGATCGAAACGCGCCTGAATGATGTCTCGTCGCTGGACGAAGACCGGGTCATCCGCCGCATTGCGCGGCTGATTATGGCGATCCAGCGCACAAATTTCTGGCAGCGCCGCCCGGATGGCACACCCCATCCCTTTATCAGTTTCAAGATCGCCAGCCAGGAAATTTCCGATCTGCCGGCGCCGAAGCCATACCGCGAAATTTTCATGTCGAGCCCGGAAGTCGAAGGCGTGCACTGCCGCTTCGGCGCTGTCGCGCGCGGCGGGTTGCGCTGGTCAGACCGGCGCGACGATTTCCGCACCGAAGTGCTCGGCCTCGTCAAGGCCCAGCAGGTCAAGAATGCGGTGATCGTCCCGGTCGGCTCCAAGGGCGGTTTTTTCCCGAAACAGATTCCCGCCAATGCCACGCGTGAACAGACCCGCGATGCCGGCATCTCAGCCTACCGCACCTTCATCAATGCCCTGCTGGACCTGACGGGCAATCTGATTGACGGCAAGGTTCATCAGCCTGCCAACACCGTCGTCTGGGACGGCGATGACCCGTATCTCGTTGTGGCTGCCGACAAGGGCACTGCGACCTTTTCTGACATCGCCAATGAGATCAGCCTCGAACATGGATTCTGGCTCGGCGATGCCTTCGCGTCCGGTGGGTCTGCCGGTTACGATCACAAGAAGATGGGCATTACCGCGCGCGGCGCCTGGGAAGCGGTCAAGCGCCACTTCCGCGAAATGGGTAAGGACATTCAGTCCGAACCGTTCACCGTTATTGGCTGCGGCGACATGTCGGGCGACGTGTTCGGCAATGGCATGTTGCTGTCGAAGCAGATCCGCCTGCAGGCTGCCTTCAACCATCAGCACATCTTTATCGACCCCGATCCGAAGGACACTGAGCGCCTCTGGCAGGAACGCCAGCGCATGTTTGACCTGCCACGTTCTTCGTGGATGGATTACGACCAGTCGCTGATTTCCGAAGGCGGCGGTATATTCGACCGGGCCGCCAAGTCCATTCCGCTCTCGCCTGAAATCAAGAAGCTGACGGGCCTCAGCCAGGATGAGGCGACGCCGGACGAATTGCTGCATGCTCTCCTGAAAGCTGATTGCGAGCTGCTGTGGTTCGGTGGGATCGGGACCTATGTCAAAGCGACCCATGAAACACAGGGTGATGCCGGCGACCGCGCGAATGATGCTCTGCGCGTCAATGGCCGGGAACTGAAAGCCAAAGTCATCGGCGAAGGCGCCAATCTCGGACTGACACAAGCCGGCCGGATCGAGTTTGCCCGCCGCGGCGGACGCCTGAACACCGATGCGATCGACAATTCAGCGGGTGTCGACAGCTCTGACCATGAAGTCAACATCAAGATCCTGCTGTCTCAGGCGATCCGCAACCGGGACCTGCCGAGCGGCAAGCGCAACGGCCTGCTGGCGGACATGACGGATGATGTGGCTCGGCACGTTCTCGCCCATAATTACAGCCAGACAGGCGCACTGAGCCTCGCTGAATCAACCGCCGGACGCGACCACGAAGCCAATGAAAGGCTAATGTGTTATCTCGAAACGCGCGGCGTTCTGGACCGCAAGGTCGAGGGCTTGCCATCGACCTCCGACATGCAGGAGCGCGCCACCAACAAGGCCTGGCTGACACGGCCGGAACTTGCGGTCCTGATGGCCTGGTCGAAGATTACGCTGTTTGACGATATCGTCGCCTCTGACGTCCCGGATGACCCGTGGTTTACCACAACGCTGGAAGGCTATTTCCCCGAAGGCGTCCGCCAGTTTGGCGACGCGATGCAGGCCCATCGGCTGAAGCGGGAAATCATCGCAACCGTTCTTGCCAATCGTCTCATCGATGCGGGCGGGCCTCTGATGCTGCTACGCCTGCGTGAACGGGTTAACCTGACGAATAGCCAGATCTGCCGCGCCTTTGAAACAGCCCGTCACCTACTCGATTTCCCGGCCTATCAGGATGCGGTGAACGTGCTGGACAACAAGGTCAGTGCCAGCACGCAGATCGAGCTGCACCAGCTTGGCGCGGACGCCGTGATGGATGTTACGGCCGCCCTGCTGCGCAGTGCCCGCGACACGGGCCTCGAAGAGGCGGTCAAACGCTTTACGCCAGCCTTCAAGGCGCTCGACAAGCATCTGGAAGACGCTCTGTCCGGTTTCGAGGCGCAGCAATACCGCAAGCGTATCACCGCCATCAGCAATAACGGCATCAGCGACAAGCTCGCGTCCCGCGCCGCCCTGATGCCGCTCCTGCCAATAGGGATCGATATCGAAACGCTCAGCTCGGCAAGCGGCGTCAAACCCGCTGAAGCACTTGATACCTATCTCAAGCTCGGCGACGTGCTGCGGCTCGACCGGCTGCGGTTCGAAGCTGGGCGCAATCTCGATGAGGCGAGCTACTGGGAGAGACTGGCAACGCGCCGCCTGATAGAGGACCTGCGCCGACATCAGGCAGATGCAGCCGCCGAGGCGCTTTCGGCCGGCGATCCGCAAGCCTGGCTGTCGGGGCGGGATATGTCCCGCAAGGCGCTTCTCCAGCAGCTCAACCAGCTCTCTTCGGCGCGGGCGAATTTTGCTCAGTTCACACTGGCGGCAGACGCGGTACGCGGCTTCATGGCAGGAACACTTTAAGGCAGGGGTTCTGGCCCACCCCGGTCATGAAGATCTGTGATTTTCAGGAGAAGGGACGGGCCCGCCAAACGGGGACGTGTCTGACGGGCCCTACAGGCACATCCGCAGGCTGGGTGGGGGGACGCACGCGGAGGCCTGATTTTGTGTACAACGTCTTAGCATACGTTGCCGAAAGACTATATGTGTCCATCGTGACTGAGTTCCAAGGCTACTTCTCAGTAGTTTCTGCAGTGATAACAAAGTCGGGATTTTCCTGTCCCTGAATTGCGCCACCCGGGTTTCCATCCGACGACAAGAGCACTGCAATCCACCTCGTTGAAGAAGACTGTGAAAACAAGATCATAAGCAACACTGTCAGGGGTGCCGAGAGGAACATTCCGGGAATTCCCCAGATAGCGCCCCAGATCGCAAGAGAAAGCAGCACGACCAGTGCCGATAAGTTCAATGTCTCGCCCATGATTCGCGGCTGGACGAAGTTTCCGATCATGAACTGCCAGAAGCTGACACCGGCAAATACGAACAGGGCGAAGAAATAGCCGTCATTGCCGTCGCTGCCCGGCACCCAGGCCGGCATTTCCGGCTGCACCAGCGCAAATAGCGTCGGTACGAAGGCGGCCACGATGGAGCCAATCGTCGGAATGTAATTCAGTATGAAGATCAGCGCGGCAAGAAAGATCGCATTCTCGACACCGAGCATAACCAGCGTAACATAGGTCAGCACGGTGATCAGCGCGGAAATGACGGTCTGCGTCCACAGATAGGTCTCGATACCGCGGCGGGCCGCATTGCCTATTTCACGCACCTGCGCACGGCGCACCGGCTCGGGGAACAACCGGTCGAGCTTTGGCCCCCAGGCTGACTGCGCAAGGAAGAGGAAGGCGACATAGATGAGAATGACGACAAGATCGCCGGAAAGGTCGCCCGTCGCATTGGCAATGGTGGCGAAGAAGCGCTGGCCTGTTTCCCCGAAAATGATCTCGGTCAGCGTTGGCGCCTGCGACATGTGCAGGGCGCCATATACGTCAGAAATGAGCGCATTGATCTTTGCTTCGTAGTCACTTGCCTGTTCGCCAAATTGCGCCACCCCCTGCGCCAGCAGACCAATGAACAGCCCGAAGCCGAGCAGCACCGTCAGGATGGCAATCGTCCGGCTGACTGTCCGACCGAGAAAATGGATCTTGTTGTCGATGGCCCGTGCAAACCCTTCCATCACCAGGAAGAGGAACACGGCCATGGCAAACGGCGCGAAGATCGACCGGCCGAGATAGAATATCGCGATCAGCACCCCTGTCGCGATGATCCAGATTCCAACGACGCCAGAGCGCACGGTCATTCAGGCTTGCCTCCCCCGGCATCGCCGGCTTTGGGCAGCCGGGCCATGTGAAAGTCGCGCGCAAGGTGCACCATGGGGCGGACCGCAAAGAAGATCGATCCGATCAGGAACAGCCAGGTGGCGGCTATCTGGGTTGTATCGCTGAAAAACAGCGCTGAGCCAATGACAAACGCAATGGCCGCCAGCGCATCAACGCCATCATAGACTTTCTGGTAGTTCCCATAGACCTCGCCGTGCTGCTCGGTCGAGAAATTCATCCAACGGCGGGATTTCCTGCTCATGAGCACCTCCTTTCACACACACTGAATGCAACGGAGCGGCGTTTGATCCAAGCCGTGCTGCCCTGAAAAGCGGTGAGAGCTTTGCTCATCGCTCCGATTGCGTCTAGCTTTGCCGACGGGTTTCAGGGAACAGGTCATGAGCGACAGAATCTATATTGGCGGCGGCGGTCCGGAACAGAATGAGCCGCAAACATTGCTGCTGAACCGGGCAAACCGGCACGGCATCGTCGCCGGCGCAACCGGCACCGGTAAGACCGTCACCCTGCAGATCCTCGCTGAAGGCTTCTCGAATGAGGGTGTCCCTGTCTTCTGCGCCGACGTGAAAGGTGACCTGTCCGGTATCGCCATGACCGGCACTGAAGGCTTCAAGCTGCACGATGCCTTCATGTCCCGCGCGACAAAGATCGGCTTTGAAGACTACAGCTATCATGATGTGCCGACTGTCTTCTGGGACGTGTTCGGAAAGAACGGCCACCCGGTCCGCACCACGATCACCGAAATGGGGCCGGTGCTGCTTGCCCGCCTGATGGACCTCACAGAAACACAGGAAGGCGTTCTCAACGTCGCCTTCGAATATGCCGATGATGAAGGCCTGCTGCTTCTGGACCTCAAGGATCTGCAGAAACTGCTCATCCACCTTGGCCAGAAAGAGGTGCGCGACGATGTTTCGCTGCGCTATGGCAATATTGCGACCGCCTCGCTCAGCGCCATCCAGCGCAGCCTGCTCGGCCTTGATCGTGATGGTGCCGACGAATTCTTTGGCGAACCGGCGCTGGACCTGATGGACCTGATGCGCACCAACACGGACGGACGCGGAATCGTCAACGTGATGGATGCTACACGCCTCATCAATTCGCCGAAACTCTACTCCACTTTCCTGCTCTGGCTCCTGTCGGAACTGTTTGAGCGCCTGCCCGAAGTTGGTGATCCGGAAAAGCCGAAACTCGTCTTCTTCTTTGATGAGGCGCACCTGCTGTTCAATGACGCGCCGCGCGCGCTGCTCCAGAAGATCGAGCAGGTTGTCCGGCTGATCCGATCCAAGGGGGTCGGTGTGTTCTTCGTCACACAGAACCCGCGTGACCTGCCTGACAGCGTGCTGGCGCAACTCGGCAACCGTATCCAGCATGCCTTGCGCGCCTACACCCCGTCAGAACGCAAAGGCGTGAAAGCTGCCTCGGAAAGCTTCCGGCCCAATCCGGATTTCGACACCGAGGAAGTGATCACACAGCTCGGCACAGGCGAAGCGCTCGTATCGACGCTGGACGAGAAATCCGCACCCGGCATTGTCCAGCGCACGCTGATCCGCCCGCCCTCCTCACGCCTTGGCCCTGTCACGGACAAGGAACGCGCAGCGATCATGAAGGCGAGCCCTGTCGCCTCCCGCTATGATGAGGCGATTGACCGCGAGTCGGCCTACGAAATCCTCATGGCGAAGGACGAAGCCGCCGCAGACGAAGCCGAACGTCTCGCCAGGGAAGAGGAAAAGGCGAAAAAGGAACTTGCGAAGAAAAAGACCCGCAAGCGCAAGTCGACCCGCCAGACGCCAACCGAAGCGGCCGTCAAGACAGCTACCCGCACGCTCGCCCGAGACATCACACGCTACGTTCTGCGCGGGATACTGGGTGGATTGAAACGCTGAGTTGATCCGGATGCGGCCTATTTCTCCACCTCAGATGGTGCCAGTATGTGACACGGAATCCCCGTCATAAAACTGGTACGAAACCGTCGCCGTTCTGAAGCAAAACTTTCGCAGAACTGACACTGAACATTGTTAGCCGCCTCTCATCTTCAATGAGGGGTGATTTCCATGAACTTCAAACTCGGCAAACTGGCAGCCGTCAGCTTTATCGGTCTCGGCTACGCACAATTTGCAGGAGCCGACATACTTCAGGGTACGGTGACCGACGGCAGCGGACAGTCCGCGCTCGAAGGCGCTCTCGTTACCATTGATGGGCTCAACCGCTCGACCTCGACAGGCCGCTTTGGCGATTACCGCTTCACCGGCATTCCGGCTGGCGACTATACGGTCACGGTTTCATATATCGGTGCCGACCCGGTTTCCGAAACGGTCAGCCTTGCTCAGGAAGCGACCCTCGATTTCCGCCTCGGCGCTGAAAGCCGCTACCTCGACAGCGTGCTTGTTGTTGGTTCGGCGGCGGCCCAGGCCGGAGCGATCAACCAGCAGCGCGCGTCTGATGCCATCATCAACGTCATCGACTCTGATGGCCTTGGCAACTTCCCTGACACGACCGTGGCTGACTCGCTGGCCCGCGTGCCCGGCATCTCTATCGAGAATGACCAGGGCGAAGGCCGCTATGTCTCGATCCGCGGGATCAATACCGACCTCATCTCCGCTTCGGTCAACGGTGTGCGTACCCCCTCGCCGGAAGATCGCCGCGGTGTCCTGCTGGATGGCGTCCCGTCGGACTTGCTCGACACGATTGAGGTTCAGAAGTCCCTCACGCCGAACATCGATGCCGACTCGATCGGTGGCTATATCAATCTGAAGACCATTTCGGCCTTTGACCGCGACGGACAATTCATTCGTGGCAAGGTCGAAACCTCCTATAACGAGATTACTGAAGAGCTTTCCCCAAAGGGCACGCTGACCTATTCCAACGTTTTCGGAGACCGTGTTGGCGTCGCTGTTTCGGCCAACTATCAGGACCTCAACATCCAGTCGCACAACAATGAGACTGGCGGGCCGATCCCGACAGACGATTACGAACAACGCTTCTACGATATTGACCGCCAGCGTATTGGCCTTGTCTTCAATCTCGATTTCATCGCGACCGAGGACACAGAGCTTTACCTGCGCGCGCTTTACAATCGCTACACCGATGACGAGATCCGCAACAAGTTCGAATATCGCGACCTCGGCGAGGAAGGCTTCACGCAGGATGGCAATGTCTATTCGCTGAATTTCGCTGAAGTTGATGCAGAGCTTCGCCAGCGCGAGGAAGTCCGCAATATCCAGACCTACTCGACCGGCGGCCAGACGTTGAAGGACGACTGGACCTTCGACTATGAAGTCTCCTACGCCTATGCCGAGGAAGACGATTCCAACAATCATGACGTCGCCTTCCGGTCAGACGATGTCGAGGGTGAAGGTGTCCTGCAGTTTGACCTGTCAGACCCCCAACAGCCGCTCATTTCCGGCCCGGCGCTGGATGTGCTGTTTGATCCGTCCAATTACGAGATGGACGCTTTCGAGCAGGAATTCACGATCAACGAAGACACCGAATGGGCCGGCAAGTTCGACGTCACGCGTGACAGCGTGTTTGGCGGTGTGCCGACGGTCTGGAAAGCCGGCCTCAAATACCGCGACCGCGAAAAGGTCCGGGACCAGAACCTCAATGTGTACGAGCCGGACGGCACAATTGATTTCAATCTTGCCGACTATATCCGCTCCGCCTCGCCGATCAGCAACTGGCGGCTTTCCAATCCGATGTTCAACTGGCCGGACGCCGGCCTGACGGCCCAGCTTCGCGGCGGCGCCACCGGCCTTGAGCTGAACGAGGATGACACCAATTTCGAGAGCCTCTCGGGCGACTATACGATCAACGAGAAAATCCTCGCTGGTTTCGCCATGGGCACTTTCGACATTGATGCCACGACAGTTGTCTTTGGTGTCCGCATCGAGAACACCGATACTGAATCGGTCGGCAATGTGTTCGCAGAAGAAGACGATCCGACAAATGTCGGCACGCGCAGCTTCTCGGACAACTATACAAGCGTCTTTCCGAGCCTGAACGTGAAGCACGCCTTCAGTGATCGCCTTATCGCCCGCGGCGCGGTCTACACCTCACTGGTGCGTCCGGCGTTTGGTGAAATGCGCCCTACCGCTGCTTTCAATGATGACCGCGACGAAATCGAACTCGGCAATCCCGGCCTCGACCCGTACGAAGCCTACAATTTCGATCTTGCCCTGGAATACTATCCGACCAAGCTGTCCGTCCTGTCTGCGGGTATCTTCTATAAGAAGATCGACAATGCGATCTTCGCGGCGAACTTTGACATCGACGAAGTTCCAGGCACGGTCGACCTGTCCTTCCTGCCGGACGACATTGTTGCGGGGCTTGATGAAGTCTCGACTTTCATCAATGTCGATGACAGCTATGTCGCCGGTATCGAGTTCAATTATGTCCAACAGCTCGATTTCCTGCCCGGCCTGTTCGACGGCCTTCTCGTTTCCGGCAACCTGACCCTTTCGGAAAGCGAATCGACACTTCCCGATGGCCGCGACGTACCCCTGCTGAAGCAGTCCGACACGGTCTGGAACGCATCGATCGGCTATGACAAAGGCCCATGGGACCTGCGAGTCTCCGCCAATTATCGCGGTGCCTATCTCGATGAAGTGTTCGGCGAGGACGACGATTTCGGCAATATTGATCGCTATACCGATGACCATCTGAGCATCGAAGCTTCGGCCAAGTACGAAATCAACGACAACTTCCAGGTCTATGCAGAAGGCAAGAACCTCGGAGATGAGCCGGAATATTACTACCACGGCAATGAACGTCGCCTGTCCCAGTATGACGAATTCGGCACGAGCTATGTCGTGGGTGTTCGCGTCACTTACTAGTCTCTACAACATCAATGTGGCGGGCCGGATCGCAACGCGTGTCCGGCCCGCATGGTTTTCATCTCAGGACATCCTTCATGCGCACTTTCCTTCTTGCCTCCGCGGCGATCTCCATCGCCAGCCTCACTGCCTGCGAAACGTCTGACGCGTGGGTCGATGACGGTATTGCCGCCATGCCCGTCGCAGCATCGTCTGAAACTGATCCGATGACTGGCATGGGCGACCGCGCCGACGATCCGGCCCTCTGGGTGCACCCTTCTGACCCTTCGAAAAGCCTGATCCTGGGCACCAACAAGGATGAGGGCCTGCACGTCTATGACCTGTCGGGTGCCGAAACCCAGTTCCTTGACGTTGGCGCGCTCAACAATGTCGATGTCCGTGGTAATCTCGCGGCTGCCTCAAACGACGAATTCAATGCAACCAGCCTGTTCGAAATCGACCTCGCAACCGGGACAGTCAGCCATGTGGGCAACGTCCCCACCGGCAAGGACGAACCCTATGGCATTTGCATGGGAGCGATCTCCAATACCACAGTAATCGTGCCGACCTACAAAGACGGCTCCATCCAGGTCTGGGCGCGCGGCGAAGACGAGACTGATTTCGCCCTCGCCCGCACAGTCCAGGTTGGCCAGTTCGGCCCAAGACAGCTCGAAGGATGCGTCGTCGATGATGCTGCCGGCACGATCTTCGTTGGCGAAGAAGAACACGGCATCTGGAAACTGGACCTGAACGACGAAGCCTCGGAGCCTGTCATCGTCGATACGATTGCCGCGGCCAACGGCCTGGTAGCCGATGTTGAAGGTCTGTCCCTGTGGATTGGCGAAAACGGCACCGGATACCTTGTCGCCTCAGCGCAGGCTGCCGACCGCTATGTCATCTATGACCGTGCCGCCCCACACACCCCGCGCGGCGTCGTCACCATCACCGCCAGTGCTGATGGCAGCGTCGACGCGGTAAGCCACACGGATGGCCTCGACGTCTCCTCCGCCGCCCTGCCCGGCTATCCGCGCGGCTTGATGATCGTACAGGATGACGCCAATCCGGTCTCCGAAGTTGACCAGAATTTCAAGCTCGTTGACTGGGCCGCAGTGGAAGCCGCAATCGGCCTTGCTACCGGCGAATAACGCCATCTCACACCAATTTAACGAGAAAACGCCTCGATTCCCGCCGGGTATCGGGGCGTCATGGCTTTCAATTCGCCCAATGGAGACTTAGATACGGGGCAAGAATACGCCACAAACCTCCGGAGGACCGACATGCAGGACTATCTCAAATTCTATATCAACGGTGAATGGGTCGACCCGGTCGAGCCGCGCACCATGGACGTGGAAAATCCAGCAACGGAAGAAGCCTTTGCGCGGATTTCCATCGGTTCCGCTGCCGATGTCGACAAGGCTGTTGACGCCGCGCGCGCCGCGTTCGAGTCCTTTTCGCAAACGTCGGTCGAATATCGGGCCGAGCTGCTTGAGAAGATCGCGGCCGGTATCCAGGAACGCGCCAGCGACATGGCCAAGGCCATCTCCGACGAGATGGGCGCCCCGATGTGGCTCGCCAATGCAGCGCAGGTCCCGGCCGGCATGGGCCACTACATGACCGCTGCAAAAATGCTGCGCGAGTACAAGTTCGAACAGCCACTTGGCTCGACTATGATCCGCAAGGAGCCTATCGGCGTCTGCGGTTTCATCACGCCGTGGAACTGGCCGCAGAACCAGATCGCCTGCAAGGTCGCTCCGGCGATTGCAGCAGGGTGCACCATGGTGCTCAAGCCATCCGAGATCGCGCCGCTTGATGCGATGATCGTGGCTGAAATCTTTCATGATGCCGGTGTCCCGCCAGGCGTCTTCAATCTCGTCAATGGCGATGGACCGGGCGTTGGTGCCTACATGTCCGGCCATCCGGGCATCGACATGATGAGCTTCACAGGCTCCACTCGCGCGGGTGTCCTCGTCAGCCAGGCCGCTGCCCCGACCGTCAAGCGCGTCGCGCTCGAACTTGGCGGCAAATCGCCGAACATCGTCCTGCCGGATGCAGACCTGAAAAAGGCTGTCGGCGGTGGCGTCATGCAGATGATGATGAATACAGGCCAGTCCTGTAACGCGCCGTCACGCATGCTCGTCCAGAAGGACCAGCAGGACGAGGCGATCGCCATCGCCAAGGCGACCGCAGAGTCCGTCCAGGTTGGCGCTGGCGCCGACGCGCCGAAAGGTGCCATGGGCCCGATCTCCAATGGCAATCAGTGGAACAAGGTCCAGGACCTGATCCAGAAGGGTATTGATGAGGGTGCAACCCTCGTCGCTGGCGGCCCAGGCCGTCCGGAAGGGTTCAACAAGGGCTATTTCGCCCGCCCGACCGTATTCGCCAATGTGAAGAACGATATGACGATTGCGCGGGAAGAAATCTTCGGCCCGGTGCTCTGCATCCTGCCTTACGAAGATGAAGAAGACGCGATCCGCATTGCCAATGACACGGTCTATGGCCTGTCAGGCTATGTGCAGTCCGGCGACATGGACCATGCCCGCAATGTGGCGACCAAGATCCGCGCCGGTAACATCCACATCAATGGCGCAGGCCCTGACCAGCGCGCGCCGTTCGGCGGCTATGGCCAGTCCGGTATTGGCCGCGAATGGGGCGAGTTCGGCTTCGAGGAGTTCCTTGAGGTGAAAGCTGTGCTCGGCCACACGCCAGCATAAGGCTCATCAGCCGATACAAATCTGAAGAAAAGCCCGCAGCGCCTGCTGCGGGCTTTTTTAATGACGGCGCTGCAGGCATTGGACCGGAACAGCCCGCGCAATGATCCGTTGATCTGTCTCACCATCAAGGAGACACGAGATGAGCCGCATTGCGCCTGGCCAGGACGCCGGAAAGATCAGTTTCAACCTTATCAATGGCACCGCCTGGTCCCTAACCGAGCAGGATGACAACAAGCATCCATGGCGCACGATCGTGGCGTATCGCGGACGGCATTGCCCGATCTGCAAGAGCCAGCTGAAAGAACTGGTGGGCCAGCTCGGCAATTTTGCTGATGCGGGTGTCAGTGTCGTCGCTGCCAGCATGGATACGAAAGAACGTGCGCAGGATTCATATGATGCGTGGGAGCTCGGTTCCCTGCCCATCGCCTATGGCATGACGACAGATTTCGTCGAACGTTTCGGCCTCTACCTGTCTGATGCCCTCAGTGACAAGGAGCCGGAGACCTTCAGCGAACCTGCGATCCTCCTTTTCAAGGGCACGACCTATTATGCTGGCTGGATCCAGACCATCCCGTTCGCGCGCCCTTCATTCGAAGATGTTTTGAAAGGCATCAAGTTCATCCAGAAGGAAAACTATCCCCCGCGCGGAAAGCTCGGCTAGGGCGCGAGCCGGTAGACGCTGCCACCATATTCAACCAGCAACAGGTCACCATTCTGGTCGAGCCCAAAGCTGGAAATATTCCCGATCGTACCTGTGTCTGGCGGATAAAGGTCATTCAGGCGCTGGAAATCACCGGATGCAACAGTCGATCCGGTGGCGAGGTCGCCCACCGGCACAGACCAGTAATTTCCGCTGACAAAATCGCCAAAGACATAATGGTCCTGAATATTGGTGACAGGTCCACGATAGACATAGCCACCGGTAATGGAATTACCCTGCATCGGGCCGCTGCCATGGCCGTATTCTGCGACGGGGTCGGTGAAGCCTGCTTCATCCGGGCCTTCAAAAGTCTGGGTGCCTTCGCGTGTATCCCAGCCGAAATTCATGCCGGCACCGTTTGCTGGCAGGCGGTCAACCTCTTCCACGGCGTTCTGGCCAACATCGCCGATGAAGAGATCGCCGGTCACCGGATCAAGGCTGCAGCGGAACGGGTTGCGCACACCAATCGCGAATATTTCTGGCCGTCCGCCACCGCCTGAAAACGGGTTGGTTGCCGGGATCGCATAATCGCGTGCATCATCCGCAGGGAAATCGTCGCCTGATACATCCAGCCTCAGTATTTTGCCCAACACCTCATTCACATCCTGCGCATTCTCGTTCGGGTCACCGCCGCCCCCACCATCGCCCAGTGGCACGTAGAGCAAGCCATCATTCGAAAAGCCGATCCATCCGGCATTGTGATTGGCGGCAGGCTGCGGCGTCGTGAAAATGATGTCCGCCGTCGCCGGATCAGCCTGCGTCGAGGAACCGGAAAACATCTCGTAACGGCGGATTTCCGTGTCACCGCTTGTATTGGTCAGATTGACATAGATAACGCCGTCACTGGCAAAATCCGGCGAGAAGGCCAGGCCCAGCAAGCCGCGCTCGCCATCGGTCGAAACGTCTGCGCTAACGTCCAACAGGGCGACGCTGGCGATGTTGCCCGTTGACGGGTCAAGCACGCGGATGAGCCCGCCCTTTTCCACAACGGCGAGCGAGGATGTCCCCGGAATAGGCTCGATATAGAGCGGTTGGGAAAATCCCGTTCCGATCTGGCGGAGCGTTCCGGTTTCAGCGATGTCGGTCAGCGTCACGGCAAGGGTAAAGCTGGTCGTTGCGCCTGCCGGATCGCTCGCCTGAACAGCGATGTTGTAGACATTGTCACCATCGCTATCAGCCGGTAGCTCAAAATCGAGTGCAGATGCGAGCGCAACCGTACCCGTGCTTGTATCGATGTCGAAGACGCTCTCATCACTGCCGGAAACGACACTCAACGTCACCGCATCGCCATCCGGATCACTGACGTCGAACGTGTAGATTGTCCCTGTCACGCTTTCGTCGATGGATACAGATGCTGGCGAGGCAAAGACTGGCGCACTGTTCGATGGTACGGGTCCGCCACCACCTCCTGAGCTATCTCCGCCACCTCCGCATGCAGAAAGCAATATCAAGGCGCAGAATACGGGAAGCGGGCCAAGGGGTCTCATAATGTCTCCTCCGGGGACGAATGCTTGGCCTAGCAACGCGTCAACACACGTTTTTGTGCCCTTAAATCTGGCCCTGACGTACCATATATTGATGAGAACCACCTGCATCGCGGACCCATTCACGTTGTCCGGCGTTCAGCTTCCAATGGTATAATGCGTGAGAACAATTCAGGGTATATGTCCCATGACGATCAAGAAATTCCTTCCCGCCCTCGCCGGCCTCGCCCTTCTCGGGGCTTGCGCAACGGCGACGCCTTATCAGGCGGCCAGCAATTCCGACCGCGGCTATACGAGCCAGCAAATTGAATCCAATCGCTGGATGGTCAGCTTTTCCGGTAATAGTCTAACCGACCGCCAGACGGTCGAGACTTACCTGCTTTACCGCGCTGCCGAGCTGACAAGCCAGAACGGCTATGACCATTTCCGCGTGGTCCGCCGCGAGACCGACGCCGATTCCAGCTTTGTGCCAGTTGGCGGCAGCGGCTTTTACGATCCATATTATGGCTATTTCAGCCCGCACTATCGCTTCTATGGCCCGCACGGACGGCTGGTCTCATCGCGCTATTACCCGTCCTGGTATGGACGTGGTTTCCACGACCCCTTCTGGGGGCCGTCATCGGAATACCGTGAGGTGACACGCTTCGAAGCGTCGGCAGAGATCATCATGGGCCGGGGCACCAAGCCTGATGACCCGGCTTTCTTTACGGCCGATGAAGTCATGGTGAACCTGTCCGGCCGGATCCTGCGCCCGGCCGCCTGATTGGCGACCTGCCCCGCGAATGATAGCCTCCCGTCCCTTCAGGGTGGGAGGCTTTTTCATGAGCAGCAATCAGGCGACAGGCAGATGCGCATGCGGCGAGGTTCGGTATCGGCTCAAGACGGATCCGATCATCGTGCATTGCTGCCACTGCAGCTGTTGCCAGCGCGAAACCGGATCGGCCTTTGTTATCAATGCCCTTATCGAGGCCAGTGAAGTCGATCTTCTGGCAGGTGAGCCGGAGATCATCCACACACCCAGCGCCAGCGGCCGTGGTCAGATGGTCGCGCGCTGCCCGACCTGCCATGTCGCCCTCTGGAGCCACTACTCCCTTGGCGAAGTGTTGAGTTTCATACGTGTCGGGACACTGGACACGCCGGATTTATGCCCACCGGATGTTCACATCTACACCTCGACAAAACAGGGCTGGGTCATCCTGCCCGAAGGCGCGGCGGCCCATGAAGGTTTTTATCCGGACTTTGCAGCGGTCTGGGGTGAAGCAGGGATGCGACGCCGCGCAGCGTTGGTCGACCTGAAAAAAGCTCGCGACCAGGGCGTCTAGTCTTCTACCGCCGTATCGATAAAAAAACGCCCACCTCGGTCCAAGGCGGGCGTTTTCATGTTCAAAAACCGGTTGGCTCAGCGCGGCGCCATCCGGATGGCACCGTCGAGACGGACGTCTTCGCCATTGAAATAGGCGTTCACGATCATCTCGTTTGCCAGCGAAGCATACTCTTCCGGATTGCCGAGGCGGGCCGGGTTCGGCACCTGCGCACCGAGAGCCTGCTTTACGTTTTCTGGTGCGGCGGCGAGCAGCGGCGTATTGAAGATGCCCGGCAGGATGGTGTTCACGCGGATCATCTCACGGGAGAGGTCACGTGCGATCGGCAGTGTCATGCCCACAACGCCGCCCTTGGACGCGGAGTAAGCCGCCTGGCCGATCTGGCCATCTTCTGCGGCAACCGATGCGGTGTTCACGATCGCGCCGCGTTCGCCGTCAATCGGGTCCAGCGTCATCATGCCAGCGGCAGACTTGGCGATGCAGCGGAAGGTGCCGACGAGGTTGATCTGGATAATCAGGTCGAACTTGTCGAGCGGGAAGTGCTTGATGTCGCCGCTCTGCTTGTCGCGCGAGGCGGTTTTGATGGCATTGCCGGTACCGGCGCAATTGACGAGGATACGTTCCTGGCCGATCGCCGCGCGGGACTTTTCAAAGCCGGCGTCAACAGATGCTTCATCGGTGACGTTCACATTGCAGAACACGCCGCCAAGCTCCTTTGCCAAAGCTTCGCCTTTTTCTTCGTTAAGATCGAAGAGTGCGACTTTGACGCCCTGGCTCGCTAGCTTGCGGGCGGTTGCGGCACCAAGGCCGGATGCGCCGCCGGTGATGACGGCGCTGATGTCTGAACTGAGTTTCATATTGTTGGGCCTCTCTTGAAGGTTCGACTGATGAGAGCGATCTATAGGGTTAGGAAAGGCCCGCCAATGCGTAACCCAACGGAAATTGTGATCGAGAATGGCGATGATCAGCCAATTCGGCTGCCTCTGGCGCTGGAAAAGGACAGGAAACGGGCAAAACGCCGCCTCCTGCCGAAACTGCTGCGTGTCGCAGGCCGCATTCCTTTCGCAGACGATCTCGCCGCTGCCTATTATGCCGCGATCGACCCCGCGACCCCGCGCAAGGCAAAAGCCGTCCTGTTCGCGGCTGTCGGTTACTTCATCATGCCAGCGGACGCCATTCCGGACTTTATCGCCGGTTTCGGTTTCACAGATGATGCAACCGTTCTTGCCACGGCTCTCACCATTGTCGGCGCGCAGGTGCGACCACGTCATCGCAGAGCCGCCCGGCGCCTTCTCTGTCAGCCAGAACCGGCAGAAATGGCTGACTGAGCCAGCTCAGCCGATGCCGGGCTCGAAGGTTTCTTCGGCGGGCTTGATTTCGACCGCGCCCTCGCTGGGTGAGATTTCATAGATCGACAGGCGCCGCTGCGTTGTGCCGTCCGGCACGAAGCGGAACAGGCCGTTCAGCCCGTAAAAGCCGTCACTGGCGAGCATTTCATCGCGTGTGATCTCACCATCGGCCGCGAGCTGGATGGTCAGCGCGGCGGCATCATAGGCCTGCGACGCCAATGAGCTTGGCGCCCGGCCATAGATGCGCTCATAGCGCGCATCGAAAGCCTGCACATCCGCCTGAGGCGGTCCGACAAACCAGGCTCTTGAAAGGGACGGCTCACGCCAGATGCTGGCATCGTCCCAGCCGCTGAGCCCCATAAGTTTTGACGTCCGTGTCAGGCCGTAGAAAGGCAATAGCGGCGCAACCTTGCGCAGCTGGGTACCGCGTTCCGGGATGAGGACGGCAACAGGGCCGCCTGCCCGCTGGGCCGAATTGATCGCCTTGGCGAGGTATTGCGCTTCATTGGTGGGTGACGCGCTGCCTGCCGGATAGAAGCCAGTGGCCGCGACAATGGCGCCGTTCTGGCTGGCCGAACGTTGTAGCGCAGTCTCGATACGCATGCCGAGCGCGCTCTGCGGGCCGAAATAGGCAAATTGCCGGTAGCCCTTCGACACGGCATATTCGACAAGGGACGCGACTTCTTCTTCAGGCGTGATCGAGGCGAGCCACGTATTGCCGCCAGCGACATCCCGGTCATTCGAGAAGCCGATAATCGGCATTCCAGCCAGCATCTGATCACTGTTCAGCGCCGCGACATTCGCCCCGAAGAGCGGACCAAGAAAAAACGTCGCGCCTTCGCTCTTGGCTTCCTCTGCCATGGCCACCGCCTGGCTCTGCGAGCCGGCAGTATCCTTCGGCAGCAGGACAAATCCCTCACCGGCATGATCGAACATGGCCATCTCTATGCCTGCCAGCATGCCTTCGGCTTCTGCGCGCACGCCCGAATTGGGGTGCGAGAATGGCAGCAGGACACCGGCGCGGATCAGGTCCTGACCGGCCAGGTATTCAGGCGTGAACAGACCCGGCAGCGGAAGCGGCATGCCATTGGCGTCGACCTTGTCGCCATGCAGGCTGGCAAGGTCTTCCTCCTCCTGGGTATGGCCCTGCTGCACAGGGTCAACACGTGGTTTTCCACTGGAAATCGGCGCTGGCGGCTGGGCCGGACCGGTCGCGCAGCCTGCCAAAGACAGGAAGGCTGCAAAAACAAGGCTTGGCGCGAGGCCCGCAAAGCGCGATTGTGCCCGAGATGTCATCCAAAGTTCCTTCCGTACCGGCCGAGAGTCGCCTTGCAAGCGAGTCTAGTGCTGGCGCCGGGTCCACGCAACACAGCAAGCAGCACCTTCAGCCCGGCTTGCATATCGTGTCCACGCCAATCGGCAACCTCCGCGATATTACCCTGCGTGCCCTCGACACGCTCGCCGGCGCCGATGAGATCCTCGCCGAGGATACCCGCGTCGCCCGCAAGCTGTTAGATGCCCACGGCATTCGTGCAAAACTGAGTGCCTACCATGACCATAATGGGGCAGAGCGACGGCCCGATATCCTGAGGAAGCTGCAGGACGGCGCCGTGATCGCATTGATTTCGGATGCCGGGACGCCTCTGGTTTCCGATCCGGGCTGGAAGCTGGCGCATGAAGTGGTGGAAGCCGGGATCCGCATCATACCCGTGCCTGGCCCATCTGCGCTGCTCGCGGGCCTCGTCGCATCCGGCCTGCCATCCGACCGTTTCATGTTCTGCGGCTTCCTTCCCCCCAAGAGCGGGCAGCGAAAGCGTGAAGCTGAAAACCTGAAAGCGGTGCCGGGTTCACTGGTCTTCTATGAGGGCGGCTCAAGGCTCGCCGCCTGCCTTGCCGATCTTGCCGAGGTGTTTGGCGCTGACCGGCAAGGCGTTATCGCCCGCGAACTGACCAAATTCTTCGAGGAAACCCGCCATGGCACGCTTGGCGAACTTGCGGCCCATTATGGCGATGCTGGCGCGCCCAAGGGCGAAATCGTGATCCTCGTCGGGCCACCGCTCGACATAGAGCCAGACGAAGCCGATATTGATGAAGCGCTGCTGCACGCGATGAAAACGGCGCCGATGAAACGGGCCGCCAATGATGTCGCTGCCGCCTTCGGCATTTCAAAGCGCGACGCCTATCAGCGGGCACTGACCCTGAAGGACGATGTCTGACGCGCGCGTCCGCAAGGCCGCCGAGGCCCGTGGCCGGCGCGCTGAAATGCTGGCCGGGTTATGGTTACGCCTCAAGGGCTACCAGATCCTCGCCCGGCGCGTCCGCCTGCCGGTTGGCGAGGTGGACCTGATCGCGAGACGCGGGAAAACCATAGCTTTCATCGAGGTAAAAGCCCGCAAGACTCAGAGCTCTGGCGAAACTGCTGTGCCACAAAGCGCCTGGAAGCGCATCAATCGTGCGGCAAGCAGCTGGATGGCAGGTAAACATAATCTCACGGGACTCGACTGGCGTTTTGATCTAGTGATCATTCTGCCACACCGACTGCCAATCCACTTTCGTGACCATTGGCGCCCAGATTTCGCCTTATGAGCTTCCTAGATGAAGTGGCTGAAACAGAGTAAAAAGAGTATTGGCCATGACCCGATCCATCCTCCTATCGACCGCCCTGATGGGTAGCTTGTTCGCTTCCGGCTGCGTTGCGGCCGCGCTTGGCACCGCCGGTGCCGTAGGCGTTGCCTCCGTTCAGGAGCGCACATTGGGTGAAGCTGTCGATGACTCGACCGCTTCGAATGAGATCAAGACAAAGCTGCTCAGCGAAGGCGGGTATGGTGAAGTCGATGTCGAGGTTGCCCAAGGTCTCGCCCTCCTGTCGGGCCGCGTCTCGTCACCGGAACAACGCGTTCGTGCCGAGGATATCGCCTGGAGCTCGACGCGCGTTCGCGATGTCGCCAATGAGATCAACATTGAAGCCCCGGGCGGTTTTTTCGCCAATGCCTCCGATGAGCTGGTCACCGCCCGCGTACGTGCCTCCCTCATGGCAGCCCGCGATGTGAAGAGCGTGAATTACAACATCGAGACCTATAATGGTGTCGTCTATCTGATGGGGGTTGCCCAGTCGGATGCCGAACTCAAGGAAGCTGCCGAGCGCGCAAGCGTCGTTGGCGGCGTGCAACGCGTCGTGTCCTATGTCCGCGTGCGCAACCTGCCGGCCCAGTACAATGCGCTGAGCACTCATACACCCCGCAATGACGACCTGCTCGGCGCGCCAGCGACCAATTAGGCGCCGCCACGTCGCGCGGTAATTTCCCCGCCTTCTTCATTCGACAGGGTCAGGACACCAGACGGGTCCAGCGTCATGTTGGTAGCAGTCTGGAGCACCTGTATGAACGCCTGTTCCTGCTGCATCACCGCAGGCAGGCAGGCCTTGCGCGTCATGGCGAGCGGCGCAACCAGGAGCTTTCCGGCATTCACCTTGAAGCTGCCCGTATAGGAATTACACGACGCATTCCCGCTGACACGGCCATCAGCGTCAAACTTCATCGAGGCGCCAGCCGTTGCCAGCAGCGCCGATCCATTCAGCTTTGCCACCATCCACCCCTGCTCTGTCAGCTCTTCAATATCGACAATGGCAGCTGATGTCGGCACCAGGTTGATACGGCCAAGATCGGTCGTGCCGGGCTCCAGACGGAAGATGTTCGCCGTATCGCTGGTCCACAACAGGGCACCCTGCCCGTCCTCAATGCGTGCGCGAAGCTGCATCCGCCCGGTCCGCGTTTCGACATCCGGCGAGAGCTGCACCTCGAACGGGATCGGCACCTGCCGGCCGTTCAGCTCGAAGCGGTCCTGCTTGAGCGGCTCAACCGCCTTGTCAGCCGGCCCTTCTGGAGAGACGGATATTTCTGCAACAGCATCCTGCGGCAGGGCAATGCGCTGCATATAAGCTAGCGACCCGACAATCCGCACGTCTTCTGCCTGCTCCACCATTCCGGCTTCCTCCGTTGATGACCCTGCGCCATTGCCTGCCTGCGCCTCGACCGTAGCATCCATATCATTGGCTGCCGGGTCCTCGGCTGGCGTGACACAGGCTGACAGCAATGCCCCCGCCGTCAGGATCATGGAAAGTCTGCGCATGTGCGTCTCCTTCAAGGGAATGGTTTTGCGGCGCGCACCGAAGCACCCTGCCGCGTCATGATCACCACTATAACCGATATTCGCTGCGCCGCACCTGCGCGCGGCAAGAACAAAGTCTTATCAAGCCGGTCAAACGCCCTCATATAGCAGCCTGACCTGCTGTCAGACCTGTCAAAGGAGCGACCATGAGCCTGCGTATCGCGATCCAGATGGACCCGTTGGAAACCGTCGACATCAAGGGTGATACGACGTTCGCGCTTGCCGAATTGGCCCAGGCGCGCGGCCACAGCCTCTTCGTCTATGAGCCACGACACCTCAGCTTCGATACAGGCCGCCTGATGGCTCGCGCCCGGCCTGCAAAAGTCCAGCGCGTGAAAGAGACGCCCGGCCTTTTTGAAGAAGAGATCGTTCTCGATCTTGCAAAGGATGTCGACGTTGTCCTGATGCGACAGGACCCGCCTTTCGACATGGCTTACATTACGGCCTGCCACCTGCTTGAAATGCTGAAAGGCGAGACGCTTGTCCTCAATGACCCGGAATTCGTACGCTCCGGGCCGGAAAAGCTGTTTCCGCTGCTCTTTCCAGAGCTCATTCCCGACACGCTGATCTCCCGTGACCTGAAAGCCATTCTCGATTTTCGCGCCCACCACCGGGACATCATCATCAAGCCGCTTTACGGAAATGGCGGCGCCGGCGTTTTCCGGATGAAAGAGGATGACAGCAATTTCAGCTCGCTGATGGAGATGTTCCTCGAACGGACCCGCGAGCCGATGATCGCGCAGGCTTTCCTGCCTGCTGTCAGCAATGGCGACAAACGCGTCATCCTGATCAATGGCGAAGCTGTGGGCGCCATCAACCGGCGCCCGCAAAAAGGCGAAACCCGTTCGAACATGCACGTTGGCGGCACGGCGGAGCCTGTTGAGCTGACGGAGAGTGACCTGAAAATATGCAAGGCGATCGGCCCGGAACTGAAGCGGCGTGGTCAGGTACTGGTTGGCATTGATGTCATCGGCGACAAGCTGACCGAAGTGAACGTGACCTCGCCGACCGGAATTCAGGAGCTCAAGCGCTTTACAGGGGTGGATGCAGCCGCCATCTTCTGGGATTGTGTGCAACAGATGGTTGCCAAGTCCTGAGCGGGCCTACATTTTGAGGGGTATGAATATGAAAGCCGTTACGATCCTATCGATGTTCGCCCTCGCCTGCGCCGGGACGGCCTGTTCCGAAAAAGCGCCTGCGGAGACCGAGACAGCCACCGCCGCATCTGAAACTGCGTCATCATCCGGCCAGTTCAATTTGCGCTATCCCGGCTCCGAGACACAGCCGGCGGGCGCAACAGCGGCGGGCCAGTTCAATCTCCGCATCCCGGATTCGGCTGCTGACACAGGCGGTGTGCGCCTGCCAGACGGTGCGGTACGGGACAATGCATTGAGCGGTGTCGCCGAAATCCAGACACCCGGAATGGCGGATGACAAGCCTGCTGAAGACCCGGAAGACGATATCATCCGTCTCGACTAGGTCTGACCGGCTCTGGGATAGAAATTCGTTCTTTATTTGTTCTGGTCGCTATGTTAGGCATGTGCCAAGCATGGGGCGTGGCGCATGGTTTGCCGGATAACAACTTTTGCCTTTGAGGGCATTGAGGCCAAGCCTGTCGACGTGCAGGTGCAGATCACATCAGGCAATCCATATTTCGCGATTGTCGGCCTGCCGGACAAGGCACTCGGCGAAAGCCGCGAACGGGTGCGCTCCGCCTTTGCCGCCATCGGCCTTGCCCTGCCGCCCAAACATATAACCGTCAATCTCGCGCCAGCTGACCTGCCCAAGGAAGGCAGCCATTATGACCTTGCCATCGCGCTCGGCCTTCTGGCGGCCATGGGCGTCATCGCGCCCGACGCGCTCGATGGCCACGCTGCGATCGGGGAGTTGTCGCTTGATGGTACGCTGGGGCGTACGCTTGGTGTCCTGCCTGCCGCGATGGCGTCGATGGCCATGGATTTGCGCCTGATCTGCCCGGAAGTCTGCGGGCCAGAGGCCGCCTGGGCCGGAGAGGGTACACTTGCTGCACCAAGCCTGATTGCCATGATCAATCATTTTGCCGGGCGCGCCAGCCTCGCCCCGCCTGTTGCGGGCGAACTTGCGCCGCCGCTTGCCGGGCCAGACCTGTCAGACGTGAAAGGGCAGGAAGGCGCCAAGCGTGTCCTGGAGATTGCAGCGGCAGGTGGCCACAACCTCCTCTTCTGCGGGCCACCGGGCTCCGGTAAGTCGATGCTCGCGCAGCGCCTGCCGGGCCTTCTGCCGCCGCTCTCCGCCAGCGAATTGCTCGAAGTCTCGCAAATCCAGTCTGTGGCCGGTCTTCTTGAGCGCGGACAACTCTCTCGCCAAAGGCCTTTCCGCGCGCCGCATCATTCCGCTTCCATGGCCGCGCTTGTCGGCGGCGGTATCAAGGCGCGGCCCGGTGAGGTGTCGCTCGCCCATCATGGCGTGCTGTTCCTGGATGAGTTGCCAGAATTCCCGGCCCAGGTGCTCGATAGCCTTCGCCAGCCACTGGAAGATGGGTCGGTGGTGATCTCCCGCGCCAACCGGCATGTGAAATACCCGGCCCGCTTCCAGTTGGTGGCGGCAATGAACCCCTGTCGATGCGGCGGTGGCCCGGGGGACGGGGCGTGCCGGCGTGGTCCGGCCTGCGCACGCACTTACCAGGCCAGGATTTCCGGCCCGTTCTTTGACCGGATCGACCTCTTCTTTGACACCCCGCCTGTCACCGCAATGGACATGTCGCTGCCGACACCTTCTGAAGGCACCTCCGAAGCCGCTGCCCGCGTTGCTGCAGCCCGGACCGTGCAGACCGACCGCTATAGTTGCGACCAGCTTTCCGGACGGCGGGCCGTAAATGCCGACGCGCCGGCCCGGGACATCGCCGCGATTGCCGCCCCGGATGAGCGCGCGAGCGCCCTGCTCAGCGATGCCGCCGCCAAACTCGCCCTGTCGGCCCGCGCCTATCACCGTGTGCTCAAGGTCGCGCGCACTATTGCCGATCTTGACGGCGCGGGCGGCGTCCAGCGCGTGCATGTGGCCGAAGCTCTCTCCTATCGCCGGCGCCTGCCGGACGAACAGCTTGCAACCAGCCGCAATTCGCTGGCGCGATAACAGGCCGGGCGGCTTTCAGCGGTTAAATGATTGCTCAGGGTTTTCGGGTATGGGTTGCACCCATGAACGACACATCCGGCAAGCTTTCGCCCGAACAGACTTTCCTGGCCATGACGAGCCATGAAATCCGCACGCCGCTGAACGGCATTCTCGGTACGGTTTCACTCTTGCTCGAAACCGATCTTGACCCGGCCCAGTCCGAATATGCGCAAGCCATCCGCCTGTCAGGGTCGCGCCTGCTCGACCTGCTGAATAATATCCTCGACTATGCGCGTCTTGATTCCGGGACGAGCGAGCTTGAGCCTGAGCATTTCCGCGTTGAAGACCTTGCCCGCGAAGTCATCGAACTGCTCTCGCCGCGTGCCCACGCAGCGGGCATCGACATCGCCGTCGTTACGCGGCCCAATGTCCCGGCTGAAGTGCTGGCGGATGCGGGGAAGCTGCGGCAGGTTCTGTTCAACCTCATCGGTAATGCTCTGAAATTCACCGAAACGGGCGGCGTCCTGGTCGATGTCCATTTTGATGGTGGCTCGCTGATCTTCCATGTGATCGATACCGGACCCGGCATTGCCGCAACCGACCAGGCGCGGCTGTTCGAAGCCTTTCGCCAGACCTCCGCCGGCGACGCCCAGAAGGATGGCGGTGTCGGTCTTGGCCTCGCAATCGTGAAACACCTCGCCGAAGCGATGGGCGGAACCGTCACCCTGGACAGCGCGCTCGGCACGGGCTCCCGGTTCAGCGTCTGTGTGCCGGTCACATTGTCGAATGATAGCCAGCACACCGTTCCGCAGACATTCAAGAGGCGCACCATCGCCCTGGCTGGCCTGCCACCGGCCACCTGCCTTTCGGCTTTTGCCACGCTGGGAATGCGCGGTGCGGACGTCTTGCGGACGGACTCGGCCCTTTCGGCGCGCCAGCAGAAGCCTGACCTGATCATCGCCGCTGCCGAGCTGCCAGAACGCTCGCTGCGGGCCTTGATAAAGATTGCGCCGGTGCTTGTCGTGATGCGGCCGGAAGACCGCGGCCTGCTCAGCCGCTTCCATGACATGGGCGCTGCCGGCTGGCTCGTGCGGCCGCTGCGCGCCAATTCGCTGGCGGAACGTGCCGAGCTTGCGATGACCGGCACCAGCCTTGATGAAGAAGCGCCGGAAGCCGAAACCGGCGGCCGCGTCCTGATCGCAGACGACAATCCGGTGAATGCACTGATTGCACGGCGCGCCTTGGAATCTGCCGGTTTCTCGGTCAGTGTGGCATCGACCGGGCGCGAAGCAATCGACATGGCCGAAAGCCTCGCGCCGGCTCTCATCCTGATGGATTTGCGCATGCCGATCATGGATGGATATGATGCGATGAAAGCGCTGAGGAGTGCCGGAAAATCCATGCCCATCATTGCAATCTCCGCCGAAATCAATCCTGACATCGAACGCCGGGCCCGCGCTGCCGGTGCCAATGGCGTGGCCTCCAAGCCACTCGATGCCGAAGCCATCAGGCGCCTCGCGACAGACTGGACCCGCCGCATTTCGGGCGCAGCATGAGTAGCGCTGATCGCGACGCCGCCACCGGCAAGCCACCCCCGCGCTGGATGCGCGCCTTCAAGGCTCTGAATGACCGGCGCATGCTGGCCATGCTGCTGCTCGCGCTCGCCGCGGGCCTGCCCTATGGCGCTGTTCTCGGCACACTGAATGCCTGGCTGACGCAGGGCGGAGTGAACCCGTCTACCATCGGTGTCCTCTCGATCATCACGCTCGGCTATTCGTTCAAATACCTGTGGGCGCCGGCGTTCCAGAAGCCGAAATCGCCGCCCATACTGCCCTTCGGGCCGCGCCGCTCTTGGCTGATCATCTTCCAGGTGCCGATGGCTGTCCTGCTCGGCGTCCTCGCCATCTCTGATCCGGTCAGCAATATCGGCTATGTCGCAATCATTGCCCTGCTCATCGCCCTGATGTCTGCCACGCACGACATTGTGCTGGATGCATGGCGCATCGAAGTTGCCCGGTCTGAAGAAGACAAGGACCTGATGGCCGCGCTCTACCAGTTTGGTTACCGCTCAGCCATCTTCGTGACGGGTTTCATTGCCCTACTCCTGGCGGCGCGCGTCGGCTGGGTCGCTGTTTACCTGATCATTGCCGCGATGATGCTGCTGGCTGTCGCCGGCTCCCTGATCGCGCCAGAGCCTGAAACCTCGGAAGAAACCGAAGCCGAACGCGTCACCTTCCTCGCCAGTCTTCCGCGCATGGTCCGGGAGCGTTTTGCCGGCTTTGTCGCTGTATCCTGGCTGGTCGCCGGGGCGATGATCTTCTGGTTCATGATCCGCACTTTCACCGCTGAGGAAGCGCCTAGTCCGAGCGGTTTCGTACGAAACCAGGGGCCGATCATTGTTGGCCTCACCGTGATCCTGCCAGCCCTGCTGTCTGTTTACCTGCTGCGCCGCTACCAGGCCGTGCCGAAGCAGATCGTGGTGCCTACCGCCGAGACGAGCACGGTCGAGCGTGTGATGACGTCGCTCTTCCGCGCCATATTCGACCCGCTGATGGAACTGATCGGTCGGCTGAGATGGGGCGCACTCCTGGTTCTGTTGCTGGCCCTCTCCTACCGGTTCACGGATGCCGTCTGGGGCGCGTTCGCGTATCCGTTCTACCTCGATGACCGGTTCGGCGCGCTACATCACAGCCTTGATGATGTCGCCATCGCTTCGAAATTCTTCGGCGTGATCATGACGATTGGCGGGGCAGCGCTCGGCGCAGCCGTCATCACCTTCATCGGGCGAATGCCGGTGCTGTTGATCGGGGCATTCCTGGCGGCCGCCACCAATCTTCTCTTCGCAGACCTGTCGGCGGGCGGCGCAGCCATGGACGCCTTCCTGCAATTCACCCATCTCGGCGCGCCCTTGAGGGAAATTGCCGGCTGGGCTGCGACCATATCGCCAGAGCCTGTCGCACCTGACCAAGGCCAGCGCATGGCGCGTCTGATGATGGCGATTGCGGCCGAAAACCTTGCCGGCGGCTTTGCCAGCGTTGCAATCGTGGCGTTCCTGACCTCTGTCGTGAACCCGCGCTTTGCCGCCGTGCAGTACGCCCTGCTCGCCTCGCTGACCATGTTGATCGGCACGCTTGGCCGGCCATGGCTCGGCGCGCTGATCGAGACCGATGGCTACTATACCGTCTTCATCGTGACGTTCTGGCTCGGCATGGTTGCCGTCGCCCTCTGCGCGATCGAATGGATCCGGCAGGCCCGTCAGCCGGGCACATTGCCCAAGCCGGCCGAACCGTCCGACAGCTGATCCGGCCCCCGCTGCCTATTCGGCAGGGACGTTGTGGACCAGCTTGTCGATGTCGAAGGCCGCGAAGGTTGCGAGGTTGACGATATCGGAAACCGTCGCACCGAGCGATGCGATCTGAATCGGCTTCTCGAAACCGAGCAGGATCGGGCCGATCACCGTGGCACGGCTCATCGAGGTCAACAGCTTGGTTGCAATGGCCGCCGAATGGATGGCTGGCATGACCAGTACGTTTGCCGGACCTGTGAGGCGTGAGAACGGATAGATCAGCTTGTGGCCGGGGTTCATTGCCACATCGACCGAGATATCGCCTTCATATTCGAAACTGATATCATCGCGCGCATCCAGCATCGCCACAGCCTCGCGGACTTTTTCGGCCCGCTCGCCCATCGGATTGCCGAATGTCGAATAGGACACAAAGGCGACACGCGGTGTAAAGCCAAGGCTGGACACGGAGCTGGCCGCTTCACAGGCGATGCCGACGAGGTCTTCTGCGACCGGCAGTTCAGTGATGCTGGTATCGGCGATGAAGATCGTCTTGCCCTGGTTGATGACCATGGACATGCCGATGACCTGCTTGCCGGGGATCGGGTCGAGTACGGCCTGGACGTCTTTCAGGGCCACATCATAGTTCCGCGTCACACCTGTGACCATGCCATCAGCATCGCCAAATTTCAGCATACAGGAGCCGAACACGTTCCGGTCCTGGTTGACGAGGCGCTGAACGTCACGGCGCAGGAAACCCTGGCGTTTCAGGCGGTCATAAAGGTAGTCAGTATATTCCGGATTGCGGTCCGAGAGGCGCGCATTGATGATCTCGAGCGAGCCTTCAGGCACGCCCATTTGCTGCATCGTCCGGTTCACTTCATTTTCGCGGCCAATCAGGATCGGCTCTCCGAGGCCCTGATTCTTGTAGGTGTAGGCGGCGCGCACCACCGATGGCTCTTCGCCCTCGGCAAACACAATGCGGGGCCTCTTCTCACGCACAGCCGCTTGTACGCCCTGCAGGAAGGAAGCGGTCGGATCGAGACGGCGGGCAAGCTTGCGGCGATACTCGTCCATGTCCTCGATCGGTGTCCGGGCAACGCCCGTATCCATGGCGGCCTGCGCCACGAAAGGCGGCACGAAGCTGATGAGGCGTGGATCGAACGGCGTCGGAATAATGTAATCCTTGCCGAATTGCGGCCGTGAGCCGTGATAGGCAGCGGCCACTTCATCCGGCACGTCTTCGCGTGCCAGCTCGGCCAGCGCCTTGGCGGCAGCGACCTTCATTTCCTCGTTGATCCCGCGTGCGCGCACATCCAGCGCGCCGCGGAAAATGTATGGGAAGCCGAGGACATTGTTGACCTGGTTTGGATAATCCGAGCGCCCCGTCGCGATGATCGCATCGCTGCGCACCGACTTGATGTCTTCCGGCGTGATTTCAGGGTCCGGATTCGCCATGGCGAAGATGATCGGATCCTTGGCCATGCTGGCGACCATCTCCTTGGTGATCGCGCCAGCGACTGACAGGCCGAGGACGCAGTCGGCACCGTCCATGGCTTCACTCAGTGTCCGCTTCGACGTCTTCACGGCGAAGGCAGACTTGAACTGGTCCATCTTCTCGGTGCGCCCTTCATAGACAACGCCCATGGAGTCACACATCAGAATATTCTCGGCCTTGACGCCGAGGTGGCGGATCAGTCCAGCGACCGAGAGGCCAGCAGCACCCGCGCCCGAGACGGCGACGGTGAGGTCTTTCATCTCGCGGCCGGTAATATGGCAGGCATTGATGATCCCGGCTGCGGCAATAATCGCCGTGCCGTGCTGGTCATCATGGAAAACCGGAACGTCCAGCTCCTCGCGCAGGCGGCTTTCGATGATGAAGCATTCGGGCGAACCGATGTCTTCAAGATTGATGCCGCCCCAGGTTTCACCAATGTTGCGAACCGTGGTGATGAACTCTTCAGTGTCCGTCGTGGTCACTTCGACATCGATGGAGTCCACATCGGCAAAGCGTTTGAAGAGCACCGACTTGCCTTCCATGACAGGCTTGGACGCCATGGCCCCAAGATTGCCGAGACCGAGGATCGCAGTGCCGTTCGAAATCACAGCGACCATGTTGCCCTTCGAGGTGTACTCATAGGCCAGGTCCGCATTCTCTGCGATCGCCTTGACGGGCACGGCAACGCCCGGGCTGTAAGCGAGTGACAGGTCACGCTGCGTCGCCATTGGCTTGGTAGGGGAAATCGAGAGCTTGCCCGGCTGGGGGTGGCTGTGGAACTCGAGAGCTTCCTTATCGGTGAATGTCGGACGCTTTGACGTCATGGCAGCGGGCCTTTACGCGGAATTCTTGTTAGGTTCGATGCCGCAACTCTCTAAGCCGGTCCGCAAGGTGCGACAACCCGCGTCTACCTGCTTATTTCCGTTACAGCGCTAACATGCGAATCCGTTGATCATTCTCGCCATGACTGTAACGAATGGGCCATGCCAGATACGCATATGAATTCACCAGCGCCAAAAGCGCCGACGCCGTTCATGGCGCAGTACCTCGAGATCAAGTCTCGGCATGCGGACGCCTTGCTGTTCTTCCGCATGGGGGACTTCTATGAGCTCTTTTTCGAGGATGCGGTCAGGGCCTCCGAAATCCTCGACATCACCCTCACCGCGCGCGGCGAACATGAGGGAAAACCCATCCCGATGGCCGGTGTGCCTTACCATGCAGCCGAATCCTATCTCGCCCGGCTGATCAAATCGGGCGCCCGGGTGGCTGTCTGTGAACAGACCGAAAGTCCTGCCGAAGCAAAAAAGCGCGGATCGAAATCCATCGTGAACCGTGACGTTGTCCGCATTGTCACGCCCGGCACAATCACAGAGGACACGATCCTGCCCGCCCGCCAGGGACAGGCCCTCGCCGCCATTGCCTTTGCCGCTGGCGGCACCGAAGCCGCAATCGCTGCCTGCGACGTTTCGACCGGGGCATTTGAGATCTGCGCTGTCACGCCGGAAGCGCTTGGGGACCGTCTGTCGGGCCTGCCCATGACAGAACTGCTGGTGACCGATGAGGACGAAGCCCGTCCGCTCGTACGCCAGACCCTGTCTGCCTTTCGTATTCCGGTGACGCGTCGGCCAAAACGTGCGGCAACGGCGAAATCCGGCGAGGCCGCCCTGAAGGCCGTCTATAGAGTCGCTGCGCTGGATGCCTTTGGCAGCTTTGAAAAAGCCGAGCTCGCCGCCGCAGGCCTCTTGCTCGACTATCTCAGCCTGACCCAGGCCGGTGCGGATATACGGCTCGATGCGCCGAGACGGGCCAGCGACACCCAGTTGCTTGCCATTGATCCGGCAACCCGTGCCAGCCTCGAAATCGACACCGCTATACAGGGCGGGCGGGCCGGAACGCTCCTCGCGACAATCGATCGCACACTGACGGCCCCCGGTGCGCGCCTTCTTGCCGAACGCCTGTCTCGCCCATCCTGCGACGCGGCCCTCATTGGCGCACGACATGACGCTGTGAGCTTTTTCCTTTCAGAGGCAGACCTGCGCAAGGACACTCGCCAGCGCCTGAAATCAGTCCCGGACCTTGAGCGCGCCCGCACCCGTATCCGGCTGGAGCGCGGCGGCCCGCGGGACCTGCAAGCGATCGCCGTCGCCATTGCAGAAGGCGGCAGGGTCGCCGAAGCGCTTGGCGCACTCGAAACCGGCCTGCCATCTATCCTGCTGGACGCAACCTCTGCGCTTGACCCGGCCCGTCAGGCTGGCCTGGCCGACATGGCTGACACGTTGACCCGCGCGCTTGCAGAGGACTTGCCGGCCTTGCCTCGCGATGGCGGCTTCATCGCAACCGGCTGGGACGAAACACTCGACGAGGCGCAGGCCTTGCGGCGCGACAGCCGACAGGTCATCGTCGCCCTGCAAAGTCGCTATGCTGATGAGACGGGCATCAGCGCCCTGAAGATCAAATTCAACAATGTGCTCGGCTATTTTATCGACGTCCCGGCCCGCCACGGCGACGCCCTGATGAAGCCGCCATACGCCGAGACCTTTATCCACCGCCAGACCCTCGCCTCGAATGTGCGCTTCTCGACGGCTGAGCTGTCTGATCTTGCCGGACGTATTTCCCGCGCCGAAGAAGCGGCCAGGACGCGAGAGCTCGACCTCTACAGGGATCTCTGTGCCCGCGTTGAAGCCCAATCAGACGCCATTTCGGCCGCCGCTGCCGCGCTCGCATCCATAGATGTCGCCGCCGCTTCGGCAGAATGGGCTGACGAAGTTGGCGCCGTCCGGCCTGACATTGTCGACGCGCCGGTTTTCGAGGCCGACGGCCTGCGGCATCCGGTGGTCGAAGCCTCGCTGAAAGCGGCGGGCGAAGGATTTACCGCCAACCAGTTGCATCTTGACGGGACGGGAGGGCCTGCCCCGAGGCTCGCACTTGTTACCGGGCCGAACATGGCCGGCAAATCGACCTATCTGCGTCAGGCCTGCCTCGCCATCATCCTCGCCCAGGCGGGGTGTTTCGTCCCGGCCAAGGCGCTGACGCTCGGGCTGGCCGACCGGGTCTTCTCGCGGGTTGGAGCATCGGATGACCTTTCGCGCGGCCGCTCCACCTTCATGGTGGAGATGGTCGAAACAGCCGCCATATTGAGCCAGGCGACGCCGCGCAGCTTCGTCATCCTTGATGAAGTCGGACGCGGGACATCCACGTATGACGGTCTCGCCATCGCCTGGGCGGCCGTTGAACACCTGCACAATATCAATGCCTGCCGCGCCCTGTTCGCCACCCATTACCATGAGCTCACCAATCTCGCGGACGAGCTGGAGCACGCTGCCAATCTCAGCCTTCGGGCAAAGGAATGGAAGCACGAGCTGGTCTTCCTGCACGATGTCCAGTCCGGCCCGGCCGACAAATCCTACGGGGTGCAGGTCGCAAGGCTGGCCGGTCTGCCGGCGCGTGCCGTGCGACGGGCCGAGCAGGTCCTGAAAACACTTGAAGCCAAGCCGGACAATATCGACGCCTTGCCGCTATTTGCTGCTGTCGCCGAAGATGCTGCGCCGTATGATCCTCCAGCTGAGCCGAGCCCTGCCCTGGCAACGCTCGCCAATATCGACCCCGATGACCTTACGCCCCGGGAAGCGCTGGAGCTGCTTTATCGGTTGAAGTCTGAATCGGAGGGCTGAACGCATTTCGCCGGGCGGATCCGAGCGGAAAATCATCTCACGATATGCTCCACTCTTGAATTTCACCGGACGGGCGAAATAATGACAAAATGTTCATGTTTTTTGATCCAAGCTCGATTTTGAGCTTGTCATTAACAAAAATTTAGGGATCAATACTGGTTGTCGACGCCGTCCGATCACAGCCACACCATGGTATGGGGGGACAATGTGGCCGTGGAAACGCAGATGGCCGCTCGCAGAAGCGGGTCTACACTCAAGAGTTACCTCTTTGGTCCAGGGACAGGACCTGGGCGGCGTCGACAATTTCTAGCGGTGTGTCGGTCGTTCTGCCCGTCAAACCTCGGAACTCTACCGGCGATTACTCGCCTGACCGGCGTATTCATAACGTATAGACTGTATATAGTCTATTGCAGCGCGAGTCGACCTATGCGTCTACGCCATCCAATGGAACATAATTGCCGTAACCTGATGCGAATATGCTGAATTGGAACTGGGATGACTTGCGATTTGTCGCTGTTCTTGCGGAAGCAGGAAGCATTGCGGAGGCTGCACGCCGCCTCGATGTGAACCGGACAACCGTCCAACGCCGCATCACCGCGTTCGAAGACCAGCTTGAATACAAGCTGTTCTCACGCGACGGCTGGGGCCTCGAACCGCTCCCCGAAGCCGCAGCGATCCTGGAAGCAGCTCGCCAGATCGGTGACACGCTGACCCAGATCGAGCGAAAGACGAGCGGCGCTTCGCAGGACATGTCTGGAGACTTGCGTGTCACGACCACCGATTCCATTCATCTTGCCCTGCTGGGCAGGATTGTCCGTGATTTCCAGGCCATCTACCCCGCCATCCAGATACAGCTCACGGTCTCGACGCGGCCGCTCGATATCAGCCGGCGCGAAGCAGAAGTCGCCATCCGTCCGTCGCTTGCCCCGCCCGAACACCTTGTTGGCCGCCGCATCTGCGACCTCACCTTTCACCCTTACGCCTCGCTCGACTATCTTGCCTCAGACAGCTTCCGTACCGCGCGCCAGCACAAATGGATCGGCATGGTCGACACCTTCCGGGGTGCCCCGCCGGAAATCTGGCTTGCCAACAATGTTCCCGGCGAAAACATTGTCCTGCGGGCTGACAGCTTTGTCGCAATTGCAGAAACCGCCCGGCAGGGACAAGGCGTCGCCTTCCTGCCGAGCTGTTTTGGCGACAGCCTGAACGACCTCCACCGGGTCGATGATCTCGTCAAGGATCGTGTCGTGACAGGGCTGTGGGTATTGACGCATCCCGATTTCAGGCAATCAAGACGTATTGGCGCCATCATAGACTTCATGTCCGAACAGCTGAGTGCGGCCCGCAATCTTTTTGACGCCTGAATTCCATGCAACTCAGCCGCGTCTGGCACCCGTCACATTCGCTAAGCACATGGGTCAGAAAAATATCATTGATGTGCGGCCACTAAACACGCTTTGATTGCGTGAATACCTGCAGCAACACGCGAGATCGCATGTCAGCCATTTCATTGCCGGCACCTTTTCAGATTGCGCTCGTCCTGGGCCTCGTCGTGTTTGTTTTCATTGGCTTTGTCCGTGAGAAACTTCCGTCGGATGTTATCGCCCTGCTGGCCATGGCTGTGCTGCTCGTCACCGGGATCCTGAACGTAGGAGAAGCCCTCAGCGTCTTTTCCAATGCGGCCCCGATCACCATTGGCGCGATGTTTGTCCTGTCAGCGGCGCTTGAACGAACCGGCGTGATCGGCGCGGTCGGTAATGTCATTATCGGCCTCGCCAAAAGCTGGACACCCATGATTGCGGTGGCCGCGTTGATGGTGACCGTAATCACGCTGTCGGCCTTCATGAACAATACGCCGATCGTGGTGATCCTCATTCCTGTGGCGATCCGGCTTGCCCAGACGGTAGGCACCTCGCCGTCAAAGCTACTGATACCGTTGTCTTTCGCGTCGATCTTCGGGGGCATGACGACGCTGATCGGCACATCAACAAACCTGCTCGTCGATGGCGTCGCGCAGGAGGCCGGCCTCGATAGCTTTGGCATTTTCGAGATCACAGGTGCGGGCCTGATCATGGCACTCGCCGGTGCCGCCTACATGGCCATTGCCGGGCGTTGGCTGCTGCCGGTCCGGGAGTCGCTGGCCGATCTGCTGCCAACCCCGAAGAACCGCCGCTTCGTGGCGCAGATGCTGATCCCCGTCGACTCGATCCTGGTCGGCAAGACGATCAAGGAGACAGGCTTCTCACCTGAAAAGGGTTTCACCGTGATCGACGTGATGCGGGAAAACCGCTCGCGCCGCGATGAACTGTCCACCCTGACGCTCGAAGGCGGCGACCGGCTGGTCGTACGTTCGCCCGTCTCCGAAATGCTGTCCCTGCGCGAAGCCGGGAATGTCGCGATTGGCTCAGGCTCCGGCAGCACGCGTGCCTTCGAACCTGTGCAATCGACAGAGACGCTCACCATGGAAGGCGTCATCGGACCCGAATCCCGGCTGGTTGGCCGCCCGATTGTCGGCGCGGGTCTTGTACGTCTTTATGGCGTTTACGCCATTGCCATCCACCGGCGCGGCGAGAATATCGGCCTTGGGGGCCGCGACATCCGCTTTGACATTGGCGATACGGTCCTGCTGGAAGGCCCGCCGGCAGGCCTGCGCCAGATGTTCGACGACGGCATGCTGAGCAACCTGACCCAGACGTCGGAACGCCCGGTACGCCGCGACAAGGCGCCGATCGCGATTGGCGCGGTGCTGGCTGTCATGGTGCTTGCGGCCCTCGGCATCATGCCGATTGCCGGGCTCGCCCTGGTCGCGGCGGCCCTCGTGATTGCCTTTGGCTGCCTTGATCACCAGGAAGCCTACAAGGCGATCCAGTGGGACATATTGATGCTGATCTTCGGCATGCTGACGCTCGGCATGGCGCTTGAAAAATCCGGCGCCGCTGCCCTGATCGTCACGGCGATTGCCGGCCCGGTCAGCATTTTCGGCCCCCTCGCGGCGCTGGCCGTGGTGTACCTGATGACATCCACGCTCACAGAGTTTGTCAGCAATAACGCGACTGCCATCCTGATGACACCTATCGCCATCGGCCTTGCCACCAGCCTCGACGTTGATCCGCGCGGCTTCGTCGTCGCTGTGATGTTCGCCGCCAGCGCCAGTTTCGCCACCCCGATCGGCTACCAGACCAATACGCTGGTCTATTCCGCCGGTGGCTACAAATTCACCGATTTCGCCAAAGTTGGCCTGCCACTGAACCTGCTCTTTTTTGTCGTCTCGATGTTCGTCATCCCGCTCTTCTGGCCGCTGGTCACCAATTAGGCGAGCGACCGGAAAGACGCACTGCTCCCGATTGGCAGCGGAGAAGAACATGATATTGCTGTTTCCCGACGATGACGGGGGACACTTTTATGAACGTAATCAGGCAGGTACTGGCCCTGTTGGCGCTGGTGACAATGGTCGCTGGCGCGACGCAGGCAGAGGTCTGGAACAGCTACCGGAACTGCATTGCGCCAGGCTCGATGGGAACTGACCCGCAAACCCTGCTTCAGGACCCGACCGTCTTTACCCGCTCCGGCATTATCCTGACCTGGTATATTCACGGGGCAACACCATTCCCGGACGCCAACCCTGATGCCGTCCTGCCGTTCGCAGACTGTTTCGACGTTTCCATTCCGATCGATTGCGGCATCCCGAAAAATGCGGCCATGACGACGACCCTGCGTGGACCGGATGGTCCGCAGGCGCTCCAGCCCGGTGGCGCCCTGTACAATTACTTCGAAGCCGCCCCTCCGCCACCTGCGGCCATTGCCTATGCTGGTCAGAACATCGGCACCTGCTTTGGCGACGACAATATCTATGTCGATCTCTATCGGAGTTTCGACCAGGGCGAGTTTGATGTCGAAGTCTGCCGCCGCCTGTCGGACCGGATGCTGGAGCATCTCGATGCTGAGGGGATGAGCCTCAACCCCGAATTCCTGCGACAGATCGAATGGGGCATCATGTTCGGCCAGACCTGGTTCGAAAGCGATACCTGCCCTTTCTATCCCAAATATGGCGGCGACCTCGTCAAAAAGTATCGCGCGGAAATCGCGGCCGAACGGACAAAAGCTGCCCGCGACGCGAAATTCGCCGGGCTGAATGGCTGCCAGATCGCCTATGGCTATGTCTTTCATGGGATCAATGCGACGTCCGGCATAACGCGGCGCGTCCCGGACGGGGCGATAAGCTGGGCCCTCGACTATGAGCAGGCGAACCTTGACAATGAGGACTGCCCTGTCATGCCGCAGGTCCTCAGCGAATGGGTCATGGAGCAGCCGCTGGAAATCTTCCAGCCCGCACCTGACCCGTATACGGCCCTGCGCCGCCGCACCCGTCCTGTATTTGGAAACGATCACGCCGCATGGACCTATTTCGCGAAAGCCTGGATGGAGCGCTACGAGCTCGTCGACGCCTCCAAGCAGTGCCAGGACGTCAAGGACTATGTCTTCGGGACAAACGGCAACAATTTGAGCCCCAACAGCGCCGAAGCTGCCTTCCGCCGTCTGATGTATCTCGCGGAAAAGGCGCCCGAGCGGCGGGTCGCCACTCCGGCAATCTGCGCTTTCACGCCGGACTATGTCTGGCCAAAGGTCCAGCAGTATCACGCCGCGCAAGTCGCTGACCGCGCCGCCGCCGAACGCCAGCGAAAGATAAACGAGGCGCGCACGCAGCAGTCCATCGATCGCTGGGCGCCGCCCCCGCAGCAGAACTACCTCTGGACCAATGCGCCAACGACCCGCTGCTACCGGGCGGGCGACACGAAGTATGGCTCCAGGCAGGTCTGCTTCACAAACTAGCCCCGCCTCGTCAGCCTACTCGTCCAGGGAGGTGAAACTCCCCATGCTGCCGGGGAAGACCACCGGCGTTTCGGCCCCGTCCTCAGAGACACTCGCTACGCCGAAATAGTAATTGTCGATCACGACATTCTCCAGCGTGGCCTCGCGGACATTGCCGACATAGCGGCTCCACTGCCATTGCGGCTGGTCGGTCAGGCGCCAGTAAATGCGGAAGCCGGCAAGATTGCCCGTACTCGCTCCCTCGGGCAGCGACCATTTTACGGTTGTATCGGGGGAAACAGCACCTTCGATCTCGACATCACGCGGAAAAGGTGGGGCCGCTGCCATGCCGGCCATTGAAACGGCATTGAGCGAGGTCAGCTTGGCGGCGTACGCAAAGTTCACGCCCTCGATCACATCGCCATATTCCCGGCCCTCTTCAGTGCGCAAGTCCTGGTGCTGGCGATCATAGTGCTCATTGGTTTCCATGATGCGCACGCCCGGAAAGCCGACTTCGTTGAACGGGCGGTGATGGCCCCCGCGCCGGAACCGGTCGAGCCGGTAGACCATCATCGTATCAAGGTTCGGGACATAGAGATCGGCCATCCGGTCAATATAGCGGGCAAGGTTTCGTGACGGGCTATCGACCTCGCCGCCCGCAAAACGGCGCTCGATCTCTTCCTCGTCTGTCTCCAGCGGCCGCGTCCCTTCAGAGAAGATGCGCGCCGTCGTATTGTTAACGACGCCGTTTATGCCCTCGATATTGCCGATCATGTCATTGTTCAGCACACCGCGGATCTTCCAGCCATTCTCCAGCGCGTGCGCCGCAACGATCTTTCCGCCGAACAGCCCCTGCTCTTCGCCTGACAGGCCCGCATAGACGATAGAGCCTGCAAACTTCCGCTTGGAGAGGACGCGCGCTGCCTCAAGCGCGCCGGCAACGCCGGTCGCATTGTCATTGGCGCCGGGGCTGTCGGACGTTCCATCCAGCGGATCGGAGACGCGGCTATCAATGTCGCCGCTCATCATTACCATCCGGTCCGGATCGAGTGTGCCGCGCTGGATAGCGATGACGCTGACAACTTCTGTCGGCTCAGGGATGCGGGTCTCCCCGGAAATCGTGTCACCAATATACATCACTTCCAGGCACCCGCCACATTCGGCTGAAATCCGCTCGAACTCATCATGCACCCAGCGCCGCGCCGCGCCGATGCCGCGCGTGTCACTCTCGGTCTCTGACAGTGTATGACGCGTGCCAAAACTCACCAGCTTGCGGATATCGGCCTCGATCCGGTCTGCGGAGATTTCGGAAACGATGGCATGGAAGTCCTCAATATCGCCAACGGCCTTCGGGGCCTCCTGCGCGGACGCGGCGCCTGCCAGCCCCGCAACTGACGCACTCCCAATCACGGCAAGGCTGGCCCCGATAATGATGGCATGGCGTGCGGAACTGAATGTCTGTGTCATGGATGGTCTTCCCTGCGGTCTGTGTCTGCCCGGATCGGCGTTTGCGCATCATAGTAGGGCTCACCTGCCGCCCCGGCCAGCCCGCGCCAGTCTGTGCCGAAGGGGTGACGATGGATCGCGAATGGCCTATGGGGCGTTCAAGGCTGACGCACGAGACGTCTCGCGCCAAAAGCAAGCAGGAACTCATACGGGGCATATCATGGCTTATGAAACGCTTCTTACAGAAGTCGAAGACGCTGTCGCAATCGTAACGCTGAACCGACCGGATGCGCTCAACGCATTCAACAACCAGCTAATGGATGAACTCAGCGAGGCGCTGGACCGCTTCGATAATGATGCCACCATTGGCTGCATTATCATTACCGGGTCGAAGAAGGCCTTCGCGGCAGGCGCCGACATCAAGGAGATGCGCGAGCAATCCTATCTCGACGCCTATTATAGTGACTTCATCACCCGGAACTGGGAGCGCGCCTCGAAGATGCGCAAACCGGTCATCGCGGCAGTGTCCGGCTATGCGCTGGGTGGCGGCTGTGAACTGGCAATGATGTGTGACTTCATCCTCGCCGCTGAGAACGCCAAGTTCGGCCAGCCGGAAATCACGATCGGCGTGTCGCCAGGTGCTGGCGGCACACAGCGCCTGACCCGCTTTGCCGGCAAATCCAAGGCCATGGAAATGTGCCTGACGGGCCGTATGATGGACGCCGCCGAAGCCGAGCGTTGTGGCCTGGTCTCACGCGTTGTGCCGACCGAAGACCTGCTGGACGAAGCCAAGGCAGCGGCGCGCAAGATTGCTTCCCTGCCGCGCGCGGCCTCGATGATGACCAAGGAAATGGTCAACGCGGCCTATGAAACCACGCTCAGCCAGGGTGTGATGTTCGAGCGGCGGCTGTTCCATTCCCTGTTCGCCACCGAAGACCAGAAGGAAGGCATGGAAGCCTTCGCCGAGAAGCGCGAGCCGCACTTCAACAATCGCTAAGCTGTAAAGAGTCAGCAAAGGCGCGATTTTCTACAGAAAGCGCGGTCAGTTCCGGTTGACGGCAACAGGCCGTTTGGGTATGTCCCCCGCTTGCGTCCGACCGGACACTCAGGAGTTATTGATGGCGAATTCGAGATCAGCCAAGAAAATGGTTCGCAAGATTGCGGCCCGCACCGAAGTCAACATGGCACGTCGTTCGCGCATGCGCCGCTTCATCCGCAAGGTGGAAGAAGCGATTGCAGCGGGTGACAAGGCTGTCGCGGCAGACGCACTGAAAGCCGCTCAGCCGGAAATCATGCGCGCCGCTGGCAAGGGCATTCTTCACAAGAATACATCTTCCCGCAAGATTTCGCGCCTCAGCGCGCGTGTCAAAGCGATGAGCTGAGCCTAATCGGCCACAATTACAAAACTGCAATTTTGCAACACCCGCATGGCCAGCCATGCGGGTTTTTTCGCGTGCTGAACTGATCGTGTTCCATGTGCAAATCAGACGTAAAAAACGACGATTTTCACAGCCTTTAGATGCCCAAAAACTTGACAGAACATTACAGGAACATTAGATTCTGATTAACCAAAACTGGCGACCTGCATTTTTTTTCACAGGGTAAATCTTTGATTCAAAGCCAGTTTTGAAATGACGCTAATGTGTCAACGTCATTAAGCACGAATTGAGTCGGATAAGTCGGTAGACAGGCTCAGAAGCCTTGTGTTTTAGTAAGCCCATCGACGGAAATTAGTCCCTGTACCGAGTGTTTTGCAGTGGCGGACCTGAAAGGTCCGGACAGGGTTCGTGTGTTCAGTCGTGAAGGAGAAGTGGAACACAAAAACACAAGAAAGGGGAAGTTCCTATGGGGCGCCACGAAGAATCTGGCAGATGGGACAATGAAGTGCAACGTGCGGGTAAAACTCCCATGGATGTCCATAAAGGACAGGAAATCTGGAACTCGGTGCTGAGCGCCGCGAGACAGACCACCTCCACGGATGACTACCGGAAATGGATCGCTGATCTGCGCTTTGTCGCCGAAGTGGATGGTACGGTCCTTGTCGCCGCGCGTGACCAACTTGCATTTGATCGCGTCAATACCAATCACCGGCCGATGCTGCGCCGTTTCTGGGGCAAGGCCGACCCGAAAGGCCGCGCGCTGAAGATCGCTTGCTGGCGGGACATCCCGACCAATACGCGTGAGCTGGTGACTTACCCATGGACGGCCGACCACAAGGCGGAGGCCCTGGAGCCGGCTGCCGACACGTCCGTCACGAACACGCCAGCGGACGGCGCGAGCGCAATGAGCTTCGAGACGCTGATCACCGGCGACACGAATCGCGTCGCGGTGCGCATGGCTGAAGCGATCGTGGATGGCCGTGTCCTCAGGGCGGAAATCTCGCTGATCTATGGCCGCCAGGGCACGGGCAAGACCCATATCCTGCGCGCGATTGAAAACGCGGTTGCCCGGCTCGATGATGGCCGCCGTGTGACCTACATGTCTGCGGAAGAGTTCATGACCGCTTTTGTCGACGGCGCCCGTGAGGGTGACACACGTAGCCTGAAGGCGCATGTCCGCGACAATGACCTGCTCTTGATCGACGACCTGCAGTGGATTGCCGGCAAGAAGAAAACCGATGAGGCTTTCTTCGCGAGCATCCGCTCGATCACCAAGTCTGGTGGCCGGGTCGTGCTGACCGCTGATGAGGCACCGGGCGACCTGAAAGGCTTCTCGACCCGCATGCGCGGCGAGCTGCTCGGGGCGGCTTCAACCGAAGTTGGCCTGCCGGACCAGGAAATGCGCCGCGAGATCGTGCGCCTGCATGCCGGCATGATCCGTCAGGACCAGCCAAACTTCGAGCTCGACGAGGAGATGATCGAGAAGATCGTGTCCACGGTGCGCGGCCCCGGCCGGGAACTGTGCGGCGTGCTGTGGAGCCTGCAGACCGAAACCGCCTATGGCGAGTTCGAGCCGACGATGGATATGCTGGTCACGGTCTTGCGCCGTCAGCAGGGCGAGTATCAGGCCCCATCGCTGGACAATATCAAGCGGGCGGCAATGCGCGTGTTCAATCTCACGAAGACCGAGATCGAGAGCGCAAACAAGTCCCGCAATATCTGCAACCCTCGCCAGATTTCCATGTATCTGTGCCGGGAGATGACCGACAAGTCCCTGCCCCAGATCGCGCGGACATTCTGCAAGAAGGACCACACAACCGTCCTGCATGGATGGCGCAAGGTGAAGGCTGGACTGCAGTCGGATCCCGACATGATCCGCGACGTCGAGCGCGTTCGCGAGATGGTGTTCGAGATCCAGTCCGAAGGAAATGGATGAACTTAAGAAGATTCTCTTGTGACATCCGCTTTCAAGGGCTTGCATTTTAGTTCATTTTGACAAGGGTACTCGGCCCGCTTCCTTCAGGAGGCGGGCCGATTCGACTGTACGAACCGGACATCAAGACAAGGACGGCGGCGCCAAGACCGCCGCGAAAATGGGCTGATCGATGAAGCTGACGATTGAACGTAGTGATCTGTTGAACGCGCTATCCCACGTGCAGAACGTGGTCGAGCGGCGCAACACGATTCCGATCCTGTCAAACGTCCTGCTCGAGGCGAAAGGCGGCGAGGTCACCTTCGTGGCTACCGACCTCGACATTGAAGCCGTCGACAGCACCGATGCACGCATCGAGACCGAAGGCGCGATCACCGCACCGGCCGGGACGCTGTTCGATGTGGTGCGCAAGCTACCGGCTGGCGCTGATGTGGAGCTCGAACTCAACCCCGAGAACCGCCGCCTGTCGATCCGTTCGGGCCGTTCGCAATTTGCACTGCCGACCTTGCCCGCCACGGACTTCCAGACGATGACCGGCGATGACAGCGCGATCAAGTTCGATGTCGATGCCGCCGACCTGCGCCGCCTCATTGACAAGACACGCTTTGCCATCTCGACCGAAGAGACCCGTTATTACCTGAACGGCGTGTACCTGCATGCCGCTGACGGCGACAAAGGTGCCAAGGTGCTGCGCGCTGTTGCCACGGACGGCCACCGCCTTGCGCTGGCTGACAGCCCCGCGCCGGAAGGCTCTGAGGGCCTTGAAGGCGTCATCGTTCCCCGCAAGGCAATTGGCGAGGTTCGCCGCCTGATCGATGCAGTTGACGGCGATGTCACGATTGGCGTTTCTGAAACCAAGATCGTGTTCAAGGCGGGCCGCGCTGTTCTCACATCGAAGCTGATCGACGGCTCCTTCCCGGACTATCAGCGCGTCATTCCCAAGGGCAATGACAAGCGCCTCGTGATCGACAACAAGTCGTTCGAGGCCGCTGTCGACCGCGTTTCGACCGTCTCTGCAGAGCGTTCACGCTCGGTGAAACTGTCGATCAGCGAAGGCAAGGTCACGCTGGCGGTCAATTCCGCCGAGACCGGACAGGGCCATGAAGAGATCGAGTGTGATTACAGTGATGACGCGATGGAGATTGGCTTCAACGCGAAATACCTGCTCGACGTTACTGCGCAGATCGAGGCCGAAGATGCCGAATTCATGCTCAATGACCCGGCCTCCCCGGCCCTCATCCTTGATCCGGGCGACACGGCCGCGCGCTATGTGCTGATGCCGCTGCGGGTGTAATAGCGGGGCGAAATGACCGCCCTCACCCGCCTGCGCCTCAAGGATTTCCGCAATTACGAGACGCTCGGCCTCGCTCTCGATGGCCGGCATGTCTGCCTGTATGGCTCGAATGGTGCGGGCAAGACCAACCTCCTCGAAGCGGTCTCGCAGCTCGGCCCCGGACGGGGCCTGCGGTCTGCGACCCTGGCAGACCTGACGCGCCACGGTGCCGATAGCGGCTGGACAATATCAGCCACTGTGGACGATCAGAAAATCGGCGTCGGCCTCGAAACAGATGGCAACAGCTCCAAACGTGTGGTGCGTATCGACGGTGCGCCCTCGCAGGCTTCCGACCTTGCCGAGTTGATCCGCATTGTCTGGCTGACCCCTGCCATGGACGGTGTCTTCCGGGGCGGGGCATCGGATCGCCGTCGCTTCTTTGACCGGCAGGTCATGGCGCACATTCCCTCGCACGGAACCGTTGCCGCCCGTTATGAACGAGCGATGCGCGAACGCAATGCCTTGCTCGAGCGCGGCCATGTCGACCCGGCCTGGGCCGACGCCATCGAGACACGCATGGCCGAATCCGGGGCCGAGATCGCGATAAATCGTGCAAGTGTCCTTGAGAGCCTGCAGGCCGCTGTCGATGCGCGGCCGGAAGGCTATTTCCCGAAAGGCGATCTGTCGCTCGTCGGCGAAGGGGAGAAAGCCGCCGCAAATGGCGAAGACTTCAAGGCCATCTTCGAACGCCTGCTGGATGACTATCGCCAGGGCCGCAGGCGTGACACAGCCGCTGGCCGCACGCTTACCGGCCCGCACCGCACCGATCTCGCCGTGATCCACCGCCCGACAGGTGCCCCGGCCGGTGAAGCTTCGACTGGCCAGCAAAAGGCGCTACTGATCGGTTTGATCCTCGCCTCCGCCAAAGCGCTTGGACAGGACGGTGAAGGCCCTTCGCCAATCCTGCTGCTTGATGAGGCAGCTGCGCACCTTGATGCAGACCGCCGTGCCGCACTGTTCGACGAACTCTGCGACCTTGGCGGACAAGCCTGGCTTACCGGGACAGAACGCTTCCTTTTCGAGGCATTTGGCGACCGCGCGCAGGCGTTTGAAGTCACCGAGGGCGCCATAGACAGCGCGGCAGGCTGAGCGCTGTCTGTCGACCGGCAGCTGGGCGTCCCAGATGGTCGACACCCCTTGCTTGTTCGCGGTTTTGATGCCTTAATTATCTCAGGGATGAGACCACCATACCCGGATACTGGGTATTTTTGAAAGGTCACTATGACCAGTAAAGAGCAAGCTCGTCTGGCAGCGCTGTCGGAAACGAACATGCTGGACTCCGCACCTGATCCGAAATTTGACCGCATCACGCGTCTGGCCGCAATCACGCTGGACGCGCAGACCGCGCTGGTTTCCCTGGTCGATGCTGAGCGTCAGTGGTTCAAGTCCTGCTACAATTTTGACGGCAAGGAAACGTCCCGCGACGAGGCCTTCTGCGCGCATGCTATCGAGTCGCCTGATGTGATGGTGGTCCTGGATGCCACCAAGGATGTCCGCTTTGTTGACAACCCGCTGGTCACCGGTGCGCCTTTCATCCGTTTTTATGCCGGAGCCCCTCTGGTCACACGCGATGGACACGCACTCGGCACGCTTTGCATCATCGACCCCAAGCCTCGCGATACCTTTTCGGACAAGGACCGCATCGTCCTGCGCGATCTCGCTGCTGGCGTGATGACCGAGATCGAAAACGACATGCGCAAGCGCCAGGTCCAGGATCTCTCCGTCATCAATCGTGAGCTCGAGCACCGTATGGGCAACATGTATGCCCACGTCTCGTCACTGGTCTCCATTCTCGACCGGGCCGAAGACGACAAGGACAGCTTCGTGCGCCGCCTGCGCGACAAGATATCGACACTCGCCGAAACCCAGGCCCTGCTCGCACGGAATGAATGGAAATCGGTCTCGCTGGCAGAGCTGGCCAAAACCGCGCTCAAGACTTTCGAGCCGACACCCGAGAATGAATCGATCTCGATCCAGGCGGGTGACGACTTCCACATCACCCCGCGCGCGGCCTTCGCCATGTCCCTGCTGCTGAATGAGCTTGGCACGAATGCTGTCAAGCATGGCGCACTGGGCGCCGATGGCGGCGAGGCCGCCTTCAGCTGGACGCAGGCCCCGGAAATGCGGTTCCACTGGCAGGAAAAACTGCGCATCCCGCGCGTGGCAGCAGAGCCGGGTAATGGCTTTGGCTCAATGATCCTGAAACGCATCGTGCCAAAGACATTTGGCGGTGAAGCGCTTTTCGACATCCAGCCAGAAGGCCTCACCTACTCGGTCACCGCCGTGCCAGACCGGGTGCGCCTGCCCGTCTGACCGCCTAGAGCGAGCCGCCTGCATCCGCATCGCAATGACGTGACAATGCATCGACGGTCGCGCCGTAGCGCACCGGCAGCAGGCGTTTCAGCTCCGGCCGGTCAATCTGGTTGCATTCCATCAGACCAAGCACCAGGCGCGTGTCGTCCTGTATCTTTTCCATCTCGCGAATGTCGGTCCGCGGCGCACCAGAATTGCGCAAGGCGGCTGCATTCTCAGCGGCAGCGATATTGCGCACGGTCAGATTCCAGGCCAGCGGCAGGATATCGTCGATATGCTTGGTATGCTCCAGCGCTGTCGGCCAGTCCTCATCGAGAATGTGGATGAAGCCGATATTCTCTTCGGTATAGGCAACACCCACGGCGGTGGAGCCACGCTCACCGCGAATACGGGCCGCTTCATTGAGTTCCGCCAGCGCCTCCTGCAAGGCGGCCTGCGAGTCCCGGCCCGGTGGCAATTGCTCGCTGGCAACCAGCGCCACCAGCGTCGTGCCAACCCCGTGATGGGCCAGCTGGGCGTGCAGCAGCGTCTCTTCAAAATCGCCGCCCTCCAGCATGGTCGCAGCCTTGGAAAACGCCTCATAGGCCAGCAGCGCATCGCCGCGCTTGCGCAGGCACTGGCCTTTCCACAGCAGTAGCATTGGCGCTTCCAGTCCGCGTGCCGCGGCCTGGTTCACATAGTCCACGACCGTCGAACAGCCCCGGTTCCAGCCGAGCGAGGCTTCATTCGCCGCACGATATTCCAACGCCGCCATACCCGCTGCCCCGCGTCCCTGCGCGGCAAGCGTGTCGCCATTTTCCAGCAGCGAGGTCATCGCCGCGCGCACGGCCTCACCTTTCTGCCCGCTCCAGTCATCAAGCGCGGCCTGCAGTTCGAGCCGCTCATCCGGGACCAGCAATCCGCCATCGCTGCCATCGGCACGCAACACCACGGCGACCACTTGCGAGGTGACCTCGTTCAGCGGCACGCCAAGGAAATGCCCATGCGCCAGGTCCAGCGCATTGGTCTTGTACCCGGCAACCTGACGAACGGAATCGGCGCGCTGGATGTCCCGCGCAAGATCGGCCTGCCGCCGCGCCGCGTCATTCTCCTCCCGGATGGCGACCAGCGCCGACTGGGTGGACTCGCGCTGGCGGCCCGCTTCGCCTGCCACAATGCGCAGATTCATTTCATTGAGACGCGTCTGCTCTGCATATTGGGACTTCAGCCCGCCAAGCTGCATGTAGAAATAGATCACACTGCCCGCCACGATCACCGCCGCCATGCCGATGATGGCCGCCAGCGCCGTCATGAGGAAGCGGAAGCTCTGCTGTTCCTCGCGCAGTTCCGCCAGCAGGTCAGCCGAAGTGATCCGCGCCTGTTCCGTCGTGTCCGTCATCCCGGTCCCTCTCCCAAACGCCCCGTCACGCTGCTGCGGCAGGGGCTGTCTCCTCTTCCCAGACCTGGTCCCCGAAGACCGGCTCCAGCAGCAGTTTCATCGCCGTTTCGTTGTCGTCTTCCCGGATGAAGGCCTCGGCGATCATCAGCTTGATCCGCATCTGCCGGAAGCGCCACATGCGTAGCGCCGCGCCAATTGCCGTCATCATGCAGAAATTCGTCGCGCCCAGTATGCGCTCGGGATTGCGTGAGAAAATCGTCTCACCGACCGGCAACGGATACTGGCCCGACAGGGTCGACACGAAGGTCGCAAAGCAGGCCACCGTCGCCATTATCGTGACGACAAGGATATAGCGCGACAGGCGCGCCCGTTCCTTGATTTGCGCCCGGTGGCGCCCGATGAGCCGGTTCATTGTCCCCATGGGCATCAGGATTCTGCTTTCCGCCCGGAGAAGTCAATTCAAATCAGGCCCCGGCGAAGCTTGCCCCCGTCCCTGCCGCCTCCTATGCCCCTCAAAGAAGGAAATTCAATCAGGAGCGCTTTAATGAGCGGACCGGTCAGCGATCACTATAACCAGGCGGACCTGCTGGCCCGGATCGAACGCGCGCTTGGTGAGCTTGGCCGCACACCAGACACCGTGACCGCTGACGACCTCGCCGGTATTGAGGAATTCCATATTGGCGGGCGCGCCGCGACGGTGTCGCTAATATCGGCGCTGGAGCTGGAGGAAGGCCATACCGTCCTGGATGTTGGCTGCGGCACAGGTGGGACGGCACGCTTCGTCGCCGCGCGATCCGGTGCACGGGTGGAGGGCGTCGATCTCACCCCCAGCTTCATCGAGACCGGCAAGACCCTCACCTCATGGCTGAACCTCACCTCACGCGTGCATCTTCACCTCAAAAGCGCGGTAGATACCGGCTTTGACGATGCATCTTTCGACGCCGCCTACATGTTCCATGTCGGCATGAATATCGAGGACAAGCGCGCCCTGTTCTGTGAAATCGCGCGCGTGCTGAAGCCGGGTGGCAGGTTCCTCGTATACGATATCATGACCGGCGAGACAGCGGAGGCGCCACTCGCTTTTCCCCTGCCCTGGTCAAGCCTGCCAGAGACCAGCTTCCTGTGCACAGCAGACACCTATGAGCGGCATCTTGAAGCGGCCGGTCTCGCCATCGAGGTGACCCGGCCACGCCATGACATTGGTGATCGCTTCTTCGACCAGATCGAAGCCAATGCCGGCACCCCGCCCGCACCGCTTTCGATCGGCGCCCTGATGGGGGAGAATGCCGCAGACAAGGTCGCCAACCTGCGCGAGGCGTATCGCGCAGGGCGTGTCATGCCCGTGCACATCCTCGCCCACAAACCGGTCGCGCGCGACTAGGTTGTATCGCGTACGCATTTCGCGCAAGAATTGAAAATCACGAATATCCTGCCCGTTCTCCGACTATCAAAGGACCTCAAATGACTGACCAAATCAAGACAACACAGGACGGCCACGTCCTGACACTGACCATCGCCCGCCCGGAGCGCAAGAATGCGCTGACGCAAGCCATGTATGGCGCTATGGCAGATGCGATCGTGAGCGCAAACACCGACAAATCCATCCGCGCGATCATCATCACTGGTGAGGGCGACCTTTTCACCGCCGGCAATGATCTTGGCGATTTTGCAAGCGACATGGAGCGCAAGACCGGCAAGCCCCCCGTCCAGCGCTTCCTCGAAGCCATCCGCGACGCCGAAAAGCCGCTGATTGCCGCCGTCAACGGCCCGGCCATCGGGGTCGGCCTGACCATGCTGCTGCATTGCGACATTGCCTATGCCAGCGAGACGGCTGATTTCCGCGCACCGTTCACACAGCTCGGGCTTGTACCGGAAGCTGGCTCCTCTCTGCTGCTGCCGGCAACGGTCGGCAACTCCATGGCAAACGAGATCCTGCTTGCGGGCCGAATCCTGACCGCTGAGGAAGCGCTCGCCTGTGGTCTGGTGTCTCGTGTCGTTCCGGCAGCTCAACTGCTCCCAGAAGCAGGGAAAACGGCGCAGAAGATCGCGGCCTCCGCTCCATCGGCGATCCTCAAGTCCAAGGCACTGATCCGCGGCAATCGTGATGCCGTCGCCAACCGGATGGCCGCCGAAAGCAAGGCCTTTGCCGAACAGTTGCAATCGCCAGAATTTGCCGAAGCCGCTGCCGCTTTTGCCCAGAAACGAAAGCCGGTTTTCGCCGATTAACACAGCTCGATTGCAGGGGGCTGTTTGACCCCCTGCAATGCCTTGTTTCTACACGCTAAAAATCCCCGTTTTTGTGGCTATTTTAACACAGCCGCAGATTTCCCTTTTCCGTCCGAATCCCCTATATTTTCTGGGGATTGCACGAATCATGGATGAGCAGGAAAATCATGGCGGAACCAGCAGAGAACACACCCGAATATGGCGCCGATTCCATTAAGGTGCTGCGGGGTCTCGAAGCCGTTCGTAAACGCCCCGGCATGTACATTGGTGACACCGATGACGGGTCCGGCCTGCATCACATGATCTATGAGGTTGTCGACAATGCGATCGACGAAGCGCTGGCCGGCCATGCCGACGAAGTGACCGTCACGCTGCATCCTGACAATTCCGCCGAGATCACGGACAATGGCCGCGGCATTCCGGTCGAGACGCACAAGGAAGAGGGCGTCTCTGCGGCCGAGGTCATCATGACCCAGCTGCATGCTGGCGGGAAGTTCGACCAGAATTCCTACAAGGTCTCCGGCGGCCTGCACGGGGTTGGCGTATCTGTCGTCAACGCCCTGTCCGACTGGCTCGAGCTGCGCATCCACCGCGATGGCAAGGAACACTATGTCCGCTTCATTGATGGCGGTGCCGTCGAAGCGCCCCTGAAGGAAGTCGGCATCAGCCCGATGCGCCCCAATGGCAAGCCGCTCACAGGCACCGCCGTGCGCTTCATGGTGTCGGCCTCGACCTTCACCATGACCGAATATGACCGCAAGACGCTGGAACACCGCCTGCGGGAGCTGGCCTTCCTGAACTCCGGCGTGCGTATCGTCTTCCGCGATGAGCGCGGGCCTGAGCCGTATGAAGTCGTGCTGGAATATGAAGGCGGCGTGAAAGCCTTTGTCGAGCACCTCAACCGTCAGCGCACGACGCTGATCCCCGATACGATCTACGCCATCAGCGAGAAGGACGGCATCACCGTCGAAGCCGCGCTGGCCTGGACCGATTCCTATCATGAGCAGGTGCTCTGCTTCACCAACAACATCCCGCAGCGTGATGGCGGCACCCACCTTGCCGGCTTCCGCGGTGCGCTGACCCGGATCATTAACAAATACGCCGCCGAGACTGGTATCGCCAAGAAAGAGAAAGTCGACATCTCTGGCGATGATGCGCGTGAGGGCCTCACCTGCGTCCTCTCGGTCAAGGTGCCGGACCCGAAATTCAGCTCGCAGACGAAAGACAAGCTCGTTTCGTCCGAGGTGCGCCCTGTCGTCGAGAGCCTGATGGGCGAGAAACTGGCCGAATGGTTCGAGGAGCATCCCAAGGAAGCCCTCAACATCATGCAGAAGATCGTCGAGGCCGCCGCCGCGCGCGAAGCGGCCCGCAAGGCGCGTGACCTGACCCGCCGCAAGACCGCGCTCGACATCACCTCCCTGCCCGGCAAGCTTGCCGACTGCCAGGAGAAAGACCCGTCCAAGTCAGAAATCTTCATCGTCGAGGGTGATTCCGCTGGTGGCTCCGCCAAGCAGGGCCGCGACCGCTCGAACCAGGCCATCCTGCCGCTGCGAGGCAAGATCCTCAATGTTGAGCGCGCGCGCTTTGACAAGATGCTGAGCTCGGACCAGGTCGGTACGCTGATCATGGCGCTCGGCGCCGGCATTGGCCGCGACGAGTTCGACATCAACAAGATGCGCTACCACAAGATCATCATCATGACCGATGCTGACGTTGACGGCGCGCACATCCGCACCCTGCTGCTCACCTTCTTCTACCGCCAGATGCCCGAAGTCATCGAACGCGGCTTCCTCTACATCGCCCAGCCGCCGCTCTACAAGGTCGCGCGCGGGCGCTCGGAACGCTATCTCAAAGACGATACCGAGATGGACAATTACCTCATTGAGGAAGGCACGACCGGCGAAGCGCTGGTGCTGGCTGACGGCACGCAGATCGCCGCCGAAGACCTGCGCGACAATGTCCGCCAGGCCGCGAACTTCAAGCAGTCGCTCTGGCGGCTATCCCTGCGCGCGCCCGGCCCGATCGTCGAGCAGGCCGCGATTGCCGGCGCGCTCGCGCCCGGTGCGTCCGATGCAGAAGCCCAGAAAACAGCCGACCGTCTCAACATCATCGCCGAAGAGGGCGAGGACACATGGGAAGGCAGCTTCGAGGACGGCAATCTGACGCTGCGCCGTGAAGTCCGCTCGGTCGAGGAAAAGGCCGTGCTCGACAAGACGCTGCTGTCCAGCCAGGACGCAATCCGTCTCAACAATCTCGCCAATAATCTGCGCCATCTCTATGTCGAGCCATCCGTGCTGCGCAATGACAAGGCGGGCGAAACCGTCGTCCACGGCCCGGTCGACCTGTTCGAGGCTGTCCTCGCCTCGGGCCGAAAGGGCCTCAAGATCCAGCGCTATAAGGGCCTCGGCGAAATGAACGCCGACCAACTCTGGGAAACCACGCTCGACTCCAACGCCCGCACCCTCCTGCAGGTCAAGGTCCACCACGCCGACGAAGCCGACGAAATGTTCACGCGCCTCATGGGCGACGTCGTCGAGCCCCGCCGCGAATTCATCCAGGAAAACGCACTTGAGGCGGAGGTGGATGTGTGAGGCGGATCAGAAATTGGTCCAGTGGACCAATTTCCCGCCGAACGCCCGGAGCGTCAGCGCAGGGCTACAGTGGGTGGAACAGCATGGACATACCTAATCCACTCGGTGCGGTATATCGGGTCTTTATCGCTTTGCGTAAAAACGCGTGTACGATTGAAATCGTCACCAATACTTCATACACAGGCAGTCAATACATCCGAATTCGCAATGATAGCGACTATCCTGTTAAATTGTACGATATATGCTTTAGATGGCGATCCATAAAATCTAAAAAGTTCGATCAATTTGATACGCCTCTAGTTTGGGTGCTCAATGATTACACGGGGCATTCATTGACTCCCGGTGAGGCGATTGAACATCCGGTTGACGCTGCAGAGGCTGTTGAAGCTGCCGACAGGTGCGAGGTGAGTGTGATTCACAATCGCTCAAAGTTTGCATCGAAGAAAAATTTTAAGTTGAAGAACCCCTAGATCTGATATGCTGAATGCAGTGTCCATGGTATTTCGTTTCCACAGGGCGCACCATAGATACCTGCCTCCGCAGGTATCTGCGGCGTATCCAAAATCTCCCCCCCCCCGATCTCCCCTGCGAAGGCAGGGGTCTCTGGCAGTTGAAAGCAGAGCTTGAGGCACGAGACCCCGGCCTGCGCCGGGGTGATCGGATTGAGGTTGGCGAAGGGGAGACGCATCCCGAACCTCCCCCACCCCGATCTCCCCTGCGAAGGCAGGGGTCTCAGGCAGTTGAAGGAAGAGCTTGAGGCACGAGATCCCTACCTTCGCAGGGATGATCGGATGAGGAGATTTCAAATCAGGGCGTCGGCCAGATCGCGCCAGTCGGGGTTCATGTCTTCAATCAGCCTGATCTTCCAGTCACGCTTCCACGCCTTGATCCGGCGCTCACGGTCAAAGGCGGATTTACGCGTTTCATGCGGCTCGTACCAGGCCAGCATCTCGCAATTATACTTGCTGGTGAAGCCCTTGATGAGATGTTCGCGATGCTCCCAGGCGCGGCGGTTTATGTCATCCGTCATGCCCGTATAGAGCACGCCGCCCGGCTTGTTCGTCATGATGTAGACGTAGAAGGCCATGAGGTCTGGTTAGCCTGTCCCTTTAAACCCTCAAACCCCTATCCCGATCACCCCTGCGAAGGCAGGGGTCTCGGGCCATAAAAGCCCGACCTTGACGCACGAGATCCCTGGGAGGTGACTTCACATCCCCCCGCACCCGATCCACCACCACATCGCCCCCTTAACGACCCCCAGTTTCGCCGCAAAGGCTCGCCCTTCCAGACCTCACTTTCCATTTTGCGTTAACCATGTCACGATCACGCCTGATCCTGTGGGAGGACGCACATTATGAGATTATTGACCGCCGCTGCCCTGACGGCTGCCCTGGCCTTGCCTGCCTTGGCGCAAGGCATCACCGTTGCCTATGACCCCGACAGGGCGATGAGCTATGCCCGCCATGAAGAAGATCCGAGGCTGGCTGCCGAAAGCAAGAAATGGGGGACGCTGATTGCTGAGGCACAGGCCGGCCTCTCGAACACCCAAAAGGAATACCAGTCCAACGCGCTGACATGGAGCGAAGCCCAACAAAGTGCAAAACGCCAGGAACTCGTTATCCTGACAACGCAGTTTGAGGCGCTTCTCGACGAGTCCCAACGTTCGATCCGGAACGTGCGGGACGAGGTACGAGGCGATTTCCAGGCAGACGTGAAAGCGTCATTGGCGGCCTATGCGCAGGCCAACACGATCGGGGATATCCTGCTGGATGCCGATGATGAGGATGGCCGCTCGCTCATCGTGCTGACACCTGAGTTCGATATTTCGGTTGCTGTTGCGCGCATGCTTCGAGACGGTCCTGACACGGCGCCGCCAGAGGGGCCTAACCGCCCGCCAGTCATCCGCTATATACGCACAGAGGACGCCTATCAGACGAGCCGCCAGATCATCGCGGACAATGACGCTTACATGTCGCTCTACCAGTCCTTCAAGAACGATATGGACGTGAAGCGGGATAAGCTGAACGACGACAGCCAGAGAGCCGTGCAGGCCCAACTCAACGTTACAGCTGACCAGAAAGCGTTGATGCAGATGAAATTGCAGGCGCAGAGTGACGCCCTGGAGGCCGATTTCCTGACAAGTCAGGCAACGCTCTCCGCGCAGCGAAAGGCGATGCTCGCGGCCTTCAAGGACGATGTTGCCTACTGGCTTGAGTCCAATCCCGACGCTGCGCAAGCCGACATTGTCCGCTTCATCGATGATGACAGCCTCGCCGGTTCGCTCCTCATGGTTCACCCGGACCTGGACCTCACAGAAACCGTAGCCGACGCTTTCCGGCAGACATCATCTGCGCCTGCGGCAGATTAAGCCTGACGTGACAAGCTGGCGGACGGCGCATGGCCGCGTTGTACTTTGCGCACGCCAGCTGCCCGGCCAAGCTTGACGCCGCCCCGCCAACGCGCCACCTCGCCCGCCATGGCTCTCAAGGATTACCCCCACACACCGGATGGCCGGTACTTCGTCTCAAGCGGCAAGCTCTGGCGTTGTCCCGATCCGCGGCTGACCCCGGCTGGCGTCAAGGCGCTGACCAAGCGACTGATGGCTGCGCGCCAGAAAATGAAGGAAGTGCAGGCCAATGAGCGCCAGCTCAAGGCGGCGAAACGCGCTGTGAACGCGGCCAAGGAAGCCCTCGGCGAACGCGGCCCGGTCTGGTGGGATGACGGCGCGCCCGACGAGACGATGAAAGCGCCGAACCGGTCGTCCTATTCGGACTGGTGGGCAAGCCTCAGCCCAGAAGACCGTATGAAGGGCGAAGCCACCCCTCGCGGCTAGCCAGCCTCGGTCTCGCGTGTGTCATACCAGACAGCGACGGCCAAGGCGCAGAGAAGCGATGCCACGATCATTTCGCCGCCATCCTCGAAGATGGCCAGCGTCACATCGAGGATTTTCTGTTTGAGCCCGGGCGCGAGCGAGTTCGTCATCGAGTGTACGCAGTCGACAAGCACACCGAAAAAGGCCAGCCCCAATATTCCCGCGAAAAAGACAATCGCGACCTGCCGCCATTTGGGCGTCGCCGCAAGATAACCGGCCGCAAGGAAAGCCGCCGAGACGAGACCCACCGTACCAAGGAACAGCAGCTGGCCGACATCCTCGGCCGGCACCGCCATCACCGTATGAAGACCCAGCGTATCGGCGAAATAGGCCCCGGCCTGCTCATGTAACTGCAGCGTGTCATCAAGCAGGATATACCCGAACAGGGCCGATAGGGCACCGAGCACCAGCACCCGGGAGCGCGTAGCCGATATCCCGAGAAAGAACACGATCGCGGCCCACTTCAGATAAGTGAGATTACTCGCAATGCTCGTCTCGTGGAAAACCAGCCAAGCATCAATATTGCCCTCCACCTGTCCCAGCATCCGCAGGAGAGCGATGACGATATTGATGAGGATCAGGACAACATCAGACCCGATAAGCAGGAGTCCCGCCCGTTGAAACAGGGACGACCTGAACTGGGGTTGCCCAATGATTGCAGCGCTTATCTGTTCGATGATCAATCCCCCACCCGGTTCGCAGCCCCCATGACCGCACCCGACAGAAAGGCTGAATTAACAATCCATTAACCAGCCGATGCCGGATGTCAAGAAAATGTCACAATTGTGGAGATCATCGCTGGAAGCCGGGTTTGCCGGGACTTCCCATGGCCGTCAGGCCGGGCAGTCAGCTTCATAGCGGACGGCGACGAAAGCCACCGGGTCATTATTGGAATAGTTCAGCGCATAGAACGGCGCCGAGCGCGTTTCGCAGCGACCAAGTGCCTCTGCAGACGCCTCTACGGCGGCAAAATCCACCTGCGCGCCCTGATTCTCGAAATTGACGAGATACACCACCGGATAGGCTGACGGCTCTGTCGGCAATTCAGAGGGTGTCTCTGGCGGGTGGAGGTTCTGTGTGCCGAGTGTCAGCACATAGGAGGGTTCGGCATAGCCAAGCGCCAGCACCCGTTCCGGCCCCGGCTCTCCCTCGCAGTCCTGATGCGGAATGCCGCAGACCTCATCGAGCGCAAGCCTCGCTGTTTCAGTCGCCTGCACCCAGGTCTGGGTCGGCAGGACGAAGATCCGCGCCTGCCAGCCGAGCAGCACGCTCGCCGCGACGCCGCCCAGTATCGCCCAGCCGACTTTCCGGGCCGCCATCGCGATCACGCCGACCAGCACAGCGCCGAGCCCCATCCACCAGAGGAAGAGCGGATAGTCCGTAGAGCCCGACCACTGGGCGAGAACCGCATCCGCAGCCACCGTCTTGAAGTCACCGGCCTTGTCGAGCTGGAGGGCGTCAACCGCCCATGGCGAGGTAAAGGCCAGCAGCGCGCCCCCGCCGATCAGGAACAGCAGCGTCGAGGCGTAACGGGACACATTGGCCCGGTTGCCCTCGATCAGCTTCACCGCCGCCCAGCCGCACAGCAGCCCAAAGGCCGGATAGGCCGGCAGGATGTAGTGGCTGAGCTTGGTCAGCAGAAGTTCGAAGAAAATCCACGTCGTGAGCGCCCAGGCCACCAGGAATTTCAGCCCATCGCAGTCGACATCGCCGAGCGATTCCAGCGTCTTGTGCCGCAGGTAGCGCCAGGTCAGCGCAATCGCCGGGATGAACAGCAGGATGCCGGGGAAGAACCAGGCCGGCAGGTGCAGCAGATGATAGCCCGGCAGGCCGCCATGCCCCTCCGAAGCCGACACCAGCTTGTCTTTCAGGTCCTTGCCAACCGCGCCTTCGACATAGGTGCCCTGCGTCGCGATCTGGATCATGATCAGCCATGGCAGCACCATGAGCACGCTGATGACCGGGCCGGGCCACCAGCCAAGGCTCTTCATCCAGCCGGCCTCGCGCCGGTCCCAGAGCCAGAGCACAAGGATCGCCATGCCCGCGACCAGCGAGATGACCGGCCCCTTGATGAGGAAGCCCGCGCCATGGATGATCCAGAATGCCATGGCCAGCCGCTTGTCATTGTCCTTGCGCAGGTAAAGCCGCACCAGACAGCCCATCGCCAGGGTGATCAGGAAGACGAGCACACCGTCCGTCTTGGAAATATGCGCTTCGGATGTCAGCAGCAGGCTCGTCCCGAACAGCGCCGACCCGATAAAGGCCCCGCGTCGCCCGATCGCTGCAATCCCCAGCCAGAAGGCGGCGAGAACCGACAGGCCAGCCCCGATCCAGCTTGGCACGCGGTAGGTCCAGATATCGAGATGCTCGCCCTTGCCCAATGCCGCCGTTGCCCCCGCCTGCAGCCAGTGAATGCCGGCCGGCTTCTTGTTGCGGTACTCGTCCTGGTAGCGAATGGTAATATAGTCGCCGGTCTCGAGGTATTGCTTGGAGGCCTGCGCGAAGCGGCTTTCGTCGCGGTCCAGCGCCGGCAGGTTGAAAACACCGGGCGCGGCGGCCGTCATCGTCAGCGCGAACAACAGCACCCAGGCTTTCCAGCCGGTCGAAAGACGGTCAATCCAGTTCATGCCTGCTGCTTGTAGACGCAATCGCAGCCATTCGAAACGCCAAAGCGCGGTGAATTGGCAGATGCGCATTTGATTTCAGGCAAAGCGCCTCTAGGGTCTGGTTGTAATCGCAATTGATGGGGTATCGCATGAAAGCCTGGTTCAGGATGGATCTCTGGAAGCGGGTCATGATCGGGCTTGTGCTCGGCACCCTGATAGGGCTCGGGCTTCGCTACGGCCTCAGCGAGGAAGCGTCGGTAGCCGCCGGCGACTACTTCAAGCCGTTCGGGGATCTTTTCCTTAATCTCATCCGCATGCTTGTGGTTCCGCTCATCTTCCTCACCCTGGTGTCTGGCGTGCTGGCAATGGGGGATCCCAAAAAACTCGGCAGCCTGGGCGGCCGCGCGATCGGCATCTACATGCTGACGACGCTCGTCGCGGTGACCCTTGGCCTGCTGATTGGCACCTTGCTGCAGCCGGGCGCCGGGTTCGACGTCTCCAGCGTTTCACAGGACCAGATAGACGCGACGCGGCAGCGTCTTGAAAGCGGCGGCGCCCTCGAAACCGTCGGCGTCTTCGACCAGATCATGCGAACAATCCTCGCCATCGTACCCACCAATATCGTGGCCTCCATGGTCAATGGGGATGTCCTGCCAATCATCTTCTTCGCGATCATGTTCGGCATCGGCATCCTGATGGCGGGCGAAGCGGGCAAGCCCGTCGCTGACGTCTTCAACTCTGCGTCTGAAGCCATACTGAAGCTTACGCTTATCGTGATGGAGGTCGCGCCATTCGGGGTCCTCGCGCTTATGGCCTGGGTGATGGCGGTCTACGGTCTCTCCGTTGTCGTCGCCCTCGGCATGATGACGCTGTCGCTTTACCTCGCCTGCGCCCTGCACATGCTGCTGACGCATGGCTTCCTTATCAAGATTGTCGGCAAGCTGCCCCTGCTGCCATTCTATCGCGGCATTACGGATGCACAGATGGTGGCGTTCTCGACCTCGTCATCAAACGCGACCCTGCCCGTCACGATGAGCGTCGCGCAGAAAAATCTTGGTGTGAAGAAGCCCGTCGCGTCCTCCGTCCTGCCGCTCGGTGCTACCATCAACATGGATGGCACAGCGCTCTATCAAGGGCTGATCGCCCTCTTCGCGGCGCAGGCGCTCGGGATCGAGGTCACGATCGGCACCTATTTCACCGTGGCCGTCATGTCGACGCTGGTGTCCATTGGCACGGCCGGCATTCCCTCGGTCAGCCTCTTCCTCGCGACGACAACGCTCGGCGTCATCGGCGCAACGCCTGACCAGATGCTGCTTATCCTCGCCCCGCTCTTCGCGTTTGACCGCCTGCTCGACATGATGCGCACCGTGACCAACATCACTGGTGACTTGGCCGTGTCCACGGTGGTCGCAAAATGGGAAGGCCAGTTCGACGAGGCAATCTACCGCGCTGAAGACAATACGACAGCCGAGATCGACCGGACCGTTACAAAAAACGCCTAGCTGCGGGCAGCAAGTGTCGCCCTGACGCTTTCACCGATGAGCCGTGCTTCGGCTTCACGCGGGCTGCCTGAGCGCCAGGCAATGCCGATCTGCCGGCCAATCACCGGCGTATCGAAACGGCGAACCATGACGTCCGTGCCTGCGGTAATGCCGGCTTCGGAGGCGATCTTCGGCAGCAGGGACACGCCGAGGCCCCCCGCCACCATCTGCACCAGCGTCGCCAGCGACGTTGCGGCCACGTCAGACCCCGCCGTCGATGCGCTGAGCGAACAGACGGATACGGCATGCTCGCGCAGGCAATGGCCGTCTTCCAGCAGCAGGACATCTTCACCATTCAGGTCTTCCGGCTGCAACGCCTTGCCGGTCGACAGCTTGTGTCCCTTGGGGCCAATGAAGAGAAACTCGTCATCGCCGAGCACTTCTGTCTCGATGCCGGCCGCATCCCAGGGCAACGCAATCAGCGCCGCGTCGAGCGAGCGGTTGCGCAATCCCTCTATCAGGCGGTCGGTCTGGTCCTCGCGCAGGTAGAGCTTGAGGTCGGCGTGGCCGTCCCTGAGCGACGACAGCGTTCGCGGCAGGAGGTAAGGCGCCAGGGTCGGGATCGCGCCCAGATGGAACGGACCCGTCAGCGGGGTTCCCGCCTGATGGGCTGCGGAGACAAGATCGGCGGCGCTGGAAAGAACGGCCCGGGCGCGCTCGACAGTCGCCTCGCCCGCCCGTGTCATAGAGGCGCCGCGTGCCTCCCGCTCGACGAGTTGAACGCCAAGGATGGCCTCGACCTCCTTGATCGCCGAGGACAAGGTTGGCTGCGTTACATTGCAGACGTCTGCGGCCCGCGAGAAGGACTTTTCATCGGCCAGGGCGCACAGGAACTGGAGCTGGCGGAGTGTGGGAAGATGCATAGATTTACTCTATCAGCTTAATTCTAATTATCAATTTGTTTTGTGCATCGCAGCATGCGACGCGACATCACTGCACCATTGCAGTGTGCAAATTTGCATAACTAGAACGTGAAAAAAGGACCTCCCAGATGCTAGGAATTGGCGCCCAACTTCCAGACTTCAAAGTCGTCGGTGTGAAACCGAAATTCATGAAACACGAGCAGAATGGCGAGAGCGCTTTCGAAGAGATCACGCGCGACAGTTTCGCCGGCAAGTGGAAAGTGATCTTCTTCTACCCGAAAGACTTCACATTCGTCTGCCCGACTGAGATCGCTGAATTCGGCCGTCTCGGCGAAGAGTTCGAAGACCGTGACTGTGTCGTGCTTGGCGGCTCGACCGACAATGAGTTCGTCAAGCTCGCCTGGCGCCGCGACCATCCGGATCTGGCCGAACTGCCGATCTGGCAGTTTGCTGACACGACCGGTTCGCTCGTTGATGGCCTCGGCGTCCGCAATGAGGAAGAAGGCGTTGCCTATCGCGCGACTTTCCTTGTTGATCCGCACAACGTCATCCAGCACGTCTACGTCAACAATCTCAATGTTGGCCGTAATCCACAGGACACGCTGCGCGTCCTCGACGGCCTCCAGACCGACGAGCTTTGCCCATGCAACCGCGAAGTTGGCGGTGACGTGCTGAACATCGCAGCCGAGTAAACCCGAACAGGATCGCTGCACCCCCACACCGGTGCGGCGTCTTGCCAGACCCAGAAGGCCCTGCCGCCGCCCATGCACTGTGGCGCGGCGGGGCCTTTCATGCATGACCAAGGAAACCCCATGTCAATCGACACCCTCAAGTCGGCCCTGCCCGATTATGCCAAGGATCTCAAACTCAATATCGGTTCGCTCGCCAATGAGACGATACTGACGGACCAGCAGAAATATGGCTGCATGCTGGCCTGCGCCTACGCGGTCGGCACATCCGACATTGTCAGCGCGATGAAAGCCGAAACCGAAAGCCGCCTGTCTCCGGAAGCGGCAAAGGCTGCAAAGTCTGCCGCCGCCATCATGGGCATGAACAACGTCTATTACCGGTCCATCCACCTCATTTCCAACGAGACCTATGCCACGCTGCCAGCCCGGCTGCGCATGAATGTCATCGGTGCGCCGGGCATAGACAAGCCGGACTTCGAGTTGTTCTCGATGGCCGTGTCAGCGATCAATGGCTGCGGCATGTGCCTCGACGCGCACGAAGCAGAGCTTCGCAAGGCCGGCTTCACCTCAGAGCAGATCCAGGCGTCCCTGCGCATCGCGGCTGTGGTCTATGCCGTCGCCCGTGTCCTGGAAGCTGAAAAGGCGGGCTGACAGTCCGTCCTCGAAATATGGCTGACGCGATTTGCCCGCGTCCGTCAATTTCGTATCCGAGCGAGATAGTTTCCAAATCCTTGGACTTTTCTTGCCCTGGGGCGTTAACATCTCACATGCTCACTCCGGCTCGGCAATCCGGGCCGGTCGCGGCTTGTGAAGACCGCATCGATTTGTTTTCAGTTCGCTCCAACCCCTCATGGCAATACTATGGAACTTGGTGCCCCCGGACTAGAAACCAGCCTCATACGGCTTGAGCCGCTTGCCGAAGCGCATCGAGACAGGCTCAGGAAAAGCCGGGCTGTTGAATATATGTGGTCATCCATGCCCGTGATCGCGACAGGTAAAAGTTTCGATGCCTATTTCGATCACACGCTGAAAATGGGCGAGCTGGCCGCAGGACAAGGCATGGCGGCCCTGCGAAAGTCCGATGACCGGCTGGTTGGCCTATCGGCCTTTCTGTCGCCCAACAGGCTGAACCGTCGCACACGCATCGGCTATACCTGGATCGAGGAAGACCTTCGTGGCAGCCCCCTGAATGACCATATCCAGTATCTCATGCTCAAACGGTCCGTTCAGTGGCGTGCGCGCCGGGTTGAATGGTGGATCGCGACCCGGAATGAGCGGGCTGTCGGCGCGGTCGAAAAACTCGGTGCCCTCCACGAGGGCACGCTGCGCGATCATACCCGCTTCGCCGACGGGACCTGGGCCGATATTGCCGTCTTCTCCCTGATTGGTGAAGAAATCCGGGCCGCAATGAAGACTGTAGGTGACAGGCTCGGCGAGACGCGCACCGCCCAATAGCCTTGATTTACACTGCCGGGCATGCTTTAGGGCCTCTCAAATCCGCGCAAAACATGAAGCGCGCTTTTCCTGTGCTGGACGCAGGCGAAGCCCCCGCCCGGCGAAGTTTCGCTCAGCGGGGCTCTCATGCTTTGCGCGACACGTGATGAGCGCTTACCTGTTCTCCATGACAGGCAAGCACAGGAGCAAGCGATGTTCGACGCGCTAACAGATCGCCTTGGCGGCATATTTGACGGACTGACAGGCCGCGGGGCCTTGTCGGAGAAGGACGTCACCGCAGCCCTTCGTGAGATCCGCGTGGCCCTGCTGGAAGCCGACGTCGCCCTCCCCGTCGTCAAGGACTTCATCGCGAAGATCAAGGAACGTGCCGTCGGCGAGGAAGTCGTCCGCTCGGTGAAACCCGGCCAGCAGGTCATCAAGATCGTTCATGACGGCCTCGTTGAGATGCTGGGCGGCGAAAATGCCGATACGGGCCTTCGTGTCGATAATCCGCCATCGGTGATCATGATGGCCGGCCTGCAGGGCTCCGGCAAGACGACCACGACCGCCAAGATCGCCAAGCGCCTTGCAGAGCGCGACAAGAAGAAAGTCCTCCTCGCCTCGCTCGATGTTCGCCGTCCTGCCGCGATGGAACAGCTTGCCATCCTCGCCAAACAGGTCGGCGGCAGCGTCACGTCCCTGCCCATCGTCGAAGGCCAGATGCCGGCCGAGATCACGCGCCGCGCCCTGCAGGCTGCCAAGCTCGGCGGTCATGATGTGGTCTTCCTCGATACGGCGGGCCGGACCAGCATCGACGAACAGATGATGGCGGAAGCGGCCGAGATCGCAAAGATCGCTCAGCCGAAGGAAACCCTCCTCGTCGCTGACGCGCTGACCGGCCAGGATGCCGTCGAAACCGCCCGCCGCTTCCATGAGCGCCTGCCGCTGACCGGCCTTGTCCTGACCCGTATGGATGGTGATGGCCGCGGCGGTGCCGCCCTCTCCATGCGCGCGGTCACGGGCCTGCCGATCAAATTCCTCGGGACGGGCGAAAAGCTGGACGGGCTCGATGCCTTTGAAGCCAAGCGTGTGGCCGGACGTATTCTCGGACAGGGCGACATCGTTTCCCTGGTCGAAAAAGCCGGTGACCAGCTCGACGCTGAAAAAGCCGAGCGCATGGCGAAAAAGATGCGCAAGGGCGAGTTCGACCTTGATGACCTCGCCGACCAGCTGCGCCAGATGCAGAAGATGGGCGGGCTTGGCGGCATCATGGGCATGCTGCCCGGCGCCAAGAAAGCCAAGCAGGCCATGGCCGCCGCGAACATGGATGACAGCGTCCTGAAACGTCAGGAAGCGATCATTTCCTCAATGACCAAGAAGGAACGCGCCAAGCCGGCCCTGCTCAACGCGTCTCGCCGCAAGCGTGTCGCCGCGGGCTCAGGCTCGACCGTGCAGGACGTCAACAAGGTGCTGAAGATGCACCGCCAGATGGCCGACATGATGAAGAAGCTCGGCAAGGGCGGCATGAAGGGGATGATGAACGCGCTTGGCGGCGCAGGCGTCAGCCAGGCGGACATCGCCAAGATGGGCAAGGGCGGCCTGCCCCCCGGCATGGGCGGCGGACAACTGCCCGGCATGGGCGCTGGCGGCCTTCCCGGCCTCGGCGGAGGTAAGAAGAAGTGAGCGCGCCGCTGCCCGAACTCGAGCGCCTGCGCGCCAGCATCGACAATATGGATGCCATCCTGCTGCACACGCTGGCAGAGCGGTTCAAGCTGACCCAGCAGGTCGGCGTGCTGAAGGCCACGCATGACCTGCCGCCGGCTGACAAGGCCCGCGAGGCGCGCCAGATCGAACGGCTGCGCACCCTGTCCGAAGAGAGCGGGCTGGACCCGGCCTTTGCCGAGAAATTCCTCAATTTCATCGTGGCCGAAGTCATTCGCCACCACGAGAAAATCCGGGGGGACCAGTCATGATCCTCTCGCCTTCCCTTGCCGATCATCCCCGCGAAGGCGGGGACCTCATGCCTCAAGCGCGAGGTTTGCTGGAAGGGATCCCCGCCGTCGCGGGGATGATCGGACTGAACTAATCAAGACGCCATAAGACACTTAAGGAGATACACCATGGCCCTGAAAATCAGACTCGCCCGCGGCGGGTCCAAGAAACGCCCTTTCTACCGCGTCGTCGTTGCCGATTCCCGCATGCCGCGTGATGGCCGTTATGTCGAGAAGATCGGCACCTATGATCCACGCCTGCCGAAAGACAGTGAAAACCGCGTCCAGATCGATGCCGAAAAAGCGGCTGACTGGATCAAGAAAGGCGCACAGCCAACCGAGCGTGTTGCCCGTTTCCTCAGCCAGATCACCATCGAAGGTGCGTCAGAGCCAGTCTATGCATGGGAGCATGGCAACAACCCGAACAAGGGTGAGCCAGGCACGAAAGCCAAAGAGCGCGTAGAAGAAAAGGCCGAGAAGGAAGCTGCCAAGAAGGAAGCTGAAGCCGAAGCCAAGAAGGCAGCTGCTGAAGCCAAGGCTGCGCCAGCTGAAGAAGAAGCACCTGCCGAAGCTGAAGCCGAGACGGCCGAAGAAGCGCCTGCAGAAGAAGAAAAAGCCGAATAGGCCGCTTTCTGCTTGCAGAGATTTTAAAGCCGGGCGGGAAACTGCCCGGCTCTTTTTTGTCTTCTCTCCGCCGCCGCGCTGATCTGTCTTGATGGTGGGGGACAGACCCGATCCATCCCCCTCCCCTAATCCCCATGCTCCAATGCTGGCG
>CAZKXJ010000007.1:0-241715 GCA_964556825.1 uncultured Hyphomonas sp. | reverse complement strand
GGGGAAGGAAGGGGGGCCCGGCCCTTCTCCCCAGGGAGAAGGGAGAAGCTGCACTCCATCCCCCTCCCCCAGCGTCCCACCTATCTTGCCCGCCATGCTCGACTGGCAGACGATCCTCTGGTGCCATGCCCGTGTGCCGGTCTATTACTGGCCGATGCTGTGGTATTGGCTGGGGCGGCTCTCCGACACCTATCTCGTCTATGGGCAGGAAGGCCGGCGTTTCTTTCGCTGGTATTTGATGCGCGATGGCCGCATCTGGGTCGAGTATCGTGATGAGAGCGATGCGGAGCGGGCAGCGCGTGGTGCGCGCCATCGCCTGTTTGACCGCACACCCTGGACGCGTCTCGCCCCGTTCGAGCCTCGCCTCATTCCGGGGCGGCGTCCGGCGCGCCTCGCCGCCTGCGAGCCCTGTACGACTGGTGTACTGTTACTGTACCGCTGGTGCACCGTCACTGCACTGCCCGTGCACCCGGCCCGCGCGCCGCCCTGACCGCCCCCCTTGCGAACTGAATTGACGTGCCGCTGATCCGCCGGATCCAGTGGCCGCTCGTGCTGGTTCAGCCGAGCTCCATCACCATGAACACGCTGTTCGGGTCGTCCCTGTAGCCCTCGAACGGCCCGCAATAGGTAAAACCGGCCCCCTCATAGAGACGGCGCGCGGGCAGGTAGGCTCTCTGGGCGCCGGTCTCCAGGTAGAGCCTTGTATAATATCGCTCTTTTGCTTCGGCGATGATGTGGCGGAGCATCTGTTTGCCAAGGCCGCTGCGCCGCAGCTGCGCCACGGTGTGCATCGACTTGACCTCGCCGGCACTGGCACTCAGCGCCTTCAGCGCGCCGCACCCGACAAGGCGATCCCCGTCCCGCATCTCCCACACGCTCATGCCCTTCGCCTTCAGCCCGTCGATCAACAGGGCATGCGAACTCTCCGGCGGAGAATGCTCTAGCATCAAGGACTTATGAGCCGCGATCAGGGCGCGAAACGCTTCGGTGTCGAGATCTGCAAGCTGGATGGTGAGCGACATGACAGCGCTTACATCATCCGGGGCGTAGCGAGTTTCAAGCCCAAATCGGACGGCCGCGGAACCGTGATCCCTGATCGTCCGTTCATGTGGCAGTCAGATGACATCGGCTAGACCCTTGTCGGAAGAGATAAAAACAGAATGGAGGCAGGTCATGGCAGACAGACGCAAAGCAGGATGGGCACGCGCCTGTGCCGGTCTCGGCCTCCTGGGCGCTGGCCTTGTCACCACCGGTTGCACCACAGGCTACGGCTATTATGGCGACGGCTATTACGGCCAGGGTTATGGCTCGTCCTACTATGACGACGGGTATTATGAGGAAGGCTATTACAGTCCGGCCTATGGCTCGACCTATTACAGCCCCGGCTATGTGACGACCTATTCCTATCCGACAACAAGCTATGGCTACAATAAGGGCTATCGCCCCAACCACCCGCGCCCCAGCGGAGACCATCAGGGCGGCAACCACCAGGGCAACGGCCAGCATCATGGCGACAGGCCACGCGGGGACCGGCCACGCGGGGACCGGCATGACGGCGATCGCGGCAACTGGCACAATGGCAATGGCCAGCACAATGCCGGCCGAGACCGTGACCGCGGCAATCGTGGCGACAGAGGTAATCGCGGCGGGCGGGAGCAAGCTGACAATGGCCGCGGCGGCAATCAGGGTCAAAATCGCGGCGACCGCAATGATCGTGGCAATCGCGGCAACAGGGGCAACCCGAATGCCGGTAACGATCATCAGCAGACGGCGACACCCCCGCCGCCATCACGCCCCACACGGCCCGAGCGGCCACGTCAGCCGCGTTCCGGCAACGAATTGCGCGGCGGACCGAGCGGCGGCAGCCACAATCTCGCGAAGACAAACCACAATTAGACACCGGGCCGGTCAAGGGGACGCTCGAAGCTCGTCGAGAATATCGAGAAATGCATCCCCGTCCCCATGACTGCGCGTAATATGCGTTCGGTCTACAAGGTCGCAGCGCTGGCCGGGGTGGAGGTTGAAGACCTCTAGGTGCTCAATTGCAGGATTTCGGCGCGAAGCTCTGGCAGGCCCCACCCTTTTTCAGCTGAAGTCAAACGGATGACGGGATGTGCAGCCGGATGTTTCTTAAGCTCGGCAAGCACCTTGTCGCGCGTCGCCTCGGCTTCGGTTTTCTTGATCTTGTCGGCCTTGGTCAGCACGATCTGGTAATTGACGGCCGCCCCGTCGAGCATGGTCATGATGTCGCGATCAGTATCCATCAGGCCGCGGCGGCTGTCGACCAGCAGGAAAACCCGGCGCAGGTTTACCCGGCCGCGCAGATATTGCCGCGTCAGCTTCATCCACTGCTCGGCCTGCGTGCGCGAGACCTTGGCATAGCCAAAGCCCGGCAGGTCAACCAGCCACATCAGGCCTTCGCCGAGATCGAAATAGTTCAGCTCACGCGTGCGGCCCGGCTCCTGCGAGGCGCGCGCAAGATTCTTGCGGTTGAGCAGACCATTGATCAGGCTCGACTTGCCGACATTGGAGCGCCCTGCAAAAGCAATTTCCGGTCGGTCAGCTTCAGGCAATTGCGGCAGGCCGGCAACGCCGAGGACAAAGTTGCACGGGCCCGCACAAAGCACGCGCGCCGCCTCTATCGTCTCCTCGTCGAATTCCGGCGTGTCGGTCACGGCGTTTCTTTGCTCTTTCCGCCGAAGATACGCCCCAGCAGCTTGTCAAACTCGGTCTCGACACCGTTCCGGCGCATGATGAAGTATTGCTGGATCAGCGACAGCGTGTTCGACCACACCCAGTACAGGACAAGCCCGGCCGCGAACCCGGCAAAGACAAACATGAAGATCAGCGGCAGGAAGCGCATGACCATCTTCTGTGTCGGGTCCGTTGGCGGCGGCGAGAGCGCCTGGATTGCCGTCATGGTGACGCCGTAGAGGATCGGCAGGATGCCGATGCCAAGGACAACGCCCGCAATCGGAATGGCTTTCACATCCGCAGCGGCCCAGGGCAGCAAGCCGAACAGGTTGCCGATGGCGGACGGGTCTGGCGCAGAAAGGTCCTGAATGTACCAGAAGGGAGCATGGCGCATTTCGATTGTGACGTAGAGCACCTTGTAGAGCGCGAAGAAGACCGGGATCGTCAGCAGGATCGGAATACAGCCGGCAATCGGATTGGCCTTCTCACGCTGGTAGAGCTTCATGACCTCCTGCTGTCGTCGCTGTGGGTCGGCGGCGAAGCGCTCCTGCAGTTCCTTCATCGGTTCGGCGAGTTTTTTCATCTTCGCCATCGACTTGTAGGACTGGTTGTAGAGCGGCACGAGCGGCAGGCGGACGAGCACGGTGAGCGCCAGGATGGCGAGGCCAAACGTCCCGACCTTGCTTTCCAGCCACGACAGCAGCGCAAAGAGCGGCTTGGTGATGTAGTAGAGGATGTTGCCCCAGTCGATCGCATCCTCGAAGCGGGGGACGCCGGCTTCCTCGTAATCCTTCAGGACCGCCAGTTCCTTGGCGCCTGCAAAGATCTGGTTCCGCGCCACAATGGTCTCGCCCGGCTCGACGACCCGGCCAGCGCTCAACGCGGTCACCTGGAAGACAGGGCCGGTGTCGCGCGACAGGCGCTGGTAGCGGCCTGCAAACTCGTAGGATTGCTCCGGAATGAGCGTCGTCATCCAGTATTTGTCGGTAAAGCCGATCCAGCCACCGTCAGACGCGCGGCGAACGCCGGTATCATCGGCATCCTTGATCCCCTTGCCCTTGTCGAGGTTCTTGTAGTTGCGCCAGGTCAGTTTGCCATCGAACACAGCCAGCAAGCCCTGCAGCGCCATGCCAGATGTGCGAGAGGAGCCAGGGTCCGTCGCCTCAAGGAATTCCTTCCACTGGCCCTGACGGCGAATGGAGCCGAGCGGTGCCAGTGTACGCGCCTGCCCGCCTGTATTGGTGACGCGGTCATCGAAGGTGAACATGTAATTCTCATCGACGCTGATCGTACGTTCGATCGAGACGCCTTCGCCTTCATAGGTCAGCGTGACAGGCGAACTGGTGGTCAGGCTGGAATTGCCCTGCACCTGCCAGCGAGCCGCAGGTCCGGCGACCGGGTCATTGCCCTCAAACCAGTACCAGCTGGCATAAAAGCCGTTCGCCGCATTGGTCGGGCGCAGAAGGCGAAGCTCATTGACCTTCTCGACCGTGGTATAGTGATCCTTGAGTTGCAGGTCATCGAGGATCGAACCGGTCAGGCGAATGGAGCCGTCGACGCGGGTGGCATCGAACTCCAGGCGCTGCGTGGTGGAAAGCGCTTCGTCGACCGTAGCCGCAAGCGTTGTTGTCGGCGTCTGTACTTCGATCGTCTCAGGCGTCGAGAGTTCAGCCTGGACCCGTGCGGCCTCCTGGGCTTCACGTTGCTGCTTCTGGGCCGGCTCGACGTAGAATGTCTGATAGGCAAAGAAAACGGCGATCATCAGCACCATGGCGATGAGAAGATTGCGCTGGTCCTGCGGGTCCATACCGTTCATGTAGATTGTCCGCGATCAGTTGGTAAACAAATGGGGTCAGGCCGGGCCCGACCCCGCTTCTAAAGCTGCGGCGAGGCTTATCAGCGCGCTTTCCATATCGTCAAGCAAGCGCTGCCAGCTGATTTCAGCCGTATCCATGCGGGCGATGAACACATAATCGACGCCAGGAAGCCCATACTGCGGCAGGTATTGGTGTGCAGCGGCTTTCAGCCGGCGTCGCGCGCGATTGCGGACGACTGAATTTCCGACCTTTTTTGTCGCAGTGAATCCTTCACCCATATGCAGACTGGACGTATCGGCAGCCGGTCTGCGGCGGGCCTGAATCACAAGACTGCGCCGGCGCTCGGCAAGTCCGCCGCGCACAAAAAGAAACTGAGGCCGCACGCGTAGCCGTACGACCTCAGTCATCTGTTCGTTCATGGTCGCCACGGAGGCTACCTCATGCGCCAGTGCGTCGTCTGCGCTAGGCAGAAAGAACCTTGCGGCCCTTTGCGCGGCGACGTGCGAGGACCTTGCGGCCGTTCTTGGTCGCCATGCGCGAACGGAAGCCGTGACGGCGAGCACGCTTGAGGCGGCTAGGCTGGAATGTACGTTTCATGGGCTCTGCGCCTGTGTGATAGTTTGACCGAATTCGGAAACCGCGGCTGATACAGGCAGAGGCAGGACGGGTCAAGGCCGCGATGCCAGTCTCTATCCGATCACAAGACTTTGATCGGCGGCGACTGGCACGTGATGTGTGCGCAGCCTGTCTGCCGACTATATGCCGGACATGACCAATGCCAATTCACGGCTTGCACAACAAGCCAGATATCTCCTCATAGCGTTCTTCTTCACAGTTGGATCCCCGCTCGCCATGGCCAAGACGACCAGCATTTCTCACGCGCCATGGGGCGAGATCCTCGAGACGTATGTTTCACCCGGCCCGGACGGTGTGAACCTCGTCGATTATGGCGCACTGAAAGCCAATGCGGCCGACCGCGACAAGCTCGACGCCTATATCGGCCGGTACGCCAAACTTGATTTCAGCGAGATGTCACGCGACGAGCAGTTCGCGGCATGGGCCAACCTCTATAATGCCGTGACGGTGCGCTACATCGTCGGTGAGTATCCGACTTCGAGCATCAAGCCCTGGTATTCGTCCGGCCCGTGGAAGAAGATCAAGGTCAACGTGGACGGCCGCGACATCTCGCTTGATGGCATCGAGCATGATGTCCTGCGCAAACAGTGGGAGGACGATCCACGCCTCCACTACGCGATTAATTGCGCGTCCTACAGTTGTCCGAACCTGCTGGTGAGCCCGTGGATGGCTGCCACCCTCGATGAGGACCTCGACAATGCGGCAAGCGATTACGTCAACCATCCGCGCGGCGTGAGCATCGAGACACGTGGCCTCAACCTCTCCTCCATATATGACTGGTTCGAGGCTGACTTTGGCGGCTCTGAAGACCAAGTCATCCAGCATATCCTCAATTATGCCGATGAAGACCTGGCTGCAAAAATCCGCGCCAATCCGCACGTTCACGATTACGACTATGACTGGTCGCTCAACGGAAACGAACAATAATTGCCGGACAGACCGGACGCAGCAACAAGGACACCGGACCCATGTCCGAAACATCAGACAAGACGTCACCGACCTCCATCTGGATCCGCTTGTGGCCAGTCTACCTCATAGCCGCCGGGCTGATCGCCGCCTGGCAGTTCGGCCTGTTCAGATACCTCTCGCTTGAAACCCTGCAGACGCAGAATGAAGCGCTGCAAGGCTTCGTCGATGAACACCTCCTGCTCGCCGTCGCGGCCTATATTGCAATCTATGCCGCCGCCACGCTGTTCATGCTGCCTGGCGCCTTGTGGATTACAGTCTCAGGCGGGTTGCTCTTCGGCCTTGTCGGCGGATCGGCGGCCACAGTCACAGGGGCGACGATCGGGGCCAGCCTGCTCTTCTTCGCTGCGCGCACATCGGTCGGCAAGGCCCTTCACGACAAGGCTGGCGGCTTTGTCAGGAAGATGGAGGCGGGCTTCAATGAAAACGCCATTTCCTACATGTTCGCCCTTCGGCTGATCCCAGTCGTACCTTTCCCTGTGGCCAACATCGCGCCTGCTCTCCTTGGCGCCAAATACAGGGATTTCGCTTTGACGACGGCACTCGGCATCATTCCAGGCGTTGTGGCCTATACATGGATCGGAGAAAGCCTCGGCGCGACGTTCGACGCAGGTGAGACCCAATCGCTCTTCGGTGCCGTGAAGAATTTCGTGCCGGCTTTTGTCGCTCTGGGCGTCGTGGCGCTTCTGCCGGTTGTCTACAAGAAGATTGCTGGTCGCAAAGCTGACCGGCTCAAGGAAGCAGCGCAATGATCGATGGCCCTGAGACCACTCAGACAGCACCGCCCCCTTTTGACGGCTCAACGATGCAGGACAGGCCCGGCACAGGTGCCGCTGCCGCGACGAAGCTCAAAGCAGACCTCGTGGTGATTGGCGCTGGTTCTGCCGGCCTTTCAGCCGCAGCGGGCGCTGCCATGCTTGGACTGGATGTTGTCCTGTTCGAAGAAAGCGAAATGGGCGGCGATTGCCTGAACGCCGGCTGTGTTCCCTCCAAGGCCCTGATCTCCGCTGCAAAATACGCGGCAAGTGCGCGTGAGAGCGGCGCGTATGGCGTGACGTCCGGCACCCCCAGCACCGATTGGGCAAAAGTGAAGTCACATATCCAGAAAGCGATCGCGACCATCGCCCCGGTCGACAGCCAGGAAAGGTTTGAAGGGCTGGGCGTGACGGTTATCCGTGAGCATGCCCATTTCACGAATCCGCGAACCGTCGCGTCCGAAAGCACGATCGTGACAGCAAAACGCATTGTTATTGCTACCGGGTCAAAGGCCGCGATCCCTCCCGTGCCGGGTCTTGCTGACGTCGACTACCTCACCAATGAAACCATTTTCGACATTCCGGACCTTCCCGACCATTTGATCATTCTCGGCGGTGGCCCCATTGGCATGGAGATGGCGCAGGCCTTCCATCGGCTTGGCTCGGACGTGACCGTGATCGAGATGGACCGCGTCCTTGCCAAATCAGACCCGGATCACGCCGCGGTCGCTGCCAGGACACTGCGCGAGGAAGGCGTTACCCTGCTGGAAGGTCACAAGGCCGCAAAGGTCTCAGCTGAAGCCGGCGTGATCCTCGTTGAGGCAGAAGGAAAAAACGAGAAGCAGACGGTCCGCGGAACACACCTGCTTGTCGCAGCTGGACGCTCGCCAATCACTGACGGCCTCGCGCTTGAAGCCGGTGAAGTCGCCTCGGACAAGAATGGCGTGAAAGTCTCCGACAAGTTGAGGTCGGTTTCCAACAAGCGCGTCTGGGCACTGGGCGATATTGCGGGCAAGGGCCAGTTCACCCACCTCGCCGGATGGCACGCCTCAGTTCTGGTGCGCCGGGCCTTCTTCAAACAGGGATCGACCTCATCGTCGCTGCCCCTGCCCGTCGTCACCTACACCCAGCCCGAAATCGCGCAGGTCGGCCTGACGGAAGCCGAGGCCCGCGACAAACATGGCGACAGCATAGACGTGTCCAGCTTTGCATTTGACGAAAATGACCGTGCGATCGCCGAAGCTAAAACTGCAGGCGAGTGCAAGCTGATCATCCGCAAAGGCAAGCTCGTCGGCGCGTCGATCGTTGGCGAAGGTGCGGGCGATATGATCCAGCTTGTCGGCTATGCGATGTCGAATGGCATGAAGCTTCAATCCCTGACCAATTTCATCTCGCCCTACCCCACGCGGACTGAGGCTGTGAAACGGGCAGCAAGTGCTCATTTTACGGATGCTGTTTTCGGCAAACCCGCCCGAACGCTTGTCAGCTTGCTTCAACGCATTCCGTAATCTATTTCCCTGCGCGTGGCTGACGCGACGAAACCCTCCCCCGGTAACGGCCGAACCGGCCTGTTCGACAGCCTGTCAGTCAGGCTGTTCCTCGTCACGATTCTGGCAATCCTGCTTGTCGAATTTCTCGTCTTCCTGCCCAGCGCCGCGAACTACAGGAAGAACTGGCTGGACCAGCGCGTCCAGGCCGCCCGGATTGCGGCCCTCTCGCTGGAAGCCGCTCCGAGCCGGATGGTCTCCGAGGAGCTGTCAAACGATCTCCTGATGCGCGCTGAAGTTCTGGCCGTGGCAGAGCTCAGCGAGGATATGCGCGAACAGATCCTGCCGCCTGCCATGCCGCTTGACGGCGCAATGAAGCCTGTCGACCTGATGGAAGAAGGCATGCTCGGCGCGATCGGAGAGACCGTGGCCACCTGGTCCGCCCCGGAAGACCGAAAGCTTGTCATCCGCGCCATGGGCTCGGCGCCGGGCCGCGTGCTTGAAATCATCGTACTGGAGCAGCCCCTCAAGGAAGGCCTTGCGGCCTTCGGCTGGCGCATACTCGGCATATCCCTGCTGGTGTCCCTGTCGGCCGGCGCGCTGATTTACCTACTGCTCTTCCTGCTTGTCGTTCGGCCCATGCAGCGGGTCACCGACTCTGTCATGCGTTTCCGGCAGGATCCCGGCGCATGGTCAAAACGCCTGTCGCCAACCCAGCGCCGCGACGAGATCGGCCGCGCGCAGAACGCACTGGCCGATATGGAAAACGCGGTCTCTGACAGTTTCCGCCAGCGTGAACGGCTGGCCCTGCTGGGTGAAGCCGTTGCCAAGATCAATCACGACCTGCGCAACTCACTGGCCACAGCGCAACTTGCATCCGACGCCCTCTCGACCTCTGACGATCCACGTGTCCAGCGCTCTGTGCCCCGGCTGGAGCGGGCACTTGAACGGGCGATCAACCTTGCGAGCGAAACCCTGAAATATGGCCGGTCCAATACACCTGTCGCCAGGCTCCAGACGGTCCGGCTGCAGCAGGTCATCGGTGAGGCTGCGATGGAAGCTCTCGGCCCGCAGGCCGCGATTGTATTCACCAATGACATGCCCGAAGCGGCTGAAGCCAAAGCCGACCCCGACCACCTTCATCGCATTGCGGCCAATCTCATCCGCAATGCCGCCGAAGCCATGACAGCAGGCGGCAACATTACCGTTCGGGGTGACGCCAGCCATGTCGAGTTCGCCGACACCGGCCCCGGCCTGCCCCCTCGTGCGCGAGACAATCTGTTCAAACCGTTTGCAGCGTCGTCGCGCAAGGATGGAACAGGGCTCGGTCTCTCCATATCGAGAGACCTTGCCCGCTCCATGGGCGGAGAGCTGGAACTCGTCTCCTCCAGCGACCAGGGCACAAGCTTCCGGCTCACACTGCCTCCAGCTGGATAGGCGTCCTGCTCCCTCAGTTCGGTGAGAGCGCCACACCTTCACGGCGTGGATCAGCAGCGCCTTCAAGGCCATTCTCGCGAACGACGATGATGTTTAGGCCGGAATTCTCACCCGTGCGCTCTTCAACCTTATAGCCCATCGCGGACAGCGTATCGGCCCATTGCTGGCCTTTCGGCACATCGATTTCCACGCCGACGGACTGGCCGCGTGCGATCACGTTTGGCAGGCTGACAGCTTCAATCGCCGACAGGTTCCACTCCAGCACGCCGATCAGCGTTTTCGAGACATATGCGACAATGGAATTGCCACCCGGAGAGCCGGTCACCATCAGCAACTCGCCATTTTCGTCAAAAACGATGGTGGGTGACATGGATGAGCGCGGACGCTTGCCGGCCCCCGGCGCATTGGCAACGGGCATATTGTTGATGCGCGGCTGGCGAGAGAAATCCGTCAACTGATTGTTCAGCACATAGCCGTTCACCATGCGGGAATCGCCAAAAGCGGACTCGACAGTGGCTGTCATCGAGACGGCGTTGCCATCTGCGTCCACGATGGAGATATGGGTCGTGCCCGGCGTCTCGTCTGTCATGTCGCGGCCCCACATGTCGATGATCGGTCCGCGGCCCAGCACTTCGCCCGGATCGCCCGGCTGAGGCTCTCCGTTCAGCGGGCCACCCTGCGTCGCACGCACGTCCAGGTAATCCGGATCAATCAGGTCTTCCGTTGGCACCTTCACGAAGTCTGCGTCTGCGACATAATGGTCGCGGTCAGCATAGGTCAGGCGCTGGGCCTCGACCCATGCCATGAGGACATCCTCTTCAGCGAGGTCTCCATCGACAGGCAGCATCCGGTCATAGAGACCGAAAATCATGTTCTGCGTAATCGCGCCGGAGGATGGCGGCGGGGCAGAGCAGATCCGGATCCCATCATGCGTGCCACACACGGCCGGTCGGGTCTTCACCTTGTATCCGGCCAGATCATCCAGCGTCATCGCGCCGGGCAGCGGGTCAGCCGACAATGCTTCAACAATCGCTTCGGCATTCTCGCCTTTATAGAAGGCGTCCGGCCCGTCGGTTGCGATCGCGGTGAGAATGGCCGCGTAATCGGGGTTGTCCCGCACAGCGCCGGCCTGCAAGGGCGCGCCGTCAGGATAGAAATAGGCCGCACTCGCCGGATGGTCATCGAGCAGGAAAGCCGCCTGCAACCGCTCATTGGCAAGGATACCTGCAAGCCGCGGCGAAACCTCGAAACCCCCGGCAGCAAGATCAATCGCTGGCTGGAACAGGCTTGCCCAGTCGGCAGTCCCGGCGGCGTCATGCGCTGTCTTGTAAAGCGCCACCATGCCAGGAACGCCGGCCGAGCGGCCTGATTGCCAGGCTGGCACGTAATCAAGCACCTCACCATCAACCACGAAAAGGTTTTCATCAGCCGCCATCGGCGCAGTTTCGCGGCCATCGAAGACTGTCAGCTCATCAGCATCATGATCGTAATAGACCATGAAGGCACCGCCCCCGATCCCGGAGCTCTGTGGCTCGACCAGGCCCAGAACGGCGTGCACAGCAATCGCGGCGTCTACAGCCGTACCACCGTCACGAAGGACCTTGAGACCAGCCTCAACAGCCCTTGGATCGCCTGCGGTGACCATGGCACCCTTCGTCCACTCACGCTTGCCGGCATCACTTTCGGGTGAAGGCGGGGACGTGTCGGCCGTCTGGATGTTGCTGGTCGCCTGGGGCTGGCATGCCGCCAGGAGACCGAGGCTGAGCAATGGCAGAAGTAAAAAACGCGGTTTCATGCTTGGGATATATCCCTGTTTTGTGGTTCAAGGTCACGAGACTAATCGCTTAGCGTACAGATTAAAGGTGGTTTTCAGCCCATGTCACGACCCGGTCCCAGAAACCTCATCACAGATGTCCCCGGTATTGAAGTCGGTAATGCCGAATTGCGCAACGTGATGACCGGTACGACCGTGATTGTTGCAGAGCAGCCTGCCGTTGCCGCATGTGCTGTCGCAGGCGGTGGGCCAGGCACGCGGGAAACCGACCTGCTGCGCGCCGACATGATGGTCGAACAGATCGATGCCATCGTGCTGTCCGGCGGCAGTGCCTATGGTCTGGCGGCTGCTGACGGCGTCGCCGCGAAACTCGGTGCAGCCGGACGGGGCTATGGCCTGAAAGACCTGCCGGGCGTGCCCAAGACACCCATCGTCCCCTCCGCGATCCTCTATGATCTTGCAAATGGCGGCGACAAGTCCTGGGGCGAGACCCCGCCTTATCGTGCGCTGGGCGAAGAGGCCTATGAAAATCGCGCGCAGAGCTTCCCGCTTGGCAATGTCGGGTGCGGGCTTGGCGCCAATGCCGGTGCGCATGCGGGCGGCCTCGGCTCAGCCTCACTGCGTACAACAGACGGCATCACCATCGGCGCGCTGGCCGGCGTCAACTGTTTCGGCTCTGTCTTTATGCCGGACACGACCTGCTTCTGGGCCTGGCCGTTCGAGATTGACGGCGAATTTGGCGGCCACCGTCCGCCCGCAGATTATGAGTGCGACCCCGAAGAATGGGGTGATGCGAAAATGAACCCGCAACCCGGCCAGAATACGACGATCGCCTGTATCGCCACCGACGCCGCACTGACGCCTGCACAAGCCCACCGCGTTGCGCAAATGGCGCTCTCAGGCTTTTCGCGGGCCATCCGGCCCGTCTTCGCGCCCTTTGATGGCGATGCGCTTTTTGTCCTCTCGACCGGCAAGGTCGCGCTGGAAGACCCGACACCGATTTCTCTTACACGCATTGGCGAACTTGCTGCTTCAACGCTTGCCCGGGCCATAGCGCGCGGGGTATATGAAGCTGATCAGAAGGTTACAGCATAAGCGCTTGCATCCGCCGCAACGCGCCGCTATGTGTCCGCCCTCTGCGGAGCACCCGTAGCTCAGCTGGATAGAGCACCAGACTACGAATCTGGGGGTCAGAGGTTCGAATCCTCTCGGGTGTGCCACTTTTCTTCATATAATTCAGACGTCTTCTCCGGGCGTGACGTGGGCAATGACATGCCGGATCGTCAGGAAGAGACGCACCACGGTCGCGACCAGTAGCGCACAGACCAGCACTGTCTGCGCAAACAGCACTTCATACATCAGCGTGTACCAGCCATCAGGCATCTTCTCGAACTCGCCGACTGGCAGGACGAGCAGCAGCAGCAGGATGACCGCGCCGACGAGGCTGATGGTCGAAAGCCAGGCGACCTGCGAAATACTACGATAGACATTCGGGTCGAAATCAGTTTCCGCCTGACGGGTGAGGCCCAGCAAAGTCAGCATCAGGGCGAGCGTCGTCGCTGCTGCCCCGGCAATGGCGGAGCCAAGATACAGCCCCGTCTGGCTCAGCGAGCCGATCAGGTTCGTCGCTTCTGCTTCGCTGTAAACATTACCGATCGCAAAGCGCGCCCCTAGCCCAATGAGCAGTATCAATCCGCTGACAAGATACACGGGTAGATTTTTCAAACCGGCTGGCCCTCTCAATAGTGCTGGATTTTCCCCGTCCGATGCGAGGCGGCAAGTTTGCCTTGCCCAAGAAACCTGATTGAGTGGCATGCGTTCCATCAAGGTGACGGCCTGCTTGCTTCAACCAGACGACAGACGGCCGGGCCAGAAACAGCCCGTGGAAATGCTTGATGCGCTCCGCGTGCGTATCCTGTCTGACGGGATTTGCGCTGCTGATTTCGCCGCGCTGCAAGCGTATGGCCCTCGCGCCTTCGAGCATGTCTTCGGCGCATGTGCGCTGGTGAAGATAGAGTTCGACGTTGCTTTCATCGGGGAGCACTCGCACCTCGTTTACATTCCGGCCCTTGGCCTGCCGCCGCAGATCGTGACGGCTTACCCGCTGGCCGGGCAGCTGCGTGTTGGCGGCCCTGTTGCGTGGGCGGAAAGCCCGCATTCTCCCTTGCGAGCGGCTGGCCGGCACCAGCGCCTCGCCATTATAGAGACAGGCTTCAGCGAAGCTGACTGGCGCCGCGTCAGCATCGTGGCGCAGGCAATCGATGAAGCCCGGCTCAACTATAATTTCCTGTTCCAGAATTCGAATTCGGTCGTCGCGACGCTCGCCCATGTCGCAAAGACCGGCTTTGTCGACCTGCCGGGCGGCGGGCTGAATCTCGGAGCCGGGAACCTCCTCTATGACGAGATGAATGGCGGCCGGCAGGTGCCGAAACTCCTGGTCCGGGGCGGCATGTCCCATTCCGGCGATCTCAGTACGCCGCTGCCGGGCCGGGTGCGCACGCCGCTCGATACAGACGGCTAGGCGATGCGCTCTTGCACGGTTGCGCTGCGTCAGCCCTTGGAGTTGTCGCGCCTGCGCGCTAGGTTGACCATAGCGAACGGAGAGCCTGCCCCATGTTCCTGAACTTCTTCAATGAATTGCGCACTGCCAAAGTCCCGGTGACGCTGAAGGAATACCTGATCCTGCTTGAAGCCATGGATAAGGACGTGATCGATATGGAAGTCGAGGACTTCTACTATCTTTCGCGCGCCACGCTGGTGAAGGATGAGCGCAATCTCGACAAGTTCGACAAGGTCTTCTCCCACGTCTTCAAGGGCCTCGACACGATGCAGGATGCCGTCGACGTCCAGGACCTGCCAGAAGAATGGCTGCGCAAGATGTCGGAAAAATTTCTGACCAAGGAAGAGATGGACGAGATCGAGGCACTGGGCGGCTTCGAAAAGCTGATGGAAACGCTGAAGCAGCGTCTCGAAGAGCAGAAGAAGCGCCATGAAGGCGGCAACAAATGGGTTGGTACGGGCGGCACCTCGCCGTTTGGCGCGAACGGGTACAACCCGGAAGGCGTCCGTATCGGACAGGAGAAGTCCCGCCACCGCCGCGCCGTGAAGGTATGGGACAAGCGTGAATTCAAGAACCTCGACGACAGCGTCGAACTTGGCACACGCAACATCAAGGTCGCCCTGAAGCGCCTGCGCAAATGGGCGCGCGAAGGCGCTGCAGACGAGCTTGATCTCGACCAGACGATCCGCAACACCGCCAAGCAGGGCTATCTCGACATCGAGATGCGTCCGGAAAAGCGCAACACGATCTCGGTTCTCCTGCTGCTCGATATTGGCGGCTCGATGGACCCGCACGTAAAGGTCTGCGAGGAGCTGTTCTCGGCTGCGCGCTCAGAGATCAAGAATCTCGAACACTACTACTTCCATAATTGCCCCTATGAAGGGTTGTGGAAGGACAATCGGCGCCGTCATAATGAGCGTATCCCCACCTGGGACGTGCTTCATAAATTCCCGTCCAATTACAAGGTAATCATTGTTGGCGACGCCACGATGAGCCCTTATGAGATCACCTATGCCGGCGGCTCGGTTGAGCACTGGAACGAAGAGGCCGGCGGCCTTTGGATCCAGCGTTTCGTCCAGCAATTCCCGAACCTGGTCTGGCTCAACCCGGTCAAGTCCGGCGCTTGGGAATATACCGGCTCCATCAAGCTCATCAACGAGTTGATCGGCCCCGGCCGCATGTTCGAGCTGACCTTGCAGGGCCTTGAAGACGCTATGAAAGAGCTGGGGCGTTAGATACGATCCATGTGCGCCTGCTCAGACAAGGCCGGCTTATCCGGCCCATAGCGGCAAGCAAGGATCACTCATAATCAGCACAGAAATCCGGATTGTCGGCGCCATCCCCGAAGTTGCAACCGCGCCTGATCTCGTCGCGGATCATCTGGCAGTCGTTCTGCACATTGCATGGCGGTCGTGTGGCCGGTGAGATACTGAGACATTGATCGACCAGCACCTGGGCGTCGGCCTCTCCAAGCTCTGCCAGGCAGGACTGAGGCCCAGAGGTCGCTTCTTCGCTGGTGGGTGGAGCCGCGTTGCTCTCTTCGCGCACTGTAGCGGCTTCCTGCGAACAGCCGGCAATCGCCAGCAGGCTCAGCAAGGGGATGAGGGCGGTATGTTTCATGAGCTGGCTCCTTCAGTAAATAGTCCCAACCCCGCAGTTGCCTTGAGGTTCCAGGCCCAATTATGATTTCGAACGCCAGATAATAAAAACCAGGAGGGTAGCCATCATGCCGCGCATCAAGGCCAACGGAATCGAGATCGAATACGAAGAGTACGGCAATGCGGATGACCCGATGTTGTTGCTGGTCTCCGGATTTTCCGGGCAGATGATTACCTGGCCCGAAAGCTTCAAGCAGGGCCTTGCTGACGCCGGCCGCCGCGTCGTCATCTTCGACAATCGCGATATCGGCCTCTCCACCGAGTTCACCAATCAGGTCCCGCCTGCCCCGCGCAACATCGTGAAAGGCATCGCCGCCGGTGAGCCGATGCACGAGAAAGTGCCCTATATCCTCGACGATATGGCCGCCGACGCCGCCGCCCTGATCACGGCGCTCGGCGCGGAGAAGGCTGACGTGATAGGCTTCTCCATGGGCGGCATGATCGTGCAGCTGATGGCACTCAATCACCCTGAGCGCGTGCGCACGCTGATACCGGTGATGACAACTTCAGGCGATCCTTCGCTGCCCCGCGCATCTGACGAAGCGCAGACGGCGCTGACTGCTGTGCCCGAATTCAGGACAGCAGCCGCCATCGGCAATCTTGCGGCACAGTCTCGCCGGGTGATCGGGTCACATGAAACGGTGCGCAACACGGATGAAGCGGTAAAGGCCATGGCGATGAAAGCGTTCAATCGCTCGGACCGGCCAATGGGCGTTGCCCGGCAATATGCCGCCATCCTTGCGCAGCCGCGCTGGCATGAGAGGCTGCCATCGCTCAACGTGCCCACGCTCGTATTGCATGGCGCGCAGGATCCGCTGATCCGCCCGGCGGCCGGAGAGGATATTGCCCGGCGTATCCCCGGTGCGGACATCGAGATCATCGAAAAATGGGGCCACGACATGCCGGAAAAAATGGTGCCGGCCCTGCTCAACCGGATCGTGCCTTTCCTCGGCAGGTACAAGCCTGAAGAGCCCGCCTGATGGGCATGGAACAAAGCGTCCTGACAAGCCAGGATGGCGACATCCTCACGGTGACGATTAACCGGCCGCACGCCCGCAATGCCGTCGACCGTGATGCGGCACAAGCGCTGTATGCGGCCTTCAAGGCATTCGATGCCGATGACAGCCTGTCAGTGGCGATCCTGTCTGGGGCAGAGGGAAACTTCTGCGCCGGGGCCGACCTGAAAGCCGTCTCCGAGGGACGCGGAAACGTGACCAGGCCAGATGGCGATTTCGGACCGATGGGACCGACCCGGTTAAGCCTGTCGAAGCCGGTCATTGCTGCCATTGACGGCTATGCAGTCGCAGGTGGTCTGGAACTCGCGCTATGGTGCGATCTACGGGTTATTTCTCAGACGGCACGGCTCGGCGTGTTCTGCAGGCGGTTTGGCGTCCCGCTGATTGATGGCGGGACGATCCGCCTGCCACGCCTGATCGGCCAGTCGCGCGCGATGGACCTGATCCTAACAGGCCGCGAAATTGGCCCTGATGAAGCCATGCAGATCGGGCTTGCCAACCGCCTGGCACCACAAGGCGGCGCGCTGGAAATGGCGACAGGGCTTGCACGCCAGATTGCGGCATTTCCCCAGCGCTGCATGCGCGCCGACCGGGCGTCAGCGCTCAGCCAGTGGAGCCTCGATGAGGAGGCTGCATTACGTGCCGAAGTGGCGGGCGGACTCGATGTGATCAGGTCCGGTGAAACAGCGCTTGGCGCAACGGCTTTCAAATCCGGTAAGGGGCGACACGGCGCGTTCTGAGCGCCGCCCTACCAGCCGCCTCCGCCGCCGCCACCACCGCCGCCGCCCGAAAATCCACCGCCACCCGAGCCGGATGAGCTGGAGCTTTGCGGCATTGAGCTGGAGACAGCCGAGCTCATCGTCGAGACCATCGATTTGTTGAAACTGGAGAAGGACCGGTGAGCGCCGATATGGCCCCAGGCCGGATTGAAGTTGGCAGCTTCCTGCGGCAACACCTTCTCGAAATGCTCCGTCCACGGCTCTTCAACGCCGAGCGCGATGGCATAGGGCAGGAACTTTTCATAGCGTGCCGTCGTCATCGGGGGGGGCTGGTCAGAGCCGACCTCGGCCGCGTTGAGCTGTAGTTTCTCTGCCTTTTCGAGATACAGCTTGAAGCCCTCAATCTCGGTTCGGACATCCTGCCCCTTCGGCGTTGCAGCCGGCATAAGGTACATGAAAAGCCCGTTCAGGAGGGCCATGGCGATGACAAGCGCGGTGAGCCAATGGGACCATGATGGCGCCCAGGTAATCGCGAACACGATTGCCAATGCCGACAGCACAATCGCAACCAGTGTATAACCGATATTCCACTTGAAATAGGCGCTGCCGAACTTGTCGGAAACGCGTTTTCGAAAGCTCGTATAGCTCTTGGTGAAACTCGCATTGTATTTATCACCAAGGGTCACCGGGCCGCCGGAAAACAGCTTGCGATCGAGCAGGGCCTCCTCGGCGGGCAGGCCGGCGGCATCACCGCCCCTCGGCGTCAGCACCGTCTTTTTCTTGTCGTCCGCATCGATATCGACAAGGCCCTTGATGCCAAGGTTCACCAGCGTCGCGATGAGCGCATCATGGTTATGAAAGCCGCGATGGTAGATGTGATGCACGGCAGCCGGAGAATAGCCCCGCGGCGCTTCGTAGCGCGCAAAGACCGGGCCCTTTGGCGGATCACGGCCAACCCGGTCCCATGAGCGGTAAAGAAACGCGAACACACCGACCAGCGACAGGATGAGCACTGAGAGCGCGCCATTGCGCTGCCACCAGATTGCCCGCTTGTCATTGGCCGATGGTGGATCAATCAGACCTTTCGCAAAGGCCAGAGAGATGGTGAGACCTTGCTCAACGCCGAGCGGCTCAGTCGTCTCGTAAGCATAGGCCCCGTCGTCCCGGCGGAAACGGTAGGCGCTACCGGTCTCGCCCAGCCCGCCCGTATAGCCATTCTGCTCGACCAGGTCCGCCTCGCCCGGAAGGGTGACACGCGCGGTCGCCGTCAGGATCGGGAAGGCCCAGGAATTGCCAGTGACGTTCCAGTAGAGTTCATCGAAATCATCGAAATAGCGAACCTGATTCTTCACGCGGTAGCGTATGACGTAAACATGCTCGCCTCTGGATACGAAAGTATCCTCATCACCGATGCGGATGCGCCAGGCATTGTCTTCAGTCATCGTCTCATAGGGTTCGCGCCGCCCGTCGCGCTGTACCGACAGGACGTTGTAATTGTAGCGTAACCTGTCGCCCTCGCTTTCGTAATAGCGCGGCAGGTCACGGAAAAGGCCGCGATTGATACGATTATTCTCGGCGGTGACGTTGATCGTCTCGGTAATGAGGATGTCACCATCCTGTTCGACCTCGATTGCAACGTCAAAGCGGTTGATAACTTCCTCGCCAAGCGCAGGCAGGACAACAGTGATCGCCGCAATGAGCAGGCAAGCAATAAGACGCATCATGAGCCGCCCCCGAAAGACACCTCCGGCATGGCCCGGTCTGACGTCTTGATTTCGAAATAGGCCGCCTGATGAAAGCCGAACGGGCCTGCCACGAGGCTCGACGGAAAACTCTCGATCAGCGTGTTCAGTTCGCGCACCGCGCCATTATAGAAACGCCGCGCCATTTCGATCTTGTCTTCGGTGTCGGAAAGCTCTTCCTGCAAGTCCCGGAAATTGTCGCTGGCCTTGAGGTCAGGATAATCTTCGGCGACGGCGAGAAGACGGCCGATCGGACGCGACAGCTCACTTTCGGCTGTGCCCCGCTCAGCCAGATTGTCCCCGGCAGCGGACGCGGCATTGCGTTTGGCGATGATTTCTTCGAACAGTTGACGCTCGTGCGCGGCATAGCCTTTCACCGTGCTGACAAGTTGCGGGATGAGATTGGCCCGGCGTTTCAGCTGCACATCGATATCCGACCAGCCATTACGGACCATCTGCCGCTTGCCGACCAGCCTGTTATATACGACGACCAGCCCCAGCAGCAGCACAACCACCACTGCAAGCAGGATCCATAGTCCGGTCATTGGCCATCCCCTCTCGATAAAGCCATTGCGGACCCGACTATTCAACATGTCGGCCCGGCTGTTAAGGGGCGAATTGGACACGACTTTTGTGAGAATAAGTCTGGCCAGACGGTTCCTCGCGCCGCAAAGGAGGCGAGGCCATGTCCGCTACACTCCGAATTGTTCTTCTCACGGCTCTCGCAATGGTGGCTTTTGCTGCCAATTCTGTGCTGGCGCGCCTCGCCATGGCCACCGGCGAAGCTGGTGCGTGGACATTTACCCTGATACGGATCCTGTCTGGTGCGCTTGTACTGGCGCTCCTTGTGTCACCGGTGCGCGCCTCCAGGGCCGGCAGCTGGATTTCCGGTCTGGCGCTACTTGTCTATGCTGGCGCCTTTTCGCTGGCCTATCTCAGCCTCGCCGCCGGGACAGGCGCGCTCATCCTGTTTGCGCTGGTGCAGATCACAATGATCGGCTGGGGTGTGCTGGGCGGGGAAAAACTGGCCGCCGCCCGATGGGCCGGGCTGGCCCTGGCTGTCGGCGGCCTTGTCTGGCTCCTATTGCCTGGCCTCAATGCGCCGCCCGCGTCGGGGGCAGCGCTGATGGCCATTTCGGGCCTTGCGTGGGGCGTCTACTCGCTGCGCGGTCGCGGCAAGGCCGCTCCGACCCAACACACGGCTGGCAACTTCCTGCGGGCAGGCGCAATGGCCGCCCTGATCAGCTTGCCGCTGCTGCTCATGCGGCCTGAAGCCGGTCCAAGCCCCGAAGGCATCGCCTACGCCGTCCTGTCCGGGGCAATCACCTCCGGTCTCGGCTATGCGATCTGGTATGCCGCGCTTAAAGACCTGTCGGCCAGCCTTGCCGGGATTGCACAGTTGACCGTCCCGGCCCTGGCAGCCCTCGGCGGCATTGTCTTCCTGGCCGAGCCGCTCAGCCTGCGCTTTATCGCGTCCACCCTTGCCATACTTGCAGGCGTTGCGCTCGCCAGTCTTGCGAACCGCCCCCGGGAGAATTGACAGCGCCGGATGAGGGGCGCACCGAAGACACAAGAAAAATCAAAAGGGGTCCCCATGAACCGCATGTTCTCGCTTGCCATTGGCGCAAGCCTTCTCGCCCTGTCCGCCTGTGCGCAGACGCCAGAATACCAGGACCCGGACCTCACTGTCCCTGACGAGATGCTCGCACCTCCAGACCCACAGGGCACCAAGATTGAAGCAAGCGGCCCGGATATGTCGCTGGAAGCGATCTCGCCCGAGAGTGAAGCGGTGAATGTCGGTCTTGCCGGGCAGGATCCGGCCAATATTGCCCGCTACCTTCTGGCAAGCGGCGCAGGCAATACAGCCATCTCGCCGGATGGTACAATGCTGGCCTTCTCATGGGACATCACCGGCAAGCCGCAACTCTGGACATTGCCCTCCGCAGGCGGCCAGCCACGTCAGCTGACCTTCGGCAATGGCATCACCTTCTTCAGCTGGGCACCTGATAGCGAGACGCTCGTCTACGGTGCCGACAATGACGGCAATGAGCAGGAATCCTATTACCGTATTGCCGCCGATGGCAGCTCCGAAGCGCTTGTCCTGCCAGCGGTCGAGGGCGGCTTCCGTGCCTTCGGGGATTTCGGCGCCGACGGCCAGACCATCGCGTTCGCGTCCACTGAACGCAATGGCGAGGATTTCGACATCTACACAGCCGACCTGGCAACAGGAGAGACAACGCGTCTCTATGAGGGCGTGTTCGGCTTCTTCGCGCACGATATCTCACCCGATGGCAAGAAGCTCATCGTCACGGAAACGGTCGGCGAGGATTCCGACAATCTCTACCTGCTGGATATCGCATCCGGCGAGATGACCACGATCGCCAAGCCCGATCCGCGCGCCAATCACGGTAATGGCGGCTTTGCATGGTTGCCCGACAGCTCGGGCTTTTATTTCTCATCGAATGAGCGCGGCGAATATTCGGCCCTGACGGGCTATGAAATTGCGTCCGGAAACATGGACGTGCTTGAGCCAACTGCGCACGATGTCGGCAGCGTCAATCTCTGCGGCTCCCGCTCCCAGTATCTTGTCTGGACAGAGAATGAGGACGGGTTTCACAGCCTTCATATCGACCAGGCTGGCGTCCGGTCTGACATCGATACGTCAATGTTGCCGGCCGGCGTGTACCAGCTGTCCTGCTCAGGCGCGTCCGACAAGCTCGCCATCCGGGTGAATGGCTGGCGAACACCGGGTGATGTCTTCGTGCTCGACCTTGGAACGGGTGAACTCGACCGTGTTTTCGCATCGGATTTCGCCGGGCTGGACCCATCCCGCCTGATCGAGCCGGAGAGCATCCGCATGACGGCCCGCGACGGCGTGGAGCTGCAAGGCCTTCTCTACCTGCCAGATGCAGCCTCCCGCACCGAAGCGGGACCGCCGCCAGTGATCTTCATGGTCCATGGCGGCCCGACCGGCCAGTCCATGGCCAGCTTCAATGGTCCGATCCAATACCATCTCGACCGCGGACTGGCCGTCTTCCAGCCCAATGTGCGCGGCTCGACCGGCTTCGGGCGAACCTATGTCACCCTTGATGACCAGACGAAGCGGCGCGACAGCGTGCGGGACCTGATCGACATGCTGGATGCCCTGTCCACGGATGGCCGGGTCGACACCAGCCGCGCGGCCGTGGTTGGCGGGTCGTATGGGGGCTATATGGTCAACGCTGTGCTGGCGCTCTATCCGGACGCGTTCGATGCTGGCGCGGCCCTTTACGGCGTTGGCAACTGGGTCACTGCCCTGCAGATCGCTTCCCCGGCCCTGAAAGCATCTGACCGGATCGAGTATGGCGACATACGCGAGCAGAAATGGGTCGACTATTATGCGGAGAATTCGCCCATTGCGCTGGCGAAAAATATCAAGGTGCCGGTTCTCTATTCGCATGGCGTCATGGACCCGCGCATCGACATCTATGAAACCGAGATCATGGTGAAGACACTGCGCGGCAATGGCATCGAGGCGCCCTATGTCCGCATTCCCGATGAGGGCCATGGCTGGCGCAAGCTTTCCAACCAGCTGTTCTACTATCGCCGCCAGACAGAATTTCTTGAAGCGCAACTCTCAGCGGCAGATTGACGGAACGGCGAAAGCCCGCCAGACCGTCGCGCCATGACTGAGGCGCCCGCCACTCGCAAGCATGGGAAGAATGCCTTCCTGTTCGTCATCGTCTCGGTGATGATGGACATGATCAGTTTCGGCATCATCATTCCGGTGATGCCGTCCCTGCTTGAAGACCTGACTGGCAAGCCTGCACAGGAAACTGTCGCGATTGGCGGCTTCCTCATGGCGCTGTTTGGCGTCCTCAACTTCCTCACCATGCCAACCATCGGCAACCTGTCCGACAGGTTCGGACGGCGCCCGGTCCTGCTCGTTTCGATCGCCACGCTGGGCATCGACTTCATGATCATGGGCTTTGCCCATTCGCTCTGGCTGCTCTTTGTCGGCCGGGCGCTGACAGGTATTTCCTCGGCTACCATCTCGACCGCCAATGCCTATATTGCCGATGTCACAGAGCCTGATGCACGCGGCAAGGCATTCGGCATGCTTGGGGCAGCTTTCGGAATCGGCTTTATCATCGGCCCGGCAATGGGCGGCTGGCTTGGGGCCATCGACACGCGGCTCCCCTTCTTCGGGGCCGCGACACTCTCTTTCGTCAATTTCATCTATGGCTTTTTCGTCCTGCCGGAATCGCTGCCAAAGGAGAACCGGCGGGATTTCGACCCCAAACGTGCCAATCCGTTCGGCGCAATCAAGCATTTCTCAAGACTGCCGAAGGTCGGCTGGTTCATCGCGGCGCAGGGCCTTTTCGTGTTCGCGCATGTCGTCTTTCCTTCGACCTGGAATTTCTATGCTGAGATCCGATATGACTGGCACGAAGCCGAGATCGGGCTATCCCTGACGCTGGTAGGCATAGGGTCTGCCATCACGCAGGCCGTCCTGATCGGCCCGGCCATCAAACGTTTCGGCCCAGTCAACACCGCATTCGGCGGCATGCTGATCACCTCGGCTGCGTGCATGCTGTACGCTTTCGCCTTCAAGGACTGGATGATTTACGCGATCATCCCGTTCGGGGCGCTTGGCGGCGTGTTCTCGCCGGCTCTCAATCAGGTCACATCCGGCCTGACACCGCGAAACGCGCAGGGCGAACTCCAGGGAGCCAATGCCAGCCTGCAGGCCTTCTCGATGATTTTCGCCCCGCTGGTCATGACGCAGACACTGCACCTGTTTTCTGCCGGCGATGCGCCTGTCTACTTCCCCGGCGCGTCCTTCCTACTGGCCTCGGTCCTGACAGCGCTCGCAATTTTCCCATTCATGGCCGGCGTGCGCGCCAATCGCGCAGAAGTCGCAGAGCTCGCCCACGCCGAATAGGCCAAAAGAAAAGGGCCGGACCTTGCGGCCCCGCCCCTGTTTCGATTGTTGTTCCCGCAGGCGCTCAGGCCTGCTTCTTCATCACCATGCCAGCGATCACGCCAAGGATGCCGCCACCAATGCCGCCCTCGATGAGGCTCTGGATGTGGGCCATGATGCCGCTGCCGAGCAGGTTGCCAATCCCGGCTGCATCGGCGCCATAATGCGCGCCGATCCCGCCAATGACCCCGCCAAGCAGGCCACCTGTGCCGCTGCCGCCAAGGACTTTGGAGATGATAGGCCCGAGGGCGCCCCCTCCGATCGCGCTCAGTATGAGCGGTAGGTACTGTTCCATATTTTGGTCCTCCCATGAGGAGACGTTTGTCTTTTCTGGTGTCTCCTGAAGCAGATCAGAGGGCAATTCGGCGAAATATTCCAGAAAAACTTGATGGCTGGCAGGTTCGCGTCCAGTCGTCTAAGAGCAAAATGATGACACCCAGACGGCCTGCCCTCTTCCTCGATCGCGACGGCGTTCTCAACGTCGACCGTGGCTATGTCAGCAGGATCGAGGATTTCGAATGGATCGACGGGGCGATGGAATGCGTGGCGAATTTCAAGGAACGCGGCTGGTTTGTCTTCGTCGTAACCAACCAGTCCGGCATTGCCCGGGGTCTCTATACCGAGGCCGACATGGAAGCGCTGCACGCCCATATGGCTGAAGCGCTGGCCGAACGGGGGACCGCCATTGACCGCTTCTATCATGCCCCCTGGCATGAGGAGGGCGAGGTCGCGAGATACCGCAAGTCCAGCATAGATCGCAAACCCGGGCCCGGCATGCTGCTGCAGGCCATGGCCGACTTTCCTGTAAATCGCGAACAGAGCTTCCTGATTGGTGACAAACAGACCGACCTTGATGCCGCAAAGGCCGCCGGGGTCGGCGCGTTCCTGTTCCGGGGGGGCAATATTGGCCAGTTCGCCGAATGGGCGCTGGCCAGCTTTGAGGATGGCGTACGCGGATGAAGCGCATCGGCATCATTGGCGGCATGAGCCCTGAAAGCACCGTGATCTACTACCGCGCATTGAATGAAGGCGCGCGCCTCGCACTCGGTCCTCTCGCCACAGCAGACTGCCTGATTGCCTCGATGAACTTTGGTGAGATCCAGGCCATGCAGAAAGCCGGGGACTGGGATGGGGCCGGCCGGCACCTTGCCCGCGCAGCAAGCGGGCTGCAGGCAGCAGGCGCTGAGCTGATCATCCTCGCCACCAACACCATGCACCGCTGCACCGCTGCAATCGAAAGGGCAATTGACGTCCCCTTCCTGCACATCGCCGATGCCACCGCCGCACGGCTCAAGGCGGATGGCCGGACCAGGCCGCTCCTGCTCGGCACGGCCTACACGATGGAGCAGGACTTCTACAAAGGGCGCCTGATTGACGATCATGGCCTGAACGTCATTACCCCGGACGAAGAAGACCGCGCCAGCATCCATGCCATCATATTCGATGAGCTGGTCAACGGTATCGTTCGTGAGGACAGCCGGACGGCCTATCTCGACATTGTCGCCCGACACGCCGACGCAGGCGCAGACAGCGTCATCCTCGGTTGCACCGAGGTCGGCATGTTGCTCAACGCTGAAAACGCGCCGCTGCCGCCCTACGATACTGCGAAGCTACACTGCGATGTCGCCCTGGAACTGGCGCTCGCCTAAAGCGGCTTCAGCGTCTTTCCATTGAGCCCGCCCATGCGGCAGACTTCCATCCACTCATCCTCTTTCACCGGCTGCACAGACAGGCGGAAAGACGTGACCAGCGCCATGTCGGCAAGCTTTTCATTGGCTTTCACATCAACCAGTGTCACCGGCTTTGGCATGTCGCAGACGGCGCGGATATCGACGCAGTCCCAACGTTCGTCGTCGGTCGTGGAATCCTGCGAACTCTCGGCACAGATTTCGGCGATTCCAACCACTTCCAGGCCTTTATTGGAGTGGTAGAAAAATGCCTTGTCGCCCTTTTTCATGTCGCGCATGAAATTGCGCGCCTGGTAGTTGCGCACGCCATCCCATTCGGTGCCTGCCTTGCCAGCCTTCTTCTGGGCATCCCAGCCCCATTTGAATGGTTCGGATTTGAACAGCCAGTAGGCCATGGAAATCTCCTCGTGAATCAGCTTGTCAGCCGTTCACATAACGCAGTTTGCGGAGATTTCGACTATGAAGCAGCGGCCGATTGCCGGCAGGCATCTCGCACAAGGTCTTCAAGCTCTTCCCAGCCCTTGTATTCGCGCACATCATGCGCCGCGCCGATCCATGCATCTTCGAAGGTCTCGCGCACATCAGGGTTGGCGAGTATCGGGAGCAGTGGGTCCATCGCGACGCGTATCGTGAAACAGATTGCTTCGGTCTCGGGCAGCTTGCGAATGGTCTGACGCTCAACCCGCAAATGAAGATCGTCCGGCGTGGCCGTATCGGCACGCGGCCGGTCCGGCGCAAAACGCACGCCATTGGCCTGGATCGTCCAGTTGAACCGTTCGAGTACGCGGCCGGGCTTGAGGTGGTCGAAAATCCGGTTGATCCGCCGCGACAGGCCGGGCGCGCCGCCGGGTACAGGCTCATGCAGGCCAGCCAGCGTCAGGCCAATCTGGTCTTCCAGCCACCAGAAAGTCGGCGCCGCGACAGCCCCGGCAATCAGCACCCAGTCGCCCTCCTCGTCGCGCTCCAGCAGGCAGAGATCATCCGACACGATGGAGGCGGCCGCTTCCAGTGCGTTCTCCCAGCTGTGATGGGGCGACTCGCCGACAGCCTCGCCGACAAGCGACAGGAGTTCGCGCGCCGCCGGGCCATCTGTTTCGCCCTGGATAGTGTCATGCGGCCGGCTCGCCATCATGACTCGCTTGGATGGCAGCCAGTCAGACTTTTCGGTGTCAGGGATCAGCCACCTGCTTTCAGGGATGGGCCTGAGATTCGGCGCAACTTCCGGCGGGCCGCTCAGGAATGGGAGGTATGGCGCGGATCTAGGCAAGACGGGCCGCTCCCCAGCTCACGAAGCCGGCGATCTTCGGCGTACTCGGCAGGTACATCGTCTCCATGCCTTGCAGTGCAAACCCGGCCGATGTGAGCATCTGACCGGTATCGCGTGTGAGATGGCACCCACCAGCCAGCGGCTTCCAGACCGGCTCGATGCGGCGCTGCCATTTCGAGACGCCCTCATCCGGCGCCAGGCCATGTTCTGAGAATAACACTTCGCCCCCCGGCTTCAGCACGCGCGCAGCCTCGTTGAGGGCAGACTGCCAGTCAGGAATGGTGCACAGCACGAAGGTAATCACAATGGTGTCGATAGAGTTGTCATCCAGTGGAACCGCTTCTGCGCCAGTTTCCAGGAATTCGATCCGGTTGCCCCAGCCAAGCTCGGCGGCCTGCTTTTGCGCGCGCCTGATCATCCCGGAGGATGGCTCCAGCGCGTAGAGCTTTTCGATGTCCTCGCGTGCATAGTAATCGAAGTTCGTGCCAGACCCGCAGCCGATCTCCAGCACTTTACCCCGTGCGCGGGGTACGACCTTGGCACGCTGTTTCATGATCGGTTTCGTCGAACACGCGCACGAGACAAGCGGGGGGACGACATATCGCTCCCACAGTCCCATGCCTCATCCTCCCGAATTCATGGCGCTGGCCGTAGCCTGATTGCCGGGTTTCAGCGTCAGGGCATCCTGCGTCAGGATCACGTCATAGGACAGTCCATCCCCCATCGCGGCATAGACGGCTGATCCAAATTGCGTGCCTTTGACGCCGAACCGCGTCCCCTGCTCCCGCGCCAGTGCATAAACATCCAGGCCGGGGTTTTCCGAAAGCGCCCGGCCATTCGTCGTCGCTTCCGTTACCGTCGTTGTATTGTAGCGCTTGGACTTGCGACCTTCGACAAAGTCCAGCCGATAGACACTGTCATAGCCGAGCATATTGGCCATCGGTTCAAAGGTGATGACGCGCGCGCCCATGGAGAATTCATTGCCGCGCAGGATGCAATCATCCTCGACGCTATTACCGCTAAAGCAGGTTACGGCCTCACCTTCCGCCAGCAGGATCCGCGCGCGATAGGCATTTGTTTCGCCTGGCACGGCATCGAAACTGATCTGCGCGACAGGCCGCTCATAGGTCAGGCGTTTATAGGTCTGAAGGTTAAGACCGGCAAAGGTTGCAATACCTGCAGTGCCGAGAAAACCGATGCCGAAAAGGAAGCGCAGCCCGCCAGCTGCCAGTCGCAACTTCATGAGGCGGCCCAGGCCCGCAAATGTCAGCATCAGACCGACAACGCCAGCAAGCGCCGGCAAAACCCACCAGATCAAACCCATCAGTTACCCTCACACACCGACCGTCTCGCCGGATAATTCGCTTTTCTTGTAACGCAGCAGCTGCGTTTACCAAACAACACTTTGGCGGCCAGTCAGTTTCGAAGGGAAATGCGTCAAAAAAATGCGGGGCACTCGGCCCCGCGCAGTCGCCCCATTCCGGATAAGTGGGAACGGGATATGTGGCCCTGGTCTGGGACGACATCAGGCCAGCCCGCGCATCATGTAATGTGAGCTTACTATCGTCAAATGGTTTCTCGGCTGATCAGGTCATGCGCCCTGCGATCGATGGCTCGGAGCTGGTGTATTCGCTCTGGAATTGCACTGCCTGCGTGATAGCATTCACGAAACGGGGCCGAAGGGAGATATCCATGTCCGTAATTCGTATTCTGGTCGCAGGCGCGGCGGCATTGGCTGCGGCTGGCATGGCCAACGCCCAGGGTGATGACGACGCCAGCTCGCGGCGCTTCACGGCTGAACGCGTCTTCGATATCGAATACGCGACCTCACCGCAGGTCTCACCGGACGGTTCGAAGATCGTCTATGTCCGCCATTCGATGGACCGCCGCAAAGACCAGGATCGCGGAGACCTCTGGATCATCGACGTCAAATCCGGCAATGAGCGCCCGCTCGTTACCGGCGGGTCATCTGCTGGCGGTCCTGTCTGGTCCCCGGATGGCGAGAAGCTGCTCTACGCCACATCCACTGGCGGCAAGCCGGAGCTGCGCCTGCTCTATCTCGATAGTGGCCAGAGCTTTTCACTCGCCCAGCTTGAGAACGGCGCATCCGGCGCGAAATGGTCGCCCGATGGCAAGACGATCGCCTTCTCGATGTTCGTACCCGGCGAAGGGCCAAGCTTTGCCACCGCCCCGAAATCGCCTGAAGGCGCTGAGTGGAATGAGCCGGTAAAGGTTATCGACGACCTCACCTTCCGCTTCGATGGCGCAGGCTATCTCGACAAGGGGACCGAGCATGTCTTCATCCTGCCTGCCAGTGGCGGCTCGCCCCGGCAACTCACCCATGGCGACGCTGACCTTTCAAGCCCGGTCTGGCTCGATAGTGACACGCTGATCGTCTCCGGCAACACAGCCGACGACCGCGATACAGACTTCATCGAAAGCGATCTGTTCACGGTCGAAATCGCTGACGGATCAATGTCCCAGCTCACGACACGCGATGGCCCTGATTTCGGCCCGGCCGTCTCGCCTGATGGCAAGTCCATCGCCTTTCGCGGCTATGACGACCACATCAAGGCGTATGAGCAGAACAATCTCTACGTGATGGATACAGACGGATCGAATATCCGCGAAATCGCCGCGGGCTTCGACCGCGAATTCGGCGCAACCGTCTGGGCCTCGAATGGCCGCAGCCTCTACTCAATGATCGAGAATGCCGGGAATATGGACCTCGTCGAGGTCTCCCTGAGCGGCGATGTCTCCATCATCGTCTCCGGACTTGGCGGCACGTCAATCGGTCGGCCCTATGGCGGCGCAGACTTTTCCGTCTCGACAACCAGCCGCCCCGTCTTTGCCTATACAGCCGGCTCTCCGAACACGCCGTCCGAAATTGCCGTTTCCGGGCGGAACGTCGAAAACCGCGTCCTGACAGCCCTCAACGCGGATGTGATCCCGTATCTCGACATGGCGAAGGTCGAAGAGTTCAAGGTTTCTTCCTCGCATGATGGCCGCGAGATCGAAGCCTGGGTCGCCCTGCCGCCGGACTTCAAGCCGGATGGCAGCTTCCCCATGATCCTCGAAATCCATGGCGGCCCATTCTCGATGTACGGCCCGTACTTCGCATCCGAGATCCAGCGCTATGCCGCTGAAGGCTATGTCACAGTGTGGTCCAATCCACGCGGCTCGACAGGCTATGGCGAGGAATTTGCCCAGCTCATCGACAAGGCCTATCCGGGCCAGGATTATGATGATCTGATGAGCGTCGTCGATGACCTCGTCGCGCGCAATTATGTCGACCAGGAAAGGCTGTTCGTCACGGGCGGCTCAGGCGGCGGCATCCTCACCGCATGGATTGTCACCAAGACGGACCGCTTCGTCGCAGCCGCATCCGTCAAACCCGTCATCAACTGGATGACGATGGGCCTTGCCAGCGATATTGGCGCCTATGTGAACCGTCACTGGATCGGTGCCAATCCGTGGGAGGATCCGGAAGCCTTCCTCAAACTTTCGCCCATCAATTATGTCGGCAATGTCGAAACCCCGACGATGATGATGGTCGGCGAGGAAGACTATCGCACCCCGGCCTGGGAAGCTGAACAGTTCTACAGCGCCCTGCGCCAGCGCGGCGTCGATACGGTGCTGGTACGCGTACCGACATCGCCGCACTATATTGCTGGCCGGCCGAGCCGCCTGATTGCCAAGACCGACAATATCATGGGCTGGTTTGCCAAATACGATCCTGCCAAACAGGATGAAGCAGACGAAGCAAGTGAGGACTAGGCACATATGCCAAACCTTGATGCCCTGATTGATGCCCTCCCCAAGGCCGAGCTCCACCTGCACCTTGAAGGCAGTCTCGAGCCCGAGCAGCTGATGGAATTTGCCGCCCGCAATGGCGTCGATATTCCGTTCAAATCGCTGGAAGACGTCCGGGCTGCCTATGAGTTCTCGAATTTGCAGGACTTTCTCGACATCTATTATCAGGGTATGTCCGTCCTACAGACCGAGGCCGATTTTCACGACCTTACAGACGCCTATCTGAAGCGCGTCCACGCAGACAATGTGCGTCACGTCGAAGTCTTCTTCGACCCGCAGGGCCACACAGATCGCGGCATCCCGTTTGACGTGCCGATCAGCGGCATCCTGAAGGCCCTCGATGCGGCGGAAGCCAGATACGGCATCACCTACCGTCTCATCATGTGCTTCCTGCGCCATCTCTCCGAGGACGAAGCGTTCAAGACATGGGAACAGGCGCAGCCCTGGCTCTCCCGCATTCACGGCATAGGCCTCGACAGCTCGGAAACCGGCCATCCGCCATCGAAGTTCGCGAACATCTACAAGGCCGCACGCGAAGCTGGCCTGAAACTCGTCGCTCATGCTGGCGAAGAAGGCCCGCCTGCCTATGTCTACGAGGCGATCGACGAGCTGAAAATTGACCGGATCGACCATGGCAATCGTTCGCTGGAGGATGAAGCGCTGGTGGCCCGCATCCGCGATGCAGGCCTGACACTGACCGTCTGCCCGCTGTCAAACCTTTCCCTCTGCGTCGTCGATGATCTCAAGGACCATCCGATGAAGAAGATGCTGGCGCTCGGCCTCAAAGCCACCGTCAACTCAGACGACCCGGCCTATTTCGGCGGTTATGTGAACCAGAACTACCGGGAAACCGCGAAGGCTGTCGGCCTGACACGCGAGGAGGTCATCACGCTGGCCAGGAACAGTTTCACAGGCTCTTTCCTCAGCCCTGCCGACCAACAGCGACACCTCGACGAAATCGACAGGGTCGCCGCCAGTTTCTAGCAGTGATCGGCAGTCATTCCAGCGGGCCACTCCCGCAAGCGCTTCATGGGCCGGTCAGGCGTCTTTGCTCGGGCCGGGATGTCGTGGCGCCGACCTTCTCGACCCAGCCCAGCGCCTTGTAGGCGCGCAATGCGCTGTCATTCTGGATATCGACATCGAGCTGGAGGGAGGCACGGGCAAGATCCCGGGCGACATCCAGCAGGCCTGATGCAACGCCGCAGAACCGCCAGTCGCGATGCACGAACAGGTGAGGCACATACGCCTTGTCACGCTCCAGCGTCAGGAAGCCGACCAGCCCGGCCTGTTCCTCGTCAGCAACGAGGCAAAGACTTGATTTCATCGTCTGGCGCAGCCGGATGATCTCATCGGCCGGTTTGGCCCGCCATGGAAAATCTTCGAGGCAATCGAGAAACAGCGCCTCGAGCTGCACATGGTCCACCCCCTGGTAGGAGCGGATGCGCCAACCGGCGCCAGGATGCGTCATCAGGGCCATGACAGTATCGTAGGATGAAAAATCCGAACGGTGAAGACGAAATTGCCGTATGCTGCCGATCTTCATGCCGCATCGCCGGGCTGTCCAATACGGCGTGAACAACACGATGGCTTTCTACTCGGCCTGCTCCGACAGCATCTCCTTTGCCCTGGCAAGATATGGCAACGGATCGACAAGCTGATAACCATTGGAGCGTTCAACCAGTTCGGTCAGCCAGGCGCGGTGACCTGATCCATAGACAACTAGGACGCGGTCCCCAGGCTCCGTGACCTGCTGCAGCTTGTTGAAGATCTTCGCGTTGCGCATAAGCCAGTAGCCCGCCAGCTCCGCACCCGGTTGCGTCTCGCCCTCGCCGAAACTGATGATATCCCAGTAGAAATCGTCGGGAATGAAGCCACTATTGTGCAGCTCAAGCAAGGCTGGCACGGACCAGGTTTCCTGATGGGTCTCGAACGCCTCGACGAGGCCCGACATGTCGGCAATCGCCGCAAGATCATCGGCGCGCCCGACGCTTTCAGCAAATGCGGCGACACGGTCATAGGGAAAATAGTCAGGCTCCCCGCCGGATGTCTGTTCATTGATCGCATACACCGTATCGAGACCAGCCAGATTGGCGACGCGGTAGCCAATCTGGATATCCTCACTCGGCTCACTCAACAGGTCATCGGGCGTGAACCGGGCATAGCCGGGATCGATATAGGGCGGCTCGGCCAGCACTTCGACCGCCACCGCCGTCGGCCTGAAACTGGCGAGCGACCTGCCAAGGGCATCAAGCTCCCTCTGGCGCCGCGCCGAGAGAATATCATCGGTCTCGATATTGTTGATATCGAGACCCGGATTATCGAAATGGTAGACGCCAAGCACCATGACCTGAACCGGCGCTGGCACAGCCTCAGTCTCGATTGCACGCTCGCCTGCCGGCATTTGCGCGCAGCTGGCAAGCCCGGCGAGTCCGGCCGTAATGACGACGAGAACGGGTTTCAAGAACATCGGCGGGCATCCTGTGTCTCAGGGACAAGTCCCCTGAACCTAGCACCTGCCGTGCGGACTTCTACCCCGCCTTTAAGCGTTGACGCCAGCTTTCGCCGCGCGCTTGCGCACGTTCGGGTCGAGGTGAATCTTGCGCAGGCGAATATTGGTCGGTGTTACCTCAACCAGTTCGTCATCAGCGATATAGGCAAGCGAACGCTCCAGCGTCATCTGCAGCGGCGTTGTCAGGCGAACAGCCTCGTCCGTGCCGGACGCGCGAACGTTGGTCAGCTTCTTGCCCTTCATGACGTTCACTTCGAGGTCATTGTCACGATTGTGCTCGCCGATGATCATGCCCTGGTAAACCTTGTCGCCCGGATGGATCATCATCGGGCCACGGTCTTCCAGGTTCCACAGCGCGAAGGCGACCGCTTCGCCCTGCTCCATCGAGATCAGGACGCCGGTGTGGCGGCCCTTGATGGCGCCCTTGTACGGTGCGTATTCGAGGAAGACGCGGTTCATGATCGCCGTGCCGCGCGTATCGGACAGGAGCTCGCCCTGATAGCCGATCAGGCCGCGCGTCGGTGCGTGGAAAACCATCCGTGTACGGCCAGCCCCGGACGGCTTCATTTCCGTCATGTCGGCTTTACGCTCATTCATCTTCTGGACGATGATACCAGTGTGCTCGTCATCGACATCGATGACGACTTCTTCGATGGGTTCGAGCTTCTCGCCAGTTGCCTCATCGGTCTTCATCACGACCTGCGGCCGCATGACGCCAAGCTCAAAGCCCTCACGGCGCATGGTCTCGATCAAAACGGCAAGCTGGAGTTCACCCCGGCCTGAAACGGTAAAGGCTTCGGCTTCGGTCGAGCGCTCAACCTTGAGCGCGACATTGCCTTCAGCCTCTTTCAAAAGGCGGTCCCAGATCAGGCGGGACGTCACCTTCTTGCCTTCCGTGCCCGCCAGCGGGCTGTCATTGACGCGGAAGGTCATCGACAGCGTCGGTGGATCAATCGGCTGGGCTTCGATCGGTTCGGAAATGGACGGGTCCACGAATGTGTCCGCCACGTTCGCCTTGGTCAGCCCGGACAGGGAAACAATGTCCCCGGCAACGCCTTCCTCGATCGGTTCCCGCGAGAGGCCACGAAAGGCCAGCACCTTGGAAACGCGGCCCTGCTCGACCAGCTGGCCATCACGCGCCAGCACCTTGACGGTCTGGTTCGGCTTGATGGTGCCGGACGTCACCCGGCCCGTCAGGATACGGCCGAGGAAGTTGTCAGCCGAAATCGTCGTCGCCAGCATCCGGAACGGGCCTTCTTCAACGGCGGGTTCGGGAACATGCTTCACCACCATGTCGAACAGCGCATCCATGCTGTCGGTCGGCTTGTCGGCATCTGTCGACATCCAGCCATTCTTGGCCGAGCCGTACAGGATGGGGAAGTCGAGCTGGTCATCATCCGCGCCGAGGTCGGCGAACAGGTCGAACACTTCGTTGATGACATAGTCCGGGCGGCTGTCAGACTTGTCGATCTTGTTGACAGCGACGATCGGACGAAGGCCGACCTTCAGCGCCTTGGACACCACGAACTTGGTCTGTGGCATCGGGCCTTCAGCCGCATCGACGAGCACGATCGCGCCGTCGACCATCTGGAGAATACGTTCCACCTCACCGCCAAAGTCAGCGTGTCCGGGTGTATCCACGATATTGATGCGCGTGTCGCCCCAGACGACGGAGGTCGTCTTGGCAAGGATCGTGATGCCGCGTTCGCGCTCCAGATCATTGGAGTCCATCATACGGTCTTCTGTGGCTTCGTTCTCGCGGAACGTGCCGGACTGTTTCAGAAGGCAGTCGACCAGGGTCGTCTTGCCATGGTCAACGTGGGCGATGATCGCGATGTTGCGCAGCGCAGTAGGCTCGGTCATGGGAGGGAGGGCTTTCGAGGCTTGTTTGGCGCGCATGTACACGGGCTCGCGCCGAAAAGCGAGGGCTGATCGTCATGTGACCGGAACGCACCGGCCTGCCGGGCCGTTGATTGTGGGTTAGCGACAAGGACACGCCCGCCATATGAGCTACATCCAAAAGCACCTCCATGAGGACGAGCATATCGTCAAATGGGGCCGGTTTCACTGGCTCTGTCATGCTCGTGCCTGGGCGACATTGCTGATCTTTGGCTGGCTCATCATCGGCATCGTCTACTTTATCTACGAGATGATCCGCCTGAACACGACAGAATTTGCCGTCACCAACCGCTCCGTCGTGATGAAGACCGGTTTCCTGTCAGCCCACGTCACGCAACTTTCGCTGGAAGCCGTAGAAGGCGCCAAGCTCGACCAGGGCATTATCGGCCGCATCTTCGGCTTTGGCGGGCTCGATATCGAAGGCCGCGGCGAAGGCGAAATAGATTTCCCCACCATGGCGCGCCCAAGCAAATTCCTGAGCGCGCTCAACCACGCACAGATGACGTCAGAGAACGCCCCCATTGAACGTCTCGCGCACGAGATCGAGGACCATCATGCAGCCTGAAACACCGCTGATTAAAACAGAGTCACGCCGGAACAGGCGTCCACCCCCACCGTTGATGAAGGAAGTGGCGCGCATGGTCGCGGCCGCTGTGATCCGAAAGAAATTCAGGAGATTCAAATGAGCAAGAGAGCAGAAGGAAAGACACTCGCAATCCTCGCCACCGATGGCTTTGAGGAAGTCGAGCTGACCTCACCCAAGGAAGCAATCGAGAATGCTGGCGGCAAGACCGTTATCGTTTCACCCAATCCGGGCCGCATCAATGCGAACCAGCACCGTGAGCATGGTGCGTGGGTCGATGTCGATATGGTCCTGGACGACGCGAAGGCCGAAGATTTTGATGCCCTGCTGATCCCCGGCGGGCTGTTCAATCCGGATGCCTTGCGCGTAAACCAGAAAGCGCTGGATTTTGCATCTGCCTTTTTCGAGCAGAAGAAGCCCGTCTTCTCGATCTGCCACGGGCCGCAAGTCCTGATTTCGGCCAATCTCGTGAATGGCCGGAAGATGACAGGCTTCAAGGCGATCCAGCAGGATCTCAAGAATGCCGGGGCCATCGTCTCTGATGAGCCCGTGGTTGTTGACAAAGGACTCGTCACATCGCGCAACCCGGACGACCTTGGTGCGTTCAATGACAAGATCGTGGAAGAAATCTGCGAAGGCAAACACGAAGGTCAACGCGATTCGGTCGCGGCGTAGCTTCATCCCCTCGCCTGCAACGGCCGATCGAGGCGCTCCCCAGAATGGGGAGCGCTTCTTTTTTTGCGCCGGACCAACTTATTAGCTTGACCGCTAATTTTGATTTATGCTAATTAGCGATTATGACAACTAATGTGTTTACAGCCCTCGGCCATCCTCTGCGCCGCCGCGTCATGACGATGCTGCGCAAAGGCCCGAAGACGTCCGGCGAACTTGCCGAGACGTTCGATGCAAGCTGGCCAACCGTCAGCCGGCACCTGGCTGTGCTGAAGGATGCTGACCTGATCACCGCCGAGCGGAGCGGCACATCCATCATCTACCGCGCCAATACCAGCGTCCTGGAAGACGCGGCGGCCGCCCTGCTCGACATGATCGGCAAGGATAGCGGCGACGACAATCTCAAGGAGGCAGCAGAATGATAAAGACAGGCCTTATCTGGTCCGCAGGCGCACTCGCCGTAATGGCTGGCACGCTATACTGGGCGACCGGCGCTTTGCCAGCCGGCGACATACCGGTTCACTGGAATGCAGACGGCGTGGCCGACAGCTTCAGGCCGCGCGAGCAGGCCTTGATGTACCTCTTGATCCTTCCCGCCGCGGCCCTCTTCACAACGCTTGTTCTCGCTCTTGCGCCCCTGCTGGACCCGTTCAGGGAAAACCTGCGCCGCAGCCGCAAGGCCTATCTCGCGATCTGGGCTGCCACGATGGCACTTCTCGCTGCCCTGACAGCCGGCATCGCCGTGATGATGACACGCGGCGTGGACGGAGGCGGGTCAAACGAATTTGTACGGTTCGTCATGGCGGGATGCGGACTTCTGTTCATCGTCATCGGCAATTACCTGCCGAAGACACGCAAGACATTCTTCCTCGGCATCCGGACGCCCTGGACACTGACCAGTGACTATACGTGGGAGAAGACACATCGCCTCGTCGGCCCGCTCTACATGCTCGCAGGCCTGATCGGCATCGTCATTGCCTTTACGCTGACAGGCCTGCCGCTGGTCTTCGCCTTTGTTGGCACAGTGATGAGCGTCACCCTGTTCGGTGCCCTGTATTCCTGGTGGATATGGCGCCGTGCGAGTGACCGCGACGAAGGTAATCAGTACGTAGTCTGAACCGGATAAATTCGCTACAAAGGCCTTTCGCACCCACCGGAAGGCCTTTTTCATGCGCTCGATCGCTCTCGCCTTTCTTGGCGCAATCATGCTTGCCGCCTGTTCTGATGGCTCAGTGTCGGGCGAGGCGCCGTCCCCCACTGTGCAGGAAGCAATGACAAAGGTGATCGCACCGCAGTCACAGCTCATCCAGAACATGGCGGTCAAACTCTACAATGAAGACGGCGAAGTCATTGCAAACCGGCTCACACCAGCAGACTGGCGTCTTGTCATTGAAGCTGCCGTCGAGATCGAGACAGCCAGCCTGGCCATGGCCCGCGCCGATGAGCTGGTGATCGCCCGCGAAGGTATGCCGCTTCAGGGCGAAGCCGATGAGGATGGGGCAAGTGCCGACGAGGTGCGCGCCTATATCGACGCCGACCCCCGGGAATACAAACGCGCATCCCGCGGCCTTGCGGGGGCAAGCCTTGCCGTCAAGGTCGCTGCAGAGCGCCGGGATGCGATCTCATTCGATGAGGCATCGCTCATGCTGGGCGAAACCTGTTCGTCGTGTCACGATCAATTCTGGACGCGGCAGGATGATGAGAGCCACGAGTCGGCCCTCAAAGCTCACTGATCAGGTCCGGGAGGCGGTCCAGCGTCTCGATCTGCCTGAAACGCGGCGCATCGACTGGCGGCTCGGCATGCTCGATTGCCCAGGTCAGGCCATGCGGCACATGCACGCCCCACGCGCCCGCTTCAATCGCCGGGATAACGTCTGACTTCAGCGAATTGCCAACCATCATCGCCTTGGCCGGGCCACCCGCCGCAAAGGCGCGCTGGTAAATATCCGGCGTCTTGTTCGAGACGATCTCGACCGCATCGAAAAAATCGCCAAGCCCGGACTGGGCGAGTTTGCGCTCCTGGTCGAACAGGTCACCCTTGGTGATCAGCACCAGTGAATAATCCGGCGCGAGCGCCTCAAGCGTGTCGTGCACCCCGGCCAGTGTCTCCACCGGATGGGACAGCATGGCGCGCCCGGCTTCCAGTATTTCCTTGATCGTCGCTGCCGGCACCTTGCCGCTCGTCACCTCAATGGCTGTCTCGATCATCGACAGGGTAAACCCCTTCACCCCGAAGCCATAAAGCCCGAGATTGCGCCGCTCGGCGGCCAGCAGCTTCTGGCCAATCGTATCGGGATCGGCATGATCGGCCAGCATCGAGAAAATCTGCTCCTGAGTCAGCCGGAACACGCTCTCATTCTGCCACAGCGTATCATCTGCATCGAAGCCGATTGTCGTAATGGGTGTCGTCATGAAGCCCAGCTACCGTCTTGCGGCAACTGAAGCAATCGCGGCGCGAAGCTTCGCTTGTGCATTGGCCAGATCGCCGTCTGCGCCCCCATCTGAGACACCTCGCCTAGACCCCTGATGCAAAAGCGCCCGTGCTTTTACGGGTGCGGGATCTACTGCCCTGCACCCATGCGGGCGATGGTCATACGGATTCCTGTTGCCAATCATAACCTCTTTTGGTGATATCAACCACACGGGGGACCGCCATGACAGACAATTCGACGACGCCCAACATACCGCAGGGCATCACGTTCGGACGGAAGGTACTGGTCATGCCGGGTATCGGTTCGGGCTTTACTCACAGCGGCGACATCAAGGAAAACCTGCAGGGTCGCAACTATCACTGGATACAGCGGGGCGCGCCAGTCGCGGAGTTCTACATCGATGGAAGTCATGCCGGCAATTCATTGATACGCGCATTCACGTCCAAGACCTATACTGCCGCTATTCGAGCACCGGTGAGCGGAATGATCCTGCATTCCACGGTCGGGACCAGTCTCAATTCGGACGTGAGCGATCTCAGCCGGCAGAGTCATCCGCCACTCGCCCAGTTTTCCATTCTCCTGCCAGACGACGAACCGCCAGCGGAAGGCGGAGAGTACATCTTCGGAGATGTCTGCCGCCTCATTCGCGATTTTCAGCACTACTTTCTCAAACCCTCGCGCTACTGGTCGATGGGGCCATTTACTTCGGACGAGCTTGGCAAGCTGCTCACCAGTCAGCAGCGATCGGCGTGCGGCGTATTTGACGCGCTGCCCTTCTGGGCTGACTACCTCAACGAAGCCCGCACGAAATATCCACACCTGCGCCCCTATCTGAAGCACATCCAGTAAAACCCCCGCTCGTTCAGGGGCGAGCGGGGGTCCAGCAGCATAAGGGGCTCAAACGAGGAGCCGTGTCAGTTCCCCTTGCGCTGTTTCACGTCTTCTTCTTCGGCAATGGCGCGGTCTTCGGCATCGAAAACGATTTCCGCTTCCTCGCCCTTGCCATAGGAGCGGGACTTCTTGGCCAGCCGTGACATTGACTCCTGCATTGTACCGGCGCCCATCGCCATGGACTTGCTGGCTGAAACACCAACCGCATCAGCGTCGTCAAACTTGGCAAACTCGGCCCCGAGGAAGACAACTTCCCAGCCCTTCGCCTCAACCCGGTCAAGCGCGGCACGTGCGCCGTCCTTGGTGATTTCACGCGACGAGTTTTCCATGCCGTCTGTCATGATGACGATGACGGCCTTCTCGGGATTGTCGGCTTCGGCGGTCGCCACGATCCGGCCAATCGCATCGAATAGCGGGGTCATGCCGCGCGGGCTGACTTCGGAACTGGTGACAGCCGTCCAGCTTGTCGGCTTCACGCTTTCGCGCAGCACATCATATTGCAGGCCGTCCTGGGCATCGAATACCGCCAGCGTCACAGACGTGTCGAGGTCGTCGGTCTCGCCCTCTTCGGCCTTGCCGACTTCCGCAGCATAGGCGTTTACCGAGGTCAGCGCTTCGTCCCAGATGCCGGACATCGAGCCGGTACGGTCAAGCAGGATATAGGAATGCACGGCGTCGCCTCCGACAAGTTGGGGTTCAGGAGTTACAGGCGCTGGCGCAGGCTTTGCCGCGCAGGCCCCGAAAGTTGCGGCAGCGGCCGCGGCGCATAATACCAGGGTTCGTTTCATGAGTTGGTCTCCTCCATGTCCAAGCCCCACCCTGAGGCCCGATGAAATGAAGCTGCGCCCCGAATGCGGCGACGAGGGGGCAAGTTTTGGGTGAAAGGTCGGTAATCTTCGGGCGATGGACTTTTCCCATGATCGGCCCATGATCTCCCGATGCTCATCCGACCCGCCCGGCCCGACGAAGGTGACGTGATAGCGAAGCTGTCGCGTGAGGCGCGGGCGCGGGCCATGCCCTGGCTGCCGGTTGTCCATAATGCGCATGAAGACCGCGATCACTTCACAAGGGTCGTGCTGGCCGAGCAGAGCGTGCTCATCGCCGAGGATACGGGCGAGCGGGCCGGCTTTGCCGCTTTCGACCGGGGCTGGCTGCACCATCTTTACGTCGCGCCGCTTCACTGGCGCTCCGGGATAGGGGCGGCCCTGCTGGCGCGCGTTCTGGAGCATCATGACCAGGTCGAGCTCTGGACCTTCCAGCAGAATGTCGGCGCGCGGCGATTTTATCGCCGGCACGGCTTCCGGGAAGTCGAGTTTACGGACGGGGCCCGCAATGAAGAGCATACGCCTGACATCCGCCTCATCTGGCAGCGGATCTGAACCGCGCTGACCGGAACTTTCACCGCGCCGGGCCTGTTTCTCTCTATATTATTGGAAAGGACATACTCATGGATCCCGTATCTATTCTCATCTGGCTCGTCATTGGTGCCATCGCCGGTTGGCTTGCCGGACAGGTCATGCGCGGCGCAGGTTTTGGCGTCGTCGGCAACATTATTGTCGGTATCGTTGGCGCCGTGCTCGGTGGCTTCATCTTCGGCGCAATCGGCATCAGTTTCGGCGGCATACTCGGCAGCCTGATCGGCGCCTTTCTCGGCGCGTGTATCCTGCTGTTCCTGATCAGCCTCGTCAAAAGGGCCTGACCCAACCGGACCAGACTCGTAAAAGCAAGACGCCCCGGCCAAGCTCCGGGGCGTTTTCTTTTGCGCATTCAACCCGCCGCTCCCCTTGCACCGCGGCGCGTCCCGGTTCATACCGCCGCCAAACAAGACCCCTGTTCTGACGGAGCAAACATGGCCACCAAACACGCGCCCAAGAAAGTCGTCCTCGCCTATTCCGGCGGCCTCGACACCTCGATCATCCTTAAATGGCTCGAGACAGAGTTCGGCGCCGAGGTCGTGACCTTCACCGCAGACCTTGGCCAGGGCGAGGAGCTGGAGCCGGCCCGCGAGAAAGCCCTCAAGATGGGCATCAAGCCGGAGAACATCTTCATCGAGGATCTGCGCGAGGATTTCGTGCGCGATTATGTCTTCCCGATGTTCCGCGCCAATGCCGTCTATGAAGGCGTCTACCTGCTCGGCACCTCGATTGCCCGCCCGCTCATCGCCAAGCGCCAGATCGAGATCGCCAACCTTGTCGGCGCCGACGCCGTCTGTCATGGCGCGACCGGCAAGGGCAATGACCAGGTCCGCTTCGAGCTTGGCTATTACGGCCTCAATCCGGACATCAAGGTCATCGCCCCATGGCGCGACTGGGACTTCAAGGGGCGCTCGGACCTGATCGCCTTCGCCGAACAGCACGGCATCCCGATCGCCAAGGACAAGCGCGGCGAGAGCCCGTTCTCGGTCGACGCGAACCTCCTGCACACCTCGTCCGAAGGCAAGGCGCTGGAAGACCCCGGCGTCGAGTGCCCGGACTTTGTCTACCAGCGCACCGTCAGCCCGGAAGACGCGCCGAACACGCCGGAATATGTGAAGATCGGCTTCGAGAAGGGTGACCCGGTTTCGGTCAATGGTGAGGACATGTCGCCGGCCACCCTGCTGACCAAACTCAACGAGCTTGGCGGCAAGCACGGCATCGGCCGGCTCGACCTCCTGGAGAACCGCTTTGTCGGCATGAAGTCGCGCGGCATGTACGAGACGCCCGGCGGCACGCTGATGATGGTCGCCCATCGCGGCATCGAACAGGCGACGCTCGACAAGGGCGCCGCCCACCTGAAAGACGAGCTGATGCCGAAATATGCAGAGCTCATCTATAATGGCTTCTGGTGGAGCCCGGAGCGCGAAATGCTGCAGGCCGCCATCGACCATTCGCAGCGCTATGTCACCGGCGAGGTCACGCTGAAGCTCTACAAGGGCGCCGCCCACCTGGTCGGCCGCACCAGCCCCTACTCGCTCTATTCAGAAAAGATCGTCACCTTCGAAGACGACCACGGCGCCTACGACCAGAAAGACGCCGAAGGCTTCATAAAGCTGAACGCGCTGCGGCTGCGCTTGTTGGCCGGGCGGGACAGGGATGCGGGGCGGAATTAATCGCTGGGTTTCAAGCATAAATTCCACTATAAGGAGAATTGGTGCTTGGAGGGTAACTCATGAAGATAATTAGTTTCGCAGCCGCCGCGGCTGCACTCGGACTTGGCGCAACAGCGCAGTCCTCTTGTCCATACGGCCAAAACTGCCTTAGCAATCCGTACGGCGCAGGCAGTCCATACAAGTCTGACGGACTCATGAATCCTTATTCGCAATATGGCAGTCAGTACAGCAACAAGTCCTGGACCAATCCGTATGCTACTGACGCTCCAAAAATTTATGATAAGGACGGAAACTATCGGGGAAAACTGAGCACAAACCCCTATGATCCCGATAGCACTTCTAATCCCTACGGCCGTTACGGCAGTCCATACTCAAGTGACAGCATCAACAATCCATATGGCGCGGGAAATCCGTACTCTAATCAAGAACTCTACGTGGTTCCGTGCACAAATATTTATGGGTGTGACTGACTCGGTGTCGTTTCGAACTCAGTATCGCTGACCCTCAAGATGAATTGGCGATAGCGCAAACAAACTCTGTTTCAGCTTGCCCCATCGAGCCTGGCACTGCAGGTGAGAATGTAGGATAGTCCCACGGACCATAAGAATTGTTTGAGCCGTCGGGCATGTACTCAACACGATACACCGTCGCTAGCCGTCTTTGTCCGCACTTGGCTCGTCTCAGTGCCTTCGTCTCTCGATAGTCTACTGAGGCGTCTTTCTTAGAATCTACCGTTATCCAATACTCGACATAACCCACTTCGACAACGATCGAGTCAGTATCAACGAGAAATTCGGAACCAGATACGCTTGCACCGACCGAAACCCAATTTTCTGCAAATGACGTCGGCGACAAGGTGAGCGCAATGACACCTGTAATGAGTGCTCTGGTTTTCATGATGCTTTCCCGCGCTAATACTTGTTAACTTACGCTTTCTACTTCCCTGAACGCAACACTTTCTTCCTGAAGTTGCGTGAGGTGCTTCGGCTTCGCACGAAGTATAGCAAGCAGTTTTCCCTCAAGCCAAATGGCAGGCCCTGCCATTCGGCCACAGCCGTTCTTCGTGGATTTGATCCTCGATCAAATCCTGCATTCGAACCTTTCGATCTGATTTCGCCGGTCAAGGGCGCTTCGCGTCCGAAGGATCGCCACTGCCGTGGCCTTCTCCGACTTCATTCGATCCACCAGATCGAATGATCGCTGCGCGACCGTCTCCGAAGCCCTTGACTGGAAAAAGCGGATCGGACACCGCGCTCACCTCCCCCACTGCGCCTCCCCGTGGCTTGACCACGGGGTCCATCAATTGGGCTTGAGGCGGAGACCGGGGGAAGTGAGACAGGGCCGCGTTGACGCGTTTGGCCAGAACCGGCGCGCATACCGCGTTGTCGGGAGATGGACCCCGCGATCAAGTCGCGGTGAGGCGCATGGGGGGGGGAGGGAAGCGAAAGACCCGCAAGCCCCCCTCAATACGGTGTCAGCGTGATCGTCAGATCCTTCCAGTCAGGATTGCTCTTCTCGATCAGGTCGATCTTCCACTGGCGCTCCCATTCCTTCATCCGCCGCTCGGCGGCAAGCGCTGGTGCCATCTCCGGGAACCGCTCGAACCAGACCAGCTGTGTCACACCATATTTGCGTGTGAAGACAGACCCGTTCCCGCTCTGATGCTGCGCCATCCGGTTCATCAGGTCTGAGGTCGAGCCGACATAAAGTGTGCCATTCTTCCGGTTCGCGAGCAGGTAGACGGCGATAAAATCGTATCTGGCCATGATGCTCCCCACATTCGGAGGCAAATTTCGTGTTCGGGCGTCATCCCGTCAACCGGCGCCCACGCGCAATACGGCGAGGTTGACGCGCGGCCAAAACCCGCGCACCTGCCAGCGCATGCCTATCCGCCTCTACACCCCGTCAGACCTGCCCACACTTTACGCCATCAACCAGGCCTGCGTGCCGGGGGTCGGAAACGAGAAATCCGCCGGTGGCCTGCAGCGCTGGATCGACCTGTCGACCTGCCTTGTCGCGACGGACGCGCATGACACCCCGCTCGGCTTCATCACGCTGCTTGAGCCGCACACAGAGGCCTATGCGAGCGACAATCTCGTCTGGCTCGATGCCTGGATGGATGGGCAAGGCACCGACATGATCTATGTGGATCGCATCGCACTGGCAGAAGCTGCGCGCGGCCAGCGGATCGGCCAGGCCCTCTACGAGGCGGCGTTCGAGCATGCGCGCGGGCGCAAGCATATTACCTGCGAAGTGAACACCGACCCGGACAATCCCGGCTCGCACCGGTTTCACCAGCGGCTCGGCTTCTTCGAGATTGGCCGCAAGCGCTACAAGCCGGACTATGAGGTCGCCTACTATGCGCGGCCCCTGGACGGCTAGGCGTCAGGCCGCGTCCGTCACCAGGCTGCCTGCGTCGAGCGCGCCGAGAACCGTGTCCATGGCCGGGCCGAGTTTTGTAGCCCTCAGCGTTGCCAGCGTGTCTTCAAGCTTGATCCTGAAGCCGACAGACTGGACGTCTGAGCCATTGCTTGTCGCGCCCAGCGCCTTCATCAGCAGCCGGCCTGGACGATTGTCCCAAAGCACGTCTGCCGTGAAATTCGTGATGCCTGCTTCGAGCGCTTCGCTCGCGAGCAGCGCAATCAGCAGGCGCGAAATGCCTTTGGAGTGCCATTGATCGACAAGGCCGATCGCAAACTCGGCAGACGTCGCATCGCGGTCTTCTCGGATCGCGTGAACCGCGCCGATGATCTTGCCAGCCCCGTCGCTTTCGTCAATCGCGGCCCAGGCCAGGTGGCACGCGCCATCCACGCCAGCGAGCCGGTGGATGATATGGTCCGGCACGGTCTGCGCGCCGGTGAAGAAGCGCAGGTATCGCGTCCGCTTGGAAAAGCTCTCAATGGCGTCGCGCAAGGCTCGCTCGTCCTGCGGCACCAGGGGGCGCAAAAGCAGGGGCGTGCCATCTCTGGCGGTGATACGAATTTGTGAAACCATCTGGTTCACCTGACTTGATTTATGCTGCAGGTGCGAAATGGCGTCTTTAGCCGCGCATAACAAGCGCCGATGGCACAGGCGAGCCCCGCATATTTGCATAGCGGAATGCAGCGGCGTCGCATTGAAGGGAAGCTGTCCGGCCGGACCGTCCTTTGTCGTGGAGCGGCCTGGAGTGTACCAATGGTGCACTGCTAGTGCACTGTTAGTGTACCGCTACTGGACTGTGGGTTTCAGGGAAATTGCGGAAGTTTCCTCAGGCGCGCAGCTCTGCTAGGTGAAGCCATGTCCGAGACGCACACCTATCGCGGCGACGCGCCGATCCGCCTCAATAAATGGATGGCGCAGCTTGGCCTATGCTCCCGCCGGGAAGCCGAATCCCTAATAGTGGCGGGCAATGTGAAGGTAAATGGCGAAGCCGTCAGTGAGCCGGGCCACAAGATTTCACCCGGCGAAACCATGTCGCTCGCGGGGGCAGCCGCGAAGGCGCTGGACGACCAGCTGACCGTCGTGCTGCACAAGCCCATCGACTATGTCTCATCCCAGCCAGAGCCGGGCCAGACGCCCGCCGCACGCCTCGTGACGAAGACAAACCTTATCGGAAAAAGCCCTAAGATACCGGGCTCTAGCGACCCCCTTGCGCCGCTCGGCCGGCTCGACATGGATTCGCGCGGGCTGTTGCTATTGTCAGAAGATGGCGTCCTCGCCAAAGCCATAATAGGCCCGGCCGCTGACCTTGAAAAAGAGTATCTCGTCACCGTCAAAGGCCAGGTAACACCGCAAGCGATCAACAGGTTACGCCATGGCCTGTCACTCGACGGGCGGCGCCTGAAGGCGGCGAAGATTGACCAGCTGGGCCCCGGCCGCCTCAAATTCCGCCTGCGCGAGGGCCGCAATCGCCAGATCCGGCGCATGTGTGAGCTTGTCGGACTTGAGGTGATCGATCTCTACAGAACACGCATTGGCACGCTCGAACTCGGCAATCTACCCGAGGGAAAATGGCGCGCCCTGACAAGTTCAGAACGCGCCAGCCTGATCAAACCGTCGGCTTCGGCGGCACCTTCGGCGAAGGCGTCTTCTTCCGGCGGATCCGCGGCCAGACCAGCTTCAGCCAGATCCAGAGGAAAACCGCGATCAGGAGCAACCACGGCAGGCCGACCGCGAAAGCGGTAATCACAGACGCGATCGCCGCCGAGAAATTATAGAAGAAATCCCCCAGTGCCTCGCCGAGCGGATTGGACCGTGACCCCGAAAATGCCGGCACTTTTGTCTCGTAGGAAACGTCCAGCGATGACATGGAAACACGCAGGCGAAGCGCCTTGAGCTGGGCCTCGATGGATTCAATATCGCCTGTCACGCGGGCCAGTTCGCGCTCGATCTGCAGGAGGTCGCCGAGCGTGCCATCGCGCCGCTGGAGCAGCCCCTCGAGGCGTCCCTGCAGCGTACGCTGGGCATCGAGCCGGCTTGAGGTATCGATGATGGTACGCGTCAGGTCCTCGGCGCGGGTGGAGCGATTGGTCACCTCACCACCTGCATCCTCTGCATCTTCATCCACTTGCCCAAGAAACGTCTCGATCCACACCGGCTTCGCACGGATGGAAACATTCCCCGAAACGTAATCCTCATCGGAATTGTAAATGTTCGAATTGATAACGATGCACGTATTGGTGCCGGCAGCCTGACAGGCGGCGACATGTGCCTGCATCATCGGATCGACCTTGCCTTTCGGCAGGCGCAGGCCGAGCGAATGGCTGTAGGCGATATATTGCTCAACACCGGGCTCCGCGTCGGGGGTGGCCGGTTCGCCGGGGCTTTGGCTCAGCTGTCCCACCTGCCCACCCGACACTTTCATCGCGCCGCCGGAATAGGCATCAGACGCCATCTCCATGACCGGCGCTGGCGGAGGTGGAGGCGGTGACGATGGTGAGCGATCGTATTCGGCGCTACCGCTACCCGGTCCGCCGCACGCCGCAATAAATCCCACAGCCAACAAGGCTGCCACACTGTGTCTGATCATTCGTCCCTCCCGAGGAGCTGCTAAAGCCAATAAGTGAGCGTGCGTTCACGGCAAATTCAAGGCAAACTCAAGGCCTCGGCCCGAAACTTGTCTTGCCGGGCTCAAGGCGCCGCCGCGCATGATGCACGAAATCGACCAGGAGAGGACGGGTTTCTCGCGGATCTATGATCTCTTCTGCAAAGAAAGCCTCAGCTGTGCGGAACGGATCCTCCATCGCCTCAAATTTCTTGTAGAGCGATTTCAACAAGGCATCGCGGTCATCGGTCTCGGCGAGTTCCTTGCGGAAAGCCGCCTCGATGCCGCCCGCCATGGGCAATGATCCCCAATTCCCGGACGGCCAGCAATAGCGCCATTTCGCTTTGGTCGGGTTCATCATGGCAGATCCTGCCAGTCCGAACGCCTTGCGGATCACCACGGCGCAAACCGGGACTGTCGCCTGATACACAGCCGCCATCGCCCGCACGCCCTTGCGCGTTACCCCCGCAGTTTCATGCTTCACGCCGACGGCGAACCCTGCGCAATCCACGAAGTGAATGACCGGCAGGTGAAAGGTTGAACAGAGGTCCATGTGACGGGTGACTTTGTCACACACATCGGCCGTCCAGGCGCCATCAAGGAAGAATGGATTGCCAGCCAGTATGCCGACGGGATGCCCATCAACACGCGCAAGGCCGGCTATAATGCCCCGGCCCCACTGGCTGCCAATCTCGAAGAAGCTGCCCTTGTCGACCGTCCCCTCAATGATTTTCTGCGGCTTGTAGGGCGTCTTGCCATCTGTCGGGACGAGCGATAGCAGACTTTCCTCTTTGCGGTTCGGGTCATCAGTCGGCGCGGTCAGCGGCGGCAGCTCATGCACGGAGGATGGCAGGTAGGAAAGAAAGCGTTTGCCAGCCTTGAAAGCATCAGCCTCGGTATCAACGACATCATCAACCGTGCCGTTCTTTGCCTGGATTTCCCAGCCACCCAGCTCTTCCTTCGAGACGTCTTCTCCAATCGCGATGGCCACAGGCGGGCCAGCTACAAAAACCTGGCTCAACTCCTTGACCATCACCGAATAGTGGCTTGCGCCAACCCGGCCAGCACCCAGGCCAGCACAAGGGCCTAGCGCCAGCGACACGAAAGGCACCTCGCTCATGCCTTCGACAATCAGCTCCCAGCTCGGTGTTTCCGGGATGTAGGTGCGCGGATCTTTCAGGAACATTTTGATCGAGCCACCGCCGCCCGTTCCATCAATCAGCTGGACGAGTGGCATCCGGTATTCGATCGCCTGTTTGAGTGCGATGACCGTCTTGCCGCGAATGGACGCATCGGCCGCTCCGCCGCGGACCGTGAAATCGTCCCCGAGAATGACTGCCGGGCGATCATCAAGCCGGGCACGACCGACGACGGAATTCGACGCCATGAAATTCTCGAGCTGCTCGTCGTCATCATAGGTCGCGACACCGGCAATCTTGCCAATCTCATGAAAACTGCCCGGATCAACCAGGAACGAAACCCGTTCGCGGACGGTCAGCTTGCCACGCCCACGCTGGCGCGACACCGGTTCTTCACCACCCATCTTTTCCGCCATCCGTTCCCGGCGGCGAAGCTCTTCAATCGACTCTTTCCAGCTCATGTACCGATCAATCCACGTTTGATGACGGGTCCGTCAAGCAAATCCCGGCGATCCAAATGGCTTCCCCAGCGTCATCAACGCAAAGAAACAAGCCATATTGACAAACACCAACCGGTTGGTATGTTTTGCGCATGAGCACAACAAAGCGCATATCAGCACGCACCAAACTTCTCGACGCCGCACTCACCGCCGTGCGCTCGAAGGGATTTTCAGCAACAAGCGTAGATGAACTCTGCAAGGCAGCCAGCGTCACCAAGGGGGCCTTCTTCCATCATTTCGAGAGCAAGGAAGCGCTCGGCGTTGCGGCAGCCAACTATTGGTCCGAAACGACAGGCGAGATGTTCGCCGCCGCGCCCTATCATGACATCGAAGATCCGGCCCAGCGCGTGCTCGGATATGTCGAGCTTCGCAAAACGCTACTGGACGGCGAAGAGGCTGAATATACCTGCCTTGTCGGCACTATGGTGCAGGAGGCTTATGCCTCGAATCCTGCCATACGCGATGCTTGCAAGACGTCGATCTTCGGGCATGCCGAAACGCTTGTAGACGACATCCAGGCGGCCATCGACGCCCATGGCATAACACCTGACTGGACCGCAAAGAGCCTCGCCTTGCACACGCAGGCTGTCCTTCAGGGGGCTTTCATACTCGCCAAGGCGAGCGGCGATCGCACAATTGCCGAAGAGATGGTCGACCATCTCGCCCGTTATATTCGTTCTCTCTTTTTTCCCACGCCATTACAGGAGGCCTGAAAGCCATGGCGACCCCTATCGAAATTTCCCCGAAAAACGAGCACGAACTGCTTCTCGGCCGGATCATTGACGCGCCGAGACATGCTGTCTGGCGCTGCTGGACGGAGGAAGAGCTGCTGAAGCAGTGGTATTGCCCAAAGCCCTGGAGCGTTCCCGAGGCCGATCTTGTTGTACGGCCCGGCGGCCGGTTCAACACCGTGTTTGCCGGCCCAGAGGGAGAGCGGATGGAAAACAAGGGCATGTGGCTCGAAATCGTCCCCGAAACCGGTCTCGTCTTTACGGACTTTTTTACCGAAAACTACGTGCCGCAGGGCGAAGGCTTCATGACGGGATATGTCGAACTGAGCGATACCGAAGACGGCAAAACCCGTTTTATCTGGGGCGCGCGCCATCGAAACGCCGAAACGGCAAAACAGCACCTCGAAATGGGGTTCGAGCAGGGCTGGGGCACAGCTGCAGACCAGCTTGAAGACGTCGCGCAATCGCTGCCAGGAACTGCATGATACCCGAAAAGGTCTGAACGATGAGCTACACCTCAAAAGTGCGCACCTGCCTCTGGTTCGATGGCCAGGGCGAGGAGGCCGCAGAATTCTACGTCTCCCTGCTGCCCGGCAGTGCGATTGAAAGCCGCTCCTATCCTGAACCTGGAAAACCGGCACTGGTGGTTGAATTCACACTTGGCGGCACGCCTTTCATGACGCTGAATGGGGGGCCAATGTTCAAACATTCGCCAGCCACCTCGATTTCAGTGTTGGCCGACGATCAAGCCGAAATTGACCGGCTCTGGAGCGCACTGCACGCCGATGGCGGTGAAGAGAGCATGTGCGGTTGGATCATCGATCGGTTCGGCGTGTCCTGGCAGATAGTCCCCTCCGTTCTACCCACCATGATGGAAAGCGATGACAAGGCCGCAGCCGGTCGGGCGCGCACCGCAATGATGTCGATGAGCAAGTTTGACATCGCTGCCCTTGAGGCCGCATTCGCTGGAGGCCAGGACTAAGCCTGCCGCAGAGGCTGCAGGGCGTTTCATAAACTCTTCCAGTGCTTACAGTGACATAGTCGGCCTAATTTCTGCTTTTCCCTTGCCTTGCCCCCCTTCCCGCTGCTTTATCGCCATGGTTCCAAACGAGGAGGCGTCCATGGATCTCGCAACCCTTACCCAGAAAGCCAATGAAGCCGTTTCGGCTGGCGGGGATTTCAAGAAAAAAGTGAAGTTTGATTTCGGCGATGTCGGCAAGCTGTTCATCGACGGAGCAAATGGCACCGCTGACAATTCTGACAGCGAAGCCGATGCAACCGTCAAAGTTGACTGGGAGGACTTCCAGAAGCTTGCTGCTGGCCAGCTCGACCCGACAATGGCCTTCATGCAAGGCAAGCTCAAAGTGCTCGGCGACATGTCCGTCGCGATGCAGCTACAGGGCCTGATGAAGAAGTTCTCCTGAACACGCATCTTCGGCCCGCATGAAGAGCTGGTTTGAATGGGGCGCTGGACGGCGATAGCTGCCAGCGCCTTTTCTTTCTGCTAAGGACACAGGATGGCCGATAGTGATCTGAGCGAACGACAAGGCTTTGTCAGGGTGGATAACAATCCTGAGCCCGATAACGCTGACATCATCTGGTTCGAAGGCATTGCCGGACGCAGGCTCAGGGCCTGTATCGCGCCGTCATTCAGGCCTACTCCACGCGGCACGGCTATCATCTGTCCAGGCCGCACCGAATTCATCGAAAAATACTTTGAGACTGCCCGCGAACTCCAGCAGCGCGGCTTTGCGATCGTCATTCTGGATTGGCCCGGCCAGGGCCTGTCCGAACGCCTCCTCGATGACAGGTCCAAAGGGCATATCGACAGGTTCGAGACGTTTATGGGCGCGCTGCGTAACGGGCTGGACGCCTTGGAAGGGCGCTTGCCCCGTCCTTATGTTTCAGTCGCCCATTCCATGGGGGGCGCGATTGCCCTGGCAGCGATCGCACAGAAGCTCGTTCGCGTAGAAGCCGCAGCATTCACCGCCCCGATGTGGGGCCTGCCCGTCAATCTTGCCGTGCGCTATGTCATCTGGGCGATGCGGGCCATGGGACGCTCAAACGATTTTGCCCGCCAGCCCGGCCCACCAGAAAAGTTCGACGGCAACATCGTGACCCATGACGAGATCCGCTGGCAGCTCCAACGCAACCTGATTGACGCGGCGCCGGAGCTGGAGCTCGGCCCGGTCACGTGGGGCTGGCTTGGCGCGTCTCTGGATATTCTCAATACGACGACCAAGCCTGGCCTGTTGCGGGGCATCGACATTCCAGTCTTCGTAGCGAGCGCCAGTGAAGAGAAACTCGTCGACAACAAGGCGCATGCCCGCGTCGCAAAACACCTTCCACACTGCACCCACGTGACCATAGACGGTGCCCGACACGAAATCCTGATGGAGACCGATGCTGTTCGCCAGCAGTTCTGGGCGGGATTTGACGCATTGATGCGCACGGCGGACATTTAATCAGGGCTAACCCGGCGTCAGCGCTTTCCCTACAACCTGGCGGCCCTATGTCCCGTTGGACGTCCAGCTGGAGGCCTAGCCATGATCAAGATCCACCACCTCGAACACTCGCGCTCCCAGCGCATTCTCTGGTTGCTCGAGGAATTGGGCCTCCCCTACGAGATTATCCAGTACAAACGTGATCCGAAAACCATGCTTGCGCCAGATGCTCTGCGGAAAATCCATCCGCTGGGCAAGTCGCCCGTACTTGAGGACAATGGTGTCATCATTGCCGAAACCGGTGCCATCATCGAATATATTATCGAACAACATGGCGGCGGGCACCTGAAGCCGCCGCCGGGCACGGCCGAAGCGCGCGCATGGACGTACTGGATGCATTATGCCGAAGGCTCGGCCATGCCACCACTATTGATGAAACTTGTCTTCCAGCGCCTGCCGGAAAATGCCAATGCGATCATGCGCCCCCTGGTGAAGGCTGTCGCTTCAAAAGCCGAACAGGGTTTTGTCGATCCGCGCCTCAAGGAGCATATCGAATTCTGGGATGCGTCTTTGGCTGAGACGGGTTGGTTTGCAGGCCGTGAATTCACCGCAGCGGACGTGATCATGAGCTTCCCGCTGGAAGCCGCGACAAGCCGCGCGGGGGCAGACGCCTACAGGAATATCCAGGGTTTTCTTGAACAGGTCCATGCGCGGCCTGCCTATCAGGCCGCGCTCGAAAAGGGCGGGCCTTACGCTTACGCGTAAGCGTCTTATTCGGCTTCGTCAGTCGGCTTGGACTGCAGCTGGATATAATTCTGAATGCCGATCCGCTCGATCAGGTCGAACTGCGTCTCGAGGAAGTCGATATGCTCTTCCTCGCTGTGCAGGATTTTACCAAAGAGGTCGCGGCTCCCATAGTCGCGCTGGCCTTCAGCCGCTTCCATCGCGTCGCGCAGGAGCGCCACAGCTTCAATCTCCATGGCGAGATCGGACTTCAGCATCTCTTCAACGGATTCGCCGATCTTCAGCTTGCCAAGATCCTGCAGGTTCGGCAGGCCGCCGAGATAGAGGATGCGCTCGATCAGCCAGTCGGCATGCTCCATCTCTTCGATGGATTCCTTGTACTCGAAATGGCCGAGACGCGTGACACCCCAATCATTCAGCATCCGGCTGTGCAGGAAATACTGGTTGATCGCCGTCAGCTCGTTCTTGAGCGCTGCATTGAGGAATTCGATGATCTTGGGATCGCCCTTCATGGCGTTCTCCTTAAGGCTGGGAATTGCTGCTAAAGTGAACATACCACGAGCGAGACGATTTTCAACGCAAAAATCCAATAAAAACAGTTGCTTATGATAGTGAGAAGCAATTGCATGACGTCATGAGATGCAGTTGCAGACACGCAAATGACGCCCAGCGCCCCAAGAAGCTGACGATCCGTGTTGAATTATAAGGGATTAGGTCGGTTAGGCCGGACTACTCGGCAGCAGCCAGAATAGGCTGTTCGACCAGTTCATCGACATGATCAGAAATGATTTCGCCGATTGCCGAGCGGCACTTGCCACAGTTGAACGTACAACCATGATGTGCCTGCACAGCCTCTGGGCTACGTGCACCAGCTTCTACAGCTGAGAGCACACCCTGGTCATTAATGCGTCTGCAAATGCAAATGATCATGATTCTCAACTAGCCTCAGATGCGAATGATTGTCAATAACATCATTCACAAAATTCAGCCTGCTTTACCCCCTCACCGACAGCGCCAGCTTGACCGCACTCCTTCGCCCTTCTACCTCCGGCACGATCATCAGACCGACGGAGACCCCATGAGCGCGCTATCCACGCTTGCCGAGACGGCAAAGGCCTGGCCCTTCGAACAGGCCCGCGCCCTGCTGAAACGGCTGGAGAACATGGAGCGCGCCGGTACGCCAAAACAAGGCCCGGTCACCTTCGAGACCGGCTATGGCCCGTCGGGCCTTCCGCATATTGGCACGTTCGGCGAAGTGGTCCGCACAACGATGGTGCGCCATGCCTTCGAGACGCTGACAGATGGCAAGTACGAAACACGCATGATCTGCGTCTCCGACGACATGGACGGGATGCGCAAGGTGCCACCGACGGTGCCGAACCCCGCCGATCTTGAGCAATACATGCAGATGCCTCTGACCGCCGTGCCGGACCCGTTCGGCACGCATGAGAGCTATGGCGCGCATATGGGCGCACGGCTTTGCGCCTTCCTCGACAATTTCGGCTTTGACTATGAATTCAAGTCGGCCACCCAGCTTTACAAATCCGGGGCCTTTGACGAGGCCCTGCTGCGTGCGCTGGAAAAATTCGATGAGATCATGGCCGTGATGCTGCCGACGCTCGGCGCAGAGCGGCAAGCAACCTATTCGCCTTTCCTGCCAATCTCGCCGTCGACCGGCCGCGTGCTCTACGTGCCGATGAAGGCGACAGATGCGAAAGCCGGGACCATCACCTTCGAGGATGAAGACGGCACCGACGTCACCCTGCCTGTGACCGGCGGCAATACCAAGCTGCAATGGAAGCCCGATTTCGGCATGCGCTGGGCCGCGCTCGGCGTCGATTTCGAGATGTTCGGCAAGGACCACCAGGACAATGCGCCGATCTATTCGAAGATCTGCCAGATCCTCGGGAGCCGCCCGCCGCAGCAATATGTGTACGAGCTGTTCCTTGATGAGAATGGCGAGAAGATTTCCAAGACCAAGGGCAATGGCATCTCAGTCGAGGACTGGCTTGCCTATGCCCCGCAGGAAAGCCTGTCGCTGTTCCAGTTCCAGAAACCGCGCGCGGCCAAGAAGCTGTATTTCGACGTGATCCCGAAGGCCGTCGAAGAATACCTGACTTTCCTCGACAAGTTTCCCGGCGAGGAACCGGCGCGGCAGGTCGAAAATCCCGTTTGGCATATTCATTCGGGTGAGGTTCCCGAAGGCGGCACACCCGTCTCCTTCGCGCTGCTGCTCAATCTCGTCAGCGCGGCCAACACAGAAACGAAGGACCAGCTTTGGGATTTTATCTCGCGCTACGCCCCAGAGGCGAGCCCCGCAAGCCATCCCCTGCTCGATCAGCTCGCAGGTTATGCGATCCGCTATTATGAGGACTTCGTGAAGCCGACAAAGACCTATCGCGCCCCCGACGAGAAGGAACGCGAGGCGATGGAAGACCTTGCTGCCCGCCTTCGCAGCTTTGAAGGCGAGGCAAATGGCGAGACGCTCCAGAACCTCACCTTCGAAATCGGCAAGTCGCATGAGTTCGAAAACTTACGCGACTGGTTCAAGGCCCTCTACGAAGTCCTGCTCGGTCAGAGCCAGGGCCCCCGCTTTGGGGGCTTCGCGGCACTTTACGGTGTAGACGAAACCGCACAACTGATCGACGATGCGCTCGCCCGCCCGTAAATGTGACTGGCCTGACCGGGACTGATGGGTCGGTTGAAGCAATCCAGAAGGTCGCAGTAGAACGCTGCGTTGATCCTCAATGAGACCCCGTCACCTACTTCTGGCAACAATCGTCATCTTCCTGCTGATGGGGCCGGTAGAAAGCCTCGCTGCACGTTATGTGTCAGCCGACCTCCAGAACCGTCTTTCGATCCTGATCGCAGCGACCGCATGTTTCAGTCTCGTTCCGCTGGCTGCGGCGTCTCGAGGCGCCAACATCTCAAACGCCCTCAAGGCAGGCTGGCCGGCGGCCGCTTTCATTGGCCTTGCCCTGATCAGCGCATCGTGGTCGCTGCTGCCCGGCAAGACTATTCTATATTCGATGCAGGCCGGTTTTGCGGTGGCCGCAGCGATTGCACTGGTGAGCATGTTGCGCTGGCCAGAATTGCTCGGCGCCATCGCAATAGCCGCGTTTGCCATTACGATTATATCGGCCCTGCTCATTCCGGTTGGCGGGCTGATGGATGAAATCCATATTGGAGCTTTCAGGGGGGTCTATCCCGAGAAAAACCGCGCCGCAGAAGTCTTCTGTCTCGGCGCGCTGGCCGCCGCAGGGATGGGCATGCAGCGCCGTAATTTCCTGTGGCTCATTCCAGCCGCCTGCATGGCGGTCTCGGTGTATTTCACGCAGTCCACGACCTCACTCATCGCTGTGCTTCTCGGCCTCGGCATTCTTGTCGCATGCGAAATCGTTAGGAACAGGCCTGTGATGCTGCTCCTGTCCCTCTGGATCGGCATCACATTGGTCGCTGGAGCGGTCATCGTGGCCATTGTTCATCCTGAACAGCTCTACACGCTTGCCGGTGACAACACGACTTTGACAGGCCGATCGGACATCTGGCCGGCCATCATCCGGCGCATCCAGGCGCACCCGCTCACCGGGCTGGGCTATGGTGCATTCTGGGATGAGGCAAATATCGGACGCGAATGGCTGTGGCAGGAGATCAACTTCCAGGCCTTCAATGCCCACAATAGCTGGCTTGAAGTCTGGCTTGGCATTGGCATCGCCGGTGTATTGCTGCAGGCATGGTTCATGTTGCGGACCATTGCGATGTCGATCACCTCATTGTTCGCGCAAGATGATATGCGCCGGATGGCGCTGCCACTGATGCTCGCCATACTGGTGATGAGCATCAGTGAAAGCATAATTGGCGGACCGGAAGGGCCTGTCTGGCTGGTCTTCCTGCTCATCGGCACCATGGCACCCATGAACCGGGAAGCCCCCGTCACTCAGCCGCGATAAGCGTTGTTTTCGACTTCGGCATGCCGCCCTGAGGCCAGTTCTGCCAGAGTTCGGCCTCATGACCTTTGGCCGCTTCGACAGAAGCCTCCTTCACATGACCGTACCCGCGTATCTCGTCCGGGATTGACGCGATCGCAATGGCCAGCTCATGGTTCTGCTTGTTAAGGCCATCCGCAAGCTTGAGCATCCTTTCAAGATACTGGTCACGAATTTCACGCTCCATCTTGCGCTCGGCTGTCCAGCCAAACGGATCAAAGCGGGTGCCGCGCAAGCCTTTGAAGCGCTTCATCACACGGAAGACAGCCAGCATCCATGATCCAAACGACTTTTTCATCAGGTGACCTTGCGAGTCTTTCTTGGCCAGCCCCGGTGGGGCCATGTGCAGCTTTATCTTCCCACCATGAAAGGTCTCTCCAAGCTTGGCGGCAAACGTACCATCCGTGAAGAGACGGGCGACTTCGTACTCGTCCTTGTAAGCCATGACCTTGTAAGCGAATTTTGCCACAGCCGTCGTCAGGCCTTCGCCGAGTTCAGCCGACTCTTCCTTGGCCCGGACCACATCAATGAGATCACGGTATTTCTGGGCATAGGCTTCATTCTGATAGGCCACCAGTCGCCCGGACCGGTTTTCAATGATCTCGTCCAGCGTCTTGGGTGGAACATCGCCCCGTGGATCGCTCACGGTTTCCAGACGGGCTGGATCAGCTGCAGCGAGACGGCCGACATCGAACGCCTTCATATTGTCTTCGATCTTCACCCCGTTGAGCTTGATTGCCCGGTAAAGTCCACGCAACGAGACGGGGACATAGCCTTTCTGCCACGCAAAACCGACCATGATCATGTTTGTGTAGATCGCATCGTTCAGATAACCGATCGCCAGCGCCTCAGCATCAATCGACGAGAACTCACGTGCCTGGCGCTTCACTCGTGCGGCAAGCAGCTGGCTCTCAAACGTCTTGGACCGATCCCGGATAAATTCGCTGGTCGGCGTCACATCGGCATTTGCCGTCGCCAGCGTACGGCCAGCATCCATAAGGCCGATTGCGTCGCCACCAGCGGCTACGACGAGATCACAACCGATGATCGCATCAGCAGACGCAGGGGGCACACGCCCCGTCGAGATCATGTCCGGGTCCTTGGCAAATCTGAGGTGCGAGAGAACCGGCCCACCCTTCTGGGCAAGCCCGGTCATGTCGAGTGAAGACGCTGCGTTACCATCAACATGGGCCGCCATAGCGATGACAGCAGCTACCGTTGTCACGCCCGTGCCGCCTACCCCTGTGAACAGGATGTTCCAGGGCTGGGCAAGTGGCGGCAGGTCAGGCAATGGCAGGCCGGACGCATCAACCTCCAGCACCGGCGCATCTTCTGCTGCGAAATGCGCATCCGTCACGGTCACGAAGCTAGGGCAGAAGCCACGAAGGCAGGAAAGATCGGTATTGCAGGTCGACTGGTTGATCCGGCGCTTGCGGCCGAGTTCGGTCTCAACCGGCTCTACCGAGAGACAGTTGGATTTGACCGAGCAATCCCCGCATCCCTCACAGACCTCCTGGTTGATGACCACGCGTGTGCGGTCCGGCTTGCGCAGGCCGCGCTTCGAGCGGCGTCGCTTCTCAGTCGCGCAGATCTGGTCATAGATCATAACGGAGACACCGGGCGTATCGCGCAGCATCTTCTGCACGTCATCCAGTTCCTCACGATCATAGATCTTCACACCGCGCGGCAGCCCTTTGACACCTGCATAGCGTGTCGGATCCTCCGTCACGACGACGATCGTCTTTACGCCCTCGGCTTCGACCTGCTGGGCGATCTGCTGCGGTGTCTGCCCAGACTCCACCGTCTGTCCACCCGTCATTGCAACGGCGTCGTTGTACAGGATCTTGTAGGTCATGTTCGCACCCGCCGTCACAGCAGCACGGATGGCCAGTGAACCGGAGTGCGAATAGGTACCGTCGCCAAGATTGACGAACATGTGGTCTTCGTCCGTCGCAAAATACTGACCGAGCCAGGCAATGCCTTCCCCGCCCATCTGGCTCGTCATGTCGGTGTTACGGTCCGGCATGAAGTTCGCCATGTAATGGCAACCGATGCCAGCCAGCGCACGCGAACCTTCAGGCACGGTCGTAGACGTATTATGTGGGCAGCCCGAACAATAGTGGGGCGAGCGCACGGTGGGGGACGCATTGCTGAGCGCGGCCTGGCCAGCAGCGCCCACACGCTGAAAATACTGGTCCGCAGTGGATGTGTCCCAGTCTCCCGGCACGCGTTTCATGATCGCATCGGCCATTTCCGGCACGGGGATCGATGCAACCTGGCTGAGCAGCGGCTCACCTTCCGATGTAAACTTGCCCTCAATGTACGGTCGCTGATTGTCCGGCAGGCTGTAGAGTGCAGCGCGAAGTTGTTCTTCAATGAGCGGACGCTTGTGTTCAATGACGAGTACACGCTCCAGCCCTCGGCAGAACTCGCGTATGGCTGACTGTTCGAGCGGCCACGGCATCGCGACCTTGAATACACTGATACCCAGACGCCCCGCCTCTTCAGGCGTAAGGCCAATCGCAGCGAGCGCCTCGAAGACATCGCGCGCCGCCTGGCCCGTCACGACGATACCGACGCGAGGCTTGGGTGACGGAACGAGGATATGGTCGAGACCATTGGCCCGTACCCAGGCTTGTGCAGCAGGCAGCTTCACGTTCCGAAGACGCCATTCCTTGTCGATCGGGCTATCGCCGCGGCGCATATGCACCCCAGCTTCGGGAAACTCGAAATCCGGCTTGATGAAGTTGAAGCGGCCCAGCGTGATATCCACGACGGCAGCAGAATCCATTGTGTCGGCCAGTGCGATGAGTCCAGACCAGGCACCTGAAAACCGGCTCATCGCCCAGCCGTGGATACCGTAATCCATAACATCCTGAATGGAGGCCGGGTTCAGGACAGGAATCTCGGCATCGCGCATCGCAAACTCTGACTGGGATGGTAGGGTCGAGGATTTGCAGGTGTGATCGTCGCCGCAAATGGCGAGAACCCCGCCAAGCCGCGAGCTACCGGCCGCATTGGCGTGCTTGAAGACGTCGCCCGTGCGATCAACGCCCGGCGCCTTGCCGTACCAGATACCGAAAAGCCCATCGCGGCGAGCACCCTCAAACAGGCCAAGCTGCTGGCTGCCCCAGACGGCCGTCGCTCCGAGATCTTCATTCAAGCCTTCCCAGAACGTGATGTCATGAGCATCAAGCCATTTTTGCGCGGCCCGTAATTGCTGGTCATATCCACCAAGCGGAGACCCGCGATACCCGGAAATGAATCCGGCTGTATTGTGCCCTGCCGCCGTGTCGATCCGCTTCTGGTCCAGGGGCAATCGGACTAGCGCCTGGATGCCAGTCATGTAAGCGTGACCCTCGACAAGGTCGTATTTATCGTTCAGCGTGACTTCGCGATGTTCCAAGGAACAAGCTCCCTTTTGTCTATCGACGACATTTTTCTCTTTTTTTCGCGAAAATACTTGCCCATCTTGCCGATTATGGCCTAAGAAAGGGCAGTATGTTCTAATTACTGCGCATTAAAGAGGTAAAAATTGCCCCAAACCCTGGACGCTATTGACGCAAAGATTCTCGATCTCATCCAGAAAGATGCGGCCCTTTCGGTCGCGGAAATCGCGGACCGGGTCGGATTATCCTCTTCGCCGTGCTGGCGCCGTATCAAGCGCATGGAAGAGGCCGGCATTATTCAGGGCCGGGTCACCCTTCTCGACCGGGATACGCTCGGACTTGGCTTTGAAGTCGTTGCGAGCGTGAAGCTTGCGCTTCCCAGCAAGGAAAATCTTGAAAAATTTGAACACCTCGTTCTGAAATGGCCAGAGGTTCTCGAATGTATGACCGTTACTGGCGCTGTTGACTATGTGATGCGCATCACAACCACAGATATGCACGCTTACGATGCATTTCTCAGAGAGAAACTCCTCGGCTCCCGTTTGGTTTCAGATGTCCAGTCACGGATTGTGATCAACATTGCCAAGCGCACGACAGCCCTGCCGCTCGGCTTGATAAGCGACTATGTCCCGGCTGGATGAGCCGTATTCCATCAGCGAAATAGCTAGGCCGCAGTCTCTTCAAATTGATCAGACGGCGACAACGCGCGTGACATGACCATCTGACTTGTTCAGCAAGCGAATTTCGCCGCCCGGCCAGCTTTGAAGGCGAGTGTACATCTTTGGAGAGGTGTTGTCGCCGCCGAACAGGGCTTCGGATTCATAGCATAGCCATGCCAGAGGGCTCTCTTCGCTTGCAGCCTCACCCGCCTCTGCGATCATCGACATGATTGCGGCGATGGCTTCACGTGGCGGGTAGATCAGGAACACTGAATGGAAGATGACCGTCAACGCGCCAGACGGCCGATCCGCGAGCTTACGCGCCAGCCAGGCGCTCGCCTCCGCCTGCTCCACGGTGATGTTGGTTTCGCGCGCAAGTTCAATCGCCGCGTCGAGACGCTTGAGGCGTTCTGTCTGGTCGGCCCAGGTATAGGATTTGAGCCGGATCGCCTCTGCGGGATCATGGAGATTGATCGGGCTGAGGTCACAGGCGGCACGGCTGACAACGCGTGGATTGGCACCGAGGTGTTCAGGCACAGGTGCATCCCACGCCGTCTTTACTGTTACAGGGCTGCTTCCAGGGCGCGTCCAGCTTTCGGTTTCATATCCGTACCTGTCCCAGTTCTGGTTAAGGCCCGCACTCGCCCCAAGCTCCAGCAGGTGCATCGGCTTGTTGTAACGCGCAGCAAGATCGAGAAAGCCCGGCAAGAGCGCGATTGACCGGCGAGTTTCGTTGGTCTGCGGCGGACTCGCCAGAAACGCCCGCACATCGTCAGTGTGAGCAGCAATCCAGTCACGCGCCAGCGGCCAGATTTCGGAAAGCGTCCAGGCCGGATTTCGCGCCGGATAGGCATCAGCCAAGGCAGGCGCATCACCGGTCAGGACAGCGTGATGCAGATACCCCGCCAGACGCAGGGCAAGCGCGTCCTTGCGCGGATTTGTGGGCCAGTCTGATGCAAGCGCGTAAACAGGCCCACCTGCCTCAAAGTCCTCTGCAAAGGCGAGGCACAAATCCGCCGTCAACGGCGATCCCAATGCCCGGCACCACCCCGCCTGTTCACGGAAATGGGCCGGGATATCGAAACCGCCAGTCACGCTAGAACCGCCTAGACACGCTCAACACACATGGCGATGCCTTCGCCGCCGCCAATGCAGAGCGAGGCGACGCCCTTCTTCGCATCGCGGTCTTCCATCGCCGCAAGAAGCGTAACGAGAATCCGCGCGCCTGATGCGCCAATCGGATGCCCCATAGCACACGCCCCACCATTCACATTGACGATGTCATGCGAAATACCGAGTTCTTTCATCGCGATCATCGGAACCACGGCAAAGGCTTCGTTGATCTCCCACAGCTCGACATCGTCCTTGGTCCAGCCGGCTTTTTCGAGAGCCTTCTTCATCGCAGGCACAGGCGCAGTCGTGAAATATTCCGGCTCGTGGGCGTGGCTGGAAGAGGAGACGATTTTCGCGATCGGCTTCAGGCCGCGCTTTTCGGCTTCTGACTGTTTCATCAGCACGAGGGCAGCGGCGCCATCTGAAATTGCCGATGCGTTTGCCGCTGTCACCGTGCCGTCCTTGTTGAAGGCCGGACGCAGCGTGGGGATCTTGTCCGGACGCGCCGTTCGGGGCAGCTCGTCCGTATCGACCGTAACATCACCCTTACGCGTTTTCATCGTGACAGGAACGATCTCGCGCTTGAACTTGCCTGTTTCTGTCGCTTTTTGCGCGCGGGCCAGAGTTTCAAGAGCATAAGCATCCTGCTGCTCGCGGGTGAACTGATACTTTTCGGCAATCATGTCGGCAAAATTGCCCATTGGACCACCAGCATAAGCGTCTTCAAGCCCGTCTGTTGCCATATGGTCCTTCATGCTCGCCGCGCCGTATTTGTGGCCTTTGCGAAAATCGACCAGATGCGGTGCATTGGTCATCGACTCCATTCCACCTGCGACAATGATTGTTGCATTGCCGGCGGCAATCGCATTGGCGCCCATGACGGTCGCCTGCAGGCCTGAGCCGCACATCTTGTTGATTGTGGTTGCCTCGGTGCCCTTGTCGAGCCCGGCCTTGATGGCCGCCTGACGCGCCGGGGCCTGCCCCTGGCCGGCAGGCAGGCAATTGCCCATGATGATTTCGTTGACTTCGGCGTCACCAAGTTTCGCCTCGGCGGTCGCGGCCTTGACCGCAATCGCACCGAGTTCGTTTGCAGACATCCCTGCAAGGTCTCCGAGCAGCCCTCCCATCGGAGTACGTGACATGCCTACAATTACGACGGGATCCTGAGCCATTCTTTTCCTCCAGAGGCTTTTAATGTTGCGTGCGCGAAGATGTGCGCCTCGCAGGACGTAGCGTCAAGGCCTTGGCCGGCTCAACGCGCGCCTGCTTAGCAAAACTTAATCGCCGGACTGACCGCTTGTGCGGAGCTGGCCAAACCTCCATCTTGCGACCAGCAGAACAAAACATTTCAGGAGGTTACCCATGGCTAATTCAATCCCGGACACCGCGCTGCAACTCCGCACGCTGGTAAAATCTTCTGGTGAGCTAGAGCTTTCGCTCGCGGATGTGCCGGTTCCGACACCCGGTGAGAATGATGTGCTGATTCAGGTCGAAGCGACCCCCATCAACCCATCAGACCTCGGCCTGCTAGTTGGCGCAGCGGACCTTTCAACTTTGAAGGCATCGGGCACACAAGACAGGCCTGTATTGACAGCGAGTATTCCCGAAGTTGGCATGCGGGCCATGGGCGCACGACTCAATCAGTCGCTGCCAGTGGGCAATGAGGGGGCTGGTACGGTTGTCGCGGCCGGCTCGTCCGAGGCCGCTCAAGCCTTGCTTGGAAAGACGGTGACCGGCCTCGGCGGAGAATTCTATGGGCAGTACCGCCTGTTGAATGTGGCTCAGGTCATGGAATTACCTGACAGGACGAGCGCACGCGACGGCGCATCCTGCTTCGTTAATCCGCTGACAGCGTTGTCCTTTCCAGAGACCATGCGCATGGAGGGCCACAAGGCGCTCGTCCATACCGCCGCAGCCTCCAACCTCGGCCAGATGTTGAACAAGATCTGCATCTCAGACGGCGTTGACCTCGTTAATATCGTTCGCAAGCCGGAACAGGAAAAAATCCTGCGCGACCTTGGTGCGAAACATGTCGTCAACTCGAGCAGCGACAGCTTCATGAAAGACCTGATCTCGGCGCTCGCGGAAACCAAGGCGACGCTTGGATTTGATGCGATTGGCGGCGGGCCGCTTGCAGGCCAGATCCTCACTGCGATGGAAACAGCAGCCAATATGGGCGCAGAATATAGCCGGTACGGGTCGGCAGATCCGAAGCAGGTCTACATCTATGGCCGCCTCGATCTCAGCCCGACCACAATCCCGCCCGGCGTTGGCATGGCCTGGGGCACAGGCGGTTACCTGCTTACCTACTTCCTCCAGAAAATCGGGGCCGACGGCCGGGCCAGGCTGCGTAAGCGCGTCATGGATGAGTTGAAGACAACTTTTGCCAGCCACTACACCGACGAGATATCGCTCAAGGATGCACTTAATCCGGAAACACTGCAGTCCTACAATGCGAAGCGGACAGGCGAAAAGTTCCTGATCAATCCTACGCTTTAGAGGGTAAAAAGCCGGGGTGGGTATATGCCCGCCCCGCGTTCCGTTTCGCTCTAGTGGTTGATCCTGACAGTGATCAGCCCCAGCGTGGGACTGGTGACTTCGAACACATCACCAGCTTTCATACCGACAGGATACTCGGTGCATGTTTCGCCCGGCGACATGCTTGACCGGGTGCAAAGACGAGTATCTTCGATCCGCCATGATCCGGTGAAAGAAGACCCGTTTGCCTCGCCGGAATAGGTGCCATCATCGTGGTAATCGATCGGGATATTGAAGCCCTGTGCGGTGATCACAGCATCTTTCGCCACCACGGTTCTCAAGGTGTCGCTCGGCTCTGCCAATGCGGCAGGTGCCAGAAAGGCACCAACTAAAAGCCCAAGCTTCAGAAATTTGCGCATATCGATCTTCCGCTGCATCTCCCCCTCGAGGCAGGCTATTCCAGTTGCGCTGAAGTTCAAGCAAATTTACCGGCGGGCTTCACGCCCTGCTCATCCCTTATTTTCGACCACGTCGGCCATTTCAGAATATATCATTCTGAGCCTTGGCATCAGCGGCTCCCCGCGGCACCGGCGCGCAATTGTATGTTCGGCAAACCGGTGGACATCTATGCTTGGCCACTGCTCTTTCTGAGATTGATACAGAGCCGAAGCTTCGTCATCCTCTCCGATCTGGACGAGCGCTGTTGCCAACCGGTAGGTTGAATCCGTACTACGGTAAATCTGACTGGATTGGCGCCCGTATTTCACTGCATTTGCGAAATCGCCATTATTCAGAAAGGCCTGCGCAATCCAGGTCAGCGTGACCCATCGCACTGGATTGTCTGCAGACAGCTCACGATCATAAGCGAACAATTTATCGAGCACCCCGGAAGGCGTTTCGCGGCATGTGTAAGGCGCTGCAAATGCCAGAAGCCGCGCCATTGGATGCGACGGATCAAGATCCAGAACCCGTTGCGCCATGACTTGTGACTGATCCATGTTGCCCATGTGCCAGTAATGGTTTGCGACATTGAACATCGCGTCTGCATCCTCAGCGGCCAGCTCAACCGCCCGCATAGCGTGCTGGGACGCAATTTGACGAATTTCGGGTCGATCGAATTCAGGGACGATATTTGCAAGGAAGGCGTATTTGTCAGCCAAAACAGAGTGTGCGGGGCCAAATGTCGGGTCTAACTCTACAGCACGCTCTGCCAGCGACACACGTTCACGTTGCCAGGCTTCGGCGTTCACAGTCGCGCCGGGCGTCCATGTCGATTGCACGTACAATTCCCAGGCCGTTTGTTCCGATGTCGGACGCCGTGAAATCGCCTCGACTGCTGCCGATAAGAGTTGCGGACGGAGTTCGGATGCGACAGCGATCACGATCTCGTCTTCAACATCAAACACATTGTCGCCCGAACGATCATAAATTTCCGCCCAGATCGTCTCGCCATTTTCGGTTTGTACAAGCTGGATGTTCGCCCTGAATCGCGCGCCTTCACGTACAAGGTTCACCTTCAGGACATATTCAATAGCAAAATCGCGTCTGATCGCTCTGACATCGGGATCGCTCTCATCGACGACAGTCTGCGAAAGAGAACTTACATTCAGCGACGGCACTCTGGACAAGGTCGTAATCAGCGCATCTCTTAGTCCATCCGCAACATACCTCTCACTGACATCCACGGATGAATTATGGCTGGCCAGTACGGCAAGAGAAATCGATTCACGGTTCTCTAACGCGGCCTCGGCAAGCCGCTGGGCATTGTCCGACGGCACCCGCGCAAGCCCCAGCCATGCAGCAGAGAGCAATGCAACAAGGCCGATTGCAACAGCACCAGCGGCGACAATCGCGAAACCCGGCGGCAAGGCGGCCTTGGGGCCAGCAGCGGCGGGAATTGCGATGTCCTCAATTTCCGGTCGGGTCTCATCGGGTGCGACGAGCCTTGTCTTGAACACGGGCTGATACTGGCCCTTCGGGATATCTATCCGGATAGGATCATGCGCGCCATCTTCCATATAGTACGCGCTCAACAACTGCCTGAGCCGCCCTGTCTGAACGCGCACGATGGAATCTGTTGACGGGTCGAAATCATCGGCGCGATTGAACACGTCGACACCGATCGAATAGCCCTTCAGCCGGTCACCCTCACCGTCCAGTTCCGCCTGGACGAGATAGGTCAATAATTCACACATGCGCGGAGAGGCAGAAAACCGGCGAAAGGCCAGAATTCTGTCGAGCTGCCGGTCTATTTCCTCTCTGCCAAATGCCATGTGGTCACTATTTACCGTTACACCCCGTCACGGATTTACGTGAAAAATCCCTCGCGCCCCATGTAACGGTATTCTGGGACATCAGACAAAAGATTCCGGCACATTCGATGTGTCACCTTGTTATTTATAGATATTTCACCTCTCGGTGTACCGTTACATTGTCGCTGTTGCGATAGGAAATTCCTCGTCACTGTAAGAAGCTGTTCGCACTCGCGACCATCCGTCATTTTCAAGTTCGGTAAAGACCGCAGGACGCGGTCCTCACTGACAATCAAAGGATGGAAGATCAGGATGAGTTCGCCACTGACAGCCGGGCTGCAGATCCAGAAGGATCGACGTATTGGAAAATATCATTTCAAGGAACGCCGGACGTTAAAAACCGGGGATCTCGGATTGTCGGACCGCGAACTGCAAACGCTTCAACACATCCTGGACGAGCGGCCACTGCGGCTTATTGCCGAGCAGATGGGACTTTCACTCCACACCATTGATACCTTCAAGCGCCGTCTCTTCGAGAAACTCGGCGTATCGACACTGGCTGGCGCTGCAGCGATTGCTTCTGCCTATCTGAGTGGGGCGATCCTGATGACGGATGACACAGCCACCTGACACGCAAATCGATTGTCAAATGGGCTTAGCTGGACAGAGCGGCTTCAATGTCGGCGACGAGCTCGGCATCAGATGGAACCGTGGCTGACGGATAAGCCTTCAGCACATCTCCGTCTTTGCCGACGAGAATCTTGTGAAAATTCCACTTCGGTTCAGCAGCCTCGCCGAGCCCCTGTTTAGCGGTGCGCCAGAATTGGTGCTGGTTGGGGCCCACCGCATGAACCTTGGAGGTGAGCGGAAAATCGACACCGAAGTTGAGCTCACAAAACGTCTTTATCTCTGCTTCCGTGCCCGGCTCCTGGCCACCAAAATCATTCGATGGAACCCCAAGTACCGAAAAACCCTTTCCCGAGAATTCGTCATGCAGTGCCTGCAGGCCCTCATATTGCGGCGTATACCCGCATTTCGATGCGGTATTGACCACGAGAACCACATTGCCGGCAAAGGCCGTCATGGGCAGCGGGTCGCCAGCGATCGTAGTGAAGGCTACATTCTCGACATTCGCGGACATTGACGTTTCTCCAGACGCGGTTCGAGTTTCAGCTTGGGCTGAGGTGATGGTTGTATCGGCCGCGCCGGAACAGGCCGTCACCAATACGACGAGGAGGCAGGTCATACGTGTCATCAAATCTCTCCCGTTATATCATGCCAAGCTAGGCCGTTGCACATCGTTGCCAAGTGGCAACCATAGCCGTGCCGGGATCAACGCACGCGAATTGGGAGCTCCCTGTCGATCTGTATGGACCGGTCAATAATATCGATAACCTCGTCATCGATATCGCCAATCGTGCGCACTTTGACGTGTCGCATCGCTTTGCCGCTTCCTTCGATACGGCCGATATAGTGCGGCGCCAATTGCACCCCATACCAGAGTTGGAGGTTGCAATGGCGCGAATGCGCCATGATGGAGATGACCCGCTCATGCCCTGACCAGCAGGGCACGCCCCAGGCCAGCGTTGCCTTCAGGTTCGGACCCTGTCTGTAGACAGTATCGCCGAGCGCCAGCGCCACCACCTTCATGGGACTATCCAGCTTATCGAAATAGGACCTCACAGCCATCGGCATCGGCATCTTGTCAGCCCTCCCCAGAGCTAATCCCCGATTGAAACGGCAACATCGCCCCTTTGTGAAGACGGACGGAGAGGTTTTTTTCATCTGTCCTCGAACAAAAAAGCAAAAAAAGAGGCAGGTTATTACCTGCCCCTTTCAGCTAATGCTTTGACATCTTGCGATTACCAGATGCGGATACGCTCTTCTGGCGGAAGGTAGAGATCATCTTCCGGTGTCACACCAAATGCTTCGTACCATTCGTCAAAATTACGAACGATGCCGTTCACGCGGTACTCAGGCGGCGAATGAGGATCTGTCAGAATGCGCTGGCGCAGGGCTTCATCGCGGTACTTGGTGCGCCAGACTTGCGCCCAGGCGAGGAAGAAGCGCTGGTCGCCGGTGTACCCGCCCAGCACAGGCGGCTCTTCATCGACACTGATCGCCCCATCGCCATTGGTGTCGAGGCTCATCTTGTAGGCCTTGTAAGCCATCGAAAGGCCGCCAAGGTCGCCAATATTCTCACCGAGCGTCAGCCGACCATTCACGCAGGTCTCCCCATCATCAATCGGACAGAACTGGTTGTACTGGGCAACAAGCGCGTCAGTGCGCTCCTTGAATGCTGCCTCATCTTCAGAGGACCACCAGTTGCGTAGGACGCCATCGCCATCAGACTTGGCCCCTTGGTCGTCGAAGCCGTGCCCCATTTCATGACCAATCACGCCGCCAATGGCACCGTAATTGATCGCAGGATCAGCGCTGACATTGAAGAACGGTGGCTGAAGAATTGCCGCCGGAAAAACGATCTCGTTGCGGTTCGGCGAGTAATAGGCATTGACTGTCTGAGGCAGCATGAACCACTCAGTCTTGTCAATCGGCCCGCCAAGTTGCGAAATCATGTCATCAAAAGCCCAGCGATTGGCTTCCATGTCGTTGGCGAAGGCGTCATCAGTCACTTCGAAATCGTCATAGGTTTCGAACTTCTCAGTGTAGCCGATCTTTGGCGTGAACTTGGCGAGTTTATCGAAAGCTTCTGGCTTGGTGTCTTCGCTCATCCACGAAATCGCAGTCAGATTATCCGACATTGCCTTGCGCAGATTCTCGACAAGCTCATCCATTTCCGCCTTGTTTTCGGGTGGGAAATAGCGCGCCGCGTAGATCTTTCCGACAGCTTCGCCGAGCGCGCCCTCAACGGCCTGCACGCCGCGTTTCCAGCGCTCGCGCTGTTCTTCCTGACCGTTCAGAAGTTTGCCAAACAGCGCAAAAGTTGCGTTGTCGATCTCAGCGGGAAGAACGTCCGATCGGTTCGACAGGAAGTGCGCGGCCGAATAGGCTTTCCAGTCATCTATGCTCGCATTCGCCATAAGATCGAGCAGACCGACGACACCGCCGCCAGAAATCTCGGCGAGTTGCTCGCTCGTCAGACCATATTCGTCGATTTCTTCAGGCGTCGGCGCGAGTTGCCGCACAACGAGGTCCGTTTGCGAGCCAAGGCCCAACGCGTCAAGCATCGTCTCAACCGGAAAGTCCGGTTCAAGCGCAATGATCTCTGCCTTTGAGAGCTTGTTGTAAGTCAGATTGCGGTTGCGGCTGACAGTACGGTCCCACTGCGCGACGGCGATCTTGTGCTCAAGATCGTAGACGCGCTCTGCCCAGACTGCTGCGTCAGGATAGCCGGCCTTCCCAAGCAGCAATGCCAGATAAGCCTTGTAGGCTTTCCGGTATTCCAGATTCTTCTCGCTATCCTCAAGATACATATCGCGATCCGGCAGACCAAGTCCGCCTTGCGTCATGTAGTAAATATAGTTGTCAGTGTCCTTGGAATCGACATCGACCCAGCCCGCGACAGGCGACGTATAGCCCGGCGTGGCAAACAGCTTGGCAAGGTCTGCACGCGTCGACACCGCTGCAACCTTGTCCAGATAGGGCTGCGCAGGTGTCATACCGGCAGCTTCGATTGCATCTGTATCGAGATAGGCATTGTAAAAAGCCGCCACCTTGCCTTCGAGCGTCGCCGGGTCCGGTTTGGCGCCAGCAAGGTCATCGATGATGAAGCGGACCCGTTGCTCGGATTTTTCATGCAACAGCGAGAACGAGCTGTATGACGTCCGGTCCGCCGGTATTTCGAACTGATCAAACCAGGTGCCGTTCACATATGAGAAGAAATCATCGCCTGGCGTGACGGCATCGTTCATCGACGCAAGGTCAAGCCCGAAATCGCCCCAGTCGTCCCGCGAGACGGTCACCACTTCTCTTGCATCTTCAGCTGGAGTTTCCGTCGTGACCGTTTCAGCTTCGACCTCCTGAACAGGTTCGGTCGTTGTACAGGCGGCAAGGACAGCCAGCGCTGAGCCAGCAAGAAAAATTGATCGCATATCCGGATTTCCTCTAATCTTTGATCTCTGCATTACAGAGGTTTTAGGGCACGATTCCGCCCCCGCCACCCCTTTCTGCAGAAAAATTTACTCAGCCGGCTGCGGTCGGCCGCCACGGCTGGTCCCGATCAGTTCTTCCTCATCGATATGCACTTCGCCCTCATAGGATTCGCCAATCTTACGGTAAGGCCGGCCACCCCAGCTCCACCGGAAAATGCGGCCAACTTCACAGCCAACAGCGTAGAGAGCTGGCACCATGAGCAAAGAGACAAACAGGGCGAATGCGACGGCAGAACCAAGTGAAACCACCATCGGCTTCAGGAATTGCGCCTGGACTGACTTCTGCGCAATCATCGGCAGGATACCAACAAATGTCGTGACAGACGTCAGCAGGACGGGCCTGAAGCGCGACACGCCAGCATCGACAATGGCCTGAAGGGCACCGGCCCCCTCTGCCCGTCGCCGGTTGATATAATCCACAAGGACGAGGTTATCGTTGATCACCACACCCGCAGCTGCGCCGATCCCGAACATCGAGAACAGTGCCATGGGCGTGTCGAATGCAACGTGCCCGAAGGCGGCACCCGCAAAACCGAACGGGATCGCAACCATGAGCAGGAGTGGCTGAGAGTAAGACTGGAAGGCAATCGCGAGCAGGATGTACATCATCACAAAGGCGATCATGTACAGACGGACGATATCCCCGAGGAATTCAGCCTCGGATTCCGCTTCACCGACAGCCCCGCGGGTTATCTGTGGATACTTCTTGGCAAATTCCGGCCAGAAATCCTGCTCCATTTCAGAGGTGATCTGAGCCCGCGTGCCATCACCGACGAGATCAGCAAAAACCGTGACAGACCGCATGCGCTCGCGGCGCAGGATGCGGTTGATCCCGGGCTCGAACGAGATTTCAGCGACCTGGGCCAGTGGAATTTCCCGCCCATCGGGCGTGCGTATCCGCAAGTCACGCAAACTGTCGAGCGACCGGCGGGCAGCTGACGGATAACGGACCATCACACGAACATCTTCGCCGTCACGCGGTAGGCGCTGGGCTTCAATTCCGTAATAGGCGGCACGCACCTGCGACGTCACATCGCTTAGCGTGATGCCGAGCGTCGTCGCACCCGGCTTCAGCTCAAGGCGCACTTCTTCTGCTGCTGACGAGAGGTTATCGCTGATGTCATAAGTCTGCTGATACTGCGCAAGCTCCGCTTTGACCTCATCAGCGGCTTGGCGCAGGAGGTCAAGATCATCATGGTTCAGCGCAAAGCGGATCGAATTGTCCGAATTATTGATCGTGAAGGCGAAGTTGACCTCTTCAGCATCGGGGACATCCCCGAACGCTGCCCGGACATCATCAGCAATCATCTTGGTGCTGACGCCCTGAGGGCGGTCTTCAGCAGGTAGCAGGCCTATCCAGGACTGAACTTCGCCTTCGGACGCAACGATCGACACGTCTGCTATGAGCGGAGCGGTGAGGCTTGGATACTTCGTGTTCAGCGTCTCTCTTGCCTCATCTACAGCCAGACGGAGCTGGTCACGGATCTCCAGTGACCGGGATTGAGGCGTGCCATCAGGCAAATCCACGCGAACCTGGATCATGTCATCTTCGATGTCAGGCATGATCCTGACCGGCAATACCTGCATCGTGATCAGCATCACAGCGATCACGAAGGAAGACGTAAACGCCGCGATTGTGACATAGCGATACTTCACAGCGCCTTCGAGCAGAGGCTTGTAAATCTTGTTTGCGAAAGTGAGGAGGCTGTCGGCAATTGTCTGCTGGAATTTCAGCAGGCGGCCGCCTGGTCCGTCAAAATTCTGTGGCCCCATATGCGACAGGTGGGCCGGCAGGATCAGCAGCGCCTCAATGAGCGAGAAGGTCAGAGCGGCGATCACCACATATGAAATCTGGGCTGTGAACTGGCGCTCCGGCCCCGGCAGGAACATCCAGGGCGCGAACATGATCATCGTCGTGATCACACCGAACATGACTGGCTTCAGCACAAGTTGCGTACCGACGACCGAAGCCTCCAGTCCCTTCCGGCGTCCGCTCTCTACTTCCTTGTGAATATTCTCCCCGACGACGATTGCGTCATCGACGACGACACCAATAACCAGGAGTACAGCGAACAGTGACAGGAAGTTCAACGAGATGCCGAAAAGAGGCAGGATCAGCATACCGCCGGCGAACGCCGTTCCGATACCGATGGTCACCCAGAACGCCACGGTGGGACGCAGGAACAGGATCAGGATGATCATCACAAGGAACATGCCCTGCACCGCCGCCGAGCTGATGGTGCTCATCCGACCCTTGTAGATCTCGGAACTGTCGAACAGCAGATCTACCCTGAGACCCTCAGGCAAGGCATCCTGGCCTTTGCCGCTATTGGCGCGCTCCATATAGTCCTTGATACCGTCGGAATATCGGACAACATCCATCGTCTCGGGCGAGTTGATCATGATGAAGGCGGTCGGCTCACCATCATAGGTGGCATCAAGATCCGCATCCTCGAAGCCATCAATAACGGTCGCGACATCGCGAATTCGGATGGTTCCGCCGTCCATGGTTTCGCGCAGAATAATGTTCTCGAAATCGGCTTTTGTATCAGCGAGTTTGCGAGCTTGCAGGGAAACCGTGCCCGTGTCGGTGCGAACAGAACCGCCGGATGAGTTGAGGGACGAATTGCGGACCGCCTGCGCGACCTCCTGAAAGGTCAGATTATAGCGGCGCAGGGCTTCTTCTGAAACTTCAATCGAAACTTCTTCGTCAAGTGTGCCCTGTACTTGCGCCAGCTCGCCGCCATCTATCAGCGCAATGGCGTCACGGACTTCATCTGCGTAGTATTTTAGTGTGCGCGTATCGACGTCGCCATGAATGGCGAGGCCCATATAAGGCTGCTCGGCCCGCCAACGGGTTACCTGCGGCGGAAAACTCGATTGCGGCAGGTTGGAAATCGTGTCGACGCGGCGCTTCACCTCGTCAACGAACTCATCGACGTCGACATCAAGATTTGTCTCGAGGTTTACATACCCAACGCTCTCGCGAGCCGTACCGGTCAGCCGTTTCAGGCCGTCGATATTGGCGACAACTTCTTCAAGCCGCACCACGATCTGGTCTTCAACATCCTGTGGGGATGCGCCCGGCCAGGCGATCGAAACCGAAGCACCATTGAAGTCGGCCGACGGGAACGCTTCCTTCTCCAGGCTGAGAAAGCCGAAGGTGCCGCCGATAAAAGCAACTACCATCAGGAGGTTGGCTGCGATCCCGTTGCGGGCCCACCAGGCGACAAGTCCGTTCATTGCTTCGCTCCGTCCACTTCGCCGGCAACCAGGGCGGATGTTTCGTCGTCTTCGTCGTCGGATCCATTGCCCCTCGGCGTACGCGGCTCAAGTGAGCCGTCAGGCATTCTCTCGACAACCTGAATCCCCATGCCGTCAAAGGCGGCCTGGATGGGCGAGATGATCGCCAGTTCCCCTGCCTCCACGCCGGAGCGTAGATAAGCGCCGTCATCATTGCTGAACACAATATCCGCCTGGCGGATTTCCAGTTTGCCCTCGGGACCGTTCCCGATGAAAACTTCATCCACCCCTCGCAGGGCGGAGCGCGGAATACGCACAAGATTTTCCATCCGGCGGCCATCGATTGTCGCACTCACAAAGAGGCCCGGAGCCATAGGCACCCCATTGTCCGAACCAGTGCCGTAGGGGTCATCCAGCTCAGCAATTGCATTAATGAGGCGCGTCTGCGGGTTGAGCGCGGCGGCGGTGCGGCGAACGCGTCCGGTCCACTCCCGGCGCTCGCCAGCGACCTGTGCGGAAAACACAACGCGCGGACCAGGCTCTTCGGCTGTTTCAGCAAAGGCGAGCGGCAAGCCGGCCCGGCCTAGTTCTTCATCAGATAGAGGCAAGGACACTTCGACGACATCAGTGGCAAAGATCGTGCCCAGCGACTGGCCCGGACTGACAAACTGGCCGAGGTCAGCGCTGCGTTCACGAACGCGGCCGGTGAAAGGAGCGGTCACAGCCGTCCGGTTAAGCGCAAGCTGGGTGTCTGCGAGCTGAGCCTTTGCGGAATCGAGATTGGCCCGGGCTTCAGCCAGCTGTGGTTCGCGGCGTGCCAGCGGACTGGTATTCTCGATACCGAGTTCCGCGATATCCTGCTGGGCAATCTCCGCCTCTGCTTGTTCGCGAGCGAGACGTTGCTCTGCCGACGCCACGGTCGACTGCGCACTTACCATGGCGAGTTCATAGTCGGCGGACTCCAGCCGCACGAGGACCTGACCCTTGCGAATGAAGCCACCGTCAAGGAAATCTGGCGAAACATAGGAGATCCGGCCCGAGATCTGCGGCGCGACGATGATCTGGCGTTTCGGGCGAACCTCGCCCTGCGCCTCGACGGTCAAATCGAGATCAGTCAATTCCGCAGCTTCCGCGAAAACGGACAGTCCGCGAGGCTGTTCATCCACTTTCTCAACCGGGGGCTTGAGAAGCTGAAGGACAGCAAAACCGCCGCCCACAAGGGCGACAAGGACGATAACAGGAAGCAGGAGCGCTAGAATACGTTCCATGTAAGGTCTCAGTCTTATGGCGCTGTTATATCAGATTGTACGGATACCGGCTGCTGGGGGATCCCGCCCCCGATTGCCAGATGGAAGCCAATGCGGTTGGAAATTCGCGCAGACCGCGCGGCGATAAGATTGCTTTCGGCATTCAACCGACGCGTCTGAGCGTCGATCAAATTGAAAATCGTGATCAGGCCATTGGTATACTGGCGGGTAGCAAGATCCTCGGCCTGGATCGCTTCGGTAAGCGCCCGCTGCTGCGCATCGGCTTGCTGCGCAAGCAATGTATCGGCAGCCAGCGCGTCCTCAACCTCACGCCAGGCGAGCAGGACACTCCCTGCATAGCTGGCAAGAGCGACCTCCGCATTCGCGATAGCCGCGTCGCGGTCAGCCTTCAAAGCTCCGCCATTGAAGACCGGTTGGGCGAGACCTGCGATCGCATTCGCTGCGATGCGGGTGGGGTCGAAAAGGTCCGACAAGCTGGATTCGGTCGTGCCAGCGGAGGCTGTAAGCGTCAGGCTGGGCAACAAAGCGAGCCGTGCCTGTTCTGCCCTCAATCCAGCGGCCACCACCCGCGCTTCGGATGCCGCGACATCCGGGCGGCGCGACAGAAGCAGTGTTGGCGTACCAGCAGACGAAATCGGGTCCAGTTCCGGCAGGGTTGCTGGCGCTTCAATCTCATTGCCAGGATAACGGCCAAGCAGGATTTCCAGCCGGCGAACCGCATTGCCACTCGCTTGCCGGCGGAACGCGATTGCCGCTTCAGCCGTCGCGAGCGCGCTGCGGGCCGTCCGCACGTCAAGTGCGTCGGTCAGGCCTCGCGCGAACCGGCGTTCGGTCAGCTTCAGAACACGCTCGCGGGCTTCAAATGTCTGTACAGCGACGCGCTCTTGCGCCAGCGCCTCATTGAGGTCCGTCCAGGCGATTGCAGTCTGCGCTGCGAGGGAAAGCCTTGCGGAGGCAAGATCGGCTTCGCTGGCAGCCAGATCGGCTTCAAAGGCATCGACCCCTGCACGGACACGGCCCCAGAGGTCAGCTGTCCAGCTGGCGTCAGCCCCAATGCTATAGGTCGGGTCGGTGAAGCGTTCATCCAGTGCTTCAGCGTAGTTGCTCACAACGCCAGCCGATCCTGATACTGAAACATTTGGCAGGGAACGGCCGTACACGCTGCGCGCCTGTGCTCGTGTGGCCTCGACCACGAAATATTGCGCGCGTAAGTTCGGATTTGCCGCCAGCGTTTCAGCGACGAGTTCTTCCATAAGGGGATCGTTGAACTGTGCGAGCCAGTCACCTGCAGGCGCTTCACCGGAAACCCCTGCTGCATTCCAGCTCGCAGGCGCGTTCGGTGCAACTGGGAATGTCGCAATGGATTCGCCAGATACACCTGAAAACGTGCTGCAGCTTGCGAGCACCAGGACTCCAAGGATTGCGCCTTGTTGCTTCATTAGACCCTCTTCACTTATGTCGCCGATCTACGCAGCGATTACTCGACTGTCAACAAATAATTATCGAAAATCAATAATCGCCGACTTTAGTTGCATTAGCAACACAATAGAATTGAGATTCCGTGCATAAGTGCGTGGCACAACGGCTAAAAGCAGTGTGGCTGCGCTTGCGAAGCCGGGAAAATATTGGTTTGAAAGCATATGTCAGTAAGCGACACTGAGAAGAAGCAGAATTCCCCCCGCCGTCCTGAGCGGGCGAAGGACTTTATTGTCCTGACGTTCGGCGGCGCCGGATTACTTGCGCTATTGATCGCGTCAGGCGCTCTCGGAATTGTCGAAGGGCTGACAGCGGCCATCGTGCTGTTTGCGGGGGCGCTTGCCTATTATGTGGGGTCTGTGCCGCCCGATCCGATGCTGGACGAAGGCGCAGCAGAAACAGCTCAGGACAACAGTGTCGACGCCTCTATACGCTCGCTCGTTCGCGCCCTGCCCTTCCCGGCATTTTTCATTTCGGGCGACAACAGGCTTGAGGTCGCGAATCAAAGCGCCCGTGACTTGCTGCGCGTCGACCGGGTCGATGGTGCTCTCAAATCTGTCGTCATACGTCAGCCGGATATTCTCACAGCAACAGACCGCGTTGCCCGGACGGGTGCGAGCGAACGGGTCGAGTTCCTGTCCGGGGAAGGAGAAGAGCTCTGGCTCGCTCACCTCACCGCCGGACCGGCACCTCGGAGCGTGTTTGTCGTGCTCGAAGACCGAACGGCCGTCCACCGCGCCGAACGGGCGCGCGCAGATTTTCTCGCAAATGCCAGCCATGAATTGCGCACGCCGCTGACAGCGCTTGCTGGCTTTATTGAAACCATGCGCGGGCCAGCGCGCAATGACCGGGACTCCTGGGATGGCTTCCTCGAGATCATGCACCAGCAGACAGATCGCATGCGGCATCTGGTGGCTGACTTATTGTCGCTCTCCCGTATTGAGTTCAGCGAACACCGCGCGCCGGACACCGTCATCGACCTGACTGATGTCCTCGGCCAAACCATATTGAGCTTACAGCCCATCGCTGCCGAACGATCAGTTCGTCTTGTTCTCGATGGTGCCGACAAGCCGGTTCCGATCACGGCGAAATGGGATGAAATTGCGCAGGTAGTTCAGAACCTGGTCAGCAACGCCGTCAAATACTCTCCGGAGGGGGGGCGGGTCACCGTGACCGCAGGCACGACCCGGGCGATGTCCACGGCCGCCCGCGAAGTCACCAGTCAGACGCCGCAAGCAACCCGTTCTGTATTGTTGCAACCGCGCGCATCTGCCGAGGTCCCGGCGACCTGGCTTAGCGTGCAAGATGAAGGACAAGGTGTCGCCCGCATGCACCTGGGACGCCTTGGAGAACGCTTTTACCGGGCCGATGAAAGCCGAGGCGGCGAAATCGAAGGCACCGGCCTCGGGCTTGCCATCGTCAAACACATCATGGCTCGTCATAGGGGCGGCCTTGTCGTGGCGAGCGATGAAGGCAAAGGCGCCGTATTCGGGGTGTGGCTGCCACTCGCCGATGTAGGTGATGACTGGCCCGCCGACTAATGGGCACGCACCGATTGCCGGATCGTCCATACTCGCCGCCGCCGCCAAGTTCCGTTAAACTCGTTCATGAAGATGCCGCGATTGTTGTCGCAGACAAACCGTCTGGCCTGCTTTCAGTCGCAGGACGGGGTGAATCGAAACAGATATCCGCGCTGTCCTACCTGATGGAAGACCATGGGGCGTTGCATGTCGTACACCGCCTCGACATGGATACTTCAGGCCTGATCGTCTTCGCGAAGACGCAGGCCGCCCAGCGCATACTCTCAGACCAGTTCGCAAACCGGAAAGTGGCGAAGACCTATCATGCAAGGGTTCATGGCGAGCCATGCGGCACATCAGGCACGGTCACTTTGCCAATCGGACGCGACTGGACCGAGCGGCCATTGAGACGGGTCGACCACGAAGCAGGAAAACCTGCCATCACCCTATGGACGAAGCTGTCATCGGCGCGTGAAACCAGTCTCGTTCGCCTGGAACCGGAAACAGGCCGAACCCATCAATTGCGGGTTCATATGGCCGCACTGGGCCATCCAATTGTCGGAGACCGGCTGTATGGGCTGGGCGACCCGGCAGAGCCCCTCTTATTGCATGCGAGCGGGCTGAGATTCACACATCCTCAAAATGCTGTGGAAATCACGCTGTCAGCGCCGATTCCATTCGCCTGAATTGCACCCATATGCGGATTTCGGCGCTTGTGGGCAGTATGTGTCACATATGTGTCAAGCAGCCGCGTTATGAGGCCCCATAAGGCTTGGAATGGTGCGCGGCTAAATGCTTGAAACCTTCGGACATCTACCCATCGCATGGCTCCTGTTTGCAGTTCTGGCAGCAGCGGGCTTCGTCGCGTTTTTCGTCGGACGCACAGAGGCTGTCGGTGCTGCACGCGGAAGCTCAATACGCCTCAACTCGCAGCCTAATTACCATGGCTACTTTGTCGCGCTCTCTACCGTCGGACCAGCAGCCATAATACTCGGGCTCTACGCCCTGTTTGGGGACGTTCTCGTCCGCAGCGTCCTGGTCAGCGAACTGCCGCAACGCCTACAGGATCTCAGTTCAGTTGAACTCGGCCAGTATGTCGACCGCATCTCCGAGCACGCCTCACGGCGCGGTGCACCGGATACCGGCAACGCCCTATTTGATGCTGCGTCTAACCGCTTCACTGACCTTCTCGGTATGTCCAGGCTCATCGCCCTGGCCCTGGCCTTGCTTGCGGCCGGGATTGGTTTCTGGTTCGCACGTCGTCGCCTGTCGGTTGATTTTCGCGCCCGCTCCCGTGTCGAAGATGGCATCAAGCTTGGACTTTTCCTCTGTGCCGCCATCGCCATCCTGACAACGATCGGCATCGTGGCGAGCCTTTTCTTCGAGGCCATCCGTTTCTTCTCACAGGTCTCGTTCTTCAGTTTCATCTTCGGAACTGAATGGAATGCGCAAACTGGAACAGACTTCGGCGCCATCCCGCTTTTCTTCGGCACGTTCATGATTGCCGCGCTCGCGATGCTGGTGGCCGCTCCCATCGGGCTTCTCTCCGCAATCTACCTGTCGGAATATGCCAGCCCTCGTTTCCGCAGCATCGTGAAGCCAATTCTTGAACTGCTCGCCGGTATCCCGACCGTCGTCTACGGCTTCTTTGCCCTGCAGTTCGTTGCCCCGATTGTTCGTGCATCTGCCAACTGGATCAACGCCCTGCCTTTCGTGCCCGACGGCCTGCTGGCTGCCCAGCCCACTAGCGCGCTGGCAGCCGGCATCGTGATGGGCATCATGATCATTCCTTTCGTATCCTCCCTCTCCGACGATGTTATCAATGCTGTCCCCCAGACGCTGCGAGACGGCGCCTACGCGATGGGGGCAACGAAGTCAGAAACGGTGAAACAGGTTGTCATGCCTGCCGCCCTGCCCGGCGTGATTGCGGCCCTTCTGCTGGCAGTCTCCCGCGCCATTGGTGAAACCATGATTGTCGTGATGGCAGCCGGACAACGCGCTCAGATCACACCTGACCCGACCGCTGACCTCACCACGATCACCGTCCAGATCGTTGCACTGCTCACCGGTGACACCGAATTCGACAGCCCGAAAACACTATCCGCCTTCGCGCTCGGCTTCGTCCTGTTCATCGTAACGCTTGGCTTCAACCTGATCGCCCTGCGCGTGGTACAGAAATACAGGGAAAAATATGAATAGCCCGGCGCCAGATACTCCCAAAACAGGCACCTTCGTCACCGAAGAAGCCCTGAAGCGCCTGAAGAAGCGCCACGCTGCCGAAGCGCGCTTCAAACTGTACGGCCAGCTGGCGATCGCGACTGCGGTGATTGCGCTTGTCACATTGCTGGTGTCCATAATCGGGCAGGCAAGCTCGGCATTTTCCCGTCACGTGCTGACTTTCGATGTCGTTCTGGCCGAAAGCCAGATCGATCCGGCTGGGACTCGCGACCCCGACCAGCTCGCGCGCAATGTCAGCGGTTTCAACCTGCTGCTTCAGGACCAGCTATCGGAGGAATTCCTCACCGATGATGTCGACCGCCCCCAGCAGCGTGAACTTTATGGTCTTTTCACCCGCCTCGCCGTGCTGCCGATTGCGCGCAAAACTGCCGAAGATGTGACAACAGTTGGAACGGAGCAACGTTTCAATGTTGCTCTCGCTGACGATATAGACCTGTTTCTCAAGGGTGGGGTAACGGACAGGAAGAACCTGAAACTGGGTATGATCAACTCAGTGAGCGGCACAATCAACGAAGGCTTCGATGTAACCTTCTCGAACGCTGATGCTGTCGGCACACTTAACAAAGCGCTCTCGAATTTTCAGACAGACTCCATTGGTGGAAATATCCCCGTGGCGCTGCTCGGGCTTGGCAATACATGGTACACGTTGAACGGTGTTACCGAGACCACAGCAACACTGACATATTTGGCTGGTGCGCGTGCGCCGCCGGCGCAAGGCGTTGCCGCCCGTGCACTGGTTCTTGCTCAAGGCGCTGACAATCGAACGGTTTCGAACCGCCAGATAGCCTGGACGATGCTCCTTGAGGACGCTGGACGCATCAAGTCAAAGTTGAACACCACTCTTTTCAGCAATGCCGACAGCACATATCCTGAACTGGCAGGCACTGCCGCGGCAGTGGTTGGCTCCCTGCTGACCATGCTGGTTTGCGGAATGCTTGCTATTCCTGTCGGCATATTCGCCGCCGTCTATCTTGAGGAATTTGCGCCCAAGAACCGGATGACGGACCTCATCGAGGTCAACATCAACAATCTGGCGGCTGTGCCGTCGATCGTGTTTGGTCTGCTGGGCGCTGCCGTCTTCATCAATTTCCTCGGCCTGCCCCGGTCCGTGCCCCTGGTCGGCGGACTGGTGCTCGGCCTCCTGGTCCTGCCAACCGTGATTATCGCTTCGCGTGCCGCCCTGAAATCTGTGCCCCCTTCAATCCGGACGGCAGCGCTCGGCGTCGGGGCCTCAAAGACGCAATCGGTCTTCCATCACGTCCTGCCGCTTGCTGCCCCAGGCATTCTAACCGGCGCGATTATCGGCATGGCGCGCGCTATCGGGGAAACCGCACCGCTCCTGCTGATTGGCATGGTCGCTTTCGTTGCCGAAGTTCCAAATGGCCCGACGGACGAATCCACTGTGCTGCCCGTACTAATCTACAAATGGTCCACCGGCGCCGAACGCGCCTGGGAGCCGATGACCGCGGCCGCAATCATCGTGCTCCTTATCTTTCTTGTGTTGATGAATCTCATCGCGATCATCCTCAGGCGCCGCTTTGAAAGGAGATGGTAGTCATGGACGGCAACATCGAAGACTTTACAGAAACTGCAAAACCGAGACAGGCTGCCAATATGGCTGACATGACAAAAGTCGACTGCCAGAACATTGATGTCTATTACGACGACAAACAGGCGATCTATGATATCTCCCTGGAGATTCAGGACCGGGCAGTTACCGCTTTCATCGGCCCATCAGGGTGTGGCAAATCCACCTTCCTGCGCTGCATCAACCGGATGAATGATACGATCGAGTCGGCAAAGGTGTCGGGCAAGATCTTCATGGACGGCGCTGACATCAACGATCATTCGATCGATCCGGTGCTGCTGCGATCCCGCGTCGGCATGGTCTTCCAGAAGCCGAACCCTTTTCCGAAATCGATCTATGACAATATTTCCTATGGTCCGCGTATTCACGGCCTCGCTTCGAGCAAGGGCGAGCTGGATGAGATTGTCGAGGCTTCGCTGCGCAAGGCCGGGCTTTGGGAAGAAGTAAAGGACCGTCTTTCCGCACCAGGAACAAGCCTGTCAGGTGGCCAGCAGCAGCGCCTCTGCATTGCCCGGGCGATTGCGGTGAACCCGGAAGTCATCCTCATGGACGAACCATGCTCGGCGCTCGACCCCATCGCAACTGCACGCATTGAAGAACTGATCGATGAGCTACGCGAACGCTATTGCATCGTCATCGTTACCCACTCGATGCAGCAGGCCGCCCGCGTTTCGCAGCGAACGGCCTTCTTCCATCTTGGTAAACTGGTAGAGTATGGTGACACCGAACGCATATTCACCAACCCTGAAGACAGCCGGACACAGGATTATATCACTGGCCGGTTCGGATAATGGCGCGAAACGAAACACATATGTCAGAACATATCGTCACAGCCTTCACAGATGAACTTGAGCATCTGTCTGCAAAACTGCTCCGAATGGGCGGTCTCGCCGAGTCCATGATCCTCGATGCGAGCCGTGCAGTCACGACTTACGACCTTGAACTTGCAAGACAGGTCATCAAGCGTGACCAGGCCATTGATGAGCTGGAAGGCGAGGCCGAGAAGGCTATCATCCGCCTGATCGCGCTGCGTCATCCCATGGCGGCCGACTTGCGAGCCGTTCTCGGCGCAATGAAGCTTGCCGGTGACATCGAACGTATCGGTGATCTTTGCAAGAATATCGGCAAGCGTTGCCTCGAACTGACAGGTGATGAAAACCGCGCCGCCGTCAAAGGCATTGAACGCATGTCACGCGCCGTCTCCCACCAGCTGCAATTGGCGCTCGATTGCTATCTGCGCCAGGACATCAAAGCCGCTGTGACGGTCCTGGATCTCGATGATGACATCGACGACCACTACACCTCGCTGTTCCGTGAGACCCTGACCTACATGATGGAAGACCCTCGCCAGATCGGTTCGAATACTCATTTGATCTTCATGGCAAAGAACCTTGAACGGATCGGCGATCACGCGACGAATATTGCCAAGGCCGTATACTATATGGTCACCGGCGAAGCCGCGACGCCTGAGAATATCGCGTCGCGCGAGACCAAACCGGGAGCATGAAATTGAAACCGTTCGTGCTCATTGCAGAAGACGAAAAAGCCGTTGCAGAGCTCCTTCGCTACAATCTGGAACGCGAAGGCTATGACACCGCTGTCGCGCCGGATGGCGACGAAGCGATGATCCTGATGGACGAACGCGTACCCGACCTCGTCCTGCTTGACTGGATGCTGCCAAAAGTGCCGGGCATTGAAGTCTGCCGCCGTATCCGTTCCAGGCCCGAAACGGCGAACCTGCCGGTCATCATGCTGACGGCACGCTCGGAAGAAGCCGATCGAATTCGCGGGCTCGATACCGGCGCCGACGATTATGTTACCAAGCCATTCTCCACTACGGAGCTCATGGCGCGTGTCAGGGCCGTTCTCCGCAGGATTCGCCCCGCCCTCATTGAGGACAAGATCACGATCGGCGACATCACGATTGACCGGACAACACATACTGTCAGCCGCGATGACAAGACAATCCACCTGGGCCCGACCGAATTTCGCCTGCTCGATCATTTCATCCAGCACCCTGGTCGCGTCTTTTCGCGCGAGCAGTTGCTGGACGGCGTCTGGGGCTCGGACGTTTATGTCGAAGCCCGTACCGTCGATGTACATGTCGGGCGGCTGCGCAAGGCCCTGATGAGCCAGGGTGGTGACGATCCGATCCGCACGGTTCGCTCGGCAGGTTATTCCCTTAAGGGCAATTAATCGCGCACGATCATGTCGGATACGCTTGCAAATTTGGAATGAACGATCTAGCCGCCAAGCTAGATTAGCTTTGTATTTGCGGAGGTAGAAGATGCGTATCGGTGTCCCCACAGAGATCAAGAAGCAGGAATCCCGCGTCGGGCTCACGCCGGAAAGCGTCGGCGACCTTGTCGATGCCGGGCACGACGTTTTCATCCAGAAAGGCGCTGGACTTGGTTCAGGCTTCTCCGACGAAGACTATATTTCTGTCGGTGCAGGCATCGTCGCTGACGCGGACGCCGTGTTCAAATCTGCAGAGCTGATCGTCAAGGTCAAAGAACCCCAGCCAGAAGAAACCGCCCGTCTGACACCAGATCACACGCTGTTCACCTATCTTCACCTCGCCCCGGACCCGGTTCAGGCCAAAGGTTTGATCGCATCTGGCTGTACCGCCATAGCCTATGAAACTGTGACGGAGCCATCTGGCGGATTGCCGCTCCTTCGTCCGATGAGCCAGGTCGCCGGTCGCATGTCGATGCAGGTTGCCGCCTGGGCGCTGATGCGGACAAAACGTGGACGCGGCTTGTTGCTCGGCGGTGTGCCAGGCACGCAACCTGCAAAAGTGATTATCGTAGGCGGCGGCGTATCCGGCACAAATGCTGCGGAAATCGCCGTGGGGATGCGCGCCGACGTTACCGTCTTCGACCGCAACAATAATCGTCTCGCCGAACTGGATGCCCAGTTCAACGGTCTGGTGAAAACCATGTTCTCGACCAAGGCTGCTCTCGAAGCCGCCGTTCGAGAAGCTGACCTTGTGATCGGCGCGGTACTGATCCCCGGTGCATCGGCGCCAAAACTGATCAAGCGCGAGCAGTTGAAAACAATGAAACCGGGTGCTGTGCTCGTCGATATTGCCATCGATCAGGGCGGGTGTTTCGAAACCTCCCATGCGACTACGCATGAAGATCCGATCTATGATGTCGATGGCATCCTGCATTATTGCGTCGCCAACATGCCAGGTGCCGTTCCGCGCACGTCAACCTACGCCCTCAACAACGCCACCCTGCCCTTCGTCCTCCAGATCGCCAACAAGGGCACGAAGGAAGCGCTCAACACCAACCCGCACCTTGCCAACGGCCTGACTGTTTCAGAAGGCCACATTACCCATGAGCAGGTCGCCAAGGACCTCGGCATGGAATTCAGATTGCCGGACTGGTTCAAACGAGGCGAATAAAATCGAGATAAGGTCTTCTCAACCTATGGATTAGTCTATACTTCGACTTTTCAGAGGGAGACGTCCATGATTCTTCGGTTCGCACTTACGGGATTGGCTGCATGTTTAATGTTGGCCAGCTGCGTCAGCAAACACAAAACCGTAGCTGAGCAAATCGATCCGGGCCAAATTCCCAAGAATGCAGGCATCCTCGTGATGGTTCCTCAGGACGGGTCATTTGGCGAAACGGTCTATAGTGGCTCTGGGATGACGACAGCGCGAGCAACGATCGACGCGCTCTCACCGCACACGATTGCAGTCCAGCTGGCCCCCAAGAATGTCTCTATGGAAGAAGCTCTGAGTTTCGCCCGCGAGTCGGATATTGGTTACGTTCTTCAGACTGAGATTCTGAACTGGGAAGATCGTGCGACTGAATGGTCAGGGCGTCCCGACCGGATAACCTTGCAGATGAGCGTCTACGAAAGCGCACAAGGTGAACTGATCGCCACAGAAACAGCAAAGGCTAGCAGTAAGTGGGCGACCTTCGGTGGCGATCACCCACAGGATCTGGTTCACATTCCGTTGGAAGCCTTCTTCGCCAAGCTATTCTGACGCGTTTTACAGATGTCTCAGTGTTGCAAGCAGGTCCGCCATATCTTCAGGCAGTGGCGCCTCAGCTTGCACATCTTCGCCCGTAACCGGGTGCACGAAGCCGAGACTTGCCGCGTGCAGTGCCTGTCTCGAGAATTTCAGTGCAAGCCGCTTGGCGTCCGCGACCGTCTCATCACTGCCATAGGCCTTGATGCCGCGATGCCGGCCATAGGTTGGATCACCAATCAGCGGCGCGCCGATATGCGCCATGTGAACCCGGATCTGATGCGTACGGCCCGTTTCCAGCTGGCACTGTATCAGTGCGGCAGCCGGGAGCCCGGTGGCCCGTTCAAGCTCTCCGAACGTTTCGATAGCCTTGTAATGGGTAATGGCGTGACGGCCCTCTTCGCTCTCTTCATCGCGGATGACGGCCATCTTCTTGCGGTCCTGCGTTGAACGGGCAATCCGCGTTTCGACCGTTCCAACAAGAGGTCGCGGTGCCCCACGCGTAATCGCGAGATAAGTGCGCTCTATGTCGTGCTCGGCAAACAGCGCTGCCAGCCCGGTATGGGCTGCTTCTGTCTTGGCGACCGCAAGCACCCCGGTTGTGCCTTTGTCGATACGGTGCACGATACCTGGCCGTTCGACACCACCAATGCCGGGTAACTCTCCCTTGCAATGATGCAGGAGGGCGTTGACCAGTGTGCCCTGCCAGCTGCCGGGGGCCGGATGGACCGCCATACCAGCTGGCTTGTTGATCAGCAGGAGATGCTCATCCTCGAACAGGATATCGAGCGCAATGTCCTCAGGTTCAGGCGTTGCAGCGATCGGCGGCGGCATATCGAGACTGTAAGTGCTTCCCGGGCGTACGCTGGCTTTCGGGTCCGTCGTGACTGTGCCATCCACTGTCACTGCACCCGCCTGGATCAACGCCTTCGCGCGGGACCGTGAAAGGTCGGCAAACTGTTCTGGCAGGAACCGGTCTAGCCGGGTTCCCGCGTCGCTTGTCTGTGCTGTCGCAATAAGTTTTTCCATTTCAAGCAGCTTATAGACGCAGTTTCGCGCAACCGTCATGATGGCGAGATAACAAGAGGTGTTTTTTCCGGGAGGCATCCGCCATGAGCAAGATTTCAAGACGTCATTTTCTGGGGTTCAGCGCGGGGGCGGCGGGGCTTGCGGCCTGCACGACCAGCAGCGCACTCAACGGCTCGTTTTCCGATACCCGCATGGCCTATCAGGGCGAAGCCAGTTTTCAGCACGGCGTCGCCTCGGGGGATCCGCTGAGTGACCGGGTCATCCTCTGGTCACGCGTCACGCCAGAAGACGACACAGCCACGAGCCCTATTCCTGTCAGCATTCTGGTTTGTAGCGACGCCGACATGACCATGCCCGTGGCCCACGCGCTGACAGAGGCGACGCCCGGCCGTGACTTCACGGTCAAAGCCGATGTCGAAGGCCTGGATCCCGCCACCGAGTATTTTTACCAGTTCACGGCAAAAACTGCGGCCGGCGATATCAGATCAAGTATCGCGCGAACCAGGACGCTCGCGGCTTCGGGGGCGGCACCGGTCAAGTTCGCCGTGGTTTCCTGTTCGAACTTTCCGTTCGGCTATTTCAATGTGTATGACGAGGTTTCAAAACAGAGCGACCTGGATGCCGTGATCCATCTCGGCGACTATATCTACGAATACGGTGTCGATGGCTATGGCGGGACCGAGGGCAAGGCGCTCGGCCGTAATCACGAACCGCCCATGGAAATCGTAACGCTCGGTGATTACCGGATGCGCCACAACCAGTATAAGCGAGACATCAAGCTTCAGGCCGCGCATGCCGTTGCCCCGTGGCTGTGCACCTGGGATGATCATGAGAGCACGAACAATTCCTATCGTACCGGCGCCGAGAACCATCAGCCGGAAACAGAAGGCAACTGGACCGACCGCAAGCAGGCTGCAATCCAGGCCTATATGGAATGGATGCCTGTGCGTTCCCCTGAGCCCGGACGGGCTGCCAGCGCCATGTATCGCACCTTCAATTTCGGCGACACGGCCAGCGTCTTTTGCCTCGAATCCCGCCTCACGGGCCGTTCTGACGAAATCGCATGGGGCACTGAGCTAGGCGGAATTGCGCCAGAAGATGTGCCCGCAAAAGCCGCAGATATCATGCAACGCGTATCAGCTCCGAACCGCACCATGCTGGGCCAGAAACAGGAAGAGTGGCTTTCAGACGGGCTCAAATCATCAACCGCGAGCGGCAAGGCGTGGCAGGTGCTTGCCAACCAGGTCATACTGGCGAAGGTCATTCCGCCAAACATGATGCAGACCCTGACGCCCGAGCAACAGGCCGCGCAAACCGGCTATGTCGCTTCAATGATCCCGTTCAGCCAGCTTGGGCTGCCTTTCAATCTCGATGCCTGGGATGGCTTTCCTGCAGCGCGTGAACGTCTCTACAAATCAGCCGCAACGGCGGGCGCACGTCTCGTGGCCTTTACAGGCGATACGCATACGGCATGGGCCAACACCTTGCATGATGAAGCAGGCAATCGCCGCGGCATTGAACTGGGCTGCACCTCCGTCAGCTCGCCTGGTATGGGGAAATATGTGACTGATGTCCCGGATCTCGGCGATCAGTTTGCAGCGGCTAATCAGGACGTCGAGTGGTACGATCCCAATGGTCACGGCTACACGCTCGTCACACTGACCGCAGACGCAGTGGCATCTGACTTCTACAAGGTCTCAACAATTGAGGAAGAGACCTATACCACGCAGAAAGTCGCGAGTTTCATCAGCCGGCGTGACGGTGATTCCGCAACTGGGCTGAAGCCGGCCTAGCCCCGGCCGCGATAAGGCGCGACGCCGGTATCGGGTACATACAACCCGTCCGGCTCAGCGCCGGTCTGCCAGAATACGTCGATGGGAATCCCACCACGCGGATACCAGTAGCCATAGATGCGCAGCCATTTCGGAGAGAGCAGCTCATTCAGGCGCTTGCCGATTGCGACGGTGCAATCCTCGTGAAAAGCGCCATGATTGCGGAACGACGTCAGGTAGAGTTTCAGACTCTTGCTTTCGACAAGCCATTCATCAGGGGCATAGTCAATAACGATATGTGCAAAGTCGGGCTGGCCGGTAACCGGGCAAAGCGAAGTAAATTCCGGCGCGGTGAAGCGCGCAAGATAGAGCGTATCGCGATGCGGATTCGATACCCGCTCCAGCTTCGCCTCCTCAGGCGAGGCGGGCATGGGGCTCGAGGCGCCGAGCTGGTCAAGGCCTGAATAAATATCGTTCGGCATGAGCTATCCCCAGATTCGTGGCAACAGGTTGAAACTGAAGGCCATATAAAGCGCATAGCCGGCGAGCAGAACCGCCCCTTCCCAGCGCGCCAGTTTCCGGCCGGTATAGGCAAATACGAAAAGCAGGAACACGGAGAGGGCAAGTGCTGTCATGTCCTGCATGCCGACAATGCTCTGTCCCGGCTCATATGTCATGGCTTCGACCTCGATCGGCGCTGTGCCGTCAGACACGGCCGGGGCAAGAACGCTGAACGGGTAGACCGACGCCGATATCCCCATGATACCCAGTATATTGAAGATATTCGAACCGATTACATTGCCCAGCGCCACATCAGGCCGCCCCTTGATGGCAGACACGATCGCGGTAACGAGTTCAGGCAGGCTTGTGCCTATGGCAACAATCGACAAACCGATTACCGTCTCGGAAATACCGAAAGCCCGCGCTAGATCCGACCCGCCGGCCACGAGCAGCTTTGCCCCGATAATCACGCCTGCAATCCCGCCAACCGCCAGCAGAAGCGACAACCATAGCGGTTCGTGCGTCTCGACCGTTTCGGCTTCGCCAGTATGAACTTCTACAGCGGTCGAGCCCCTGCGCCGGTCGAGGATCACGGAAGCAACAAGATAGGCGATCAGAAGGGCAATGAAAAACAGGCCCATCAGCCTGCTGAACCCGTCAAACCAGAGCACGACCGCAAACAGGATTGTCGCGCCGAGCATGACAAGACCATCCCGCGCCAGCGCCCGCGGATTGGTCGCGATAGGGTACACAAAACAGGCCGCTCCGATCACCAGCAACACATTTGCGATATTCGATCCGACCACATTCCCGACCGATATCCCCACCGCGCCATTTGACAGGGCCTGAAGGCTGGTCACCAGTTCTGGCATGGATGTACCGCAACCCACCAGGGTAAGGCCGATCATCAGTTCGGACATGCCAAGCTTGCGGGCCGCACCAACGGACCCCCGGACCAGGACTTCACCGCCGACCAGCAATAGGATCAGGCCGCCGATGATAAAGGCTAAGGTGAGCATAGGTGAGATTCCCGATATGGGCACAATGCCCAGTTCAACCGGCCTTTTAGCGGGTCGTGCAAAGAAAGCCAAAGCCGGTTTCCATATGGCCGACTTTGCTTACACTCCTCAATTGAATTGAAGGGGAAAGCAATGCGTCAGCCAGTCCAGCTCATCATCGTCAGCCTGCTGTTTGTCGTGGCTGCCTGCGCCACCCCCGCGTCAGGCAAAGCAGACCCAGCCAGCAAAGCGGATATCATCTCGGTGATCGAAACACAGAAGGCCGCGTGGAATGACGGGGACATCGACCTGTTCATGGCGGGCTACTTGCCGTCACCCGATTTGAGATTTGCCTCTGGCGGCACTGTCACACGCGGATTTGAACAGACACTCGCCCGTTACAAGACGCGCTATGCCGGACGCGCCGCCATGGGCACGCTCGACTTCACGGACCTGGAGGTCGTGCAACTCGCACCAGACGCGGCGGTTGTTCATGGCCATTGGGAACTGACACGTGAAAACGATCAGCCGTCCGGCCTGTTTACGCTTGTCTTCAGAAAATTCGATGGCGAGTGGAAGATTATCAGCGACACGACAACATCGGCTGATTGATCAGCCCGCAATCAAAGCTAAGACACACTTTCGCAAAACCCGCACGAAATGAGCGGAGGGGACATGTCGCGCGCAACACTTGAAATAACGACCAGCAATTCACGCCTCGAGACGGCCATTGAAAGCAGCTGGTTCCGCAATCTGATTACCGGGCTGATCGTGATCAATGCGGGGATACTCGGCGTCCTGACCTACGAAGACAGCCTGTCACCGCAGACCGTGATGGTACTGGAAGCGATGGACCGGGCCATCACATTTGCGTTTGCCTTTGAAATTGCCCTCAAGCTGATCGTCTACCGCTTCAACTTCTTCAAGCTGGGATGGAACTGGTTCGACTTTGTGGTCGTCGCAGTTTCACTTGTGCCGGGTGGTGCGGGCTTCTCGGTCCTGCGGGCCATGCGTGTCCTGCGGGTTCTCCGGCTGTTGCACGTCGTGCCTATGATGCGGCGCATCACCGAAGCCCTGTTCAAGGCCCTGCCGGGCATGGGTGCCATCGTCGCCGTACTCGCCTTGCTCACTTATGTTTACGCGGTGATGGCCACCAACATGTATGGCGACACGTCGAATGAGGAAGTCCAATTGCTATTTGGCGATTTGCCAAGCTCTGCTTTCTCGCTTTTCCAGGTCATGACGATGGATGGATGGCGGTTTGAAGTCGTTCAGAAAGTCATTGATGACGGCCATCCGGGTGCATGGCTGTTCTTCATGACCTTTATCTTCATTGCGAGTTTTGCGGTCCTCAACCTCTTCATAGCACTGGTCGTCGAGGCCCTCGCGGCGGAGCAGAAAGCGGTCACCGAAGAACTCATCGAAGATCTGGAGGAAGACGTTGAGCATGCCGAGGAAGAGCGCGACGAAATCCTGGCCCTCATGAAGGAAATGCGCGCAGAAATTGCCGGGCTCAAACAATCACTTCAACGTGACAATCCATAAAGCTGCGCCTGACTGCCTTGACCGCCTTCCCGTACAGTTGAAATAAAGTACGAAGACACTTGACCTCCCGAGACTGATTTTGCTCACAAAATCCGCTATAGACAAAACTCAATGAGCCTCTGGCAACTGATGATCGATGGCGGCAAGCGCCTGTTCGACAGTGACGCACCGGATGAGTCGGCGCTGGTCGATACCGGCTGCGCACCAGATCCGAACGATGTCGGCTTCACCGCCGCTGTCATAGGGCTCAGCGCGAAAATGGCCGCAGCGGACGGACGTGTCAGCGACAATGAAGTCATGATGTTCTCGCGCATTTTCCGCGCGACTCCAGAAGATGCGAACAATGTCCGCCGCGTCTTCAATATCGCGCGCCAGACTGTACGCGGTTACGAAGCCTATGCTCGCAAGATTGGACGCAAATACTCATCCCGCCCTTGCCTGCTCGAAGGCGTGCTGGACGGGCTCTTCATGATCGCCGGTGCCGATGGCGTCGTGACCAGTGACGAGCTGGATTATCTGCGGACCGTGTCCGAGAATTTCGGCTTCGACGACTCCACGTTCCGCCGCATCCGGGCCAGCCACCTCGGCCCTGACCGCGATGACCCTTATCACGTGCTTGGCGTGGCGCATGACGCTGCATTCGATGATATAAGGCGGGCCTATCGCAAATTGATGGCCGACAATCATCCGGATCGCATTGTCGGCAACGGCGCCCCGCGTGAGTTTGAACTGGCGGCTCATGACAAGGCAGCTGCCATCACAGGCGCCTATGCCCGTATTCGGGCAGAACGCGGCATGATTGCGACCAACTGATGGTCTTTTCGCTTTCGCGATTGACCTGACGGCTTACCGCCCTCATCTTTGGTACAGGAGAAAAGACCATGACCGCAGCCCGCTCAAATCTGTCCCTGGAGATGTTCATTACCCGGATCGGTAACGGCCTTCGCGAAGTTGCCCGCTGGGGCCTCCGCGGCGTTCTCGCCCTGGCTATCATTTTCATGGCCGGCGTCATCGCGGTTGTCACGGCAGCGGTCGGTCTGGTTATCGCGGCCGTCGCAGTTCTACTTCGCCTGACGGGCGCCCGCCCGTCTCACGGGGCACGGACCAAGCCAACTTCGGGACCGGAAGCAGATGGCATTACACTCAACGCCCACCGCACGGCCCGCGGCTGGACGGTAGAGTAACACTTACAGTTTCCCTTATTCAGTCTGACGGCTCGCTTTCCAGCGGGCCTTGAACGATCGGCACATCGTCGTTGAGGCGTGACTGGTCCCGTTGTTGGGTCACCAGTTTTCCAGCATCCCCGCTGACATAAAGCGTCTGTGTTGGGTAAGCGAAGACGATGTTCTCTTCCCGGAACTTCCGGAACAGGGCCAGCAGGACTTTCGACTTCAGCGCCATAGACCGGTTGAAATCGGGATTGAGCGTGTAAAAGACCAGTTCAAAATCGAGAGCGCTCGGCCCGACCATTGCCATGGAGCATCTGTCAAAGCTGACGCCCTGCACAGTTTTCACAAGCTCCGCAACCATGCCAGGAATGGCTTCAGCCACCTCCGTAGGCGTCTGGAAGATGACACTGAACTTCGTCTCGATCCGGCGACGCGTCATGCGCCGCATATTATGGATCTCTTCTTCCAGCAGGTTTGTATTGGAGATAATGATCTGCTCGCCGCCCCTGGAGCGGATGCGCGTCGTCTTCAGTCCGATGTCTTCGATATCGCCCCATGTCTCGCCATACCGAATTGTGTCGCCCACCTGGAAAGGCTTGTCGAGCACGATGGAGAGCGATGAAAACAGGTCGCGAAACATGCCCTGTGCGGCAAGACCAATGGCGATACCGCCAATACCGAGACCCGCGATCAGCGTCGTGACATCAGCCCCGACATTGTCGAGAATCAGCAGCAACGCAAATGACCAGATCACGACATTGATGAACCATTTGATGAGGTTCACAGCCGATGCCAGCGTATTGGCATCATTCGGGTTACGGATCGCCTGGCGCCGGATCGAGGACACCGCTGTTTCCTGCAGCAATTCGGCAACCTGCAGGGTCGCGGTCACAACGAACAGGACATGAGTGAAGGTCGACACCGTCGACGGCAGTTCCATGATCCGGTCGGTGATCACCAGCGCTACGACCATCATGAAATAGAGCCGGAACCGGTTGATGATCCGGTTGAAGATCGCAGCGACCGAATTGTCATCATTGCGCGGAAGGCGTCGCATCAGGCGCAGGACGCCCCAGCGGATGAACCACAACATGACCGTCAGACCGATCGTCATGCCAAGCGCGATCAGCGCCTCGCGGGATCCGGACGCCACCCAGCTGGCAAATTCGCTGGCCGCTTCGGTCGCTGATTCAGCGGTATCGGAGAGCGCATCAAACGGTTCAACAGACTCCCCGCGCCCATCTTCCTGGGCCTTTCCGGTCAGGATCAGAGAGTCACGAAAGATCTGCGCAATTGCCATGCCGCTTGATACGATGCGTCGCGCGCCTGCGGCAAGCGATCAAACAGCCTGCGCTTCGAACTCGCGAGCATCGACCACATTGCGCAAAGGTTCGCCTCGCAGGAACAGGGCAAGGTTCTCAAGGAACAGTTCGTCATTGCGCTTGCGCGACTCGCTGGTCAGCGCTGAAGTGTGCCCCGTAAGCGTCACACCCGGATGAGACCAGATTGGATTTTCCTTCGGCAGAGGTTCTTCACGCGTGACATCCAGTGCGGCGTGGGCTGGCCGTTTGGCGTCTAGCGCTTCAAGGAGAGCGCCCTCATCCACCAATGCCCCCCGTCCAACATTGAGGAAAAGGCTGCCCGCCTTCATAGCCTTGAAAAAGTCTGCGTCTGCAAGGTTCTCCGTCTCAGGTGTATGCGGGCAACACAGCAGGATGGCATCGGCCTGGCCGATGTCGTCAGGCCCAAAATCGTTCGGATGAACGATATGATCAGCGAAGGCTGACACCGCATCTGAACGTCGCACACCCGTCACATGCGCACCAAGACCGCGCAGCCGTCTTCCGACTGCCTCGCCAATATGACCAAAGCCATAAATCACCCAGCGTGTCGCGCCGATTTCGCGGAAATGCACTGACCGCCAGTCTTTCGCGTCTTGTCCAGCCCGGCGCTCTGCTCCGTTTCCGAACCAGTCAAATGCAGCCCACAGGACCCATTCGGCAATGGCGTCGGACTGTACATGGCTCGACGTATACGTGCCGGCTTTGGCACCAATTTTCTGGAGGAATGGATTTTCAAGCCCGGCAGCGCTCGACTGGAACCAGTTCAACCTGTCTGCGTCATACAATAATTTGGCAAACATTTTCGAGGCAGGGCTGAACCACACATCAGCATTGCCATGTGCGATCATGCCATCGGTTGCAGCCTCGCCCCATGGCCGCCCGATTTCATCATTATCTGCAACCGTCAGAGGCGATATGTGTTCAGCAAAGGGCTTGAGACGAGCCTCAAGACGGTCAAAGGTCTGATGATGCAGCAGAAGTTCAAACACTGGCGGGCCCTTTCGGTAGCTCTTTCCCTTGCCTTCCTGCCAGCCATGGCAGCTGAAGGCCAGTACCAGCCCGAATACGATTATAGTGACACCCGCTCGCAGGACTATCTGCGTGACGTCATTTCGCTTGCCTCTACGCTTGGCTCGGCCCATGCGATCCGGCTGGTCTGCAATGGCCGGGATGACCAGTACTGGCGTGTTTATATGCAGGAGTTTCTTGGCGTTGAAGCCCCCTATCAGAGCCGTTTGAGAAGCTCGATGGTGGATGCTTTCAACAGCGCGTTTTCGGCTGAGAGCTCGCGTCGCCGCAATTGCGACGAGGGCGCGGTATCGGCCGAGAAAATCTATGCGGCGACGGGCCAACGCCTCGCCAACAAGCTGGCTGAAGCCAACCTGCCCAGCGGCGCTCGTCGCAACGCAGCTGAGCAGTAACCGTATTGGCTGTCAGGCCATTTCCAGCTCCGGCCATGCGCCAACAGGCAAATAGCATTCCTGCATGCGGCGAATATAGCCGGTGAGGTTCGGGTGCGCATCAACGAGACCGACAAGCGGCGTATCGAAATACGGCGTTGCGCAGGAAATCAGGACAGCCGATACCGCTGCATCCGCAACGGTCGGCTCATCGCCGAACAGAAAGAGCCGCTCACCCAGCTGGGCCGCAATCGCAGCAACATCCCATGCGGCAAGTTGCATCTGCTCATCATGTGAATGGCGTCCAATGCCTGACTGCCACCTGGCAGTGCGGATGCTTTCACGGGTTTCATTGATGACCTGCTCGCGCATCGGTTCTGGAACAGATGCAAAAAAGAGAGCCGGGCCGTTGCGGAAGTTATCGTCATTCATCCAGCGTTCGCCCGCCATGACCGCTGCGAGATGGCCTTCCGTCATACGTTCGAAAGCCCAGCTCTGTGCCTGCTGGCGCGGCGACAAACCGTCCATGAGTGATTTACCGAGCTTCCTTTCGAAATGCGCCCGGATGAAGTTGGAATCCTGGATGATCTGGCCATCATCCTCGACATAGGGTGCCTTGTGCTTTGATACAGCATCAAGATCGGCAATCGCCCGATCGAACCTGACACCCAGCATCTGCAGCTGAATGTCGCTCTTTATCACATAAGGGCTAGGCGACGGGCAATCGAACATCGGTCCCCATCCATAAAGTGTCGTCATGGCTTTTTCCTTCCGGGCTAGAGATGCCTCTTGCTAGAACACCTCTCCTGACAGCATTATGTCAGCAGCCTGTCAGGAGAGCGGAAGTAAAATGCGACGCACCGAACGCCTCTTCCAGATCATCCAGATCCTGCGCCGCCATGCCCGGCCCGTGACCGGCCAGGCGCTCGCTGAAGAGCTGGAAACATCTGTGCGCACAATCTATCGCGACATGGCCGAATTGATCGCCCAGCGTGTGCCCATCCGCGGTGAAGCCGGCACCGGTTACGTGCTGGACCGGGGATATGACATGCCGCCCCTGATGTTGACGCCAGATGAACTGGAAGCCGCCGTTCTTGGTGCAAAATGGGTTGCGGCCCGCGGAGACGCAGCGCTCGCACGCGGCGCCGAAGACCTGATTGCCAAACTTTCCCATGTCGTGCCTGAGGAGCTGCAACCCGTAATCCTTGATGCGGGCCTTGCACCAGTTACCTATGGCGACCGAGCGAAAGACAGTTTCGATGTGTCCATCGTGCGCGGCGCGATCCGCACAAGATCACGGCTGGAAATTGACTATGCCGACGAAGAAGGCCGCACATCGTCGCGCACGATCTGGCCATTCATCATCGCCTATTGGGATCATGTCCGCCTGATTTGCGCATGGTGTGAGTTACGCCAGGATTTTCGTCATTTCCGGACTGACCGCGTGGCAGATGCCCGGATTTTGAATAGCCGGTTCCCGGAACCGATTCACCTGCTTCGCGGCCGGTGGAACGCCCAGCGCTCGCGCGAGAGAGACCGGCGAACTAGTCCTCCCTGATGATACGCGCCTTGCCACGTCCCAGCGCCAGCGCCTTGATTGCGCCGCGGAAGGTGCGGACTTCCTGTGTCGTCCACTGCCCCCGGATGAACGCATTGCGCAGATTGCGCGTCATCAGCGGCGTCTTCGCAGGTGGGTGAAAATAGCCTGCGCGTTCCAGCTCATACTCAAAGTGTTCAAACATGCCGATCAGGTCTTCGCGGCTGGCAGCTTCGCCCACGCCATCGCCCTGGCGCCCTTCAAACCGGCCGGCCTGGCCCTCATCAGCCCCCCAGCTGTGCGCAAACACGATAACCGCCTGCGCGAGGTTGAGCGACGCAAAGGCCTTGTTGACCGGATAGGTCATGATCGCGTCGCAGAGCGCGATATGATCGTTCGACAACCCTTGCGCCTCATTGCCGAACATCACGGCCGTCGACACAGATTGCGACTTCAGCCAGCCAATTGCGCCAGCTGCATCGGTGACGGGCTTTTCCATCTCGCGAGGTCTGGCCGTCGCGGCGACGATATAGCCAAGATCAGCGCAAGCGGCCTCAACACTGTCATACGCCACCACGTTAACGCCGGCTTCGAAGGCACCAGCCGAAAGAGGGTCAGCGGCCGGATTGGGCCAGCCGTCTCGCGGCGCGGCAATACGTAATTCGGTCAGGCCGAAATTCAGCATCGCTCTCGCAGTGGCGCCGATATTCTCACCGAGCTGTGGTTCGGCAAGAATGATGACCGGTCTTACAGGCTCACTCATTCTGCAGAATAGTCCGGCCAATCGAGCGAAATGAGCTGTCCACCAGCGCTGAATTGCGGGTTGAGATCAGCATCTTCCAGCAATTTGGTGAGCGCCTCACGGGGATTAGCCTGCTTGTCTTCCACAATGCGCCTGATCTGGCGGCGCTGAGCCCCTGTAGCACCGGCAAGCTGCATGGTCGTGAAATAGAGGTCCGCATCGATTCGGGGCTCTTCCATGGACACCGCAGAGTCGACGAGGCTATCCCAGAATTCATAGAGCGTGCGGCGTTTCAGGAAGCCGTCTGTCGCCAGTGCGATGAAATCGCCACAGGCGTAATTGGCAGAAAAATCCCCACGCTTCGAAACAGTCTCAAGCGACCCCTTCGCGAGAGCTGCAGCGCAGGAATCGAAAGCGTTGGAATATACCGATGCCAGGAACTGCTCGCCCCGCTCACCCATCGACGCAGCAATGAGGCTATACGACATGGTATTGGCAGCACCTTCATGGATCCATGCGGACTCATCGTCGGAAAACTGAATACCCTTTTCGGATTGGAAAAGATGTACGGCTTCATGCGCAAAGAACCATTTGAGATAGGACAGCGTGTCTGGGTCTTCGCTATTGAGCGCTGCGCCGCCGACTTCCATCATCAGGAGCTGGTCGAGCGCGCCGCCCGTCGCTGAAAGCTTCTGACCCTGCCCGCCTTTATAGGCGAGCATGACAGTTGCCTTGTTCTTCAGTTTGAACCCCCAACGACGCTCGAACTCGGAAAATATCTGCTCAAGATCGTCATCGAACCGTTCGCCGAGCCAGGCGGGCAGCGTCTTGTCGAGAACGGCAACGAAACTGTCGAACGGCTCAATGTTGCTGTCGCCCATGTAGATATAGGTCCCGTCACCCTTGATCGCATGGGAGAGGCGGCTTCCTGCAATCTTGCCATCGACGATGATCTTCTTGTCGGATGCCACCTTGATCGTCATCGCTATCGGGTCACGGTCTGACGCTTCCAGGTCACCTTCCAGCGCCTCTACATCATCCAGGGAATCAAACGGGATCAGACTGAACTGGCCTTCATAAATGGCGAGGCTACCGTCGGTGAACGCCACAAAAGGGGTGTAGTCGGCTTCAAGGGAACTGGTCAGCGGTATGATGCTGAACTTCGCCTCGCGTACTTCATCATCAAACACGATGACATCGACGCCCGCGACACGGCCGAAGCGTGCCTCGTCTGTCTCGAGTGTCCATGTCGCTTCCCTGTAATCGTTCGAAGATCGGGCAAAGGCCAGCACGGCCTGCGGCTCTTCGAAACTGTAGACAACGGACCAGTTTCCGCTTTCCTCAGGCGCCACCGTCACGGTCACGGCGGAATTTCCACCGTTCGACTGCGCTTCAGACGCTGTGGGCAGAGATAGAAAAAATGCTGCAAAAACAGCGCAAGTTCGAAATATCATCATCGGTTTGGCTCGTTTCCTCTGTGCGTGCTCGAAAGTCGCTTTTGACCAACCCAACCCTTCTGCTATAGCCGCCCGGAAAACAGTGCAACTGAAAGGACTTCCACGCGATGGCAAAGATCAAGGTCAAAAATCCCGTCGTCGAGCTCGATGGTGACGAGATGACCCGCATCATCTGGCAGATGATCAAGGACCGTCTCATACATCCATACCTCGATATCGATCTGAAATATTATGATCTCGGCATCGAGTCACGTGACGCAACCGACGACCAGATCACCATTGATTCCGCGGAAGCGATCAAGAAATACGGTGTCGGCGTCAAATGCGCGACGATCACGCCAGACGAAGCCCGCGTCGAGGAATTCGGCCTGAAGAAGATGTGGCGCTCGCCAAACGGTACGATCCGTAACATCCTCGGCGGCGTCGTCTTCCGTGAGCCGATCGTGATCTCGAACGTCCCGCGCCTCGTGCCGGGCTGGACCCAGCCCATCGTCATCGGCCGTCACGCCTTCGGTGACCAGTACCGCGCCACAGACTTCCTCGTCCCGGGCGCCGGCAAGCTGACCATGAAATGGGAAGCCTCAGATGGCTCCGACTCCAAGGAATACGAAGTCATGGACTTCCCTGAGGCGGGCATCGCCATGGGGATGTACAATTTCGACGACTCGATCCGCGACTTTGCGCGCGCCTCGTTCAATTTCGGCCTGACCCGCAAATGGCCGGTCTACCTGTCGACCAAGAACACCATCCTGAAAGCCTATGATGGCCGCTTCAAGGACCTGTTCCAGGAAGTCTTCGACAATGAGTTCAAGGAAGCCTTTGCCGAGTTCGGCGGCACCTATGAGCACCGCCTGATCGACGACATGGTCGCAGCCGCGATGAAATGGTCCGGCGGCTATGTCTGGGCCTGTAAGAACTATGATGGTGACGTGCAGTCCGACACGGTTGCGCAGGGCTTCGGCTCGCTCGGCCTGATGACGTCGGTCCTGATGTCGCCGGACGGCAAGACAGTGGAAGCCGAAGCCGCACACGGCACGGTGACCCGTCACTACCGTAACCACCAGAAGGGCGAAGCGACCTCGACCAACTCGATCGCCTCGATCTACGCCTGGACGCGCGGCCTCGCGCACCGTGGCCGGCTCGACAACACGCCGGAAGTCACCAAGTTCGCCGAAGACCTCGAGCAGGTCGTCATCGAGACCGTCGAGAGCGGCAAGATGACGAAAGACCTCGCACTGCTCATCGGTCCGGATCAGGACTGGCTGACAACGGAAGGCTTCCTCGAAGCGGTTGCCGAGAATCTCGAACAGAAGATGGCCTAAGGCGCGATCTGCATTCTCCGATTTGCGAAGCCCCGGTCATTCGGCCGGGGCTTTTCTTTTTTCTGGAAGCAGGCTTCATGAACCTTATGAAGGGGTTTCTTGATCGCTTTCCAAAGCCTTTGGTTGTTAGTGTGCTGATGGTCGGCGGCACGGTCAGCGCCTTTTCCTCGCGCTCGTGCTCGCGAACGACAACGCGGCAACACGAGAGCGCCCTGATTGTGGAATAAATTTTCGAGGCACATTCATAAACTTTGAAGCGTGCGAACGGTCCGTAGAACGCTGATGCGACTTTCGGGTGGAGGGAGCGGCATGTCGAGCAACAGAACGCAGGGGAAAGCTCCGGGCTGCCTTTGGGCGGTCGGGGCTTTTTTTGGTCTGCTCATGGTTGGCTTTGTCAGCACAAAGCTCTTCCAGCCGCAGAAACTGGCACAGGCCAAGGCGTGTATCGGCAATATTTCCGCTGCCGAGCCGCCGCTGCAGAACCTCTGCGATTATCCGGTCAATATGCAGCTCTGCCTCTTTGCGAAGACGGGCGATGACATCTGCCGGACGCTGACGCTGCAGCCAGGCGACGGCTTTGACCGAGCGGCAATCGACGCTGATCTGGCACGCCTCGGCGGCCTGCTGCGGGCCGAGACCTATGCCTGCAAGCTGCCCTACATGCCGGGCATGGTTGAAAACTGGAATACAAAACGGATGCAGCAGGGCTGCCTGCCCAAGGGCGAAACCGACCCCCGCTAAAATGCTTTTCTTTCATCGCCCTGCCGCTAGACTTGATGGCGAACGGGGGGCAAAATATGAAAAAACTGCTTGGGCGCATTCCGAACTGGTTGCGCGTTATCCTGATCTTCGTCGCGGTATCGGCGGGTGCAAGCTATCTCTCGCGCTTCACCAATCCGACGGCCCATGCGAACGCCAATGAGTGCCTGCAGCGCGACGGCGGGTCTGGCCCCTACACCAATGGCTGCAAGCAGCCGATCAATGCGCGCTACTGTTTCCGCTCTGCAAGCATCGAGAAGACGTGCGGTGTGGTCGAGCTCGCGCCGGGGGAAACGATGAGCGAGCTGCGCGACGAGTTCGACGCGGCGAAGGAAAACCACCCTGTCACCCGCACCACAGTTCATGCCTGTAAACTGCCCTTCATTCCCGGCGATGTAAAAAGCGTGCAGAACTCGGCGCGGCTGGTGGATGGCTGCCGCAAACCCGACAAGGACGCTTGAGCCGGCCTACCTGTAGATGATCCGCTGTTCGTGCTGCTGCTGCTGCGGCTCAGGCTGCGTCGTCACAATCATAGGCGCTTCAGCCACCTTCGGCACCGTCGATGGTCCATGGCAGGTTTTCAGCAACCGCTCTGACTGGTAAGCTGATGGCGGCGGCGTGAAGCGCGCTTCCATGCCGTCGATGATCAGATCGCAATTGCAATCGACGCCTTCGGTCTCCGCCCCGTCAATGCTCTGATAGATCAGCTTGCAGCCATTCTTCGCCTGCGTGGAAATCCGCGTCTGCAGCGCATGCCCGCCCTGTTCCCACGTGGTTGAGACAGACCGGCAGACATCATCTGCAACAGCCGGGGCGGCAAGCAGGCAAAAGCCCGCGACGAGGAAGGCGCGTTTCATGCCGCCCCCAAAGCATGATCCGGGCCAGTTTCAGCCCCTATCCGACGATCACATGTTCCTCGTTGAACCAGAGCGGGGAGTGCGGCAGGTCGATAAATTTACGCTCGTCCGCCAGCAGGGCCGCGCTGGCTTCCGCATTGCCTGCATTCTCGCCAGCCTTGAACAGCGCGTCCCAGCTCTCGAACCAGAGCTCGGCAATCCCGTCATACATCTCCGGCGCATCGCGGCTGTCACGCATCACCTGATTGAAGTCATGGCTGAGGGCGTGGCTCTGCACATAGCGGACAATACCTAACGTCTTTGCATGTTTTGCAACGAGCGGCGCATGAGTCTCGCGCCAGTAGACCTGAAATTGCTCGCGGCTGAGATGCGGCAAACGCTTCAGGCAGAAAGTAAGCTTGATCATGAAGTCCTCCCGTTTTTGCTGGGAGGATACGCGCAGAGACCTTAGTCGACCAGCTCGTAGCGGTAGGATTCGATGACCGTGTTGGCGAGCAGCTTCTCGCACATTTCTTTTACGCGGGCGTCTTCCTTGCCGGCCTCGACACCTTCGAGGTCAAGCTCGATCACCTTGCCGATGCGCGCGCCCTTGACCTCATCATAGCCCATACGGCCGAGCGTGTCGGCTACAGCCTTGCCCTGCGGGTCAAGAACACCGGGCTTCAGACCGACATGGACAATGGCTTTCATGAGCAGACCCTCAAGGCAGGAATTTCAACGCACGCAGCGTTTAGCTGATTTGGCCTGCTTTTCAAACAAGCCGTGAGGGCTATTTGCCCGCCGAATTGAAGTCGAGGATATCGGCAACCTGGCCGCTTTCCTTGATGATGCCGAGACGGCGCGCGACTTCGGCATAGGCTTCGGTCACTCCGCCAAGATCACGGCGGAACCGGTCCTTGTCGAGTTTCTCATTCGTCTCGATATCCCACAGGCGGCAGCTGTCCGGACTGATTTCGTCAGCCAGGATCGTACGCACCATCTCGCCTTCGAAATGCCGGCCAAATTCGAGTTTGAAGTCGATCAGGCGGATGCCGGCGCCTGCGAACAGCCCGCACATGAAATCATTCACACGCAGCGAGAGGGAGATGATGTCATCCAGTTCCTGCGGACTTGCCCACCCAAATGCCGCGATGTGCTCTTCCGACACGAGCGGATCACCGAGTTCGTCCTTCTTGTAACAGAACTCCACGATCGCGCGGGGAAGTGCCTCCCCCTCAGGTATGCCGAGGCGCTTGGACATCGTCCCGGCCGCCACATTGCGCACAATGACCTCGAGCGGAATGATCTCGACCTTGCGGATCAGCTGTTCGCGCATGTTGAGCCGCTTGAGAAAATGGTTCGGTATCCCGACAGCGGCGAGCCGCGTCATGATGAATTCGCTGATACGGTTGTTCAGCACGCCCTTGCCATCCAGCACGGCTTTCTTCTCGGCATTGAACGCCGTCGCATCATCCTTGAAGTACTGGATCAGCGTGCCTGGCTCAGGCCCTTCGTAAAGGATCTTTGCCTTGCCCTCATAAATCATGCGCCTGCGCGTCATCGCCATCTCCTCCGGAGAGCGAGGGATGGCGCGCGACCTGCCCCTGCACCGCCCCTCAATAAGCCCGGATTGATACTCCGAAGCGTGCCTCGAAACAAACGATGATTCAGCAACCACTTCAACGGGAATCGAATGGGAAAGCAGGTCGGTCTTGCACGAAGGCCTGTGAGCGCACTATATCGCGCCAGACATTCAAAAGCCCACATACACAGGAAGGCTTTCCTCAATGAGCACATTCGATGATCGTGAACGCGCCGAAGAAGCCAAATACGCCCACGATTCGGCGTTGAGCTTCAAAGTCATGAACCGCCGCAACAAGCTGCTCGGCCTCTGGGCCGCTGAGCTGCTCGACCTGCGCGGCAAGGATGCCGATGAATATGCAAAGTCGGTTGTGCGTTCAGACCTGGAAGAGCCGGGCGATGAAGACGTCTTCCGCAAAATTCGTGGCGATCTCGATGCCAAGGGTGTTGACCGCTCCGATGCACGCATTCGCGAACACATGGCCGAACTCATTGCTGTCGCGCGTGAGCAGGTCATGAAGGAGATCAAGGACTAGGCTGAAGCCCGGCCCTTGAAGGTGATGGTGCCGCGTCACACATCCCTGTATAGACAATCGCCAGCCAGCGGAGACCTTTATGAGCACCGACGTACAGACTTCCATCGACCAGGCCGTCAAAGGCAACGATGTGATGCTCTTCATGAAGGGCACCCCAACCTTCCCGCAATGCGGCTTTTCCTCAGTCGTCGTCCAGATGCTTGATTATCTCGGCGTAGACTATGTCGCGACGAATGTTCTGGAAGATCAGGCAGTCCGCGAAGGCATAAAGGCCTATTCCGACTGGCCGACCATTCCCCAACTCTATGTGAAGGGTGAATTTGTTGGCGGCTGCGACATCGTCAAGGAGATGTTCGAAAGCGGCGAGCTGAAAGAGTATTTCGCTGAAAAAGGCATCGAGATGGAAGCGGCCTGATTACGGCCATCTGTCTTACAGACTACACCTGAATATTGCCTGGAAAAGCTTGTAGAGGTGCCAGAACGGCCGGTGCCTGACGAAGTCTCAGGCACCGGGACTGGTTTTTTTAGTTCTTGACGACGGCAAAGTTCAGCCGCTCGTCAGAGCCGGGAAAATTGGAAATAACTGCTGTGTGACTGCCCTTGCTCATCCTCGGCACGATAATCCCGTAATACTTTGTGCTGAGTGCCGGGACCGCGCCCAGCTTGCCGCTGATATACTCAATGCGATCATTGCTTTCACGATCAAGCAGGAACGCCTTGTCGTTCAGAACATCCAGCGCCTTCGAGCTAAAGACGGCGTGATCCTTACGGCTATTATCCGCAGCGACCATCAGCACAGAGGCACCACTCGCATCGATATCGTCATACGAGCTGTTCTCAATTTTAAGGACGACAACCTCGTTGAGAGTTGAAAGTTCTTCCTCGAATTCCTTCGATACTTCAGCCCATGCCGTCCTTTCCGTGACATCATTTGCATCATTTGCACGGATATAACGCCAACGAACATCCTCACGCGCCTCCCGCAACTGAGCCGGTGTCAAGACATGCGGTTTCGCTGCGGAAATGCTCACATCACCGAACGTATAGCTGCCGGTAGCTTCAACAGTGCTGTTATTCAGCATGGTGTTCTGGCTTTTGACTCGCTCTGTGAAACCTTCAACCGCGCCGGTAAAGCCTTCCATGCCGTCGACAAGCGCACTGTTTTCGCAGGCACTTGTCGTTAAAACGCCAACAATCATGAGTGATGCAAGCCGGAGCTTGCGTCCTGTTTTCGATGTCATGGGTGATCCCTTTCGTTTGTCTGTTCTGTCCTGAAGCGGGAACAGCCTCAAAAAATATGAGACAGGACAGTGTCGTTGCCCCCCCAAGGGGACTATCAATCGACCTCAATTTACTACTGCTTGATTCACTTCTGCCCAGAGTTGAGCATAGCCCGCCTTCCAAATTCTGGTTAAAAACAGCAATGATTCGCGTCAAGCAAACTGTAGTCGGGATTGCGATTGCGGACTCCAGTACTCGCGCGACTCAACTTCGAGTCATCACTACTTGCAGGAGGGGTCGAGCATGTCAGGTCACGCAGTACTGCCGCTTTCCTTTTCATCCGTCCGCTGGTAATGGCCCGCCGCATGAGCATGATCACTGAAAATAAGCCGCCGGTACAGCCTACGACACAACCGAAAGTCGGGATCGTCTCTCTTGGCTGCCCGAAGGCACTGGTCGACAGTGAGCGCATCATCACGCGCCTGCGTGCCGAAGGATATGCCATCGCGCCAGACTATCAGGGCGCGGACCTGGTGCTGGTCAACACGTGCGGCTTCCTTGACAGTGCCCGCGACGAAAGCCTTGAGGCGATTGGCGAGGCCATCGAAGCGAACGGCAAGGTGATCGTGACGGGCTGTCTTGGCGCTGAGCCAGAGGTGATCCAGAAGGCGCATCCCAAGGTGCTGGCTGTCACTGGGCCGCACCAGTATGAGCAGGTGATGGATGCGGTCCACACGCATCTGACACCGCCGCCAAATGCCTTCGCTGACCTTGTACCCGAGACCGGCATGCGGCTGACTCCGCGCCATTACGCCTATCTCAAGATTTCCGAGGGCTGTAACAATCGCTGCAGCTTCTGCATCATCCCGAAGCTGCGCGGCGACCTTGTCTCCCGCCCGATCCATCATGTGCTGACCGAAGCTGAGCGGCTGGTAAAGGCCGGCGTCAACGAACTTCTGGTGATCAGCCAGGACACGTCGGCTTACGGCCTTGATGTGAAGTATGCGCCACAGATGTGGCGCGGCGAAGAATACGAAACCCGTTTCCTTGATCTTGCCAAAGGCCTTGGCGAACTCGGCGCCTGGGTACGGATGCATTACGTTTACCCCTACCCGCATGTCGACAAGGTCATCCCGCTCATGGCGGAAGGGAAGATCCTCCCCTATCTCGACATCCCGTTCCAGCATGCCTCGGCCAATGTGCTGAAACAGATGAAGCGCCCGGCCAAGCAGGACCGCGTGCTGGAACGCATTCAGCAATGGCGCCGCGACGTGCCGGGCATGACGATCCGCTCGACCTTCATTGTGGGTTTTCCAGGCGAGACCGAGGAGGACTTCGAAATCCTGCTCGACTTTATCCGCGAAGCGAAGATCGACCGGGCTGGCTGCTTCAAATACGAGAATGTCGAGCATGCCGAGAGCCGGCTGCTTGATGGGCATCTGCCTGAGGAAGTGAAGGAAGAACGCTGGCATCGCTTCATGTCGCTGCAGGCCGAAATCTCGTCTGAGCGCGCTGCAGCACAGATCGGCACCACGCAGGACATCATCATTGACGGCCCCGGCGAAGAGCCGGGCGAAATGCTGGGCCGTTCAAAGGCCGATGCACCTGAGATCGACGGTGTCGTGTATCTCGCCAATGCCAGCCACCTGAAGCAGGGCGATATCGTCAGCGCCCGAATAAACGACGCTGACGAATACGACCTCTTTGCCGACCTCGCCTAATTGCTGATCGGGTTGCGGACTTTGACTTCTGCGCCGTCAGGAATGCCGAGCTCGGCGAAGCTCCAGGTGAGCGCGACGCCTTCCGGCAGCAGGGCGCGGCAGAAGTCCTGTTTTTCGCGATAAAAGCCAACCGAGAAGCGATCTTCTCCGGTTTTGCGGACGTCTGCTCCGATGAAGTCTTTTGTCGTACAGCCATTGGAAGACACACGCGCCATGACGGAATCCGACGCGACATCGGCGCCTTTCAACTTGCTGTATTCACGATCAAGGTCCCAGTTCGCTTCAAAGGCATCATGGTCACCGTCTCCATCGACCGCGATCACGCAGCCGCCCAGCAAGCTAATTGAGGCTACAACTGTAACAAACATTGGGAGAACGAATTTCTTTGTCATTTCTGGCAATATCCTTATTGACTTACGATAAATGAGCGTATTGAATATCGATAATCACAAGTCAAGCTATTAGTTTCCATCAGAGACACAGGCAATAAAGGATCATTGAAATGACGCATCGTATCGCCGCCCTCGCGCTTGCCACTACTGCCATTGCGGCCCTGCCCGCCCTGGCTGAAACCAAATCCTATGATGTCCGTGATTTCGACAGTATCGATGTTTCCGCCGGTATCCGTGTCTTCTATGAAACCGGCGTTCCCACATCTGTGACGGTGGAAAATGACGACAATGACTTCAGCGACATCATCGTCGAGGTTGATGATGGAGAACTGAATCTCAAACGCCCTCGCAAGATGGGCTGGGGCAATAAGCGCAAGCCTTACACAGTCCGTGTCGGCGTCGCCTCGCTTTCGGAAATTGAAGCGTCATCGGGCTCATCCATCGAGGGCACGGGCCTGACGGGTGATGACGTCTCCATTGACGTGTCGTCCGGCGCGCGTGCTGAGATCAGCGGCATCTCGGCGGGAGAAGTGGAAATCGAAGTCTCCAGCGGCTCAAGCGTTGAAGCTTCAGGCACCTGCACCGAGCTCGACGCCGACGTATCGTCAGGCGCCAGTCTCAACGCCAGCAAGCTTGAATGCACCAGCCTTGTTGCTGACGCCTCCAGCGGCGCCTCGACCCATGCCTATGCGAGCGACCGGGTAAATGCAGACGCGTCCTCCGGCGCAAGCGTCCGGGTCCAAGGCGGTGCCACGAACGTCACGATCGACAAGTCGAGCGGCGGCTCAGTTTCGGTCGGCTAGCTTTACAGGAACATATGATGCGTGGGTCGCGACCCCGACCCTGACAAATCGACGCCCGAGCGCATCATATCAGGCCCGTCTGGTTCGCCAGGCGGGCCGCTTGATTTGGATAAGACAACCCGGCTCAGCCGAAATCAAAATCTTCCAGCTTGTGGCCAGGGTCCGGCCACTCCAGGTCCAGGCTTTCCAGATTGCTACGCACGATGCGGGCAATGGCCGCGTTGCGGCGCGTACGGCTGTCTGACGGTATCACATGCCATGGCGCCCATTCAGTCGAACAGCGCTGCACCATCGCCTCATACGCATTCATGAAGTCTGGCCACAGCTTGCGGTCTTCAAGGTCTGCCGGGTTGAACTTCCAGCGTTTGTGCGGCTCGGTGATCCGTTCCTTGAGGCGTACGCCCTGTTCTTCATAGCCGACATGCAGCATGAACTTCAGGATCATCACGCCATTCTCGGTGAGGTGTTTCTCGAACTGGTTGATCTGCTCATATCGCTGCTCGACCGCCTCGGCGGGCGCGAAACCGCGCACCTTGACGACCAGAACATCCTCATAGTGGGAGCGGTCAAAGATACCGATGAACCCCTTGCGTGGCACCGCATCATGGATCCGCCAGAGGTAGTCGTGCGCAAGCTCATCCTTGCTGGGTGCCTTGAAGGCCCTGACCTGCATGCCAAGCGGCGACGTCTGTTCGAAGACGTTGCGGATAACGCCACTCTTGCCCGAAGTATCCATCCCCTGCAGCACGACAAGGACCGCCTTGTCCTGTGTTGCATAGAGCAGGTCCTGCAGTTCATTGATGGCGCCGGCGTCTTCCTTGAGGCACTGGCGCGCATGCTTCTTGTCAGGAAAGAGTTCGCGGTCGCCGCTGTCTCGCGAGTCGAGATGAAAATTCTTGCCCGGCACGGCGATGAAGCGCTCACGCACTTCTTCCATGGATGGTTTGCTCATTTAACGCGTCTCCTGCCAGACCTTGGCATCAAAAGAAAAAAGCCGCGCCCAATGGAGCGCGGCTTGATCCTGACTGCAAGTCCGGTCGGACTTACGATGAATAGAATTCGATGACCTGGGCTGGTTCCATCTTGACGGCATAAGGCACGTCATTGAGTTCCGGCACGCGAACATAGGTCGCCGTCATCGCCTTCGGGTCGACATCGATATATTCCGGGATGTCACGCTCTGGCGAACCAAGTGCTTCCAGGACGAGGGCAAGGTTGCGTGATTTTTCGCGGATCTCGACAACATCGCCCGGCTTCAGCTTGTAAGAACCGATATTCGTTTTCACGCCATTCACCTTGACGTGGCCGTGGTTCACGAACTGACGGGCAGCAAAGACTGTCGGCACGAATTTCGACCGATAGACAAAAGCGTCGAGGCGGCTTTCGAGCAGGCCGATCAGGTTCTCGGCAGAGTTACCCTTCATCCGGCTGGCTTCGTCAAACGTCTTGCGGAACTGCTTTTCCGTGATGTCGCCATAGTGGAATTTCAGCTTCTGCTTCGCCATAAGCTGCAGGCCGAAGTCCGAGACTTTCTGGCGGCGGCCCTGGCCGTGCTGGCCTGGCTTGGTCGGACGCTTGTTGACGGGTGATTTGGGGCGGCCCCAGATATTCTCACCGACGCGGCGGTCGATCTTGTACTTCGTCGAGTGACGACGTGACATGGCATATTCCTTTTACGACGCGGGCCGGTGAAGCGCCCTCATGGGCTCCACGATCTCAACGGCGGCACCGCACCACCCGTCCTGAAGCGGCGCTTTAAACTGGAAAAGCGCCGAATGGTCAAGAGGCTGGACTGTGTTGCTGTCCGCCGCCCCGATTGCGGTTTGCACGCGGCTTGCGATTCCGGTTGCCAGACCGTGGCTTGCGGTTGCGCTGGCCTTCTTTTGCCGGATGGAAACCAGCGCTCTCCCGGTCATTGATAGGTTCTTCGGCGACGCCAGCCTCATTGCCCGGCAGCCGATTGCCAATCAGTTTCTCGATATCGCGCAACAGCTTGCGTTCCTCACCATCACACAGCGTAATGGCCGTCCCGCTTTCCCCTGCCCGGGCTGTCCGGCCGATGCGGTGCACATATGACTCCGGTACGTTGGGCAGCTCGTAATTAACGACATGGCTGACCTGGTCGATATCAATACCACGGGCCGCAATGTCCGTTGCCACCAAGACGCGCAGTTTCTTGCTCTTGAAGGCATCGAGCGCCTTGGTGCGCTGGTTCTGGCTCTTGTTCCCGTGAATGGCGGCCGCCGCTAGCCCGGACTGCTCGAGGTGTTTGCACACACGGTCAGCGCCGCGCTTGGTACGGGTAAAGACGATAGCGCTGTCGACTTTCGGGCCACGGAGGATTTCAGTCAGCACATCACGTTTCTGCGCATGCGGCACGAAACGAACGCTCTGGTCGATCCGCTCAACTGGCTTAGCCACCTGTGCCACCGCGACATTGACTGGATCTTTGAGGAACTGGTCGGCCAGTTTGCGGATATCTTTCGGCATGGTCGCCGAGAGAAGCGCGGTCTGGCGCTGCTTTGGCAGCTGCATGAGCACTTTCTTGATCTGTGGCAGGAAGCCCATGTCCATCATGTGGTCAGCTTCATCCAGAACCACCGTGCGAACCTGGTCAAAGCGGATCGCATTCTGCGATTTGAGGTCCAGCAGACGGCCGGGCGTCGCAACAACGATATCGACACCACGCTCCATGGCCCGGATCTGTTTGCCGATCTTCAGGCCACCGACAATCACGGTAACGGAGAAACGTGTGCCTTGGCCGTAGTCCCGGACGCTATCAGCAATCTGGGCAGCGAGTTCACGCGTCGGTGCCATGACAAGCGCGCGGCACGATTTAGGTGCTGGTCGCTGATCGTCGAGGGTCAAGGCATGCAGCAGTGGCAACACGAACGCTGCGGTCTTGCCGGTCCCGGTCTGGGCGGTCCCCAGAACATCACGTCCGGCAAGCATGGCGGGTATCACCTGCGCCTGAATGGGAGTCGGGTCAGTATAGCCCTGCGAGGTAACAGCACGCAGGATAGGCTCGGCGAGGCCGAGGTCTTTGAATTGGGTCAAAAAAATAGTCTTTCAATTTGCCTGTGCGCGGAGCTTCAAAATCCGCGCGAGGCGCCAATAGGCCAATCGGACAGATCATTCTGCCGTCTGGGTCGTGTGCGCGGATCAGGGCTTCTTTTTCGCAAGGCAACGATCGTTTTAAGAAAGTCGCTCGATCCGGGCTATTCGCGCGGATCTCTTGATCGATGCCTGAGGCGTCTGGGCTCCATGTAAGGTGTTCGGACCGAAACGCAATCGATTTGTGCCGCAGCGCAGCATTTCCGCCTATTCGTCGGCTGGCTCGAGATAGTCGGACATCCTGGACTTGTCGCGCTTTTCGGCCCGCCAGACATAGAGCGTCACAGCCGTAAGCACTACGAGCAACACTGTGCCGGCAGCGAGCGCGAGCCAGCCCGGTATTGCGCCAATATGCGCCCTGAGGACAGCCTGTTCGAAACTTACCGCCTCGATCGGGTGCATCCAGATCTTTGCCCAATAAGCCGCATACTGGATCGAGAAGATCCAGATATAATTTCGCCGAAGACGTTGGCCGAGCGCCCGGAGCATCGAAATCCGGTGACGCGGCCGGATATAGTCATCCGAGAGCGCCGAACCGCGATCCATCGGTATGCTGGCGCCCTTGCCCTGCAGGATAGGCACCATGGTTGCCAGTTCGAGCAGCCTGGCGCGGAATTTCCAGACGGTGAAATAGCGATAGCGACGTGCCTCGAGGAAGAGGAACATGATCGAAAGCATGCCGACGAGCGGGATGGGGAGCGGCGAGGCTGTCGCGCTCGCAAAGCTCACGGACAGGGCGATGCCTGTTGATACAACCGCCCAGTTCGTCGTCATGTCGAGCCGCTGGCGCCAGATGGTCGAACGGTACACTTCCGCGCGATAGAGATGCGCAAGCGCGCCTATCTCCTTCGAGCCTGCAATCGACTCTATCGGGTCTGCGTCCGGATCTTCCATCACCAATGACTATACACCCGCAAGGTTAATCAAGGATATTATTCTTGCTTTGAAGGTTTTAACCCGCGCAATCACCTAGTTCCGCCAGAAAGGCTATCCCCTCCAGGGCTTGGCGAACGTGACTGGTATCCTCGGCGTTCGCGCCTCGCATGATGGCTTGAGGCAGGTCGGACCGGTCCCCCGTAATCCTCGCCCGCCAGAATTCATAACGAAGCGCATCGGGGACCTTCACCATGTTCATTGCCCGCTCGAATCGCGCAAGATCACAACGGCGTGTGGCAAGCGACGCCGCCGCATGAGCAAGATCGCCCTGCTCCCATTCGGTCCCGCTGCTGGCCAAAGATAGCAATTCGTCGTTCAGGCGGCTCGCTGTGCCGGGCTCTGCCGAGAGCGCACGGGACGGCTCGTCGGTCTGTTCAAACCCTTCGGCACGGATACCTGCCGCGAGCAGCGCTTCGGCGCGTCCGTAGCGCAGCCGGCCATCCTTGGCTCTCGCTGTGCTGACGAGTTTGTCGACGCCGCCGCTCGCCAGGAGAGGCTTGGCAGCTTCCCAGCCATAGTCCTGCGCCGATACGTCATCTGGCCAAGGCCTGCTCGTGTTCTGCTCGACCATCTGCCTCACGTCTTGCAACTCGTCGGTCAACTGTACTCTTTTGGCCTCTGGCAGCACCAGTACTGCACCGTTAGTGCACTCAAGCAACGAGGGAAGATCGGACGCGTGTCCGCAGGAATATTCCTGCGCGTCCACACCTGCGGCCAGCACGACACAACACATCGACACATATAAGAGCTTTCTCATGGCAGACTTCTCGCATGGCTTGCCTGAACGCCAAATGAGCGGTTTCATCTTCTGCAGCAGGATAGAATCGCGCCAAGCCTCACCAGCACACCGGTCAGGGCTGGCAATCCGGCCTAGCCAGAGAGGGGACGCATGGTCTGGTACACCGACCTTCGCAATCGCGACCTGTTCACGCCTGACGAGCGTGACTGGGTTTCGCGCCGACTGCTTGAACTGCGCACGCACCTGAAGTCGCCTCCAGGCATCGGCGTGCCGACCAAGACCCGCGATGCAAGCCTGATCATCGGGACGTGGAACATCCGCGACTTCGACAATAACAAGTACCGCCACGGTCCGAGACGCCGCGAAAGTCTTATGTATATCGCTGAAATCATTTCAGCTTTTGATGTCTGCGCCCTGCAGGAAATCAACGAGGACCTTGGCCCACTCAAACAGGTGATGCGGCTGCTTGGACCAGACTGGGATTTCATTGCCACCGATGTCACCGTTGGCGCGTCCGGCAACCGAGAACGCATGGCGTTCGTCTTCGACAAGACCAAGGTGAAGTTCCGCAACATTGCCGGCGAGATTGTCCTGCCCAAGCATGCCCTCCTGCCCGACGAGCAACAATTTGCCCGGACACCCTTCATGGTCAGTTTCCAGGCTGGCTGGTTTCATTTTTCGCTTTGCACGGTGCACATCTATTTCGGGTCCGACACCAAGGATTCAGACCGCTTCAAGCGCCGTGTCGCGGAGATCGACTATATCGCTGAGGAGATGGCCAAGCGCGCCGATCGCGAAGACGAAAACTACATCCTGCTCGGTGACTTCAACATCAAGAACACGGTCGATGAGACGATGCGTGCCTTGACGAAAGCTGGCTTCCAGCTGCCGCCCGAACTCTTCCCGTCCAATGTGCTGGGCACAAAATACTATGACCAGATTGCCTTTCGCACCCGCAAGGACGAGGTGACATTCATCAATGCTGGCGTCTTCAACTTCACCAAATCCATCTTCCTGCCAGAGCATTACGATCACTATGCGCCTGTCCTGCCGGAACGCCACCGGGATCTGAAATCCAACGGCACCCCGGCGAACCGCGGCAAGGATAAGGATTACTACCAATCGCGCTGGCTCACCTGGCAGATCTCAGATCACCTGCCACTATGGGTCGAGCTCGCCATCGATTTTTCTGACGAGCACTTGCAGCACAACCTGTCTGAAGATGCGCGCCAGGAATCGGCTGTTGCCCAGATCGAATACGTCGAAAACGACGAGGGCGAGCTTGTAAAAGCTTCGCCCCGAATTCCACGTGACGACGCCGACAAGCCCAAGAAGCGCGCGCGGAAGCGCAAGAAACCTGCAACGCCGCCCAAGGAGAAAAAGGGCACAGCTCGGCCGAACAACAAGCTCACCTGGAAAGAGGCGTGGGATATCTTCTGGTTCGTCGCCACCGGGAAAGCAGACGAAATCAAGAAGCTGCGCGAAGAGCAGGACAGGCAGGTCAAAGGCAAGAGCAAGAAATAGCTGACAGCGCGGTGTCCTCCATCGCTCGCAAAAATTTTCGCGCCCTATTGACCACAACTGTAATCGATCGTATCGACTACAAACGTAGTCACAAGGGCGCCACCGGTCATGCAAATCACCCCGGCAGAACTCGAAATCATGAATGTGCTCTGGGATCGTCCGGGCATTGGTGCCAGCGAAATCGCCGATGAGCTCAAGGACGACAAGAGCTGGAATATCCGAACGATAAAGACGCTTGTCGGGCGCCTTGTAGAAAAAGGCGCGCTCACCACCGAACCGGATGGCCGGCGGTACTTGTACAAGCCGGCAGTTAAACGCGGCGACTATCAGAAGAAAGCTGCAAAGCAGTTTGTCGACCGGATGTTTGGTGGCCGGGCTGCGCCACTCGTCGCTCACCTCGCCGATGCGCGAGGACTGACCGAAGAAGACATCGCAGAACTGGAAGCCTTGCTGGGGGAGCTAAAGAAATGAACGCCTTGAATGAAATGAGCCCGCTCCTGACAAACAGCCTGCAGACGAGTCTTGCCGTCGCCGTACTGTTCGCGCTGATGCTGATTGTGCGCAAACCGTTCGCTCGCCATTTCGGTGCAAAGGCGGCTTACGCCTTGTGGCTGGTGCCTCTGGCGCGCCTGTTCATGCCGCCGCTCTCTTCTGGCTATTCAGTCTTTGGCTTGCTTGCCCCCGCCGAAAAGGCAGCAGGACCGGCTGCGACGGCCAGCGAGGTCGTGTTTGTGAGGTCCGCAGGCGCCGAAACAGCAAACCTGCCGCTTACGCCTCCGGCGCCCCCTGCGGTGATCGAACTCCAGTCAGCACTCGCGCCAGTTTCAAACGAACCGGGTTTGCTGGACGCAGTCCTGGCATCCCTTCCTGCCCTGATCGTACCAGTATGGGTGATGGGGACCTTGACGATGCTGGCGGTTTCCTGGCGTCGCCAGGCCGTCTTCCACCAGCTTATTCGCGACGATTCTGCACCCGCGTCCGACGCTGTCTCTGACATCGCTCGCGAAATCGCCGCACAGCTCAAGGTTCGCCGCGAGGTCGATGTCCGCACAAGTCTCCTGAATGGCAGCCCCCTGGTGACCGGCCTTTTGCGTCCTGTCATCCTCCTGCCGGAATGGTTCGAGGCTGACTATACACCCCGCGAGCAGCGTGATGCGCTGACCCATGAGCTGATGCACGTGAAGCGCGGTGACCTCTTTACCCTGCAGCTGGCCCAGATCGTTCTGGCGCTGCAGTGGTTTAACCCTCTGGCTTACTTTTCGATCCGGGCGTTCCGGGTGGATCAGGAAGCTGCGTGTGACGCTGATGTGCTTCGGGCGGGAACATCATCGGCGTTTTCCTATGGTCGTACCCTGGTCAAGGCAGCTCGCCTTGCAGGCCCGGCCGATAGCGCCTTTCGCGGCGCGAACCTGACGCTGGCGCATCCCATAAAAGAAAGACTGATCCTGATGCAGAACTCCGCCCCTACTTTCCGCCGCCGCCTCCTTGGCACCACCCTTGCCGTAACCCTGGGCACGTCGGCCATGTTCGCCACAGCCTCATGCGCAGCATCGGCGTCCCCAAAGGGCGACCCTTCTGCCGAGCTTGCTGGTGGCAACGACGAGCAGGCACAAGATTTTAACGATCGTCATGCTGACGGGGAGTCACATCGCCAGGCACGCACTTACCGTTTCAGCTCGCATGGCGGTGAGGATGACCATCAATTCGTACTCCTTAGCGACCCCTTCAAAGACCTCGAACCTCGGATGCGTCAGATCGAACAGCTGGATCTTTCAGACCTCGAGGAAGAGATGCGCGTGCTCTCTATCGAGATGACAAACCTCGCCGAACTTGAGCAACTCGAATCCCTCGAAGGACTCCACGACCTCGATTTCAGCGGGATGGCCGCGCTGGCCGAGCTTGGAAACATCAAGTTCGCCGTTGACGTTGCTTTTGATGGGACTGATTTCCAGACCATTGAGACCGAAGACGGCATCAAGATTATCATCCCTGAACAATCCATCTTCCTGTCAAAGAACATGGATCAATTCGAAGCGCAGATTGAAGCTATGGCGGAACGGGCCGAAGCCATGGCAGAGTCCCAAGCCGGACGGGCAGAAGCGTGGGCTGAAGCGCATGCCGGTCGTGCCGAAGCCTGGGCAGCCCGGTTCGAATCCCGGATGGAAGAAAAGTCTGATCGGATGGAAGAGTTGGCTGAGCGTATGGAAACGCGCATTGAACTGGCATTTTCTGATGGGCTCGAAGACAAGCTTGAGGACGCCGGAGAAATTATTGAACAGCTTGCTGACGACTGTGAAGGCCGCAGTGAAGACTCGGCGTCGCCTGCGATCATCACTGCTCGCGGGGAGGACAACAAGACCTATCGCGCGCTTTGCGTGAAGGGTGACCGATCACGCCTTCAGGATAAGGATGTAAATGTCTTCGTCATGAACCACCCAGCGCTCTCCAGCGCCGAAAAGGAACGTTTCGAAAATAACCGTTCTTACGAGTTTGAATATTCCAGGACTGACGACTGATCTCCTCAAACCGGGTCAATCGGCTTATGGAATGAAGGCTTCCGCCCCGACCCGGCGGGAGCCTTTTACGTTTGACAAGGCTGCAGTCTAGCTGCGCGTGAGCAGCAATTTCGCTGCAACGGTATCTGGCAAATCCCCGCGCATCGCATGCCCCAGCGCTGTGAGCACCATCAACACTGTGAACGCGTCTGTAATGTCTCCAGCAAGGCACATGTCAACAAGCTCGCCAAAAGGGATTCGCCTGATTTCCAGCGCTTCACTCGGCTCCGGCGACGCCTCCCCCGGACTCAGCTCGCACGCAATATAAGCAACTGCCCGTTCGTCACTGACGGAGTTTGAGAGATGCCATCCTCCGATTTCCTGCCAGTGGGCTGCAGACAGTCCGGTCTCTTCCTTCAACTCGCGTTGTGCAGAGATCAAAGGGTCTTCCGATTTTGGACCGCCACCTTCCGGTAATTCCCAGCTATAGGCATCAAACGGAAAGCGGTGCTGCCCGACAAGCCAGACGAACCCCTCATCATCAATCGGCAATATGCCAATCGCCAGATTGGCATATCTGACAACCCCGTACGTACCCGGCTCACCGTTCGGGTGAGTGACTTCGCTCGTCTCAATGCGGATCCAGGGATTCTCGAAAGCAGTTTGCGTGGTGTGGACCTGCCATGGTCCATTTCTGGATTGCCGTTTTGCACCATCAGTCATGGACGAGACCGTATCGAACCCCTGAAAATTGAAAAGCATTCTCTGGCATTCGCTAGCGAATTCGCTTGAATCGCTCCATCGACAGCGAATGTCCTGGATCGTCGCCCTCGTCATACTTGTCGCAACCCTGATCACCGCCTTCATTTCCGGAATATTCGGCATGGCGGGCGGCCTCATCCTGATGGGTGTACTGACAGCGATGCTGCCTGTGGCCACGGCGATGATTGTACATGGCCTCATCCAGATGGTGTCAAACGGCTGGCGCGCCTTCCTGCTGCGCAAGCATATCGATTGGACAATCTTCGGACGATACGCACTCGGCTCAGGGGCGGCGATAGCCTTACTGATCATGCTGGCCTGGCGGCCTGACAAGGCAGCGATCTACCTCCTGCTCGGCTTGACCCCGATGATGGTGTGGGTGCCGAAATCGGTTGTCGATCTCAATATCCAGAAGCGAGGGCAGGCTGAGCTTGCCGGTTTTGTCGTCCAGGCACTCAACACGCTTGCGGGCGTTGCCGGGCCATTGCTCGACCTGTTCTTTGTGCGCACCGATATGCGCCGGCAGGCCATCGTCGCAACAAAATCAGCGACGCAGGTCATGGCGCACCTCGTCAAGATAGCGTTCTGGAGCGCGCCGGTAATAGCTGCAGCCGGAGTGAGCGCAATGCCGCCGGTCTGGCTATTTTTGCTGGCCATTCCGATGTCGATGTTTGGAACGTGGCTTGGTGGACTGGTCCTGGAGCGAATGAGCGACGTCAATTTCAAGCGCTGGATGCGCTGGCTGGTGACGTTGATCGGCGTCGTCTATCTCAGCCGCGCCGCCGGCTTCATGTAAAAAAGCGCCGGCGCTCCGTTCTGGAGCACCGGCGCCATTCAGCGATACCGCATTACATCAGGTGCTTAGAACTTGTAGCCCGCACCAATCATCGCGGCGTGCGTATCGGTATTGCCGAAGCCATACCAGGTATAGTCGCCGCGAAGCTCCCAATCTTCCGTCAGATCGAAATTAAGACCGGCACCAAGCGCTGCGCCGTCCTCGGAATCTTCAACGTTACCGAGCTCTGAGCCACCCGGTGTCACAACCGTGGCGTCCAGATCAATAAAGGCATACCCGGCCCGGCCGAACACGTCGAGCTGGTCCGTAACCGGAAAGCTCACACGGCCATAAGCGCCGACGAGGTAGTTCAGGCCAATATCACCGGAAGCGCCGATCAGGTCGTTGAAGTCACCATCATTGTTATCGTCGAGATCGAATTCATCTTCATCGACATTGTAGTCAAACTCACCGTCATCGATGCCTGATGTAATGTCAGCTTCGAAGCTGAACATTGGCGTGAACTGGTAGCCTGCACGCGCCGTGATGGCGTTTGTGTCGACACCGGAATCCGCGCCATCCGGCTGGATGTCGAGATAGCTGTAGCCACCCTGAAGGTAGAAGCCGGTATCTTCTGCACCGTTCGCATAGCCCTGTGCCTGCGCGCTGGCGCCGGCGAATGTAAGAGCGCTTGCTGCTGATGCGCCGATGAGAATTTTCTTAAGCATGGGAGGTTTCCTCATTCTGTTTAGCATTTTTTGCCCCGGCCCTGATGACCGGAACTGGATGCAAAACGAGGCTGAAACAAGGCACGTTCCCAACGCCACTTACCACGCATGACATCTGTGGCAGTTTGGCATCACTTTCTGTAATTTAATTCATTAAGTACAAAAGATTAACGCACATCATTCGCCGCCGCCAGAGCCGTGATCCAGAAGGTCTCCAGGCTTGCAATGCAACGCATCGCAAAGCCTTGCAAGCGTGTCGAAACGCACGCCTTTGACCTTGCCGGATTTAAGAAGTGATAGGTTGGCCTCTGTCATGCCGATTTTCGCAGCGAGATCCTTTGCACGCATCTTGCGGCGCGCCAGCATCACATCGAGCGTAACGACGATACTCCCAGACATCAGACGAACTCGTCGTTTTCTTTTTTGATCGCCACGGCGTCGCGCATCACGCCCGCGAATCCGTGAAGGGCAATGCCCATCAGGCCAACACCTAGCGCCAGGTCGGTGAAACGCAGAACCTCATGGGTGCCGGGTTCGTTCATCGCACCAAGAATCGCTGGGGCAACGATTGCGCTCATGATTGCCGCACCGATCAGGCTGTCAGCCCCACTGCGCAGCGTGGCCACGTTGCGCTCCGAGAACATGTCGCCCTTCCCGCAGCGCTGAAAGAAGAATGCAAAGTCCAACATTGCTATAGCGATCAGAATTGTTGGGCTGGCTTTCAGCAAACCGGTGCCGAAAGCCTGCAAGACCGGAATGACATCGCCAGACGAACGATAGACTTCGCCGCCGACGTCTGTCCCGATAAAGTAAGACACATTCACAAAGAGAATGCCGACAGCTACCCAGGCAAAAAGCGATAGCAATTCATAGGTGCCGGCCTTCTCGCTTTCCGACATCTCACTTGATGGTTTGAGTAAACGGGACATGTATCAACCTCCTCAGAAGAGAGGTTAATACAGCAAATAATTATTGTATTGCAATAATTTATTTTCTTTTTGAGGCAAAAAATTGCCTTAACATAATGCCCGCCTCGGCTGCGAACGCTGTATCTTTTCCAATTTCCGGGCGCCAGTGACAGGTGGGCTGATCAAAAAATTTGGGGCCATGGATAACTGCGCCACCCTTCTGGTCCGGCGCCGCGAAAACCAGTCGTCCAATTCGGGCAAAGCTGATTGCGCCCGCACACATGGCGCAAGGTTCAAGCGTGACATACATTGATAGGCCGGTCAGACGGTAATTCCCAAGCGAGGCTGCCGCAGAGCGGATCGCAACGATCTCAGCGTGCGCTGTCGGATCGTGCAGCTTTATCGGACCGTTTCGGCCCTCGCCGACCACATTGCCGGTGCGTGGATCACAGATCACTGCTCCCACTGGCACTTCGCCAGCGTCCGCAGCCTCTTGCGCCAACTGCATGGCCCGCGCCATGTATTGATCGTCATTCAACATCATCACACCGCTCATACACGCTTGCCCGCTTTGCGACACTAGCTGGCAGTGCTATGGGCGCTCGGCATGCGTATTATCTCCGGAAAATTCAAAGGGCACACAATCGCCACGCCAAAAGGCGCGAACACTCGCCCTACGTCTGATCGGGCGCGTGAGAGCCTGTTCAACGTGTTGGCGCATGCAGCCTGGGCACCCGACCTTGAAGGGACGCGGGTCATGGATGTTTTCGCTGGATCCGGGGCGCTCGGACTGGAAGCCGTTTCGCGCGGTGCAGCTTTCTGCCTGTTCGTGGAGACCGACGCGTCCGCCCGCGGTGCCATCCGCAGCAATGTCGAGGCCTTGCAGCTGTTTGGTCACACCAGAATCCATCGCCGCAGCGCAATTGATCTCGGGGATAAGCCAGCCGGGGCCGGCGCACCATTTAACATGGTTTTCCTCGACCCACCCTATCATCAAGGGCTCGTAGCCCCCTGCCTTGCCGGACTCCTGAAGGGCGGTTGGCTGGAAAGCTCGGGACTGGCAGTGGTTGAAACCGATGCGAGAGAAGAGTTCGATCACACCGGTTGGGACGTTCTTGATGAGCGGTCCAGTGGCAAAGCCAAACTGACAATCCTGAAACGCATCTGAAGCAGGTCAGCTTTCCAGGAAAGTTTCGTGAATGTCGAGGCTGGACGCCTTGCCGATCATGTCGTGGCAATCTTCGAGCCAGTGATCTGCATAATCACGCCCCTTGTCTCGAAGCTCGCAGAGGAATGGCCAGCTGGTGTCGTATTTCGTTTCCAGCCGTAGATCCCGCAAGCTTTCACCACCCCGGATCGCATGAATATTGGGGTTCTGGTAGCGGTTCTGCATCGCCTTGGTCAGCCAGTTCTGTTTCCAGAGTTTCTGGACAAAAGCGATCGCGCGCAGCTCTCCCAGCAAGGCGGCATTGAAAGTAATCTCGTTGAGCCTGTCCTGTATTGCACCGGCATTGCGCGGTGTACCTTGCCGCTCGAGCGGGTTCAGCGTGACTAGGACCACATCCTTCGGCGCGTTCGCATAGAACAGCGGGAAGAGCGAAGGATTGCCGAGATAACCTCCATCCCAATAGGGCACATCGTCAATCTCGACCGCCTTGAATGTCTGAGGCAGACAGGCAGACGCCATGATGGCGTCAACGGTGACCTCGTCTCCGGTGAACACGCGGACCTTGCCGGTTTCGACATTCGTCGCTGCCACGAATAGCTGCACGCCCGACTTTCGCACCGCATCGAAATCAATGACGTCCTCGACGGCCTGTTTCAAAGGATTGATGTCAAACGGATTGAAATCATAGGGGCTGAGAAAGCTCGCCATCGCGGTTGCAAACCCGTGCGGCGTCCAGGCCGAGAATGGACCGTTACTGAGCATTTCACTTCCGAACGCTCCAGGCCGCAATGCATCAAGCGGTGCGCCTTGGCGGGAAACCTCCTTCCAGAACGCTTCCAGCGTGTCGCGCGCCCCCTGACGTCCATTCAACTGCAATCCGCTGAGGTAAGCGACGGCATTCATCGCGCCGGCTGAAGTCGCCGTAATGGCTTTCACCTCAAGCGTTTCGCATTCGCTAAGGCGCTCAAGCACGCCCCAGGTAAATGCGCCATGCGCGCCGCCCCCTTGCAAGGCGAGGCTGATCGGCTTTGGTTTGCGGCTGGAACGCGCCATAAGACCTCCTTGCAAACCAAGTGCGTAAGATCACCGGACCAATAGCTCAATGCCTGAAACCACTTCCTCGCCCAAACATGTCGATGGCCTTCGACCGCAAGCGGCAGCTGGCGTGGTCTGCATAAAGGACAGGCAGGTCCTGCTGATCCGAAGAGGCACTCCACCAATGACCGGGGAATGGTCGCTTCCCGGTGGCCGGATCGAGCCGGGAGAACGTGCAGCCGACGCTGCCTTGCGTGAACTCAAGGAAGAAACCGGCGTTGACGCGCAAATGATCGGCTTGATCGATGTAGTGGACGCCATCGTGCACAATCGTGAGCGCACGCTTGTTACGCGGCATTTCGTCCTCTGCGACTACGCGGTTCGCTGGACTTCCGGTTCGCCCGTGGCAGGTGACGATGCAGCTGAGGCACAGTTCTTTGATCCGGAGGATCTTGATCGCCTACAGCTCTGGGATGAAACGAAGCGGATCATCACAAAGGCGCTTTGCATGGCCAGCTCCCTTCCCGAAACCGGACTTTAGTGGCATACTCTCCAAATAAGCGTCCCACAGACGGACGCGACAAGGGAGGCTTGGAGAGAGGTGACACACCCCTCCACTATATTGTCAGCTTTGCTGTTCGCACTGGTATTTGCGACTCAGGCAAACGCGACACAAAAAGATGTCATTCCATTCGAAATGACGGCGTCTGGTCACATGGTCGTCCAGCTTTCGGTGAACGATACTGACAGCGTCGATGCTGTGGTCGATACGGGTGCAACCGTTGCCATACTTGACCATCGGACCGCCGCCCATGCCGGCATTGAAAAGCCGCTGGGTGAGGAAATGGTCCACATCATCGGCCTCGGCGGTGTTGACGCGTTTCCGCTGATACAAATTGACCGGGCTCAGCTGGGGGCTACAGAGCTGACTGCCGTGCGAGCGGCTTACAACACGGAGTTCCTGTTCCCTGGCGCCCGAAACATCCTGCCGGCCGATAGCCTGCCCCATCGCGTTCTTGATTTCGACTTCAAGAGAAATGAACTCCTTGCCTACAATCGTCGCCCACTGCGCGTGAGTGATGCGACCACAAGCCGGCTCGACATTCAGACAATCCGCAAGCTGCCCTTTATTGAAGTCAAACTGAACGGACGACGAGGGATCGCCCTTATCGATACAGGTGCCAATGTCTCTTTCGTAAATTCCGTCTTCGCCCAGACAGCGGCGCGAGGCAGAGATGCCATCCAGGCGATTGAACTCGCTGGTGCGACAGGCAACATCAGCACCATCCGGGTGCTTTCGAGTCGGAAATTCACGCTGGGCGATTTCAAGATTGACCACTACCAGGTCGTCGTCGCGGACCCGGAGTTCATCCGGCTTTATGGCTTGCAAGACCAGCCTGTCATGGTGCTTGGCCTCGATATTCTGGCGCATTTCCGCCTGCAAATTGACCGGGAGCGAAACGAAGTCCTGCTCAGCAGGGACATTAGCGGGCTGCGAATCGCACCGGGATAATCTGGTGCCCAACAGCTTCAGAACTAACCTTCCCCGTCGTCAGCATTGAATTCGGTGCGCGCTTCTTCCTTTATGCAGGTCATAAACAGGAGGAATTTCAGATGACCTATGCGCCTTTTGACCTGACAGGAAAAGTTGCACTCGTGACCGGCGGTAACAAAGGCATCGGCCTTGGCATGGCCGAAGGCTTGGCGGCCGCTGGCGCTCACATCGCAGTCTGGGGCCGCAAAGAGGCTGACAATAAAGCTGCGGCTGAAAAACTGTCTTCTATTGGCGCCGGCGAAGCCCGGGCCTGGAACGTGGACGTCGCTGACGAGCAAGCCGTGATTGAAGCGACGCAGGAGACGGTGAAAGCTTTCGGCCGCATCGATAGCTGCATCGCAAATGCGGGAGTCGGCTTCGGTGCTCCCTCTTTTCACGAGATGACTACCGAAATCTGGCGCAAAAACATGTCAGTCAATCTTGATGGTGCATTCTGGACGCTCCGCGAAAGCGCAAAACACATGGTGGAACGCTCCAAGAATGGCGACATGGGTGGAACGCTTATGGGAACCGCGTCGCTCGGCGCGCTCCAAGGCTCAGCTCGAAACGAAGCCTACACCGCGACAAAAGGAGCATTGATTACGCTGATCAAGGGATTAGCGGTGGAATATGCGCGCTACGGCATCCGGGCAAACACCATCCTGCCCGGCTGGATCGCAACCGACATGACCAGCCCAGCTCAGAACAACGAGAAGTTCGTAAAGAACGTGATATCCCGAGTGCCAATGCGACGTTGGGGGGAGCCCGAAGATTTCGCTGGCGCAGCAATTTACCTCGCATCAGACGCATCGCGTTTTCATACCGGTGACACGCTGCTTATCGATGGTGGTTATGCCATTTTCTAGGCGTCAGGCCTGCTCCGGTCCGACACTCGTTTACCTGCGACAATAGCCGGAACAATCGCTTGGACTGTCTTGAATAGTTCCACGCCGCCTGCAGCCTTGCCGCCGCGAGACGGCTTGGCAAGCAGGTCAGGAATGCGGAAGCATGATCGGAAACACCCGGAGGAAACCCATGACAATCCACACCCCGCTTTGTGACTTTCTCGGCGTCAAATATCCCATAATGCTCGCCGGCATGGGGGGCGTCTCCTATGCCGAACTCGCTGCAGCCATGAGTAATGCCGGCGGATATGGTGTTCTTGGCATGGCTGGCACGACGCCGGATTTCATTGAAAGCCAGATGAAACGCGTGCGCGAACTGACCGACAAGCCGTTTGGTGTCGATTTGCTGGCGGCGTCTCCGGAAAGCCTCGAGGCATCCGTCGATGTCATCATCAATAATGGTGCTGACAGTTTTGTTGCCGGCCTTGGTGTCCCGATGCCGATCATGGAGCGTCTGAAGAAAGCTGGTGTGAAAGTCATGGTTGTTGGCGGGGCTGTGAAGCACGCCGTCAAAGCTGAGCAGGCCGGTTGTGACGCAGTCATCCTTCAAGGCGGCGAAGGCGGTGGACATACCGGACTCGTCGGCACCATGCCGCTGGTGGCGCAGGCCGTCGAGGCTGTCGATATTCCTGTTATCGCGGCTGGGGGTATCTATGATGGCAGGGGACTTGCCGCCTCACTCGCGCTCGGTGCAGTCGGCGTCTGGATGGGTACCCGTTTCATCGCCTCTGAAGAAGCCCACGCCGCCAATCTCTACAAACAGACGATTATTGGCGCTGGCGATACCGACACCACGCGTACGCGATGTTATTCAGGCAAGCCGATGCGCTGCCGCACGAACGACTACATCAATGACTGGGAAAGCCGGCCTGAAGACATTCAGCCCTTCCCGCAGCAGGCGATCCATTCGACCCAGACCGGCGTCATTGGTGGCATTGGCGGCATTACCGACGAAGCGAAGCTCGACGCCGATACATCCTGTTTCGCAATGGGCCAGTCTGCCGGCGGCGTCAAAGACGTTTTGCCCGTCCAGGAAATCGTTGAGCGGATCATGGCAGAGGCCGAGGCGTCCATACGTCAGTTGAATAGTTTTTCAACCAAAGCCACAGCGTGATGGCGTAAAGCACACAGTATAGAGAATCGGCGACTTTCAAAACGAGGCATTCAGGACAAAAGAGTGGGCGCCCAATTCTAACACACTGAAAAGCATATCCTTTTCTTGAGCTTAGATAAGGACGCTTCAATTTCCACTTAATTTGCCATGCTGGCTTAGACTCTTAACAACACCTTCATCACACGCTCAGGTTGCGCCGACTTATCGGTGTAATCGAAAGAGGGGATAGCAATGAAGGAGACGAGTTATGTCAAAAGTGCACTTCAAGACTGCCACTCTCATCGCTTCGGCGATGTGTGCAATGAGCCTTACAGCTTGTGAATCGGACGGCCACTACAGAGTTGCCAGCGTCGGGCCTCAGGGCACAGCAGGGCCTCAGGGCGAGAAAGGTGAACAAGGCGACCAAGGTGAAGCCGGACCGCAAGGCGAACGCGGCCCACAAGGTCAAGCTGGCGCCAAAGGTGATCCAGGTCCTCAGGGCCCTCAAGGTGCACAAGGTGAGCCAGGACAAGCTTTCACGCTCGGAAGCGCCGGCATAATCGCAGCGGGCGGCCTGGTGGGCTCTGAAGGCGTTGCCGGCACGGGATTGCTTGCAAATACCGGAGATCCCGACTCGACTTTGCCTGTCGCATCTGACCTGCTGGTGAAGACAGGGGACACCGTAACCTCGATCAGCGCCAGAGGTACAAAGGTTGCCTCGCTGGTGGATACGGCATTGCCCGGCTCGACGCCGCTCGCAGGCACTGTTGTTGGTGTCGTGGAAAACACTGGCCTCACGCTCATTGATGCCGGGCCTGGAGATCAGTATCTCGTTGACGGCCTGACCGCCGCCCCGGGGTCTCTCATCGACGTTACGATCGGCGAAGCGTTTGCTGTGGGCAGCCCGGAAGCCGAACCCCTGATAGGGACCAGTCTCCTGTCCGCGGAACTGGCATCGGGCAGTGCGCTTGAACTCGGCGTACTGAGCGACAACCAGCTCGTGTCTCTCAACTCAGGGAGTGATAGCAAGGTGCTGACGACTGTGGCAGACACGGTAAATTCCGTATCTGGCAAACTGTCTGGCGGCAGCGCGAGCGGATCGCCACTGACGGACGTGACCGACAAGGCCGGCGGACTGCTTGGGAAAGATTCGCACGATGACGGCCTGCTGAGCAACGTCACAGACAAGACTGGAGACGTGGTCAAAGGCGTCACCGGCAAAACAGGCGGGTTGATCGGCAAGAAGGGCGACGACAACAAAGGAGGCCTGGTTTCAGGCCTGCTCGGCAGCCTTGGTGGCAAGGACTGAGCAGGACCAGTGTGGCAGGCCCAGACTCCTCCCTCATGGCCTGCCACACGCCGCTCCGTACATCCTGAATGACATTTACTTTCAAATCACTCCTGGCACTGGGTGCTGGCCTGGTCCTTGGCGTGTCGGCCTTTGCACAGTCGCTTCCTGACAATTTCCGTGACCGGCTCGACCCCGAGCGTGAACGATCCCGTCCCGCCCAGCCCGGCATCGACACAGGGATTGAAGCTGGCACAACCGATATTGACGTGAACGCACGACCCGGCGTGCAAATCAGCGAATTGAAATTCGAAGGTATCGCCGTGCCCGCAATGGTCGGGAAGGCTGGTGAGCCTTTCATCGGCAGCCCACTGACCACAACAACCCTGAAGTCACTGGTTACCGCCCTGTCATCGGCCTACCGAAAGTCGGCCGTGGCCCTGTTCACGCTGGTTATTCCGGAACAGGATTTTGACAATGGCGTTGTCCGCATCCTGGCGGCCGAAGGCTTTGTTGAAAGCGTGACCGTCAAGGGCGATATCACAAAGAACGAACGCGCATTTATTCTTGCGCACGCGAACCGGATTTCAGAAAATCGGCCCGCCCTTCGCAAGACCCTGGATCGCAACTTGCTCTTGCTGGAAGACACGCCCGGTCTTGAAATCGAGGAACAGATTCTGAGCGGCACACAGCCTGCTGGCGTGCAACTCGCTCTCGACGCAGAGCAGAAGCGGACAGATTTCAGCGTCGGCTATGACAGCCGTACAACCCGCCTGATCGACCAGGGACAATTCAGTGGGAAGGCGGCAGGCTACGGCCTGTTTCGTGCAGGCGATGAAACCCGTCTGGATCTTGCCTCTTCAACCAACTTCGAGGATTTCCGCTATGCTGGCCTGCAGCATGGCACGCCACTGAATTCGAAAGGCACGCGCGCGACAATCGGCGCAGCATGGTTACAATCCTTTGCCGATGACACTGGCATATCCGGGGAAGCGACACTTTACTCCGCATCGTTGAGCCATCCATTCATCCGCTCGACAAAGCAGAATTTGCGGGGCGGGCTGACTGTGGACGCGCTGAACAGCGACAATGCTGTCTTCGGCTCACTGATTGCCACTGAACGTACGCGGGCGGCCCGTGCCTCGCTCAGCTATGATCACTCAACGGATGAGCGTTATGTCGGCGTCTCGGCCAAAGTATCGCGTGGGTTCGACGTGCTGGATGCCCGGATATCCGACCCGGTGGGGGAACTGGAGTTCACCAAGATTGAAGCCGCCGCGAAACTTGTTCAGCGTCTCAATCGCCGGACTTTCCTGCGCCTGAGCGCTGCGAGCCAGTGGACCGACGATCCCTTGCCGGCCAATGAGCGCTTCTCAGTTGGTGGCCCCAATTTTGGCCGCGCTTTCGAGAACGGCCTCGTGAATGCAGACAGGGGCGCGTCGACGCTCATCGAGACGGCTTACCGCCCTATCAAGAACGGCAAGCTCTCCAAGAGCGAGCTCTATACCTTCGTCGATTATGCCTACACTGATTTCGCGGGCCGCGAGATCGACCCGATTGAACTTGGATCCTTTGGCGGGGGTGTCAGGGCCTCATACAAGGATATCGGGCAACTCGAGCTGGAAGCCTCAAAGCCCTACAAGCAGCCCCTGCCCGGATATGGCTCTGACTGGCAGTTCGCCGTCAGCTGGAGCATCAAGATCGACCCCTGAAGACCTGGAAGCTTGCATTGCCCTTTGTGGCGCACTTGCCTTTCGCCCGACAAGGGTGTTGGAAGTCGCTCAAGGAATTTAGCCAATCAGGAGGAACTCATGGGCGTACTGGACGGAAAAGTGGTGCTGGTCACTGGCGGCGGCAATGGTATCGGGAAGGAATGTGCCCTTCTCGCAGCTCAGGAAGGCGCGAAGGTCGTCGTCAACGATCTGGGTGGCAGCCTGACCGGCGCCGATGAAGGCGACGCAGGACCGGCCGAAAAAGTCGCTGCTGAAATTCGCGCCGCAGGTGGCGAAGCCGTCTCCAACTCCGAGAGCGTCACAGAATACAAAGCCGTCGAAGGCATGGTCGAACAAGCCAAGGACGAGTTTGGTGGCCTTCACGCCATCATGAACCCCGCTGGCATCCTGCGCGATGGCATGTTCCACAAGATGTCGGAAGATGACTGGAAGTCCGTCATCGACGTGCATCTTCATGGCTCGTTCAACGTGACGCGCGCCTCAGTCGAGCTGTTCCGCGAGCAGGAACAGGGCAGCTACGTCCTCTTCACCTCGACCTCTGGTCTCATTGGCAATATCGGTCAGGCCAATTATGCCGCCGCGAAAATGGGCATTGCCGGCCTTTCGCGCATTGTCGCCATGGAAGGTGAGCGCAAGAATGTCCGCTCCAACATCATTGCACCCTTCGCCTGGACGCGGATGATCGCCTCGATCCCCGTGAAAGACGAGGCAGGCAAGGAACGTGTCGAGCGAATGAAGAATGGCATGCGCGCTGACCAGGTCGCACAGCTTGCTGTTGCACTTTGCGCTGACGGCGCGAAAGACGTGTCGGGCCAGATCTTCTCGGTTCGCGGCAATGAAGTCGTGTTGTTCAACCAGCCCCGCCCCGTCAAATCGGTAGCACGTCTTGAAGGCTGGTCGCCTGAAAGCCTGATCGAACAGGGCCTGCCTTCGATGCAGGGAAGCTTTACAGGTCTTGGCGCGACCGCTTCAATATTCCCCTACGATCCAATCTAAGGGGAATTCGACATGCAGGGTGAGGCAGCGCCTTCTGTCGGCGACACAGTCCTGAAGGAATGCGTCACCCGCGATGGGGCAGAATACTGCCGCGCTGTCGCACCATCCAGCGCACCTGCACCCGATACTATTGCGAGCCCGGAAACAGATTACCTTTCCTGGGCTCGCCCTTTTCTTGATGATCCGGTTGGCTGGACGCAAACCTATCTTCTCGATTTCGACCTCCTGATCCCCCTCGCCAGTCAGGTCGGTGCGATCATGGTCGCGCTGATTGTTGGGATCGCTTTGGCGCCGGCGCTTCGCAAGCAGGTGTCTGCGCTGATCCGCAGGCTGCCGGACAATATCGCCCGCAATATTGATGACACGACGCCCAAGCTGGTCCGCCCGGCCCTGTGGGCGGCACTGCTTTACCTTGCCCAGGCCATTTTTGCTGGCGCGGGGCTGGAAGGCGCGCTGGTTCGCATTGCGTCATCCTTGGCGCTCGCCTGGCTGCTGATCAGGCTGGTCACGACATTCCTGCCCGACTTCTTGCGAAAGCCGCTCGCCTGGACGATCTGGGTGTTCGCCATTTTCTACGCATTCGGTGTGCTTGATGAGGTGATCAACTGGCTGTCGAATATCGGACCGCCTTATGCAGGCGGCCGGATCAGCCCGATTTTCATCATACAGGCGATCGCGACAGCCGCCTTTTTCCTGTTCATCGCGAACTGGCTCGCGAAACGCCTGAAGACTCGCGTGCATGCCCTGCCCCGGGTTGAGCCGTCGCTTCGCATCCTGATGTCAAATGCGCTGCAGATCGGCCTGTTCTTTGGCGCTGCGCTGCTCACCCTCGCTGGACTTGGCATTCCACTCTCCGGGCTTGCCGTGCTCGGCGGTGCAATCGGTGTCGGTATCGGCTTCGGCATGCAGCAAATCGTTGCCAACTTCATTTCCGGCGTCATCCTGCTGACAGATCGCTCAATCAAGCCGAACGACGTTATCGAAGTCGATGAGACGTATGGTGTCGTGAAATCCCTTGGTCTTCGCTATGCCTCCGTGATTACGCGTGACGGCAAGGAACACCTCATTCCGAACGAGATGCTGATTACCGACAAGGTCGTGAACTGGAGCTATTCGAACAAGGAAGTCCGGGTAAAGAAGCGTCTTCGTGTGGAGTATGAGACCGATCTTCGCCAGGCTGTCGACCTGGTGGTCGAAGGATGCAAGGTGACCCAACGTGTCCTGCATTCCCCAGCGCCGAAATGCCTCGTCATGGAGTTTGGCGACGAGGCGATTGAACTGGAAGCGCGGTTCTGGATCACGGACCCGGAAAATGGCGTCTCCAATGTGGCTTCAGAAGTCCTCCTCAACATCTGGGACAAGTTCAAGGAAGTTGGCATTGATATTCCATTGCGGCACGAAGACGTCCTGATCACGCCGGGGTCCACGCTCAAGGTCGAAATGGTTCGCGCCAGCAAGAGTGAAGATTAATCTGGTTTCCGCATAAGTGATCTCCCCTCCGGCCTCTGGACGATTTGACGTCGATTGCCATTTTACAGGCAACACAAATCACAAGGAGGTCAGTGATGATCGACATCAGACGTTTCGATAAACTCGGCACCTTCCAGAATGACTGGCTGGACGCCCACTATCACTTCTCATTCTCCCAGTATTATGACCCGTCCCGGATGGGACACGGCAAGCTTCGCGTATGGAATGACGACAAGATACGTGCGCAGACCGGCTTTCCACCACACGGCCACCGCGACATGGAAATCATCACCTATGTTCGTCACGGCGCCATCACACACCAAGACTCTCTCGGCAACAAAGGCCGAACCGAAGCTGGCGACGTTCAGGTCATGAGTGCTGGTCGCGGCGTGCAGCATTCCGAGTGGAATGCTGAAAACGACGATACGACCTTGTTCCAGATCTGGATCGAACCTTCTGAGACAGGCGGTGCACCTGGTTGGGGGGCCCACAAGTTTCCGAAAACCGACCGGTCAGGGCAATGGGCCGTGCTCGCAAGCGGGGACGCGGCGGACAAGGCGCTTCCTATCCGTCAGGATGCCAAAGTGCTTGGCGCGACGCTGAAAGCTGGCGAGACGCTCGAATACAAAATCACCAAGGGGCGCCATGGATATTTCGTACTTGCAGATGGACAGATCGAGCTGAACGGGGAGGTGCTGAATGCGAGGGATGGCGCCGCCATAAGCGGAGAGGAAACCCTCTTGTTCAAGGGCCTCGCCGCCGCAGAAATCGTATTCGTCGATACTGTATAGACTTACCTTGATGTAACTGCCGGATCATGACACGTTTCCTGTCATGGTCCGGTTTTTTGTTGCACTTGGTATTGTGACAGCTCCTCTCTGCCTGAGCGGTTGTCTTGTTGGCGCAGTCGTCGAAGCGGCTGCCGAAACTGTTGAGGGCGCCGTCGAGATTACGGGCGCGGCTGTTGATGCCGCCATTCCAGACGGCAAGAAGAAAAAAAACAAAGACGACTAAGCATCGCGCAATCGTGATTGCTGCCAGCGCAACCCACGTGACGGGTGAGCGTTCTTTGTGTATTATCCGCAAAATACAGGAGGTATTTATGCGCCTATTTTTTGTATCTCTTATCGCTGGAACCCTCGCGCCCGCTGCCTTGGCTGCGGACATTCAGGTGAGCTTTTCAGACAAGTTCCAGCAGGAGCTTGAAGACAATTATGGCCCACGTGAAGGCGAGCGCCTCGCCGACGATATTCGCGACGACCTGGAACATGAATTGAGCAAAGCAAACATCAATCCAGCACGCGTCAGTGTGACGATTGTCAATGCAAAGCCTAACCGCCCGACCCAGCAACAAATGTCGGATGAGCCCGGTCTGGATATGTTACGGTCGAAATCGATCGGCGGAATGGATTTGACCGGTACGGCTTACGATGACGCTGGCAACCCGATCGGTGAGTTGCAGTATGACTGGTTTGAAACCAGCATTGATAATGTCCATGCATCCGGCGTCTGGGGCGACGCAAATCGTGCATCCAGACGATTTGCCCGGAAATTTGCGGACTCCCTGTCGAACTAGACAGCCATGACCTGAGCAATAGCCGCGAAGCTATTCAATGCAAGCTTAGCTTGCCTGGGTCAGGTCGAGCGTGCACGACTCATTGAGCGAAGGACGCGAAAGGCTGATACGTGACAGGCCCGGTAAGGAGGGCTTGAGCTCCTTTGCCACCCAAAGACAAACCCGTTCCAGCGTCGGCACGGCGAGTCCATCAATGTCGTTCAAGAGCTGATGGTCGAGCTTTGTTGCAACCTCGTTCAGCATACAAGTCAGGTGGCTGAAATCCTCGACCCATTCTTCGCCCGGTTTCACGCAGCCTCGAACAGAAGCCTCAAGACGGAAGCTATGACCATGCAGGTTGCGATAGGGATGCCCTTCAGGCTTGCCGCCCATGAAGTGTGCAGCTTCAAAAGTGACCGCCTTCGATATTTCGAACACGCTGCCGGACGGGCTCAGGGAAGCCCGATCAGTTTGTGGGTTTGTAAGCTCAGTCGCCATTTCGGGTGCTTCATGCAATAAGCCGCTACTGCGGCGATATTTTCCGTCTGCCTGCTATCATCTTTGGGCTGAAGGAAAAAGTGCTTGAACTGCATAGCTTCGAAGCATTCTGGCTGCGCCTCTGCCTCTACTTGCGGGTAAACAAGCTTCAATTCGCTACCTTCCGTCTGGACAAGCGGCGCATTTGCTTTCGGCGATACGCAAATCCAGTCGAGGCCTTCGGGCGCCTCAATGGTGCCATTAGTCTCTACGCCGACCTCAAATCCACGTTTCTTGAGGGCGGCAATCAGCGGCAGGTCCAGCTGCAGCAGCGGTTCGCCGCCGGTGCACACGACATAGCCACCGACATCGCTGCGCGCTTCCTGCTTCCATAACATCGCAACATGGTCTGCCAGTGCATCGGGGCCGCGAAACTTGCCACCATTCTCACCATCGACGCCGACAAATTGCGTATCACAGAATTTGCACACAGCGGCCGCTCTGTCGCGTTCGAGCCCGGACCACAGGTTGCAGCCAGCAAAGCGCAGGAAGACGGCTGCGCGCCCGGTTTGCGCGCCCTCTCCCTGCAAGGTCACATAGGCTTCCTTGACCGAGTAGGTTTTCACGCAACCTGCTCCCGCCACTTTTCGAAGCCTGTCGCCCTTAACTCACAGGCCGGACATGCCCCACAGCCATAGCCCCAATCATGGCGCCGCCCACGTTCTCCCAGATAGCAGGTATGCGTATCCTCGATGACCAGGTCGACGAGGGCTTGCCCGCCAAGATCGTAAGCCAGTTGCCATGTTTCAGCCTTGTCGAGCCACATCAGCGGCGTTTCAATACTGAATGAGCGATCCATACCGAGCGCCAGGGCTTTCTGCTGCGCATCTATCGTGTCGCGGCGGCAATCTGGATATCCGGAATAATCTGTCTCGCACATGCCGCCGATGATGACGCTAATGCCTCGGCGCCAGGCCAGTGCGCCCGCCAATGTCAGGAAAACCAGGTTTCGCCCGGGCACGAATGTCGATGGCAGGCCGTCTTCGCCGGTTTCGATATCGACCGGCCGCGTCAGCGCCGTATCACTGATTTCGCCAAGAACGCCAAGGTCAATCAGGTGATCGTCGCCCAGCCGATCGGACCATTGTGGGAATTTGACCCGAAGGCCAGCCAGGACCGTCTGGCGGCTATCCAGTTCAACCCTGTGACGCTGTCCATAGTCAAAGCCAAGCGTTTCGACATGGCGAAAGCGCTTGAGAGCGGATGCAAGGCAGGTGGTGGAATCCTGCCCGCCCGAAAATAATACCAATGCGGAAGTCGGCTTGTTCATGGCCGCGCCAGTAGCAGAGCTACACATCGAGACCAAGCAAAACCTTCCGTTACGGCAGGTGAGCGTCACCTAAAAATCACGCCACCATAAACAGTTACGGAAAAGCGACGAACGTGTTGACAAAATGTCACGCCTGCAGCTGTCATGGCAAATGAGGCACCTTTGGACACATGAAGGGCCCATGAGGAAACGCAAAAACGTCGAGCCCGATAACAAAAAAAGCTCGACTGGGAGGAGAGTTAGATGATTCACAAAAAACCCGAAAAGTATCTGATGCTTGCAGGAGCGTCAGTTCTCGCCATGAGCTGGGCCGTACCGGTCGCAACTGCGCAGGACTCCGGTGACGCTCAACGTAAACTCGGCACCGTACTTGTCACGACCCAGAAGACCGAAGAATCGATCCAGGATGTTCCTATCGCCGTTTCGGCCTTCGACGAAGAGTCGCTTGAGAAGCTCCAGCTAAGTGGCGGTCCGGACCTCGTTAAATCCATCCCGAACGTGGCTTTCACAAAGGGCAACTTCACAGGCTTCAACTTCAAGATTCGCGGGATCGGCGCTGATCTTGTCGCCCAGTCGGGTGATGCCGGCGTCGGTATTCACCAGAACGACGTACCCCTGACGGCAAGCCGCCTGTTCGAAGCCGAGTTCTATGATGTAGAGCGCGTCGAAACACTGCGTGGCCCGCAAGGTACGCTGTATGGGCGCAATGCAACGGGCGGCGTGGTTAACGTCATTACGGCCAAGCCGGTCATGGAAGAGTTCCAGGCCGACGCAAAGCTCACCTACGGTAACTATAATACGATCAAGGCCAAGGGCATGATCAACGTGCCGATGGGTGACCGGGTGGCCTTGCGCGTTGCCGGCTCCCTGCTGCAGCGCGATGGCTATGTCGACAACATCATAACGGGCAATGACATTGACGACCGCGACCTTTACAGCTTCCGCGCCACTTTGGCCGCCGAACCGACCGACCGGCTTCGCGGCTGGGTTTCCTATGAGCATTTCGAGGAAGACGATTCACGCCTGCGGTCCGGCAAGCAGTTCTGTGACAAGGATGAATTCCTGACCAGCTTTGCCGGTATTCCGGTTGACGCCGCTGATCAGGTCTACAACACGCTGGGGTGTGAAGAAGCGCCGCTCAGCCAGTCAAATGATCGCGTAAACTCGGCAGGTACACTTGGCGGCGGTCTCGGTATAGCCGCAGGCCTGCTGAGCGGGGACGCATTTACCACGCCAGCTATCGCAGACATCCGATCCATCGAATCTGCATTTGATCCGATTTATGAGGCTGATCAGGACCTGTTCACCTGGAAAGCAGAATTCGACCTGACGGATTCCCTGCTGCTGACCTATCTCGGCAGTTACGGCGAAACCTCATCGGCATCGATCGAGGACTACAACAAAGCCGGACCAACGATCGCTTTCAACGATCTTTCCGGCATCCCGCCCGGAGTCAGCGCGCAAGCTGACCTGTATAATGCGCTCTTCCCAGGCGGCGTCGTCAGCGATCCGCAACTTGGAGCCTCGAACATCTTCAGGACGTTCGACCTTTCAGGCGGCGCCAGTGAGCAAACCACCCATGAAATCCGCTTGCAGTCTGATTTTGACGGGCGCTTCAATTTCAATGTCGGCGCCATTTCGGTTGACTTCGAGGCTATCGATCCCAGCGACAAGAACGCTGGTTATTACGTGATGTCCAACACGCTAACTGGCCTGACGCAGTTCAACAATGCGGTCTACAATGCCACGCTACAGGGTGCGCTTGCACAAGGGGCCAGTCAGGAGGACGCAGAAGCTGCTGCAGCAAACGCATCCGTCTTCGGCGGTGTCGTTCCGATCGACACTACCGGCAATGGACAACCACCTATCAATTCCAACCTGAACGGCGCAGGCGGCAATTACTTCCGCTCGCTCTCGCCATACCGGCTGGAATCCTTTGCCGTCTTTGGCGAAAGCTACTTCGACGTCACTGACGACCTGACCTTCACCGTTGGTCTCCGATATACAAATGACAAGAAGGAACAGGACAACACTCCATCTATCCTGTTCGTGCCAAACAGCGATGCCAATGGCGATCCGTTCTCACCGCAACCAATTCCGGGCGCGACACCTGACGAAGGCGGCGACGGCGTGTTCAACGCCCAGTTCGAGGAAGTCACGGGCCGTGCCGGTTTCGACTGGGCACCGGACTTCTCCTTCTCTGAAGACACGCTGATCTACGGCTTCTATTCAAGAGGCTACAAAGGCGGCGGCATCAACCCGCCACAACCGGCAGACAATCCGAATGCCTTCCCGCAATTCTTCGAACCGGAATTCATCGACTCCTATGAAATCGGCACGAAGAACACGCTGGCAGGCGGCGCGCTGCAGCTGAACGCTACTGGCTTCTATTATGACTATAGCGGCTATCAGATCACGCAGATCGTCAACCGGTCCTCGGCCAACTTCAACATTGATGCCGAGATAAAGGGTCTTGAATTCGAGACTATCTGGAACCCGGCATCGACGTTCGTGATCAATGCCAATCTCGGTCTCCTGGACACCGAAATCCAGGATACATACGCAATTGACGTGCTTGACCGCACCAATGGCCGGGCGGACCTGATCGCGCTCAAGAACGCTTCCAATTATACCAACTGTGTCGTGTCGGCTGAAGGGTATGCGACAGTTCTCGGAGCGATCGCAACAGGCGCGATCAACCCTGGCACGGGACAGCCATTCCAGCCAGGTGATACAGCCGGGCTTTGCGTCGGCGCCTTTGCAGGAGCCGAAGCTGCCTTCGGTGTCGGCGATGTGACTTATGTCGACTCCAATGGCGAGACCCAGACGATTGGTGGCCTGACACCATTCGACGGGGAAGCCAAAGACCTCTCCGGCAACTCGATGCCAGGTACGCCTGAGATGACGTTCAATGCTGGCGCAGAGTACACGTTCGAAGGTCTCTTCGGTGGTGACTGGGACATCCGGCTTCGCGGCGACTACTATTACCAGGCCGAAAGCTACAGCCGTGTCTGGAACACCGGCCGCGACCAGCTCGACAGCTGGGACAATATCAACCTGTCGCTGCAGTTCTACAACGATGCGAATGGCCTTGAGCTGGAAGTCTTTGGCAAGAATATCGCCAATGACGACGTCATCACTGGTGCCTACCTCACCGATGACTCATCGGGTCTGTTCACCAACGTCTTCCTGCAAGAACCGCGTCTCTACGGCATTTCGGTTCGCAAGAGCTGGTAGCACCCAACTCAATCCTGTTGAACGGGGCGGCTTTCGGGCCGCCCTTTTCTTTTTGGCTCAATGCATTGGCCTGCCGCACCGATCCAACTACAGTTACGCCAGATCAACCGGGAGCCTTCATGAAAACCTCACTTACGCTGGTATCTGCCGCCTTCCTGTTTGCGGCCTGCTCTGGCGAAAACGATCGACCAGCCCAAGCCGCTGGCGACGCTGAAAGTATGGAGACAGACACAGATTCCGTGCCCGCGGAAGCAGACGTGTTGACGTCCAGCGAAGGCTACACGCTTACCCCGATCGCCAGCGACCTCGTCATCCCGTGGGACATGGTTTTCCTGCCGGGGGGTGAAATGCTGGTGACAGAACGCGAGGGCCGCATCCGTGTCATCAGAGATGGTGCCCTCCTCGATGCGCCGGTCAGTGGTACGCCTGATACGCTTGTCGAAGGCCAGGGCGGCTATTTCGCAATGGCGCTGGACCCGGACTTCGCAAGCAATCGCAAGCTCTATCTCGCCTTCGCCAAGGGCACGGCCGAAGACAACACGACGGCCGTTATTTCTGGCGCGCTGGCAGAAGATGCGAGCGCCCTGACCGATGTGAAGGAAATCTTTGCAGGCACATCACGGGAGACGTCATACCATTTCGGCGGGCGGCTCGCCTTCCTTGATGATGGCACGCTCCTGCTCACCCATGGCGAAGGCTTTCGTTACATGGAGGATGCGCAGGACCCGATGAATTATCTCGGCACCATCACGCGCATCAACGCCGACGGCTCATTCCCGGATGACAATCCCTATGCCGATGGCGCTGAAGGTGCGCCAGGTGTTTATTCCTACGGTCACCGCAATGTGCAGGGGCTTGTCTGGGACCAGGCCCGCGGCATTCTCTGGGCCCATGAACATGGCCCAAAGGGCGGTGATGAGCTCAATGTGATCGAGCCCGGTCACAATTATGGCTGGCCGAAAATCACGTTCGGGGTGAATTATGATGGCACTATAATCACCGAAGAGACCGAAGCCCCCGGCATGGACCAGCCGGTCGTGAAATGGGTGCCGTCAATCGCCCCTTCCGGCATGACACTCGTAACCGGCGACATCTGGGCCGACTGGTCTGGCGATCTTGTCATCGGCGCGATGAACGGCCCCAAAGGCCAGAAGCTTGTCCACGTCGATCTTGACGAAGCTGGCGAAGTTATCGGCACAGAAGACTTCCTTGCCGATCTCGAAATCCCATTCCGCGACGTGACGATCGGTCCGGATGGCAATCTCTACGCCGCGACAGCCAATGTTGACGGCATAATTTACAAAGTGAGCCCTCCCCAATGATCAAACTCCACCATCTACGCATCGGCCGATCCATCTTCACTGTCTGGCTACTCGAAGAGTTCGGGCTCGATTACGAGCTGAAAGTCTATCACCGCAATCCCGAAACCTTCCGGTCGCAGGACGACATCAAGCAGGCGACGCCACTCGGCAAATCACCGACACTGGAAGACGGCGACATCATGTTGACGGAATCCGGCGCCATTGCTGCGTATCTGGTCGACCGCTATGATACGGAAGGCCGCTTCGCGCCGCCATCGACCGATTACAAGGCCCATGCGGAATACTTGCGCTGGTTGCACTATCCGGAAGGCTCTGCCTTTCTGCCCTTGTTCCTTAAGATGCTGCTCGCACGCGAGGGAGACAACAAATCCAAGGTATTCGACGCTTTCGCCGCTGCTGAGGTGCCACTTCATCTCGGTCTCATCGACAAACGTCTGGGCGAGATGCCGTATATCCTTGGAGACAAGTTTCAGGCGCCGGATATTGGCATCAGCTATATCGGCAATATGGCTGAGCGCCTCGGCGAGCTGGCCCCCTACAAGAATCTGCAAGCCTATCTTGATCGCAACATGCAGCGCGATGCCTGGAAGCGCGCAAAGGATCGCGCTGTCGAGTAGTCTGGCCTAACGGCGTGAACGCATGGCGGCGGCGAGTGTACCCTCATCAAGATGGTCGAGCTCACCGCCATGCGGCACGCCCTGGGCCAGCCGTGTTGTCTGGATATCCAGGCCATCGAGCTGGTCCTTGACGTAATCCACCGTGATCTGGCCATCGAGAGTCGCGGACAGCGCGAAGATGACCTCCTTCACGCCGCCAGCCCGGATGCGGTTGACCAGCATACCGATAGTGAGGTCATCAGGCTCGACGCCATCGAGCGGCGACAGGACGCCGCCGAGCACGTGGTAACGTCCGCGAAACGCGCTGGCACGCTCGAGCGCCCAGAGGTCAGGGACGTCTTCCACAACACAGATCACGGTCTCGTCGCGATTGGGAGACTGGCAGACCGCGCAGGGCTGCAACGTGTCATAGTTGCCGCAAGTGTTGCAGCGTTCGATCCGGTGTCCAGCCTCGGCCAGGGCATCGGCAAGCGGCAGCAGCAACTGGTCCTTACGCTTCAGCAGGTGCAAGGCAGCCCGGCGCGCCGACCGCGGACCAAGCCCGGGCAGCTTCGCGATCAAATCGATCATTTTCAGGATTTCAGGGCCGGCGCTTTTCTGGCTCATCTATGGCTCAGAAAGGCATCTTGAAGCCGGGCAGCATGCCGCCCATGCCAGAGGTCGCGTCCTTCATTGCCTTTTCCATGGCTTCATCAAGGCGCTTGCGGGCATCGCCATGAGCAGCCTTCACCAGGTCTTCGATGATCTCAGCCTCGTCTTCCAGCAAGGAGGGGTCAATTGACAGGCTGACCATCTCGCCCTTCCCCTTGAGACGGACCTTGACCAGCCCCGCTCCGGCAACGCCTTCAGCTTCGATCTGCTCGATCTTTTCCTGGGCTTCCTGCATCTTGGCCTGCATCTGCTGGGCCTGCTGCATGATTTTCGACAAATCCGTCATCTGGCTTTCCTAGCCTTTCTTCTGATTGGCAACGCGCAAAGGCACGACATTGCCTCCCGCCCCTTCGGCTTCAAGGGTTGCGCCGCCGCTGACTTCAACAATTTCAGTGCCTGGTATCGCAGCAAGGGCGGCCGCGACGTCCGGCAGGGCTTTCACCGCTTCGATCCGCTCAACCTTCAGGCGTTCTTCGCGTTCCTTGACGGTTTCCCGGGTATTGCGGGCGCGCTGGACATCCCATTCATGACCGGTGGAGATTTCAAGAAAGTCAGTCAGCCGCCGCAGCAGGTCGACCGGGGCGCCATCCTTCAGGTCACAGCTGATCGTCCCGTCGGCGAAGACGGCCGGGCGGATATAGGCCTTGGCTTCACCCCAGAGGGTTGGCTCGCGCTCTTTCTCCAGAAGGTCCAGCACATCCTCAAACTTGGACAGGCTGCCCGTGCCCCCGCCGCCGACGGGGACGACATTCGGATCAGGCTTTCCCGGCTGGCGCGGGGCCCCGCCTCCGCCGCCTGAGGTGATCATCCGGGCGGCTTCTTCCGGCGAAGGGAGCTTGGCGGCAGCGACAAGGCGCAGCATCACCATGCGGAGCGCGACATCGGCTTCCGGCGCGCTCTGGGTGTCGCGATAGCCGGACAGCAGGATCTGCCAGTTGCGCTGGGCCTGGGCCGGGGTGACGCTCTCGGCGATCTGGCGCGCGCGGCTTGTCCAGTCCGCCGGGCCGGGCAAACTGTAATTGTCGCCCATCGCCTGTAGCGTCGCGACATCGGCGGCGATCTCCAGCAGATCCTTCATCAGCACGAGCGGGTCAGCTCCGATCTGGACCTGGTCCGTGATCTCGTTGACGGCCTCTTTCGCCTTGCCCGTTACAGCGTATTCGAACGCATCGAGCAGGCGCAGCCTGTCGCCAAGGCCGAGCATGTCACGGACAGCTTCGCCGGACACTTCCCCGCTATCGAGACCCTGGACGATGGCCTGGTCGAGGATGGAGAGGCCGTCGCGGACAGAGCCTTCGGCCGCCCGCGCGATGAGCGTAATGCCCTCCTCGGAAATTTTCGCGCCTTCACGCCCGGCAATCTTGCCAAGGTGCGCAGCGAGTTCGCCGGTCTCGAGCCGCTTCAGGTCAAAGCGCTGGCAGCGCGACAGGACCGTGATCGGCACCTTGCGGATTTCGGTTGTCGCGAAGATGAACTTCACATGTGGCGGCGGCTCTTCCAGCGTCTTGAGCAGCGCGTTGAACGAGGCCGTCGAGAGCATGTGGACTTCATCGATGATATAGACCTTGTAGCGCGCCGAGACGGGAGAATACCGAACGCCATCGAGCAGGTCCCGCATGTCGGCGACGCCGGTGCGGCTGGCGGCATCAAGCTCCAGCACATCCGGGTGGCGGCTTTCCATGATCGCCTTGCAGTGTTCACCGGGCGGTTCGAGCTTCAGGCTCGGGCCGGAATGATTCTCGCTCTGATAGTTGAAAGCGCGGGCAAGCAGCCGGGCGGTCGTCGTCTTGCCAACGCCGCGCACCCCGGTCAGCATGAAGGCGTGGGCGATGCGGTCCAGCTCGAAGGCATTGCGCAGCGTGCGGACCATGGCTTCCTGGCCGATCAGGTCGGAGAACAGCTTTGGCCGGTATTTACGGGCGAGCACCTGGTACGGTGCGTTTGCTTCAGCCGCGCCCATGTCGTCTTCTCCGAACATGGAGAAGGTCGCGTCATCGCGCTCTAATGCTGGGCCGGTTTCGATCTCGTCGCTCATCGCGGCGATAATGGCAGGGACTCGGTGTCCTCCGCAATGGCGGCGTGCGGGAATCGCGGTGTTTAGGTGTGGGCAGCAGCACCCGCGGCCGCAGACTCCGAAGGAGCGCGGCGCTGGGACCTGATTGGGACGCAGCCGTCATGGTGAGCGAAGCCGAACCACGGCGGCGCGTGTCTGAGCCCTAACCGGAGTCGAGGAAAGGCGCTGGCGCAGGACAGTGGGCGTGCACCAGCGGTACATTTTCAGTACACCAGAGTGCACCTGCACCAAACCCGCAAACCTGCGCCACAAGCGCCTCGATGCCTGCGCCCGGCGCAAGCTTCTCCCAAGGCGCATACGGGGCATGCACGGTCCAGTCGGCCGGGTCCGGCAGTGTGGGCGGATAAAGGCCGGAAACCATGATCCGACCCCGCGGCGTGACGGCGAAGGTGATCAGCGTGCCCGGCTCCAGCGGGCCCGTCGCCCACCATGCCTGCAGCGCCCGCACCTCCCAGAAGAAGACGGGCCAGTACCAGAGCGGCAGCTCCCAGAGTATCGCAAGGATCCACTGACGGGTGATCATGCCCGCATTGGAACATGAGGGTTATGGGAGGGGGATGGATTTGACGTCTCCCTTCTCCCGCCGGGAGAAGGGCCGGGGATGAGGGGGAACTCCATCTCGGCGATGTAGGTCGCTTGCGGGAAGACCGGACTGGCGCATCACGGCACTGCTTTTGCTTGCCGAAAGGGCGCTCTCCCTCACCCCCTGCCCCCTCTCCCATTGGGAGAGGGGAAGCCTACCGAGGAGCTCTAAAGTCTGCCTGCTTAATCAATTCCATGGTAGCTTTGAGGGAGTCGTCAGATATCAAAGAAAATAATTCATTGAGTTTCGTGAGATCGTCGGCTGATATGGGCGCGTCGAGCAACTTTTCCCGCCTTGCGTTGTACCATCCGGCAAGCTCCACGACTCTGGGCAAAATCTGCGAGTTTGTCTGGATGCGCTCTATCAAATCAACAAGCTGGTCAGCTCTTACGTTTCGAAGCGAGGACAACAGCGACCCTTCTGTCACATCGGACCCAATCGGGAAGAAAAGACGGGTTTTCCTTTCTTCAAACTTTAAATTCTCCAGCAATGCGACAATCTCGGAAACGGGCGTCACATAAGCAATTCCAGAGTTTAGCTCTCGAACATATTCTGTACCTTTTTCCGACACGATTGCGCGTTGCTCGGAATATGGAAAGTGCCCAGAAACCAATCCCAGCAGACGAAGCCTAATGCCGCTTTTAGACGGCCTATGATAAAAAACTGGCGATCCGCTCAATCCCCCAATTGAACGGATTTCGACGAGGTGCGCCACAATCCCTTCGATGTTTTTTCCCGGCCAAGGGTTCGCTGTCAAACAATCTTCCGGATCCGCAACAGCAGCAATAGAGCCCAATCTAACTATTGGCTTTAATCGCTTCGCACCCGAATGCGGCCCAAAAAGCCCCAAGATCACAACGTCTTCAGATGCACTTAGATCTGCTTCACCATGCACAGCAGATATAAAGTTCCAGTCGAGAGAAAGATGATCGATATTCGACGGCAGCTTACAAACGTACGCGGCCACGTCAGTGCTCTCCGACTCCGGTATATCCCAATCTTCGATTAGAGTTTTCCGCCAAAAAGAGGTGCCATCTTTGCAATTGAATCTCACTGCAATTTCCCAATCTTCCCACCGCTTCAAATTCTCCAGATTGTGCCTGGCTGTAATCAACGCATAAACATCCGGAATAATCGCGTTCGAAACTGGGGCTCGAAGCTTCAGTATAAATGCGGTGCCGCCCGTTCGAATCTCGCCGGTTACCTTATTTTCCGCACCCAAGTACACTATGGACTTAAGAGTACTCGGGTTCACTCGGGGCATAATTGCAACTCTGATTTAGGTGATGCGATACATACTTATCATGGCAAATTGTACATGTTATGTTCTCGTCGTCATTTGCGCAAGGTAAGAGCGACGCGTTTCCACCGAATAGATTTGGATATTTCGCCTGCGACAGATAACAAAAAATGGGGAGAGGCCCGACGCAGAACCGCCGATCTGACCGCGTAAACTTTCCGCCCTCCTCCATCTAATACCACTCGCTCTTCCACCTGAGCCAGGAACATTCCGTGCAACTCCACCTTTCCTATCGCGACGCGCCCGTGCGCACACCAGTCAGTCCTGGCGTTCACAAGGCGCCGGTAGGCACTTATTGGGCGCAGGCGCGGGTGTTTGAGCCGCCGTTTCCGGGGCGGGTGGCGGGCAAGGGATATCCCGTGTGGACGCTCTCACATCGCGGGCGCGAGCTGGTCTTTGCGAGCCCGGAAGAGATGGCGCATGCGGCCGAGGTGCTGGGCCAGCGCGTAATGCCGCGGCCCTGGCAGCTGAGCGGGCCAGCCTATGGCCGGGCCAACCAGCACTGGCTGTCACGCCTGCACCAGAGCTGGAGGCCGTGGGAGGTCAGGCAGGAGATGGTGAAAAAGCTGCGCGCAGCGCTGGTCTAGCGCGTGCGGCGCGAGATCGCTGCCGCCTCATGGTTCGACTTCGCTCACCATGAGGGCGGGCATTGGAGAAATCGCTACGTGAAAAAGGCGGAGACTGGACAGTGACCCGAAGCGAAACTCGTTAGGGCTGCTTCGTTCCCGATCTGACCCGGTTGGCGAGGACTTCGTCCACCGCCAGCCTCCTTTGGGCTATATCGCGAATTGAAACCGGGGTGACAAGACCCGTCATGCTGCTAGTTGAGAGAGCATGACAAGCCGCAACAATAATTCCGACTTCATTCCGCTTGGCTCCCGCCCGATTGACCGGGCCGGCCACCACCGCACTGACGAGGCATGGCTCAACGCTGCCATGGCGCGCGACGATGTGCTCATCCTGCTGATCCAGCAGGGCCTGCCGCTGGTCGGCCCGTCTGGCGGGCTGGTCTGGCTCGGCCCGGAAGCGGCAAAGGTCGCGCCCGATGCGAAGCGGCTTTTCCTTGGCCTCGACAAGCAGGGCACGCCGGTCTTCGCGCTGGATGTCGGCGGCAGGTTCGAGCTTGAAAATTCGCTGATTGCGGGGACGGGCGAATTCCAGGACTTCCGCATGTGCCTTTACCGGATGCCGGAGCTGGAGGCCAATCTCGCCTCGACGGCACGCAGCCTCTTCGAATGGCACAAGTCGCACCGCTTCTGCGCGCGATGCGGGGCTGAAAGCGAAGTGCAGGAAGCTGGCTGGAAACGCGTCTGCCCGGACTGCGAAGCACAGCATTTCCCGCGTACCGACCCGGTCGCCATCATGCTGGCGGTCAGCGGCGACAAATGCCTGCTGGGACGCCAGAAGATGTGGCCCGCAGGGATGTGGAGCTGCCTTGCCGGCTTTATCGAGCCGGGCGAGACGCTGGAACAGGGCGCCGCGCGGGAGCTGCACGAGGAAGCGGGCATTGTCTGCCATCCGGCCAATGCCGAATACCTGTTCTGCCAGCCCTGGCCGTTCCCCTCCTCTCTGATGATCGGAATGCTGCTGCCAGCCGAGAATGAAGACATCACCATCGACCCTGCGGAGCTGGAAGCGGCCCGCTGGGTGACACGGGCCGAAGCACGCGACATCCTCGCCGGCACGCATGACGAGATTTCAGCGCCGATGAGCTTTGCCGTGGCACATCATATCCTGAAAGAATGGGCCGAGCGCGACGACTGACCTGCCGGCGTGACCCCTGGATACGAAGAAGCCCTGCACTGAGGGGGAGTGCAGGGCTTCAAAGCCGGAAGAAACAAGGCGGGTGAGGGGAGGAGGGATTTTGCCCTGTTACTTCAATACCTCCGGCCAGTTCGTATCAGCCGTAACAATGAACGCCGCGCGATCTTGTTCCCAGCGATCCTGAATTTTTTTGTTATAGTTGAGATAGAGTTTGCCATCGACAATGGACCAGTGGTCGGCGTCGCCCTTGGCGGTTTTTCCTTCGGCAACGGCCCAGGCGCAATAGCCCCCGTACTGGGGGGCGTATTTTTCCGGGTCAGCCTTGAAAGCAGAGAGATTTTCGGCGCTCGCGAACTTGAAGGTCGCGCCCATATATTCGGTCGTGAAATCGTCCTTGCCCTTGACCGGCTTTCCCTCTGTGAAATAGGCGACCGGGTCATGGCCCTGCACCGCTTCGCTGGAGAAGGTGCCGGTGTAGATCGGCGCCTTGTCGGCATGGGCGGGCGCAGCCAGGACGAGACCGGAGAGGGCCAGGGCGAGTGCGGCGGGAATGGCTTTTTTCATCGGATGATCCTTCAGATGTTTATGGCATCCTAGCAGCATCGGCGGCCCGCTGGTTTCACATCTGACCGGCCTGCGATCACATCGGCGTGCGCGGGCCGTGTCCCGATGGCGCCGCGTGTCACCGCCGGGCGATGATCCAGACGGCGTGGATGATGCCGGGGATATAGCCGAACAGGGTCAGCACGATGTTGATCCAGAACTGGATGCCGATGCCAACCTGCAGGAACACGCCGACGGGCGGCAGCAGGATCGCGAGAAGAATGCGGAAGAAGTCCATTATTGAAATCGCCTTTTGTGATTTGAGTTTTCCTCTGGCCGTACAAACAGGCTAGAGGCGTCACTCAAACAGCGGGCGAGGCAATTGTTCGTTCCGCTTTTTGCGCAGTCTCAGCCCGCCGGGTCGGCCCGGCCGGCAAACAGCGCGGCGCCGATACCCTTTCCGATCGCGGCGAGTTCGTGCCGGCGGATGACGATCAGCGCGAGTAGCGTCACCCAGACGACGCAGGCCATGATGAAAAGCCCGCCGCCATCATTGTTCGGGTCCGTGCCAAGCGGCGTCCACAGGTGGAAGTTGACCGCCCCGCTCATCACCGCGAAACCGATCAGCGCGCCAACTCCCTGCAAGCGCCGCAGGGCGGGTAGGATCCCCAGCAACAGGCACGTGGTGGCGACGAGTTCTGCCGTCCCGATCGCATACTGGCTGAACAGGCCCGTCTGCGCGAACAGGCCCGGCGCACCAAGGCTGCCGGCCCAGGCGTCGAGCTTGCCGAAGATCACCTGCGTTTCCGGCGCATTGGTGAATTTGAAGCGAAGGCTATCGAGAAAGACGAGTGAGGCGATCACGGCGATCACATGCGGGATCCAGGACTTGATGCGGCTCATGGGTTTGGTTCCGGTTATGGCTTGGCAAAGAGATAGCGCCTACGCCCTTGCTTGCGAACCACACCTGCGTGATTGCCCCTCACATTCTGGTGATCGCCTGGCCGCCGCAGCGCCAACTGAAAGGGTCGCAACCGCCAGCGCTCCTCCCTATATTCGAAAAAGGTAGAGCGGAGGGAGACAAGAGGCATGGACCGACTAGATGCAATGCGCCTGTTTATCAGGGTCGCAGACACGGGGAGTTTCTCCAAGGCGGCAACAGATCTCGGGGTTGGCCAGCCAACTGTCTCGCGCCGTATCCAGGACCTTGAGGCGCAGCTTGGCGCAGAGCTTTTCCTGCGCACCACGCGCGCCCTCAGCCTGACGGAGGCGGGCGACAAATTCTATGCCCGCGCCCGCGCCATACTCGATGATTTCGACCTGGCGGAAGCGGAGGTCCGCGGCCTCGACAATGAGCCCTATGGCCAGCTGCGCATCACCGTGCCGCATTCGCTGTCGCGTGTTGTGATCGCCCCTGCCCTCAATGTCTTCATGCGCCAATATCCGGACCTGTCGCTCGATATCATGTCGGACGATACGTACACAGACATTGTCCAGGAAGGTATCGACATCGCGTTCCGTCTCGGAGAGCTTTCAGATTCCAGCCTGATGGCCAAGCGGATCGCCAGCCACCCTCGCCGGCTTTTTGCCTCGCCGATCTACGCCGCGCAGATCAGCAAGCTGGGCCGTCCGAGCGAACTCGATGCAAATGATGCCCTGCACCTGCGCTTCAAATCCGGGTCAAGCGACTGGGAGCTGACCCACAGGGCGCGCGGCGATGTCGACAAGGTGCGCGTCAATGGACGCTTGCGGGCCTCCTCAGGCGACATGCTGATCCAGGCAGCGCAGGACGCGCTCGGCTATATCCTCGCGCCAGACTGGCTGGTCTGTGAAAAGGTCCGCAGCGGCGACCTCGTCCAGATTTTCGAAGACTGGGAAGCGGCTGACCTGCCCCTGCATGTCGTCTGGTCCGGCGGCAAGCTGAAGGGCAAGGCCCGGCTGCTGGCCGACCATATCGCTGAAGTGATGAAGTCATCAGAATTGCGAAAACCGGAAACCGAGCCGGTCTAAGGCTTCACGCCCTGCGTGGGTAGCGTCTCGTCATGGCGGAGCGTGAGCACTTCAAAGCCGGACTTCGTGACGGCAATCGTATGCTCAAACTGGGCTGAAAGCTTGCGATCATCGGTCACCACCGTCCAGCCGTCGCTCGACGTGGACACTTTACGTGTGCCCTGATTGACCATTGGTTCGACGGTGAAGACCATGCCTTCGCACAGCTGGAGCCCCGTTCCGGGCCGGCCGAAATTCAGCACTTGCGGCTCTTCATGCATTTCACGGCCGATGCCGTGGCCGCAATAGTCGCGGACGACGGAATAGCCATTCTTCCTGGCGTGGCGCTCAATCGCGGCGCCGACATCGCCAAGATGTGCACCGGGGCGCACCTGCCCGATCCCCTTCCACATCGCCTCCTGCGCGACCCGCACCAGCTTGCGTGCGGCAGGCGTGGTATTGCCGACAAGATAGGTCTTGCTTGAATCCGCGATGAAGCCGTTCTTTTCCAGCGTGATATCAAGATTGATGATGTCGCCATCACGGATGAAATCTTCCGCGTCAGGGACGCCGTGGCAGACAACATGATTGATCGAGCAGTTCAGGACGTATTTGAAACCATACTGCCCCTTGCTGGCAGGCCGCGCTTCAAGATCCACTGTGATGAAGTCTTCCACGAGATCATTCACCTGCATGGTCGAGAGGCCCGCAAGCTCAATCGTGTCCAGCATTTCGAACACCGATGCGAGCAACTTGCCCGATATGCGCATCAGCGACAGCTCGTCCGGCGTTTTCACCATGTCAGGCGACTGCTAGGTCCGCGACACGCAGGTTTGCCGCCTCGAACTGCATCTTGACGATATCGTTGAATGACAGCGTCGGATTGGCTTCCGCCAGCATCCCGATCTTCACCCAGAACTCGGCCTGCGCATTGATCGACCGGCACATCACTGCGCTGGCCTGACGGATATCTTCATGCAGGTCATCTGCGATTTTCACGATCCCCATCGGGTTCTCCGCATATCAATTGAATATACGAAACGTATACGTTTCATATAATTTCAAGTCAAACGTGTCGCTGCGCAATAGCATAAGAAAACGGCCCCATGGCATGAACCACGGGGCCGTCTCCTGTTTCCGTTGATGGATGAACGCCCTTAGCTGGCTTTTACATCCGCTATCCACTGGTCGACGCGCCGTTCGAGGATTTCGAGCGGCAATGCGCCGCCGCCCAGGACGGTGTCGTGGAAGGCCTTGATATCGAACTTGTCGCCCAGCTCAGCTTCGGCTTTCGCGCGCAGCTGCTGGATCTTCAGCATGCCGATCTTGTAGCTGGTCGCCTGGCCCGGCATCACGAGGTAACGCTGGATTTCCGAACGGGCCTGTGCGTCGGTGACGGCAGCATTGTCGACGAAATACTGGAAGGCTTCTTCCTCGGTCCAGCCCTTGGAGTGGAGGCCCGTGTCAACGACAAGCCGGATGGCCCGCCAGATTTCAGAGCCGAGACGGCCGAAATCGGAAATCGGGTCGACATAGGTGCCATCCATTTCCTTGGCCAGCCACTCGGCATAAAGGCCCCAACCTTCGGAATAGGCGGTGAAGCCAGCCTGGGTGCGGAATTGCGGAATGTTTTCCAGCTCCTGCGCGATCGAGATCTGCATGTGGTGGCCGGGAAGCCCCTCATGATAGGCGATCACTTCCAGCTCGCGTTTCGGCATGGCGGTCATGTCCGAGAGGTGGGCGTAATAGGTGCCGGGCCGTGAGCCGTCCGGCGTACCCGGATAGTAATGCTGGGCGGCGCCGTCCTGCTCGCGGAACGGTTCGACCCGTTTCACGACGAGATCAGCCTTGGGCAGGATACCGAAATAATCCGGCAGGAGCGTCTTGATGTTATCGATCGCAGCCGTCGCATCAGCGACATAGGCTTCGGCGCCGGCATCGGTGTCCTCGTAATAGAGGTCGCGATTATCCTTGCTCTCACGCAGGAAGACGAAGAACTCGTTCAGCGTACCGTCGAAGCCGTAATCGTCCTTGATGGCTTCCATCTCGGCATGCAGGCGCGCAACCTCGTCGAGGCCGATCTGGTGGATCTCGTCGGCTGTGAGGTCTGTCGTGGTCTGCGTGCGCAAGCGGTAATTGTAATAGTCCTTGCCGTTCGGCTGGGTCGTTCCAACACCCGTTGGATTGGACGGGGCGTCTGGCAGTTCGGCCTTGGCCCAGTCGATGATCGCCTGGTAGCCCGGCTCGAAGTCTTCCAGCAGCGCTGCCTTCGCGTCCGCGAGCAGGGTCTCGGCCTGGGCGTCGTCGATCTCGCCGGCCTCTTTCAGATTGCCGACTTCCATTTCGATGTCGGCCCAGATGTCAGACGGCTCGCCTTCAGTGAACGGGGCACCGGTGATGATCTTGGTCGACTGGTCGATGACGCCTTCGAGGGCAAAGTCAGGCGTCTGGATGCCCATGCCGGCAGCGGTCTTCGCATGGTCCAGCAGCTGCCCGCCTGCCCGGCCGGCTTCCCTGATCCGAGAAATGTAGGCTTCCATGTCCGACAGCGTATCGACGCGGTGGAACTGGATGAGGAAGGTCGCAATGAAGGATTGCGGGCCGTTCATCTGGTCGAAGGTGTAGCCATTGTAGAAATACTGCATGCCCTCGGCGGCGCGGTCATACTGGTATTCCCAGATGTCCCAGGAATTCTTCGCTTCCGGCGTCAGCTTGTCATAGTCAAAGCTGGCCTTCATCTCGTCGACAGTCGCCTTGCGCCAGGCGAGCTGGGCTTCCTGGGCTTCCTTCGACATGTCGTCGATCTCGCCATACCGATCCTTGCGACCAATGAAGGTCAGCTGGATCGGGCTCATCATCAGCTCTTCTTCGTACTTCTCGTCGAACCAGGCATTGAGCCGCTCGGTTTCGGTCTGTGCGACTTCGCTGGTGGCTTCGGCGGGCGGGGTTTCGGCCACGGCCGGGGCGACATTGTCGGTGCTCGTTCCGGTCTGCCCGCAGGCAGCAAGAACGAGGGCAAGGGCGGTCAGGCTGACGCGCATGGGGACACTCCTCAGATTATCGATTGTCGCTAAAGAGCAGGAAATTCGGGCATGCGCAAGGTAAACGCTACGGCATGCCCTGAAACACCGGAAACTCAGGCATATCTTGTCCGCAGCATCGTCCAGATTGCCCGCAATCCGCAGGCGGCTGCGCCTTCAGGGCGGCCATACTTGCCGAGTCGCCAGGCCCATACATCAAGGTGTACCCAACGTTCCGCATCAACGAACTGCTTGAGGAAAACCGCCGCCGTGATTGACCCGGCAAAGCTGCCGCCTGAATTCTGGATATCAGCGATATGGCTCTTCAGCATGGACTTGTACGGATCCCAGAGTGGCATCCGCCAGACCGGGTCGCCCGATACGGTACCGGCCGCATTGATCGCATCGGCAACGTCGCCATCATCGGTGTAGAACGGCGCAAGCTCCGGCCCAAGGGCGACGCGCGCCGCGCCCGTCAGCGTGGCGAAATCTATGAGCAGGTCGGGATTGCCCTCGCAGGCCCTTGCCAGCGCATCCCCGAGGATCAGCCGGCCTTCAGCATCCGTGTTGTCGATCTCAACGGTCAGGCCCTTGCGGGTGGACAGCACATCGCTCGGCCGGAAAGCATCGCCGGAAATCGAATTCTCGACGGCAGGGACATACAGTTTCAGCCGGACAGGCAGTTTGGACTCCATGACCAGGCGGGCAAGCGCGATGACATGAGCTGACCCGCCCATATCCTTCTTCATGAGCTTCATGCCGCTGCCGAGTTTGAGGTTCAGGCCGCCCGTATCAAACGCCACACCCTTGCCGACGAGCGCCAGCTCAGGATGGTCGGCATTGCCCCAGCTCAACTCGATGAAACGCGGCGCCTCAGGGCCGGCGCGTCCAACCGCATGCACCATGGGATAATTGGCCTCCAGCAGGTCGTCCCCCGTAATCACATCGACCGCGGCGCCATTCGCCTCGCCAATCTCGCGCACGGCGGCCTCGATGGCGGCTGGCCCCATATCCTGGGCGGGCGTGTTGACGAGGTCACGCAGCAGCGAAACGGCTTCGGCCTCGCGATTGAGGAAGGCAGAGTCCTCCCCCTCGCCAATGACCAGGCGCGGCGGTGTCGCCTTGTCTTTCAGGTAGCGGTCGAAACGGTAAGCCCCGTCTGACCAGCCCGCCGCAATATGGGCCAGCGGCAGGCCGCCATCCTGGACAATCTCATAATCGCCTTCCGGAAGCTTTGCCGAGAGGCCCGCCACGACCAGCGCATCGGTGCCATCACCAAGCCCGAACAGGACCTGCCCGGCTGTGCCATCCTCATTCGCCGCAAGGACCATTTCGCCCGCATGGCCCTTGAACGCGTTCGCCCTGGCCAGTGCCGCGAGGCCGGGCGGCAGGCCTGTCGATACAGCCTCCCAATCAGACTGGCGAACAAGATGGATGGCGGCGGGCCGGTCGGCGGCGGCGATGTAGGCTTTATGCATGGGCGCTGAGCGTCCTCTCATGAAATTGGTTAAGCCAGAGGGGCTATCTGTTAACTGATCCTTGACCCTCCAGAGGGCAAGGTGGCGACTGTTACACCACGCCGGAGCAGACCAAATGTCCAGAGCCAAAGCCTTTCTCTATGCTGCGCCCCTGCTATCGGTCGCCCTGCTCGCCGCCTGCGCCAGCACGCAGGTCACCGAAGAGGAAAAGGCGGCCAAGGCTGTGGAAGAGGCCATGGCGGAAGAACTGGCCCCTGCCACAGCTGAAGAGATCGCCGAGATCGAACGCGCCGACGCGCTGACACGCGCCAATTTCTGGGCCGCGGAATTCCGCAAGGATCCAACAAAGCTCGACGTGACCGTAAAATTCACCGAGTCATTGCGCGAAATCGGTAGCAATGAGCGCGCCATCGAAGTCCTGTCCAAAGCCATCCCGCTGCATCCCTCCTCTGCCGAGCTCCACATGGTGATGGGTCGCGCACTGCTGAGCGAAGGACGCCCGGCCGAAGCCGGCGAAGTGTTTTACCGCGCTGCGACGCTGGCCCCGGACATGGCGGCCGCGCACGCCGCGCTAGGCCTGTCCATGGACCAGCTGGAACGTCACTATGATGCGCAGAACGCCTATGCCGCTGCCCTGCAGCTCGAGCCGGACCGGCTATCGACCCTGTCGAATTACGGTCTGTCCCTCGCCCTCTCCGGGGAGCTTGATGAGGCCGAGGAACGCCTTCGCTATGCCGTATCCCTCCCGAATGCCGATGCACGCATCCGCCAGAATCTCGCGCTGATCCTTGGTCTCCAGGGCCGGTTTGCCGAAATGCGTGCGATTGACCCCCATGCCCCGACGCGCACTGTGGATGCCAATCTTGCAGCCCTGAAGTCCATGCTGTCACCAACCCGCGATTATGGCGATTTGCGCGAAGATGAGCCTGACCTGTTCGAGCTCGAGCCAGACGCCGCGCCCGATTTCAAGCAGGAGGAGGCTGCCGCGCCGCCGAAGCTGCGAGGCTCTCTCAGCCGTTAAGGCGGCTTGCCAGCGTCTGGGAAAAACACCCCGGAACCAAAAAAGCCCGGACGCAGTTTCCGGGCTTTTTCTGTATCTCGACAGAGGACAAAAGGCGGGGCGCCCGCCCCTATTCGCCCTTCATTTCCTTGTACTTGATGTAGGCCGGACCGAGTACGACGAGGAAGAGGACGGGCAGGAAGAAAATGATCATCGGTACCGTCAGCTTGGCCGGAAGCGCAGCGGCCTTCTTCTCGGCTTCAGCCATCCGCATGTCGCGATTTTCCTTCGACATGACGCGCAGCGCGTCACCGAGCGGTGTCCCGTAACGTTCAGCCTGCATCAGCGCCATACAAACCGATTTAACGCCTTCATGACCGGTGCGTTTGGCAAGGTTTTCATAAGCGATGCGGCGATCCTGCAGATAGGCAAGTTCGGCCGTTGTCAGCTGGAATTCTTCTGCCAGCTCCACAGATGCTGCGCCGATTTCGCCGCCGACCTTGGCAAAGCCGAGCTCGATGGACATGCCTGACTCCACGCAGATGAGCAGCATGTCGAGCGCGTCGGGGAAAGCCCGCATGATCGATTGCTGGCGCTTCGACGCCAGGTTCGAGACGTAGAGGTTGGGCGCATAGAAGCCTGCCGCAGCGCCAAAGATCACCGCGCCGATCTTCATCTGCTGGCTGAGGCCGAAATCATTGACGAAGAAGATGAAGACGAAAACACCGAGTGCGCCGACAAAGGGCAGCAGGAAACGGCAGAAATAGAAGATGGAAACCGGACGCGGCCCGCGCAGGCCCGCCTGGACGAGCTTGGCCTGCACGTTCGGGTCTTCCAGCATTTTCTGCAGGTTCAGCTTGCCGCTGATCTCGCTGATCGTGCCGCTGTCTTCGCGCTTGAGACCCTTCTTCGCCAGCGCTTCCCGGCTGGCGCGGCGCAGCTTCTCGCGCTGCGTGGTGACCTGCTTCAGTCGCGTTTCCAGCTTGTCGCCTTTCAGGGCGGGCAGCATCACGGAGGTGATGGTCGCGAACATGGCGATAGCTGCGAGGAGCGAAGCTATCGCACCGGGATCGCTGAGGGCACTGGCAAAATCTTGCATGTCCGTCGCCTCCCCTAAATGTCGAAATTGATCATGCGGCGCATCACGGTGATGCCGGTGAACATCAGGCCAGCCCCCACGAAGAGGAGCATATGGCCGGTGGATGACGTGAACAGTTCCATGACGTAGCTTGGTGTCGTCATGTAGACCATGAAGCCAACCGCGAAGGGCAGCGAGGCAATGATGCCCGCAGATGCCTTGGCTTCCGACGACATCGCCTTGATCTTCTCACGCATCATCTTGCGCTCACGGATAACCTTGGAGAGGTTGCCCAGCGCCTCTGACAGGTTACCGCCTGACTTGGCCTGGATTGTCAGCACAATGACGAAAAAATTGACCTCGGGCAGTGGCACGCGCTTGAAAAACATCTGCAGGGCGCGGTCGAGCGTCGTACCCATCTGGATATTGTCCGTCAGCGTCTTGAATTCGGTGCCGAGCGGCGCCGGACTTTCCTTGGCAATGATGCGCAGACACTCGGTCAGAGGCAGGCCAGACTTTACACCGCGCACGATGATGTCGACGGCATCGGCAAATTGCGCCGTCATCTTCTTGTGGCGCATCTTTGTCATGAAACCGAGCATCCAGCGCGGCAAGCCGATAAAGCCGGCAAAGCCTGCTGCCAGGATCATGGCCGGACGGGACTTGATTTCAATGCCGGCAATCGGCGGTGGGCCTTCCGCGCCGGACATGAAGGTCAACGCAGCGAACAGCACACCAAGGACAGCCGATCCGATCCAGAACATCTCAACAGGCATGTCGACCCCAGCCTGCATCAGCTTTGCCTTGACGTCCTGAGGCACGAGAGACTTCCGGCGCGCTTCATCCTGCTGGCGCAGCTTCTTGAGCATCTGCTGCGTCTGGCGTTTACGCTGTGTATTGACGTCAACAGAGTCAGCCCGGCCGCCGCGGCCATTGCCGCGTTTGCCTTCCTTGATCTGCTTGGCCCGTTTCGACGCATCGCTCGTCCCACCTGTGAAGGCGAGACCGATCCCGGCCAGAGCGAGAAAGGCCAGGGCGCCAACTGCGAAGATGAGGATATCACCGCTCATCTATCAGGCGTCCAGCTCATCGATGGCTTTCGCCAGATCGTTTTCAAGGTTGTAATAGGTTGCGCGCTCCCAGAAGCGCGGACGACCGATACCGGTGCCGCGATGGCGCCCTTTTACCCTGCCATCCTCGTCTTCGCCGTCGATCTCATATTTGAGGACGTCCTGAAGAATGATGGTGTCGCCTTCAAGGCCCATGACTTCGGTGATCCCCATGATGCGGCGTGAACCATCACGCAGGCGCGATGCCTGCACCACGACGTCAATCGAGCCGACAATCATTTCACGGATGGTTTTGGCAGGGAGCGCAAAGCCGCCCATGGTGATCATCGATTCCACACGGCTGAGGGCTTCGCGCGCACTGTTGGCGTGCAGCGTGCCCATCGAGCCGTCGTGGCCGGTGTTCATCGCCTGCAGGAGGTCAAATGCTTCAGGTCCACGAACCTCGCCCACGATGATCCGTTCAGGACGCATCCGCAGACAGTTCTTGACGAGATCGCGCATCGAAATCTCGCCTGAGCCTTCGATGTTTGGCGGGCGCGTTTCAAGGCGCACAACATGCGGCTGCTGCAGCTGGAGTTCGGCGGAGTCTTCGCAGGTGATGACGCGCTCGCCAGGCTCAATGAAGCCGGTGAGACAGTTTAGAAGCGTTGTCTTGCCTGAACCGGTACCGCCGGAAATCAGCACATTGCAGCGCGAATGGCCGATGATGCGCAGAATTTCCGCGCCCGGCTCTGAGATGGATCCGAAATTGACAAGATCCTGCAGGCGCAGCTTGTCCTTCTTGAACTTACGAATGGTGAGCGTCGGCCCATCAATCGCCAGTGGCGGCGCGATGACGTTCACACGCGAGCCGTCCAGCAGGCGCGCGTCACAGATTGGCGAGCTTTCATCGACCCGGCGGCCGACCTGGCTGACGATCCGCTGACAGATGTTCATGAGCTGGGCATTGTCGCGGAAGCGGATATTGGTCCGCTCGATCTTGCCGTTGACTTCGATATAGGTCGTATCAGCGCCGTTGACCATGATATCGGCAATGTCGTCGCGGGCCAGAAGCGGCTCGAGCGGACCATAGCCGAGGACATCGTTACAGATATCGTCCAGCAGGTGCTCCTGCTCGGAAATCGACATCACGACATTCTTGATGCTGATAATCTCGACGACGATGTCGCGGATTTCCTCACGCGCACTTTCGGCATCAAGCTGGGCCAGCTGGCCAAGGTCGATCGTGTCGATCAGGGCGTTGAAGATGGTGGTCTTGGTCGCGTAATACTCTTCAGAGCGCGTATCGACCTTGTGGACCTTCTCCACGCTCATGTCGGGCGGCGGCTTCAGCGCGACGGGCTTGCCGCCACCGGGCTTGGGCCCCACCGGTTTCGTTGCTGCAGGGGCCGCAGGCCTTGCGGCCGGCTTTGGCGCCGCAGGCGCGGCAGGACGTTGCGCAGCAGGGGCAGCTGGCCGCGGCTGGGGCGCGATCTGCGGAGCATTTGCTGAACGTTTGCCAAAAGACATGTTTGTTTCCTAGACCCGCTTACTTTCCGAGAAGTTTCTTGAGGATCGATTTCTGAGGCTGCTGCGTCTCACGGCCGGACAGGATCGAAGCGAGATGGTCGATGGCGAGCGAGGCTTTCGCCTGTGGATCGGTTTCCGAGATCATCTGGCCCTTGTTGGAGGCCGTCCCGAAAAGCTGAGGCTCGAACGGCAGGATGATTTCAGGCTCGACTTCGATGGCCGCCGCAAAATCCTTCACCGGAATTTCCGGACGCTTCGGCACGCCCGCCATGTTGATGATGAGACGCGGCGGATTGTCGTTCGGGCGCTGGGCCTTCAGGTGGTCGATCATGTTCTTGCCGTTTCGCAGGGATGCGAGATCCGGCTGGCAGACGAGGATAACCTCGTCGGACGTGATGAGCGTGTTGTAGATCCAGTCCGACCAGCCATGCGGCAGGTCGAGGACGACATATGGCATCAGGCGGCGGACGCCTTCGATGACCATGGCGTAGGAACTGGCATCAATATCCATGATCTGACCGACGCTTGCCGGCGCGGTGAACAGGGACAGGCGGTCCGTGGCCTTGGCAAGCAGGCGCGAGATGACCGCATCGTCGGTGCGGTCCGGCGTGAGAAGCGCATCAGCGACCGTTTGCTGGGTCTCGTGATTGAAGTCGAGCGAAGTCGTCCCGAAGGAGAGATCAAGGTCGACCAGCGATGTGTTCACCCGCGCATTTTCCGCGAGCGCCCAGGCCAGATTGTGCGCGACCGTGGAGGCGCCGACGCCGCCCTTGGCACCGATGACCGAGATCGACTTGCCCACAAAAGGCGCATCGGGATCAGTAAACATGTTGCCAATCGAGCGAACCATCTGGACCGGCTCAATCGGTGGCACGAGATATTCGCTGACGCCGCGCGCGACGAGCTGGCGATAAAGCGCAATGTCATTCGTCGCACCGACGACCATGACCTGAACGCCCTCTTCGCAATGGCCCGCAAGCTCATCGATCTGGTTCACCAGCGTTGAAGATGGCGCCGACGATTCGACAATCAGCAGGTTTGGCGTCGGGTTACGTGAGAGATGGTCGATCGCAGCCGGAATACCGCCATCAATAATCTCAACCGTCGCATTGATCATCCGCCGGTCACCGGCCACCCGGTTCATCATCGTGCTGATATCACCGGTTTCGCAGAAGGCGAGCACGGAGATGGCCGGAATTGCGCGATCACCGCCATGATAAGCATCAAGCGGAGGGGCAACGACGCCCTGCTCGACCTCCTTATAGGGCGCATCAACAGGACCGGTCAGCTGGTCGATCAGGTTTTCGGACGCCCCGCCCTTTTCCGATTCCTCGTCAAAATCGAGGTCGAATTCATCTTCGAAAAGTGCGTTCTCATTACTCATGAACTTTACCCCAATTCTATCCGGGACCTATTGGACGGCCGTCGAGACGGTGCCACTGGCCTGATCATCCTGTTCCGCATTGGTGCTTTCGCCGTTCCGATAAAGCTCAAGCTGGATATCCCGGCGGATCCGGTCACCTGCATCGAGCGGGCGCTCACCAAGCAGGTCAGCAGGGTCGGCGATCATCGCTGCCATATTGGTGCGAACGCTACAGCCGAGCGACGGCATGTCATTATTGGATTTGGCGTCCGCAAAATCGAACCCTGATTTCTGCGGGCAATCAGGCGCAATCGCCTCATACGACAGGAAAGCGATGATGACGGGCGCGGCGGCCTGCCCGGCAGCATCATATGCACTGCCCTTGATTTTCTGGTAGTCGACGCCCTGCGACCAGGCGATCTCACGTGCTTCGGCGACAGCTTTGACCGCCAGCTCTTCATTCGCATGGTTTTTCGGCAACGACATGATCAGGGGGCCATGCCCGTGATCGCGGTAGTCTGCGACGAAGCCGCGTATCTTTTCCAGTTCGGCGAGCCGCAAATGGCCGTCGAGCGGGTTGAGATTGACCTCCAGATAGACGGTCTTGCGGGCCACGCGGATGGGATTGCGATCAAGTGTCGTGCCGGTGAGATAGGCATCCGGGACCGGGCCACCATACGACTCGGCAGACTTGCAACCAGTCGCGATCAGCGCGGGCGCGAGGGCGCAGGCGAGAAGCAGTGTCTTCAGTGTACGCATGATAAGCTCCTACTCCTCGATGAAGCCAACTGGCGCGTTGTAATTGTCGGTCGAAAGGCCTTCGCCATTCTTGCCGTACACCGCATTCAGCTTGCCGAAGAAAATTGTCCGGGGGTCCGAGGCATTGGCATATCCGTCCGCAGGTGTGCGAAGTTTGCCCTTGTTTGTCGGGTCCACGAGATAGGGTGTGATGATGACCACCAGTTCGGTTTCCTCATTGAGGAAGTCACGCGACTGGAAAAGCGCGCCGAGGATGGGCAGCTTCTTGAGACCCGGCAACTGGTCGATGGACTGACGTGAACGGCTCTGGATGAGGCCCGCGAGCATCATCGAGCCACCACTTGGCAGTTCTACCGTGCTCTCCGCCCGCCGCACTGTCAGCGCCGGAATGGTCAGCGTCTGTGCGGTAATGATGTTGCCCTGATCGTCGACACCGGCCACGGACTGCCCCTGGAAGGCCCCCTGATTTGTCAGCTCTGACACCTCGGTCGAGACCTTCAGTGAAATACGGCCTTCCGAAAGAACGACCGGCGTAAAGCCAAGCCCCACACCGTATTGTTTGAACTCGATCGAGATACGGCCATTATTGTCCTGCCCGACCGGAACCGGGAATTCGCCGCCGGCTAGGAATTTTGCAGCTTCACCGGATATGGCCGAGATGTTCGGCTCTGCCAGTGTGCGGACGATCCCGACACGCTCAAGCGCATCGATCGCGGCGCCTGCAGATGACTGGAACTTGTCACCAACATAGTTCGTGTAGCCAACATTGGTGGAAAACCCGCCAAGCGAGCTGCCGGCAACATTGAAACCGTTCGCGCTACTGGCGGAGAAATTGTTCGAGAAAGGCACTGTTGGCACAAGGCCGGTGACACCTGTTTCGGTTGGAATGCCATCGCCGTTCGTATCCTCGAACAGCTGGGCAGCCACCTGGCTCGCAAGATCGCCGAAATTCGTCGTGCCGGAGAGGTTGATGCCCAGCTGTTTGACCACGGAGCGTTGCATCTCGACGATGCGAACCTCAAGCATGACCTGGTCTTTCGCGGCCACTGACAGCATGTTGACAGGTTCAAGGTCATCGCTGCCGGTGTAAGCCTTGATCAGGCGGACAATCTGGTTCGACTGCATGATATTGTCGACATCGCCGGTAACGACGATGTTGCCGCCGACACTCTCAAGATTGACCCGGGCCTTTGGCACATAGCGCGAAATCAGTTTCGAGAGGGATGCCATATCCGCATCGACGACGATTTCGAGATTGAGCAGCGGATTGCCTTCGCGATCAAACAGGAAGGCGTTCGTTTCACCGACTTCGACACCGCGAAAGATCAGCCGGCGCGACGTCTGGACGACGGCATCGGCAATGGCCGGATTGGTGATCACAACGTCTGCAACCGGGCGCTCGAGTTCGATCACGGTCGACTTGTTGAGGCCGAGCTTGATCGTTTGGGAGACGTTCGTTTCGCCCGGCTCCATGACCGATACACCCATCATGTTCTGCGCGTTCGCCGCGACAGGGCCCGCTGCCAGGCAGAGGGCAGACAATAGCAGCCGGATATTAAAGGCCCGCTTCATCAGCTTCTCCCGCTTTCAGCGCCATTTTTGAAGATTTTCACGCCGCTACCAGCGCCATCGTCACCATCAAGTATGCCCGTATTGGCGATCGTGCCGCCGTCGAACTCGTCAGAGTCAGCAACACTGCGCAGGGCAAGCGAAATGGATCCGAGACGTCCGGCATGCGCGAGCAGCTCCGTCTGGCGCGGCTCCAGTTCCAGCGTCGCCGTCGACCCGGTCAGGGCCGGCGCCCCGTCAATTTCACCAAAGATCTGGTCGATGGCGAGGACGCGGGCGTTCTCGATGATTGTCTTGGTAACCGTGCTTTCGCTGACGCCGCGCTCACCGAGGATCTCAACATCGTAGGTCAGGATCACATCGACATGATCATCTGGCAGGATGAAGCCCGCGGATGCGGACTCTGGAGAGATCTCGACCGAGATGGCACGAAGGCCGGGCTCGAGCAGGGCGGCCATGAAGCCGGTCTCGCCTTTCTTGACGATTTTCTGCTGCAGGATGGGTTCGCCCTCCGAGAGGGGCGTCTTCACGACGCTGCCTGAGAGCTCTTCAATTGCGCCGGGGTTCAGCTCCTGGGTGAAGTAGCCGGCATTGACGGCTCGCTCAGGCCAGTCAGCCCATTCAAAATCTTCCGGGGTGATCAGGGTCCCGACGCGGATGTCCAGCCGGGAGACAAGCACCTTGGTGGACGATACTTCGACCTCACGCACGACTTCGACTGGCTCACCGGCAACCTGGGTTGGTCCGCTGGACGACATGCCGCGTACGAGCAGCGCGGCCCCGATTGCCGCGGCGGCTGCAACCAAAAGTATTATCAAGCGCATTGGTGACATTTTCCGCCCCTCTCAACTTCATTCCCTGCGAATCCGGGAATGCCAGACTGCAGATTTACATTTACTGCCTAAGGCATGGTTAACTTCTGGATATTCTTCAGAAACTTACTGACGTCAGCAAAACCGAGTATGGCGCGGCGTAAAACGCACCGCCGGCAATCGCGACGCCATACGGCACGCCATTGCCCGCCTGCAGCGTTTCGCGTGCGAAGCCCGGCGTCGCACCGACAGGCACGAGACGACGCGCCAGGACGACAAAAATCGCGAGACACCCGCCCACAACAGCCATCGCCGTGACGAAAGGCAGCGCCGCTGATGGGCCGAGCCAGAGCATCACTCCGGGGATCATCTTGGCATCGCCGCCGCCAAAAACACCGAACGCAAAAAGCAGCACAGAAATGACGAATGCCGCAGCGCCAGCCAGTGCATGTGCCCCTGCAACATCCCAGCCGGGGGCGACTATGATCATCGCCGGCAAGGCGAGGAAAGCGATCGCCGTATTGAGACCGTTTGTGATCGTCAGCGTCTCGACATCGCGAAGCGCGGCGTAGATGCAGAGCGACAGGAAAACGAAAGCAAACAAGGCGGCGATCATCAGGCATCCCTCAACTCAACTGGCCCGAATCATTAGGCAAAAAGTCTGAAGAGATGATTGCGGCGAGTGACAATCACCGAACAGAAACGAAAAAAGCCGCCGGGCGAACCCGGCGGCTTAGATCAGATATTAATCCGAAGCTTAGGTTGATGGGGCGTTAGCCATACCTTCAGCGACCGAATTGAACGTAGTACCGGTTTGTGCGCCGAGAGCCGAGACAGCGCCGATGATCGCGACAGCGATCAGGGCAGCAATCAGGCCGTATTCGATAGCAGTTGCGCCGGACTCATTTTTGAAAAGACGTGCAAGCTTTTGCATAGGAGACTCCATCATCATGCAGTTGTTACGTTCCGTTATTTGGGATTATTCCCGGAACACGATGGGTTCTAACCGATAGCGCTGAATATCAAGTAAATCGGTACACGAAATTCCTGAACGGTTACAGGCAATTCATTAACCATGTCATCGTCAAGGGCCGGAAGCATGAATACTTGGGCGCGCCACCCTCTTTATTATAAAGAGGTGGACCATTCATTTATCTGCGCATTGGCGGCGCGTTAGGGTTCGCGAAACCTTCTTCATCGAGATTCACGGGCAATACACTTTCAGTCCGAGGAGCGGCACATGAAACTTACAGCGAAATCCCTCGCGGCCACGCTAAGTGCCGCACTCTTCTGTGCCACGGCAGCGGCGCAGCAGATCACAGTCGAAGCCGGGACAACAAAGCCGGTGCGCCTTTCGAAGGCCGCCTCGAGCGTCGTCATCGGGAATGAGAATGTGGCTGACGTCGCGGTCGCTGATCCGAAACTGGTTTTCCTGACCGGCCGCTCATTCGGCACGACTAACCTGCTTGTCCTCGACAAGGACAACCAGATCATCCTGTCGACCAACGTTGTCGTCACCACCAACACAGCCAATTTGGTCACGGTCAATCGCGCCGGCGCCTCATTTTCCTATGACTGCCTTGAAGAGTGCCGCGACGCCCCGGTCATTGGTGATGATCCAGGCCACTTCTCGCGCGCCCTGAGCCAGGCCGAACAAACCAAGCGGCTAACTGAATAGCCGCTGGGACCTAGTCACCCCAAACGTCAAAGCCGGGACCGCAGTACAAGCGCAACCCTGAAACCTAGCGGCTTGGTCGACTGTTCGTCGTGGCGGCCATTGCCGGGCTTGTCTGCTGGCGGGCAATAGCGGCAGCCGCATCGATGCTGGCGGAATAGACAGGTGTCGCTTCTTCAGCCAGCTGGCCGATAACGGCATCACCGACGCGCCATTCAAACGCACTGCCATCCTGTACGGTCACCGACCAGCCGGCGTCCGTGCGAGGATAATAGACTTCGCCGCGCGCCATGGTGCGGCTGCGGAAGATCGTGCCGTCTTCGCCGCGCACCTCGATCCAGGCAGGGCGTGTCGCAACGATCGCAAGCTCAATAGGCTGCGTTTCTGCCTGCTCCAGCGGCGCACGGGCGAACAGGCTTTCCTGCGACGTGTTGACCGCGACAATGCGTTCAGCAACCGAAGGCGTCGTCCGGCGCTCCGAGATCGTTTCAGGCGTCAGCATCACAGCCGACACGCCAATGACGAGTACCAGCGCGGTCACGACAAAGGCCGGCAGGAGATAACGCCGCTGGCCACGTTCACTGACGGTGACGGAAGACTTTGGAATGGCGGTCGCCAGGTCAGCGCGCTCTTCAACCGGGAAATCGGCAAGAACGGGCTCAAACGGAATACCGAGCGCCGTCGCATAATTGCGAGCCACAATGCGTGTACGGCGCATGTCGTAATCAGGCGGCTGGATTGTCTGCTCAAGGCTCTCAAGGACGCGCTGGTTGATAAACAGCTTCCTGGCCATGTCATCAATGGACAGGCCTCGGGCTTCGCGCGCAGCTTTCAGCCGGCCGCCCGCCGTGAACGCATCGATCAGGCTTTCGCTGTCAGGGTCGGTCTCGGCGCCTTCAAAAGACTCAAAACCGCTGGCAGCGTCCGCTTCCGGCGCCGACTCGACTGCAGGGTCTGCAGCGTCAGTTTTGTCGTCTTCGTCATCTATCATGACGGCGGTCCAATTTCTGTGGCCTGTTGCTACTCGATATAGATGCACGGACTATACCACAGCCGGGCCAAGCCCAAATGGTCTGAGTCAGTTATCTTTCAAGGCGATTTGTTGTAAATCTGCGATGGCTAACACTTCGTTACGGAACGTACCGTTCGACTTGTACAATGCTGTGTGCAGTGCCGCTGAAAATGCGGACATGTCTACGGATCGTAGCATTCGCTTCACAGGGCCAATGCCGGAGGCCGACATAGACAGGGTACGGAAGCCGAGCCCGATCAGGCAAAGCGCCTCGACAGGGCGCGAGGCAACCTCCCCGCAGATCGACACCGGTATGGACAGTCTTTCGGTCTCAGAGCGGATGAAATCGAGAAACCTCATGGCTGGCCGGCTTACTACATCGTAGCGTTCTGAGACATTCGGGACCATGCGGTCGGCCGCATGGAAGAATTGCAGGAGGTCATTGGTCCCGATGGAGATGAAATCCACCTCTCCGGCGACGTCTTCCAGACCGTAGGCAAAGGCCGGCGCTTCCAGCATCGCGCCGACTTTCAGCTCACATGGCTCAGGATGGCCACGTGCCCGGCTCCACTCGATCTCGTCCATCAACAGGGCTTTCGCCTCGAAAAACTCCTCGGCGATCGTCACCATCGGGAACATCACCGAGAGCGGCCCGCCATCGGCTGCCCGCACCAGCGCACGCAGCTGCCGCCTGAACAGGCCCGGCCGGTCCAGCGCGAAACGGATCGAGCGCCAGCCAAGGGCCGGGTTTTCTTCCACGACATCGTTCGAATTCGGCAACAGCTTGTCGCCGCCAAGGTCGAGCGTTCGGAAGTGGACCGGCTTGTTGCCCGCATGGTCGAGGACGCTGCGGTAAAGCTCGATCTGGGCGTTGATCTTCGGCAGCGTATCGGACACGAGGAACTGGAATTCAGTGCGGAACAGGCCGATACCGTCTGCGCCGGTGCGGTCCATGAAGTCGAGGTCCAGCGCGAGGCCGGAATTCAGCATCAGCTTGATATCGACACCATCGCGTGTGCGAGACGGCTGGTCACGCAGGGCCAGAAATGAAGCCTGGCGTTCCGTGCGAAGCAGGCTGCGCGTGCCATAGGCGTCGAGCAGGTCCTCGTCCGGGCGGATGTGCAGTGTCCCCTGCTCGGCATCGACGATGATCTGGTCACCGGGGGCCACCAGCGCCGACAGGCCGCCAACGCCGCCAATGGTCGGAATGCCGAGCGCACGCGCAACGATCGCAGTGTGGCTGGACGGCGCGACCTCTTCCAGCACGATCGCGGCAAGGCCGGAGTCGCGATATTCGAGCAGCTCAGCCGGGCCGAGCCGTCTCGCAATCAGCACTTCGCGGTGCTCCTCGGTGTGGTCGAAGCCGTTCGCCGACGAGCCATCACCGCCCGACAGGATACGCAGGAGGCGGTTGTCGAGGTCTTCAAGATCATGCAGCCGTTCGCGCAGGTACGGATCGTGCGCGTTCTCCAGCTTGACCTTGTGCTCCCGCCGCGAGCGGTCGACTGCGGCTTCGGCCGAAAGACCGGACCGGACTGTCTCTTCAAGCCGCAGCGCCCAGACAGGGTCACCCGCCAGCATCTTGAACGCTTCCAGTACTTCACGCGGCTCGCCGAAAATGGCACCCACATCGCTGGCCAGCATCTTGTCGAGCGAGGCCTGCAGCTTCTGCAGCGCATCCTTCAGGCGGCGGGCCTCGGCGTCGGAGTCTTCTGAAAAATAGCGGGCCGGCGAGACAACCGGATCGTGCAGACGGGCAAGGCCGAGGCCAAGCCCCTCGCACAAGACGCGCCCACCAAGATTGACCGAGCGTGCCTCACGCTGTGATTGCGCAGTGCCTAACGCCGGCGTTTCAGCCGCGACAACCTCAGCAAGCACCATGGCGATGGTCTGCAGGCTGTCGACCTCGTCCACATCATAGGTCCGCTCTGTGCGGTTCTGTACGGTCAGGACACCGATCACGCGCCCGCCGCGCAGGATCGGCACACCGAGGAAGGCATGGTAAGGGTCTTCTCCCGTCTCGGGCCTGTAGGAGAAGGCGGGGTGGCGTGGGGCGTCCTGAATGGACAGCGGCTCTCCCGACAGCGCGATCTGGCCGACCAGCCCTTCATCCAGCGCCATACGCGTCTGGTGGACAGCGCTGGCGCTCAGGCCTTCAGTCGCAACCAGCTCAAGATCGTCGGATTCCGTTCGCTTATAAATTGAGCAAACGTCAGCCACCATCGTGCCTGCGATGAGGGTTACCACCTTCTCAAGGCGGGTATCTGCTTCCATGTCGCCCGCCATCACTTCGCGAAGGCGGTTGATCAGGAGCCGGGGGACGGAAAAGCTCTGGGGCATGACGTGCCCGCAATTGGCCGGGATGGCTACGCGGCGTCAAGTCCGAAAGCAGTGTGGAGCGCACGCACGGCGAGTTCTGTATAGGCCGCGTCAATCAGGACCGAAATCTTGATTTCGGACGTCGAAATGACATCAATATTGATGCCCTTCTTGTAGAGTGCATCGAACATTATGCCTGCAACGCCTGTATGGCTCTTCATGCCGACGCCGATGACAGAAACTTTAGCTACATCGCGCGAAACCTGCAGGCTTTCAAAGCCGATCTCCTGCTTCTGATCCATCAGTAGCTGCTCGGCTTTTGTGCTATCGCCCGTCGTGCAGGTGAATACCATATTGGCGCGCTCAGGGCCGCGGGCATTGGCCTGGACGATCATGTCGACATTGACGCCAGCTTCAGCGAGCAGCGAGAAAAGCCGCGCCGATACGCCTGGCTTGTCCTCGACCCCGTAGAGCGTCATCTTTGCTTCGTCCCGTGAATAGGTAACTCCGTTGACGACCTGCTTTTCCACGATCTCATCCTCACTGCAGACATAGGTGCCCTGATTGGTCTCGCCGGGCGCGGCAAAGCTCGACAGCACACGCACCCGGACCTGATGGTTCATGGCCATCTCGACCGAGCGCGTCTGGAGCACTTTTGCCCCGAGTGACGCCATTTCGAGCATTTCTTCATATGATATCTTATCCAGCCGCCGGGCCTGCGGCACGATGCGCGGGTCGGTCGTGTAGACGCCGTCGACATCGGTGTAGATGTCACAGCTTTCCGCGCCGAGGGCGGCGGCAACAGCCACAGCGCTGGTGTCAGACCCGCCTCGGCCCAGCGTCGAGACGCGGCCTTCATCCGTCACGCCCTGGAAGCCGGCGATCACGGCAATCTCGCCATCGTCAATCGAATCAGCCAGGCCGGAATTCTCAAACCCCATGATACGGGCGCTGCCATGGGCCGAACTCGTCTTCATGGCGAGCTGCCAGCCCAGCCAGCTCCGCGCCTTCAGCCCCCGCTTGCGAAGGGCCAGCGCGAGGAGGCCACTGGTTACCTGTTCGCCGGACGAGACCACCACGTCATATTCATCATCGAAGGATGAGCCGGTAATGTCGTCGCCTGCGGCGCCGCGGGCAAAGCCGACCAGCTTGTTGGTTTCGCCAGCCATCGCAGAAACGATCACGGCAAGCTTCTCGCCGCGCTCGGCGCGCCAGCCAACAATGTCTGCGACATGGGCGATCCGCTCGAGGTCTGCGACCGAGGTTCCGCCAAATTTTAGGACCGTGCGCTGCATTGCCTCGCTGCCAAGCCTTCCCATTTAATGCATCAGAGATTTCGCGCGTGTCTTTAAGCGCGTCGACGCCATAGCGCAAACAGGTTTGCTAAAGATATGGAAAAAATAGCAGAAACTCGGCAAGATATGCCTCGAACCCCCAGTATCGACGCGGATGAAGTGGCAAAATTTTCGGCCATGGCGGCGGAATGGTGGGATCCGAAGGGCAAATTCAAGCCGCTGCACAAATTCAATCCTGTGCGCCTTGGTTTTATCCGTGACACGGCCGTCGAGCATTTCGGACTTGATGGCGCGGCACGAAAGCCGCTTAAGGGCCTGCGTATGCTTGATATCGGGTGCGGCGGCGGGCTGGTTGCAGAGCCGATGGCGCGGCTCGGCGCGGACGTGACCGCTGTCGATGCCAGCGAAGCGAATATCAAGACAGCGATGACGCATGCCGCCGAAGCCGGACTGGATATCGATTACCGGGCGGGCACCGCCGAAGGCCTGCTGGATGCGGGAACGGACCCGTTTGACATCGTGCTTAACATGGAAGTCGTCGAGCATGTTGCTGACCCGGCGCAATTCCTGACGGACACCGCCGCACTGGTAAAGCCCGGCGGCTTTACCATCGTCGCGACCCTCAACCGCACCCCGAAGGCCTTCGCGCTCGCCATTGTCGGAGCCGAGTATGTGCTGCGATGGCTGCCGCCCGGCACGCACGAATTCGCAAAGTTCCTGACACCTGACGAAATCATCAGGCCAATAAAGGCTGGCGGCCTGACACCGGATGAGCCGCAAGGTGTCTCGTTCAACCCGCTGAGCGATAGCTGGCGCCTCTCTGGTGACACAAAGGTCAATTACATGATCGTCGCCCGCAAGCCGGAGGACGTGTCGTGAGCAGCCTGGTTTCCCCGCAAGATGTCCTGGATTTCTGGATCGGCGAGGCTGCGACCTCGGCGGAGGCCGCCGGCGAGAAGAACAAGCTCTGGTTCCAGAAGAGTTTCGAGACCGATCGCGAGATCGCCGAGACATTCGTAGCGACACTGGCCGCGCTGAAAAATGGCCTCGCGGCGGACTGGGCCAGACAGGGTCCGAAAGCGCGGCTGGCGGCGATCATCGTACTCGATCAGTTCAGCCGGAACATCTTTCGCGGACACCGCTTTTCCTTCGCGCACGACGCCATGGCACGGAACCTGATGAAAACTGGCCTTGCCACCGATCAGGACCGCCAGCTGAGTGAGGCGGAGCGGATCTTCTTCTACCTGCCGGCCGAGCATTCCGAAGACATGAATGATCAGCGCCTGTCTGTTCGCCTGTTTGAACAGCTCGTGCGTGATGCGCGGCCCGAGTTTCGGGAATTTTGCGAAATGACGCGTGACTATGCGCTGAGGCATAAGGAAGTGATTGAGAAGTATGGCCGCTTCCCACATCGCAACGCCGTCCTGAAACGCCGCTCATCTCGCGATGAGGAAGACTATCTCGCCCAGCCCGGCTCAGGGTTCTGAACCCGCTTCTTGTGCATTGCCGTGTCACGCCACAGCTTTTCAAGCTCCGAGATGACGAGCGGCCAGTGAGAATAAAGCAGGTACTGACCGGCATTCGGAACGGGCACTAGCTCCACACCGGGCACGGTCCTGGCGAACAGCTCGAACATTTTCGGTCGGAAGACATTATCGTCCAGACCGTGGATGATGCGGAAGCGCGATCTGACCTGACGCGCGATATCGCGCCGGTCTTTCAGTGCCATGCGTATTTCCGAAACCAGTCCGTTCGCCCCCTGGCGCACCGTATGGCGCAGGCCATCAAGGATCACCTGCTTCACCTCAGGCCGGCGCGCAACGCGCTGCTCAAGCGGCGAGTCCTTGTGCAAGGTCTTGAGCAGGAAATCCTCACGCCCTGAATCGATGAAGGCGACCGTGGCACGCGCCAGGAAGCCGATGGCAGACGGGGCTCGCAGCAAGGTCGTCGCCATGATCTTGTGCTGCCAGGGAAAGTCGCTCTCCATGCCTTCTTCCCAGCTCGTCTCACCGCCCACTGAGAGCAGCGCCCGCGTCAGCTCAGGCCGCCGGGCCGCAAAAGCCTGCGCGTGGATAAGGCCGCTGGCATGGCCAACAACGATCACCGGCCCGGTTTCCAGATTACGCAGAAGCTGCGCCATGCTTTCGATGCCAAGGTCGATCCGCCCGTCCAGTGTCGTGGTCGATACGCCGTCTGAATGGCCAAATCCGGGCCGGGACGGCGCAATCACGCGCCAGCCCTGACGTGCAAGGGCTTCAATCGCCGGCTCTGTCCAGGACGGCCCAAGATAGAGGTGATGGAAAAACAGGACAGGCCTGCCAGCAGGATCACCCTGCTCTAGCCAGCTGAGGGTTCGCCCGTCATAGAGCGTCATCTGGGATTGCCGGCGCCAGCGGTCGATTCTCGATTTGGCCGGGGCCTGCCGCGAAATCGCCCGTGCCGTATTGATGGTCGCGCCAAAACTGGTGAGCAATCTCACGGCGTCCGTCACGGTCCTGGCATCGAGCTTGGTGAGCACGCCGCGGATCTGTGTGCGGACAGTGGCAAGTTTGGCCAGGCGGTCTTTCGCGATCGTTTCCGGCGTATCGCCGCGCGCCAACCGGATAGCGACATCGATCTCTGCCGCCGACAGGCTGTAAAGCTCACCCAGTCGTTCACCCGTAGCTGCGTCGAGATGCACGTCGACAGCCGCCAGGAGGATCGCATCTTCTGCTGCGTCCCCCTGCCCCGCCTGCAGGCTGACACGCGTCATGAGCAGACGGGTTTGCGTGCCTCCAGAACCGAAGCGGCTGGGCAGGAACAGGAATTCGTCTTTTGGCTCCGGCAGGGAATTGCGCTTCATCCAGGCGCGCAGCGTGGTCATGGCAGAGCTGTCGAGTTCGAGATCGGCAAGACCACTAGGCGTCTTGCCCCCCAGGACATGGAGGCAGGCGGCATTGACGCTCAGGATTTCGCCTTCCGGCTTCATCACGATGGCGGGACCTGGCATCTGTTCGGCTATCGCGCTCGCTGAAACGTCCCGCGCCTGCGCGCGTCCCATGCGGTCGAGAATCGCCAGTGCCCGCTGGAAATGCGCGTTTACATCGCCGGCCTGGAATGTGTCATCGGCTTCTTCCGGCAGGTGTCTCACATAGGCGAACCAGGCGGCAAGCAGGGCTTCGTAGCGGTCAGGATCCAGCGTGGTGGCATAGGTTTCCTCCACCACGCGGTCTTTTGAGGGCCCGGAAACGCTTTTCAAGTATTCGATCTTTCTGCAAATCACCTGACGGGCGAGTCGACTGAACTACGCTTAACAAGTAATGACAAAATACATGCCACATCATCAATTTTGATGATGCGGCGGCTTCGCCCTGAAGGCAATGATAGATTTCCATTTTGTAATGGTGTGTGAGGGACGTACGCGAGGGGCAGGCGGGTCTGGTTTTTTCCAGACCCGCCTGTTGTCGTTTCAGGCGTATTGCCCCAAATAGAACCGCTACATACCGTCCCAAGGCCAATCTCATGCACCGCGATGACCCTTCCCTGCCAGCGGCGGGCTTAGCCCGCCCTGTCCTGCCCATGCCGGTCTGGGAGTTTGTCGCGATGATTGCCGGGATGATGGCGCTCAACGCGCTGGCCATCGACACGATGCTGCCCGCCCTTCACGATATTGCTGGCGCTTATTCCCTGAACAAGGCGAATGACCAGCAACTCGTCATCTTCGCCTATGTCGCCGGTTTTGGCGCGCCGCAGCTTGTCTTTGGCCCCGTAGCCGACAGTTTCGGGCGCAAGCGTGTCGTCCTCGCCTGCATCGTCGGCTATGTGATTGCCGGCTTTGCCTGCATGGCGGCGTGGAGCTTTCCAGCCCTGCTTGTGATGCGTTTCCTGCAAGGCATTGCCGCGTCAGGTATCCGCGTTATTGCGGTGTCCGTGGTGCGTGACCTGATGGGCGGGCGGGCGATGGCGCGTGTCATGTCGCTCGTGATGACAGTCTTCATGGTCGTGCCGATCCTGGCGCCGGCACTGGGCGAAGGCGTCATGCTGGTCGCCGACTGGCAGTGGACGTTTGGCATACTCGGCCTGGCCGGGATGGCCCTGTTCCTCTGGATCAGCATTCGCCTGCCTGAAACGCTCGCACCGGAAGATCGCAGCCCTCTCAATTTCAAGGCGTCTTTCCGGGCCTACAAGCAAGTGATCATGACACCGGTGACGTTCGGATATATGTGCGCCAGTGGCATTATCTTCGGGTCGCTTTTCTCTTACGTCGCCTCGGCAGAACAGGTGTTTCGCGAGACCTTCGACAAACCCGACACTTTCGTCTGGTGGTTTGCAGGGATCGCGGGCGCGCTATCGATTTCGAACTTCACCAATTCACGCATCGTGGAGCGGATCGGCATGCGCCGGGTGAGCCACACTGTGCTGATCGGGTTTATCATTCTGGCCATCACGAACGCCGTGATGATGATGATTTACGGCCAGAAGCTGATCATTTTCTACCCACTCTTTGCGCTGACCTTCGCCTGTTTCGGGATGATTGGCGCGAACTTCTCATCGCTGGCCATGGAGCCGCTGGGCAAGATTGCGGGCACCGGGTCGGCGGCCTATGGCTTCATGACAACCACGGTGGCGAGTTTCTTCGGCTGGATGGTGGCGAGCCGGTTTGATGGCTCCGTCGTGCCGCTGCTGGAAGGTTATGTCGGGCTCGGCATCCTGTGCATGATCGTGGTGCTGATCACCGAGCGCGGCAAGCTGTTCAGCACGCGCGACGATTAGGCCAGTGCCCTATCGCTTTTTCGACAGGGTCCGCACATTGCGTTCGAGCACACGGATGACCTTGCCGGCGACATCCTTGCCCGTCGCAGCCTCAATGCCTTCAAGGCCCGGCGAGGAATTGACCTCGAGCACGACAGGCCCCTGGTTTGATTGCAGGATATCGACGCCGGCAATATTCAGCCCAAGGCGCTTGGCCGCCGCAACGGCGATCTTCTTCTCGTCCGCTGACAGGGCGATCGCGTGGGCTTGACCGCCGCGATGCAGGTTCGAACGGAATTCACCCGCCTGCGCCTGTCGCTTCATCGCCGCCACAACCTTGCCGCCGATAACGAGGCAGCGGACATCGGCGCCTGCCGCTTCCTTGACGAAGCCCTGCACCAGGAAATTTGCATCCAGCCCGCGAAAGGCATCGACCAGGCTTTCGGCGGACTTGCGGGTTTCCGCCAGCACAACGCCGCGCCCCTGTGTCGATTCCAGCAGTTTCAGCACGACAGGCGCGGCACCGGCGAGGCCAACAAGGTCTTTCGTATCCTTTGGTGAATGCGCGAAGGCTGTCACGGGCATCGCAATACCTGCCCGCGACAGGAGCTGATGGGCGAGAAGCTTGTCGCGCGAGGCGCCGATGGCAGCGGGCGGGTTGAGGCAATAGGCGCCCATCGCCTCGAACTGGCGCAGCACGGCCATGCCGTAATTGGTCATCGAGGCCCCGATGCGCGGAATGACGGCATCGTAGAAAGGCAGCGTCTTGCCGTCATAATGGATCTCCGGCGCGCGGGCCTCGATCTTCATATAACAGCGCGAGGTGTTGATCGGGTCTATGACATGTCCGCGTGAGCGGGCCGCTTCCATCAGGCGGGTGCTGGAATAATTGTCCGGCTCTCGCGTCAGCAAGGCGATCCGTAGCGGGCGTTCGGCGGGCTGTTTGTGTTTGACGCCGTCATAAAGGGCATAGTCCAGCCTGGGCTGCAGGAAGGACTGGTTCGGCGCGACAAGCGCGTCGTCACCAATAGCCGACCGGCCGAGCAGCATCCGGTAAGACATCGTCTCACGATTGGTCAGCGTAATCTCGATCGAGCGGCGGACCGGGCCGATCTGCAGCTCGGTCGCGATAACGTATCGCAGCTCAGCCTGGCCGTTCGAACTGGTGACATCGCGCCGGTCGACCACAGGTGCCGTGCAGACGATTTCCAGTTTCGGGCGTTCCGGGTCCGGCTGGATCAGGAAACGCACCTGCGGATTGCCGGGATCACCAAAGGTTTCGATCACTTCCGCATGTAGCGCAGAGGACTTCGCCCCCGTATCCACCTTGGCCTTGATCGCCGGCAGGCCGAGCTGTGGCAGCGCGAGCCATTCTTCCCATCCAAGGTGCAAACGATCTGCCATGTGTCAGGTCTCCAACGGGCTCGCCGCCCTCTTCAAAGAGACGCCGCAAGGTTGCAAGTGAAATTTCCTGTTAACCATTTGAGCGCCTAATCTGAACGATTGGCCCTCTGACCCATTGGTTCGGTATGAAAAACAATGCACGCATTGGCTTCGCAGCCGGAGCGGCGATCCTTGCAGGACTTGGCCTGACCAAGTGCCAGCCTGCAGCAGACAACAGGGTTGTCACTGGAACGACGACCTTCGATTCCATTCAGAATGATGGCGATCTGATCGTCCTGACACTTAACGGCCCGACGACCTATCTCGAATCAGGAGATGGGGCGATCGGCTATGAAGTCGACCTTATTGAGAAATTTGCAGAGGAAATGGGGCTGAACGCCAGGTTCGTCGCCGTCGACAGTGTCGATGAGATGATGGACGGTATCGAAGATGGCTATGCGCATCTTGGCGCAGCGGGGCTGACGATTACCGACCTGCGCGCCACCCGCGTCACGTTCGGACCAGCCTACAAGAATGTCGAGGAAAGTGTCGTCTGCCACAAGGATGGCCCTGCTCCGACCGACCTGGAAGCCCTGTCGAAGGTCAGGCTGACCGTGCTTGCCGGCTCCTCCTATGTCGAGACGCTGAGGCGCCTGCGCGAGGACCATGCCGGCCTGAAATGGCAGGCGCACCCTGCAAGCTCGGCGATGCCAATGATCGAAATGGTCGCCCACCAGAAAACGGACTGCACGATCGCGGACTCGCACCTGGCTGAGTATGCCCGCCGCCTCTACCCCGATCTCGTCCTGCCAATGTCGGTCAGTGCGGACCAGCCGCTCGGCTGGATCTACAATCAGAAGATCGATGGAATGGACACCGCGCTCAGCGCCTGGTTCGCCGCACAACACGAAAGCGGCTATCTGGAAGCGCTGGACGAACGCTGGTTCGGCCACCTTGATGAATTTGATTATGTCGAGGTGCTCCGCTTCGTGGAGCGCGTCGAAGACCGGTTGCCGCAATTCCGGGACTATTTTGAAGCGGCGGCTGCGGAAACGACATTTGACTGGCACCTGCTTGCGGCGCAAGCCTATCAGGAGTCCCATTGGGACCCGGAAGCCGAGAGCACAACGGGTGTGCGCGGCCTGATGATGCTGACACTGCCGACTGCCGAAGAGCTTGGCGTCGATGATCGCTCCGACCCGGCGCAGAGCGTCGATGGCGGCGCACGATACCTGCAAAGACTGTATGATCGCCTGCCCGATGGCATTCAGGGCGAAGACCGGCTCTGGTTCGCACTGGCCGCCTATAATGTCGGCATGGGCCACATTTATGATGCCCGCAAGCTGGCCGAACGCCAGGGCCTCGACAAGAACCAGTGGCGCGACATCGAACGTGTCCTGCCCCTGCTGTCGCGCTCGAAATATTACGAGACGGTCCGCCATGGCTATGCCCGTGGGCATGAGCCGGTGCGCTATGTCGAGAAGGTACGCGACTATTACAACATGCTGCGGGCAAACGTGCCGGTGTAGGTTACGTTGCGCAACTTTATGGTTGCGCGTTCCGATTCAACAGGCTAGACAAAACGCAACCAAGGAGTTGCGCTTATGACCGACCGCATCGAGAAGACCGCCATCCTCAAAGCCGCACCGGACGAGGTCTGGGACGCGATCACGGATCATGAAAAGTTCGGGACCTGGTTCCTGGTCAAGCTCTACCAGCCTTTCATCGAGGGCGAGGTCACGAAAGGCCACATCACACATCCGGAAGCTGAAGGTATGGAATGGGAAAGCGTGACGAAGACAATCCGCCCCAAAACGTATTTTTCGATGATCTGGTATCATGACGATGTCGAGCCGGACGCCGACCATCCGGCCCGGGCCGAAACACTGGTGGAGTTCAAACTGGCGCCGGCCGGAACGGGCACGCATCTGACGATCATCGAGTCCGGCTTCGACAGTTTCCCCGCGCCTTACAATACCGAGAACCGCAAGCGCAATTCGGGTGGCTGGGCAGAGCAGATCTCCAACATCACGGCCTATGTCGATGGTTAACGCAGCCTCGCAAATTGATACGGCCACACTTTTTGCTGCGCTCGGCGATCAGACCCGCCTCAAGCTTGTCGACACGCTAAGCGATGGCAACAGCCGCTCCATCTCGGATCTGGCGGCCGGGTTCGGCATGACCCGGCAAGCCATCACCAAACACCTGAAAGTCCTCGAAAACGCGGGCCTTGTCGCAAATGACAGGGTCGGCCGCGAAAGCCACTTCCGCCTGGAGCCCGAACCAGTGCAGGCCGCGCGCAATTACCTGGACCGGGTTTCGCAACACTGGGATGCGGCGATCGGGCGGCTGAAGGACTTCCTCGGCGAGACCTGATCAGACTTTCTCGGTCAGCCACGCCCCTTCAACGACATCCACCACATCACTCATGATCTCGGTGATCTTGAAGTCCTTCGGCGTGTAGACGCGGCGCACACCCATCTGCTTCAGGGCACGCTCATCCTCTGGCGGTATGATGCCGCCAACGACCAGCGGCACGCCTTCCATGCCCGCCTTGCGCATCTCCGCGATCGTGTCGCGCACAAGGTCCAGATGGCTGCCGGACAGGATGGAGAGGCCCACCACATGGGCTTTTGCCTCCTTCGCCTGCGCGACGATTTCTGAAGGTGTGAAACGGATGCCTTCATAGATGACATCCATGCCGCAGGCGCGGGCGCGGCTGGCGATCTGTTCGGCGCCATTGGAATGGCCGTCAAGGCCGGGCTTGCCGAGGACATAGGTCATGCGGCGGCCGAGGGCTTCAGATACCTGGTCGACCCGTTTGCGTGTCATTTCGATGTCTTCATTCCCGCCGCTCTCGACGACGACAGCAACGCCGGTCGGGCCGCGATATTCTCCGAACACCTCACGCAATGCGCCGCCCCACTCGCCCGTGGTCACACCAGCTTTCGCCGCAGCGATTGACGGTTCCATGATATTCTCGCCGGACTGGGCAGCCGCCTTGAGCGCCGCGATGGCCGCGTTGGCTGCGTCATTGTCACGTTCGGCCCGCCAGTCACGCAAGGCGCGGACCTGGCCGGCTTCCAGCAGCGGATCGACGGTCTCGATGGTCTTCTCACCGGCGCTGAGCGGGCTGTCTGCACTCTCTTCATAGCGGTTCACACCAACCACCGTCTGTTCACCGCTTTCAATGCCGATGATCCGCTCGACATGAGCGCCGACCAGGCTTTCCTTCATGTAGCCGACATTCTCGACGGCGCCGCCTGTCGAATCGATCCTGGCAAGTTCGGCGCGGGCCCCGGCTTTCAGTTCTTCGGTCTTGCCGTCGATGACATGGCTGCCGTCGAACAGGTCTTCGAATTCCAGCAGGTCGGTCTCATAGGCGAGGATCTGCTGCAGGCGCAGGGACCATTGCTGGTCCCATGGCCGCGGCAGGCCCATGGCTTCGTTCCAGGCTGGCAATTGCAGGGCCCGGCAGCGCGCCCGCTTTGACAGGGTTACCGCCAGCGCCTCTATCAGGATACGGTAGACATTGTTTTCCGGCTGCTGCTCTGTCAGGCCGAGCGAATTGACCTGCACGCCATAGCGAAAGCGCAGGGCCTTGGCATCACTGACACCATAGCGCTCACGGCCAATCTCTTCCCAGAGATCGACGAAAGCGCGCATCTTGCAGAGTTCCGTAACGAAACGCACACCAGCGTTCACGAAGAATGAAATCCGTCCGAAGACGATTTCAAAGTCCTTTTCCGGCACTTGCCCGCCTGCTTTCACCGCATCAAGGACCGCACAGGCCGTCGCCAGCGCATAGGCAAGTTCCTGCTGCGGCGTCGCGCCAGCTTCCTGCAGGTGATAGGAGCAGACATTTAGCGGGTTCCATTTTGGCACCTCCGTATAGCACCAGCTGACCATATCCGCGATGAGACGCATGCTCGGTTCTGGCGGAAAGACGTAAGTGCCTCGCGACAGATACTCCTTGATGATGTCATTCTGCGTCGTGCCCCGCAGCTTGGCCCGGTCCTCGCCGCGCTCATCGGCCAGCGCGACATAGAGCGCCAACAGCCAGGCCGCCGGCGCGTTGATCGTCATGGACGTATTCATTTCTTCCAGCGGCAGCCCGTCGAACAGGGTGCGCATATCGCCCAGATGGCTGACCGGCACGCCGACCTTGCCGACCTCGCCCTTGGACAGGATGTGGTCACTGTCAAAGGCCGTCTGCGTCGGGAGGTCGAACGCAATGGAGAGTCCGGTCTGCCCGCGCGCAAGATTGCTGCGATAGAGTTCATTGGATTTTTCGGCGGTGGAATGGCCGGCATATGTCCGGAAAATCCATGGCCTGTCTGCGGCGTGCTGATACGAACGCTCTGTCATCTCTACCTCCATTATTGCAGCGCAACATGGACCGAACGCTACGCAAGGGCAAGTTTCCGCGCACGTCAGCCCCGTGCGGCCGAAGAACGGAAGATGTTTGCGTGAAACCGTCTGATGACGGCACGACCTTCCTGCGATAAGCAACGCCGACACCGGAGCTTATGACATGGCAGACTTCACCGGCACACTTGCCGCCTTCCTGACCACCGCATCCTTCCTGCCGCAGGCCATCCTCGTGCTGCGCACGCGAAACACCGAAGGCCTGTCGCTGGTCATGTATGCGATGTTCACCACCGGAATTGCCTGCTGGCTGGCCTATGGCCTGATGATTGACAGCCTGCCGATCATCCTCGCGAACGCCATTACCATCCTGCTCGCCTCAGTTATCCTGATCATCAAGATCCGCAATACGCTCACGCGCCGCCCTGATGCGGAGCCGCTCCTGTGAGCCATGGCACGCGATTCGTAATCGTGCCGCCTATCGCCTCGTAATACATGGCCTGGACCTTCCGCGTCACAGGGCCGGGCGCACCGGACCCGACTGGCCGTGAATCAAGCTCCACGATCGGGATGACGAGTGATGTTGCCGCTGTCGTGAAGATTTCCGATGCGGCCTTCAGCTCGCTGACCGATACGGGACGCTGTTCCACACTCAGTCCGCCCCGGGCCACACTGTCCAGAACGGTCTGCCGGGTAATGCCGGGCAAAATCTGATGGCCGAGATTGCGCGTGACCAGCCGGCCATCCGCTGTCACCGTCCAGAGGTTCGCCGAGGCCGCTTCCGTCACCCAGCCATCCTCGTGCAGGATGGCTGAACTCGCTCCGGCCTTTGCTGCATCACGGTAGGCGAGGGCCTGCGACAGCAGCTGCGTTGTCTTGTAGTCGCGTCGCTTCCAGCGCTGGTCTTCAACCAGGATGGCCTTCACGCCGTCGCGCGCCTTGGCACCGATAAGCTCTCGCGGCTCACAAAACATGAAAAGGCTGGGGAGCAGCGTCTCAGGACCGGCAAAATCGCGCCCGCCATAAGCCCCGCCCGTCACCTGCAGGTAGACGAACCCTTCTGTCAGCGAATTGCGGCGGATGAGGTCACGGTGCAGCGCCTCCAGCGTGGCCCTGTCCCATACAACATCGAGGTCAATTCCGGACAAGGTGCGTTGCAGGCGCGCCACATGTCCTTCAAAATCGATCAGCTTTCCATCGAAGACCGCCGTCACCTCATATGCGGCGTGTGCGAAAAGAAATCCCCTGTCAAATGGCGATATGGCCGCTGCTTTCGCCCGGCAGAACGCCCCGTTCAGATAAACCCATTCGGCTGGCCCCATGCCGATATTTCCTTCTATTTATGTTGCGCCGCAACAAATAGGACTTGCCTTGGCGTCAATGATTTGGTCAGTGTCCTGCCAAACTGGAGGAATGTGAAGCGGGAGAAATAATCTTGCGCGCATTCGATATTTTGGAGGCCCGAGAGCATGACGAGCGCAACAATCGCCCGTGAGAAGAAAGATATTTACGAGCTGGGTGAAATCCCGCCCGAATTCCACGTTCCGAAATTCATGCACGCCTGGGCGATTCGCCGCGAACGCCATGGCCGGCCGGCGACTGCCATGCAGCTTGAACAGGTCCCGGTGCCGGAAATCGACTCCGATGAAGTGCTGGTTCTCGTCATGGCCGCCGGCGTCAATTACAACGGCATCTGGGCGGGCCTCGGAGAGCCGATCTCCCCTTTCGATATCCACAAGGCTGACTTCCACATAGCCGGTTCTGACGCATCAGGCATTGTCTGGGCTGTTGGCCGCAAGGTCACACGCGTCAAGCCTGGCGACGAAGTTGTCATCCACTGCAACCAGGATGATGGCGACGATGAGGAATGCAATGGCGGCGACCCGATGTTCTCGCCCTCCCAGCGCATCTGGGGTTATGAAACGCCAGACGGTTCGTTCGCGCAGTTCTGCCGCGTGCAGGCCCGCCAGTGCATGCCGCGTCCGAAGCACCTCACCTGGGAAGAAAGCGCCTGCTATACGCTGACGCTCGCCACCGCCTACCGGATGCTGTTCGGCCATCGCCCGCACATCGTGAAGCCGGGCAATAATGTCCTCGTCTGGGGCGCATCTGGCGGTCTCGGCTCGTTCGGCGTGCAGCTCTGCGCGGTCACGGGCGCACACGCTATCGGCGTTGTGTCGGACCCGGACAAGTTCGACTTCGTCTATTCGATGGGTGCCAAGGGCGTGCTCAACCGGAAAGACTTCAATTGCTGGGGGCAGCTGCCGACCGTCAACGGCCCGGAATTCTCGGACTATATGCGCGAGAACCGCAAGTTCGGCAAAGCGATCTGGGAAATCACCGGCAAGAAGGATGTCGACATTGTGTTTGAGCATCCTGGCGAAAGCACATTCCCGGTCTCTGTCTTCGTGGTGAAACGCGGCGGCATGGTCGTCATCTGCGCGGGCACGACAGGCTTCAACCTGACCATGGATGCGCGCTTCCTGTGGATGCGCCAGAAACGTGTGCAAGGCAGCCACTTTGCGAACCTCGCTCAGGCGTCGGCTGCCAACCAGCTCGTCATTGACCGCCGGATCGACCCCTGCATGTCGGAAGTCTTCTCATGGGCCGATATTCCGGCTGCGCATGAGAAGATGCTCGATAACAAGCATCTTCCGGGTAACATGGCTGTGCTGGTTACTTCGCCGAAGCCGGGCCTGCGGACCGTTGAGGACGTGCTTGCGGTCAGCGGACAAAGCTGACGCCAGCGTCATCCCTCTTGCTCTCGCTCGCCACGCACCCCAGAGTGCGGACGAACGCTGCTTGAGGGAGGGCGACCTTGAAAAAGATACTGCTTGGCATCGGCGCATTGCTGCTGGTCCTGATCGTCGTACTGCTGGTGCGGACATTCAACTATGGCGGCCAGCCCGCCAGCGTGCAGCAGGTCGACCTGCCAGACCCGCCAGCCATTTCGGCAGATACGGCTGCGCAGCATCTTTCAGAGGCGATACAGTTCCGCACCATCACCCTGTCCGGCGGTGATCCGCGCCCCGGACAGGAAGGCCCCTGGCTTGAGCTGCAGGCCTGGATGGAAGCGACCTATCCAGCCTTCCATGCGGCCGCCAAGAAGGAAACCGTCCCTGGCGGTTATACGCTGCTCTATAGCTGGGAAGGCTCCGACGCGTCGCTCGACCCTCTCCTCCTGATGGCCCACCAGGACGTCGTACCCGTAAATATCGGCACTGAAGGCGACTGGACGGGCGCGCCTTTTGCCGGCGAGATTGTCGATGGATACGTCTATGGCCGCGGCGCAATGGACGACAAAGGCTCGCTCGTGGCGCTGATGGAAGCGCTTAATGCACTGGCAGAAGACGGTTTCCAGCCCCGCCGTACCGTCCTGTTGATGCTTGGCCATGACGAGGAAGTCCTCGGCTCAGGTGCAGAGTCCGGCATCGCGCTGCTCAAGTCTCGCGGCGTGACCCCTGTGATGGCGCTCGATGAAGGCTTCATGGTGATTGAGGACAACCCGATCACCGGCGGCACGCTGGGCCTGATCGGCGTAGCTGAAAAAGGCTATCTGACCGTGCGCATCACCGTGCAGGCCGCGGGCGGCCACTCATCTGCACCGCCGCGTGACAGCGCCACGGTTCGCCTCGCCCGCGCGCTCATCGCGCTCGATGAAAACCAGATGGACGCCGACCTTTCCAGGGCACCGACCTCGGACATGATGAAAGTCATTTCAACCGATATGGGTTTTACCGCGCGTATGGCGATGGCCAATCAGTGGCTGTTCGGCGGCCTGCTCGAAGGCCAGTTCGCCGGCTCTCCGCAAGGTAATGCGATGATCCGCACAACGACGGCACCGACAATGCTGGCCGGGTCCGCCAAGGAGAATGTACTGGCGCAACGAGCAACAGCCGTTGTGAATTTCCGCATCCACCCAAACAATACGGTGGACGACGTATTGGCCCATATCGGCGATGTCACATCCGATATTGAAGGCGTGGACTATGCGCCGCTGGAAGATGGAATCGGCTCGAATGCGTCCCCGGTCAGTGCGGTCGACAATCGCGCCTATGGCGTGCTCGCGGCGGTGGCAAAATCGACCGGCGACGGCGCGCCCGTAGCGCCTGCCCTCGTCATCGGCGCAACCGATGCGCGTTATGCCAGTGCGATCACCAGGGATGTCTACCGTTTTGCGCCGTCCATGGTCGGCCCGGCTGACCTTGCCGGTTTCCACGGCACGAATGAGCGCCTCAGCGTGGAGAATATGGGCCGGTTGTCGCGCGGCTATGCACAGATCGTCCTTGCCATGGATGAAGAAGGCACAAGCGAATGAAGATCCTGCCTGCCGCGTTAGGGGCCGCCAGCCTTGCTGCCTGCTCTCCTGGCGTTGAAACGTCAGAGCCGCTGGCCTCTGGAACCGTGCTGAGTGCAGCCGAGAACGGCCAGTCGATCACGTTTGTAAATACCAGCCGTTTCGGCGTGGAATTGCTGACCGTTCCGACAGCTGGCTATCGCTACGAAGTCGAGGCCATTCCGGACTTCCTGACCCGTCTCGACCAGGACGCCTTTCGGGCCGAAAACCCAGAATTCCAGAACCAGGAAGGGGTTACGGGTGGCAATCACTTCCAGACGCTCTTCTTCGAAGTGTCCGGAACAGGCAGCGGCGAGCTGAAGCTGACGGAAAAACGCGAGTGGGAAGCGGCTACACCGCAGGACAAAGAGTGGGCCGTCACCGTGAATGCGATCGCGGCCAGCGAGGACTAAGGCCTGGCGCTCAGGCCTGGCTTTCAGGTGCAGCGTTGGTACTTGCCTCAGCGGCCTCCACCCGCTCTTCAAGCTCCTGGTTGCGCCGCTCCAGCTTGGCGTTCTCGCGCTCGCGCAGCTCATCTGAAAACGCGCTGGCGAATACGCCGGCCGGAAGCGCGACCATACCTATACCGGCGATGGCGATAATCGAGGCAAAGAAACGGCCGAGCGGCGTCACGGGAAACACGTCGCCATAACCCACCGTGGTCAGTGTCGCGATGGCCCACCAGATTGCCCGCGGAATGGAGCCGAAACTTTCCTGATGCTCGCCGCCCACCCCTTCGACGAAGTAGAGGACGACAGCCGAGATGTAGACCAGCGCCAGCGCCATGGCGAGCGTGGTGAAAAGCTGCTGGCCGGCCCGGCTTAATGTGGCGCCCAGGATGTCAAAGGCCGGAATGAAGCGTGAGATCTTGGCAAGACGCGCCAGCCTCAGCACACGCAGCACCATGACAACCTGCTGGCTGGAATCATCCGGCGCAAACAGCAGCCAGAGGAGTTCCGGCAGGAAAGCGACAAGGTCTGCCATCGCATAGCCGGAGAAAACATACCTGATCCGTCCCCTGAAGCCGCGATAGTCCGGGTTCTCACCCGCCACCCAGAGCCGCATCAGGTATTCCAGCGCGAAGATGATGATGATGGCGATGTTGAAAACCTGGATGGCCTGCATCCAGTCATCGCTCATGGTCGGCTCTGTCTCCAGGGCGAGCGCCAGGAAGCTAAGCAGGACGAGGAGGATGATAAACAGGTTGAACGGCGACAGGCCTGACTTGGAGCGGGCGTGCGGCTCCATCTGCTCATACATCCGGTAGCGCAAACCCATTTGCGTCATCACTTGCTGCACAGCCATCCTGCCCTCCCCTGCTTCTGGTCAGGCTAGCGTCACAAACTCAGCCTCGCAACACGCCGCTCGTGCCTTTGGAAACGGAGGCTACGACCGCCTCTGCAATGGCATCGATATCCTTGTCCTTGAGCGTTTCGCCCTGTGGCTGGATCGTGACTTCGATGGCGACGGACTTCTTGCCCGGCTCGATGCCTGTGCCCTGATACACGTCGAACACACTCACACCGCTGATGAGTTTCTTGTCTGCGCCGCTGGCATGGCGGACGACATCGGCAGCGGGCACGCTTTCATCGACGACGAAGGCAAAGTCACGCCGGATCGGGGTGAGGTCCGAGCGCTCGAAGACGGATTTCGTCTTGGTTGCGCGGGCTTTCATCATCGGCAAGGCGTTCAGGTTAAGCTCAAAGCCATAAACCGGCCCATCCACGTCCAGCGCCTTCAGGACTCGCGGGTGAAGCGCCCCGAAATGCGCAACGGTCACCTTGGGGCCGAGCTTCAGGCAGGCGGCCTGTCCCGGATGCCAGTGGCCCTGCCGGGGGGCATCGACCTGGAAGCGTTCCGGCGGCTGGTCCAGCTCGGCGAGCAGGGCGTAGAGATCTGCTTTGGCCGCGATGGAGTCGTAAGGCTCGCTCGTTCCGCTCCAGTGACGCTCAGTGACTGGACGCACCAGCGCGGCGACGACATTGCGCTGGTCTTTCGGGCCATCACCAAGATAGATCGGGCCAGCTTCGAACAGGCGCATTTCACGCTCGCCGCGGTCAAAGCCTTTCTGGGCCGCAACAGCAAGGTTCGCCAGGATGCTGGGCCGCATCTGGTTGAGTTCACTGGCGACCGGGTTGGCGATCGTCAGCGCTTCCGCGCCGCCGCCGAACATCTCGGCTTGCGGCTTCGGCATGAAGGACCATGTCACCGTCTCGAGGAAACCGCGTGAGGCCATGACACGCCGCGCTGTCCGCAAGCGGGCCTGCGCAGGCGTGACCACAACCTTGCGTCCATCCACCGGAAGCGGAAGGGAGGTCGTTGGCAGCGCATCATAGCCGACCAGACGGGCAACCTCCTCGACAAGGTCAGCCGACTGTTCAATGTCAAACCGCCAGCTCGGGATCGTCAGATACCAGGCCTCGCCAGCATCCTCGAGACCAAAGCCGAGTTCCTTCAGCATCTTCTTCAGGTCAGCGGGCTTTACCTCAAGCCCGGTCAGCCGGGCCACATCGCGTCTGTCAAACGAAACCCGCTCGTCACGCAGCGGCACAGAGCCCGCGATGTTGGCCGCGGAAATCTCGCCGCCGCCATATTCCTTGATCAGGGTCAGCGCGAAGTTCAGCCCGTCGAGGCAGCTTGACGGGTCGACGCCGCGCTCAAACCTGTAACGCGCATCGGAGATGATACCTGTCGTGCGGCCCGTGCGTGCCGTACGCATCGGATCGAACCAGGCGCTCTCGATGAACACATCGGTCGTCTCAGCCGTCACGGCGGTGGACTGGCCACCCATGACGCCGCCAAGGCCGATCACACCGCTATCGTCCGCGATGACACACATGTCCTCGCTCACATCATAGGTCTTGCCGTCGAGCGCCTCGAGCGTCTCGCCTGCCCGTCCGAGGCGGGCCACGACAGCGCCTTTCAGCTTGCTGGCATCATAGACGTGCAGTGGGCGCGCACGGTCGAAGGAAATGTAATTGGTGATATCGACCAGCAGCGACTTTGGCGTGATGCCGACCGCCTTCAGGCGTTGCTGCAACCACTCTGGCGACGGACCGTTGCTGACACCGCGCACAAGCGCGCCTGCAAAGACCGGGCATGCGTCTGTCGACTCCAGCCTGATTTCAACCGGGCAGGCAAAACTGCCATCGACCTTGCGGATCGGGTTTTCCAGGAAGCGGCCTGCACCAGCGGCAGCGAGGTCTCGCGCAATTCCCTGGACGCCGAGCCAGTCCGGCCGGTTCGGGGTTACTTCGAAGTCGATGACCGGGTCCGTCAGGCCGAGGGCCTCTGCGGCTGGTGTACCCACATCCCAGTCACCGTCCAGATCGGCAATGCCATCATGGTCCTCGCCGGCCTCGATCTCCTTGGTCGAGCACAGCATTCCGTGGCTTTCGATACCGCGAATCTTGCGCGGCTTCTTGTCGAGCGCGAAATCGAGACCGGGAATGTACGTGCCAAGCGGCGCGAAGATCGCCGTCATGCCCGCGCGCGCATTCGGCGCGCCGCACACAATCTGCTTTTCGCCATCAATCGTATCGACCGTGCAGACACGTAACCGGTCTGCGTCGGGATGTGGCTCTGCCTTTGTCACCTTGGCGACAGTGAAGGCTGCGAGCTTTTCGCCCGGGTCCTCGACATGCTCGACCTCAAGGCCGGCCTGCAGCATCTTGGCCAGAATGTCCTCAAGCGGGGCCTTGGTGGCGAGGTAATCCTGCAGCCATGAGAGCGTGAACTTCATCGTCTATTCCACTTCGGAGGTCATATCTGTTTCAGGCGCTGACGAACGGTTCGCCACGGCTTCGAATATATCGGTGTCACTGCGCTCGCAGCGCTTCACGCGTTCAGCGCGGTCCATGCCACGTCCGACGCCCAGACCGAGGGCCACCCAGCATCTCTCGAAGACCGAGCAATAGCAGATCTCCATATCCAGCTCGCTCCAGTCCGCAGCTGCTGCATTGAGCTGCGTATTTGAAACAGCTTCACGGGGCCAGTCGACTCTCAGCGGCTCGACTTCGGCACCCGGCGCGACTGCCCGGCCAACCAGGCTCGTCCAGGATTGCACGTACCCCGGTGGAAAGCGGTCGACATAGGGCGCGAGGCTTTCAATCGGTTCGCCATTCTTCAGCATCCGGACACGCTCTATCAGGGCCGGGCCAACGCCGCTATTGGACAGGCGGATGCCCATCGACGCTGTATTCGCGCCCGTCGACACAAAGCCATCGACCTGCACGACAGGATAAACAGCACCGTGCTGCTGGGCGCGCATGACGCGGCCCTGATCCCAGGCAATGAACACCGCGATTGCGCTGGTCAGAACCGCGCAGATCGCGATCAGCATTTCAACCTTGTTGCCATTGCCCATTGAAGCGCTCCTAGCTAAGGCCGCCAGCGACGCTGGGGCTCAGCCATGGCCGGAAGCCATAATGGCGGGTCCAGCCGGCATCGGCCTCGAAATAGGGGCGAAGGTCCGGCATGCCGTATTTCAGCATGGCGAGCCTGTCGACGCCCATCCCGAAGGCGAAGCCCTGATACTCGGTCGGGTCGATGCCGCAATTGCGCAGCACGTTCGGGTGGACCATGCCGGAGCCGAGGATTTCCATCCAGCTATCGCCCGCGCCAATCTCGATGCTCTCGCCCACTTTCGTGTACTTCACGTCCATCTCGGCCGAGGGTTCCGTGAACGGGAAGAAGTGTGGACGGAAACGCGCCTCGACATCGGCGACTTCGAAGAATTCCTTCACGAAGTCGATCAGGCAGCCTTTCAGGTGGCCCATATGGATGTTCTTCTCGATGACGAGACCTTCGACCTGGTGGAACATCGGCGTGTGGGTTGCATCCCAGTCATTACGATAGACGCGGCCCGGCACGAGAATGCGGATTGGCGGCTTGGTCGTCTCCATCACGCGCACCTGCACGGGGCTGGTATGCGTGCGCAGCACTTTCGGCGCTGCGCCCTGTTGCGGGTTGAAGAAGAAGGTGTCGTGCGTTTCGCGGGCCGGGTGGCCTTCGGGGAAGTTCAGGGCCGTGAAATTGTGCCAGTCATCCTCGATGTCCGGGCCTTCCGCGACGGTGAAGCCCATATCGCCAAAGATGGCCGAGACTTCCTCGAAGACCTGCATCACCGGGTGCAGGCGGCCTTGCGGGACGCTGCGCGGCGGCAGCGTCATGTCGATCCGCTCTGTCTGGAGTTTTTGCTCCAGCTCGGCCTCTTCGAGACTGGCCTTTCGGGCATCCACCGCGTCCTGGACTCGATTGCGCAGGCCGTTAAGTGCAGGCCCCATGGTCTGGCGCTCTTCCGGGCTCATGCCGCCGAGCGTCTTCATCAGGCCGGAGATACGGCCCTTCTTGCCAAGTTCGGCAACACGCACACCGTCCAGCGCGGCAAGATCACCTGCCGCGGCTATGGATGCCAGCGCTTCAGTTTCGATGGTTTCTAACTCAGACATGCAAAAGCCCCGTTGGGAAAAACCAAACGGGGCTTATCCGCCCCGCCTTGGCGGTCGGAATAGCGGAGAAAGACGAAAAGCGAAACGCTTAAGCTGCGAGCGCGCCCTTGGCCTTCTCCACCAGGGCGCCAAACGCTTCCGGCTCACGCACGGCGAGGTCAGCCATCACCTTGCGGTCAACCTCGATGCCGGCCTTGGTCAGGCCGTCGATGAAACGGGAATAGGTCAGCGTATCGTCATGCTCACGGACAGCCGCATTGATGCGCTGGATCCAGAGCGAGCGGAAGGTCCGCTTTTTCTGCTTGCGGCCAACATAGGCATAGGTGCCGGCTTTCCACACAGCGGCATGCGCGGTGCGGAAGGTATTCTTGCGGCGGCCATAATAACCTTTGGCGGCTTTGATGATCTTCTTGTGGCGGGCGTGGGCCGGCACTTTGTTCGTTGTACGGGGCATACGAGCCTCCTGCTAAAAATTCGGTTCGAGTTCTGAAAAAAAAGCGCCGGGCCTTACAGGCCGTATGGCAGGTACTTCTTGACGCGGGCCTCATCTGCCTTGGCCACTGGCTTGGTGCCGCGGACCTGGCGGATGTATTTCGCATTGTGGCTCATCAGGCGGTGACGCTTGCCGGCAACGCCGTGCTTCAGCTTGCCTGTAGCCGTGAACTTGAACCGCTTTGCAGCGGCTTTCTTGGTCTTCATCTTCGGCATTTCGATCTCCTGTCGGGGCCTTGATAAGACCCGCTGTCTAGTCGTTCATGAGCCTGCAGGCATGCCGTTTTCGGCCCGCAATACTCGAAAGATCGCGCTTATGACGGAAAGGCGTGGGAGAATCAAGGTCTGCGTGGAGGCCGCGCTGCAGTTGGAACAGCCTCCATTCGCCGCGTCTCCGGATGGACCTCGCCCTTCGACAGGCTCAGGGTGAGGTCTATGGGGATCCCACTTCCGATATAGCTACGAAAGCATCCTCATCCTGAGTGTGTCGAAGGATGAAGCGGCTTGGGGTGCAACCTAACGCGGCGCCATCACCATCGTCATCTGGCGGCCTTCGAGTTTCGGTTCGAGCTCGACCTTGGCGATCTCGTCAAACTCTTCGCGGACCTTCTGCAGGAGCTCCATACCGAGATACTGGTGAGCCATCTCACGGCCGCGGAAACGCAGCGTGACCTTGACCTTGTCACCTTCTTCGAAAAAGCGCGTCATCGACCGGGTCTTCACCTCATAATCATGGGTGTCGATGTTCGGACGCATCTTGATTTCCTTGAGCTCAGCCGATTTCTGCTTCTTCTTCGCAGCGGCCTTCTTCTTCTGCTCTTCGTAACGAAGCTTGCCATAATCGACGATCTTGCAGACCGGGACCTCCTGGTTCGGGGAGACCTCGACAAGGTCCATTCCGGCTTCCGAGGCAGCATCAAGCGCCGCCATCAGTGGCATCACACCCTGCTTTTCACCGTTTTCGTCGATGAGCAGAACCTTCTCTGCCTTGATATCCCGGTTGATCCGCGGGCCTGCGTCTTTCTTGGACGGCGGCGCCGCATGAGGTCTACGTGCTATGGCTCTTCTCCTGTGAGCAATTGAAACAGTGGCTCAATATGCCGATTTTCGGCGTAAAATTCAAGATTCATTACCGGCTGCCTGCGCAGGGATCGCACCAAGCATCCGAACCGCCTGCCAGACATCGCGAACGCTGAGCTGGTCCAGCGTCTCTGCCTCGCAGATAATGACCTGCGACCCGCGCGGGGCCGCTTTCAGTGGATCACTCTCACTCGTGGCAAAAAGCGCAACGCCCGGGCAACCGGAAAGTGCCGCCATATGCATGGGTCCTGTGTCATTGCCAACCGCAAACTGCGCTTTTTCTGCCAATGCCACGATCTGGAAGAGGTTTGTCCGTGTGACGATGTTGCGGGCACGCGGCTCCATCCGGTTGATTTCAACGGCGAGTTCAGACTCTGACTTCCCGCCAATAATCACCGGTGTGACGCCGCAATTGGCGACTTCCTGTGCAAGGCCGCCGTAATTTTCGACGGGCCAGCGCTTGGCGGCACGATGCTCTGATGCGCCGGGAATGAACAGGGCGTACGGCCCCTTGATGCCGAAATATGCTGGTGTCAGTGACGGCTTCTCACCCTGGGAGCGCCGCACGAAGGACATGTCCGGCATGGGCGGCCATTTGCCCTTGATAGAGCCCGGCCCGATACCTGCCGCTATCAACTGGTCCGCCAGCCGGTCAATCGAATGCATGTTCCCGCGCTCGGGATTGGAATGCAGGAAGGCTGCATCCTCGGCATGACCAGACCAGAGCGGCGGCGTCTGGAAAGGCAGGTTCAGCGCCTTGAAGTAATTTGCCGTACGCCCGGATGTCTGCAGGTCGTAGATCACGTCATACCTGGCCGCCTTCATGCGCTTCAGCAATTCACGCGTTGCCTTGACGCCCTTGGGCCGGCCATCGGTCTCGATATGCTGGAAGAAGCCCGTCGCCTTGGCGAGTTCCTGGTAGGGGGGCGTCGTCAGCAAGGTGAGGATGGCTTTGGGATGAGTCTCGCGGATTGCACGCATGGCGCCGAGCGCCAGGACAAAATCGCCCAGCGCACTCAGCTTTATGACGAGTACGCGCCGTGCGCCCTCGCCGGGATTTTTGACTACACCCAAACCTTAGTCGTCCTCATGCGTCTCCAACAGGCGCTTATAGACATCAAGGGTCGCGGCTTGAAGCCCCCGTTTTGAAAAGCGTTCGAATACGTGTTGTCGGCCAGCTTCCCCCATCCCTGCCCGACCGTCCGCACCGAGCTGCAGGATAGCCCTGATCGACGCCGCAAGGTCAGCCGCATTCCCCGGCTCGGCACGCGAGCCTGTTGTCCCCTCGACTACAATTTCTTTCTGCCCGCCATGATCGGCAACGATCACCGGCTTGCCCATGGCTGAAGCTTCTGCGGCCACGCGGCCAAAGGCTTCCGGGCGTGTCGACGGCGCGAGCACGATGTCTGACACGGCATAGGCGGCCGGCATGTCCTCACAATGTCCGACGATGCGGACGGTCCCGCCAAGGCCATGCTCGATGATGCGGTCTTCAAGCTCGGCGACATAGCCTGAGCGCCCCTGTGCATCACCAGCGAGAATGAGCAAGAGCTTCACCCGCTCAGCCCCGGATAGACCGGCCAGCGCTTCAATCGCGACCTTCTGGCCTTTCCATTCGGTCAGCCTGCCGGGCAAAAGCAGTACGAGGCGTTTTTCCTGCGCGTCAATTTCCCAGTTGGCCCGGATCGCATCCAGCCGGTCCTGGCTTATCGCCCTGGGGTCGAAGACAGCGAAGTCGACGCCGCGCGGGATGGTCACCATCCGGTCGCGTTCAACGCCGTGCACACTCCGCACATGCGCCGCCGTCCACTCCGAATTTGCGATCACAAGATCACCGCGGGCCATAATGGAATTGTATTTGCGCTTCAGGCCGGACACCCCGGAATAAGCGCCATGATAAGTCGTCACAAACGGGATTCCGGTTTTCTGGGCAGCCCAGTAGGCGCTCCAGGCCGGCGCGCGTGAGCGGGCATGAACAAGGTCAACCGACTGCGCCTTGATGAGACCGGCCAGTTTGCGCGCATTGGCTTTCAGCGTGATCGGGTTTTTCGAGCTCAAATTGAGCTCGGTATGAACGCCGCCTGCGCGCAGCAGCTCCGGCACGAGCCGCCCACCCTCGCTCACCACGAGGGCACGCCCGCCCGATTCCATGATCGCCTCGACCATCTCGATCGTCGTGCGTTCAGCCCCGCCTGCGGACAGTTCAGGGATCACCTGGAGAATGGTCTTGCCACGAAGCTCAGGAAGCTCGATCGCACTCATGCGGGCTATCTCTTTGTATTTTAAAGCTACAGACACTGGGCCTCTCCAGCTTTTTCGGCCCCCGCCGGCTCATTGGCTGTAGCGGTATATCACCTCTCGGCAAAGCGGCTTGCTTGACATCAACTGCACGGCGTTGAAGTCCATTGCATCATGACAACACTTTTCCTCGACTGTGAAAATGGCCGGCGCCTCGCTTATCGTAAACATGACGGGCGATCTGGCCTGACCTATGTCTGGCTGTCGGGTTTCAAGTCCGACATGTCCGGCACGAAAGTTACAGAACTCGAAGCCTGGGCCACCGGGGCCGGGCATGGCTTCCTGGCTTTCGACTATTCCGGGCATGGCGAATCAGCCGGGCGCTTTGAAGATGGAACGATCAGCCTGTGGCGCGAGGATGCGCTGAACGTGATCGAACAGGTATCGGCCGGGCCGCTTGTGCTGGTTGGGTCGAGCATGGGCGGCTGGATGGCCCTGCTTTCCGCGCTCGCCGTGCCAAATAGGGTCAAGGGCATTGTCCTGATCGCGCCAGCGCCGGACTTTACGGAAAAGCTGATGTGGCCGGAATTTTCAGATGCCGCAAAAGCCGAGATCATGGAGCAAGGCGTGCATATGCGCCCATCTGACTATGACGCGCCTTACCCGATCACCCGCGCCCTGATCGAAGATGGCAAGACGTGGTCACTGCTTGATGACGCGATCCGGTTTGACGGGCCTGTCCGCATCCTGCAGGGGCTCGCGGATGCTGACGTCCCCTGGCGACACGCCCAGCGCCTCGTGGACACCATGACAACGACCGATCTTGTCTTCACCCTCATCAAGGATGGTGATCACCGGCTTTCGCGCCCCGAAGATATCGAGCGATTAAAAGCGACATGCGCAGAGATTGGCGCTAAACTGGCGACCTGAACCGAGGGGACAGGAAGGGGGCAGGCACGATGCGTACAGCCATGAGCGTATTGGCACTGGTAGTGTTCAGCGCGTGCACAACGCCGGCATCGGCTGTGTTGGACGGCGCTGTCGAAGTCAGGACGCTGAGCGATGGGGCGGCCTCTCCATCGGCTGTCATCGAAGACCTGGCCTGGCTTGAAGGCCACTGGCAGGGCAGCGGCCTTGGCGGCATATCCGAAGAGATCATATCGCCAGCCTCAGGCGGACAGATGATCGGCATGTTCCGACAGAGCACGGCGAGCGGCGACCTGCAATTCTATGAATTCTACCATTTCGCCGAACAGGACGGCTCGCTCATCCTCCGCATCAAGCACTTCAATCCGGACATGACCGGATGGGAAACAAAGGATGAGCGTGTTGAATTCCCGCTCGTCGCGGTGGACGAAGGGGCGGTCTATTTCGACGGGCTGACCTTTGCACTCGTCGCGCCGGGAGAGTTGCGGGCTGCCGTCATGATCGACGGTGAAGGACAGGCTGATTTTGCCTATTCGAAAATTGACTGAGGCGCAGTGATATGAGGCTGATGAGCTTCATACTGGCTTTCCTGCTTGTCGGCTCAGCCGTTGCTCTGCCGGAAATTATTGGCAGCCTTCAGACCGACTATGACCCGATGACGATGTATCTAAGCGAACTGGGCGCCGATGGGGCGCCCCATGCGAGCTTCGTCAACAGTGTGGGCTTTCTGGCAACCGGCATCCTGACCGTGCTTTTGCTCGGGCTGGCGCGCCAGCGGCTGCCGCGACATGCGCTGATCTCGGCTGGTCTTGTCTGCTGCCTGGGCGTTGCGATTGGATATCTCGGCGCATTTGCCTTTCCGTGTGAGCCGGGCTGCCCCATCGGGGGCGGCGCACGCCAGGCGCTGCACAATATTGCGGGGCTTGTCGAATATGCCGGGGCAATTGCCGGGCTTGGCCTGATTGCGCTGGCCCTGCTGAGGATCGGCGCGCCGCGTATGCTGGCGGCGACGCTCGTGGCGCTTGCCCTGGTCGCTGGCGGGTTCGCCATGATGATGGTGGGTGGAACGGGCAGCCCGGTCGGTTTCTGGCAACGCGTTGCCGATTATGGCTTCTTCGCCTGGCTCATCATGATCGTCGCCGCACCGAACAGGCTGTTCAGGCACGGCGGATCACTGGGCTAGGGCGAGGCGCCTAGTTGGGACGCTGCTGGTCTTCGCCCGTCATGCCATCCCAGAACTTCTTGACGCGGCCCAGAAAGCCTTCGCTTTCCGGATTGCAGTCGGCGCAGGACAGATCACAGAATTCACGCAGCAGTTCTTTCTGGCGCGAAGTGAGGTTGCGCGGGGTCTCCACGATCATCTCGACGTAGAGGTCACCGCCCTGCCCTGATCCGCGCAGCGACGGCATGCCCTTGCCCCGCAGGCGCAGTTTGCGTCCGGTCTGCGCGCCCTCAGGCACCGTCACCTTGGCACGACCACCATCCATGGTCGGAATCTCGATCTCGCCGCCAAGCGCTGCTGTCACCATTGGGACAGGCGCCGGGCAATAGAGGTTCGGTCCGTCGCGCTCGAAAATATCGTGTTCGGCCACATCAACGAAGATGTAGAGGTCACCTTTCGGCCCACCATGCTGGCCAGGCTCACCTTCGCCGGAGAGGCGGATACGCATGCCGCTTTCGACACCGGCCGGGATCTTGACCTGCAGCTTGCGGTCTTCTCGTACCTGTCCCGCACCATGGCAGGTCTTGCACGGATTGGTGATAACCTTGCCGCGTCCGGAACAACGCGCACAGGTGCGTTCCATGGTGAAGAAGCCCTGCGTCGCGCGCACGCGCCCTGCGCCCTGACAGGTCGGGCAGGTTTCGGGGCTGGTGCCGGGTTCAGCGCCGGAGCCGTCGCAGGTTCCGCATTCGACCGCCGACGGCAGGTTGATTTCGGTGTCCTTGCCGGAGAAGGCATCTTCAAGCGAGATTTCCAGATCGTAGCGCAAGTCATTGCCACGCGCAGGCCCGGCCCGCTTGCGACCACCGCCAAAGCCGCCACCGCCGCCAAAGACCTGGCTGAAGATATTCTCGAAAATATCGCCCGGGTCGGCATTGCCGAACGGGTTGCCGCCGCTGGGGCCGCCGCCACCGCCTTCAAAGGCTGCATGTCCGAAACGGTCATAGGCGGCGCGCTTTTCCGGGTCAGACAGGATTCCGTAAGCCTCGCCGACTTCCTTGAACTTCGCTTCAGCAGCGTCGTTGCCGGGATTCTGGTCGGGATGGTATTTGAGAGCGAGCTTGCGATAAGCGCTCTTCAGGGTTTTTGCGTCGGCATCCTTCGGGACACCCAGCAGCTCATAATAATCGGGTTTGCTCATGGCAGTGGTTTCAGGTTCCGCTGTTTGGCAGGTTAGCGGTGGAATTGGGGAGCGCCGCCCAAGGTTGCAAGGGCGGCGCTACAGGACCACCGAGGTTCAGCTGGCTTTTGCGACTCCTGTGTCACCAAGGATACGGGCTGCTCCCTCCTTGGGCACGATGAGCAACGTGTCAGCGAGAGTCTGATCCCACTCCTCCAGGAGCTTTTTCGCGCGCTTGGATCCGGTACGCTCTGCATGCATCTCCAGCATGATCTGGAAGCGGCCAATGTGCTCGTCGCGCATGTCAGCCAATGGATACCAGTCAATCGAATCCGGGTTGGCGACCTGGTTGAACCGCTTGTGCGGATCCCAGATCCACGCGATCCCACCGGTCATCCCGGCCCCGAAATTGTCGCCAACAGCCCCGAGGATCGCGACGCGGCCCCCAGTCATGTATTCGCAGCCATTCGCGCCGCAGCCTTCGACCACCGCTTCAGCGCCCGAATTTCGCACGCCAAAACGCACGCCGGCCTGGCCGGACGCAAACAGCCGCCCATTGGTCGCGCCATAGAGGCATGTATTGCCGATGATGGTGTTTTCGGATGCTTCGAACTGCGCATCGCGTTTGGGCCGCAGCTGGATCGTCGCGCCGGACAGCCCCTTGCCGACATAATCATTGGCATCGCCGTGCACATCGAGTAGCAGCCCCTGGACAGCAAAGGCCCCAAGCGACTGGCCAGCGCTGCCGGACAGGCGGATATGCAGGCGGCCTTCCGGCAGGGCCCGCTCGCCGAACTTGCGCACGATGGCAGAGCTCGACCGGGCGCCAATGCTCCGCTGGACGTTCTGCACGTCATATTCGAGTTGCATCTTCTCCCCGCGCGTGAAGAACGGCTCGCCGTCGCGCAGGATCTGCGCGTCGAGCGTGTCGACAACTTCGGTGCGGTGGGTCGGGCGATAGACAACCGGCTTGTTGGTCTCGACACGTACCAGGAGCGGGTTGAGATCAAGGTCATCAAGGTGCGAGGCACCGCGGCTGACCTGGCTGAGCAGGTCGGTGCGGCCCGTGGCCTCATCCAGCGAGGAGAGGCCGAGACTGGCAAGGATACGCCGCACATCTTCAGCCAGGAAAGACATCAGGTGCACGACTTTTTCCGGCGAGCCGGTGAACTTCTTGCGCAGGGCTTCATCCTGCACGCAGACGCCAACAGGGCAGGTATTGGAATGGCACTGGCGTACCATGATGCAGCCCATCGCCACCAGTGACGCCGTGCCGATACCATATTCTTCGGCGCCCAGCATGGCGGCGATCACAATGTCGCGGCCCGTCCGCAAGCCGCCATCGGTGCGCAGCGTAACCTTGTCGCGCAGATTGTTGAGCGACAGGACCTGATGCGCTTCTGCAAGGCCCATTTCCCAAGGCAGGCCGGCATATTTGATCGAGGTCTGCGGGCTGGCACCCGTGCCGCCAACACCGCCGGCGATCAGGATCACGTCAGCCTTGGCCTTGGCGACACCGGCAGCAACGGTCCCGACACCAGATTGCGCGACCAGTTTCACACAGACACGGCAATCGGGGTTGATCTGCTTGAGGTCATAGATCAGCTGGGCAAGGTCTTCGATGGAATAGATATCATGGTGCGGCGGCGGCGAAATCAGCGTCACGCCGGGGGTGGCATGCCGGTTCTTGGCGATCAGCTCGGTCACCTTGAAGCCGGGCAGCTGGCCGCCCTCACCGGGCTTTGCACCCTGTGCGATCTTGATTTCCACCTCGCGGCATTCATTCAGGTATTCAGCCGTAACGCCAAAACGCCCGGACGCGACCTGTTTGACCGCGGAGTTCATATTGTCGCCATTCGGCAGCGGGCGGTAACGTTCGCGGATTTCCCCGCCTTCGCCGGACACCGACTTTGCACCAATGCGGTTCATCGCGACATTCAGCGTGCCATGTGCCTCGGGCGACAGGGCCCCCAGCGACATGCCGGGCGTTACGAAACGCTTGCGGATCTCGTTGACCGACTGAACCTGCTCAAGCGGAATGGACGTCTGTGACTTCGTCTTGAAGTCGATCAGGTCACGCAGCTGGATGGGCGGGCGGTTGGACAGCGCCTGCACGTATTTCTCGTAAAGGGCATAGTCACCCCGGTCACAGGCGGCCTGCAACATATGGATGAGGTTGCCATCGAGGGCGTGCGGCTCACCGGATGCGCGCAGGCGATAGAAGCCGCCAACGGGCAGAGAGATGACATCCTCATCGAAAGCAGCCTCGTGGCGCTCGACGGCATTGTCCTCAAGGCCAGCGAGGCCGATGCCCGAAATGCGGCTTGTCATGCCGGGGAAATAATCAGCCACAAGCGCGCGCGAGAGACCGAGCGCTTCGAAATTATAACCGCCGCGATATGACGAGATCACCGAGATTCCCATCTTGGAGAGGATTTTCAGCAGGCCCGCCTCTACGGCTTTCTTGTATTGGCCGACATAAGCGCTGAGCGGCTCATCGCCGAGCAGGCCGCGGGCATGGCGGTCCGCAATCGCTTCCTGCGCCAGATATGCGTTCACGCAGGTCGCACCGACACCGACGAGCACTGCAAAATAATGCGTATCAAGGCATTCCGCTGAACGGACGGTCAATGAGCAGAACGTCCGCAGGCCCTGCCCGACAAGGTGGGAGTGCACGGCACCTGTCGCGAGAATCATCGGAATCGCGACATTGTCCGGGTCCTGGTTTTCATCCGTCAGAACGATGTGTTCACGTCCGGCGCGCACAGCTTCTTCAGCTTCGGCCTGGATACGCGCCAGCGCCACCTTCAATGCCGAGCCGTCGCGGCGTACATCGCCGAGCTTGAACGTACAGTCGATGTGCTCGACGCCCTCGCCAAGCGTGGTCATCAGGCGCTGATACATGCCGGTCGAGAGAAAAGGGCTTTCCAGCACGAAGACGTTTTGCTGGGTTTCATCCGTGGTCAGGATGTTGCCGAGATTCTTGAACCGCGTCTTGAGACTCATCACGCGGTCTTCGCGCAACGGGTCGACCGGTGGATTTGTGACCTGGCTGAAATTCTGGCGGAAGAAGTGCGACAGCGGCCGGCACTCATGCGAGAGGACCGCGACCGGGCTGTCATCGCCCATCGAGCCAATGGCTTCCTTGCCGCCTTCGGCCATGGGCGCGAGGATCAGTTCGACGGTTTCCAGTGTGAAGCCCGCCACAGTCTGGCGGCGAAGCAGTGTCTCCTTGTCATAAAGGCGAGGCTCCTCACCCTTGATGATGTCGGCTTCGAGTTCTTTGACGTTCTTCAGCCACTTGTCATACGGATGCTCAGCGGCAAGCTCGTCGATGATCTCGTCATGCTCGTAGAAACGGCCTTCTTCGAGATTGACGGCAATCATGCCGCCAGCCCGGACATGGCCGCGGCGGACAACTTCATGCCCTGTCAGCGGGCACATACCCGTTTCCGAACCGACTGCCAGAATGCCGTCGCCCGTCAGTGCATAGCGCAGTGGACGAAGGCCATTGCGGTCAAGACCAGCGATCGCCCAGCGTCCGTCATAGGCGCAGATCGCGGCAGGCCCGTCCCATGGCTCCATGACGGAATTACAATAGGCGTAGAGCGCAGCATGCTCGTCGGGAATGATCGAAGCGCGCTTCGACCAGGCTTCCGGGATCAGCAGTGCCTTGGTCATCGGCGCAGTGCGCCCGGCCTTGCACAGGATTTCGAACACGGCGTCAAGTGCACCGGAGTCCGAAAGCCCCTTCGGCACGACTGGCTTCACATCCTCAACATCATCGCCGAACGCGCCGGAGACCATCTTGATCTCGTGGCTTTTCATCCAGTTGAGGTTGCCGCGCAGCGTGTTGATCTCGCCATTATGCGCGAGCATGCGAAAGGGCTGTGCCAGCTCCCAGCGGGGAAAAGTGTTGGTGGAATAGCGCTGGTGATAGATTGCGATGGGCGAGACAAAGCGCTCATCCTTCAGGTCGAGATAGAAATTGTCGATGTCCTGGGCGAGGAACATGCCCTTGTAGATCAGCGATTTGTGGCTGAGCGAGCAGATATAGAAGCCCGGTATGCCGGCTTCGCGCGCCTTGCGCTCAATGCGGCGGCGGCAGAGATACAACGCGCGCTCAAGATCGTCGGGTGAGCGTTCCTTGGCGTCGCGGAACATGACCTGCTCGATCTCGGGCCGAGTATCGGCAGCCTTCTGGCCAATCACCGATATGTCGACCGGGGGCTGGCGCCAGCCATAGATATAGAAGCCAAAATGCAGGATTTCGGTTTCAACGATGGCACGCGCGGCTTCCTGCTCTGCGAGGTTGGTGCGCGGCAGGAAGATCTGCCCGACACAGATCGGGTCTTCTGTCGGATTGTGCCCGGTACGCTCGGCCTGCTCACGGAAGAAGTCCTGCGGCACCTCGATGCGGATACCGGCGCCGTCACCTGTCTTGCCATCGGCGTCAACTGCGCCGCGATGCCAGACATTCTTCAACGCCTTGATGCCCATTTCGACGATTTCGCGCTTTGGCTTGCCATCGAGCGCCACCACGAGGCCGACGCCGCAGGCATCTTTTTCATGCTCGGGATCATAGGCATGCGCCTCGATCAGCTTCTGGCGCTCAAGGAGGTATTTTTCGATTGTGTCGGTCATTGCTCGGTCCCTCAGGGAAATTTGGTCAGGCTCTTGGCGTTTGGCGGCTGGCTATTCAGCTGCCACTGCAGCAGTTGCCTGCTCGCGCGCCGCGGCCTTCATCTTCTTGTGCATGTATTCAGCGGCGTCGCGGCCATCCTTGATGGCCCACACGACGAGTGAGGCACCGCGAACAATATCGCCGGCCGCATAGACGCCCGGAATGCTCGTCTCCATGCTGGTGAAATCGACGCGGATGGCGCCCCAGCGATTCACTGTCAGGGCTGCTTCCCCAAACAGGACTGGCAGTTCTTCCGGGTCAAAGCCCAGCGCCTTGATCACCATGTCAGCCTTGATATCGAACGTCTCACCGGTCTTCTCCGGCGACTGTCGCCCGGACGGGTCCGGCGCGCCAAGCTTCATGCGTGCGGCACGGACCGCTTTCAGCTTGCCAGCCTTGGTATCGAGAATGGCCTCTGGCGCAGCGAGCCATTCGAATACAACGCCTTCTTCCTCGGCATTTGCCACCTCGCGCTGCGAGCCCGGCATGTTGGTGCGATCCCGGCGATAGAGGCAGGTCACGGATTTCGCACCCTGGCGGATAGCGGTCCGCACGCAATCCATGGCCGTATCCCCGCCGCCGATCACGACGACCCTTTTTCCTTCGGCATTATGGGTCCCGTCATCAAAGGTCGGCACAGCATCGCCAAGGCCCTTGCGATTGGACGTCGTCAGGAAATCCAGGGCAGCGTGGACGCCGGTACAGCCTGCGCCCGGCACCATCAGGTCACGCGCCTTGTAGACGCCCGTGGCAATCAGCACGGTATCGTGCTTGTCGCGCAGGTCCGACAGGGACAATTTTTCCCCGATCGACGTGTTGAACCTGAACGTGATGCCGCTGTCTTCGAGACGTTTGATCCGGCGCTCGACAATGTCTTTTTCCAGCTTGAAGCCGGGAATACCGTACATCAGCAGGCCGCCGCCGCGATCATAGCGGTCATAGACTGTCACCTGATAGCCTTTACGGCGCAGCTGTTCGGCGGCCGCAAGCCCACCCGGGCCAGCCCCGATGATGCCCGCCGACTGGTCGCGCTCACGCGGTGGTTTGATCGGTGTGACCCAGCCCTGCTCCCAGGCATTATCGGTGATGTAGCGCTCGACAGAGCCGATCGTGACCGTGCCATGGCCGGACTGTTCGATCGTGCAGATCCCTTCGCACAGGCGGTCCTGTGGGCAGATACGGCCACAGATTTCCGGCATGTTGTTCGTCGCCTGCGAGACCTGGTAGGCCTCTTCCATCCGGTCTTCTGCAACCAGCTTCAGCCAGTCGGGAATATTGTTGCTGAGCGGGCAGCCCTGCTGGCAGAAAGGCACGCCGCATTGCGAGCACCGGCCAGCCTGATCTTCGGCGACTTCCTGCGCATAATCTGCGTAGATTTCATGAAAGTCGCCCGCGCGTGCTTTCGCATCACGCTTCTCTGGCATGGCGCGGTCGATTTCAGTAAACTTCAGCATACGGCTGGCCATGGGCAGTCCTCAATCAAGCAAGTTTTTGCCTTATGTGTCGCAAACTCTGAAAGCGCAAGGCAAATTGCGCCCCAAAATATCAATGTGATATGTATTTTTGGCAGATATATAGAATATAGAATGACGCCAGGCTTTTGGCAAGGTCACAACATATCACAGTGATATATATACTGGATCGTGCCTTTCGGTGCGAAGCATGCCAAAGAGGCCACGGCGATCTTAGCGATGGACAGTCGGCATGTCACTTTTTCAGCTTTTCATCATCTCCATTGTGCAAGGTATATCGGAATGGTTGCCGATCTCGTCGTCGGCGCACGTGCTGCTGACCGCGCACCTTTTCGGGATTGGCGGCGAGGATGAGCTGATGGTGAACGCCATGGCCCACCTCGGCACGCTGTTCGCGCTTTTCGCCTACTTCTGGAAAGATACAGGCCGCACAATCAAGGGTGCCTTCGAACTGGTCGGTATCGGCCGTATCGATGGCAAGCTGACACCGAGCGGTAAGCTTGCCCTGCTGATCCTCGTGGCGACACCTCCGGCGGTACTGGCTGGCCTCGCCTATGAATTCATTCCCGGCATGGAGGCCTTGCGTAGCGTCTATATCATCGCCGGCGCAACCATCGTCTTCGCACTTTTTCTGTGGTGGGCAGACGTCAAAGGGCCGACGCATCGCAAGGAAGAAGACATGACGCTTCGCGACGGGGTGCTGATCGGGCTGGCGCAAGCACTGGCCTTCATTCCGGGGGTCAGCCGGTCAGGCATCACAATGACGGCGGCGCGGGGTCTTGGCCTCTCGCGCACTGAAGCGGCGCGCTTCGGCATGTTGTGCGGCGTACCCGTCCTCATGATGGCGGGGGGCTATGCGTGCCTGAAGCTCGCCACGGCAAACCCCGATGAGATCACCATTCCGCTTTTGGACGGACTGGTCGTTGCCGGATTGAGCTTTGTCACGGCCTTTTTCTCGATCTGGGCCCTGATGGCGATCCTCAACAAGATGAGCTTCCTGCCCTTCGTGATCTACCGCATCATCCTCGGCGTAGCGATCATCGCAATGATCCCATACCTGTCAGGAAGTTAATCTGCCAATTTCGGCAAATGCGGAACGCCTATCTGTCCCGCCCGTTTTGGCCACGTTCCAGAATGGAAAGGAAAAATGATGAAACGCATACTTATGGCAACTGCCGCCCTGGCCCTGCCGCTTGGCTTTTCTGCCTGCAGCACGGCCGGTCTCTCCGACACTGAAGAGGCTGTCGAGAGCTACAATGAAAACATGTCGATGGCGATGAAGGAAGAAATCGGTGAGCTCAACAAGCTGACCCGTATCTATATCGATGCTGCCGCCCTCTATAAGCAGGCCGCTGATATCCCGGATGAGACAAACGGTTTGAAACCAGCCCTGCTTGAGCTGGCCAAGGAGAAGAACGCCCAGCTTGACCTGCTACAGGAGCAAGTCCTGTCGCTCGGCGGCGAACCTGCCGAACGCGGCCAGGCACTTGGCACAGCGCACCGCGGCTTCACCAGCCTGCGCACCATGGTCGACAATGATAGTGAAGTTGCCGTCGAAGAAGTTCTTCGCGGCGAACGCTACATCCTTGAAGAGATCAACAAGGCCCTGCCGAAGACGATGACGCCAACATCGCGTACATTGCTGGCCCAGCTGCGGACTGACGCGGAAACGCAGATTTCCCGGCTCGAAGCCGTCGACAAGGAAATCTGATTTCCTGCAATGTACTGGCCATAAACTGGCAAGATACCGAGAAGCCCGCGCCGTCCGGCGTGGGCTTTTTGATGCGTGAAGATCGTTAGGATACCTGGCACACAAGACGACGCACGCAGCAGGCAAACCGCCCCCTCCGTACGCCGCTCCTTCCGCTTCAGTGCGTCCCAACGCCTGCGGAAAGCTCCATCCTTTCTGACGTTATTGTCATGAAATCGAGCGACAAGCAGATCGCATTGTGGTCATTTGCAGGCGCTTTTATTCATCCTCCGTTACTTTTAACCGCGGCGCGCAGGCTGGTCGCCAAAACGTCTGTCCGGACACGAAATGTCTGGCGTCCGGACGGTGTTTTGGTTTCAATCGCAAGCTGAATGGGGCGTCCTTGACGGCGTCCGACGCAAACCCGCCAATCAAGACGGATCGATGAAACGCCGCGAAAAGAAATCAGACACGCTGGAAGTCCGCCTGCCGCACTCAAAAAAGGAAGCCTTCAAGGCGGCCTGTGAGGCAGAGGGGATCACGGCGAGCCACGCGGTCCGTTCCTTTATCGACGCCTACCTCAAGCGGTCGCGCCGGATGCAGCTCAAACGCATCACAAAGGACATCTCCATGACCCTCATCAACAATCCGATAAAGACGACAGGCGGCCTCGCTGCGGCCGGGGCCAGTATTGCCGCCATCGTATCACTCGCAGCTCTGCCGAGCGCAGCGGACAACACGAATGTCCAACCAATACAGCCACCTGTGCCGAGCTATCCGATCAACATGGCCAAGCAAGGGCTCGGCGCCATGTGTGAAGCAACTTTCAACGTCTCGAAAGAAGGCTTCGTGGAAACCGGCATCAAGGTCGATTGCACCCATCCGGGATTTGTCCAGGCAACGCGAAATGCGATCGAGACCCTGCGTTTCGAACCGAAGATGGTCGATGGCGAACCTGTGCGAATTACAGGCGTGGTCTATCCACTCGAATTCAGGGTCACGAGCGAGGATGCGAGCCCACCGGAATAAGCCTCAGGCTTCGCCCTTCTGGTGGAACTCGCCATAGGCCCGATAACGCCAGAGATAAGACGGCACAATCGATTCAACGCTTTCGATCTCGGTGACACCAAGGTCCTTCAGCGTCAGCGCATCTTCGGCCACGACATTGTCGGTTCTCAGCATGTCGACCTGGTCACCCGTAATCGGTGGCGGACCGAAAATACCCGAGGAGATCGGCGGAACACGCCACAGCGCACCGAAAGTCAGGCCGAGCGGCTTGGCCACGAAGAAAGGCAGCGGCAGGGCAAAGCGCTTGCGGTCAACGATTTCGCCGATCAGCTCATAAAGCTCGTTGAAGGTGTACGTGCGTGGCCCGCCAAGTTCGAACGTCTTGCCATCAATATCGTCGCGGGTCACGGCCGCAGCGATCGCATCGGCAACATCACCGGCATAGACCGGCTGGAGCTTCGTCTTGCCGCCGCCAATGGCTGGCAGGAAGGGCGCGACCGTCGAGATCGGATGGGCGGCCATGCCGGCAAACTTGTTGAAGAAATCGTCTTCCGGGCCGAACACGATGGAGGGCCGCAGGATGACCGCGCCTGGAAAGGCTTCACGTACACCGGCCTCGGCTTCCGCTTTCGTGCGGGCATAGTCAGATGAAGACTCAGGATCGGCACCGATGGCCGAGACCTGAACGAGGCGCTTTACCCCCGCAGCAGCCGCGCTTTGCGCGATGTTGATCGCGCCTTCGCGCTGCGCGGCTTCGAAGCTCTGCTTGCCTTTTTCGTAAAGGATGCCGACCAGGTTGACGACCGCATCTGCGCCTTCGACAGCGCGCTCGACCGATTTGCGATTGCGGACATTGGCCTGGGCGAGATCGACCCATCCTGGCGGACCAGCGAGCCGGACATCACCGGCAAGATGTGGACGGCGAACAGCAACGCGAACCCTGTAGCCGGCTTCGACCAGTGTTCTTGCCGCATACCGGCCGATAAAGCCCGAACCGCCGAATAGCGTGACTAGACCTTTGGACATGGAGCTGATGACCTCGCTTCTGGGGCCGTTGATTCCCGAATATCCGCCTTTCACCATGCCTCGTTCGGCTTGTCCATGCGACGAATGGCAAAAGCTGCCTCACGGGCCGGCTCAGACATCCCCGCAGGCAGGCCGGGACGACCTCGTGCGATCAATCCATCACGAATTCGAGCGGGTAGGACATGTTGTCTGTCATGACAGCTTTGCCGCCAACCTTCTGCGGCTCGAACTTCGCGCGTGAGACCGCCCTGATGGATTCCTGCTCGAAGACCGGATCTGTGCAAGCCGCTGTAATATCAAACGGAATTCCGGCCGGGCTGAGCCCGAAACTCATATCGCAAGCGCCCTCGATATCCAGCGCGAGCGCCTGTTCGGGATAAGCGGGGCGTGGCGGCTCTGTCGCGATACCCTTGATCCGCGGGATCTCCGGCAGCTGATCAGTCATCGGGCCATCCCCTACCACGCTCTCTGCCGCGGCCGGCGGCTGGTCAGCGAGGGCATCGATATGCTGTGGCGCGTCAGCTTTTCTGGCTGGCTTGACCTTGTTAGAGCGATTGGCCGGTGTCCGCTTCTCGCCGCCTCCAGGGCCCGGAAACGCGTCGAACCCGGCGTCTAGCGCTGTCGCGCCCACACCAGTTGCGGCGCCCGCCGCTGCCGATGCAGCCGTCAATGTCGCCTGCGTCTGGGCGCTTTGGGCTGCCGACATCTGCGCGCCAATGGCGGCCTGGGCCGCCCCGGATGCGCCACCGATGGCAGCATCACCAGCGAGGCCCGCTACACTCGTTCCAAGACTTGAAGCCGCAGAGCCCGAAGCGGCCTGACCTGCCGCTTGCGTCGACGCATCCTCTTTTGTGAGCGTATCACTCACCATTGACGCAATGGTACGCTCTGGCTGGACTTCCGGCATGGGGACACGGCTTAAAAGTGTCGGACATTCATTGAAACAGATGTGCTCAGGCAAACGGTCCAGCGCCATGAACAGCTCTACGCCATCTTCACGAGCGTCCGACATTTCAACGAGGACATTCCGGATCGCGACACTGGCAAGCTGATTGGGCTCAAGGATTTCACGCGCCAGCTTTTTTGCGAACACTCCATCATCGGCAATGCGGCCGCCGGCAGGAGAAGAATAAGCGATGAGCGTACCAGGCGAAGCTTCCATGGCGACAAGACCATTGGCTCGGCCCGGATTATCGAAGCCGAGCTTAAGACCGTCGCGGCTGGCATCGCTGATTATGAAAAGGGCGTCCGGCCCGGCAGCTTCCAGCAGCGTCACGGCATCCCCAAGAGATACGGTCTGCTTCAGGAGATCGTCAGCACTCCAGACGTTTTCATGTGACGCGACTAGAAGGTTTCTTTCGCCCATGACATCGGCAACGGAAAAGCCTTGTCCTGCGAAGTAGACGAAACCGAATACCGGGCTGCCTTCGAGTTTTGCCGCGGCCAGCTCATCGCGAAACTGACTTATGGCCTGCATCATATCGAGGCGGTTGACGTCCAGGTGCGTGTGGGTTTCGAACCCGCTATCGTCCAGCGCCAGCGCCACAGCCATCACGTCAAGATGCGCCGATGCCAGATCCCCGACCTGATCCGAATATTCCTGATTGCCGATCAGAAGGGCAAGCCGCCTCTCCTGCGCGAAGGATGACGGCCACATTAGACAGACAGCCAGACCTGCCAGAAACCAGCGCATCTCAATTCCCCAACCCAAACCAAGCCTTATCCTGAAGTTAAAGCATGCGAAACGGCTGCGCGCAAAGTCCGGCTCCCGCTTTTTGTGGGCCTCTTATCCAGTCTGTCGAGGGGTTAATCCCTGATGATGGGCTTATGGGCAAAATCGCTTACAGTCAGGCAATTGCCTATTAATTCAGAGCCAGTATTCGGGAAGTCATGAACAATATCACACTGCACAAGGGCGACCTGCCCGCCGGAGTCGATCTCGGACTTGAGATCGCTGTCGACACTGAAGCCATGGGCCTCAACCCGTTTCGCGATGCGCTTTGCGTCGTCCAGCTTTCAGCCGGTGATGGCACGGCGCATGTTGTCCAGTTGGATCGCCGCTTTGATTGCCCGAACCTGAAAGCGCTCCTGGCCGATGAACGTAGCCTCAAGATCTTTCACTTCGCTCGTTTCGATGTCGCGATGCTGAAACACTGGATGGGCATCGACTGCCAGCCGATCTGGTGCACCAAGATCGCCTCGAAACTGGTCCGGACCTATACTGACCGGCACGGCCTGAAGGATGTCTCACGGGAGATCGCGGGTGTCGACATGTCGAAAGCCCAGCAATCGTCCGACTGGGGCGCCGAAACGCTGAGCGATGCGCAACTGCAATATTGCGCGAGTGACGTGCTGCACCTGCATGTCGTCAAGCGGGGTCTGGAAGCCATGCTGGAACGCGAAGGCCGCACAGCGCTGGCGCAAGCCTGCTTCGACTTCCTGCCGACCCGCGCGGCGCTCGACCTCGGTGGCTGGGCTGAAACCGATATCTTCGCGCATAGCTAGTGCGCCGGAAAATCGCCGTATTCGGTCACGAAATGATCATGCATCCCGCGCTATCAAAAGTGCCCGAACTGACCTAAATTCAGGTATATGGAAGTTTCAGCCGAAACAGAAAAAGCGTTAAGCCTCTGGGAGCCACGGCGCCAGATGACTTTGGAGCAGGCGCGCAAGCGGTCCTCCATGGTCGCGATGCTGCGCATGCTGTTCACCGCCTGCGCTGCAGTCGCTGTTGGTGTCATGGTTGGACATCTTGCCGCCAATGCCGTGACACGCTCGCCAAATTCGATCGAGAAACTGTCGGGCGACGAAGTTGTGACCATGGTCAATCCGCGCTTCACCGGGCGCGACATTACCGGCAAGGCGTTTGTCATTACCGCCGATACGGCGCAGCGCCGGCCCGGCGGGGGCGATCAGATTGACCTCGCCAATCCCGAACTCGTCAGCGAAGACGGCACCGTGGTGAAAGCCCCGTCCGGCCTTTATGACCAGAAGGATCAGACGCTCGCGCTTTATGAAGATGTTCAGCTGCGAAATGCCAAGGGTTATGAATTCCGGTCCACCTCTGCGAAAATGTATGTTGAAGAGGGCCGCGTTGACGGGATTGAACCGCTGAGTGGGTCTGGCCCCCTTGGCGATGTGCGGTCCGACACGTATGAGATTGTGGACGAAGGCGACCGTGTGGTGCTCAGTGGCCGTGTCCAGATGACGATTTTCCCGGATGGGCGAGACGAAGTCGAACCAGACGCCGGCACAGAGACCGGCAATGAGGAGCGTGGTGGTAATGAATAGATTTCTTATGGCGTGTGCTGCCCTGGTGATGACCACGTCCCCGCTCGCGCTCGCCCAGGTCTCTGGAGATGGCGGCCCCATCCGCGTCAACGCTGATCGAAGTGAAGTGCTCGAAAAGCAGCGCAAGGTCGTGCTTATCGACAATGTGGACATCATGCAGGGCACGGCCCGGCTGCGGGCAAACCGGGTGACGATCAATTATGCTGGCTCCGGTGCCACAACCACCGCTGGCCTGACGGGATTTGGCGATATTGAAAGCATGGAAGCTGAAGGCGAGGTGTTCTATGTCACACCTGATCTCAAGGCGACGGGGACGCGGGGCGTTTACAATGCAGCTGCCGACACCATCACGCTGACCGGTGAAGTGGTGCTTGTCCGCGGCGAAGATGTCGCGACCGGCGAGAAGCTGGTGATGAAGCTGAGCGAAGGCCGTACGACGCTGGATGGCGGCAGCGGGCAGGTGCAGATGAACATAAACCCGAACCAGCGTGAGGCGTCTGACGATGCCCCCGCAAGTAATGAATCAAATTAGACCTTTCGGCCTAAATAGATTTTAAGTGTATTTGAGTAAGCCTGCATCCGGGCTACGCAAACCGCGTGAATTGGGAGGACGACCGAAATGACGGACATGGCCAACGGCCTTGTAGCGAATGGACTGGCCAAATCTTTTGGCAAGCGCCAGGTCGTCAAGAACGTCTCTATTTCTCTTCAACGCGGCGAAGTCGTGGGCCTGCTCGGACCGAACGGTGCCGGCAAGACCACGTGCTTCTACATGATCATGGGCCTCATCGGCGCCGACGCCGGATCCATCACAATTGATGGCGCCGACGTGACGATGCTCCCCATGTACCAGCGTGCCCGCCTGGGTGTCGGCTATCTTCCCCAGGAAGCCTCTATTTTTCGCGGAATGAGCGTCGAGGAGAATATCCTCGCCGTTGTCGAGCTTGTCGAAAAGGACAAGTCGGCACGCAAGGCGGAAGTGGATGCCCTCCTGGACGAACTGCACATCACGCATCTGCGCAAGCAGGCGGCAACGTCTTTGTCCGGGGGCGAACGCCGCCGGGTCGAGATTGCCCGTGCGCTCGCCTCCAGGCCGAGTTTCATGCTTCTGGACGAACCGTTTACCGGTATCGACCCCCTCGCCGTGTCGGATATTTCCGATCTGGTTGGTTACCTGAAAAAGCGCGGTCTTGGCGTGCTGATTACGGACCACCAGGTGCGCGAGACGCTTCAGATCGTGGATCGGGCATCCATCATTTATGATGGCGGCGTGCTGTTTGAAGGCTCGCCGGATGATGTCCTGACCAACGAGGATGTGCGGCGGGTCTATCTGGGCGAACGGTTCGCAGCGTAACCGTCATGGCCATTTCACAACGTCTCGACATGCGCCAGGGCCAGTCCCTGGTGATGACCCCGCAATTGCAGCAGGCGATCAAGCTGCTGCAGCTCTCGAACATGGAGCTCGCCGAATTCGTCGAGGCTGAAATCGAGCGCAATCCACTCCTTGAACGCGGCGAAGCCAGCGACAAGGACGATTATTCCCCCGAAGAAATCGAACCCGCCTCGCGCCGTGATGAGCTGGCCCTCGATGACAGTTCTGCGCTGCATGAGGCGCGCGAAGCAATGGATGCGCCGAAAGAAGAACTTTATGATGGCGGCACCAATTCCGACACCGGCCAGACCGCCAATGAAATGTCCGGCCCTTCCGCCAAGACCGACTGGTCGCAAGCTGGCAGCGGCGGCAGCCATTCGGGCGAAGACTATGATTTTGAAGGCTCTCTCACATCAGAGAAATCACTTCACGAGCATCTTCACGACCAGCTCAAAATGGCCGGCCTTTCGCACGCCGACCAGCTGATCGGCGCGCGTCTGATCGATGAGACGGACGAGGGCGGCTATTGCAAGGTCGATCTCGACGAGGTGGCTGTCGCGCTCGGTGCCGACCCGGCCAATGTCCTTGCCGTGCTACAGGTCTGCCAGGGGTTTGAACCAACCGGCGTTATGGCCCGCACCGTGAATGAGTGCCTCGGCCTGCAGCTGAAGGAACTGGATCGTTACGACCCGGCTATGCAAGCCCTGATCGAAAACCTCGACCTGGTCGCCAAGCATGACATCAAGGGCCTCTGCGAGATCTGCGGCGTCGACAAGGAAGACGTGCTCGACATGATGGGCGAGCTGCGCAACCTGACACCGCGGCCGGGCTCCTCCTTTTCCAGCGGCACCACGATCGGCGTCGCGCCAGATGTTTTCGTCCGCGAGATGCCAAACGGCATGTTCGCCGTCGAGCTGAATTCCGACACGCTTCCGAAAGTCCTGATGGACAAGGCTTATTATGCCGAAGTCAGCACGCTGCCGATGCGCGAGAAGGAAAAGGAATTCATTACCGATTGCGCACAGAACGCGTCCTGGCTGATCAAATCCCTCGACCAGCGCGCCCGCACGATTCTCAAAGTGTCGAGCGAGATTGTCCGCCAGCAGGACGCCTTCTTCGCCCACGGCGTTGCACATCTTCGTCCGCTGAACCTGAAACAGGTGGCCGATGCCATCGGGATGCACGAATCCACGGTCAGCCGCGTGACGTCCAATAAATATATGGGCACGCCGCGCGGATTGTTTGAGCTGAAATATTTCTTCTCCGCTGCCATTCCCGGCACGGCCGGTGGCGACTCGCATTCCGCCGAAGCGGTCCGTTACCGCATCAAGCAATTGGTCGACGAGGAAGGCGAGTCAGTCCTCTCGGACGATCAGATCGTTGAAATATTGACGGAATTTGGCATCGAGATTGCCAGGCGCACGGTCGCGAAGTATCGTGAAAGCCTGCATATTCCCTCCAGTGTGCAGCGTCGGCGCCGCCTGAAAGCCAGCGCATAGACCCTGCGGACGGGTCATTGACTCCAATTGTCATCATTTTAAGGAGGCCCCGGTCTCGATTTCCCTGATCGGGACGTTATAGTAGGATCTCGTTATCGGAGAGTTCCGTGCAGATACAAATAGCAGGACGGAAGATGGACCTCGGCGACGCGCTACGCGCTCGTATCGAAACTGGTCTTGAAGCAGCCGTCACAAAATATTTCGACCGGGATTTTGACGGTCATGTCACCGTCAGCCCGAATGGCCACGAAACCGAAATTGATTGCAATATTCATTTGCCATCCGGCATCATTCTGCAATCGACCGGCAAGGCCGTAGACCCATATGCTGCGCTCGACGAAGCGCTGGCGAAAATCGAGAAGCGGGTCAGGCGCTACAAACGCCGCCTGAAAGACCATCACAAGAATGGACGTGATCCGTTCCCCAGTGAACCGGCAGCGTCCTTTGTTCTCAAGGGCTCTGGCGACGAAGCTGACCCAGCTGAAACCGGTGAAGATGGTGAAGCGCCTGTTATCGTGGCAGAATCTGCCTCTCAAATTCGCACAATGACGGTCTCGGAAGCGGTCTTGCAGCTCGAACTTGCCGACTCACCGGCGCTGATGTTCCGTAATGCCAAGCACTCGGGGCTGAGCATGGTGTATCGGCGTGCGGACGGGAATATAGGCTGGGTCGACCCGGCAACTGACAGCAAAACCTCCTGAAGAAACCTGGCAAGCCATGGCGACTGATCTTTCAAGCCTTCTCGGCGAGGGCGTAGTTCTTGATCCTGTTTCGGCAGCGAATCGCAAGCAGGCGCTGACCACACTGGCCGGCGCGCTGGCGGAACGCACCAAGCTGGACGCGCGCGATATTTTCGACGCCGTCATTGAGCGTGAGCGCCTTGGTTCGACCGGCGTTGGCGAAGGTGTCGCGATTCCACATGCCCGCATCGAGAAACTTCCCCACCCGATCGGCGGGTTTGTCCGCCTGACGGAAGGGGTTGATTTCGATGCTGTGGACGACCGGCCGTGTGATCTGATCTTCATGCTGATTGCGCCTGTCGGTTCCGGCGCGGATCATTTGCGTGCTCTGGCCCAGGTCAGCCGCACATTGCGGCAGCCAAATCTTCGCGAGGCGCTCCGCCACGCTGAGACCGCCGCTGAAATCCGCGCCATCCTCTGCCCGGAATCGGCTAGCGTTTCGGCCGCCTGAAGCCTAGCCCGCAATCACCTTCCCCTCGCACACCCCTGAGAATTGAATGGCTGCCGCAAATGGCGACACCCGCATGCCTGCAGTTCAGGGGCCGTATCAGATGCGATTGAATTGAATTAACGAGGTCTGAGGCCGCCGCCTGTTGAAGCGCCGGGCGATGCTGTGTCGCTGATAGCGGTGGCTGGTTGTGTCAGCGGCGCATCGGCATATCGGTCAAGGAAGGCGGCCATGTCCGCCGCGCTCTGGTCGGCCTGCTCTTCCTGCGGGATGTGACCGACATTCTTGTAGATTGTCACAATCGCGTTCGGAATGGCATCTTCGAAGCGCGAGGCGTGCGATACTGGAATAAGATTGTCCTTGTCGCCCCAGAGGATCAGCGTTGGCACATTAATGGCTGACAGCCTTTCCCGGCTCGCCTTTTCCCGCGTCTCATTGCCAGCAGCGAGCGACAACAAGGCATCGCGGTGGCCCGGCGCGCGCGATAGCGCGGCATAGCGCTCTGCCATTGCTTCAGTCACCAGCGTCTGGTCTGCAAATGAATCTCGCAGCCCGGACTCAATGAGGCTCGACAGGTCGAGATCCTTCATCAGCAGGCGCGCGACCGGCACACGCAGAAGCTTGAAGACAAGCGGGGCGTCATCGCTTTCTTCACCGCTTCTTGCCCAGCCAGCTGCATCGACAAGGACCAGACCGTCAAGCTTGTCAGGATGCTGGAGCGCGTACTGCCAGGCGACATTGCCGCCCATGGAGGAGCCAGCCAGCGAAAACCGGTCCACATCCAGCCTGTCCATCAGGGCATCCACCGTCTCGACATAATAGTCGATACTGATCGCTTCATTTTCAGGCACGCGGGAAAGGCCATGACCGGGCAAGTCGAGAGAGATGACCCGGTAATTGTCGTCCAGCTTTGCCTGCCAGTGAGACCAGGTGTGCAGCGAGGCCGCAAAACCGTGCAGCAACACGACGACCGGTGCATCACGAGGCCCGGTATCGGCGAAGTGGATTTTGACCTCGTCGCCAAGGGTCACGAAATTCGAATGCGGGACTGTGTAGGTATATTCGAGTGTGTCGTATGGAATATCCGGCCGCCTGAGCGCGAGCCATCCGGCCGCAGCAACGGCGAATATTGTCAGCAGGATCGCGAGAAACTTGCGGAACATTTATCCTCACCGACTTAACCAATCCCCGATGTCGTAAAATCGTCAAAAGGGGGCAGTGTCAAAGAAAAGATTCAGGCTGAACAGACAGGACAATCCGTGTCCTGATTAAGTTTGACGGACCTGTCCTTCCCTTTCAATCCCTCCAGCAGGAGGACAGATCCTATCAAAGGTTGCCCTGCTCCGGTGACGAGTTTCAGGACTTCGAGCGCCATATGGCTTGCGACGATACCGGTCACGGGGCCGACCACACCGACATCTTCGCAGGCCTCTGCCTCGGGCGGCGCCTCTGGGACAAAGCACTGATAACACGGTGTATTTTTTACGACGCCTGAAGCGAATACAGCGGCCTGTCCTGTCCAGCGCGAGGCGGCGCCGGAGACAAGGTATCGCTCGGTTCGATGCGCTGCCCGGTTGAGCGCAAACCGGGTTTCGAAATTGTCGCTTCCATCAATGATTATGTCGCCCGCCAGCGGTTCATCTTCGCTCCAACGCGCCTGCTTTGCGCTTACCCGGCAATCCGGAGCTGCGGCTTTCAGGCGCGCTGCGAGCTGAATGACCTTTGGCTGTCCGATGTCAGCTTCTGTGAACTGGACCTGCCGCTGCAAGTTTGAGCGGTCGGCAAGGTCATCGTCCCAAAGCTCGATTTCGCCTATACCGGCAGCAGCGAGATACATTGCGCACGGACCACCGAGCGCGCCCGCTCCAATGATTGATATCCGCGCCGAAAGGAGCTTCTGTACGCCCGGCCCGCCAATCTCCTTCAGGAGAATGTGACGCTTGTGTCGGTCCAGCTGTTCAGGGGTCAGGGCCATGGTCTCGCTTAGCAGGGCGGATGCGGTTAAGGCTACAGGTAATGAGCGACTCAGCCCCCAGCAACGTGCCCGACACGGTCTATGCAGCGCCCGCAGACTGGGTCGCGCGCGGCGCAGGTGCGCAGGGCAACCTGTTCCTGACGGGCCGCGCGGGTACGGGCAAGACGACCATGTTGCGCCGTTTCCTCGCTGAAGCTGGCGAAAATACGGTCGTGCTGGCCCCTACCGGGGTGGCGGCGATGAATGCGGGTGGGCAGACGATCCATTCCTTTTTCAAGTTTCCCCCACGCCTGATCGAGCAGGCCGACATCAAACGCCTGCGCGGTGTACGCCTCATCAAGGCGGTCGAGACGATGATCATCGACGAGATTTCTATGGTCCGCGCCGACATGCTCGATGCCATCGACAAGAGCCTGCAACTCAATCGTGGCTCGAAACGGCCCTTTGGCGGTGTACGGATGATCCTCTCAGGCGATCTGCACCAGCTGCCGCCTGTTGCCCGCGGCCCCGAAGCCGAAATCCTGAATGAGCGCTATGGCGGGCATTATTTCTTCAATGCACCGGGCTTCAAACAGGCTGAGTTTGCGTTGCTCGCCCTCAAGCATGTGTTCCGTCAGGAAGACCCCCGTTTTCTCGCCCTGCTCGGCGCGATGCGGCAAGGCAGGCTGACCCCGACAGATGAGCGCCTCCTGCAGACGGTTGTTTCCGAACGGAACGCCGTCAATGCCAGCGAAACCCATGTTGTGCTGACCCCGAACAATGCCAATGCTTTCCGGATCAACCAAGCCCGGCTCGAAGACCTGCCCGGCAAGCCGCAATCCTTTGCTGCAAAAGTGGTCGGTACGTTCGACGAAAAGTCATTTCCGACAGAGGCAGACCTGGAGCTGAAGGAAGGCGCACGGGTCATGCTGATCAAGAATGATCCGGAAGGGCGATGGGTCAACGGGTCGCTTGCCACTGTGGACAGCTTCAAGGGCGACAATGTGTTCGTAGAGCTTGATGGCCACCTCTACGAGATCGAGCCGGCGGCCTGGGAAAAGTATAAATACGAACTCGATCCGGAGACGAAAAAGGTCTCACGCGAAGTGGTTGGCACCTTCAAACAGGTGCCGCTGCGGCTCGCCTATGCCGTGACGATCCACAAGGCGCAGGGGCTGACTCTGGACAAGGTGTTTATTGATTTCGACCGGGGCATGTTCGCGCATGGTCAGGCTTATGTGGCCTTTTCTCGCGCCCGCTCGCTAGAGGGGCTGGAAATTTCGCGGTCCCTGCGCTCACGCGACCTGGTGATGGACCGCAATGCTTTTGCGTTTGGCAAGCTTGAGAAGCTCGAGGAAACCGACGCGTACCTGCTGGCGAAATTCGCCAAGTCAGACGACGTCCTGATCTGATTTGAAGATCAGGCGAGGCGGCGAATTTCATCGCGCAGGCGCTCATCCTTGTCAGTCGCGATCGTCTCAAGCACACGGACACGCTCAGTCAGCCTTTCAACATCCTTGCGCATGCGGAAAATCTCTTCTTCGCTGGCCGCATCGTCTTTGCGGTTAGCCTTCATCTTCAGATAGTTGTTGATCACGCCTGCACCCACAGAGATGAGCACAATGATCACGACCATCGTGAACGGGCTGGTGATTTCCATAATGGCGACCCTTCAATTATTATCGTAATTCGATAATAGTATCAAATCGCGTGAACTTCAAGGGAAATCGGGATCTAGCGCCCGGTGGAGCCGAAGCCGCCCTCACCGCGAACCGTTTCCGGCAGCGTCTCGACAGACTCCCATGCGATACGCGTCACCGGCGCGAGCACCATCTGGCCGATCCGTTCGCCGCGCGAGATGGTGAAAGTCTCACTGCCATGATTGATCAGGATGACTTTCAGTTCGCCGCGATAATCGCTGTCGATCGTGCCCGGGCTGTTGAGGCATGTCAGGCCGTGCTTGGCCGCCAGGCCGGAGCGCGGACGCATCTGGATTTCAAAGCCCTCAGGAATGGCGACCGACAGTCCTGTGGGGATCATGGTCCGCTCCCCCGGCTTCAGCTCGAAGGGTTCGCCATCCGGATAGGCTGCACGGATATCCATTCCGGCAGCGCCGTCCGTCTCATAGGAAGGCAGCGGCAGGCCATCGAAATGCGGCAGGGTTTTCACGGCAACAGTTACGTTTTTCATGCCCGCCAAAGCGCGGGAGTCGCCTGCCGGAGTCAATACGAAATTTGAGGCTTAATACATTTCATTGAGGACATATTCGATATCCTGGTCGCGGGCCGTGAAGCTCAGTTTCACGAGGCGCGACTGGTCGTCATACCAGAGGTCAAGAACGATATCGGAGTTGAGCCGGTAATGGGTGGCCTGCACGTCTTCACCGCCAGCCTTTACGCTCTCCGTGCCGATCGTCTCGGTCGAGACATCGAGGATTTCGCCATCTTCCGTTGAAAGGATCTGGCCGGTCTCGACCATACCCTTGTGCCAGTGGCTTGACGGCAGGATGCCAAGATCGGCACTGCCAGTATAGGCCGACCCATCAATCTTCAGCCGTTCGCCCTCGACGCTTGCGGAGACTGTGAGGTCATCGCCATCATCATTCGTGGTGCCTTCAAGACCAACCAGCACGCCATCCTCCCAGGTCTCCGTGGTATCCAGCTTGTAGGTAAAGACCGGGATCGGCCCGAGACCTGCTGAGAGGGACACTTCGCTCGTCACATCCATCTCGCCAGCCGGGTCACCGGAAAACGAAATCGTATGGGTGCCGAAATCCTTGCCCTGCCGCAGGACATCGAAGGAAATCACATCGCCGTCAGCGGGCATCCAGGGAAAGCTGCCATCCTCAGTGGTCTGCGTGCTGTTGGTCGCGCTCGTTTCTTTGGGTGTCTCCGCTTCGCCGGACCGAGGGTCAGCCGCAGCGGTGTCACTTGCAGCCTCATCTGTCTGAAGCTCGTCCAGTTCCGTCGCATTCAGGGATGCCGTCGAGCCGGGTGCCGGGCCGGCCGCTTTGGCATTGTCCGGCCCGCTACAGGCGGGCACAGCGATAAAAAGTGCGAAGATGAAAGCAAAATAGCCCACGATAAGCGGCATATTGAAGTCCCGAGATATGGTTTGCGCGGACAAAGACGTGTGGCCGCGGCATTGGAATGTCGCAGGGTTCAACAGGCGAGCGTCTTTGAAGTTCCGAACACCAGGCCGCGTCGGCAGGTATCAGTTCGCAAGTCTCGGGGCTATTCCGCCGCGATCTGGTCGTCTTTCGGGCTGGAGAGCGCTGTAGCAATCCGTTCGGCCAGCCGGCGGGCGACGGCCTGCTTGTCCATGCGCGGCCAGCGCTCGATCCCGTCGAGCGTGACGAGCGCAACTTCATTTTCAGCGCCGCCCATGACATCACCGGACACATCATTCGCAATGATCCAGTCACAGCCCTTACGCTTCATCTTGGCGGTCGCGAATGCCTCAACATCATGCGTCTCGGCGGCAAAACCGATGACAAGGCCGGGACGGCTTTTCCGCTTTTTTGACAGGGTGGCGAGAATATCGGGGTTCTCTGACAGCGACAGGGTCGGCAGGGTCTGCCCATCATCCTTCAGCTTGAGCTTCTTGCTGGCGGAAATTGCCGGGCGCCAGTCGGCGACGGCAGCAACAGAGATGAAGACATCTGCCGGAAGCGCGCTTTCGCAGGCTTTCAGCATGTCGCGCGCTGTCTCGACATTTACCATGTCCACGCCTCTTGGTGGGGCGATTGCAACCGGCCCGGAGACGAGCGTCACGCGTGCGCCAAGCGCTGCCAGCGCCCCGGCAATCGCATACCCCTGCTTTCCGGAAGAATGATTGGAGAGATAGCGCACCGGGTCCAGCGGTTCGCGTGTCGGCCCGGCCGTAACCAGTACGTGCTGGCCGTCCAGCGGTTTTGGGCCTGACAAGGCATCAAGCCGACTCTCGATCTCGTCAGCAATGGCCAGCACTTCAGGCAGGCGGCCAGGTCCAAATTCGCCGCAGGCCATGGCGCCTTCGTCTGGCTCCATGACGTGCACACCATCAGTGCGAAGCGTCGCCACATTGCGGCGGGTGGCGGCATGTTCCCACATCCGCACATTCATCGCCGGCACCATCAGGACAGGCTTGTCCGTCGCCATCAGCGTGGTGGAGGCAAGGTCATTGGCATGTCCATTGGCCGCCTTGGCCAGGAGGTCTGCCGTCGCCGGGCAGACGACAACAAGGTCAGTCGAGCGTGACAGCTGGATGTGCCCCATCTCGGCCTCGTCATCAAGGCTGAACAGGTCTGTGAAACATTTCTCGCCGGACAGGGCAGACACCGACAGGGGCGTCACGAATTCAGTGCCGGCCTTCGTCACGATGCAGCGGCTTGCGATGCCACGCCGGGCAAGCTCCCGGATCAGCTCCAGCGACTTGTAGGCCGCGATACCGCCGCCAATTATCAGAAGGATGGATTTGCTGCTCATGCGAAGAAATTCCGGTTTGCCCGTCTCTATTACACATAAAGTGTTGAGAAATCGACGCCACAAGACCGTGAGCTGCGGGAAAAAATTAACCGGGCGCGGCCGGATGAACAGCGCGCGCCCGGTCCCCGTTTGCCCCGGCTAAGGCGTCAATAGCGCCTTAGCGGTCCGACTATGACACGTGGCCGACCACCTTTTTTTGCCACATGATAGTTCACAAGAGATTGCAGTCCGGTGTCATAAACAGCCACTTCTACGGCCTGGTCACGGCAATCGCCAGTCCGGCGATAGGCACCATAGCCGGCAGACCCGCCACATGCCCGGCGCGCTGCAGTCTCAATTCGTGAATAGAGCGTCTCGATACGGCCACCATTTACAGGCTGCAGGTCAGCGTAGCAGACCTCGTAGCGCTTTTGGCCATCGCGGTCGTCGCTGATCTTTTCGACCTTCCGGTCACAATACCCGGCGCGAACGCCGACAACCGGCACATGGTCATAAGCCGGGCCTTGTGGGGCATAGTGGGCCGGATGGTGTGGCGCGCCAGCAAGTTGCGGCTCGGCTTCAAGATACATCGTCGTACGCTGCGGCGCGTGGGTATGCGCGCAACCGGAGGCATAAGTCGTGACATTCGACGCCGGCGCATAATAGCTGCACGGGCGTGAACTGCTGGGCTGCCCGGAGCGATACACCCTCACTTCGCGCACTTCCGTCGTTGGCTCACAGGCTGGGGCAGTATAGGAATAGGTCCGCCGCACCGTCGCCAGTTCCGGCGCCGGCTGGCTATGGTATCGCACGATCCTGGTGGTCGTGCGGGGCGCAGCGTAAGTCTGTGTCCGCGTGTAGCTGTCATTATAGGAATAGCCGTGATTACCGGCACTCACAGGACGGGTTTCGGTGGCATATACAGTATTGCGCTTGCGGACATCGACAATGCGGCCATCGGCATCGGTGCCGCAGGTAAAGTCTGCCGGCCCGCCGACAAGCTCACCATTGATGCACTGGAACGCCTTGGCGGAAGCACCTGAAAAGGCGGACATCGCAAATGCGGCCACGACAAGGAAGGTGTATTTCATGAGAGGACTCCGAACACTCGAACCGGACCGCTGACATTAGGATTTTATTAACCTAGCAACAGTCTGGCCACGAGGGGAGTCTCTTCTCGTCTCAAGCGAACTGGATGGCCGTCAGCCCACCAATCGCCGCAAGCGCGAGGATCAGGCCGAACCAGCCCCACCAAGGAACCGGCTTCTTTACATCCACCCTCATGCCCGGCGTGCGGTTGGCCGCGAGGAAGCCTTCGAACTCGTCCATCACCTGCGGCAGGCGTTTCAGACGGTCAGTCACCTCACGAACACTTTCCGTCGCCAGCTTCGCCGCCCCGGCCGGGCCGAGATTGCGCGCAATCCAGGTCTTCACGACCGGCTCTGCGGCCTTCCAGATATCATGTCCGGGATCTATCGCCCGGGCCACGCCTTCGACCTGCACCATTGTTTTCTGGAGCAGGACGAGTTCAGGCCGCAGGCGCATGCCGAATGTGCGCGTATAATCCATCAGCTGCAACAGGATGCGGCCCATATAGACCTCCTCGGCCGGTTTGCCGTGGATCGGCTCACCGATGGACCGCAGCGCTTGCGCGAACTCTCCGACAGATTGGTTCGCTGGGACATATCCCGCTTCGAAATGCACTTCAGCGACGCGTTGATAGTCACGCCGAATGAATCCCCACAGGATTTCCGCGAGAAAGCGGCGCTCATTCAGGCCGATCCGCCCGATCAGGCCGAAATCGACCAGCGCTACCGTGTTATCCGGTGTAATGATGATGTTTCCCTCATGCATATCTGCATGAAACACACCCTCACCTATGGCGTGTGAGAGGAAGCCCCGCGTGATCGAATTGGCCAGGTCGACGCGAACAATACCTGCCTGCTCCAGCGCTTTTGGTTGCGTCAGCGGAATGCCCTCAACCCAGGCCGTCGTCAGGATACGCTGGCCGGTCCGGTCCCAGTCGACAGCCGGAATCTGGAACCAGTCATCGTCTTCTGAGATGGCCCGCATCTGATCGGCGCCGCCCGCTTCGAGGCGAAGGTCGAGTTCCTTTTCCATGGCGATCGCCACCGTTTCGGTGAAAGCGACCGGCTCAAGCCGCCGGCTTTCCACCGAGGCCCGTTCCACCGTGCGCGCAGCACGGCGCATGGCGCGCAATTCCCGTGCGATCAACTTTTCGACGCCCGGCCGCAGGATCTTCACCGCTTTTGGACCGTTCGAGGTTTCAAGCCGATGGACCTGTGCCAGCGAAGCAGCGGCGACCGGCTCACCAAGACCGGCAAACAGGCTTTCGGCTTGCTCTTTGCCAAACTCTGTCTCAAGCGCCTTGTGCGCTTCTTTCATGGAAAATGGCGGCAGCTTGTCTTTCAGGCGCGAAAGGTCGGTCGCGACTTCCGCGCCGAACACATCAGGCCGGGTCGCGAGAAACTGGCCGAGCTTGATATAGGCGGGCCCGAGCTTTTCGAGCGCCGTGGCCAGCCGCTCGCCGGGCCGTCCCTTTGCGCCGCCGCCAAACACGCGCAGCGTCCGGCCAGCCAGCCTCGCCGGTAGCGGCATGCGGGTCTGGTATTCACCCGGCAGGATGACGTCATGGCGAACCAGCGCCGTCCCGGCCCGCATGAGCCGACCATAGTCAGAGAGGGCCTTCAGCAACTTACACCTGCGTCCTTCGGGAACCGCCCACCGGCCCGCACGTTCTGACAGCCACGTAAAGGAGACAACTCATGGCTGAGAATTCGCAATCGGGTAATGGCGCGCTCTATTTTATTGTGGGCGCCCTCGTGGTCGCCGTAATCGGCTTTGGTATCTGGTATTTTGCCGGACAACCATCCTCTTCGGGCGGCGGCGACGCCGACCTCTCGATTTCCGTCGACGATGACGGGATGACGGTCAACACGCCCGACGAATAGACCGGTCATGCCGCCCACCCATAGTGGAGGGCGGCAACTCCCCCAGAGAAATTGGTGATGGAAACGCCGGAGAAACCGGCGGCTTCAACTTCTTCCCGGAACAGATCCTGTTTCGGGAATTTTCTTATGGACTCAACAAGATACTGATAGGATTCCCGATCAGAGGCGACGAGTTCGCCCATGCGCGGGATCACGTTGAAGCTGTACGTATCGTAGAGCTTTTGCAGCATCGGCACCGTCATATGGCTGAATTCCAGAACGGCCAGCCGACCACCCGGTTTCAGCACGCGGCGAAATTCCGAGAGAGCTTCGGCCCGGTCGGCGACATTGCGAATGCCAAAGGCGATCGTGACTGCATCTGCTGAACGGTCTTCAAAAGGCAAGGCCTGGGCGTCGCCGCACACCCAGTTTATGCGGCCCGCATAAGCGGCCATGTCGGCCCGCGCACGCCCGGCATCGAGCATCGCGTCATTGATGTCACAAACGACCGCAGACGTTACGTTTTCGCGGCCACGGCGCCTGGCGACCCGGTCGGCGCGGTCAATGAAGGCTTTTGCGAGATCACCTGTGCCACCCGCCACATCGATGAGGCGCTCACCCGGTTGCGGGTTCAACCTGGCGATCGTGTCATGCTTCCATAAGCGGTGGACGCCTGCCGACATCAGGTCATTCATCACGTCATAGCGGCTCGCGACCGAGCGGAACACGCCTTTGACGCGGCTCACCTTCTCGGCTGGTGTGACCTCTTCAAAGCCGAAGCTCACGGTCTTTTCGGTATCTGTCTCATTTGTCATGCACGGCGACCATAGTGGCACGAAAATCTAAACGCTATATGCGGTTACCATGCCTGAATTACCTGAAGTCGAGACAGTTCGCCGCGGCCTTTCCCCTGTCATGGATGGCCGTACCATATTGTCAGTCCAGCTGAACCGGCCGGACCTGCGGTTTCCGCTGCCTGTGAGCTTCGCCGACAGACTGAATGGCGTCCGTCTCGACCGGCTCGGCCGCCGCGCAAAATTCCTGGTTGCAGAGCTCGCATCCGGCGATGCTCTGATCATGCATCTCGGTATGTCGGGGCGTTTCACGATCACCGATGGCAGCCAGCCCGGCGACTTTCATCATGCCACCGCGCCCGATCCCAAGCATGACCATGTCGTCTTCCATATGGAGGGGGGCCATACCGTCACCTATAATGACCCGCGTCGCTTCGGTTTCATGGAGTTATGGCCGCTGGCGCAGATGGACGCCTATCCCCGGCTGGCCGGCTATGGGCCTGAACCCCTGTCCAACACCTTCTCCCATGCCTGGCTCAATGAGGCGCTGAAGGGCAAGACAGGCCCGATCAAGTCTGTCCTGCTGGACCAGCGCACAATTGCCGGGCTGGGCAATATCTATGTGTGTGAAGCGCTTTACCGCGCCGGGATCAGTCCGCGCAGGCGGGCCAATACGGTGCCCGGCGAACGCGCCGCAAAGCTGACCCGCGCCATCAATGACGTCATTGCGGAAGCGATTGCGGCCGGCGGCTCATCAATCAGCGATTTCAAGGCGGCAAGCGGAGAGCTTGGCTATTTCCAGCACAGCTTTGCCGTCTATGACCGTGAGGGCGAGCCTTGCAAAACGTGCAGCGCCCCGATCAGACGGATTGTCCAGTCGGGGCGCTCCAGCTTCTATTGTGGGACGTGCCAGCGCTAAGCGTCAGCCATTGTTCCAGAGACGTTGCCACCAGGGCTTCTTCGGCGCTGGATCGGGGGCACCAATGGCCGAAGCGGAAAACCCGCCATCTGCCATTTTCTGCTTGATATCAGCCTCGTCCCAGCCGGTCAGCTTTGCGAGATTCTCGGCTTCCTGGTCCCAGCGTGTGACGAGCGTGTCAGCATAATCGCGAGCCTCTTCACACTGGTCGAAGTCACCGCGCCATGGATGACGCAGGACATAGCGGCCCTGATAATTCTGCTTGTCCCCCGTGACCTGGAAGGTCAGGTCCTGCGGGAAGGTCTTGCCGTCATAGCGCACATGAAGACGCGTCACGAAGACATCGACCGGCTGCGGACCGGGCATGGGACCGGGACGGATGGTTCCGGGCTGGTCCTGATTGCCGTCCTCGTCCAGCCACATCACGCCAAGTTCCTGCAATTGCGAGCGCGACAGAGGCTCAGCGGCGCACGGATCACACCAGCTCATGTCCCAGGCATATTCAGTGAACACGGCCTTGCCGTTTTCCTTCTCGACCTGATGGGCGAACATGTCCTTGTAGAAGTCCGAGAATTCATCCTTCACGAAAATCGGCACATCCATGTCGGATGGTAGTTTCACCGTCTTGTAATTGGTCGTCTCGACGCGGCCCTCGCGGGTCATGGCGAAGACAAACAGCTCCTGCTTGCCATCGGCGTTCACCGTGCCAAGCCGGATCGGCAGCATGAAGTCTTCATCCTCATAGGCGACCTGGATCGGGCGCAGGAAACCTGAACCGTCATGGCGTTCGAGGTTCACCTTGGCGACGAAGAACTTCATTCCCTGCTTGAGATAGGAGCCAACGACCTCTTCGGCGCCGTCTGGAATGCGATAGCCCTCCTGGTTGAGCCAGGTGATGAGGCCGGTCGATTCTTCAGCTGACAGGATGAGGATATCATATTCCCCGACTTCGTATTCGGCCTCGATGGTCACGCCGAGGCTCTCGGCTTCCATCATGCCATCCATCATCGGCGCTGGCGCGGGGGGCGCAGACATTGCCATGGTTTCGCGATAGCGCATCCGGTCGCACGGGTTCTCGTCGTGATATTCAACGAGGCGCGGCGCGGTATATTCATCAAGGTGATCGATCAGGCCGGGATTGGCGACATTGATCTGCTCTCGCTCGGGAATATCGACAACCGGTATGACCATTGCGAATTCGGATGGCTCACCGCGATAATTGGACGCCATGGTGATGACGGTCCGCTCACCATCGCGCACCAGCGCCACTTTGGAGGCGTCATTGAAAAGGTCGGTATCCGCCTTTGCGACGAAAAAGCCGCAAAAGGCCGAGGCTGGCGCGCTAAGGGCGAGCGAGCCGAGGCCGAGCATTGCTGCCCCGGCCAGGTGCCTGAATTTCAGGTGTCTGAGTTTCATGGTTGCGTCCCTCCTTGGACCTGTTGGTATTGCCCCACTGGAACCGGCCTGCCGGTAGCAGCCAGTCTAGAACTGGTGTCATGAACGATAGTGCCGCAAGCGCCATGAGCGGCGCCGCGCGCTGGTTCGGCCCGATGATGAACCAGGCGGCGAGAATTGCCACACTGGCAGCAAAGATAATCCGGCCGAGGCGCGAATTCGGCGTCGATCGAGGGTCGGTTATCATGAAAAAAGTAAAGACGAGCAGCGTGCCGGAGGAGAGCTGATGCAGCGGGATCGATATCGGATCCCCGAGCCAGATGGCCCGCCCGATCAGTATGGCGGCAAATGTCCCGATAAAGCTGAATGCGATGTCGAGCCGCCTGGCGCTGGAGAGCACCAGCGCTGCCAGTCCGATCGCATAGGCGGCAAAAAGCGGCGCCTGCCCCCACTGGCCGGGCGACACCCAGACATCACGTCCCAGCAGCAGGCACAGCGAGACGATACCGATACAGGCCGGGTTGAATATATGCTTGCCGCGATACCGGATGGCGAACTTGGCACCGATCGCGATCAGCCCGGCCGCAAACCACATCCACGGCGCCGCGGCGCGCATCAGGATGGACAGCGACAGCGAGGTGATCGCCGCCGACTTCCATTCGAACTTGCTGCCCGTCAGGAACGTCCCGATGATCTGGGCTGTCATCGCGCCTGTAAAAGATGCGATGAGGTGCGGCGGACGGGCGCCGAAATCCGTGGTGTAAACCGAGATCAAGAAAAGACCGCCAAGCGCCAGAATCTGCCAGCGGCGCGCGTCGGCATTGACGGCGCGAAACAGATTTGCAGGTGCGTCCCTCACATCCATAGATGACAGAGAATACACGAAAAGCGGACAAAATACGGCGAGGGTCAGAAATCTCCTGCGACATGGCTCATGCTCAACCGGACAATCTTCGCCCCATCGCGCTCTTTGTCAAAGGATGCAGCTTCGGACTATGGCTCCTGCCAGAATGATCACTATCAGGACTGCGCGCCCGCCATTTACCCCGTCCCCAGACGCTGGCCGGCCTTGCCTTCATCTGCCAGTGAATTGAGCCAGGCTTCATGCGCGAGATACCAGTCGACGGTTGCGGCAAGGCCATCCGCAAGTGACTTTTCCGGTGCCCAACCAAGCTCCCTTTTGATCTTGCCGAAGTCGATCGCATAGCGACGATCATGGCCTGGCCGGTCACGGACAAGCCTGATCTGCGCTTCTGGCGCGGGCCGTCCGGTCGACTTGCGCCTTTCATCGACCATGGCGCAGATCATTTTGGCCAGATCCAGATTTGTTGGCGTGTTTCCGCCGCCCACACAATAAGTCTCACCTACCCTGCCCTCGGTCGCGGCCAGAAGTAGCGCCTTGGCGTGATCATCAACATGCAGCCAGTCACGGACCTGCAACCCGTCGCCATAGATCGGAATATCCTCGCCGCGAAGCGCTTTGAGGATCACGGTTGGAATAAACTTTTCGGGGTACTGGAACGGCCCATAATTATTTGAGCAATTGGTAATTACCGACGGGAAATCGAAAGTCTGGTTCCAGGCCCTGACAAGATGGTCCGCCGCAGCTTTGGAGGCTGAATAAGGTGAGTTTGGCTGGTATCGGGACTGTTCGGTAAAGCCGCCCTCCGCGATAGATCCAAACACTTCATCGGTCGAGACCTGCACAAACCGGAATGATGCGGATGCCGTTCGCCCAGACAGCCATTTACGGCAAGCTTCGAGCAATGTGTGCACACCATTGATATTGGTCCGGATGAACGCGTCCGGCCCATCAATCGAACGGTCGACATGGGTTTCAGCCGCCAGATTGAAGACGATATCCGGCGCGAAGGCTTCCAGCGCTGCGCCAACAGCAGCTGGATCGCAGATATCAGCCTGCCGGAACTCATACTGCGCAAGACCAGCGACGCTAGCGAGCGCATCGACATTGGCTGCATAGGTCAGTTTGTCAAAATTCAGGACCTGATGACCAGCCTTGATCGCCCGTCGCACCAGGGCAGAGCCGATGAACCCGGCGCCCCCTGTAATCAACACTTTCATTGCATGTCCCTTTCACCGGAGCGGCTGACACATGGTTCGATGTTCGCACTAACAGGTCGTAGCAGCGACCGCTACAGATACGGTGCAAACGCCGTGACCATATGGTAGAGCATGCTCGCCGGGACAGGCTTGTCGAGTGGATGGCCATCGGCCCCCATTTCATCAACCAGGAGACCGGGGCCCGCCGGGTCGAGGTAGCGCGACTTGATCGCCTCGAACAATGCAACAACCGCATCCGGATCAGTCATATCAGGGTGCAATGTATGCGCCCGCAGCATCTCCAGCTGAGGCCAGAGACGCATCTTCGCATCGACAGTTTTGCCCGTTGCCAGCACGCCATTGAGACCAAACGGCTTCACAGAGCTTCCGCCATCACTGTCAGCCTTGGCGATGAGGCGGCGCCGCCAGCTGCCGAGGTCGCGGCCTGACAGGCGCTCAAACTGCGAGAGGAGCGTCGCCCATTCATAATGATGGCCCGGCTCGAACAGCAGGCCTCTTTCGCCGTCTGCAGGTTGCCAGTCAGACGTGAAGAACTCCCGCAATATGTCGTGGCGCGGATCGAAGAATTTTGTCTCGAAAAGGACAACGATGTTGCGCGCAAGCTCTAGATGGGATGTATCCCCGGTCGCGGCATGCAACGCGAGGAAGGCCTCGAGAAGGTGCATGTGTGGATTGGCCCGGCGCTCAGCGGCGGCAGGTTCACCTTCGCGGTAGCCGCCATTCACCCGGTCCGCCCAGTTCGTTTCAATATGCTCAAGCGCGGCCAGTGCGATATCGAGGCCGCGCGGCTCGCGCAGGATGCGGTAGGCCGTCGCCCCGGCCAGGATAATGAAGGCGTGGTCGTAGAGATCTTCAGACGAGTCGCTGATCTTGCCGTCTGCGCCGGATTTGTGCGCCCAGCCGCCGGATGGATTGCGTACCGGGCCAAGGAGGAAATCGAGGCCTTTGCTGACGAGGTCGGCGGCAACATCGCGACGTTCCCAGCCAAGCTCGATGGCGCTGGCAAAACTGTAGACCTGCCGGGCCGCAACGCGGGTTCGCCGTTCCATGCCCGCGACCGGCTCGCCGCTGGCGTCGAGACACTCATGGAAGCCGCCATGCTCATTGTCCCAGGCCTTGCCAGCCCACATGTCGAACTGTTGCCAGAGGATCGTCCGGGCCTGCTCTGAAATACCGGGCGCCGCTGCGGGTTTCGATTTCGACAGCACCGCCAGTTTCTTGACGTCCTGCGCATTATCGATCGGACAGACCATGATGTTCTTGTCGTCGGCCACCACGATCAGATCCTTCAGGCCGGTGACGTACAGCGGCAAATGCTCTGAACGGACATAGCAATTGCGGCTGTCGAGAATTTCCACCGGACCGACATGTGCATTGTCATGCGTGTCGCGGGCCGACAGCTCCCAGAGCGCCTTGTAATCACCCACATCACTCCAGCCCATTTCGACCGGCACGCCGTAGATTGGGCTGACCTTTTCCATGATGGCATAATCGACCGAAATACTCGGACAATCGGCAAAGGTCTCGCGATCCAGTGTGACTGCACCCTGCGTGATCGCTGCCACCGGGTCAGAGGGAAGTGAGGCTTTGACGGCGTTGAGGATGTCCGGGGCATGCGCCTCGAAGGCCTCGACCATCGCGCTCGCCCTGAACAGGAAGATACCGGCATTCCAGACATAACAGCCTGTGTCGATATAGGCGCGGGCCGTCGGCTCGTCTGGCTTCTCCACGAAGCGTTTTGCCTGACGGACCGGGGCATCGCTGTTTTCAAGCTCGATATAGCCATAGCCCGTGCTGGCAAATGTCGGTTCGATGCCGAACGTTATGACATGGCCTTCATTTGCCCGCGCGAGACCGGCATGAACCGCCTCATGAAACCGGTCAGGAAAAGCGATGTGGTGGTCGGCCGGCAGGATCAGCAAGATATCTTCCGGATCGTGCGCCAGGGCGGCAGCGATCACGGCCGCCGCCGAATTACGGCCAAACGGTTCGAGCATCAGGCGCGCCGAGGGCAAATGTTCACGCAGCAACGCCTCATGACGCGCGGCGCCGATGGCTAGAACTGTCCCGAAGGCGAGGCCTGACGCAGAGGATGCGCTGACCCGATCAGCCGTCTGCGTCAGCATCGAGCGATTGCCGTGCAGCTTCAGAAATTGCTTCGGCGTCTCTACATTCGACAATGGCCAAAGCCGGGTACCACCGCCGCCACAGAGAATAACCGGATTAACGACAGCTTCAGACAAACTCAACTCCTCTACCCCCAATACCTGCATCGCTTGCAGAGAGGGGGTTTATACCGTGAATGTTCGCACCTCCCAACTAAAGCAAAACGGGTAAAGGAATTGTGCGCCGGACCTGTTCGAATTTGCTGTTCCGCCCACATTTTATTCTGAAATTTGAGTTGACGCTCTGCCGCTGCACGGTCAAGCCGTTGTCATGTCGAAACTCAAGATCACCCGGTTTCCAATCGAAGGGCCCGTCCTTGTTGAGCCGCCCGTACGCGGCGATGACAGAGGCTGGTTCTGCGAAACCTGGAACAAGGCCGACTGGGCCGAAGCAGGTTTGCCAGAGATTGACTGGGTTCAGGACAATGAGGCATTTTCAGCGGCGCCAGGCACCACACGGGGTTTGCATTTCCAGGCACCACCCCACGCACAGGCAAAACTGGTTCGGGTTTTGCGTGGTGAGATTTTTGATGCCATCGTCGACCTGCGCATCGGCTCTCCGACATATGGCAAGCACATCCATGTGACACTTACAGCCAAATCCCAGGCGTCTTTCTTCGTGCCTGTCGGTTTCGCACATGGATACCAGACCCTGACGACCAATGCCCAGGTCGCCTACAAAGTATCGGACTATTATGCGCCCCAGTGTGAGGGCGGGTTACTATGGACCGATGTCGGTCTGGATATACCCTGGCCAAAGCCTGACGATGTCGTCATGGCAGGGCGTGATTTCACCTGGCCAGCCCTTCGCGATCTGAAGTCACCATTCTCCACCTCGACATGACGGACACAGCCGACATACTCGTGACTGGCGGTGCGGGGAAACTGGGGCAGGCTCTGGCAAGATGCGGCTGCACGGCTATAAGCCGCGCTGACCTCGACATTACAGATCCCGTGCAGACAGCATCGATGCTGGAGCTGAGGCGCCCTGCCGCCATCATCAATTGCGCAGCCTATACGGCTGTCGACCAGGCTGAAACCGATGCAGAAGCTGCGCACAGGCTGAACGGCGCTGCTGCCGGGGCTCTCGCGCAGTTTTGCGCTGTTGCAGGAATTCCCCTGATCCACGTTTCGACTGATATGGTCTTCGATGATGGCAACCCATTGATGCCGCTGGACGAAAAAGCCTGGGCGAGCCCGAAATCCGTCTATGGCGCTTCCAAGCTTGAGGGGGAAAATCTAGTTCGGGCGGCAGGCGGAAATCAAATGGTTGTCCGTGTCAGCTGGCTGTTCGACACAAGCGGAACGAGCTTTGTCAGCAAGATTCTGAGTGCCGGTGTGAAGCATGACGAATTGCGGATCGTGACCGACGAAACAGGCCGCCCCTCAGCTACAGACGATGTCGCCGAAAAGCTGCTGGCTCTTGCTCTGCGTATGCCTGGCGATGAAATTTTACCGCCATTACTGCACCTTGGCCCACCAAATCCCGTTAGCCGCTTTGAATGGGCACAGCATATATTCGAGGTTTCAGAAGCGCTCGGCGGGCCGGCGCCCCGGTTGCACCCCGTAAACGCAGAGGCGTTCGACACACCCGCCCGACGGCCTCGCGGCGTCGTCCTCGACACATGCCTGGCAGATGACCTGATAGGACCAATGCCCGACTGGCGCGCCCCATCCAGAGCTGCCGTCGAGGCATTCCTGAAATCCGCGCCCTAACCGAGTGCAGCCTGGTAGATGCGCTCATAGTCGTCCTGTGTGGCAGGCTTGGCGTTGCCGCGGTGCGCAAGGTCGGCCAGTGCAAACTCCACGACGCCTGGGCCATCGGAGGCTTCAAGGCCAATTTCCTTCAGCGTGTTCGGAATCCCGATATCGCTGTTCAGGCGCTCAATGGCGTCAGCGAGGTCGGCGCCTTCCTTGAGGCCCATGGCAAAGCGCAGACGCTCATATTTCTTGTCCGCGGCACCCTCATTGAAGCGAAGCAGGTGCGGCAGGAAGATCGCATTCAGCGTGCCATGGTGGAGACGTTTTTCATGCAGCCGGCCAGCGGCATGCGACAGGGCGTGCACGCTGCCGAGGCCTTTTACGAAAGCGAGCGCGCCTTCATAGGACGCCATCATCATGTGCCAGCGCGCATCCGGGTCTGAGCCATCCTCGACAGCGCGGCGCAGCCAGCCATCGCGAACCGCGCGGGTCAGGCCATCATAGCCGATCCCTTCAGCGGGCGGGTTGGAAACCGGCACAAGGATCGCTTCTATACAATGAGTAACCGCGTCCATGCCGGTTGCCGCCGTCATCATCTTTGGCAAGCCATAGGTCAGGTCCGGGTCGCAGATGGCGGTTGGCGGAATGAGGTTCGGCGATGCGAACGTCTCCTTGCGGCCATTGGTCATGGTGGTGATCATGCCGACCGACACTTCAGACCCCGTTCCCGCCGTGGTTGGTATGGCGACCAGGGGCGGCAGTTTCTTGATGTGCTTCGAACCGCCCGCAATCGCCGCATACTTCTCAAGTGGGCCTTCGTGGCTGGCGAGCAGGCCAACGGCCTTGGAGAGGTCCATGCTCGAACCGCCGCCAAGCGCTATGATGCCATCGGCGCCCGCTGACTTGTAAAGCTCGGTCACCTGAATTGCCTGCTTCTCTGTCGGGTTGGCGACCGTATCGGCGAAAACACCGCCGGGCTCTGCGCCAAGCGCGCCGAGCACCTGGTCAAGGATACCGGCGCTCTTGATGCCCGGATCGGTGATGATAAAGGGCTTCGAAACCCCATATCCGCGCAGCACATTTGGCAGCTTCTGCAACGCCCCGTGATCAAAAATACAGGTGTTCAAAAATGTCATGACGGGCATGGCGGTCTCACTTGTTCGGATTGAGGCTATGTAACTATCGGCACGTAAGACGACGGGGTTGAGCTGCGCAAGAGTATCCGCCGCGTCATTCTGACCTTGAGCTGGTACATTCGATCCGCTTTTGTGCCAACAATCCAACAGAATTTCCTTCTGAAAGGCAGGCCTCATGACCTCACCTCTCCGCATCGGCGTCCTCGGCGCCGCACGCATCGCGCCGAAAGCCATCTGCGATCCGGCCAACGTCGTGGCCGGCGTAAAGCTTACCGGCGTGGCTGCGCGTAATCGCGCCCGCGCCGATGCTTTCGCGCAGGACTATGGCTTCGCGCATGTGTTCGACAGCTATGATGAGCTGATTGGCTCGGACGATATTGATCTCATCTACAATCCCCTGCCGATCAACCATCATGCCGAATGGACTATCAAGGCGCTCGGAGCAGGCAAGCATGTCCTCTGCGAAAAGCCTTTCGCGATGAATTCGGACGAAGCGGCGTCCATGCTCGCTGCGGCCGACAGGTCGGGAAAAAGCCTTATCGAGGCCTTTCACTACCGGTATCACCCGGCGTTCGCGACCTGCCTCGACTGGGTCACGTCTGGCAGGATCGGCGAAATCAAGACAATTGATGCCTGCTTCGATGTCGAGATCCGCGACAGCGACGACGAAATCAGGCAGCTGGCCGAGACCGGTGGCGGCGCCATGATGGATCTTGGCTGCTATCCGCTCAGCTGGGCGCTTCATCTCATGCGGGAAGCGCCGGTCTCGATTACCGCCAAAGCCTCCCTCACCCATCGCGGCGTCGACGAAAGCCTGACGGCGCAGATCGGCTTCGGTTCAGGTGCCGTCGCAAACCTGTCGACGAGCATGGCTCCCGGTACAGCTTTCAAGGCGCAGATGCAGATCGAGGGCAGCAAAGGCCGCATCTCTTTCCTTAATCCACTTGCTCCGCACAATGGAGGGGCGCTCAAACTCGAAACGGGATCAGACGTGGTTGAAGCGGCGGTGTCTCCCATATCGACTTACACCTGGCAGCTTGCGGCCCTCGTCGATGCGCTTGGCAATGACACGAAACTGCCGACCGAGGGCGCGGACATACAGACCCAGCAAGACGCGCTGGACGGCGTGTATGAGGCAGCTGGCCTGCGGCATCTGAGATACCGGTAACTGGTACGCCTTGTTGACTTCCCCTGCCCTGATAGGCCCGATACGAACTGACTGATAAAACAAGGCGAGGCCCCACCCGTGAGCGCACCCATTCTTTCCGTCAAGGACCTGAAGATCGACTTCGACACGCCGGACGGAACGGTGCATGCGGTGAAGGGCACCAGCTTCGATGTGGCCCCCGGCGAATGCTTGGGCATTGTCGGCGAATCCGGGTCGGGCAAGAGCCAGTCGGCTCTCGCCGCTCTCGGCCTGATTGCGGACAATGGCACGGTCACCGGATCCATCACGTTCAATGGCACCGAGCTGGTTGGCGCCAGCGCCAGCACACTGCGCAAGATACGCGGCGCGCAGATGTCGATGATCTTCCAGGACCCGCTGACCTCTCTGACGGGCCACATGACGGTCGGGGCGCAAATGCGCGAAGTGCTCGCCCTGCACAAGAACCTGAAAGGCGAAGCGGCCAACAAGCGTTGCATCGACTGGCTGGAGCAGGTGCGCATCCCGGAAGCCCGCCGCCGCCTCGACCAGTTCCCGCATGAGCTGTCCGGCGGAATGCGTCAGCGCGTCATGGTCGCAATCGCGATGCTGTGCGGGCCGAAAATGCTGCTCGCGGATGAACCGACAACCGCACTCGATGTCACCGTTCAGGCGCAGGTCCTGGACCTGATGGACGATCTGAAGCGGGACACAGGCACAGGCATTGTCCTCATCACACATGATATGGGCGTCGTCGCCCGCATGTGTGACCGTGTCGTCGTCATGCGCCACGGCGAAATCGTCGAAACCGGCAGCAATGACGAGATCTTCTACAACCCGCAGCATGAATATACGCAGATGCTGCTCAAGGCCGTACCGCGCATTGACCAGCCAAATCGCGAGGGCCGTCCGACGCTCGGACCAGCCCCTGCCACTGAAACCGCGCCCATTGTCGAAGCGCGCGACCTGAAAGTGCAATTCCCGGTCAATATTGGCGGCGGGATGTTCGGCAAGACCAAGCAGCTGCGGGCTGTGGATGGTGTTTCCTTTGACCTGCGCGCTGGCGAAACGCTCGGCGTTGTCGGCGAGTCCGGTTGTGGCAAGTCGACGCTCGCGCGCGCCGTCCTGAAGCTCTTGCCGTCCAGTGCAGGCACGGTTGCATGGATGGGCCGCGACATTACCGGCGCTGACCGCAAGCAGATGAATGGCCTGCGCGATGATCTCCAGATCGTTTTCCAGGACCCGCTCGCCAGCCTCGACCCGCGCATGACGATCGGCCAGTCCATCTCCGAACCCCTGACCGTGCACAAGCCTGAGCTTTCCAAGGCGGAACGCGAAGCCCTGGTGCAGAAGTTCCTGCCACGCGTCGGCCTCGATCCGCACCTTATCAATCGCTATCCGCACGAGCTTTCAGGCGGCCAGAACCAACGCGTCGGGATTGCCCGTGCGATGATCCTGCGGCCAAAACTACTGGTCTGTGACGAGGCTGTGTCCGCACTCGATGTGTCGGTCCAGTCGCAGGTCGTCGATCTGCTTATCGAACTCCAGAAAGAGTTCGGCCTCGCGATGATCTTTATCAGCCATGACCTGTCTGTCGTGCGCGAAGTCAGCCATCGGGTCATGGTGCTCTATCTCGGCAAGGTCGTCGAAATCGCAGACCGCACGGCCATCTATGAAGATGCGCGCCACCCCTATACGAAAGCGCTGATTTCCGCGGTCCCGACGCCGGATCCAAAGTTTGAGCGCACCAAGACACGCGTCAAACTGCATGGGGACCTGCCCTCCCCGCTCGACCGGCGTGCGCCGCTTCGCTTCATGAAATCCGTGATCGTGGATGATCCGGACGCTGAACAGTACAATCCGAAGCTGATCGAGGTCTCGCCCGGCCATCTCGTGGCTGAGCATGACCCGTATGAGAGCGTCGAAGGGCTGTACGCGAAAGTGGCAGAGCCAGCCTAGCTTCGCACGATTTCGTGGATGGCTTTGAGCTGTTTCAGGAGCTTTTCCGCCCCGTCCAGCGGCAGGCAGCTTGGCCCGTCGCACAGCGCCTTGTCCGGGTCCGGGTGGAATTCAAGGAAGACACCGTCCGCGCCGGCCGCAATGGCCGACTTGGCGATGATGGGCACACCCTCGCGCCGCCCGCCTGTCGAACCGCCCGATGTCCGCGGATCAGCGCCCGGCAGCTGCACCGCATGTGTCGCATCGATGGTCACAGGTACACCGAGATTTTTCATCGTCTGGATGCCAAGCATGTCGACGACGAGATTATTGTAGCCAAAGCTCGCGCCACGTTCACACAGGATGGTCGGGTTCGCGTCGCCTGTGACTTCGCCAACCTTGGTGATGATGTTCTTGCAATCCCACGGCGCGAGGAATTGCGCCTTCTTCACATGCAGCCAGCCACCACGCGCCTGCACGGCCTTTGCCCCCGCCACGACAAGGTCTGTCTGCCGGCAGAGAAAAGCCGGCACCTGTATGACATCCGCCACATCCGCAACCATCTCAGCCTGTTCAGGCGTGTGGTAATCGGTGATGACCGGCACGCCGAACGCGGCTTTTACATCGGCAAGGATCTTCAGGCCTTCTTCAAGGCCCGGCCCCCGGTAGGAATTGATTGAGGAGCGGTTTGCCTTGTCAAAGCTCGCCTTGAAAATATAGGGCAATTCCAGCGCCGCGCAGACGGACACAAGGTGCTCGCAAATCCGCATCGCAAGCTCCCGGCTTTCCAGCACATTCAAGCCTGCCATGACGGTCAGGGGGTGGCCTTCCCCAATGGAAATCTTGTGTGAAGCGAGGCTGAGGCTGGTCATGGCACGGTCCTGTTTTCTGAGTGTTCGCGATTAGCCAACACAGCCCGCACCGGCAAGCCCGCTTGTACGGTTTGCGCAAATACCGGTTCACGGCTTGCTCTGGCGAGAACACGTGAATAGGGTCCGGCGCGTTTGCGACGGAACGGGAAACATGAGCGATAAACTGCCGATCAGCCTTGAAGATGTAAAAGATGCCGCCCGGCTTATAGAGGGCCAGGTCGAGCGCACGCCGCTGCGTCACTCGCGAACCCTGTCCGATATTACCGGCGCGGATGTCTGGGTGAAATTCGAGAATTTGCAGTTCACCGCCGCTTTCAAGGAGCGCGGCGCGCTGAACAAGCTTGCGCGGCTGACCGACCAGGAAAAGAAGGTCGGCGTCATTGCGGCCTCGGCCGGCAACCATGCCCAGGGCGTGGCCTATCATGGCCGGCGGCTTGGTATACCCGTCACCATTGCGATGCCGGTCACGACCCCGTTCAACAAGGTCGAGCATACGCGTGCGTTCGGGGCCCGCGTCCTGCTGGAAGGCAATACGTTCGACGAGGCGAAGGCTCATGCCGAAAAGATCTGCCAGCGCGAAGGACTGACCTGGATTCACCCCTTCGACGACCCGCTGATCATGGCGGGACAGGGCACTGCCGCGCTTGAAATGTTTGAAGACAAGCCGGACTTCGATGTACTCGTCGTTCCAATTGGCGGCGGCGGCCTGATCAGCGGTATGGCGACCGTCGCCAAGGCGCACAATCCGGACATCAGGGTCATCGGCGTACAGGCAGCGATGTATGCTAGCATGCATTCAGCCATGAATGGCGGTAAGCCCGCAAAGGGCGGCGCGTCCATTGCTGAGGGTATCGCAGTGAAACAGCCAGGCGAGCTCACGCAGCAGGTCGTGCGTGAACTCGTCGACGATATCCTGCTCGTAGAGGAAGAGCATCTGGAACGCGCCATCACCCTGTTCGCAGATGTCGAGAAAACCATAGCCGAAGGTGCCGGGGCTGCCGGGCTGGCCGCACTGATCGCTCATCCGTCCAGGTTCACCGGCAAAAAGGTTGGGCTGATCCTCTGCGGCGGGAACATCGACACGCGCCTGCTCGCCTCCGTGCTGACGCGGGCGCTGGTGCGCGAAAAGCGTCTCTCCAATATTCGTATCATCGGCGATGACCGTCCGGGCCTGCTTGCACTCGTGTCCAAGATCATTGGGGATAATGGCGCCAATATCATGGAGGTCGCCCACAACCGGATCGCGCTCGATGTGCCTGCCAAAGGCGCCGAGTTCGACATCCTCATGGAAACCCGCGACGCCCAGCACACGCAGGAAATCATCGACGCCCTTGCGCAGGCCGGGTATCCGCCCCGCCAGAATTAAGGGTCGATGGGGAAGCCGCGTGACATCGATTGCCCCGTTTCCTAGACTCGGGGAAACGAAACCGGATCATCAGGAGTGACCTAGCCGTGTTCAGAATTCTTACCGCCGCCTTGCTGTCAGTGAGCCTTGCCGCATGCGGCTCGCAAAAGTCCGCTTCTTTCGATGAGTTCTTTCCATGGGACCCGGACCGGCCCGGCATTGAGACAACCGATTCCGGCCTGCAATATGTTGTCATCAAGGAAGGCCCTGAAGACGGCGTAACGCCGAAAATCGATTCGACCGTGCAGGTCTTCTATGAAGGCCGCCTGACCGACGGCACAGTGTTCGACGGCAATTTCGACTCCGACCGTCCAGCCATGTTCGGCGTGGGCCAGGTCATTGCTGGCTGGACCCAGGGCCTGCAGCTCATGTCGGAAGGCGACGAATATGTCTTCTACATTCCATCGAAGCTCGGTTACGGCCAGAGCCCCCGCCCCGGCGGCAAGATCAAGCCGGGCGACGATCTCATCTTCCATGTCCAGTTGCAGAAAGTGTTCACGCCAAAGCCAGCAGACGATGCGGCCTGGAACAAGTACACGCCATGGGACTCCTCGAATGAGGATGTGCAATCCACCGATAGCGGCCTCGAATATGTCGTGCTGGCGAGCGGGCCGGAAGATGGCGTAAGCCCGGCACCGACAGATGAAGTCGTCGTGCTTTATGAAGGCCGTTTCGCAGACGATGGCGAAGTGTTTGACAGCGCCTACAAGCGCGGGGCGCCCATCATGTTCCCGGCCAATGGCGTCATTCCAGGCTGGCAGGAAGCCCTGTCCCTGATGAAGCCAGGTGACCGCTGGCTGGTCCATGTCCCGTCCGAACTTGCCTATGGCGAGAAGGGCTATCCGGGCGCCATCCCACCTAACGCCGTCCTCAATTTCGAAGTTGAGTTGATCGACGTGGTGCCGACGGAATAAACGCATAGACAGAGTTGGATCAGGATCGGGGGGAAGATCATGGCAGGCATGAAGCAACTTCAAGCTCTGGCCGTCGCGGGCATGGCATCTATGGCGCTGCTTGGCGGTTGTCAGACCGTGAGGGAGCTCCCGATGATGCAGGGCCAGAACGCTGCCCCTGCCTGTCCTGAATTCAGCCCCGGTTCCGGGATCTATACCCCGCCCTTCCCGGCAGGCTGCGCCGATGTCGTCATCGAGGCGGACGGGCGAATGTGGCTTCAGATCACAGCCGGACCGCAGGGCAAGCCGGCGCCCGTTTCCGGCTCGACCGTGATCGTTGCCTATGAAGGCTACCTCGCTGCCGACGGCACAAGGATCGACAGCTCCTATAAGCGCGGTGAACCGGCCATCTTCGATATTGATGACGTCCTTGAGGGCTGGACGCGCACGCTGAAACAAATGACGGCTGGCGATGAATGGCTCGTCTACATTCCTGCAGACCTCGCCTATGGCAGTGAGGCGCGCGGTGATGCCGTCCCTCCAGATTCCGACCTCGTCTTCAAGATCAGGCTCGACGGGTCAGTGGCGCCTGATGACATGGCGGGGCTTCAGACTGAACCAGACACGCAGGCGGCAGGCGTTGATGAGAGTCTGTGGGACGATTTCCTGCCCTGGGACCAGAGCCGCGACGGCGTACAGACATTGAAGTCCGGCCTGTCCTATATCGTTCTCGAAACGGGTGGTGCTGGCGGACGTAAAGCCTATGCGGACGATATCGTCGCCATCGACTATGAAGCGCGGCTTGCCGAAAATGGTGCCACCGTCAGTTCTACATGGATGCGCGACGCTCCGCTGCTTGTCCGTGCTGGAGACCTTATCCCCGGCTTTGCCCAACTCGTCAGCCTGATGAAACCGGGAGATGTCTGGATCGGCCGGGTGCCTGCCGCCATTGCATATGGCGATCAGGGGTTGGGCGACGCTGTGCCGCCCGCCGCCGACCTCATCTATCTGGTCAACCTGGTTTCAGTGAATCCGGAAACCGCTGAATAGGCCAGGCTCGACCCGGCAGATGCATCAGGGGCGTCCGACGGATGTGTAGTTGAAGCCGCGTTTTTTCATGTC
>CAZKXJ010000006.1:0-277113 GCA_964556825.1 uncultured Hyphomonas sp. | reverse complement strand
AATACCTCAATGACCGCGCCGGATCGATCTATGCCGGCTCAAACGAGATCCAGCGAAACATTCTCGCAAAGGCCCAACTCGGGCTTTAGGCCGTCGCTATTTGCGATGTTGACGGCACGGCCCATCACGTCTAAAAATCTATCATTCATAGTTTTTACTGATCCGTCTCAAAGGCACCGCATGAACCAGATCAAGCCCATTCCGGCTCGCAACCCGATCAAGCCGACACTGGACACGCTGAGCGACAGCCAGATCGAAGCCATTCGCAAGATCCCGCGACATGACGAAGCCCGCATACCTGAACTGGAAGCGCACCGTCCGGTCTCGATCTTCACTGGCGAGGAGCGTTTTCAGGAAGAACAGCAGAAAATCTTCAGGAAACTGCCCGTCCCGATCACGCTATCGGCACTGCTCGAACCTGGCAGCGCGATGGCTCACAATGGGTATGGCGTTCCGCTCCTGGTGACACGCACAAAGGATGGAGACCTGCACGTTTTCCTGAATGCCTGTCAGCATAAGGGATCGAAGCTGCTCGACGGATGCGACGTGCATAAGCAGAACCGGATTACCTGCCCCTATCATGCGTGGACATATGCGCTGGATGGCCGACTGGTCGCCGCGGCGCGCGCCGAGACGTTCAAGAATTTCGAGATGCACACTCGTAACCTGTCCAGACTGCCATGCCGGGAGCATGCCGGCATTGTCTGGGCGATACTGGACCGGGATGCCGACGAAGACTGGAGCACATTGCATTCACAGATCGATGATGATTTCAGCTCGATGGGTATTCCGAATGCGCATGTCTACGGACGCAAGACGTTTGACCTCAAGGCAAACTGGAAAGTCGTGCTTGAGCCATTCCTGGAAGGGTATCACGTCCAGCGCCTGCACCGGAATTCAATCGGTCAGCTGTTCGCAGACGTTCCAAATGTGACGGATGTCTTCGGCCCCAATATCCGCCAGATTTCCGGTAAGGTGAATTTCACGCCAGCGGCACTGGATGTTGAAGGTGAGAACATCCACAAAACGGTCACCCACGCTTACCAGGTTTTTCCAAACTGCGTGGTTGTGACGAGCCCCTATTATATCAGCGTTATGCTGCTGATGCCCCGTGGCCCCGATCGCACCATGGTCGATTATTTCATGCTGACGCCACAAGCGCCTGATTCTGAAAAGGCCGAGGCACTATACAGCAAATCCTACGAGCTGATCCTGGACGTGTTTGGCGGAGAAGATTTCTGGGCGGCCGAGATGTCGCAAGCGGGACTGGAGACCGGCGCCCTGGAGACCGTCGTCTATAGCGGTCTCGAAGAAACAATTCTGACTTTCTACGACCTCCTGGAAAGTCGCCTGTAACGGCTCCTCCGTAACTGGCTCAGGCAATCGCGACCTTTTCCCAGATTGCTTGAGCCTACTTTTTTGTTAACCTACCCAAAATAGATAATTCACCGTCCGCCCATCTGCAGAGATAGGTGGGGAGATGGCAGCGGGAGGCCAGAATGCAGACAATCAATGATGCCATTCACTGGTGGGCGCGCGTCATGCCAGACGCCATTGCTCTGGATTTTGGCGATGACCAGACGAGTTATCGCGAGTATCACGACTGGTCCGAGCGTATCGCAGCGATGCTGGTCGGACGAGGCGTTCAGCCCGGAGACAGGGTTGGCATTTGTGCCGGTAACTCACTTGCCTATTGCGTCCTTATCCTCGGCATCATGCGGGCCAGGGGCATCGTTGTCCCCCTGAACATGCGGTACACGCCTCATGAGCTCGACGAAATTGTCGGCGATATAGGCCCCCGGCTCGTCTTTGCGGACGCTGAGCGCATCGACAAGTTTTCGGCGATAAGTGTCGACAGCCTCCCTCTCGCTTCAGTGCTCGAATTGAGAGACGGCCCACGCGCGGTGCTGAACGACCACCCGCGCCCGGACGACAAGGTCGTCATCATTTCCACGAGCGGATCGACAGCCAAACCGAAAGGTGTCGTGTTTTCGCACCGCACAATGACCGGCTATGTCGCGGCACACACAATTGAAGAACAGGCCCTCGGCAAGGGGTCTCGCATCATTGTCCCCGCGCCTCTCAGCACATCGGCCGGGTTTGTCCAGCTGACCCACCACACCGTTCTCGGCTGCACGGTTTTCTTCCTCGCTGCGTTCGAGCCGAAGACATTCCTGAAGACCCTGGTCGATAAGCGGATCAATGGTTTCGGAGCGGCGCCCATTTTCTTCGAACTGATTGCCAGATTGCCAGAGTTCGAGGATGCGGACCTGTCCAGCATCACAATGGCCTCATGTGGCGGCGCGCCTGTTACGCAGGCGCTACAGGACACCTACATGCGGAAAGGCATCGTCGTCCGCCAGATCTACGGCCAGACTGAATGCGGCGGCAATTCCACCATCATGCCGGAACACATGGCGCGCACACAGCCGCAAAAATGCGGCATGGGCGGTCCCTTCTACGATCTGGCCATAGTCGATGAAAACGACAGGCGCGTGCCTCACGGCACAGTGGGGCAGATCATCATGCGCGGTCCGGGCGTCATGGTAGAGTACTGGAACAATCCCGAAGAAACGGCAAAAACCATAAAGGATGGCTGGCTCTATTCCGGCGATCTCGGGATGCTCGATGAGGACGGCCTGCTGACATTTGTCGACCGTATGAAAGACATCATCATTTCTGGCGGTCTGAACATATCCGCGGCAGAAGTCGAACGGGCCGTGATGGCCTATGGGCACGGCATCGAAGAATGCATGGTCATTGCCGCGAAAGACCAAAAGTTCGGCGAGACCCCGCTCGCCATCGTCTACAGCAAGCAGGACATAGATATCCCTGACCTGATCCGTCACTGCAACATCCAGCTGGCCGACTACAAGGTGCCCCGCTATGTCGCCCTCGAAAGCGATCCGATGCCCCGCACCGCGACCGGGAAATTGTCAAAGCCGAGCATGCGGGAAAAGTATCGTGAGGCTAACAACACGCTCCAAAAGGTACGCTAGCGGTGAGACCTGAAGTCTGCCGAATGCAATACCGGCGTTTGGTAATTCAGGATTCCAGGATCGCACCTTCGTGATCAACTGCACGCCACAAGTAGTGCTGCTCGCCATTCACCTTCACGAAAACCTCATTCACATGCCAACGCCATCAGGTCACCCGGCGCCGGGATCGAGATCATTGGTGCCTGATTTCCGAAGCAAAAATTGGCCCAATCGGGTCCACTAGTGACGCGCGCTTTTGTGGCAGACGTCGATACCACGGTCGTGAAGAGAAACAGAAATCTGACATACATCAGACCACAAAGCGCATGATGTCTAGGATGTATTGACTTGTCCCGGTCGCCCCGCTCAATCCCGCTTTCCCCTGACAGTACCCACTCAACCAGCTGGTCGCACCACTACTTGCCAGCAAGCGTACAGAATCTCCCCTGACTCTCTCATTACTCACAGTATCAGGCGGGTCTGTTACGGGCGTTGTTGAAGCAGGAGACGAGAATGAAATATCTGAAAGAGCACGGAAACCTGGCGTCTCAGCTGGCTCTCAGTGCAATTCTGACCGGAGGCCTGACACTCTCCGTAAGTCTGTGCGTCGACGACGGTGCCTACTCAAGACTGGGCCACCTTGGCCATGGCCTGATTGCCCTGCTCGCAGGTCAACAATCCTTCATCTGACGATAGCCCCCTGACCAATCAATCCTGTCCAAAGACCAAATCCACGTGCGAAAGCCTGCCCGAGGCCAGATTTACTTCAGTCCCGGCCTCAGCGAATGAAAGTTCAATGCGCTTTGTCTGGCTCCCCAGAACAGGCAAAAGGCTTCCCCTGCTGCCGAGATGTTCGGGAGAGACCGCGACACCATCCCGTCCAACGAGAAAAACCTCCATACGCTCGCCTTCACTGTCGAAAGCAGCGACGTCAAATCCGCACCATTTTCTGTTAGCGGGAAGGATGAGTGCGTCACCTGACTCAATTTGATGAGCCTCAGACGAGACTGCCTGCCCATAGCAGTTCTCCTCGGCCCATGAGGTGGCCACAGTGATCTGCACCTCTGAAAAGTTCTTTCTTTCGGCCCCCGGAGGACTTGGCCGTGTGAGCACGAAGGCGAGAGCGAGGGCGGTAATCACACATGCAACGGCCCCACCAAACAAGGCAGTGCTCCCGAAAGGCAACGCCCTGCCCTTTCGGCCCATCCTTGCTTGCTGAAGCGCGTCATCAGCTTTGCCGAGCCCCAGAAAGGAAACAGCCGGAAAAGCACGAGCCAGTGCGCACAAGCGCTCCTCTGTGGAAGCATCCATATTGGATTCTGGAATCAAAATACGAATTCTTGCGTAACGGTCGGCATTCATGGCAAGCCACGTGGAAACGATGTCCATTTTTTTCAGGAGGCCTTTAACGCAGGTGACCAGATGATCTGCATTGACGCCACCAGTGGTGAGCCAGATCTCGCCTCTTTCATTATGGCCCTGTCCCATCCCAAGACGATCTTCCTTGCGCAAGGCGTGAGCCAGGAACATCCCCAGCTGCCAGCTCGTACCGTCTGTCACATCATCGCTGACGTCCGCCCGGAAAGAACGGGCTCCCGTCAGACGGGCTACGATGCCCGTGCCCGGCTTCACGAACGAATTGTAGGCACGGCTAACACCTGTTTCGACCGATGTCCGGTTTATACACATTACAGACTTCGAAGAGGCAGTCTCGGGCTCGATTCGCTGGACGAGAACAACACTCGTTGTTGTTAGAATACCGATCTGAACCGTTGCGCTCAACTCACCCACAACAAGGAATCCAGGTCGGATAGTAATCTGTATTCCAAGGATTTTCTGTCTATGAGCACTTCCAGCAGCTCATCATCCCCTTCATCGTCCAGATGAATCACTTTGATATCGTCGTCCTTACGCAAAATAAGGCGCGAGGCAGGCCTTGCTGAAGCCGGGATGGCAACGCGGACAAAAATCGAATTGGGGTCTGCGGTCGATGCGACCCACTCGATTTCCAGTCCGGTCTGCGGGTCACGGCGCCTGGCCGTCTCACCTGCAGCTGCTGCGGCGGCCAATGGAACGCTGAATTTCGCATATTTGCTTATCAGCCGGTCAAACCGTAGCCTGAGTTGTGGATTGGACCGAAATGCCATTTTAAGCTGGGCGCTGGACACAGAGTTCCGTTCGCCCCGCGCATAACGGACTATATCAGCATTGCTGACCCGATAGCTGACGACGTTACTGCCAGTGTCGGTTGTGTCGTCAATTGACACCCTGGCGGCTGCATTTTGCAGTATCAGCTGCTGATCCTCGCTAGAAATCTCATTCCATCTCATTGGACAGTTTCCTCATTGGCGCGCTCGATATGGATTGACCAGAGCGCCTTCCTGACAATGGTCGCTTCTGAACGAAAGCCGTCTTCGCTCAGGTGCGGTTCAACTGCTATTCGCAACTGCTCCTGCAACCTCACAAGTTGTCGGCACAGGGTGATGGAAAGTTCCGCGCTCTCCGCCAACGCTTCCAACCCGTTTAGGCGATCGGGAATGGATGCAAAAAAGAGACGACGCTTCAGCTTTTTCCATGAACCACCGGCATCCCGCAACACGTGTCCAAACGCGGGATCACGATCCGAGCAGGAGAGCATTCGATCTATACGGATTTCATCCGTTTCATCTCCCGTGACATCCCCCACACTGCGTTCCAGAAGACCTGATACATAGCCCATATCCACGAGACCGGCAGCGACCGCACACTGCATCGCCTCGAGACGCCTCTCATTGTCCCACAACACCTTGACGGCTGCTGAAGAAAGGGCGTCTAACCGTTGTGAAATCTTTTCCAGGTCCCCTAACAACAGCTCGTATCCATCGCTCTCGGACGGATCTTCCAGAATAGTGCTCGCGTCCCGCTTCTGGCGCTTGGCTTCTATCATCCTGTTCTCCAGAGGAGAAAACGCTACGGCGCGGGCTCGTGAAAGGTGGAGTCCGGCCAGATCCCGCGTCCGCACGAGCAGGAATTGAAGTAATGCCTTTTCCTCCTCGGTCAGAAGCTCGACGATGAAGGGATGCGCTAGAGACACCTCATGACTGTCATCCCCGTAAGCCACCTGTCCATCCTCAAGTGAGGGCTGCCAAAGACTTTTCGCGTCATCAAGAGCAATGCTTGCGCCCGGGTGATATTCGTTGTGAGCAGAACGAATCTCTGCAGTGAGCGCCGAGAGCAAACGTAGGAACTCCGTCAGGCGCGTTCGGCCAGTACCTCTGACGGCCATTTGCCGCCAGGTGTTGAGGACATCATCATCACACAGGTGAAACACTGAAAAATCCGCTCCGACCACGCTTTCGAGTGTGTTGGTCAGGTCCAGCATCGAGCGGTATGCGTGATTGGATGTATCCCCCTCCTCCTTCTTGTGGGTCATTGCGCTACTCATGGCGCGCGTGAAGTCTGCAGAAAAATCTTTGAAACCGGCACAAGGTTTCTCGGCAAAATCGAGAAGAAGGTCTCCCTCCGTTTCGAACAAGAGATAAAACAGGCAGGACAATCGGGGGATGACAGCCATCTTGATCTTGTAGGTGGTGTCTGCCGGTGAAGCAAAGACGTCAGCGTCCTCACACCATCCAGGCGTTGCGGAGCGTTTCAATAAGGTCCGCGCTTCCCTGGTCGTGAGCGGAGGGGAAAATACGAATTCCAGGGGGTCGACGTCCGCGAGTCGCAGCAGGGTAAAAAAGCCAGCAAACTGGTGCACGAAGCGATAGGCTTCGCTCGAACCCAGACGCTGCATGACTTGTCTGCGCAAGGCCTGGGCCTTTGCACCAGCCCAGGACTCCGGTCGGTGCCCTGCCCTCTCGACATAGTCATTTCCAGCCGCGAGGTAACGCTGCAACCTGGCCGATATGAGCCGCGTACGATCCACGTCACCTCCTCCTCAGGACTGGCCCCACTTAGCGCCGGGACGCAACTTCCAACGAACGTCTGAACTCTAAACGTGCTTTTGCCATTTCCTCAATGATGCCCGGGTCGCTGAACCTTCCATTCTCCGGAATATCAGGCCTCATCGTATACGGCGAACGGCGAATATCCGAAAAGGAACGCTCAGCCAGAAGCTGCCGGGACGCTGTTGCCGGCGGTGCTTTCGGAGCGCAGTCCTGCGCTGCTTCTGGAGCATTGGTGGCATTGTGTCCGTGTGGTGTGAAGGCTGACGGCTTCTGCGCCTCCTGAGACACTGTAGAGGCCTGAGCCAGGACCAGTTGCCGGGGTGCGCCAAGGCCGCCAAGCAGCTCGTCGTCCTCGACTAATGCGAATGTCTGTGCAGTCCGCCTCGTATCCCTGATCAGGTCCTGCGTAACCCGGTCAGCCGCATAGGCTGACCAATATCTCTCGACGTCTCCGATATAGCCCTGCGTGTATGAATGAATAACTGGTTCACCTGCCGCTGACCTCGACAGAGTGCCCCCATTGTAATGGGAAAGCGCTGCTGACCAGTTACGGTCGTAAAGAAAGTATAGCCGCTCCAGAAATTCCACGCCCATGCGAATGTTTGTTCGAGCATCCCACAACATATCAGGATCAGCAGCAAATTCGCTTCTTGCCGTCAGAGGCATGATCTGCATGACGCCGCGAGCGCCGGCCGAAGATTCTGCAGTCGCGTCGAAATTGGATTCCACCCTGGCGACAGCCAGCGCAAGATAGACAGGAACTGTCGGGTTCAGGTCCGCTTCTTCGATAATGATCTCCTGAATACTGGTGATGCCCTGCATGGCAGTCACGGCCATGTCGGCATTGGCTTCAGAAGTAAGCGGGTGCAATGTCACAGTTGCAGCAAGGAGAATTGCGCTCATTCTTGCCAAGCGTGTTTGAATTAATGCCATTTCAGGTTTCCTTCAATAAATCCTGTTCTGGCTAATGGTTGCGTCGGGGCTATTTCTGTATCCCTCGCTCAACGGTTCTTCGCAATTTCGAACGGTTTGCCAAAAACGTAGCCGTGAAGCCCATCGGCAAACCGGATGTAGCGCCAGTCCAGATCCGGATCGAGGTCTGCAGCAGCGTCAAACCGGCTGCCGATCGGCACATGGCCTATATAGTCGGCCTCCATGCTCGGGGCACTTCTGACCTGAAAATCCCGCATTGCGAGAAAAGACTGGTAGGAGGATTGCTCAGCAACTTCCTTAAAGCCTGGTGGTGACGCAGGTGTTGTAGTTGCGCATGCCGATACGGTCGCCAAAGCAACAGCCGGCACAAGACCCGCCCGGATGGGATTGAATGCCATGTGCATATTTCCTTTTCTCTAGCGGCCAGGCCGGAAACCGTCTTCAACGATCCGCGCCACTGTATAAGTGCTCCCGCCACTTGAATGGATCTGGATAAAGTCGGGATTGTAGCCGTTCAGGATCATGATCTCGGTGATCTGCCTGAAGGTGTCAGCGTCGTTCTGGGGCCTGTAGACCTCCAGGCTCATGAAGCCCGAGCCGCCTGAAACCCCTTGGTTCTGCCATCCGAACTCGCGTTCTGCTGTCTGCATGAACAGCATCGTCTCGGAAGAGTCCAAGCTCTCAAAATTAATGGTTTGCAGTGATCCTCGCTCTGCTGACTGAGTAACAGGTGCGGTTGTACAGGCAGCACTTCCGAGGATCATTCCCAGCGCGAGTACAGTTGCATATATGAGTTTCATGACGTGATCTTCTTGTATGATGGCCTGCGTGAGCTTCAGCCTGGCTTGGAACCAAGTCCCCACAACCCCGGATTTGTCCGGAGCCGTTATCGTGCCGGGGTACTTTTGGTGGACAAAATGAAGCGCGGCCGAATAGGGAGAATCCGGCCGCTGCAACTATGCTGGTTATTCGTAGATCGGGCTCGGCCGGGCAGGACGATAACCGTCGTCAACGATCCGTTCGATCTTGAAGGTACCGTCCCCGGATGCATTGATCTTGATGACGTCGCGATCATATCCGCGGCTGTCCATCATCTGGTGAAGCCATTCGATGATCTTGTTCGCCGGGGCGCGCGACGAGGCATTGAGGGAATAAAACCCCGAACTGCCAGCCAGGTTTGAAACCTGGAGCGTCTTGGGAAACTCGTTCTCGATGATGGACTGCATCGGCAGGATTTCATCCATCTGGAAACGTTCGAACTCGATGACATAATTGTTCACCAGCCCATCAGCTGTGCCAGCATCCGAGCCGGTTACAGCACCGGTAGATCTGACGCTCGCAGGGCGGATGGCTTCGCTGTCGAGTTTCTTTCGCAGCGTATCAGCAAGGTTCAACGCAACCTTGCGCGCATTGTCACCGACGACGTTCTCGATGCAGATATTACCGCATTCTGCCGGGGCAGGAAAATCCAGTGTCGGCGCTTCCCACCCGCCGAGATAGGCGTTGGTGTTTGCATCAATCAATTCACCGGTCATGCGTACTTCCGCTACGGTCCCGCCATGGGAGCGCTTGGTTGCGCTTGCCCGCGTCTTGACCAGGATAAGCACCCGCGGGCAAAGGGTCGCCTTGCGCGAGGTACAGGCATCCTTCATCATCTGGATAGACTGCCGCTTGTCTGCCCGGTCCTTGATCGGCCAGTCCAGTTCAGCCGCGACGGCATCCTGGAACAGGGTAGTGTAACCAAACCGGTTCATTTCATCGTTCAGCGGGATTTGCAGGCGATGATAGATATCAGACGAGCGCACAATGCTGTTGGGGTCTGCATCGTCAGCAGCAACGAGAACCCGCACGCCATTGAAGTTGGATTGGGCTTGCGCTGCTACTGGCACCGAAAGGGCTGCGAGGAAGCCAAGCCCCGCCATTATTGATTTCCTCATTTTGATCTCCATTGAGTTTGCTTCGGCTCTCGCCGCTGAAGTCAATGGCCGGGTCAGGCCGTTTCCTGTCCCGGCCACTCGAACTAAGTACGTGTCTGCGTCAGGCTGAAGCTGGCGAGCTCTTGCTCGATCCTCTCGAGATCGGCTTCCGCCTGGGCCCCTGCCGAGGTTTGGCCGGCTTCCGGCGTCTCAACTTCCTTTGTGACTTCTGATAGCGTCGAAGCAAGAATGAGCGTGCTCTTGAATGCCGACCCGATGTCCGAAGGTGCTTCGGCAATGTCCGAGACGAAATCTTCCTGTACAAGGCCCGCATTGATGAGCCCGGACGCTTTCTGGACAGGAGTTGCGTTCGCATCCTTCACATACTTTGTGAACAGATAGGCGCCAGCTATCGCACTCCCGGAGAAGTATGTCACATTGTCGAGTTCCAGCCGAGCCTGGTTAAGCTTTGCAAGGGCTTCATCATTTAACGCACCGCTCTGGACGAGCGATTGAAGCTGCTCTTCGATCCCCTTGGCCCCTTCGGCAGCCTCGGTGATCACGGTCTGCGTCAGGTCCGAACCGCCGGTTCCCAGCCCTCCAAGCTGGCGCTCCATATAAATGATGCTCTGCTGGAGTGTTCGCTTGATCCCCAAAGCCTCCTGGGCGCTGTCAACACCGCGTGCAGCCGAAAGCGCTGCCCGATCGAGCATCATGGTGGTGAGCACTAGACGCTGTTCGTGCGTCGATGCACGACAGATCGGGCTCAACGGCGAAAGCTGCTCGAAGGCCGAATCCATCTGAGACTTGACGCCCGGCATGACTGCCTGGGCGGCATTCAGGAAATTCCAGTGGTTGCCTTCGACAACACACCTGTTGCCCCCGCCGGTCTGCATGAGTGACGATGTACTCGGTATGCTTTCGCAGCCTGCCAGCCCTCCCGTCGAAAGCACCGCAATTGCGATCGCGATGCCCTGCCCCGTTCTTGCCTTCATCCCACTACTCCTTCTTGTATAAACCGTGCCGGACTAGGCACACCCATTTGAATTGATGAATTTGGAGATTTTCGGTATCGCTCGTTCCGCCTTGTTTTCCGTCAGTCCCAGAAGCAGGCTGGTGGCGGTCGTTTCGACATCACCGAAATTGAGCGGACGTTTCGCTGACGCGGTATCTGGACCAGGTACAGGAGCCTGCCAATCTGCCGCGCTCTGATAGTCGATCGTCAGCTGTCCGCGGACATCATAGTCTCCAGACACAGCACTGTACTGGCCTAGGACAATCAGGCCGCCGCAGCGTTCCCAGCTTTCGAAGTCTCCCGGATAGTCGCGAAATTCATCGCGCATCATATTGATGATCGCTTCGCGCGCTTCACGGTAGTTCTGATGCTCGCGCAGACATCGGTCCCGCCAGTCCTCCTGCGTGGAACCGCCTGTGATGGCGCACTCCTGAAAGGTCTGAAGTTTCTGAAACTGGCTCTGTAGACCTGTAAGTGGGATGACCCGCACATTCGACGCTTCGAGTTTTCTGACGAACTGTGAATTGAGTTCTGCAAGCAGTGTCTCACTTGGTGTATCATTAAGGTCGGCGCGAAACAGAACTCCAACAGGAATAACACGCTCCACGAAGGTGCAATCGCGCGCAGTCTGGATGAACAACGGTCGGTTGCTGATCTGCGCCCTGAAAGATGATGTGCAGCTCTTTGATCCGAGAACCTCGGTGCCTGCGTGATCGATCCTGACGAGGTCGACTTTTTGTGATTGCTCTACTGCTCTCATGCAGGACATGAACTGCGTGTCGACACCCTGGGACTTCATGGCGATCGACCAGGCTATATCGATCGCTTGCGTTTCGGCATTCTGCCGGCAGTCCCGCACGGTGTTTCCCGTCGACGTCGAATCCACGCGCCCGAGCGATACCTGCTGTGCAAATGCTGACTGGAGCAGGACCAGTGCACACGCCACAAGGGAGATCATTTTCGTAACCGACAGCATCATCGCAAACTCTCGCTGAACTTCAGGACAGCCGCTTTCATCGCCAGCAAAGTCATCAACTGCTGACCGGAGGGCGCAGTCTCCTCGCTGCCCGGTGCCCGCACTTTTTCGTCAACGATTTTGGCGCTGGCAATACTCCCTATCGTGGACTCCTGAATCACGCTGGAGCAATCGGAAGTCGCCGTTCGTCCAGCCTTCAGGATGACGGTTGCACCGTAGGAATCCTCGACATAGGTGCCGTCTTCAGAGAGGGCGGATCTGAGGGTCGTGCCAAGCAGCACCGGCACGACCTTGTATGCTGCACGGTCTGGATCGTAGACGAAGCCAGCTGATTTCACGAGGTTGGGCAAGCCCGAACTCGGCAGGCTGAGCTTGTAGCTGACAATGCTGTTAGAATCCCGCGCGCGTTCGCTCCATTGTATTGGTGGCATGACTTTCAACCCGGCTTCCGCAAGCGCCTGACCGGTTGCGGTCGTCAGATAGCCGATCATCGCACGGCACGACTCTGCTCCGCTTTCACAATGATTTACTGGCTGACAAAAACTTCCGAAGTCGCCACTGGAGCGCCAGCCAAAGAGGTCGGCAGCCGCAGCGGTCTCTTCATGCGGCGCAAGGAATGCCCCGGTAATCATGTACGTATCCCACTCATTGACCACTTTCGACGGATTGGATTTCTGGGCGAGCTGTCCCAGCATACGAAGGGCTCCGCCAGCGGCATCCCGGTAGGATACGGCAAATCGGGCAATCCATTCTTCTTCGCCGTTGAATGTATCCAGCGTATCGATCAGGTTGGTGCGCTTTCCGCGAATGCCGAAGTGCGTTGCCGAAAGAACGATATCGTTTGACCCGTTCAAATCTACGAGCGTCGCTGAAACGCCGACGGTGGCATAGCCTGAGAATGTCTCACCGGCCGGAACGATACTCTGATGCTCGAAACCGCCTGACAGCACCAAAAGGTAGGACCGCTCGAATGCCGAGAACATCTTCGCGGTATCGTAGCTCGTTTCGCCGGTTCTGGCTTGGTATGCGGCAGCCAGGTCTTCCGGCGAGAAGATGACCGGATAAGCGGTCCATTTTGACAGGTCGGTCTCTGCCAGGATCTCCAGAGCATCTCTCGCCACGCCAAACTCAAGCTCGGAACCGAGCTGCGGATACATGGAATGCCCATCCGCCTTTCGCCTGACGAGTTCATGAAGTCTTGGTTGCTGGGCATCATCGAGATAGCCGAATCCGCCAAAAACAATGATCGTGTCATCAGGATCATAGCTTTGAGCATCCGCGGTCGGGGCGAGGAGTGCGGCAAAAAAGCAGCTGCACGCAAACAACACCGCGGTGGCCCCGCCTTGCCTGACTTTCGGCGATGATTGGAGGGAAATGGAAGACATGATCAAGACGTCCCGGCAGGTTAGAGGAGCGTGAAAGCTTCTTTGAAAGTCCTATGGTCGGGGAACACCAGACAATCCGTCGATCCGTTCTGCGAAGTTTACCATGGCAGCGCTCGGCTGGCGTTTGACCTCAACCTCACCTGAACTCAAATTGGCACTGACATCCATGTTCATGTTGCCGCCCCAGAGGATCGCGACCACAACCCCATCCGGCGTAAAGATCGGACTCCCGGACGCACCACCCGCCGATGGAAGATTGTGACGGATCAGGCGGTTATTGGCGTAGCCGCTGTCTGCCATGAAATAGTCGCTGACGGCGCTTACGATGCCAGTTTGCATCGTGGCAATCGGCATTGTTGCATCGACATTGTCACCGCTAAGGGATTCCATAGGGAAGCCCAGATATCCGACAGCATCTCCGGAGCGCAAATTGTGAAGACGCTGCTCATCGGCGAGCTGGAAGAAAACGGGAGCAGCCTGCTGGGTACGCAATACGGCAAGATCAAAACCCGAATGCGCCGCACGACCATCAAACCGGACCTCCTGCTTTCCGTATTCAGGATGCGTGGAGATTCCCGTGACTTTCAGGCGAAGGTCCGGACGGCGATTGATCGCCACATAAAATGTCGCCTGCGGTATTGTTTCCATCACATCGCGCATGCCACCAACGACATGCGCATTCGTGGCAAACAACCTGTCCTCAAAAGCCCAGGCAGTCCCGATTGGCAAAGGCCCATAACCCGGAATAGCAGCCACTACGACCCCGACAGCTTCAGCGTATCGCTGGGCCGTATCGGCAAGCATCGTATCAGTATTACCACCCGAACGTTCATGCCGAGCCTGATTGCCCGAGGGTTCGGCAACCGTTTCGACGGAAGATTTTGTCGGCGTGCCAGTAATTGCGACCTGCGAATACCCTGCTGCTCCCGCGATGCAGTTCATCGTTACAGTCACAACGACTGCCTTGAGCCACTTTTTCATGATGTATTGTCCCCTCTTCTAAACTCATGGTTACGGACTTGAGTATGGGCGATCAAGGGGAATTCCTGTTTCGTTGAAGCAAAATTTTTTTTGCATTTCGACGCTGGAGCCCACACCGGGCATAATTGCATCGGGAAGGAGCGCACCAGGGGCCGCGGTCATCGTATCCATACCGCGTGGTTGGGTGCTGTCAGTCTAATGCGAACTGGTCTCCAGGAGCACTGAGCAGGCCCGGCCCCATCCAGCCAAGAGACCGCGTCATTCACGAAGAGCGGCGTCGCGTAGGGATTTGAAAATCTTGCGGCGATTGATGTGGCTGGCGGGATTGAAGTGGTTATGAAACGAAGCGTGAGTCGAGACGAATTTCTGTAGGCTCGACATCCGCCTGAACCTCAGCATTTCCCGCTCTCTTCGCCGGAACGGTAAATGGCTGTTCTCCGCCCGGTTGTTAAGGTCCTGCAGGCTAAAACCGCCCGTTCCGCTGACAATACCCCACGCGCCTTTATCCGCTCAATCGTCCGGTTCTGCAGACAGGCCTCAGCTGCGCCGTCAGCCAGGCTGATCGACAAAGACGTCCGTCGTCTCCTCACCCGAAGCATCCGTCACGACGAGTGTCGCTGTCAGAACACTTCCCGGTACGCGATTGAACCGCGTCGTTGACAGGATCGTGGGTTCGCCAACTTTCGATGTCACTTTTCCGCCCTGGCTGGTTTTCGACACGCCCGAACTTCCATGACGCTCAACCGTCAGCCGGTAGGAAAATTCTTCCTCCCCTTCAGCTCTGACAAAGCCTTTCAACTGAAGCTCGTTGTCGACCTCTGCAGCGTCAATCCACGCCTTTGCATCGGGCGCTTCTGCTTGCGCCATTCCTGTCGTCGCCACGTTCAGACTGGCCATTGCAAGGATTGCTTTCACCCACATTGTCAATTTCCTTCCGTCACAATCGGGCCGCCATGGCCATAGTCCGTGAGCACGCCAGGCGGCAGTCCACTAACGGATGCTGGCAGGCTCTCCTCATTCTGCTTTCGGCCCCGCAGAAGTTCATCTGCGAAGGATTGGGCAACCTGACTGGAAGCGGTGCCTCTCCCGATCTGGTCTGCCGTGGACGTAGGGTCGAGTGAAAATCGTTGAATGCTGGCGGGTGAACCTGCTGCGAGATCCTCTTCGGCGAGGCGCATCTGCCGATTGGTCACTGCTTTGAGCGGGCGTTTGGCAAGTTCATCGCAGAATTGGTATCGCGGATTGATCCCCGGCGCGCAAAAATCCTTGCCACCGTCAGCCTGATCAACATCGACCGCGGGCGCAGCCTCACGCAATTGATGCATCTGAGCCGCATTAAGGATGCGTGTCGGTGATGTATTCAGCTGCTCCGGAACGATGAGAGAGTCGGCAGAGTCGAGGTCATGGTTCAGTTGCATGACGGTCGAAAGATTTTCGCTGTCCTGAGCAATCGCGGACCATGGCGCGGTGATCAGGACTATCGCTGTAACACCCTGTACTAAACGCATTGCCTCAGGCCTCCTTCAGGCTTCACCCATCAACTGGGCGGTGGGAAAGACGCACCGCCGGTCTGGGTCACTTCGACGCCAGGGCACGAAGCGACCAGGCATCCGGTCTGCACCATAACATAATCATTGTAAGATCCGTTCTGGACCAGCGACAGGCGGCTGCCCGCGCCGAGTTGCGTGATCCTGCCCGTATTGTTGTCACCACTTTGTTCGATCAGGGCTTCGTTACCCGTTCCGTCCTGTTCCACACGTGCGGTGTTTTCGACGCCGTTCTGAAATATCGAAGCCTGGTTGCTGGTGCCATAGATCGCGCCACCCCCGCTCGTATCCGTAATGGTCTGTGCGATTTCAGCCAGGTTGAAGCTGCCGGCCTGCTGGATATAGGCCGAGTTGCTGTACGGGTTGGACAAATTGTTGAGCTGGTTGATTTGGGCCCGGTTGTTGGTGCCGATAATATTGATGCTCGCCTCATTCTGGGCTGGCCCGGCAGAACCAGACTGGCTGATCGAGAATTCATTGAAATCGCCGACAATGCCAACATTGGCCGAGGAGCCACTGCCGGTCTGCGTGATCGTGTTCGGGGCGCCGCCTGGCCCGACATTGTTCGACCCCTGGATCTCGACTGTCGCTTTCAGGTCGGAGCCATCCTGCGTGACGATCGTATTATTGTTCGAGCCGGCATGGCGGATGGCCGCAAGCGTGTCAGCATTCAGCAGCGCTGTATCCGACGCCAGTTGGGCTGATGCGAGCAGCGGACCGGCGCAAAAACTCACCAGCGCCGCAGATAATACACATACACTCTTCATCGCAGTCCTCCCGTGTTGGTTGAAACCGGCGAAGCAGGATACCATGACCTGCCCCGCCGGGTTTCGGTACGAATTTTCGGCTGGCCTATTGGTTGATGGTCGCCGAGTTCATTGCGCCGCCTTGTGTGATGGTGGCCATATTTCCATCGGTCACAGTCTGCATGATCGTTGCCACGCTGTCTGTCCCGGTCTGTGTGATGTCTGCAAGGTTGAGATTGGTGCCCTGCGTGACATTGGCTGTGTTGTTGTCGCCGGTCTGCAAGATATCACTGAAGTTGTCATTGCCCGACTGGTCAACAAACGCGAAATTGATCGCGTTATTTGTACCACCCTGCTCAATAACACTGGTGTTGCCATCACCGGACTGGTCGACCGTCGCCTGGCCCGTCGGACGAGGTGCCGGACCCGACTGCGTGATCGTGCTCGAATTGTCATCGCCGGTTTGCGAAACGCTGGCGATTGAGAAGCCGGTGCTGACCTGCGTCACTGAACTGTAGTTTCCGTTGCCGATCTGGTCGACATAGGCCTCAGTGAAGTTACCGCCCTGCGTGATTTCGGAGTCGTTCCCGATACCATTCTGCAGGACGCTTGCAGTGTTCTCAAGGCCCGGCTGGGCGATATCGGACGAGTTCGACATTCCGAACTGCTGGACCGTGGCAACGCCTAAATTACCGCGCTGGTCTGACGTGGAGGTGTTGAAGTCACCATCCTGAAGGACGGAGAATTCCTGGCCGCTGCTCGTAAGGTTCGTCCGGCCCTGGCTGGCCTGAGCCGTATTGCCTTCACCATCCTGTACGATTGAGGCCTCCTGCGAGAAGCCATTCGTCGTTGCATTGGCGCCGCTCGACATCTGGTCGACGGACGCTGTGTTTGTCGCGCTGAGGCCACCATAATTATTCTGGCTCACGCTAGCTGACATCGTCTCACCCGACTGGTTGACCGTCGCCTCATTGGTCGGCGTCGAGAAACCCGGGTCGCCATCAACGTCTTCAGACTGGGTGATTGACGCTTCGCTCTCATTGGCCAGCCCAAGCGCCGTTCCCTGATTGATCGTTGCGACACCTTCAGCGCCATCTTCCTGTGTGATGACGGCTTCATTCTCGGTGCCGTCCTGGTTGATAGTACCCTCATTCGCGTACGCCGCGCCGGCGATGGCAAGTGCGGAGACGGATGCGATAAAAATTCGTTTCATTGTTTGTCCCTTTCAGGATGGAATAAGAGGCGCGGGCGCCTGTCCGCCCGCGCAGTTGTTTCCTATTGGTTGATGGCCGCGGAATTGCCCATTCCGCCCTGCATGATGGTCGCCATGTTGCCGCTCGTAACCGCCTGGACGACGGTGGCCGTATTCTCGATTCCGAGCTGTTGCACCAGGCTGGTATTGTCATCACTGGACTGGCTGACGGACGCATCATTAGCGCCGGCATCCGGTGTGATCAGGTTGCCGAGCTCATCCACACCCTGACGAATTGTGCTGGCGTTTCCAACGCCGCCCTGATCGAGCGAGGCCATCTGCAGATTACCACCCTGCACGACGGTTGACGAACCGTCAGTACCGGTCTGGGTGACCATCGCGGTATTGTCGAACGAGTCGTTATTGCCGCCGATCTGCTGCACGTAGCTGTCATTGCCCGCGCCGCTCTGCACGACGAGCACGTTGGACTCAGAACTCGCCTGGTCCACATTGCTGACCTGTGAAAGGCCAGATTGCTCGACCGTCACGTTGGAATTGCGGTTCAGGTTCTGCTGGAACACATCAGAGAAATGATCCGCACCGGTCTGTGTCACAGTTGCGGTCGTCCCGAGAGCAACCTGCTGGACATAGCTTTCGCTGTCATCGGCGGTCTGGGTCACGACGGCTGTCTGCGTCGTCAGCGTGCTCTGCTCGACTTCCGAGGTGTTGCTATTGCCTGTCTGTGTCACCGTCACGAATGAGTTGGGACCAGCCTGATCGACGATCGACGAGTTGAGGTTTCCGGTCTGGACCACATCAACATCGGAATACGGCGACAGGTCTTCGCGCGGATCGGACTGGGTAATCAGCGAGTCGTTGCCAAACCCTGTCTGGTCGTTGCTAGCCGTGAAGCTGGATACAGGATCCACGTTTCCATCAGGGCGCCCAAACTGTTCGATCGTCGATGCGTTACCGCTGCCGGTCTGACCAATGCGTGCGTTCAGCGCGTAGCCGGACGGTATGCCATTGGCACCTTGCGCAAAGTCGGACGAATTCTGGACGATGTCAGCGGTGTTGGCTGCCCCGGCCGCATCGTCGCTGGTCTGGGCGATGCGCGCACGTGAATTGTTTCCGTTCTGCAAGATCGATGCGTCGTTCGCGGGAATCGAAAAACTCGTCGTGCCGGAATTGTCGGCCTGTGTGATTTCAGCCAGGTTGTCATCGCCAACCTGGTCAATTTCGGCGAGGCCTTCATTGCCCGCTGTCTGGTCGACCGATGCATCATTCCCAGTGCCAAGCTGATCAATATCAGCCTCCTGGGACAGTTGCGCCGCCGCTACACCCGCAAAGGCCAGCGAAGATACGGTCAAAACAAGAAGTTTCTTCATTGTCTCAGTCTCCTGTGTTGCCATTCGTGAGAATGGCGAAGGAACAGGCCAGGCAAGCACCACGTTTGCCTTGAAAAGCCAGTCCCACGAACCCCGCCAGTCACACGCGCGACTGACCGGTGAAAACCATGTGCCGGTGCGTCAGAAGACGAGGGGCACAAGGTTGAATTTTCAGGACCGGTTAAGAATTACATGCGCACAGTCGTTCAGGTGAGCAGTGCGCATTGAGACAGCAAATTCGATACATTAAGTCTCGAACAGCCGACGTCTCAGTCGGTCCTGGGGAAGGGGCTCCCGGCGTACGAGCACCACTCATGTAGCCGGGGGCCTCTTCTTTTCGCATCAGAAGCCGGAGCTTCTTTCAGCAGGTTCATTTCGGAATTGTACTTGCTCCCTGATCTGTTGCTTTCCCCTGTTAACCGACCGATGAATCGCTGCCGGATAACAAATGCGAACTGTTGAACTGGTTGATGACAGGCGCAGGCTCGCGTTCCTTCTCCGGAATAACCTCTGCCATATCGGGATCATTATCGACGGCATCGGACGGATAGATATTGCCGCGCGCCGCGAGATACTGGGACACGGCCTGCTGGCCGGCCGTCGCGTCCGCAAATGACCATAGGCCCTTCATCTGACCTTCCATGATCAGGGCATAGACGCATTTTTCGATGGCTTGCTGCACGGCAAGCTGTGTCGGCTGATTGACCGTTATGCCCGCATCGACTTCGAGCAATTCCTTGAAACTCACAAAGCGGAAGGCGTTGGCGGCAATCCCGATCGATGCCATTCTCTGGCTTGTCGTCACGCTTGCCAGCACTGTCCCCGACTTGGTGCTGACGGCACGCAGATAAACGGAGATCGTATCTTCCCGGTACTCCGTCGATGCCCCGATGCCGAGGAATCTTGCCCCTGCCCCGCCGGTGCGAATATTCGTGTCATAGCTGACAATACCGCCTTCCAGCAGGATCCCCGCGAAGACGAGCGGCGGCAGCGCATCGGGGTTGATCTGGGTTTCCCCGAGATAGCGCTCACGCATCTGGCTGATGATCTGACGCTCATTCAGCAGGTGCTCGAGGTTCTCGCGTTCGACAACATCGAACCACTGGTTTCCGCCCGCATCATGCAACGCCTGAACGAGTATGGATGATGGCCCCTGCGTCACCGCGCGCGATAGCGTCTGCGTGGAACTACTGGCTTTGAACTGGCCGGTCAGGTCCGTGAACGAATAGACCGCGATCGCGACTTTCTGGCTTGGTGTCGGCAGCTCCAGCAATTGCTGTTGCGTCTGCGTGAACCGGTTCACCTCCGGTTGAGGCAAGGTTTCGAGCCCGGAAGAACATGCGCCAACCAGGAGCAGGCCCGCTATTGCCATCGCTGCAGCCGAACGGATTTGCATCAATTGTCCCCCCAATTCCGATAATCTACTCGACAGTCAGCTGTGGAATAACGATCGTTGTCGTCTCGCCGGTGTCGCTGTCAAAAATTGTAAGTGTGATATTGTCGAGGTTCCGCGTGAACGTGACGGTCTGGCTGCCAAACACGATCGTTCCATTATCCTGCGGGTTCTCACCAAAGATCGAATCCGCGATCTGGGACGACAGCCCGGACAGGAGCCGGCTTTGCAGCTGGCGGACGAACAGGTCGGCCTGCGACGTTCCCAGGCCATTCGCCGCCTGGCGCGGATCCCGGTATTTGTTCTGGGCCTCGGCCGTCGCCAGCAGGTGACTCGAGTTGAACGGGTTGCCCCCGAAACTCGGGCTCACAGGTTCGTAAACAAGGTCCTGCGCGGATGCTGCAACGGACATTACACTGGCGGCGACAAGCGCAGCCAAAATGCGAATACCCCATCGAATCGAAAGCGTCATTGTTTCCCACCCAAAGACTTGCTTAATCAGAAGTTTACTCGCAGACAATTCTGCCAAAGACAACCATGAAATCAAAAATTCGCCGTGCTGTTGCCTCCAGTCTACAGCAATCCCGATTTCCGCCCCGACCAGCAAATACTGCCTTGCCAACCCAGAATACAGCACCATTGGAGGCGCGCGGCGTTGCATGAAGTCTTGCCTGGTCTTTGTGGCTGGCGATGCCATCCGCCCTTTATCTTCAACAGCCGCCACAAGGCGCCACCGCCATCGGGCACCCTGGCTCCATGGCACCTGCCAGAAAACATCGGAGCGTCCCCGTCCTCCTAAAACCGCCCCTTGCTCGGCCGGGTGCTGGACGATCTCGGGCGGAGTTCTGAAATAACGGAATGGAATTCCGGGCATCCGATAACGCTAGCCGACCTGCCCCAACCCGACCAACGGATCAGTCTCCCGACACCACCTTCAGGACGATTCCCGGCGGTCTCGATTTCGACTTGGCTGATTCTCGGGAAACAGGCTGGGTGTGCCGTCAGTCTAATGCGAACCCGTCTCCCAGCATCGCCCGGCGTCCCCTGCTCTATCCAGCCAGAAGCTCACGCCATTCGAGAAAGGCAGCGTCGCGTTGCGATTTGAAAGTCCGGCGGCGAGCGACAACGGGAAGCGGACGTACATCATCACCGCCAATTGGATGATTTCGGGTGATGTCTTGAAGTAGCGGAACGGATTTTGCTGCATGAAGCAACGCTAACCGCGTCGCCCTACCCGCTCAAGCGCCCAGTCCTGCAGAAAATGCCCAGCTGGCAAAGCCCGTCGAATTGTAGCGATGTTAAAGTACTACGCGGTACTTTTTTAAAAAAATTAATCTATATTTGAGGGTTCTAGTCCAGCCTACTTAGAGTTTTGTTGAACAAGTATGGCGTGACTATGAAGAGTTTGATCGGCCAGATTTCCGCCGGCGCCAAACAGTCGCAAGCATGGTGGTCCTGCGCTACGTTTGCGCTTGGATTTGGTCCGCTCGTGCTTTTATTCACGTTCGCACCCACGGCTGTCCACCTGCGGGCGTGCTACGCGCTCGCCATCGTCTGCGCCGTTTTGGGCACATGCCTGCTAATGGCTCAATCACGGCTGTCGAACGGCAATATTACCGGGACATCAAGCGCAAGGCTGTCTCCGGAATCGGCCGATGGCAAGGAACCAGGAGAGCCCGGGCTCCCCGGCCGTGAAACGCTGTTGTCCATCTTGTCGAGGGATTTGACGCCCACACTTCCACCGACGCTTCTCGGGATAATCCGAATTACCAATTATGATCGCATGGCCGCTTTCGATGTCGCCGTGGCCGACCGCTTTCTCGAAGCATTCTATCAGCGCCTCCAGGATGCGCTTGGAAAGAACCGGCGCCTGGCACTTGTCGACAGGCATTCCTTCGCGATCTGGTTCGGTCAGCCAGGCGAACTGGAAACCGCAAAAGCCGAACTGCAGGCTTTGGGGTATGCACTTACCCAACAAATTCGCGGAGACGCGTTCGTGATCGAGCCAGAGCTCGAGATTGGATCGGCCGCGTCGGGCAAACACACCGAATTGCCCTCAGAGCTGATTAGCCGGGCGTTGGCCTCACTGACCAAGCCTGGCGCGCGAGGCGGGGCAGATGCCGCAGCGCCCAAAAACCCGGTCATCGACCTTCGTCGCCGCTTCGCGCTCGAGCAGGACCTGCGCCAGGCCATCGGCAAGGGTGAACTCGCATTGGAATACCAGCCTTTCATCGACACGGCTCATATGCGCGTGTCGGGGGCGGAAGCCTTGCTACGCTGGCACCATCCCGAACTGGGCGACATAACGCCTCTCGAATTCATTCCGATCCTTGAAGAATCCGGTCTGATGCAAGATGTCGGAACCTGGGTTCTGAATACGGCCTGTCGGCAGCTGCGCGAATGGCGATCCCTCGGCCACACAGACTTCACGATGGCTGTAAATCTCTCGGCGCGGCAACTGGAAAACCCGCAGCTGAAAACCATCATCGAGCGAACTGTTCTGAATCACGGCCTCGATCCGGCTTGCATCGAACTGGAACTGACCGAAACCGCAGCCATGGAAGATTCGGATCTGACCCTGCGGCTGTTCAGGGGTCTGCGTGAAGCGGGATTTGGGCTTGCCATCGATGATTTCGGAAGTGGCTATTCCAGCCTCAGCTATCTGAAAAACCTGCCCTTCAGCAAACTCAAGATCGACCGTGAATTCGTCTCGCATATTGACCAGAGCAGCGAGAGCCGGGCCATATGCAAGGCGCTCCTCGAGCTGACCTCAGGTCTTGATATTTCAGCTCTGGCGGAGGGTGTGGAACGCCGCGAGGAAGTCGAAACGCTCAACCGCATGGGCTGTATGAGCTTCCAGGGTTTCTATTTTTCCCGGCCACTGAAACCCGACGCCTTTGCGGCAATGATCTCAAATTCGGACTGGCTCGCAGAGTTTTGTTCGCCGGTCGGGAACATGCACACTGAATTGAAGAGGCGTCTTTCATGACAAGATTTGTTTCAGGACTTGCAACGGCGATAACGTTGTTCGCCGCCGCCTGTACGCATCAGCCCACAAGCGCCCCTCCCCCAGTCGCCATCGCGCAGGAGACGGCCCAGGAAGCTTTAGCTTCTCCGGACGTGCCGGCGCAAATGCCGACCGCTCGCGAGCGAGGCCAGCGCGCGATCCAGCTGCTCGATGAAGGCAAGGAAGCAATGGCAATGGTGGAGCTGGACGCCATGCTCGCCATGAATCCTGCGAACGCCACAGCCCTGAAGCTTCAACAGCAGGTCCAGACCGACCCGGAAGAATTGTTGGGCGAGAGCAACATTCCGTACACTGTCAAATCCGGCGAAACGACCTCTTCACTGGCGCAGACCTATCTCGGAGATGCACTGCTTTTCTACGCTTTGTCCCGGTATAATGGTCTCGATGCCCCCAACCGGTTGATGGCAGGCCAGATGCTGAAAATGCCCGACAGTTTCGCAAAACCATCAGAAGGCTCGAGCGATAACGTAGTAGCGACTTCCACAGCGCCTGAGCCCGTCAGGTCGGCTTCCGCGATAGATGTCGCAGCGGCAAACTCGTTAAGGCTGCAAGCGCTCGAACAGCTGAACGCCGGCAATACCGATGGCGCAGTGACGCTGCTCCAGCGTGCCCGCAAGCTCGACGATGACAATCCCAACATCGCAGCGGACCTCGCAAAGGTCGAGCGCATTCAGGCCGCGCTGAAAACTTCAAGCTAAGTCCCAAAACGCCGCAGCAGAAAGCTTCGAGTAGTTAGATCAGATGGAAGAAAACCCATGAAACGTGTTGGCCGATATGAAATTCAGGCGCGCATTGGACAAGGCGCCATGGCTGAGGTGTATCGGGCTTACGACCCCAAGATCGATCGAGTTCTGGCGATCAAGGTCCTCAAGCAGGAGTATTGCGAAAATCCGGAATACGCGAAGCGCTTCATCCGTGAAGCCCGCGCAGCAGGCGCGCTCTCGCATCCGAACATCGTGACGATCTATGACGTCGGCGACGCGGCTGGTTATCCGTATATTGCAATGGAACTGCTGGCGGGCGACTCGCTCGACAATGCGTTGCTGGCACGCGGCCAGTTCCCCATAGGCACAGTGATCGGTATTGGCCAGCAACTCGCGGATGCCTTGAACTACGCGCATGGCATGGGGATCGTCCACCGCGATATCAAACCCTCCAACATCATGCTCGGGCAAGACGGCCGTTCGATCAAGATCCTCGATTTCGGAATCGCCCGCGTTGCGGAAGGTGGCCCAGGCGAAGCCGCAGAAGGCGTTATGACCCAGATGGGACAGGTCCTCGGAACCCCGCGTTACATGAGCCCGGAACAGGCCTTGAGCCGCGAACTGGACGGTCGCTCCGATCTGTTTTCCGTTGGCGCGGTACTCTACGAACTCGTGACAGGGCGACCTGCCTTCAACGGGAATGGGATTGCCACTCTCGCAGTGCAGATAACGCAGCAGGACCCAACCCCGATCAATACCAGTCCGGCCTGTCCGCGAGGACTGGATTTCATCATCAGGAAACTGCTGGAGAAAAAACCCGAGCGGCGCTTTTCGAGCGGCGGCACGCTACTGGAGGCGCTTCGGCGTGAGAAGGACAGCCATGATACCGTGTTCGCAGAGGGCCGCCGCCGGCGCGTTTCCCTGCAGCTTCGCCTGACATTGTCAGCTTGCGCGATCACAGTCGCGTTTCTCTTCGTGGCCGGCTCATTCGTTGTAAATCGACAAAACAAGACGATGGAACATCTTGCCGTCACGTCCGGGTCATCCATTGCCTCCTTCGTTGCGACCAACACCGCGCTTCATGCCGTGGAAAATTCAACATTGCCGGAAACAGCCCAGGATTGGCTTCCCGTTCAGGCTTTCATCAATTCAGCGTCGTCCGACCCGAATGTCACGGACATGACCGTCGTCGACAGGAATGGCATCATCCGGGCAGCCTCCGATCCGGTGCTGGTTGGCACCACGGAAGCGGACTTCGATGTCCGGGCTGCCACCGCAGGCGGGCCGGGTGAAAACGTCAGCTCAGCAACCGGCGTTGATGGGGTCGACGTTTTCCACTTCACACACCCGATCACTTATTCTGGCCGCAATTTCGGGGCCGTCGAAGTCGGTATGCACAAGGCTGAACTGACCTCTGCGGCAGCGCATATGCGAAATATGTTGATAGGCCTGGGCGTGCTCGTCATCGCAATGGTGGGCTGCCTGAGTTACATCGCGGCACGGACATTACTGCTGCCACTGCGCCGCTTGAAAACGGCGTTGCGCGATGCGGCAGCCGGCGATGTCGATTTCCTGATCTCGCATCAACGCAAAGACGAATTTGGCGAATTGTATGACAGCTTCAATATGTTCGCACTGTCGGTGCAGTCGCGTGACCAATCGGCGACCGAAACCGGCCCACAGCCGGCCGAAACAGTCATCATGGACAAGCGGGACTGCGACCTGACCGCAGTGACGCCGGCAAAACTTGCAGTGGTGTCACGATGATTACGCTTCGCCTGTTTCGAGAGGATGCGCCGGGCATCCAGATCGATTCCTACATCATGGGCGACGGCGAAGTGACCGTCGGGCGGGATGCCAGCGCGGTTTGGGTCATTGATGATTCCGAGCGCCAATTATCGCGCTTTCACTGCACGGTCTTCACCCGCGAAGGGCGCGTGTTCGTTCGGGACACAAGCGCGAATGGCGTCTTCATGGGGCCAGGTCGAAATCGCATAAAGCCGGCAATGGAGGTAAGCGTTCCAGCAGGCGAGACGCTTCAGATTGGGAATTTTTTTCTTGTGGTCGATGCAGACAATAATTCCGAAGAGGACGAGGTGGATCTCGCCGACCCCTCGATCAACAGCGCCCCTTTGCGCAATGATGCCTCACAGGCCCACACAAACGCGATACCGGACCAGTGGGCTGAAGCTGAATCCCACCGTACGGACAAAGCTGAAAGCGCCGATCCTTCATGTGAAGTCTTCTTGCTTGAGGCTTTTTGCGAGGGGGCACAACTGGACCCTTCCTACCTGTCGAGCGAAGACCCTGTTGAAATCATGCGCCGGCTGGGCAAGATCTATCAGCAAGTCGTTCTCGGTCTGGGCGATCTGATGAGCGAACGGGCCTCGGTAAAGTCCGAATACAGCCTTGAACGGACCACCATCGGGGCGACCGCAAACAATCCCCTGAAGTGGGCACCGACACACCGGCTTGCGGTAGATCTTGTCTGTGCGCGCACGGGTGGCTTTCTGAATGGCGCTGATGCCGTCAAGGAATGCTTTGAAGACCTTAAAGGGCATTCTCTTTGTCTCGTCTCAGGCTCAAGAGCGGCGGTTTCCTCAGTGCTGGAACAATTCGATCCGAAAACGGTCGAAGCAGATGCCAAGGCGAGAGCGCCTTTGTTCATGGAACGCTCCGAGGCGTCCTGGCGTCGAATGAAGTCCCTTCACGCCGACCTTTCCAACGACCCCTTCAATGATGCGGAAAGCCTCGTCAACCTCGCCTTCAAGCGCGGTTACGAACAGCGTTCCCGAGAGTTGAACGCGAAGGAGCCGAGTGAATGAGCCCCCAATCATCGACGAGCACCACGGATGGTATGAGTGGTCCTACCCGCTCTTTCCGGTTCAGGTCTGCAGGCCGAACACATTGCGGAATGGTGCGGAAACTCAACGAAGACGCCTTCATAGAACGTCCGGACATCGCGCTTTGGGCTGTCGCAGACGGCATGGGCGGGCACAAGAGTGGTGATTTCGCCAGCGCCTTGGTCATTGGCAGGTTGAGCCGTATCGACCGTGCCGACACGGCCTATGCACTGCGAAGCGAAGTGGTCCGGCAATTGGCGCAGGCGAATGAAGAACTTCTGCTGCAAGCGCGCGAGAACTCACGAGGCCCCATGGGAGCGACGGTGGCTGTGCTGACGTCCTGCCGGGGCTATTATTCCTGCACCTGGGCCGGTGACAGCCGCATCTACCTCCTGAGGAGGGGACGCTTGCGCCGTATCACGACAGACCACAGCATTGTCCAGACGCTTGTCGATGCAGGTGAAATTTCTGTCGAGGAGGCGCGTCATCATTCCCGGGCGCATATTGTAACAAGAGCCATTGGCGCTAATGGCGAGTTGCTACTGGAAACAGCCAACGGTGAATTGGAACCAGGTGACCGATTTCTTCTGTGCACGGATGGCTTGACCTCGGTCGTGGATGACCTTCAGATTCTTGAGCTTATCGGCAAAACAGATCTTCAGACAGCCGCAGACAGCCTGATCAGCCACACTTTGGCAAATGGGGCGCCTGACAATATCACGGCGATCCTGACAGACGTGCTGGCTTAAGGGCCTGAACGAGCGATACGTATTTCGCGTTTAGTTCAGATCGCTGCGATAACCTTGCCCAGGGTCGCAAGAGTCCTCTCAGTCTAATGCGAACCCGTCTCTAGCATCGCTGAGCACGGCCTGCCCTATCCAACCAAAAGCCCGCGCCATTCGACGAGCGCAGCATCACGTTCTGATTTGAATGTCCGGCGGCGATTGATGTGGCGATCAGATTGAAATGATTATGAAGAGAAGCGTGGGTCGAGGCGAATTTCTGTAGGTTCGACATCCGTCTGAACCTCAGCATCGCTCGCTCTCTTCGCCGGAGCGGCAGGTGCGCAAAATCAGGCCTTTCCCTGCTAGATTGACGAAATTCCCTGCTAATCGGCTATTATCAAGGAATTTGCGCGCCAACTGCGTCGGCAAGTCCCGGAAATTAGGGGACTATTTTGAGCGGTCTCGATTTCGCAGCTTGTCGGAAAACAGGCTGGCGGAGAGGAAGGGATTCGAACCCTCGATACGCGTAAACGTATACGCCCTTAGCAGGGGCGCGCCTTCAGCCACTCGGCCACCTCTCCATGCCAGCTTGCCTGTCTAGTCAGAGACGCCAGCGCCTGCAAGAGGGCAAACGGCTCGTCTGCAGTCGTGTTCAGGGTGTCACGACGGGGAACCAGAATTCAGGCGTCTCCAGCGTGGCCAGAAAGGCGCCGGCAGCAGCCTGTTCGCCCTCGATCGTCAACCCGCCCTGCCCCATCAGCACCGGCACGCTCGTCTCGCGCAGGATCAGGCGATTGAAGTCGGCGCGCTTGAGTGTCAGGCGTGCGGCGCCATCCTCTTCGCCGGCTCTCGGCACCACGACATCTCGGCCGACCAGCACAGACACCGTCTCGCCCGTATCGGTGAAATCGAACACCACGGTGAACGGGTCACGCGACAGCTTGGCCGGGTTGAAACGTGTCGCCAGGGAATCGAACAGGTCGAGCGAGGGCACAGCGCGCAGGAAGTCGGCATTTGCCGCGGTCGGCGCGCCTGCGTCCGGCAGGCCGTTTCGCAATTCGGCGGCAGCCGTCAGGTAGTAGCTGCGCCAGGCCCCGCTTTCAGCCTGGAAGCCGAGCTGGTCGTAGCTGGCAGCAAGCCAGTCACGCGCGGCGTTATTGTCCGGCTCTGCGAAGACAGCGTGATTGAAGAGTTCGGCGGCCCAGCGGTAATCCCCCTCGTCAAAGGCTGCGATGCCCCGCTCCAGCGTGGCATCAAGGCCGCCCATCGCGGCGACATAGCGGCTCGCCGTGACCTCATGCGGAAGGGCATTGTAGTCGGCGGGCACGCCGCTCCACCAGCCATAATAGAACTGGTACACCGCTTTTGCATTGTGGTTCAGCGTGCCGTAATAATCGCGCGCCGCGAAATTGTCCTGGCTGAAGCCCGGCTCGGGAATGTCCTCGGCCGCCTCCGTCATCGTGGCCCCGGCATTGGCGCGGCGCAGCGTCTGGTCATGCACATAGCGATAGATGTCGCGCTGCCCGGTGAGGAAGGTGTCGACATTGTCCTGCCCCCAGGTCGGCCAGTGATGCGAGGCGAAGACGAGGTCCGACCTGTCGCCATAATCGGCGAGCACCCGGTCAATGACGCGGCTCCATTTCAGCGCATCGCGGACCTTGGCCCCGCGCGGTGTCAGCACATTATGGAAAGTCGCGGTGGCGACTTCAGCGGTACAGAGCGCGCGCTTTTCCGGCAGGTAGAACATGAATTCCGCAGGCGCTTCGGTGCCGCCGGCATCCATGAACTCGAAGGTGACCCCATCAATGACGCGTACCGTGCCCCAGCCGCCAATCTCCTCGGTTGGCAGGACAAGCCCGGTCGTGCCCTGCGGCAGGCCCGGACCAAGGCCGGTGCCGACATTCGCCACTGCAGACCGGGCAATCGTGCGCCCGAACATCAGCACGGCGCGCCGCGACATCAAGTTACCGGCGATCAGGTTCTCGGCCACCGCGCTTTCGGTAAAGCCTTCCGGCGCGAGTACGGGCACGCCGCGCGCGGCAATCTCCTCCTCGGAAATCACGCCGCGCGCGCCGCCAAAATGGTCCGCATGCGAATGGGTATAAAGCACGCCGGTCACAGGCCGCTCCCCCAGCGTGTCATTGACGAGTTTCAGCGCCGCCGCCGCCGTTTCCCTAACGGTCAGCGGATCTACGATGATCCAGCCGGTCTCGCCCTCGATGATGCTCATCACCGAAAGGTCATAGCCGCGCACCTGCCAGATACCGTCGGCGACCTCGAACAGGCCATGCCTGGCCGCGAGACCGGACTGGCGCCACAGCGACGGGTTCACCGTGTCCGGGGCTTCGCCTGCAAGAAAGTCGAATTGCGGGATGGACCAGGCGACGCTGCCATCGTCGGCAAGGATCGCCTCGCCGTCTATGGCCGCGAGGAAGCCTTTTGCGGCGTCGTCAAAGTCATCCTGCTGGTCCAGCGGCAGGCGCTCTGCCACGGCGCGATTGGCTGCAGCAGTAACATCGGTTGCCTCACCAGCGGCGGGCGGACTGGCCGGCGCCGGGGCATCACTTTCAGCCTGCTGGGCTTGCGATGCCGAACAGGCCGCAAGTGCCACCGCCGCTACGCTCATCATCAAGTATTTCATCGCGCTTCCTCCCTGAAGTCTTTTGCCGGGAGAATAGACACACACTGTGCCAGAACGCCAGATCGTTCGCGACGGCAAGCAGCGACAGGCCTAACGCACCGGCCCTAGAAAAATCACGGCCGCCCCCGCCGCGATCAGGGCAAAGCCGATCGCATGGTTCAAGATCAGCGTCTCTTTCAGGTAAAGCGCAGAAAAGCCGACAAAGACGATCAGCGTGATGACTTCCTGGATTGTCTTCAGCTCAGCCACGCTGAACACGCGATGCCCGATACGGTTCGCCGGGACGGCGATGACGTATTCAACGAAGGCAATGGCCCAGCTCGCGAGGATAACGAGCCAGAGCGCTTTCCCGGGAAATTTGAGGTGCCCATACCAGGCAAATGTCATGAAGATGTTCGAGGCGAACAGCATCAGGATGGGCAGGACCGCAGAAACCGTCGGGGGCATGGCTGGAACTCGCTGAGAAACCAGCCCTTTTTCAGTCAGCCCGTGAGTCGCGGCAAGCGGGATTTCTGGTCTCTCAGGGAGCCTTCATGGTGAACGGAGCCGAACCACGAAAGCGGGCTCGCTGTACCAACACGCATCATCCTGAGCTTGTCAAAGGACGGGGTGGGGCGTTCCTGTGAGCAAGGCCCCTCAGCTCTCGGTCTGGATCTTCTCGTGCAGCCAGGCAGCGTGGCGGGGCGCCTTCTTGGTGCGGCTCCACTCGTCCAGCATGTCTTCTGCGACCGATTTCAGTTCGCTCATCTGCTCCGGCGTGCCGGTATTGCAGGCCAGTTCGAGGCGATGGCCATTCGGGTCAAAGAAGTAGATCGACTTGAAGATGCCGTGATTGGTCGGGCCGAGCACATCGAGGCCACGGGCTTCTGCGCGCGCCTTTGCGTTCATCAGGTCATCCATCGTGTCGACCTTGAAGGCAATATGCTGGACCCATTGCGGCGTGTTCTCGTCGCGGCCCATCTCGGTCTGTGTCGGCAGCTCGAAGAAGGCCAGCACATTGCCGTTCCCGGCATCGAGGAAGACATGCATGTACGGGTCCGGCGCGCCGGTCGAAGGCACATTGTCCTCGGCAATGGCGAGCTGGAAATCCATGCCCATCACATCCTTGTAGAACTCGACCGTCTCTTTCGCATCCTTGCAGCGATAGGCGACGTGGTGAATGCCGGAGAGTTTCGGTGCGTCAGGCATCATGCGTCCTCTTCCACTTTCAGCGCGCCGCGCTTGATCTGGTCGCGTTCCATCGATTCAAACAGCGCCTTGAAGTTACCTTCACCGAAGCCCTGCTTGTAGTCACCAACGCGCTGGATGAACTCGAAGAAGACCGGGCCGATCTGGGTCTCCGCGAAAATCTGGAGCAGGAGGCGCGGCTCGCCACCCTCTGTCGTGCCATCGAGCAGGATGCCGCGCTTTTTCAGCGCCTCGACATCGCGGCCATGGCCCGGCAGGCGTTCGGCCAGCATTTCGTAATAAGTGTCCGGGGGCGGCGACATGAACGGCACGCCGATCTCTTTCAGCCTGTCCCATGATGCGATGAGATCGTCGGAAATCAGTGCGATATGCTGGATGCCTTCGCCATTATACGCACGCAGGAATTCCTCGATCTGGCCCTTGCCGCCCTCGCCTTCCTCATTCAGCGGAATGCGGATCTTGCCATCCGGCGCGGTCAGCGCCTGGGAGGTCAGGCCGGTATATTCCCCTTTGATATCAAAGTATCGTATTTCCTTGAAATTGAACAGCTTTTCATAGAAGTCCGCCCAGTATTTCATCCGCCCATTATAGACATTGTGCGTCAGGTGATCGACCAGTTTGAAGCCTGCGCCTTCTGGATATTTCTCGACGCCCGGCAGGTATTCGAAATCGATATCATAGATCGACAGGCTGTCTTTCGCGTCATCATAGCGGTCGATCAGGTAGATCAGCGAATGGCCAATGCCACGCACCGCCGGGATGTTCAGTTCCATCGGGCCAGCCGGGACAGCGCACGGTTCAGCGCCCTGCGCGATGAGGTGGTCATAGGCTTTCCTGGCGTCGCGCACGCGGAACCCCATGCCGCAGGCAGACGGCCCGTGCTCGCGTGAGAAGTAATAGGCCGGTGAGCCCTTCTCGTAATTGGTGATCAGGTTAATGCCGCCCTGGCGCCAGAGCTCGACATCCTTGGAGCGGTGGCGGGCGACTTTCGTAAAGCCGATTGTCTCGAAAACTTTCTCAAGATGCCCCTTTTCAGGCGCAGAAAATTCGATGAATTCAAAGCCATCGAGGCCAGCCGGATTTTCAAACAGGTCTGCCATGTGCTTAACCTCCAAAATTCGTTTCATCTCATATTAGTTGTAAATGCAACTAAATCAAGTCCGGAGCCAATAATCCCAGTATGACAGACAAACCTGACACCCCTCCCGACGGCCACGACCAGACCCTGCGCCTTGACGGGTTCCTGCCCTATCGCCTGTCGGTGCTGTCGAATGCGGTCTCGGGCAAGATTGCCGACATGTATGAGCGCGAATTCAAGATCTCGATCTGGCAGTGGCGCATCCTGGCCGTGCTTGGGGAAAGCGACGGGCTGACATCGACCGAAGTTGCCAATCGCACGCTGATGGACAAGCCAGCCGTCAGCCGCGCCACGGCCAGCCTGCTCGAGCGCGGACTGATCTCGCGAAAGTCCGACACGGCCGACCGGCGCAAGGCCGAGCTTCGCCTCAGCGCCAATGGCCGCAAGATCTATGACGCCATCATTCCGCGCGCCCTGTCCTATGAGGCCGAGATCCTCGCCTCGCTGTCGCCGGACGAGGCGGCCACGCTTCACGCCCTGCTAACCCGTCTGTCACATATTGCCTCGCCCGAGCGCAATCTGTGGTCAGACCGGGAGCGCTAGGGGAAAGACAGTCTAACGGGTTAAAGGGGACAGAGACGACATGCAGGCAGCGCTCGACATCTATTTCGACAGCATACGCGACACGCGGCCGGAATTTGAAACCGCCATCGCAACATGGCGCGACCAGCTTTCACCGGAGCTGGAACGCCTGGAAGTGGAACGAAGGGCTGTTCTCCAGCGCGCCTACAAGCGCACGGCGATCGTCGGCGCCATCATCGCGGCGGCCCTCGTCGCGCTGACCTTCCTTGCCGGTTTCCAGATGATGTTCCCATTCGGCTATTTCGTCGGCATCGTCGCCGCATTCCTTCTCTGCGCCGCCGTCTGGGTGCCGGTCAATTCGATGAAGTCGCAGACCAAGCAGATCGTCGTCGGTGCCGCCTGTGAGCCGTTCGGCTTCACCTATGCCACACTGCATGAAGACATGACCGGCGTGTCAGACATTCGCAGCCTCGGCAGCTGGGTGAAAGCCAATGCGTCGACCCTGAACAATAAGAGCGAACCGCCGACCCCCGCCTTCGACCAACTCAAAGCGTCCGGCCTGATGCCATCCTATGACACGCGCAAATTCGAGGACCTGATCCAGGGCCGCCGTGCCGATGCCGATTTCAGCATGGTCGAATGCAAGCTCACCGAGACACGCGGTTCGGGCAAGAACCGGCGCACCGTGACGACATTCCAGGGCCTGCTGCTCAACATCGAGTATCCCGAAAAATTCCTCGGCCGCACCATCATCGCGCGTGACAAATGGTGGAAGCGCGGCAAGCAGACGGGTGACCTGCAGAAGGTCGATCTCGTCTCGAAAGAGCTGGAAGACGCCTTCACCGTCCATTCGACTGACCAGGTCGAGGCGCGCACCCTGCTGACGCCGGACCGGATGGAGCGTCTCATCGCGCTTGAGCGTCACTTCAAGGGCGGCAAGCTGCGCGGCGTGTTCGAGGACGGGCACATGACAATCGCGCTGGAAGCCAGGGACCAGTTCGAGGCCGGCTCCATCTTCAAGCCGCTGGTCGATCCGGACCGCTTCATCCAGACGCTGACCGAAATCGGCCTCGTCTGTGACCTGATCGACGGCTTCCTGACGCGTGAATGGTACAAGGACAAGATCTAGGACGCGGTGTCCCGGGCCGGGCTGTCATCCCAGGCGGGCCTGCGCCAGTGCCCGGCAATACCCGCCGCCAGCGCAAGCACGGTAAAGGCCGCCAGCCCGATCGCCCCCATCTCGATCATGCTCGCATCGGGATTGGCCGGTGCGGTGAGATTATAGACCTGCAGGCCAACCATGAAGACCAGCAAGACCCATGGCGCGACCTGTCCGGCCCGGCCTTTTGGCCGCGTATTGAGCAGGTAGATTGCAAAGCCGATAAGCAGGAAGCCAAACTCGACAAGCTGGCTCCACAACATGCTGCGCCACAGGCCAAAGCCAAGTTTTGGCTCGCCAAACACAATCGGCAAGTCAGGCACATGGACGATCAGGTCCAGCAGCCAGTGCGACAGCACCGCCGCACCGATAATCAGGCCCGCCATGAGCTTGTTGCCGCCATTGCGTAACGCCGCATACAGCACGCCAGCCGCGAGCGACCAGACAATCACCGCCACAAGGCTGTGCGTGAAGGGCATATAGTAGAGGTCGAGCGCGCTGGCCTCGGTAAAGCCCGGCACGATCCGCACCTGCTCGAGGTTCATCATGATGAACGCCATGAACGCAAAATCGATGAGCTGCACGGCCACGAAAAGCGCCCAGAGCGGGATGGCTGGCTTCAGCGCACGCGCCGCAAATGCCGCTGAATAGTGTCCTATGAACATGCACGCCCTCCCCCTGCCCGCCTGTTTTACAGTGACCTGCCTGTTGTCCCTACACGGATTTTAACACGAGCGGACCACCAGCGCCACGCCCGATCAAAGGCCAATATAGGGCAAATTTAAAATACCCCGGAAACCCGATGTTGACGCTGTTCTGCAATAAGGAAAACCGCAGCGAATGCCGGGAAACGAAACATGGCCGACGGGCTTCCAAATCTGGGCGTTCCAGCCAATTCGAACCTGCCGGGCCAATCCGCCGGAAATCCACCAGAAACAGCCCATCCGCATAGCGTTGACCTGTCCGCCGGGGCCAACCGCATTCGCATGCGCAACAGTGCCGTCAATCGTCCGCTGATCCGCGAAATCCTGAAAATGGGCGACATTCTCGTGGCGGCCCTGGTGTCATGGCTGTCGCTCACAGTGTCCGGCTTCCACCTGCTGAACTCGACCGTAGCAGAGGTTTTCCCGTTCGTGATGATCCCGATTGCCATCGCCTGGGGCCTGCGCACATCGGACGGCTATCGGTTTTCCTATGCGCGCCCCGTGACCGAACACATGATGCGCATCTGCGCCGGGACCGGCCTGCCGCTTGCCGGGCTCGTCATCGCGACGTCGATGGCCTATTCAGGCGAGCATACGCGCTGGGTACTCGGCGCCGCCTATCTCTCCTTTGCCTTTACCGTCGTGTTGCACGCCCATGTCATCGTGCTGTTCAAGATTCTCACGCGCAATGGTGCCCTGTCGGAGAATGTCGTCCTTGTCGGCGCGACCCCGAATGCCCGCCGCCTGCTTGAGCGCAACAGCGATACGCGCGAACTGAACATTGTCGGCGTGTTCGATGACCGCCTTTCCCGCGCCCCGAAATCCATGGGCGGCGTGCCCGTGCTTGGCCGCCTCGATGATTTGATGAACTGGGACCGCCTGCCTGATATTGACCGTATCGTGGTCACCGTCACGTCCGATGCGCGCCACCGCGTGCGCCACCTGATCGACCGGTTGCGCGTCCTGCCGCAGCGTGTCGTCCTGCTGCTCGATCTTGATGGTTTTGACCCGGAGTCGGAAAGCCTCGCAGAGATCGCCCGCTCCCCGGCCGCTTATGTCTCTGGCGCTCCGAGCGACCTGCGCCGCGCCTTCATCAAACGTATCTCGGACTTTACTTTCGCCTGCCTGATGCTGGCTGCGTTCAGCCCGCTCCTGCTGCTCACCGCCATCGCCATCAAGCTGACCAGCAAGGGCCCGCTCTTTTTCCGCCAGCGCCGGCACGGCTTCAACAACCAGATCATCCGCGTCTGGAAATTCCGCTCCATGCGTGACGACCCGGACGCGGCTGAAAAGATGAGCCAGCAGACCCAGGCCCACGATCCCCGCGTTACCGCTGTCGGCCGCATCATTCGCGCCACGTCCATCGATGAGCTGCCGCAGCTTTTCAACGTCCTGTCCGGTGAAATGTCGATTGTCGGGCCGCGTCCCCACGCCATTGGCATGACCACCGAGGATGCTGAAGTCCAGAGCCTTGTGGCCGACTATGCCCACCGCCACCGCGTAAAACCCGGCATCACGGGCTGGGCACAGGTTAACGGGTCGCGAGGACCGGTTCACACGCGCGAAGAAGTCCGCGAACGGGTTCGCCTCGATATGGAATACGTTAACCGCTCTTCCTTCTGGTTTGACGTCTTCATAATGCTTATTACTGCCCCTTGCCTGTTCGGAGATTTCAGGCGCCAGCGATAAAAATGACAGGAACAAAGAATGGCACAGAATGCGCCTGACTTGGCCGCTTATGACAATATCCACACCATTGGACGCACCGCCAAGGGCGAAGCCGTGCTCTCGAATGGAAAGTCAGGCGAAGTCGTCCTGACCATATGCGTGCCCTGCTATGCAGAAAGCGCCGATCCGCTGATCGCGAGCCTGATCCGGATGCCGGAGGCGCATCGCACTTCCCTCATCCTGTTCGATGATGGCTCGACAGACGAGAAGCTGACCCGCCGCCTTGCCCGTCATGTCATCTCGTTTCCCGGCCCTGCCCGGCTTGCGACGGCGCCGGAAAACCATGGCCGTGCCTTTGCGCGCAATCGCCTTGTCGCCATGGCCGAGACCGACTGGATCCTGTTCCTCGACGCCGATATGTGCCCGGACAGCCCGGACTTTCTCGCCCGCTACCTCACCGCCATCCGCAACAGCGAAGGCCCGTCACTGATCGCGGGCGGCTTCAGCCTGACGCAAGTCCGCCCGACGCGCGAAACCGAGCTGCATGCGGCCCAGTCCCGCGCTTCGGAATGCCTCAATGCCGATGAGCGCAGCGCCGCGCCCGGCCGCTATGTCTTCACCTCCAATATCCTCGTCCATGCTGACATCCTGCACGAAGTCGAATTCGATGACGGCTTTACCGGCTGGGGCTGGGAAGATGTTGATTGGGGCCTCAGTGTCGCTGACCGTTTCAAGGTGACACACATCCAGAACACCGCGACGCATCTCGGCCTCGACTCGACTGAGGCGATCCTTCGAAAATATGGCACATCTGGTGCCAACTTTGCCCATCTGGCCAGCCGTCACCCCACCGAAGTCGCCCGGATGCCGCTCTACCGCATGGCACGACGCTTGCGTAAGATTCCCCTGAAGCCGCTCTGGCGTGAGGGGGCAAACTGGGGGGCGCGCCAGAGCTGGCTTCCACTGAATCTACGGCTCAACTGCCTCAAACTTTACCGCGCCGTCTGTTACGCTGAGCATCTTGAATGAACGTCACATCCATGTCCACCTACGAGCCAGACCGTTCAATCGTCGGCAAGGTCCGCCGCCGCCTGACCCGCTGGCAGGTGGCCCGTCCGCTTGAGGTCCAGCCCGAGCGCACGCAGATCTGCTTTACCTTCGACGATTTCCCGAAATCGGCTGCCGACACAGGCACCGAAATCCTTGATGAAGTCGGTGCGAAGGGCTGCTTCTATGCCTGTACCGGCATGGCCGAAACCGAAAACCAGATGGGCGAACTGTTCGATGAACGCGACATCATGGCGCTGAGCAATGCTGGCCATGAAATCGGCGCGCACACCGAGAACCATATCGATTGTGCCCGCGCCGCGACCAGCGATGTGCTGAGCGATGTCGACACCAATCTCTCACGACTGACCGAAATGGGGCTGATTGAACCGGTGCGCCAGTTCGCCTGGCCCTATGGCGAAACGCGCGCCACCCTGAAACCGAAGCTCGCCAGCCGTTTCGACGCTGTGCGCGGCGTCCTCTCCGGCGACAATACGCAAGGCGCCGACCTGATGCAGCTATCGGCCTATGAGCTCGACGCAGACAGCGCCAGCATCGACCGCGCCGCCGCGGCAATCGAAACGGCCGCATCAAAGCCGGCCTGGCTTTTCATCTTCACCCATGACGTCCGCGAGGGCCACAGCCCATGGGGCACAAGCCCCGCAGACCTGCGCCGCCTAGTGAGGCTTGCGCGCGACACTCACGCAGAATTGGTCACGCCCTCTATGGCACTCGACACAATTCGCGGTATGCACGCGGCATGACCACGCAAGACATCACTGTCGTCATCCCGACCTTCAACCGGCCGGAGAGCCTGCACCGCGCCGTCGAGAGCCTGTTCTGGCAGGGCGCACGCAAGACAGGTTTCAAGGTCCTGATCGTCGACAATTCCGCAGACGCCTCGGCGCGTTTCGCATTCGATGCGCTCGATGCACGCGCACCCGATAAGGTTGACCTCGCTTACCTGCATGCTCCCGCGCCCGGTGTCGCGAATGCCCGCAACGCTGCAATGGACGCTCTGACAACGCCGCTGGTTGCGTTTCTCGATGATGACCAGACCGCGCCGATCCACTGGCTCGATGGCCTCGCCGCCGCTTATGACAAGCTCGGCGCCGCAGTCACTTTCGGCCCGGTGATCACCGCGCTGCCGGAAGATATCAAGACCCATCGCGCCTATTTCGAGAACTTCTTCGGCCGTGAGCCGGGTCACCGCACCCGCTATATCGAAAAGCCTTATGGCTGCGGCAACTCACTCCTCGACACCCGTCAGATCCCCGGTGACAAGCCGTGGTTCGACAGCCGGATGAATGAGGTTGGCGGCGAGGACGATGTCCTCTTCGCGCGCATCGGCAAGGCTGGCAGGAAATTCGCCTGGGCGGCCGAAGCCCCTACCTATGAGCATCCGCTGCCACAGCGCATCACGCTGGCCTATACGCTGCGCCGGGCACTCGCCTACGGCCAGGGCCCGTGCACGCTGGCCCGCCGCGCCGATCCGCCGCGCTATGGCAGCCTGCTCATGTGGATGGGTATCGGCGCTGGCAAGTTTGTCCTGCACGGCGGGGCATGGCTCGGCCTGTTCATCATCCGCCACCCTGAGCGGGCTTTCCAGCTCGACAAGGCGATACGCGGTCTGGGCAAGGTGCTGTTCTGGAAGGAAATGCGCTTTTACGGCAATGCCACGGTCAGCCAGCGCGCCATGCCAAGACCCCTACCCGATACGGATGAGCCCCGGCCGGCCCGCCCGTCCAGCGAAACTCTCGCTGCCAATCGCTGAGCCACGGCGCGGGGTTGCCGCTGGCAGGGCGGCCTGCTGCTTCACCGTGATCGCGACCTTGGTGGCCACCGCCACATAGGTCACCCAGACAATCGCATTCTGCTGCAACGCAATGCTTTCCGAGATACTGAACAACAGAAATTGCGCAGCCACACCCAGCGCAAAAACCCCTGTCCATGTCGAAATCGACAGCCACGCGGCCCGCGCCAGCAGCAAGAGGAAGTTGAGCATCAGCCCGCCAAGCCCAACAAGGCCAATACTGAGCGCGGTTTCCAGCCAGCCATTATGCGCTGTCGGCACCAGCCAGTCTGTTGCCAGCCGCACCTTGTAGGCCGGCTCGGACTCAAGGCCCCAGAACGCGCCATAGCCATAGCCGAGCCACGGCCTGTCTGCGATCGCCGCAAACAGTACAGACCAGATATCGGTCCGCCCGGTCAGTGTCGCATCGCGGCCCAGCAGCTGGAACACCACGCCCGGCGCCATGGTCAGGACAAGACCCGCAGACACCGCGATGATCGCCCCGAGCCAGAGGGATGATACTGTCGTCACCACGCCGCGCCGCATCCACCCGGCCGCTGCCAGCACGCCAAAGCCCAGCATCATGCCCAGCAGCGCCGTCTTCGATGTCGACAGGAAGACCAGCGCCACACAGATTAGGAGCCCGCCGCCCCAGGCCATTCGCCACCGCTTGTCCATCAGGAACAGGAAGGCACAGAGAAAGGCCGCGCGCGACATATGCCCGCCCATCGCATTCTTCTCCCACCACAGCCCGCGCCACGCGCCGACATGGATTTCATCCATCACCGCAAATCCCGGCGCAACGAGGCCTGCCGCCAGGGTGACGACGGCAAGGAATATCCAGACCACCCCGAGCATCCGCAACAGGGTTCGCCAGTCATAGCGCACGGCAAGGAACAGCCCGGCCAGCGTGGTGGCCGTGATCGCAATAGCCCGCCGCTCAGTCACTTCCGGATTGATCGACCAGGTCAGCGAGGCCAGCGCGAGCAGTGTTATCAGCCCGAGGAATGGCATGCGGATGGCAGCCCGGAACAGGGCGGGCAGTTTCCAGCAGCAGCCTGCCAGCACCAGCGCATAGACCGGCAACCATAAGAGCCTCAGGAAAGCGCTGCTTTCAGGGTTCTCCTCGCTGGCAAAGAGCCGCGGCAGCAAGCCTTCGGAAAAAAGGACGAGGCAGATAAAGACGGCCGCAAGCTCCGTCATCAGGATCAGTGTGCTGAGCGGAGACCGTCGGTCAGTATCCATGAATTTTGCCTCGGAGACAAAATTCATGAGCCCTGATCCTACCCCGCGAGACGGTCTGCGAAACGCGCATCGGCCCCAACCCTGTTCAATACGATCCCGGCCACCTTGCCGCCATGCGCTTCAATTTCCCGGCGCAGGCCGATCACTTCATCGGCGCCCGTCGAGTCGGCTTCAACGACAAGGATCACGCCGTCCATCTGTGCGGCCATGGCAAGACCGGCCGGTGATCGCGACAGGGCCGGCGCATCGACGACGATCCAGTCAGCGGCCTTGCGCACCGTCTTCCACCAGCATGGCTGGGTGCGCAGCTGCACGCGTTGTCCGCCGCGAAGCTCCTCATTTCGAAAGCGCGAAACCAGCAGCCGTGTCTTTTCAATTTCATGGACGGTCAGCAGTTTCCGGGCTGCGCCCGCCGTGCCTCGCGGCAGGTCGGTTGGCGTGACCGTATAGATCGGCTCGGTGCGCAGGGACGCATCAAACGCCCGCCCCGGCGCGCCAACCCCGCGGGCAAACCCTTTTTCAAAGGCGGCGAATATGCTGTTGCGACGAAGATCGAGATCGACCAGCCAGGCCGACTTCTGGGACTTTCGCGCTGCCAGCAGAGCGAATGACGCCGCCACGCTGGACGCACCTTCACCCTCCCGCGCCGACATGAACATCACGCAGCGCCCACCCGAAGCCGCTGTCAGCCGTGAGGCCGCACGCCATACCGTGTCCAGTCTGTCTCTAAGGTCTATCATCAGGCCCGCATCTGTTGAGCTACCGGGCTAACACGCGGTGGTTAACGCTTCTCTTAACTTTGTCGCCCTCCCCACCCCGACTCTCCCCGGAGGGGAGGGGGAAGAGCGTCATGGCGGGGCTTGCGAGCCAATTGTGTTCCCGTTATGTTCAGAAATGCCCACACGCGCTCAGACTGCTCGATCCCGCCAACTGCGCCGCGACATGACACCAGCGGAAAAGCGGCTCTGGGTAGTTCTGAGAACTGAGGCCTTCAAGCCCTTCCATCTGAGACGCCAGGCCCCGATCGGGGTCTGGTATGCCGATTTCCTGTCACGCCGAGCGCGCCTTGTCATTGAGATCGATGGTGATACGCACACGCCGGAAAAGGATCAGTATCGGGATGCCTGTCTTCTCGATCTAGGTTTCGAGACCATTCGGTTCGGCAATGCAGAGGTCACGCGAAATACAGACGGTATTGCCCAGCGCATTCTTACGGAACTGTCGCTGCGATTCACGCCTAGCGCCAACTAACCGGATGCAACCTGCCCCCTCCCCTCTGGGGAGGGTCGGGGTGGGGCCGACGCTAGGCCGTCCCGACAGAGCCGATTACAGGCAGGCCCGTTGTGCGCTCAACTGATCGCGCCGTCGAAAAACCCTGCCGCGTCAGGGCGCGCAGCAAACCGGCCATCAGGGCGGTAAAGCCGCCAAACAGGAAAGCGAGCGCCGCAACCGGCAGTTTCAGGCTGGAGCCTTCGACCGGGACACGCGCTGGTTCCAGCACGCGCACACTGTCGGCTGTCTCATCGGAGATTTCGGACAGGGCCGTCTCCTCGATCTCACGAACCGAGAAGTTCTGGACGTTGGTTTCCATCAACAGTTTGCGTCGCTGCAGCTCCTGCCATTGCGGGGCTAGATCGTTCAGCCGCTGCAAGCGCGCTTCGACCCGTGTCAGCTGCCGCTTCAGTTCAGCTTCCTGCAGGGCGAGCGACTGGGCTTCAGCTTCGAGATTGGCTGCGGCCTGCTCGATCTGCTGGTAGACCGGGTTCGGCCCACGCCGCGTCGTGCCTGACAGGCCATCGCGGGAGCCGAGATAGGCCTGCAGCTGCTCGATGCGCGTATCGATGGCCTGCACGGCGCGCGAGTCTGCTGTGTAGCGTGACAGCAGGTCTTCACGCTCCATGCGCAATTCCGTCAGGCGCTGGGCCGAGCTGTCCTCGACATAGAGATCCTGTTGCGGCTCCAGGGTCGCAAGTTGCTGGTTGTAGATATCAAGCTGGCCTTCCACGGCGCTGGCCCGCGACTGGTTGGTCAGGAGCTCGCCTGAGATCGTCCCGAAAAGCTGCTGCGCGGTCGCCCGCTCGCTCTCGAAATCCCCGATCTCGCTGGCACGCAGGAAGCGGCGGATTTCGTCTTCCACATCAAGCAGTTGGCCTTCGAACTTCTTGCGTTGTTCACGCAGGCTGTCACCGCCGCCGGATGCGAACACTTCGGTGCGGTATTCGATATAGGCACCGATCATCGCATTGAGCAGCTCAGCCGCAACAACCGGGTCTTCATGTGTCAGCGCCGTGCCGATCACCGGTGTTTTGGGGGCCGCGCCACTGTCGAAGGATTTCCTCAGCGCGCCGATTGCCTTCTGGAAGGTTTCCTCCGCGATCGCCTCACGCTCGCTGGCCGGCGCTTCTGCCATTTCCTTTTTCATGGCTTCGGCAAGATCGGGGAAGACGCGGTCCAGCGGAAAGCGCTCCAGCGCGCGCTCGGCCACGACCGGGCTGCGCAGCACTTCAAGCTCGGCTAGCAGCAATTGCTCACGCTCCGGCGCGACGGCATTGGCCTCTGTTCCGACGCGCGGCCGGAAAACGCTTTCATCGCCCAGCCGGACATATAGCCGTGAATTTGCCTCATATTCCTTCGGCATCTGGAAGGCCGCAAAAAGCCCGAGCAGGAAGATTGGCAGGAAAACGAGGATCATCAGCCATTTGGCGCGCCACAGCTGCAGCATGACTTCCATAGGCCCGAGGCGCGGCCTGCGGCGAACAGATCCGGTGTCGGCATAGGCAGTCCCTGCCGGTCCCCAGTCGCCTGTATCTGCCATGCCTGTCCTGCCTCAGCCCTTGGTTAGCGTCCTAACTGCCTCACGCCGCTTGATAATTCCTTAAGCATTAACTGTGAGCTTGCCGATTGTAGCTACAGCAGTCATTTGGCCCAGACATGAAGCGAGCCCTCCTCATCTCCACGGCGCTTGTTCTTGGCGCCTGCCAGAGCGTCGATCCGGTATCCTCACCGCAATTCCCGGTGATGGACTGGCGGCACGAGGATGGCCAGGACATGGCCTACCTGCTGGCCCCCGGCGATACGTTGCAGGTGGTTTTCCACACGGCTCCTGAACTCAACAGGGACCTGCGCGTCGCGCCCGATGGCAGCATCACCATGCCCTATATCGGGTCGGTCCAGGCCTCGGCGCGCACAGCCTCGGAGCTGCGGACCGGCCTGCTCAACGCCTATGCGAGCGAGCTCAAGGATCCCGATATCGACGTCATCCCGACCGGGTTTGACAGCCAGCGCATCTTTGTCGGCGGGGAAGTGAACAATCCGGGCATGATGGAACTGCCAGGCCAGATCGACCCATTGCAGGCGATCATCATGGCGGGCGGTTTCTCTGATCGCGCCAAGCCGAAACAGGTCGCGCTGATGCGGCGCATGCCGGGCGGCGAAGTGATGACGGCGGTCATCGACGTGAATGCCGGACTCAACGATCCGCGGCTTGCCAGCTGGACGCCGCTGCGCCGCTTCGATGTGGTTTATGTGCCCCGGTCTGCCATCGCTGAAGAGAACATCTTCATGCAGCAATGGATCAAGGCAGCCCTGCCGATCGATTTCTCGCTCTATTACGATATTGGCGGCGAGCTTCGGCGCTAGGCCTGCAGGGCGTCGTCAGACAGATCACACCGGGCGCGCAACGCACCGGCACATGTCATCCGTCTACGGATTAGTTCATCAGGTTGAGCCAGTCGCGGGCCGAACGCAGCGCTTGCTTGATTTCGTCGCTGGACAGCAGCTCGGCCATTTGCTGGCGGTATTCCTTGGCCTCTTCCGAGCCCTTCAGCACAGCCAGGTTGAACCATTTATGGGCCGAGACCATGTCGGCGTCGACGCCAACCCCCGTCGAATAGGCAAGGCCTACACGGTAAAGTTCTTCGCCCGTTGCGTTTGAAGTGATCCCTGTCTCGGGAGCAACATCCTGAATCATGTCCGAATACGGCATTTTACATCTTCCTTTTAAACCCTGTCCCGCCTCGCCCTTCTTGGGCTTATGAGCGGGAAACAAACCATCACGTCACGCCTCGGTGACTTGCATCTCAAGGTGCCGTCAGAGATTTGCCGGATGGTTAACAGCAAAGCGTCAAAACAGTCCGTGTGTTAACAATCTGGATGCTGACGTTAACGAAGGGCATCAAATCGCGCTTTTGGCGTGCTGGCATGGTTAGCGTCTCGCCTGCATTGCGCCGGGAAAGGCAGGCGAATAGGATCAGTGCCGGATCGCGCCCAAAGCAATATCCATTGCCTTGCACAGCCCTTCAAAGGACACGCCCATGATCATTTTCGGCTATCTCACCCTGATTTTATTCTATCTCGCCATCGTCGGGGTCTTCGTGCTCGCCTACTGGAAGATCTGGTCGAAGGCCGGCTTTAGCGGTGCATGGTCCCTCCTGATGTTCATCCCGATCGTGAACATCGCGGCCTTCTTCTATCTCGCCTTCGCAGAATGGCCGATCCACCGCCTGCTGGCCGGCCCGGACGATTTCACCTGAGGCAAGGCCCCCACGCTGCATATGGCGCGACATGGCGTGTCAGACGGGGCTTGGGCATTTGCCCGCATCCGCCTATATTCCGCGCGCCATGACAGATCTCTTCGAACCCATCCCTTTCGCCCTGTGGACAGACGACAAGGTCGCCTTTGCAGACCGCCTCGGCCGCTCTTTCCGCGAGACCGGCTTTGCCGTCATCACCGGCCACCCCATCGACCAGGGCGTGATCGCCTGCGCCAATAGTGCCGCGAAGGGTTTCTTCGCCCTGCCCGCCGCAACGAAAGAGCAATACCATGACGCGCCCGGCGGCCGTCAGCGCGGCTACACGCCCTTCGCCACCGAGAACGCCAAGGGGCAGAAGGCCGCAGACCTGAAAGAGTTCTGGCACACGGGCCGCAAGCTCCCGGCGGACTCGAAATACCGCGACACGATGAAGGACACGCCGCACGTCTCCGAAGTCGCCGAGTTCGACACTGCCACCCGCGCCTTCTTCACCGAGCTGGACGAGTTTGGCCGCACCCTGCTGCGCGCCGTCGCCCTGCATCTTGGACTGCCGGAAGACTGGTTCGACGACAAGGTCGAGATGGGCAATTCCATCCTCCGCCTGCTGCATTACCCGCCGCAGGACAACCCGCCGCCCAAGGGCACCGTCCGCGCGGCCGCGCATGAAGACATCAATGTCATCACGCTGCTTCTCGGCGCTGAGGAGGCCGGGCTTGAAGTCAAGCATAGCTCCGGCCAGTGGCTCGGCGTGAACCCGCCGCCAGACGCCCTCGTGATCAATTGCGGCGACATGTTGCAGCGCCTGACCGGCGGCGTCCTGCCCTCGACCAGCCACCGCGTCGTCAACCCGGAGCCGGAACGCGCCAGATTCCCGCGCTATTCGACGCCCTTCTTCCTGCACTTCAACCAGGATTACCTGATCGAGACCCTGCCCGGCTGCCTCGAAGAAGGCGGCAAGGCGCAAGCGCCCATCACCGCGCAGGATTACCTGATGGAACGTCTGCGAGAGATCGGTCTGGTAAAAGCCTAGGCACGAGCATGAGCCGGTCCTACCAGGATCATGGGACAAGCAACCCGCCCCGCCCTCGTGGTTCGACTTCGCTCACCATGAGGGCTAATGTCGCGTATGGACGGGGATGCGTATGTCTACATTCTGAAATGTGCTCAGTTTCATCGCATGGATGAAGCTGCAGCTTTCGAACATCAAATCAAGAAATGGACACGTGCGAAGAAAAACGCACTGATCGACGGAAATATGACTGAACTCAAACGTCTCGCCATATCAAAATCCAGCCCGGCCGACCCGGCAAAATCAAATCCATTTAAAACGCCGCGCTAAACAAGCCCTCTTATATGAGTGAAGCATGCCCCGGCGCAGGCCGGGGTCGAACCACGGGGGCGGGCTCACCGACGCCGTCTCGCAACCACCCCAACTGCACTCCAACTGTACCGCTACTGTACTTTTTCACCGCCAGATTGTCCGCCTGCTGTACTGCCCGGCTAGGGTCACGACCATGCCGCTCGCTCCGCACGCCGAGATCTGCCTTGAGAAAAACTGGCCGCGCTTCGCCGCACTGGTCGCGCTCATCGCGTCGCTACTGGATGGCAGCAATATCTTCACCCGCGCCCTGCGGTCCCGCGTCCTGAAACTCGTCCGCCCGGCTGAAAGCATGGCCCGGCGCCTGCTGGTGCTTATGGCCCTGAAAGACGCTTCATCTTTCGGCAGGCTCAGGCTGAGGTTGCATAAAGCTGGCAAGGCACCGGATGTTGTATCCATCGCGGGAACAGCGCCTCATCCTGAGCCTGTCGAAGGACGAGCACCGCACGCACCGTCCTTGCGGCTGTTCGAACCCTATCCTGATTTCGGCCTGCTCTGCAGCGAACCGCCTGCGCGCCCCGAAACGCCTCTCGACACCGAACAGGCGGACCGGTCGGCCGAGCCGGTCAACGACGCGCCGACGCTCGCCCGCCTCGCTGCGTTGCAGGCCGTGTTGGCCAATAGTCATTGCCATGTCCGGCGTATGGCACGCTGGCTCGCACGGCACACCAGACGCCCCGGACGCACCAGCCCGCTCGGGGTCGGCCCGCCGCCCGGCGCCGTGCAGCGTCCGCCCGACAGACCGCTCAACGATGCCCTTCGCGATTGCCATTATTTTGCCCGTGAGGCGCTGGCGACCTGCCGCGCCCCGCCAATCGTTGAAAGGCCTCACCGCAACCCGCCCCAAGAATGGGGAGGGAGCAGGTAACACACAGGTTCAGCGTCTAGCGCCCCCTCCCCGCCCGGCGGGAGGGTCGGGGTGGGGCCTTACGCCAAATCAAAGGCGTCCCCGCCCCGCCCGAGGCGGACCTTCGCGCACCGTCAACTCTTGCAACCACCCGTCTTTCCCTCTCGAATGTCGCCATGGTCCATCAGAGACCCCAAAGGAGGCGACGCAAATGTTCGACAATAATGAATGGCTGGCGCAGGTCAGCGAAGACGTGATCGACCCGGACCGGGAGATCGTCGATCCCCACCACCATCTCTGGCCAAAGGGCAATCCCGGCGGCCTCGTCTATGATCTCGAAGAGCTATGGTCCGATACGGAGTCCGGCCATAATGTCACGCAGACAATCTTCATGGAGTGCGGCGCCTCCTATCGCACGGATGGCCCGGACCACCTCAAGCCCATCGGCGAAACAGAATATATCGCGAAAGCCGCCGCCCGCTCTGCCGCCGCGCCCGGCAAGGCCACCATCGCCGCCTTCATTGGGCATGCAGACTTGCGCCTCGCCAATCTCGATGAAGTTCTCGATGCCCATATCGACGCGGCCAACGGCCTTTTCCGCGGCATTCGCCATGCCGGTCCGCATGACCCGGCGAGCGCCGCCTTCACCATTCCCCCGCGGGCCCCGGCCGGCCTCTACAAGGATGAGGCTTTCCGGCGCGGCGTCGCACGGCTCGGCGAGCGCGGCTTTACCTATGATACCTGGAATTACCACCACCAGATCCTCGACTTCGCAGACCTTGCCGCCGCCGTGCCCGGCACCACGATGATCCTCGATCATTTCGGCACGCCCCTCGGTGTCGGCCCCTATGAAGGCAAGCGCCCGGACAATTTCGAACGCTGGAAAGAGGAGATCGACCGCGTCGCTGAACAGCCAAACGTCTTCGCCAAGATTGGCGGCCTTGCCATGCCAGACAATGGCTTTGGGTGGAACAATCGCGACACGCCGCCCACGTCTGACGAATTCGTCGAGGCGCAGGCGGCCTACTACCACCACACGATCAAGTGCTTCGGGCCGGAGCGCTGCATGTTCGAGAGCAATTTCCCGGTCGACCGTCTCTCCATCGGCTACCGCGTCCTCTACAACGGCCTGAAGAAGATCGCCGCCGACTATTCCGATGCCGAGCAGGACGCCATGTTCAGCGGCGTGGCCCGCAAGGTCTACAGCGTCGAACCGGAGGCCTGAGGAAAATCACCATGTTTAAGCCCGGCAGGCCAGGACCTCGCTTCACGATTTGCCTGCAAGGAACGCGTCGACTTCATCTCGCATCGGAAGGCTGGGTTGCGCCCCGGCACGGGTGACAGCCAAAGCTGCGGCTGCAGATGCAAAGCGTAGCGCTGCCCCCTCTTCCATGCCCTCCGCCAGGGCAACCGCGAGCGCCGCGCAGAACGTATCGCCCGCGCCTGTCGTATCGATCACCGGCACCGAATAGACCGGCATCCGCGCAATTTCTTTTCCCGCCCGGTAAATGATCGCGCCCTGCTGGCCAAGCGTCAGTGCGACCAGCCCGCCGCCGCGATGCAGGCTCTCGCCATAATATTCGGCTTCGACTTCATTGACGATGAGCAGGTCCGCCCGCTCCAGCAGCTCAACCGGCACGGGCACAGCCGGCGCAAGATTGACGGCGAAGAGACCGGTCTCGATACGGGCCGCCGCCAGCACGACAGAGACCGGCACTTCAAGCTGGCACAGCACGGCATCCGCCGGCCCCGCCCCGTCGACGTCGCCCGGGTCCAGCTGGCCATTCGCACCGCTGGCCACGATGATCTGGTTCTCGCCTGACGCATCGACGCCGATCAGCGCAACGCCCGTCGGCTCGTTTTCATCCGCGATGACGCGTGACACATCGACATCGCCCGCACGCAACAGGTCCAGCGCGGCCTCGCCATTGGAGTCGCGGCCAACCCGGCCGATCATTGAAACGACAACACCAAGGCGCTTTGCCGCCAGCGCCTGGTTCGCGCCCTTGCCGCCCGGGTACTGGCTGAAGCGCGCGCCGGTCACCGTCTCTCCCGGTGACGGCAGTGCTTCACACGCGGCAACCAGGTCGAGATTGATCGACCCAACAGTGATGATGTTCGGCACACTCATGACGAATACTTTCCGAGCTGGCCCAGCATCTCCGAGAAGACGGCATCAGCATCCGCGCCATCATACCAGAGCACATTTCCCTCGCCCGTAAATGACGGCACTGTCTGGCCAAACCGCTCACCCTCTTCGGTCACGACGCTCACGCTTGCCATCCGGCCCGTGAACAGGTCCGGCCGCAGGATCGCCAGGATCGTTGACGGATCATGAAGCGGCGCATGGCGGGCCTTGGCCTTCTCTTCCAGCCGGTTGGACGCGGCGAGCAGGTCCGCCGCCGCAACGGCCTGCAGCGAGCCAAGTGCACGCACACGCGCCACCTGTTCATCGCTGGTACGGATCTGATGGGTGACATCAAGGTTGAGCAGCCGCACTGGCAGGCCCGAACGGAACACGGCCGCCGCAGCATGCGGGTCAGCGAAAACATTGAACTCAGCGTACGGCGTGATGTTGCCGCCCTCGCTGTCAGCGCCGCCCATGACCACGATCTCTTCAATGCCCTTCGCTATATCCGGTGCCATGGTCAGCGCCAGCGCGATATTCGTCATCGGCCCGGTTATGACCAGCGTCGCGGGAAAGCCCCGCGCCGCCCTGAGCGTCTTGATCAGGAAGCTGACAGCATGCGTCCGAGACGCCCGCAGCCTTGGCTTCGGGAATGGAATGTTCCCCAGTCCGGTTGAGCCATGAAAGTCTTCAGCCGTCACCGGGTCTCGCAGCAAGGGACGGGGCGCACCGCCGCATACAGGAATTTCCGTCCCCATCCCGGCGAGCTCGCGTATGATACGGGCATTGCGCATTGTCAGCTCAGCCCGGACATTCCCGGCAACGGTTGTAACGCCAATCACTTCAAGCGTATCGGTCGCGGCAAAAGCCGTCAGCAAGGCGACCGCATCATCAAGACCGGGGTCGCAATCGATTATAATCTGTCGTTTCCTCATTGTTTAAGAACAGAAAACCAGTCCGCGCGTTCCGGCAAGGGCTGGTCGTCACGACATCAGCCCCTTAAGTGTGAGCTCAACTGACAAGAAGGATACTCCAAACATGCCAATCACAACGAAATCGCTCGACTATCAGGCTGGCGGACAAACATATGAAGGCTACCTCGCCATGCCCGAAAGCGCGCCAAAGGCCGTGGTGGTTGTGGCTCATGCGTGGGGCGGACAGAACGAATTCGATCACGACAAGGCAAAATTGCTCGCCGAATGGGGCTATGCCGGCTTTGCGATGGACGTCTACGGCAAAGGCAAGCGCGGAAGCACGACCGAAGAAAACCAGGCTTTGATGGAGCCCCTGGCCTCAAATCGCGACGAGCTTCAGAACCGGCTCAAGCTCGGGCTGGAGACGGCAAAGAAGGAATCTGGTTGTGACAAGGCCGCCGCCATAGGTTTCTGTTTCGGCGGCCTATGCGTCCTCGACATGGCGCGCGCCGGCATGAATGTCGACGGTGTTGCCTCCTTCCATGGCCTGCTTGGCGCACCGGGCAATACAGAGGGACACAAAACCAAGGCCAAGCTACTGGTCCTGCATGGCTGGGATGACCCGATGGCCAAACCGGAAGACGTGATGGCCTTCGCAAAGGAAATGACCGACGCCGAGGCCGACTGGCAACTTCACGCCTATGGCGGCACCATGCATGCCTTCACCAATCCCGGCGCGAACAATCCTGATTTCGGCACGGTCTATAACCCGGCCGCAGAGCGCCGCAGCCTCGCCGCGCTCAAGGATTTTCTCAGCGAACTTTACAGCGGCTAATTGCAGGTACGCGCAGCCTTGCCTCCGGTCGGGTTGTCATCTCTGGAAGGGCCATTCGATCCAATCGATGCCGGCCCTTCCAGAGCCTGCATTCCCAGGGCGAGCCGGACAACATGCGGCCAAGCTGGAGACCCGCTTGTGAAGCCGGTCTCAGCTACTGACCAGGCCAGCGACAAGATACAGGCAAACAGCGCCAGCCCCCGCAATCAGCGCATAGGGCAGTTGCGTGCGCACATGTTCGATATGGTCACATTCGGCCGCAAAGCTCGCAATGATCGACGTGTCGGAAATCGGTGAACAATGGTCTCCGAAGACACCGCCGCCGAGAACTGCCGCAAGAGCCAGCGAGGGGGGAACGCCGCCACCAATCGCAAGCGGGATCGCGACAGGCACGAGGATGCCGTAAGTGCCCCAGCTCGTGCCCGTCGTGAAGGATGCGGCGCCAGCGACGAGGAATATGATTGCTGGCAATGCCCAAGGCAGCGGAAAGCCGGCGGCCAGTCCGCCAAGGACAGCGCCCGTGCCAAGCGCCTTGAGACTCGCGCCGAGCACAAGCGCCATGAAGATGACGGTCACGGCTGGCAACAGGTCGCCCATCCCCTTGAACCCGGTCTCGATGAGGGTGCCCTTCTCTTCCCGGCCAGAGCGGGCGAGCAATACGAAGGCGACTGCCGTAGCAAGGCAAACCGCCCACAGGATGGATTTTGAGCCAGAGCCCTGCAGAAGGTTGCCATTACCGGTCCACAGCATGAACCCCAGCGCGCCGAGGACGAGGACGGCAACCGGCACCCCCATATTGAAGGCACTGCCCGGTGGCTCATGCGCTTCGGGTGGCAACTCCGCTGCCGTGCGGGCCTCGCTCTCACGCTGGTGCAGCGGACCAATAGTCCTGTCAGTGAAGACGGTCAGGTAGACGCCGATGATTGTCAGCAAGGCATAGAAGTTGAACGGTACCGTACCGACCAGGATGGCCAGCGGATTATCAAAACCATACTCGGTGATCAGGGCCAGCACATAGGCGCCCCACCCGTTCAACAGGATCAGGACGCTCACCGGCGCAGAGGTAGAATCGATGAGATAGGCAAGACGCTCCCGGCTCATCTTCAGCCGGTCAAACAGCGGCCTGCCCATGATGCCTGTCGCCAGCAGGCTGATATTGGTTTCGACAAAGATGATCGTGCCGGTCAGCGCGGTGACGATGCCCGCCTTGCGCCGGGTGCCCGCAGCGCCCGAGCGTACCAGCCAGTCGACCATGCCGGAAATCCCGCCGGAGCGGCGCATATATTCTATCAGCGCGCCAATGATCAGACAGAACATCAGGATGCGCGTATTGCCGCCATCGCCAAAGATGGAGACGGAACGTTCGATGCTGTTGAGCAGGCCAAGTGCCGGGTTGAATGCCGCGACCAGAGTTTCGGACAGCCAGATGGCGAGACCAAGCGCCCAGTAGACATTGCGGGTGCAGACCGCGATGGCAAGCGCCAGCAGCGGCGGCGTAATGGTCAGCCAGTCGGCCATGTCCGCCCCTGCCCCGCGCCGCCTAGTTCAAGACGCCCGGCGAGGAGAGCGTGGAGGTCCGCGCATCCTCGGCGGCCTTCAGCAAGCGTAGCATGTTGCCGCTCCAGAACTTGGTGATGTCTTCCTCGCTATAGCCCGCGTCAAGCAGCGCTGCGGTTACTTTCGGCAGGAAGGTAATATCGCTCATGCCGTCAACACCGCCGCCGCCATCCCAGTCAGCGCCCATGCCGACATGGTCCGGGCCGACCTTGTCGAGCGCGTAAAGGAGATGCTCCATGAACTTCTCGAAGCTCGAACGCGGCGCCGGAAACTTTGCGTTCAGCGCTTCACGGGCCTCGAGATATTTTTTCTGCGTTGCTTCGTCCATGCTGGTGTAATCACTGCCATACTCGGCATCGAGTTGTTCCAGCGCTTCCGTGCGTTCAGCGGAGGGATGCAGCTCTTCAAGGTAGCCGCTATAGGCATTGATCTGGATGACACCGCCATCTTCGGCCACAGCCATGAGAAGCTCATCGGGAATATTGCGGAAATGGTCATACACACCATCAACACCGGTGTGAGACAGGATGATCGGCGTGGTCGACAGCTCGATCATGTCATACACGGTTTCGTCTGATGCGTGCGATCCGTCGAGGATCATGCCGAGCTTGTTGGCCTCCTGCACAAGTTCCTCGCCGAGCGGGCTGAGACCGCCGAACTTCGCGCCTGACACGTCGGTCGCGCTGTCGGCAAACTGGTTGTTGCGGAAGTGGGCCGGGCTGACCATGCGCAGGCCGCCGACATAGAACGTATCCAGCAGCGATACATCAGTCCCAAGCGGATATGCGTTTTCCATGCTCTGATAAACGACGCGCTTGCCCGCATCAGCGATACGTTGAGCGTCGGCCGCTGTGAAAGCCAGCTCGACATCGTCGGCATACTTCGCCGCCATCTCGCGGATTGCCATCTGGCGCAGCACAGCCGAATTGCGTGCCGCATGATACGAAGCTTCATCGACCGGCCCCTGCGGCGTGAAGATCACCCAGAAGCCGCCATCCAGGCCGCCTTCCTTCATACGCGGCAGGTCAACATGTGTGCCGTCGGCCTCAAATGATCCACGTACCGAGAAATCATAGTCCGGAGTATGGAAATAGGCGGGCGTATCGAGATGGGTGTCCATCACCAGCATGCCCTCGTGGATTGCCTCGACATCCGCCGACACGCTGAGGCCTGATGCACCATCGTTCGACTGGGCCTCTGCCGCCGGCGTAATGACACTTCCGCTTTCGCCGGCATTCGGGCCGCAGGCCGTGAGAACCATGAGGCTGGCACTCGCCAGGCACAGACGCATTGTGGACGATTTCATGAGGAGCTGCTCCGCTTCGACTTTGTTGCAGCTGATACCACCAGAGTCTCAGCCAGCCTGCAATGCGTGCGCCTCAGGACTCTCTCGTTTTTCGAAGCTCTGCCCACCGTTTGAGCCGTTCGGCGATCGGGCCTTCCCGTCCCTCGCCCTTTGGCGCGTAGAATTGTTCGCGGGCCATTCCGTCCGGAAAATAGTTCTGTCCGGAAAACCCTTCCTCGGTGTTATGGTCGTAGGCATAGCCTTTGCCATAGCCCTCATTCTTCATGAAGCTGGTTGGCGCGTTCAGGATATGCTTGGGCGGCATCAGCGACCCGGTTTCCTTTGCCGAGACCTGCGCCGCCTTCCATGCGACATAGACCGCATTGGATTTTGGTGCCGTTGCCATGTGAACCACCGCATGCGCGATCGCGAGTTCGCCTTCCGGGCTTCCCAGCCGCTCATAGGTGCGCGCAGCCTCGGCCGCGATCATCAGGGCAGTCGGATCGGCGAGCCCGATATCCTCGCTCGCCATACGGACGATGCGGCGGGCCAGGAAGAGCGGGTCTTCGCCGCCGGTGATCATCCGCGCCAGCCAGTAAAGCGCCGCATCCGGGTCGGACCCGCGCACCGCCTTGTGAAGCGCGGAGATGAGATTGTAGTGCTCCTCGCGATCCTTGTCATAGGCCGGCGCGCGTTTCTGGAGCGCGGTGGAGAGTTGCTCAGCCGTCAGCGCCTTGCCCTCATCCGCCAGCGTGAAGGCCTGCTCGGCGAGGTTCAGCATATAGCGGCCATCCCCGTCGGCCATGTCGACCAGCGCCTCACGCGCCCTTCGCTCAAGCGGCAGTCCGCGGCCTTCCAGCGCTTCGGCGCGTACCAGCAACTCCTCCAGCGCCTCGGGTGTCAGCCGCTTCAGCGTCAGCACAGCACAGCGTGACAGCAAGGCGCCATTGATTTCAAAGCTCGGATTTTCCGTCGTCGCCCCAACCAGTGTTACAATGCCGGCCTCGACAAAAGGGAGGAAGCCATCCTGCTGGGCACGGTTGAAGCGATGGATCTCGTCAACGAAGAGAAGCGTGCCCTTGCCGGTGGACCGCCTGTTCTCCGCCCGGTCGAACGCGGCTCGCAAATCCTTCACGCCGGAAAACACGGCGCTGATCGCTTCGAATTCGAGATCGGTTTCCTTGGCCAGAAGCCGCGCAATCGTCGTCTTGCCGACCCCCGGCGGGCCCCAGAAAATGATCGAGCCAAGCCGGCCCGTCTTCAGCATCCGCCCGAGCGCGCCATCGGCCCCGATCAGATGGTCCTGACCGACCACTTCGGACAGTGTCTGGGGGCGCAGCCGGTCGGCCAGCGGTCGCGGGGCTTCGTCGGCCATGCCGGAGGCGGTAAAAAGATCGCTCATCCAGCACATCTAGCCCGTCCGCCCGTCCGTGATAAGATCGCCACTGGAGGAATCGCCATGACATTGACCATCACCCCAAGCGGTGAGGCGTGCGGCGCGAACATAACAGGCATAGACCTGACGCACCCGCTGGACGACCTTGCCATCAAAGGCATCAGGGATGCCTGGCTTGAGCACCATGTGCTCGCCTTTCCCGGACAGCATCTGAGCGATGATGACCTGGAGCGTTTCACGCTATATTTCGGCCCGTTCGGAGACGACCCGTTCATCGCGCCAATCGAAGGCCGCGAGCACATTATCGCCGTCAAACGGAACGCCAATGAGACCGGTCCCGTCTTTGCTGAAACCTGGCATTCAGACTGGAGCTTCCAGAGGACACCGCCCGCTGGCACCTGCCTCTATGGCATCACCATCCCGACCGTCGGCGGCGATACATTGTTCACCAACCAGCACAAGGCGCTGGACGAGATGCCAGTCGAGCTTCGCCAGAAACTCGAAGGCAGGATGGCCGTCCATTCGGCGCGCAATGGCTATGGAAAGGCTGGTCTTTATGGCGCGAATGACAAGGGCCGCAGCATGGACATCCGCTCATCCGATGATGCGCTCGCAACGCAGCTTCATCCCATTATCCGCAGGCATCCAGAGACGGGCCGCGAGAGCCTGTTCGGCTGCGCAGGCTATATCATCGGGATTGATGGCATGGATGAGGAACAAGGCTTCGCCCTGCTGACAGAACTCTATCGCTGGCAGACCCGGCCAGAGTTCCAGTACCGCCACAAATGGCAGCCGGACATGCTGCTTATGTGGGACAACCGGTCCTGCCTGCATATGGCCACAGGCGGGTATGAAGGACACGACCGGCTACTGCATCGCACAACGATCGGAACACAGGCCAGCGGCGCCTGACCCATGCCGCCTAGAAAAACTTAAAATCACGCAGTCCCCGGGAACATCGCCACCCGAAGCGGCATTGCTTCAGTGAGGAAACACACTTGAAGGACTTACCCATGAGCGACATGAGCCTGACTGATCTCTCAAAGAAAATGAAGAAAATCGATATCGCAATGATGTCGACCCACACGAGCGGTGAAGAAATTGCCTCTCGTCCGATGAGCAATAATCGTGATGTCGAGTACGATGGCACATCCTTCTATTTCACGTCTGATGAGACCCGTACCGTGAGCGATATCGAGAAGAACAGGAATGTCGGTCTTACATACCAAGGCGACGGTGGATTCCAGATCGCAGTTGAAGGCGATGCGAAACTGGTCCGCAACAAAACAGCTTTCACAGCGCACTGGAACAGTGACCTTGATGAATGGTTCAAGGACGGGATCGACACAGACGGACTGGTCATGATCGAGGTCAAAGCCACCCGCATCCACTATTGGGATGGGATGGAGGAAGGCGAAGTCAAACTATGACGGCAATTCGGAAGGGCATCTACAACTGCCCTGAGCAGACGACCGGAAAAGTTACTAGAGGTGGACGGTTCCGCTGATACGACGGCCATTCCGGTCCAGCTCAATCGCCCAGCTGTCGGCGTCTTCATCCAGCGCGCCGCTGAGATCTTCCAGCGTTTTGACCGATGTCCCGTTGACGGAAACGATGAGGTCACCCGGACGCAGAATTCTCCAGGCATATGCGCGGCGCATGATGCGCGTGACGAGCACACCGGTCTCGAACGGGTCGCGGCCCAATTCTTCGGCGAGGCGCGGTGAAAGCTCAGCCACCTCGGCTCCCGAAAACGGGTTGCGGCCTTCGAGCATTTCAAGCTCAGCCTCTGTTGCGCCCGGCGGGGGCGCAAGTGTAACGCCGACGGTTTCGAAGTCGCCGCCGCGCAGCACAGTCAGCGATGACTTCTCGCCGGGCGAACGCGTGGCCGCGAGGAATTTCAGGCCTTTTTCGTCATAGACTTCACGCCCGTCGATCGTGGTGATCAGGTCACCGCGTTTCAGGCCGGACTTGTCGGCCGGGCCATCCTTGAAGACTTCGGTCACCATCACGCCCAGCGGTCGATCGAGCCCTTGTGCTTTGGCAATGTCATAGCTGACCGATTGCGCCTTGAGGCCAAGCCAGGGGCGTACGATCATGCCCTCATTCACCGCCGCATCCACAACGCGGCGCACCATCTCGGCCGGGATAGCAAAGCCGATCCCGTTAGAACCGCCCGAGCGCGAAAAGATCGCAGTGTTCACGCCCACCAGTTCGGATTTGGTATTGATGAGCGCCCCACCGGAATTGCCGGGATTCACCGCAGCATCCGTCTGGAGGAAGAACGCGTAATCGGACACACCGACATCGGTGCGGGCCGTGGCGGAGATGATACCTGTCGTCACCGTCTGGCCGACGCCAAACGGGTTGCCGATCGCCAGTACGATATCGCCCACTTCAGTGTCGCGCGTATCGGCATAATCAATCGTCGGAAGCATTGCGCCATCCGTATCGATCCGCAACACGGCGAGGTCCGTACGCTCATCGGCGAGGATAAGCTCAGCAGCATACTCGCGACGGTCAGACAGTACGACACGAAATTCGTCCGCGCCTTTGACAACATGGCTATTGGTCACAATGACCCCGTCTTCGGACACGATGACGCCCGAGCCGAGGGAGTTCTGAACCTGCTCGCGCGGGGTTGCCCCAAAGAAATTACGGAAGACCGGATCATTAGCGAACGGCGACGCACTCTGACGAACAACCTTGCGGCTATAGACGCTGACAACGGCTGGAGAGACCTGTTTGACCAGCGGCGCATAGGACAGCTCAATTTCGGCCTGGCTTTGCGGGACACGCTTTTCAGAACTCAGCAGAGCATCATCCTGTGCGCCAGCATGGCCTGCCGGGAATAGCGGGCTCAGCACAACAGCAATCAGTGCGAGCACGGCCAGCGCACTCAGCAGAAGCAGTTTCGAAACATGTCGGGTCATTGTTTTGTAATGCATCATGAAAATGGCTCTATTGCGGCGCCGCGATGGGCGCAATCAGGCGGTGCATGACAATTCAGAAAGGCAGGCTAGCCGCAGGTTTCAAGGGGCATTTTGCCGCTCGGCCAGCGCCGCCAGGTTTTTTTCATGATCTGCACGGCTGATCCGGTAGAAGCTGACGCACACGATCATCAGCGTCCACAGCGCGAGCAACATCAACGCATATCCCCAGCCCAGCGTGCGCACAGCCTCGTCACTTGCATCCGCTGGCCGCATGCCGGGCGTTATCGTCGAGATGGCGAGGATAAAGGATGCCGTGAGTACGCCAACGCCTTGCGCCAGCTTACGCATGAAGCTGATCCCGGCGAAGTAGATGCCCTCCGCGCGGCGCCCGGTCGCCAGCTCATTCTCCTCAACAATATCGGCAACCATCGAGGCCGCGAGCATCTGGTAGGCGATGATAAGGGCCAGGTCGAAAATGGTAATGCCCAGCACGATGAAATAGAGCTCATCGGTGCCATTGGGCGGCAGCAGGCCGAGTTGCCGGGCGATTACGGGCGCCGGCGCGATGGTGAATGCGAACAGGCCGATAATGATCGCCGCGCGCTTCTTCCCGAACATCTTCCCGACAATCGGCGCAACGAACAGCGCGATAAGCGCCGAGATGTAGACGGCAACGGTCAACCCGCCGATCTGGTCGCTCGTAAACTCCCAGAAGAAGCCATTGATATACTGGTTCAGCGTCGCGGAAATCCCGGTCGCAAGCAGTCCGAACAGGGTAGCGATAAAAAGCGCCCGAAAGGATGGGTTGGAGACAGTTTCCCAGATCTCGGCCATGACGCGCGAAGGGGTCAACTTGCGCGGGGCTGGCGGTGGCTTGAGAAATGGAATGTGCCGGTGCGTTCCTGTCGATGTAATCAGGATTGCGAGCAGGATACAGCTTGCGCCGATCAGGCCATATGTGTTCCAGCCTGCAATATGAAAGAAACCGGACGGGTCACCCTCGCTCGGCTCAAGCAGGAAGAAAAACAAGACGATCTGGACGCTCAGCCCTGCAACCCAGGCGAAGAAATAGCGGAACGACATTAATGATGTCCGCGCATCATAGTCCTGGGAAAGTTCGGCTGCGAGCGCCGTGCTCGGCACTTCAAACAGCGTATACATCAGGCGCACGGCGATCGTCAGCGTCAGCAGCCAGCCAAAAAGACTCATGCCACTCCAGCCATCAGGCGGATTCCAGACGAAGAAATAGGCTATCGCGACGGGAACCATCGCGGTGTACATCAGCGGATGACGCCGCCCGAGCCGGGTCCGCAGATTGTCCGACCAGTAGCCAACCAGCGGATCGGAAACAGCATCGACGACAAGGGCGATCCATATCGCCGCAGCAACCAAGACCGCCGAGAGACCGAGTACTTGACTGTAGAATAGCAGCAGGACATAGTCGAAGCCGTTATTCTTGATGCCACCGGCCGCGCCGCCAATGCCGTAAGCCAGGCGCGTTCCGAGACCAGGTTTCCTGAGTTCCGTCATGTTGTGAGCCGGCGCATGCGCTGCGGCGACTATTCGACGATATCGTAATATTCAACTTCCGGGCGGCCTGTGAGGCAGGCCCCGAGTTTTGGGCCAGCGGCCTTGAAATAGTCTGTCTGGCCGTGGCGCTTCAGGGCGTCCTCGGAGGAATACTGCTCCATGAAGATATAGCTCTGGCCGTCGGACTTGGACTTGTAGAGCTGATAGGTAAGACAGCCGGCTTCATTCGCCTTGACCTTGGCCATCAGGTCTTTTGCGACTTCCTCGAACTCCGCATTCTTCCCATCCGCGACGGCCAGCTTTGCAACGACACCAATCATGTATTCCTCCAGTATTTTTATACGTCTGCTTGTTTCGCACCGACTTTAATCGAGAGATTGGGTCGCACAAGGCATGACGTGGCGGTCACCCGCGAAAGGCCGTCACTTCAATCTCGATCTTCATCTCTGGCTGTATCAGTCCGGCAATGACCATGGTCGCCGCTGGGCGGATCTCTCCCAGCACCTCGCCGAGCACTTGCCCAACCTCATCCACAAGGCTGCGGTCCGTGACCGTGTACTGGACACGCGCGATGTCTTCCATGCGGAAGCCGGCCTCATTCAGAACCGACTCGATCGTGACGAAACAGTTTCGTGCCTGATCCGCGATACCTTCCGGCAAGGTCATGGCTTCATAGTCATAGCCCGTCACGCCCGCCACGAAGCACCAGTCACCCTGAACGACCGCGCGCGAATATCCCATCGTCGTCTCGAAGGGCGACCCCGTTGAAATCAAGCGGCGGTGCGAGGGCATGGGCTTATTTGCCTTCGAAGGTCGGTTTGCGCTTTTCGAGAATGGCGTTAACGCCTTCAATGTGATCGTCGGTTTCGTGCATCAGGGCCTGCGCTGCGGCCGACATTTCCATGATCGTGTCATACGATGCTGTCTGGCCATGACGCAGCAATGTCTTGGCCAGACGCAGGGCCTGAGGTGGCTGGCCCGCCATACGCTCAGCGAGGCTCGTCGCTGCATCCATCAGCGCCTCGCTCGTATGCACTTCCGAGATCAGCCCCCAATCGAGCGCCGTCTGCGCGTCAATGACGTCGCCCGTGAACAGGAGCTGCGCTGCACGTGCGCTGCCAACGATCCGCGGCAGCAGCCAGGCCCCCCCATCACCAGGGATCAGTCCAAGCTTGAGAAAGGTCACGCCGAACTTCGCCTTGTCCGAAGCAATGCGAACGTCCGCCATACAGGCGACATCGCAACCGAGCCCGATGGCCGCCCCATTCACGGCCGAGATCAGGGGCACCTCCAGATTGTATAGAGATTTCACCACCATGTGGATGTTGCGGCGATACCCATTGCGGACTTCATACGGACTGCCACCAAAAGCGCCGGACTTGTCGCGCATGGCCTTCACATCACCCCCGGCAGAGAAAGCCCGCCCCTCGCCGGTGAGAACCGCCACCCGAATATTCGGGTCCGCCTCAATCTCGGCGCAGGCTGCGGCAACATCCGGGCCATCACCCTCTTGCCCCAGTGCATTCATCATATCCGGACGCGTAAGTGTCAGTGTGGCGATATGGCCCGATTTTTCGAGTTTGATGACGGACATGCCTTCTCCCATTCAGAATGTGAATTTTATCAACCCGGTCTATGACAGTTAGGAGCTGCACCTGTCGAGACCGTCACGAGGCAAATGACGGGCGATCAGCGTTTTTTCCGATAAGTCCCGACAAACCAGTCTTCCCAGCCCTTTTTCTCGGGATTGTATTGCTCCAGGTGCTGGCGCACGGAACCGTTCTCATTCGGCGTCCAGGTGCCACGAAAGTCAAAACTATCGCCATTGCGATAATTGATCGTGCCTTCGAGGATCATCTGGCCACGCTGGTTCAGGCCCCCATCATAATCAATGATGACACTGCCGCTGACCCAGACCTGACGCCACATACCGGTGACCGGGTTCAGGTAATTGAAACTCATCCCGGTCGTGCCAGTCGAACCGGTCCAGTGTTCAACCAGGAGGCATCCGCCCTCTTCGCGTGTGATGGTATTGGTTCCAGCGACTTCGCCGGTCGGATCGGTGACAATCCAGTCGCCAATCCAGAAATCGAAACTGCGATAAGGCGCACTCTGGCATGGCTGTGGTTGATCGGCGGTCGAATTGTCCTGCGCCATCGCGGGGGGAGCGACAACCATGAGCGCTGCCAACAATGTGTGCCTGAAACCCATAGTTTCCTCCGCCAACCAAAAAGCCCTGCCCCGCCAGAATGGCAGGACAGGGCAATTCGTCAATCAGGCGAATGCGGAGAGCTACTCAGCGGCCGCCTTAACAGGCTCAGCCGTCAGATTGGTGTAGCGGCGCATATGATAGTCAACATTTCCAAATTCGCTGTCGATCATCGTCATGCGCTTGAAATAGTGACCGACGGCAAGTTCATCCGTCATGCCCATGCCACCATGGATCTGAATGGCTTCCTGGCCGACAAAACGTCCGCCCTGGCCGATGCGAACCTTCGCGGCCGACACAGCTTTCTTGCGAGTGTCCGCGTCGTCTTCAAGTTTCAAGGTCGCCATATAGGTCATGGAAATTGACTGCTCATGCTCCATGAACATGTCGACCATGCGGTGCTGCAGGACCTGGAACTTGCCGATCGCGATCCCGAACTGCTTGCGCTGACGGGAATACTCGACGGTCATCTGCTGGGCGACACCCATGGCCCCCATTGCTTCGGCGCAGATAGCAACTGTCGCTTCATCGACAACGCGCTCGATCAGTGGAAGGGCCTTGCCTTCTTCACCAATCATCGCGTCAGCCGCAACAGACACGTTTTCGAAATAGACTTCGGATGCCCGGCGGCCATCGACGGTCGGATAGTCGCGGGTTGTAATGCCTGACGCGCTTTTTTCGACGATGAAGACCGAAATTCCGTCCTTGTCACGGCGATCACCGGACGTCCGCGCCGTGACGATCAGGTGGCTGGCCCATGGCGCGCCGATCACAACAGCCTTGTGACCGTTCAACACATAGTTGCCACCGTCTTTCTTGGCGGTCGTTTCGAGGTCATGCAGGTCGTAGCGCCCGCGCGGCTCGGCATAGGCAAACGCGAATACGCGCTCGCCACCAATGATCGCTTCAAGATGCTCGGACTTCTGCGCGTCTGTACCTGCATATTTCAGGAAACCGCCTGCGCAGACGATTGTCGGCACATAAGGTTCGACGACCAGGGCCTTGCCGAACTCTTCCATGATGACCATTGAATCCAGTGCACCGCCCCCGAGGCCACCATCCTCTTCGGAAAATGGCGCAGCGAGAAGGCCGAGCTCAGCAAATTGCTGCCACATCTCAGGGCGCCATCCAGCTTCGCTCTCAGTTACCTTCCGGCGTGTGTCAAAGTCATACTGATCGCGCAAAAGCCGGGCGAGGCTGTCGCGGATCATTGTCTGTTCTTCTGAAAAATTGAAATCCATAGTGTGGTCCTCCGGATGCGCACCTCATGCGCAAGTTTCTTGATTAATCTCTTTCAGCAGGGCTCAGCAGTTTTCAAGCCTAGCCGCAGCGTAAGTCGAATGGTTTTTCCCAGCGCCATCAGTTACCTGACCAGCTCGGCGCAATAACCGAGCGCGTCCGGGTCGAAATCGTCAATGTCTGCCGACCCTTGTGGTTCGACGATTTCAAGCACCTGTCCATACCCACCCGCATTCCACGTAATCTGGACGGGAATCCCGTAAGCTGTGGAGACGGAGATGTTCAGGCTGTTATCGCCGTCGCCGACGGTGCCGTAAATCTGCCTGACCTCGTTGGAAGCCGACTGGTTGGAAATAAAATGGACGGCGTCTGTCCGGCCGACCACATACATCGCCGCAGCCTCGCCTGAGACACTTGTCGCAGCGCCTTCCTTGAGCGGCCAGAGAGCGGCGAGCCCAGCCCGGTCGCGAGCGCTGAGCAGCGGCCGGTCACAGGCCTGAGCATGAAGACCTGAAAATTCGACAAGATAGTCGCCTGCCTGGCCGGTATCATATCTCAGGTCGGCATCGTAGATGACGAAATCTTCTCCCGTCGCAACGACCTGGCTCAATTTCGTGATGACGGCATCGTCGAATTTGTAGCTCCAGGTTATCATGGTTCCGGGTGCGGGCGGCGTGTAGGCGGTTTGAGCGGCACTCACCAGAGCAATGCAGGGCATTGCTGAAAGCGTGGTGAGTGCGCGCTTCATCCGATTACAGACCCAAAATCATTTTGGTGATGATATTCCGCTGGATCTCGTTCGAGCCACCATAGATCGACGTCTTGCGCATATTGAAATATGTGGGCGCCGCCTGATGGGCATAGTCTGGCCCGATCGGGAACTCGTTGGAGCCATCTTCAGGGAAACCACGGAAATATGGATGCCCGTAATGACCGACAGCCTGTAGTGTCAGCTCGGTAAGACGCTGCTGGATTTCCGTGCCCTTCACCTTCAGGATTGAGCTCTCCGGACCCGGACCCTTACCTGCAGCCTCGCTGGCAAGCGTACGCAGCTCGGTATATTCGAGCGCCGTCAGGTCGATTTCCAGCTGGCTGATCTTGCGCAGGAATTCGTCATCCTTGATCAGCGGCTTACCATCGAGAAGTTCGGTCGAGGCAATCTGGCGCAGCTTCTCGACACCGCGCTTGGAGCGGGCAACGCCGGCGATACCGGAGCGCTCATGCGCAAGCAGGAACTTGGCATAGGTCCAGCCCTTATTCTCTTCCCCAACGCGGTTGGAGACCGGCACCCGGACATCGGTCAGCCAGACTTCATTGACTTCGTGTCCACCGTCGATCGTCTTGATCGGCTTCACTTCAATGCCCGGTGTTTTCATGTCCACCAGGATGAAGGAAATGCCTTCCTGCGGTTTGGACGCCGTCGGATCGGTCCGGCAGAGAAAGAAACCCCAATCAGCGTGCTGGGCGAGTGTCGTCCAGGTTTTCTGGCCGTTGATGACGTATTCGTCTCCATCGCGAACCGCCGTCGTCTTGACCGAAGCGAGATCGGACCCGGCCCCCGGCTCGGAATAGCCCTGGCACCACCACACTTCGCCTGAACGGATGCCTGGAAGGTGTTCGTCTTTCAATTCCTGCGACGCGAAGGTGTAGATCACCGGCCCAACCATCGAGACGCCGAATGGCAGCGGCATGATGGTGTCCATCCGCGCATTCTCTTCAGACCAGATGTAGCGCTGCGTCGATGTCCAGCCGGTGCCGCCATACTTTTCCGGCCATGCCGCAACAGACCAGCCCTTCTTGCCGAGGATCTGGTGCCAGGCCAGCATGTCTTCCTTGCTGAGATCTTCGCGAGCACCAACGCCGCGCAGTTTCTCGGGATAGTTTTCCTCGATGAAGGCTCTGACTTCCTTGCGGAAGGCAATTTCTTCCGGTGTGAACTCCAAATTCATGCGCTCTTCCTCAGTATGTTTTTTATTGATTGCTTGTCTCGTCTCATGCCCGCATGGCACGACGAAAGCAAGTTGACGCGCACGTCAACGTAAAGGCCGCCGCACCTAAAGACCGGAAATCACACGAATCTTAGTCTACGGGTTGTCCCAGAAAAGGTGCACATGCTGTCTTGAGAACACCAACAGCGGCCGCCGACCCCATGCCGCCGCCCGTATTGAATTCAAATGGCAGCAGAGGCTGCATGTCGAGCCGGTCAAGCGCCGCCTGGTGTGCCGGCCTGCGGGTTACATGCCCCGACAGGACGTGGCTGACAGCAGCTGGGTTCATGGCGTGGACCACCCCCGCCGCAATTGTCGTGGCGAAACCGTCAAGCACCACGGGCACTGACTGGATGCGCGCCGCGAGAATGGCTCCAACACAAGCAGCAAGCTCTCGCCCGCCAATGCAACGCAGTGCTTCAAGCGGATCATCAAGGTGTCCGCGATGCCGGGCGAGCGCTGCATTGACGATATCTGTCCGTGCCGCACTCGTATCCTTGGGCGTCAGAGGACCAGGGCGCACCCAATAGTCAGCTGTGCCACCATATAGGGCGCATGCGACGGCCGCTGCCGCTGTGCCAATTCCTGCCCCAACGACGCCGAGCGACAGCAAGTCGGGCTGACCTTCCAGCGCCTCGAAACCATAGGCAATCGTCGCAGCGCATTCACGTTCAGACATCGCGGCGCCTTCACGAAAGTCATCTGTGGGCTTTTCGATTGCGAGTTCGAATACACGTATGTTCGCGCCAACCTGCGCGGCAATGGCGGACAGGGGTGCCTTGCCTTCCCGCAGCGCAGTGACCTTGTCCTGCGTACTCTGGTCGGTCGACAGGGACACGCCGCCGCTGGAGATGCCGTGGGATCCGGCAAAGATAGCGAGCGTGGCGTTTTCAATCCGGGGCGGATAGCGCCCCTGCCAGCGCGCCAGCCACCGGGCAGCATCGCCGAGGCGTCCGAAGTCACCTGCACGCCCCATACCTAGGAGTGCCTGACGAACCTGTTCTGCAGGTGCCTCATCGCGTACGATCTCACGCATGGCCAGATCGCGAACATCGTCGAAAGGCGTTGCAGGGGGGGCTGCGTCGCTCAAGTCCATACCTCTTCATCCGGAAAGGGTGCAAAGCGCCCGAAAGACTGTTTGAAGTCAATGAAAGATTCGTGATCTTTTGTCATACGTTACCAGGCTGAGCTAGACAGCACTGTGAGAAAAGAAGGCCGATGAAACCTATTGCCACGCCCTGCAAGAAAGTTTGTGCCGTCGATGGACGGTCAGGCCTGTGCCTTGGATGCGGCCGGACGCTGAAGGAAATCGGTGGCTGGACGTCGCTTTCCGACGCGCAGCGCGAGGCCGTCATGGCAGAGCTTGACGAACGGATGGAGGAGCTGCGGGCGCTCGGCAAGCTGGGCCCGGTCACGTGACCTCGAAAGTGCTCACCCTGCTCGCCAGCGCCGGCGCTGTTGCGGCTGCGGTCGCGATCTTTATTGCGCCAAAACTGGAAGACCAGCCGAATAAGCCCCTTCCCGAGCCGGAATCAATCAATGCTGCCGTCGAAGCAGACGACACGTCCGGCCGTCGGGCGGCGTATCTTAGCGTCAGGAATGATGGCCACTACTGGGCCCGCTCGCTGGTCAATCGCAAGGCCAGCGTCGATTTCATGGTCGATACAGGTGCCAGCACGGTCGCGATCACGCAGAAAGACGCCCAGAAGATGGGGTTCATCCTGCGTGATCTCGTCTATGACGCGGAAATCCGCACCGCAGGCGGGCTGACCTATGGCGCGAACGTAACGATCGCCTCCATCAAGATCGGCGAAGTCGAAATCCGCAATATTCCAGGTGTCGTGATGCGAGAAGAGCTGTCGCAATCCCTGCTCGGCATGAGCTTCCTGCGCGAGCTTTATTCTTATGAATTCCGCGGTGACCGGCTGATTATCCGGCAATGACCTTGTAGATCATCCGGATCGAAACAAGCACGAGAAGTAAGCCGAACAGCTTGCGCAACAGGCCCGCATCGAGTTTGTGAGCCAGTGCTGCGCCGACCGGCGCCATCGTCACGGTACAGGCTGAAATCAGGAAGAATGCCGGCACGTTTACATGCCCAAGCGAAAATGGTGGCAAGCCATCTTTGCCGATGCCGTTTGCAATCGCGACAATTGCCCCCGGAAAGCCGATCGCAACACCAAAGCCGGCGGCGGTGGCGACCGCCTGGTGTATGGGCCGTCCGCAAATCGTCATCAGACTCACGCCGAATGTACCGCCGCCAATTCCCATGATCGCCGACAACATTCCCAGCACGCCGCCCAGTCCGGCCCTGGGGGCGCCAGTTGGCATGTCATCAGCCAGTTTCCAGTTTGGTCGCCCGAAATAGAGCTGCAAGGCGAGGATCAGCAACAAGGCGCCAAACACGAAGGTCAGCCCGTCTTTCGAGACAAAACCCGCAATCAGCTGCCCGATCACGGCCCCTGCCATGATCCATGGCGCCCATGCCTTTATGACACCCCAGTCGACCGCGCCCCGCTTATTATGCGCCATTACGGATCGAATGGACGTCAGGATGATCGTTGCAAGCGACGTCGCAACCGCAACGTGCATGGCAGTGTCTTCGTATCCAAGCGCAGTCAGCAGGAAATAGAGAACTGGTACGATCACGGCACCGCCGCCAATCCCGAACAAGCCGGCCGCGAGACCCGCGGCAACACCTGCCCCCAGAAGGGAAGCAATCAGGACGCCGTACTGTGCAAGGAAGTCAGCCACTAAGCGTATGCCTTTTCACGCGTGACGTGGCCGAGCGCCTCATCGAGCACGTCAAGGTCAGCGCCAGGTCTGACAGCCTTCTCGGATAGCGTCCGCCGCCAGCTTCGCGCACCCGGCTCGCCTGCAAAAAGCCCCAGCATGTGCCGGGTCATCGATGATAGCTTCACGCCCTGCTCAAGTTGCGAGGTCATATAGGGCCGGTACGCATCGATACCTGCCAGGCAGGCTTTCATGTCGATGCACTCTGGCCCTTCCCCCGTGGTGATGAGCGCGTCCACGCCTGTCAGGATCGCGGGGGTCTGGTAGGCGGCACGCCCGAGCATCACCCCATCAAAGACTTTCAGATGCTCGGCGCATTCACCGAGTGTCTTGATCCCGCCATTAAGAATGATCTTCAGGTCCGGCCGGCGCGCCTTCAGGTCGGCGACCAGCCCGTAATCCAGTGGCGGCACATCGCGATTCTCCTTCGGGCTCAGCCCTGAAAGCCAGGCTTTGCGCGCATGCACCGTGAACACCTCGCAGCCGGCATCCGCCACCTGGTCGACAAAGCCGAACAGCGTTTCGCGCGGAGGATCGTCATCGACGGCAACACGGCATTTGACCGTCACCGGAATGCGAACCGCCTTTCGCATCGCCTCGACACAGGCCGCAACAATCGCCGGTTCCTGCATCAGGCACGCGCCAAACCGACCTGACTGGACACGGTCTGACGGGCATCCACAATTGATGTTCACCTCATCATAGCCGAACGATTCCGCGATACGGCTTGCCTCAGCCAGCTTGTCGGGGTCGGAGCCGCCGAGCTGCAGAACGACCGGATGCTCATCATCGCTGTAACCGATCAGCCGCTCGCGATCACCATGAATGACCGCATCGGCCGTCACCATTTCGGTCCACAACAAGGCCCGCCCGGACAGCGCACGATGAAACATACGGCAATGCCGATCCGTCCAGTCCATCATGGGCGCGACGGAAAACGAGTAATTTGAGGAATTGCATTTAATCATTTTGGTTTCCTATACGTTCGATATCCTTCGAAAGCGAACACAACTCAAACGCGTCACCCGGGAAAACTATAACTTCTGACGGGAACGAGCGTACGACAACATGCGGTTATCGCGGTCCGCTTCTTGTCGCTCGACGTCGCACACTTTTGAGTGCTCCGAATCCTGTGCCGCTATCGGGTGACTGACGTCCAGTCTCTTGGTCACGAGGCAGGGCTATTACCCAAGCCAAAATCCTGATGAAAACTAGGTACTGCTGCACCAAATTATACGTGCCGATACGGAAGACGTGAAGCGCGGCCCTGCCCTACACTTTCAATAGAAGATTCAACCGGTCCCGTGCAGCTAGCGATTGCTGCGGCCCGATTTGCGATTTGGAGGGAATAACCATGAACCGAACCACTTTGACCGGCCTGATTGCGCTCGGCTGCGCGCTCGTTGCGCCTCTTGCTGCGCATGCGCAGGACGTCGACTGGAATGCCGAGCTCACGCAGGATGTCCTCCGAGAAAGAGGGTACAGTGCTCAGCCGGGCTATGGCAGCAAGGTAAGCGACTATCTTGAAACGGAAATGTACGTTGTATCCGAACGCCTGAGCCGCAGTAATGTGAAAGTCCTGAAAAGAGAGAACAAGTTTCCGGGCGTCGTCGAGATGTCGGGGTACGATCAGCACGAGCTGAGCTTGTGGCCGGAATATATTCAGATAATCGAAGTCCAGAACCCGGATGGCTCAACCGTGTTGTTGCGCAGGAATTTGTCACCTCAGGAAGTCGAACAGCTGAAACTTGAAACGGCTGGCACGCCTCGAGAGACTATTGCTGCTGAAATGACGGCCATGTCCGATGGGCTGATATTGCTCGGCGGCGCCCTGCGTCAAGGGATTGGCAATTCCAGCTTCGCAGACATGCTTGGCGAGGAGGGCGGGTCCCTCGAAACGACTGCAAAGGGCGGCGGTGAATCCCTGTGCGACTTCTATCTCCAAGGCGTGGCGAGCATTTATCAGAGCCCTCATATCACTGAACAGGGCCGCATGGATCTAGACATGCGAACAAAGGGTATGATGGGGGCCGACGGAAAACTGTACCCAGTCAATTACGTCTTCGGCCCGGCCTGCATGCTGGCCGGATCAGCCAAGGAACTCGAATCGCTTCCCGCAGGATCTTCACCTGAAGCGTTTGCCCGTGCTCAGGACGATGTCTTTAAGGCCGTGAACCAGTCTGCCAAACTGGTCGGCGACGAAACCGTGGATGGTCACACCACCAAGCACATCAAGGTTGAGGGTCTGGACATCACGCAAACCATGGATGATGGAAGCGAAGCGACCATCAACCAGGTGTCGATCTGGCTCGACCCGCAATATTATGTCCGCCGCCGAACCCGCATGGAAGGCACAATAAAACAAGGCCGGAAATCCGAGCCCTTCTTCATGGAACGCGAGAACCAGGACTATCGCCGCGTTGACGAAACCTATCTCTACGAACCCTACCGCCAGATTCTGAAGATGGGCGGCATGATGAATGACAAGCAGCGCCGTGAACTCGCCAAGGCGCAGGCGGAACTTGAAAAGGCCAAGGCGCAGCTCGCCCAGATGCCCCCGGCCCAGCGCGCCATGGTCGAAGGGATGATGGCCTCCCAAATGGCACAGCTCGACAATCTGGTCGACAATGGCGCGGCCACGGTTGAAATCATCACAACGAACGTCGAGCTCAATCCGGGTTTCGCCGACACGCCGATCATCACCTTCAGCGGATCGGCCCATAGCGAGACGCTGGTCCGCATGATCCAGACAGACCTCGCGCAGCTTGGCTTCGAGCCGGGTCCTGCCACGGGCAAGATCAACAAGGCGACATCGGATGCCATCTCCGCCTACCAGGCGAGCCGTAACATGGCCGTCAACGGTGCACCCTCTCCGGAACTCGCCGCTGCGCTTCAGGCTGAAGCCGACGCGCTCTAGATCCTACAGTTATCCCTTCCAGAAAAGACGGCCCGCTCGATGAGCGCGGGCCGTTTTTCCATTACAAGGGCAGAGTATTGGTCTAGCGAATGCCGACTTCGTGACAGATCAGCCGCAGGCCGGTAATCGCGCCGCGCCCGTTGCCGCCAACATCTCGGCTTACAATAGAAAGCCCTGTCGCTCTCTGTCCATCAGGACACGAGACTTCCGGGCTCCATGCGGCGCAGTTGGGCGTGGATTCTGAATCTTTCACAGACGTCGCTGGCGCGTCGGGGTCATCAGGATTGATGAAGCCGCCAGAAAGCCGCAAGCCTTTCATGCGCCGATTGGACGCCGACGTATTGCACACCGATGCGCTCTTTACGGGGTTGGTCACATTGAGTGAGACTGTCTTGCTTGACCCGAACACGTGATTCCCGCACTTGAAGTGGACGCTATCCACCAGCCCCTCAAGCAGTGATACGTATGACGTGTTGATTTTGCTTCCCGTGATCCGGACGGAGCATGGTCTGTCGGCGGACTCCCCCCACGTAACTGCGCTGATGAAGACACCTTGCGAGGCGAGATCGATACGCCTCTCAATATCACCGCTTCTGCCCGTCAGGGGTGTGACGAATTCCGGCCCGACCGGGACGAAATCCCCATCTTGGGGCTGCAGCTCTGCCGGTTGCTCGGCTTCGGGCTCGTCTGGCACAGTGGCGCCGTCCGGGGCACCGCGCGACAGCCCGGTCGGCCCGTTGATGCCCTTGGTTTTGGCGTTTGACATATCATGGACGTCGGTGTCGATCGACTGGCCACCGCCTTGGGCCTCATCCGCGGGCGGCAGACCCGAACTGATACGAGGGCCATCGTCGGGCAGCGTCGTGATCGGCGGACGCGAGGCTCCAGAAGTGTCGCCTTCTGGGTCTCCTGATGCGGGCAGCACGGGCCGTTCGGTATTGATGCCAGGTCGTGCCGTAATATCTCCGGCGGTCACAGGAACATCCGGTTTAGCATTTTTCTCTGTCACACCGATTTCGGTTTTGCCTGTGGCGAACGGCGATGAAGCATCGCGAATCTGCAGTCGTTGCTCAACAGTCAGCGCCTCCGGATAGAGGCGTACATCGTCGAGTGACACGCGTCGTTCTTCGCGGCCAGCGAAGTCGGCCGCGCCGACAAAGATGTAATGCCGGGCATCCGCAGCGCCAGGCGCCTTGACCGGCAGCGAGTTCGGCGTGCGAATGTCCAGATTTTCCGCATAGCGGACATCGCTGTTCTGGCGGATGTCAATCAGTCCTGCCTCATTGTCGACAACAGCAGAGACGAAGACCCATTCGCCCAGGGGAATGGACGCAACATGCGTCAATTGTCGTCCACTGCGGACCGTGATCTGGCGTCGGTTGGTAAGGGTCAGTAGCAATCCGTTGCCTGGCCCGAGCGAAAAGAGTTCGCGCTCATAGGTGGAGTCCGCGTTCACCTTCACCCACATCGTAATCGTCGCGCGCGGATTGTCCGCCTGGTTGAACTCGTATGGAATGGCGATCGCGCCGCCCTTTCCGAATGACAGCCCCTGTTCGAACTGGCCTTCAACGAATTTGGGCTGATCGGCACCTTCTGGAACAATCAGCATGGCGCTCCCGGCCGAGCCAATTGAGTTCACGCTGCCGTCGAGCGGCAGATGCACGACAGCCGATTGCGCGCCCGCCGGCAGGGAAATAGCCGCGAGAAGCGCGGTTGACGAGAGTAGGCCCGCCAGTCGAAGTCGATGGATCATGAGCAGTCCTTTATGCTGCGAGGGTCTGCAGGACAGGCGTCAAGGACCGGCCCGCCTATTCTTGCTGCCGGATGCGGACGGAAAAGGATCCGTCCTTGATCTCGAAACGCCGTGTCATGTCTGTTTCGGTCGAGACATCGCCACGGTCGGGCAGCAAGACGACGCCGGAGAATGAGCCGCCAAGCTTCAGAAACTCGCCATCCATCTGGGCCTCGTACAGCGTCACATTCGCTTCGCCGCCATCTTCCGACAACCACGCCTTAGAGTAACCGGCAGGCTGGTATATTAGCCGCACGGTCTGCGCCTGTGGCGCGGTGTCAATCCTGGTCACGATCATGCTGATTTGGATGTCGCCCTTGCCCGACGGCATGACGCCCTCATTGGTCAGGCCGAAGATCGATACACTGGCTGAGTTCATTGGCGCCGGCCGCCAGAAGCCATTTGCGGCGCTCATCGTTTACCGCCGCATATAATTCACCATCATTAGTCTTGTGCTCCACGGACGGTACCGGTTCGGAGGAATCTGCCGCTGTTGGCGAAGCTGAACCGCCTTTCCTGCTGCAACCCGGCATGGTGAGCGAAAGGAAGATCACAGCTGATACGAACCAGACCCGTCGTCCCCACATGACGGGTGTCCGCTCCAACTGATCCCGATAATCAATTTTATCCGTCCCCACGGCATGTCCTTCCGCTCACCAACTCGGTATCGGGATACACTTACCGGGTTGGATCGTGCTGAGCATCGGTGCGAATGCCCAAACTTCATCAGGACATACCTAGTTTTCGTGCGTATCTGTGACTTTGTTATGTCGGTCTGGTTGACTTGGCCCCGGCGATCTCGTCGGTAGCAGCATGCTGTTCGAGCGCGATGCCCCGTTGAAACTGATGCTGGACCAAGCCGAGGCGGCCACGGATGGTCGTGGCTCCATCGTGCTGCTGTACGGAGAAGCAGGGATCGGCAAGACCACGGTCCTGCAGGAGTTTCGACGTCTGGTCGCTCGCGAGGCACGCATAGTCTGGGGCGGCTGCGATGCTCTATTCACACCTCGTCCCTTCGGACCACTGCACGACATGGGGCATGAGCTCGGCCGTGAAGCACAAGAGCTGCTTAGCGCCCGGGCCTCAGCCCCGGATGTGCTGGACGCTATTCTAAAAAGCGTCGAGCAGAGTCCTCAAGGCACGGTCTTCGTGTTTGAGGATGTGCACTGGGCCGACAATGCGACTCTCGACGTGCTCAAGGCCTTCGGCCGACGCATCGCCTTTCTGAATATCCTGCTGGTCTTGAGCTATCGCAACGACGAAATCGGCCCGGCCCATCCCCTCGGGCAGGTCCTTGGGGACTTGCCCCATAGCCGGATCCAGCGGGTATGCCTCAAACCGCTGAGCGAAGATGCCGTACGCCAGCTCGACCCACATGGCAAACATGATGCTACCCAGTTACTTAACATCACCGGCGGAAACCCCTTCTTCATCACCGAACTCCTCGCCGCAGAACACGGATCGGCCGATCCGCTGCCCGCCTCGGTTACCGATTCCGTCAATGCCCGCCTTAACCGTCTCGGCGACAGGGAGCGCCAATTCCTGGAAACCGTCAGTGTCATGCCCGCGCCGATCGGGCGCAAAGTTATCCACGCCCTCTTTGGTGCCGACGGCGACACGCTCGCCATGGCCGGTCTTGGACGCAACCTTCTGGTCCAGGACGCGCGCGGTCACCTGCGCTTTCGTCATGAACTTGCCCGTCTCGCCACTATGGCACGTCTTTCTCCGTTCCAGCGCCAGACCGCCCATACGCGCGTCTTCGAAGTCATGAGCGAGAAAAGCATGGACACGCCGGTCGACATTCTCGTCCATCACGCCGCTGGCGCGCTCCTCGGCAAGAAGGTACTGGAACTGGCCCCTGAAGCGGCCAGGATCGCCGTGGCTGTGGGCGCGCACCGGCAGGCTGCAGACCATCTGGAAACGGCCCTTCGCTTCGTCGACGAGGCGGCGCCCGATCTTGCCGCGGAACTCTATGAACAATGGGCCTATGAGGCAGGACTCGCTCTGCAAATTGACGATGAAGTCATTGAGGCGCGCCGCCATGCCATATCGCTCTGGAGGGCCCTCAATCGCCCCGCCAAGGTCGGCGACAATATGCGCTGGTTGTCGCGATTACACTGGTATCGCGGCGAGGCAGCAGAGGCCGATCACTTCGCCCGCGAGGCCGTCCGAATTCTGGAGGCCATCGAGCCATCCGCCGAGCGCGCCATGGCCTACAGCTTCCAGTCCCAACTGCACATGTTGAATGACCGGGCCGATGAAGCCGTCGACTGGGGCAACAAGGCGCTCTCGCTTGCCGACGAGCTGGGTAATGTCGAGATCAAGGTCCACGCTCTCAACAATATCGGCACTGCCCGCGCCTTCCAGAGTGATCCGGCCGGCGTCGACCTGCTGTACCAGAGCCTCAACCTCGCCCTGGAGCACGAGTTCCACGAGCACGCCGCCCGGGTCTACACAAATCTCTCCTGCTACGCTGTCGAGTATCGCGACTTCGATCTTGCCGACCGTATTATCAATGAAGGCATCGCTTTCGACACCAAGCACGATCTGGATTCTTGGACCTATTACCTTATCGGCGTCCTCGCCCAGTTCCGCCTCGAACAGGGCCGGCTGAGCGATGCCGTCCGCATCGCTTCGGGCGTCATCGCAATAGACCGGCTGACGCTGCTGATGAAGCTGCCGGCAAAGATTGCCCTGTCGCGCGCCCTGATGCGGCAAGGCGACGGCGAGGCGAGAGCGGCGCTGAACGAGACATTGGCAGATGCCATCGCGACAGAAGAGTTTCAGTACATCGTCCCGGCGCGTATCTCGCTTCTCGAATATGCCTGGCTGAATGACAATCTGTCCGAAGGACACACCCAGCTTGCTGCGCTCGGCCAGATCGGTCCGAGGCTGATCCACCCCTGGTGTGAAGGCGAGCGGCAAGTCTGGGCCCGCAGGATGAAATATGACAGGGCGCTTCCGGAGGTCGGGCCGGTTCCTGCACCGCTCCAGCTGGAGATAGATGGCAAACCCGAAGAGGCAGCCGCCAAATGGCTTGAACATAGCTGCCCCTATAGCGCCGCGCTTACATATATAGCCCATGCCGGGGATGCGCCGGGGCGGCACCTGTCGGACGCCATCAAATTGCTCGAAGGAATCGGCGCGGATGGCGCCGGACAGAAGGCCTGGAAGCTCTCAGCAGATTTCAACGTTCGCACGTCGATGCCGCGCAAACGCCGCGGACCCTACGAATCATCGCGCAATCACCCGCTCGGCCTGACTAAACGCGAGCAGGAAGTTCTGGGTCTTCTGCTCACAGGCGCAACCAACAAGGAAATTTCGGATGCGCTGTCGCGGTCGCAGCGGACGGTCGAGCATCATGTCTCGTCGGTTTTGTCAAAGTTGAACGTGAATAGCCGTATGGAGGCAATGCTCCGTGTCCAGAATGAGCCCTGGATAGCCTCGAACAACTAACGGGAAACTCACAGAGGCGCTCTCTTGCAGCCATCGGTCACGACACCAGCGCTTGGGTGATTTTTGCATCATCGGTGCTCTGATACTTGCACTGAGGCGCACAGGCCACATCAATCGAATGTCCGAAGACTTATGATAAACCAACGAAGATCAGTGCGATTTGTAAGACCTACATGCCAATGTTCAAACCACCAATCACCCACCCCAACGTTCTTGATTGCGCGCGATCTGGCCGCTAATTTTATATCTTACGTTTTCCGCAGTTGCCATCGGGTTCAGTGTAGAAACAAACGGGCTAGGAGATCGAAGCCACGATAAGACCTGCTTTCCCCGAATACTGGCACTTTCTCTGAGTTCTCATTGCACACTGAGCGCACACGCAGGCCCATAAATTCTTGTAATAATTTATCTTTCACTCCAGCCCATCAGGGCATCGTCGCGAAGTGTCACCTTCTGAACCTTGCCAGTCGAGGTCTTGGGCAATTCCCTAAACTGGATATATCTGGGCGTCTTGAAACCAGCGAGTTTCGATCGGCAGAACTCCCGCAGTTCTGCCGCTGTGACACTGTATCCCTCACGCACTTCCACGAACGCACAAGGAACTTCTCCCCAGTGCGCATCGGGTTTGGCCACGACGGCAGCCAAGAGAACGGCTTCGTGCTGATGAAGTATGTCTTCCACTTCAAGGGACGAAACATTTTCGCCGCCCGAGATGATCACATCCTTGGACCGGTCAGTTATTCGCGCATAGCCGTCGGAATCCACAACGGCCAGATCGCCGGTATGGAACCAGCCGTGCGCGAAGGCCTTGTCGGTTGCGGCGCTATTATCGAGATACTCGCTCATCGTCGCGTTTCCTCGGAACATGATCTCGCCAACCGTCACTCCATCGGCAGGCACAGGCCGCAGGGTCTCAGGATCGAGGACCCTCATCGCTTCCTGTGAGATCATTGCCACACCCTGGCGGGCATTGAGCCGCGCACGTTCAGATGTCGTCTTATCACTCCATTCCGGCTGCTTTACGCAAACCGCAGCTGGCCCGTAGACCTCCGTCAGTCCATAGACATGAGTGAACCGGAAACCGAGAGCCTCGCCCTTCTCGAACATCGCGCGTGATGGAGCCGCGCCGGCGACCATACCGTGCAGTAGTTGGCCCAGTGACTTTTGCTGCCGATTCAATTCATCGATCAACATCGAATAGACGATGGGGGCCCCGCACATATGCGACGCACCATTCATCTCGGCGAGGGCAAGCACAGCCGGAGGATCAATTTGCCTCAGACAAATGTTTGTTCCTCCCAGTGCCGCCATGACCCATGGGAAACACCAACCATTGCAGTGGAACATAGGAAGCGTCCAGATATAGACTGGATTGTGCGGCATTTCCCAGGTGATTATCTGCGCCAGAGTATTCAGATAAGCGCCGCGATGGTGAGTAAGTACGCCTTTGGGGTCCCCCGTCGTGCCGGACGTATAATTCAGCGCAATTGGATCGCGCTCGTCCCGGGGTGGAGGCGCTTCAAAACCGGCATCGCCCTCTGCCAACAGGGATTCGTAATCAAGCGCGCCGATTGCCTCGTGCGTGCCCGCCTCGATCTCGTCTACTATATCCACCACAAGGGGCGGATGGGGCAGACCGGCGATAGCCTCCGACACAGTGCGGGCAAATTCACTATCCACCAGGATCATCCGCGCCCCGCTATGTTTCAGCTGGAAGGCGATTTCGCTCGGCCGAAGGCGCGTGTTCAGCGTGTTGAGCACGGCACCCGCCATCGGAACGCCGAAATGGGACTCGTACATTGCCGGAATATTTGGCGCGATTACAGCGACCACGTCGCCTTTCCCGATGCCTCGCCGCAGTAGGGCCGAAGCAAGTTTCTGACAGCGGTCATGAGTTTCCCGCCAAGTGCGGCGGACATGACCTTGCACGAGAGCGACACGGTCAGGATAGACTTGGGCCGCACGCGGCAGGAAGGAGAGCGGCGTCAGCTGAACGTAATTGGCGCTTTGCGAGCCCATCGTGTCTGTTGAGATATTGAGCGTTTCTGGCATTTGCGTGGGTCCTGAACGAAATAAAATCGGTAATACTGGTGGATGAGTCCGTCCGGGTTCTCCGACCAGAGGCAGTGGAAAAGCCTGTTAGCTGACCGGGCGCGTTGCCGGCTGACAAGCAGCCGCGTTTGTTCGGGAAGGCTCGGGAGAACTAGACTTGATGCCGAGCCCTGTAGGCACGGGGCGCCATACCGAATTCCTGTTTGAAAGCCTTGCTGAAATGGCTCATGTCGTTGAATCCCCATCTCAGCGCAATTTCGGTGATACTCCTGCGAGCAAAGGCAGGTGCGTCGAAGTCCTGTCTGCACATTTCGAGACGACGCTTCCTGACCCAGTTCGAGACGGTCACGCCTGACTGGCTGAACATCTTGTGCAAATAGCGAATATTGAGGCTGTTTTCCAAAGCGATGGAAGCTACATCGAGATCAGGCTCTGCGAGCCTCGCCTCGATATAGGACTTGATCCGAAAAAGCTGACGTTCACGGGTCGTTACCATACGATCGGGATCCACAGAACTCAGCGTCATTGCCAGTAATTGAAGTGTCGCGTTGAGAAGCGTGTCTGCATGATGATCAACGAACGTGCCGAGATGGTGTTCTATGGACGTGAGATGGTCGAGGAAGAAAGCAAGCAACCCTTCTGCCGGCCCGAAAGGAACGCCAACGAACCCTTCCACGAAGGGGAAGGCGGACAGGACCTGCTTCTTGGGAAAGATGAAATAAAACTGGCTGAACCTGGAACACACATCCAGTGCCATTGGTCGGGCACTATCAGTAATGACAAAGGTTCCCGCCTTCAGGTCCACATGCTGACCATCGATCTCCAGCCTGGCGTCCCCTTGTGCTGCATGCACGAGAGTAAAGTCCTGCCGCGGGGACTGACGCGCAGCGACGCTGTCATGAGAGCAATTGAAACCGCCATCTCCACCAAAAGCCACAACGCGGGAGTCGAGGACAGAACGGGTCCTGATATAGCCCCTGCTATCAGCCTTCGTGAGACGCTCTATCCGCCAGTCATGCGCTGTGTGATTAGAAATAATGTCGCTGCTTATCGAGCGCGAACTTCCAACATTGAAACGCTGGGACAACCACAAGCGGGAATCGAGCAAAATGTCGCGATCCGAGGTTGCAGGGCAATACATGGCGTTCGCCATCTTTCCTCCCCCGGCCGTCGACGGTTATGCCCGCTTTATACTATTACTTGGCCGGTTCCATTTGTATCAGTCTATCTTGTTTAGTATCCGGCCGGCAAGTCTGACCGGCTTGCCGGCCGGATAATGGCCCCTCAGCAAGACCTAAGCTGTCTGCAGTTGTCCCTGTTCCTGGCCAATCCGGTTCTCAATCCACCGCGAGTCGAGAATTTCGGTCGGCTCGTTGTTCTCGTCGAGGAAGAGAATGGGGCCGTGCGTAATGAACAGCATTTCCGTGTCTTCGGGAAACACGGTCTTCTCATGCAGTGACCCGTAGGACTCATAGCCCGAATCCCCTGCCGGTGCGACCTCATCACGATAATTTAGGGCGCCACTGAGGATCAGATACTCGCAGCCGGCAAGGTGTAGATGCGGCTCGAATGTCGCGTTCTTCTTGCCGTGAAGGATACACGAAAAGCCGCCAGTGGAGGAATCGGTGCTGATGATCTCGATTTCCACCCCATTGGCCATTGATGGCCCAAATTCGAAGACAGGCTTGTCTGACTTCGTGAGGTGCATATCGGTAGCGGATCTGAATTTCATAATACTCTCCCTTATTTTGGTTGTATTCAATTTATTCACTAAGCAGAGCCGCTTCTTGGCTCGCAGTCCGGATTTTGTTGTCACAGAGTGCCCGGCGGCTGCGGAAGTCCCATTTCTATCTTTTCCGTCAGGGCCGTCAGGAACGCACCGCTAGGCGCCCCATCGATAACGCGATGATCAGTCGTCAACGACAGGCTGAACTCCGGCCTGGTCCCTAGATTCCCAGACTCGTCGGCAAAAGGCGTCGACGATATCCGTCCGATGCCCAGGATAGCTGCCTGACCGCCATTCAGGATCGGCGTAAAGGTCTCGACGCGGGTCGTGCCAAGATTGCTGATCGAGAATGTTCCGAACGACATTTCGGCAACCGTCAGCTGGCCAGCGCGGGCTCTTTTCACCAGATCCCGGCGGGCTTCAGAGACCGCCTCAATCGAGAAGCCGCGAAGATCGGGAAGTGCAGGCGCGACAAGGCTATCTGCAAGTGCCACAGCGACGGAAATGCGAATCTCGTCAAAAAGCTGATGAGCATCCTCCGTCACAGTCGCATTGAAGTCCGGGTGGTCGAGCAGCGAATCTCGCACAGCGACGAGCACGAGGTCCTCCACGCCCACTGCCAGACCCGCCTTTTTCCAGATGGCACGGGTGGCGACCAGATGGCTCGCATCAACACGTGATGAAAAAGAAAGCTGCGCAGAGTGCGCCAGGCTCTCCATCATCTTGCGTGCAATCATCTTGCGCGTGCCCGTGATCGAACGCGATCGCGAAGGTGCAGGTCTCATGCTGGCAAGATCTTGCCAATGACGGTGCCGACAGACACGACATCCTCAACGACAGCAATCTGCTCGAGACGACCAGCTGCGGGCGCCTCGACCTCGAAGGTGACCTTGGTCACCATGAGTTCGCAGACGACCTCGCCTGCATCCACATGGCCGCCATTCTCTACCGACCATCCAGCCACAACGATTTCGGCATCATCCTCGCCGATCCCTTCTGGAACGCGAATATCACTTGAGCTCATTGGACATGATCCCTTCAACTGCTTCAACAATCTTTGCCGCCGACGGCAGGGCCGCCTGTTCCAGCACCCGCGCAAAGGGCGGTGGCATATCCGGATAGGCGACCCGCGCCGGCGGGCTTCGCAAATCGCTGAAGGCCTGCTCGCTCACCCTGGCAATGATCTCGCCAGGCACACCGCAATTCGAATAGTCTTCATCGATCACGACGAGGCGCCCGGTACGCCGCACGGATTTCAGAATGGTCTCGATGTCGAGAGGAACAATCGACCGCAAGTCGATAACCTCTGCACTGACACCCTTTTCCCTGAGCTTATCGGCTGCATCGATGGCGAGATGGACCGTGGAAGCCCAGCCAACCAGGGTGACATCATTGCCTTCCCGCACAGTGGCCGCTTCGCCAATCGGGATGGTGTAGAGCTCTTCGGGCACATGCACCTTTGTCCGCTGGACGGTCCCGAGCCAGCCAATGCCCTGCAGGCCTTTATGAGCCATGAACACAACAGGGTTTGGGTCTCGTATCGCCGATACCATCAGGCCCTTCGCATCATAGGCGTTCGAAGGTGACACGATCTTCATTCCGGGCATGTGGGCGAATGTTGCGTACAGGCACTGGGAATGCTGGCCGGCATCGGAATAACCGCCGCCGACAGACGTGGTGATCACCATCGGGCACCGCACATGACCGCCCGAAAAATAGGACTGTTTTGCTGCAAGATTGTAGATAGCGTCGAAGCAGACGCCGAGAAAGTCCACGAACATCAATTCGACGATCGGTCTTTGTCCGACTGCCGCTGCGCCGACACCCGCGCTGATGAAGGCCGTTTCGGAAATGGGCGTATCGCGAACCCGATCCGTCCCGAATTCCTCAAGAAGGCCGGTTGTCATTTCGAAGACGCCATCAAAGGTCCCGATGTCCTCACCCATCACGAAGACCGACGGATCGCGCCTCATTTCCTGGGCCGTAGCCTCGGTGATCGCCTTGGCGATGCTGAGCTTTCTCTTCTTCGCAACCTCCGGGGGTGCGAGCAGGACCGATGTCGCAGTCATACTGCCTCACTTTCAGAAAATACAGTGGCCAGCGCGCCAGCCATGTCCGGGTCGGGGCTCTGACGCGAATAGGAAATCGCATCGTCCACCAGCCTGCGCCCTTCCGTCTCGATGGACGCCACGATGTCTTCGTCAGCGGCACCGGTTTCAATCAGCATGGCGCGAAAGCGCGGTAGTTCGTCCTTGGCGAACAGTGCCTCAGCGTGGCAATCAGTTGGAGCCGCGCTGGTTGCCTGCACTGTCTCGACCGGCATTGCAGCCGCTGGACTGGAACTGACCGGTATTCATCTTCCGACCCGCGAAGCTGCACTCTGGTTCGCCGCAGACACATTGGGTCTGATACTGTTCGTCCCGGTTCTCTGGTCAATATCCATCCGTTCGATTCACTTTAAACTGGAGCTCAATTTCCGACTGATCACAGAGTTCCTTCTCGTCTGCGCCGTTTCGGTTGTCGTCTTCGCCCAGTCAGAGTTTCCGCTTCTCTTTCTCATTCCACCCGTTCTCGTAATCCTGGCCTTCAGTGACGGCATCAAGGCAGCATCGCTCGGCCTGCTTGCAATCACATTCATCGCAGTCCCCTTCACATTGGCGGACAGCGGTCCGACCTCGCTCATGCAGGCGGACATGATCGCGAAAGTGCTTGTCCTCCAAGTCTTTCTCGCGGCAAATTCGATCCTGGCGCTCTCCGTTGGCGGCATGGTCTCTGATCGCAAACGCCTTGTTCGCCAGTTGGAACGCTCAGCGGACCACCTCAAGCGACGCGCTCGCATCCAACGTGAGCTTATCGGCAAGTCGCATCTAGCCGAACAGATGTCTGGTGTTGGTCACTGGTCCCTCAACCCGGACACATCCTCTGTATACTGGTCGCCGGAGGTCTACGCGATTCATGGCGTAAGCCCCGATGACTTTGACCCCAATTACGGTGATGCCGTCTTATTTTATGAAGAGAATGACCGGAAAATGGTGGATGAACTTGTCGCTCACAGCATTGCGAATGCAGAGGGATGGGAATTTGAAGCAACCATAGAATTATCGACCGGTGACCGGCGCCGGGTTCATTCCATCGGTGAATGCCTGAAGGACGAAAAAGGCCAGGTCGAAGTCATTTTTGGCGTGTTCAGGGATATAACTGAAGAAAAACGCGTTTACGAAGAACTCGCAGAACGGGAGCTGCAATATCGCATTCTTGCTGAGCATTCGACTGACATCGTTGTAACGTTCGGCCTCGACGGAAAAATCACCTTCGCGTCGCCCTCTTGCAAAATTCTTGGCGTCACCCCCGAACAGGCCATTGGTATGTCGACCATCGATTTCGTCATTCCTGAAGACAAGGAATTCGCGATCCAGATCACGCAGCAGCTCTTCACCGGAGCTGAGCCGGATAGATCGATCCGACGGGAGTTCCGGGTCCGAACTCATGACGGCGGCGTTATCTGGCTGGAGGGCAATCCAACGGTCATGCGTGATGATACCGGCCAGCCAATTGCGATTATCTCGACCTTTCGTGACGTAACTGAACGGCGGGAACGAGAAGACGCACTTGCGGCAGCCAGAATTGAAGCAGAAGCAGCCACCGAGGCAAAAACCGACTTCCTTTCAAATATGAGCCACGAGATCCGCACGCCTCTCAATGGCATTCTCGGTTTCACCAAGCTCGTATGCGAAACCGACCTGAACGAGGAACAGGCCGACTATCTGAACAATATCCGCAGCGCAGGTACGATGCTTCGGGAAATTGTGGACGATATTCTGGATTTCTCGAAAGTTGAGGCCGGCAGGATCGAAATAGATACTGTTCCCTTCAGTCTGAATGAAGCGGTTGAGGATGTTGTCAGTCTCGTCAAGGCCGCTCGCCTCAATAGCCGTGCTGTGATCTCCCACAAGGTTCATGCCGACGAACCGATCTTCATGATGGGAGACGAAACGCGCCTGCGTCAGGTTCTCACCAATATCATCGGCAACGCGGCCAAGTTTACTGAAGCCGGCTCGATCGATGTGAATGCCAGTATTGAAGGCGAGCAGATTGTCATCACAGTCAAAGATACAGGTCCAGGCATACCGAAGGATAAGCTGGACAGGGTGTTTGAAGGCTTCCGCCAGGCAGACTCCACGATCACGCGCAAGTATGGCGGTTCCGGTCTCGGACTGTCGATCAGTCGCTCGCTCGCCAGGCTAATGGGCGGAGACCTGACGCTGGACAGCGTTGAAGGCGAAGGCACGACGGTAACAATCAAGGTGTCCTATGTTCCCGCCGCCCCCGGGTCAGCTCCGAACGCGCCCTTGTATGCCAGGCACACCGAAGACGTGGAAGCCTCTGCAAGGATCATGGTCATCGATGATGTCGAAATGAACCTGAGACTCGTGCAGGCTGGACTGAAGCACACAAATTATGAGGTCGCGACTTTCACATCCGCTCGCGCCGCGATTGCACAGCTCGAAGCCGGCGCAGACTTTGATCTTGTTTTCATGGACGTGCAGATGCCGGATATTGATGGCCTTACGGCGACGAAGCTGATCCGCGGTCTTGAAGGTCCGATCAGTGATGTGCCGATCATCGCGCTTACAGCTCACGCCCTGCCCTCACACATCAAGGAGTGCCTTGACGCGGGCATGAACGAACACTTCTCCAAGCCGGTGGACCTAGACAAGATGAAGGCCTTGATCGCCCGTTTGTTGAGCGCCCCGCAGACGCCAGCTGAAAGCCCAGCTGACAATGATCCGCTGCAAGCGCTTCGAGAGAAATACAAAGGCTACCTTGCTACGCTGCCAACTGAGTTCGATACGATCTTGCAGAATGACGCAAAAGAAGATGCTGCTCGCGCGGTTGCAGCGCTTGCGCATGCAGTGGCCGGCACCTCAGGCAGTTTCGGGTTTGATTCTGTATCAGAGGCCGCGTTCGAGCTGGAATCCTACGCGCTGATGCAACTGAACCAGTCGAGGCTGGACGTCGATGGCTTGCGCGAGCAGGTCGAACAGTTTGTACAAGCCAGTCAGCAACAGATTGCGGCCTGATCGCCGCAAACATTGCTAGCAGGGGCAAAGGGTCAAGAAGCGCCAAGCGCCAGACCAGCCATATAGCCTCCCAGGAGGCCACAAGGGAGAGAAACGACAATGACCGACAAGCGCATACTCCTCGTGGATGATGACAGCATGATCAGGATGCTGATCGTGCACACCCTCTCTGGCCTTTCATATGAGGTCAGCGAAGCAGAGAATGGACAAGAAGCTCTCGACGCGATGTCCACTGCCAAACCGGACCTCGTCATTCTTGATGGCATGATGCCTGTCATGGATGGGACTGAGACGCTGCGGCGAATGAAAGCAGACCCCAGTACCCGTGACGTACCGGTGCTCATGTTGACGGCCCGGCGCAACGAGGAAGCAACCGCTGACGCGCTCAAGTTGGGGGCGGCGGATTATGTATCAAAGCCTTTCAAGCAGGAGGAACTCGTTGAGCGCATCAAGGGTATCCTGAACTGAGTTTGGCCTGCCAAGATGTTTAAAAATCAATGTAGCCGGTAGACGATCGGCACTGTAAATGTGAGGTCGGTTTCATGCAGGACTTCCGGTGGCTGCGGAAACGGTGATGCCCGTTTAAGCAATTCGAGCGTCGCCTCATCCAGCACGCGATGGCCTGAACTTTGTGCGATCCGCGCTTCCAGCAGATTACCGTCACGATCAATGCGGAACCAGACTCCCACAACGCCCTCCATGCGACGGGACCGCGCACGATGCGGGTAGCGTTTGTGTTTCATGAACCAGGCTTGCAGCACGCCGGCAAAATTTTCCTGGCCTTTCTCCACACCGCGCGCCATGCCAAAGCGCTTGCGTGTTTCACCTGTGGGCGCAGCCTTGCTGGCTGATACCACACTGGTTGATTTACGCGGCACGGGTGGTCTCGGCTTGGGAGGAGCTGGCGCTTCAGGTGCCGGAACTTCCGGTGTCAGCAGAACCGACTCCGCAATGGGTTCTGGTATTGGATCAGGAACAGGCTGGGGATCTGGCTCGACAACCGGCTCTACTGGCGGCGCTGGCTCGGGCTCCGCAGGCTCCGGACTTTCCTCCGGCTGCTCTGCTGGCGCTTCTTCCATGGGCGCATCGAGAGACCCCAGGGGCGGCAGCAAAACATCATATTCAGCGACCATCTCAGGCGCTGGCCTTGAGCTACCCAGATGAAGGATAGACAACGCCCCCGCATGGGCCGCCAGAGCAGCGACAAGAGCGCCAAACCAGATCAATCCACGCATCGCCATCATGGCACCTCAACATAGCGGGTGGCGAGTTTGACGTGCGTCGCGCCCGCATCGCGTAAATTGTCGAGCATTTCGATGACATTCACCGTCTCTGCAGATTGGTCTGCGACAATCCGGATCACTGTTTCGGGGGCCTTCGACAATTGCCTGGTAATTTCGGCCTGAAGTTCGAGGCTGGATAACACCCTGTCCTCAAGAGCAATCGTACCATCCGCGTCTACGTAGACGTTCAACGCTTCAGGCAGGCTTGTCTCTTCGGCCGCAGATGCAGGCGGTTCAACTTCAATTGGGTCGGGTTCTCTGATTACACCTGCCACCAGGAAGAAGATCAGCAACAGAAACACGATATTGATGAGCGGCATGATCCGGTCATCAATGCTCGGCTGGGCGGATGGAATGGAGAGACCTGTCAATTTCATTGGTCGGCCTCGACACGCACCAGCGACAGCGGCCCCAGGTCTGCGGCGCGGGCCACATCCATGACGGCAACGGTGTCATCAAGCATGATGCCAGGCGCTGTTTCGATAATGATGCCTGTCACCGGCTCGCCAATCGCAGCAAGCGCGTTGGCCAGTGCATCGGCCTCGACCGGCTCGCCGTTCAGGCTTAGCCCTTTTGTGTCGAGGCGAATGCGGACGATCTCAGTGTCGGCTTCTACAGCGGAAGGCGCCGTCGATGGCGTCGACAGCTCCATGATCCGGCGCTCAGCGAACGTCGACGTCAGCATGAAAAAGAGGAGCAGGATGAACACCACATCGATCAGCGGTGTCAGCCCGATCCGCGCCGTGGATCTAGGCGCTGACAGCGCGAGCTTCATTGGGAAGGCTTTCCGGTCGAGCGCCAAGATCAGGCGAGAAGACGCAGGTAACGGCGTCTTCTGTCCGCCGTGCGATGAGCGCGATGGTACGGTCAAACCAGCTGGCAATGGCAACAACCGGGATCGCGACAATGAGGCCCGCCGCAGTGGTGAGAAGGGCCGCCCAAATCCCACCTGACAGAATAGCAGGGTCAACGTTCCGCCCGGCGGCTTCCATCGCCTGGAAGGCTTCAATCATGCCGAGCACCGTGCCGAGCAGGCCAAGCAGCGGCGACAACGACCCGATAAGCTCTAGCAGGCCAAGATGGGACCGCAGGGCGTTGATCTCGGAGGTAGCAATCCGCTCGACCTCTTCCCGCACGCCAGCTTCAGGAATATCGCTTCGGAGCGTCCCGCGTATGGCCGCGGTCATCGACAGGGCTGCCGGGTCTTTCGCGCCCTGGACGGATGCCAGTGCCTCTTGCGGATGCCCATTCCGGCAGAGCGTTACCGCCCGGTCGATATGCTTGCGGCGAAAGACGCCAGCAGCCATGAACTGTACTGCCTTGTAGAGGATGATTGTCAGCGCGATCACCGAAAGGACAATCAGGATCATCACGACAGGTCCGCCCGCCGCCAGCAAATCTGATGCCCCGCCAGTGGTGTCAGGCAGCGTTGCTGGAATTTCGTTCAGGCTACTTTCCACAAATCTGATCTTTCGTTTTACTTGTCTGGCTCAGGCATCAGCCCAGCGCCGGACGAGATTATGGTAGACGCCGGTCAATCTCACGAGCGAGGGATGCTCGGGATTTTCGGCGTGAATGGACTGGATACTGGTATCGAGATCGTACAGCAGCTGGCGCTGAGCGACATCGCGCACCATGCTCTGGATCCAGAAGAAGGAGGCCACACGTGCGCCCAGCGTCACAGGCAGGACGCGGTGCAGGCTGGTGGACGGATATACGATCATGCTGCCGGCAGGCTGTTTGACCGTGTGTGAGCCATAGGTGTCGTCAATGACAAGCTCACCGCCATCATACTCGTCCATCTCGGCCAGGAAGAGCGTCGCAGACAGGTCGGTCCTGATACGGAAATCCTGACCGCGCACGGGGCGGATTGCATTGTCGACATGGTTGCCGAAGTTCTGCCCGCCTTCATAGCGGTTGAAGAGTGGCGGATAGACCTTGTGTGGCAAGGCAGCTGAAATGAAGGTCGGATTGGTCTGCAAACGGTCGAGGATAAACCCGCCAGCTTTCAGCGCAGCCTCACTTCCATCCGCAAGTTGCGCATTGCGCTTGGCTTTCGCAGCCTGGGCACCGGATGTCTGATTCCCGTCAACCCATTCGCCGGCATCGATCAGCGCACGCACATGGCTGACCTCATCCTTTGTCAGGACGTCGGGAATATTGACGAGCATGTTGGCCCCTTTTGTCTCGTAAGGTTGGCGGAGCCCGAAGGCTCCGCCCCGCCTCGTCTAATACTTGAACCGCAGGCTGCCAATCACCGAGCGTCCCGGTGCAATGGTTGCCATGTGGGTGGTGAAAATTCGCTCATAATATCTCTCATCCGTCAGGTTATTGACGTTGAGCTGGAGCGAAACCTTCTCCGTCAGCGCCCATGATCCCATGGCGTCGAACCGCCAGTAATCATCAACGCTGCGCGCATTCGCCGTGTCGCCGAAGCGTTCGGACATGTAGCTCGAACCGCCCCCGATCTGCACACGATCGTCGAACAGGTCATATGTCGTCCAGAGCGTGAAGCTATGCTCAGGTGTATTCGGCAGCTGGTTGCCTTCATTGTCGGTATTGACCGGACCCGCATCGATAATTTCGGAGTCGAGATAGCTATACCCGGCAAAGATGCCCCAATTGTCGGTTAGATTGCCCGCTGCGCTCAGCTCAACGCCTTGAACACGGGTCTCACCAATCGCCTCCTGTGGCGCACCGCGACCAGGCTCGACTGTGACATGAGCATCAACAATTTCGGTCCGGAAGACAGCGGCGTTCAGCGCAAGATCACCAGCGCCAGGCTCCCATTTCACACCGACCTCATAGTTCCGGCTTTTCTCCGGCTTCAGGTCTTCATTTGTCGTCGAGATGTTCTCGCCGCCATCGCCTGCCGTCACGCCGGACGGGCTGGCGGATGTCGAATAGGACGCATAGATGCTGGAATTATAGGTCGGCTTGTAAACCGCGCCCGCCTGATAGCTGACGATGGTGTCTGAGTTGGACAGGCCGCTCGATGTCTCAGTATCGAAGTCATCGACCCGAACACCAAGATTGACCAGGAATTGCTCTGACAGATTTATCGTGTCGAAGAGATATGCCCCCAGCGTATCAACCGTCGTATTGGTCGAGTCGTTCAGCGAGATTGCGCCGGTCCAGGGATCGTTCGGATTGGGGTTGAACAGGTCTGTGCAGTTGTAACCGCTGGGCGCACCTGCTCCGAACTGGTCACATCCCCCTCGAGGAATGCTCACACCGCCCGGTGCAAGCTGTGTCACGGAGTACGTCGCGCGATCCGTGTCTTCGTTGGTGAACTCAAGCCCTGCCGAGAAGCTGTGATCGATGCCGCCGGTCGCGAAATAAGCCTGCAGGTCGGTCTGGTTGGAGATCGTGGTTGTTTCGGAATTGTTGCTTTTCACATTCCGAATTACCAGGCCATTCGGGACGTTGCCCTGCGAGTCGTCCGGGTTGCTGGCGATGTACGCATTCTCAGATACTGCATAACGCGTGATATTCCGCAGGCGTACGCTGTCATTGAAATCGTGTGAAATTTCCAGCTGTCCGCTGTCCAGCTTGGTATCGTGAAAATCCCGAACAATCAGGCCATAAAAATTATCCGGGTCGATCCCTTCGACAGGGCTCCCCGTCGCCGGGTCGAGCGGATGACCATAATCGATAATTCCATCGCCTTCATAGTGCGTGTAGCCGGCGATGACCTGTGTGGATGGTCCAGCTTTCCACGTGACCGTTGGCGCGATCCCCCAGCGATTGTCATAGACTTCGTCACGGCCGGGGACGCCGGCATCCTGGATCATTCCATTCAGGCGGAACGCCAGATCCTCAGAAACGGCTTCGTTGATATCGAGCGTCGCACGCTTGTATTGAGCGTTGCCGACAGAAATCGCACCGCCGATGAAATCGGTCGGCTTGGCTGTCTTTGTGATCAGGTTGAGGCTACCACCCGGCGCCCCACGGCCTGAGAGCGGGCCACTTGCACCACGCACCACTTCCACCTGCTCAAGATTGAACGTATCGCGTGATTGCGCGCTGGAATCGCGAAGGCCATCGACCATGATGCCGCTGGTGGATTCAGATCCACGAATAAAGGGCCGGTCCGCGAATGGCGTGCCGCCTTCACCCATAGCCATCGTAATGCCCGGCACCGTGCGAAGCGCTTCGACCAGCGTCGTCGACGCCGTATCCTCGAGGACTTCTTCCGTGACGACCGTGACCGAACGCGGTGTATCGATCAGCGGCGCGGTAAACTTTGGAGACGTTGGCTCGGCCTTGTAATCTGGAGCCTCAGCATCGATAGAAACCTCATCGACCTGGACCGCTTCGTCCTTGCCAGGCTCTGTAACCTGCTGTGCGTTAGCGGCGACAGGCGTGATGAAAAAGCTCATCGCCGTCGTCAGCAAGGCGCCCTGTGCTGCCTGCGAACGCCAGTTACTACGCCCCTGCCCGAAATCACTCATCACAATATTTCCCTTCTCGCTATATAGTGTGCGAATGCGAACTACTCTCATTAACAGAGGGATGCAACCGCAATTGCGAATTATTCTCAACAAATGTCAGGGCTGTGTTTTCCGGCACTTTTGATCCGTGCCGGATCATTTTATCCAGCCAATTCCAGCGCAGCAGACGAAAGATGGACGCCGCCCGCCCATGTCTGCAGAATCGCACAAAGACCCTGTGCTTCAGCGAGCGCTGCCCCCCCCTCAAATCCAATTGCGAAGAGCGCCGTCGCCCACGCGTCGGCAGCTGCGCACGTCTCATGCAATACGCTGACGCTGGCGAGCGATGCGTCTTCCTGGCCCCGCGCGGGAACGATGTGTGACAGCGTATGCCTGCTCTCCATTCGGGACTGCCGCCAACCGCCCGAAGTCGCGACCGCCAGCTCACAAACTGCAATTCGGATATCCTTCGACGAAGAAGGCCCCTCAAGATCGACCCACCATGGAAGCCCGTCTGGCTTCACACCTCGCCCGACAAATTCCCCGCCAATTTCGATCAGGCACTGATTTACCCCCAAGTCGCTCAGAGACCTGGCGCACCGATCGACAGCAAAACCTTTTGCGATTGCCGAGAGGTCCAGGCAGAGCCCCCCCGGTTGGCACAGCATCCCGTCCGTCAGCTCCAGATGGCACCATGCCTCCGGACCGGTCATCATTGCATCGCCCACATTTACGCCGCGCTGGGCGCCGAATCCGCGGCGCGCAACTTCGCGCCCCAAAGCCGGATCGAACGCCCCATTGCTTCGGCGCGCAATGTCGAGCGCCAGTTCAAGAACTTCGGCAAAGTCTGTTCCGATTTTCAGGCATTCATCGGCGGGCAAACGATTGAAACGTGAGATTTCAGATCGCTCTTCCCATGTACTCATCTCGGAAATCACTGCGCTGAAGACGGCCTCCAATACGGCGCGGACGTCTCTTGCCGAAACACTTTCAGGCGCACACCATGACAGCGACCAGCCAGTCCCCATGGTTTGCCCGACGAGCCGTTCGCGCAAGACAGAGCCGGAAGACGGTTTAACATCTCCCGGCTTCAGCCCTTTTGGTATCAGGATGTAGTCGGTACTCAGAATGGCAGGGCTTCAAAAGTCATGACATAGGATGTCCGCGAGCCAATTTCCTGGCCATCAAGCATCGCCTTGCCTTCGACTTCCGCGCTCAGCCAGTAAGGTCCTGCCTCTGCTGGTGTGAAGGTAATGCGACCATCCGCATCAGACGTGACGGTCACGGCACCTTCGTCATCACGGTAACGATCATTGCCTTGCACGATTTCGACTTCAACGCCTTCGGCTGGTTCGCCATCGAGCAGGAAGTTGAAGCTGATTTCCTCGCCCGCGAACACATCGTTTGGATGTGTGCCGGGCTTGAGCTCCAGCCCTTCGCCGTCGGTTGCAAATACAGTCTCGCTGGGCGCACCCAGTGTCACGAAGGTTTCGACGCGGCGAACGTTGCGCGTCAGCGTTACGCCTTCCTTGGCCGCGATGCCTTCGGCTTCGAAATCTTCAGCCGACCCACGCCAGCGCTTGCGCTCACCATCTTCCTGCCAGCTCGCGAAATAGCCCGAGCCTCCAGACGAGATCCGGTACGTGCCTTCAAGAGAAAGTGGAACTTCGAAGACAGACCGGTACTCACCCGAAGCGGCATGCTCAATTTGTACAGCCGACATGTCAGGCGCAGTCACAGTGACGGAGTCGAGCGACAGGGCGTGGTGGTTCGGGTAGAACAGATTGTTGGAAATGGCACCATCAACGGTCACGCGCTGGTCTTCACCAGACAGCGTGAATGTAGATGGCAGGAGCCAGGCGCGGTGAGCGCTGGCCTGTCCAGCAAGCAGAAGCGCCACAGCTGTCAGGGCGAAAGTCCGTCCGGTCTTGATGGTCACGATATTACTCCTTGAGATAAATTCCTTGCAGCGCCTAGCCGCGATCTTCGTTGATGACTTCGAGCCGGACCTCGCCGAGCTCATCCTCTCCCTGGGTCGTGAGCGGCGTTCCTGGCTCAAGCGGCCAGGAGAATGGAATGCTTACCATTTCACGCCCGCCAACTTCGCGCACAGCTTCAACGACAAGTGTGTAAGTACCGGGCTCAAGCTCGGCGAAGCGGGCGTCATCTGTATCGAATACGATATCATGTGTTCCCGGCGCCTGGGTCGGGCCGGACAATCCATCGACCGGCATGTCGAGTGAACGGCCAGCCCGGCGCCACCACTGGCGCAGGTCTTTCAACCAGGTTTCGCCTTCGTCGCTGCCACGCTTTTCAAGCTGGTACCAGACAGCAAGATTGGCCGCGACGGAATGGTCGTCATTTGCGATCCAGGCCGCCACATAGGGCCGATGGTATTCGGCCACGTTCAGCTGCGGAATGGTGATTTGCAGGTCGATATCGTCAGCCAGGGCAGGCGTCGCCAGCAGCGACAGGCCGGAAAGTGTCAGGAGTACGCGCATGAGAACCTCAAAGGTGAACAAAGATAATAAGCAGCAGAGCCGGGGCAGCGAGGCCACCGATGGCAAGCGGCCAGGTTGAGCGTCGGCGCGTCGAATGTATCTGCAACAACCACAGCCCGCTCAGGCAAAAAACCATACAGGCGACGGCAAAAATATCGAGGAACCAGCTCCAGGCGAGGCCAGTGTTGCGTCCCTTGTGTAGGTCATTGAGATAGGAGACCGTCCCGCGTGACACCTTCTCGTAGAAGACCTCACCTGTCGCCCTGTCGATGCTGAGCCAGCCGTCAGCGCCGGGTTTTGGCAACGCGACATATACATCAACCTCGGTCCACTCTGCTGTCGCATTGCCGAGACGCACGCCGATATCGCTGCGAATTGCGCGCCGCACAGCCGCTGGCACAGGCGCATCAGTCACGTCTTCATTGATCGCAGACAAGGCCTCGAGGCCGGACTCGTCGAGCGTCATTGTCCGCTCAACCGTGGTCGGAGTAGCCGGAATGTCCGCCGCGTGATTGAGGGTGATCCCGGTCAGGGCGAACAGCAACATGCCAATCAGGCAGACTGCGCCGGACATCCAGTGCCACGTCCGAACCTGGCGCTTCCAGAAGCCTACGGGAAAACGGCGGGTTTTGGCCGCCGCAGGAGTGGCTGGCACCGGCTTCGTTGCTGTCTTGCCCTGAAAGGATTGGGAATTATTCAAACCGGCCGCCCGCATGAGTGCATCAAGACCTGCACATGCAACAATCCGCCATTAATTGCAAGTCAGTCGCAGTTGCAATTATCAGCGGATTTCCAGAGCATCCAGTATCAGCTCAATGCTGTACCCAGGGCGTTATCGCGGACAGAAGAAATCGCAGTTCATTGCGCCGCGCCAGCAGGAGCCGAGAGTCTATACTCAAAGCCATTAGGCCCCCAGGAAGGCGCCGTTCTGACGTGGCCGGTTACTCTCTGGCCGACCGTTTCTCCTTCACATATCGCAGGATGTCATCAAGCGGCGCGACCCAGATGTCGGCTCTGCGTTCATTGAGATAGTCCAGCAAACCTGCATGGGCTTCGGCTGAGACGCTGAGATAATCGCCGCCAATGCCATGAAATGTGAAGGTGCCCAGTGCACCACGTTCAACGGCATCGTCGACATAAGCAATCATCGCTTCCGCAGATGCGTCTGGTACGCCGTAAGTGGTAATGGCATAAGGATCAAACCCGGCCGCTAGCACGCCCTCTCCTGCCCCACGCGCACCTGTCACCAAGGACTTCAGCGCATCGATATAAGAGGTCCCACCGGCTGAGGACTCCCCGCACGGATAGGCGAAGGTTCGCTCGTCCTCACCATCAACAAGTTTCAGCACGGTATTGGCAATCGCCACTTCTTTCACCATCCGGGTTACCGAATAGGTGTCGAGGTCTGCCTCTGGTGTTACCCAGTCACGGTCCGGCAACGAGGCCCGGCAGGCGTGAAACAATGTATGATTGCCAAGTTCGTGGCCATCGGCTGCGACCGCTCTCCATTCATCGACCCGGGACTCGAAGGCCGAGCGCTCTATTGTCAGGTAAAACGTTGCCTTGAAGCCGTGCCGATCAAGCTGCGGCAAGGCAATGTCGAGCTGGGAGTCCAGGGAGTCGTCATAGGTGAGCGCGATTGCAGCCTTTTTACCCTCTGGCCAGACCAACACTCCAGATTGCGCGTGCGCGGGCAATCCCGCCACAAGCGTAAACGCACATAGTACAGAATATAGCCTCGCCTGCATTTCATTCTCCACCAAACGCTCGCCTCTCTGGCGCTGTGGAGCACCAGTTTCGCGTCTCTTCATTCATGGGGAGCCAGCATGGGGCAACCGCCAGAAGCCTGCAAACCGGCTTTCCCTTATTTACGCGCGCTTACCAAGGCTTTCGCGTTCTATGATCTGAATATTGTCGTTGATCACGTTGATGGACTGGCCGTTCCAGTCACTTCCGGTGATTTGTGAGATGATATCGATGGCAGCTTCGGCCATTTCCGCAATCGGCTGGCGGACGGTCGTCAGGCGCGGCCAGATCGCCGCCGCAATCGCCGTATCATCAAATCCAACAACAGAAAGTTGCGACGGGATCTGGATGGCCCGCCTCTGCGCAGCCGCAATCACGCCCGCCGCCATATCATCATTACTCGCAAATATAGCCGTAGGCGGCTCGGCGCTATCCAGCAGCTGATCGGCGATCTGCATACCCGATTTGAACGTGAAATCGCCTTCCATGATCAGATCGCCATCCGGCTCTATGTCATGCGTGGCAAGCGCTCGTTCATAGCCTTCCTGCCGTTGCTGGCTGGATGGATGCTCAGCTGGTCCGCGGATGAAACCGATACGCCGATGGTTCTGTCGGATCAGAAACTCCGTCATTGAATAGGAGGCCGCCGCATCATCAAACACGACGCTGGACTGGCTGGCTTCAGGGGTTGTGTTTCCGAGCAGGACTGTCGGAATGCCTATCTCATGGATCAATTTGAGCATCATATGATTACCGCTAAGCGGCGGCGTCAGGATGAGGCCATCGAGACGGATCGAGCTCAAACGCTTGACAATCGCCGACGTATCGAGACCGTCTTCGATATCGGATAGATCCTCAATGACCAGGTGATGCCCTAGCTCGCGGCAATGCTTCAGCGCACTGACCAGAAGTGCGCTCAGATAGCTGGGACTGGGGTTGTAATAAGCAAGGCCAATCAGTTTGGATTTACCACCGGCAAGCCCGCGCGCCATCAGGTTCGGCCGATAGTGAAGCGCGGCAATCGCCTCTTCTACCCGTTCTCGCGTCGATTCCTTGACGAGCTTCTGCTTGTTCAGAACTCTTGAAACCGTCATCTGGGAGACGCCAGCTTTCTCGGCGACTTCCTTGATAGTAATGGGCTGACGTTTATTCAATTTTAGTTCGTCCAGTCCGCTTTTTATCCGGTCTATGGCCATAACGATGTGACTATAGTTATGGCAAGAGTGTTCGCCAATCTTGAGAAGGCGGCATGCGGCTTTAGCATTATTGCTTGTTTCGACAGGCCCGGGTGGATGGCAAATAGCGATCCACCCGGGACGCCGCGTTAAACGATCATGTCGGACATACGTTTGCGGATCACGGTTTCAGCGTCCGCGATGATCCGGTCGATCAGGTCTTTCACGCTTGGGATATCGTGAATAAGGCCCTGAATCATGCCGGCGGACCAGATGCCGCCATCTGCATCGCCGTCTGCCATTGCCTGACGACCGCGCGCGCCAGCCACAAGGTGCACGACATCTTCGAACTTTGCCCCGCCCCGGGCTTCGATTTCAACAACTTCCTCGCTGACCGCGTTCTTCATCACACGAGCCGTATTGTGCAGTGTCCGGAAGATGAGCTTGGTGTCGCGCTCATTGTTCTCGACCATCTGTTTCTTGAAGTTCTCATGGATCGGCGCTTCCTTCGTGACGCAGAAGCGTGTGCCCATATTTATACCGTCTGCGCCCAGCGCGAGCGCCGCCGCAAGACCGCGCCCGTCACCAAACCCGCCCGAAGCGAGCATCGGAATCTTGATCTTGTCGGCCGCCGCCGGGATCAGGATGAGGCCCGGAATATCGTCTTCGCCGGGATGGCCTGCGCACTCGAATCCATCAATTGAAATCGCGTCGACGCCCATCCGCTCAGCTGACATTGCATGACGCACAGCCGTGCATTTATGGATGACCTTGATGCCGTGTTCCTTGAAGTGGTTCACGTGTTCCTGCGGCTTGTAGCCTGCCGTCTCCACGATCTTGATCCCGCCTTCGATGATGGCCTGACGGTATTCAGCATAGGGCGGCGGCTTGATCGCCGGAAGTATTGTGAGGTTCACCCCGAACGGCTTGTCGGTCATTTCCTTCGTGCGCGCGATTTCCTTGGCCAGGTCTTCCGGCGTTGGTTGCGTCAGCGCCGTCAGGAAGCCGAGGCCGCCGGCTTCAGCAACCGGGGCCACCATCTCGGCATACCCTACCCATTGCATACCGCCTTGCACAATCGGGTGTTCAATTCCGAATGCCTCAGTGAAACGTGTCTTGATCGCCATTTTTGTTCTCCCAATTTCCCGCGCTGAGTGCGCTCGTCCTGTTTAAAATCATGTTCGCTGCAAGTTCAGTCGGCCGTCGATCTGGCCCCAAGGCCGAGTTCGTCCAGCACCGCTTCCGTGTGTTCTCCAACGCTCGGCGCCGGCACGATCTCGCGCGTATCCGCGCCGACAAATCGAACGGGCGGCTGCACTTCCCAGTATTTTCCTTCGCTCGGATGCGTGCGGCTCTTGAAGAAGTTCACCGCTTTCAGGTGCGGGTCGTTCTGCAGGTCAGCGAAATCGTTGACGCGAGCGGCTGGAATGTCCGCCTCGCCCAGCAGCCTGACCCACTCATCTGTCGTCCGGTTGACGAAATAGGCCTGCACCCGCGACATCAGGTAGTCCTGATTGTAATAGCGGCCGCGATAGTCGGAAATCCGCTCGTCCTCGAGCTCTTTCTGCGCGTCCATCACCTCAAACAGCTTGACCCAGCGATGGTCGACATAAGGGGCGATGGTAATCCAGCCATCCTGCGTGCGCACCGGCTGGCGCGACGGGTCGACCTGGCGCTGGTAGCAGAATGGCCCGACCGGCGGATCGAAAGCCGCTTCGTAGAAATGCTCCTCCAGCAGGAAGCTTGTAATGCATTCGAACATCGGAACTTCAACGTGAACGGCCTCACCGGTCTTGTCGCGATGATGAATGGCTGCGAGCGTCGCATAGACGGCATGCAGGCCTGAGACCTTGTCGGCAAAGGCCGTCGGGATGAAACGCGGTGCCTCATTGCCATCGACGCGCGGCAGCAATTGCGTTGCGCCGGAAAGAGACTGGATCAGGTCATCATAGGCCGGACGCCCCGCATAGGGGCCTTCGGTGCCAAAGCCGAGACAATGGACGTAAACAATATCCGGCTTGATCGCTTTCACTTCATCAAACGTCAGGCCGAGGCGCGCGACAGCATCCGGGCGGATATTGTGGATGAAGACATCACTGCCCTCGATCAGCTTGCGGATCGCCGCCTTGCCATCCTCAGACTTCATGTCCCAGACGACAGAGCGCTTGCCGCGATTGATCGTCATGTGACACGGGCCCATCCCCCGATTATTCGCAGGCTTGCCGACATTGCGGAAATCGTCGCCCTTGGGCGGCTCCAGCTTCACGACATCAGCGCCCATGTCCGCCAGCGTCTGCGTGCAGTACGGCCCAAAGATAACTGTCGTCATGTCTGCGATGCGGATATCTTTCAGAAGCGACGTTCCGGGCATGTGTCTGGCTCTCTCCAAATTTCCTAAAGGCGTTGAACACGCCTCCTGATTTGCGCACAAGGGGTGACGGAACGCCAACCTGACTACAACCCTGCTGGACGGGCCACACCGGAGAGAGCTATATTCGAATGACAGACGACAGGCGCTGGCCAATGTTGGACCTTGTCCCCATTCTCATCGTAATGGGCCTGGCAGGATGTAGCGGCGAACCAGCTGGCCCTGCAGGTGTTCAGGCAAATTGCGCATCTGCAAAAATCGCTCAAACCGTCTTCATCCCGAAAGGTGAGTTCGTGATGGGCGCCGACAATGCCTATCCTGAAGAGGCCCCGGCCCGGCCCGTTGCAGTCGAAGCCTTCTCACTCGACACGACCGAAGTGACGAACAACCAGTTCGCCGCCTTCGTCGATGCCACCGGCTATAAAACGACGGCCGAGCGCGTGCCGGACCCTGGCCTTGTGCCTGACGGCGCCCCGGAACGCTTTCACCAGGCCGGCGCTGCCGTCTTCATCCCGCCGGACTCAGCTGGCCAGAGCTGGTGGCAATACGTCCCCGGTGCCAATTGGCGCCACCCGGAAGGGCCGGGCAGCAATATAGACGAATTGGGCAGTCACCCGGTTGTGCAGGTCTCCTACGAAGACGCGATCGCCTATGCTGATTGGGCCGGCCGCCGCCTGCCGAGCGAAGCGGAATGGGAATATGCCGCGCGCGGCGGAGAACCGCCGACCATGTACACCTGGGGCGACACACCGCCCTCGAAGACCGATCCACCCGCGAACACATGGCAGGGCCTGTTTCCAATCGAGGATACAGGCGAAGACGGCTATCGAGGCACGGCCCCCGCCGGGTGTTTCAGCGCCAATCCCTATGGCCTCTACGATATGATCGGCAATGTATGGGAGTGGACAGCCTCCCCCTATGATGACCGCACGAATGCCAGCGGAGAAGCCAGCATGGCGATCAAGGGCGGGTCGTTTCTATGCGCTCCGAATTTCTGCGTACGCTATCGCCCTCCGGCGCGTCAGGGACAGGAAGCGGGCCTGCCAACAAATCATATCGGTTTTCGCACGGCGAGCGACGTATCGGGCTAGCTGACCATGCGGCACGTCTGGTCGAGCGATCACGGTTCGTCTACGCCTTGGAAAAATCACAGGAGAAAACATGAGCGATCTTGCAAGCCAGCTATTCGACTTCACCGGCAAGACCGTCCTCGTCACGGGCGGCAGCCGCGGCCTCGGCTACCAGATGGTGAAAGCCTTTGCCCGCCAGGGCGCCGATATCATCATTGTCAGCCGCAAGCTCGATGCCTGTGAAGAGGTCGCCGAGGAGGTACGCGCCCTCGGTCGCAAGGCACTCGCCATATCGGCGCATTGCGGCAAGTGGGACGAAATCGATGCCATGCTTGAGACCGCCTATAGTGCGTTCGGCAAGATCGACGTCCTCGTCAACAATGCCGGCATGAGCCCACGTGTCGCGAGCCATGAAATGTCCGAAGATCTGTTCGACAGCGTTTTGAACCTGAACTTCAAAGGTCCGTTCCGTATCGGTGCTAAGGTCGGCAAGAGGATGGCAGACGGCGATGGCGGCGTGATCATCAATATCTCATCGACCGGCGCCCTGATGCCCCTCCCCGAAGTCGTGCCCTATTCCGGTGCCAAGGCCGCACTCAATGCGATGACCGTGTCCTTTGCCCGTGAGTATGGACCAAAGGTTCGCGTGAATACAATTTCAGCCGGGCCTTTCCTGACGGACATATCGAAAGCGTGGTCGGAAAATATGCGCGAGACAGCTGACAATGCACTGGGGCGTCCCGGCCGGCCTGAGGAAATTGTGACAGCCGCGCTCTGTCTTGCCAGCGATGCCTCCAGTTTCACGACAGGAACCATCCTTCGCGTCGATGGCGGGTCTTAAGTCCCGCTGACCAGCCCCTTGAAGAGCGAGACCAGCGGGGGCGGCAGGTCTACTCCAAACCTGGTATCGTTGATCGCGCTGACCGGTCGGATGAGCTGCAGGCTATTGGTCACAAAGACCTGGTCAGCAAGCTCGATTTGTTGCAGCGAGAGTGAGGCAACCAGCGTCGAGAAACCAGCCTCGCTGGCGCGCTCAAGCAGGCATCCACGCATCACCCCCTCCAGCACACCATCGCCCAGCGGCGGGGTCACGAGCTCATTCCCGAAGCGCGCAAAGATGTTCGCCATAGAGGTACAGGCCAGCTGGCCGCCCGGCGTGCGGTACAGGGCATCATCGAACCCAGCGGTCCTGGCCCGTTGGTGGCCGACAATACTGTCTGTGTAAGCCAGCGTCTTGTGGCGCGACGAGGGCGCGGTCGGGTTGCGCCGGATGTCACTGAGCATCAACCGGAGTGGCGGCATTGGAAATACCAGCTTGCCGGGCATGAAACGGGCAAGCCGCGTCGGCTCTCCTGCCCCATCATAGGAGAGTCCCCGCTGCCCCGGCCCGCGCGTCACTGTAATGCGCAACGACCCGTTTCCGCCATTTACAAGCGCCTCGTCGGCGATTGCCTCCAGGTTTGTCTGCTTCACGTCTATGCCAAGCGCCGCCGCATCCCGGCAAAGTCGGGACAGATGCGCATCCCGCAGGATGATCTCTCCCTTCACGACAAGTGACGTGTCGAAAACACCATCACCCAGTAGCAGCCCGCGATCGGTCAGATTGAAAAGTTGCGACGCATCAGCAGAGCCGCCGGGCTGTGAGAGGAGGGTTACCTGTTTTTCCATGCGTCACTTAATGCCAGAAAATTACGTAACATGTCTTCCCCATGCCCGGTCAAAATCGACTCCGGGTGAAACTGCACGCCGTAAACCGGCAGCGTCCTGTGCGACAGCGCCATGATCTCGCCGCTCGGCGATGTCGCATCGACGACAAGTTCACCTCCTGCTGGCGCCTCGGCAATCAGGGAATGATAAAGGCCGACAGACGTATCGGCAGGCACACCAGAAAACAGCCGCACGCCTGAATGCGTAAGGGGAACCGCGCGCCCGTGGCAAGGCGAGATCGCCCGGCGCACGGCACCACCATAGACTTCGGCTATGGCTTGATGCCCCAGACACACACCGAGGATCGGTATGTGTCCGGCAAAGACGGAGATGGCTTCAAGTGAGATGCCAGCTTTTGCCGGCGTCGACGGCCCCGGCGAAATCACGATGGCCGACGGATTAAGCTGTCGGATCTGCGCAATCGTGATGCCATCGCTGTCTCGCGTTTCGACAGCCTGCCCCAGCCTCGTGAAATACCGGCCAAGGTTGAACACGAAGCTGTCGCGATTATTCAGCATCAGGATCATGGCGCACCCGGAAAAGGCCGGACAGGCGCCAGGATACGCTCTGCCTTCAGGTCGATTTCATCGGTTTCTGCTGCCGGGTCTGACAGAAGCGTGATCCCCGCGCCAGACCAGTAGCGTGAACCGCTCGGCAGGTGATCGATTGTTCGGATCATGATGTTGAAATCACATGCCCCATCATGGCCGATATAACCCAGCGAGCCGCAGAACGCGCCGCGTGAGGCAGGCTCCAGCCTGTCGATGATTTCCATCGCTCGCAACTTCGGACAACCGGTTATCGATCCGCCCGGAAAGACCGCGCCAAGCAGGTCCACGGCGTCAGATCCCGCGCGCAGGTCACCTTCGATGGTCGATACCAGATGATGCAGATTCGGCAGGCTCTCTATGCCGCAAAGCCGCCGCACCATGACAGAGTGCGGCTCGCAGACCCGCGAAAGGTCATTGCGCAGGAGATCAACGATCATGATGTTCTCGGCCCGGTCCTTTTCGGAGCGGGTCAGTGCGTCCGCGAGCGCTGCATCCTCGGCCGGGTCGCTGGAGCGTCGCCCCGTGCCTTTTATAGGCTCGGCGCGCACCCGGCCGTCGGCGGACATGGATACAAGTCGCTCAGGTGAGAAGCAGGAGATCGTGCGCGCCGCGAAGGTGCCGAACGCGGCACAAGGCGCGTGGGTCTCACGCTTCACACGCAGGAAGTCCGCAAATGCACTGGAGATGCTCGCCGGTTCGGACACCCACAACCGCGCCAGATTGGCCTGATAAATTTCACCGTCGAGGATTTCATCCTGCGCGGCGCGGACAAGTTCGGAGTATGGCATCTGGCCGCTGGAGGGATGCCACCCAGGCCGGGTATCTTCGGTAATTGAAATATCACCAGCCAATAGATCCAGCACATGCTTTCCCGTCTCGCCATCGAGCTGCGCCGAGAACAGGCTCGCCTCTCCCGTCTCGTGGTCAAAGGCGATGATCGTGTCGTAATAACCAAACTCTGCAATCGTCTCGCTAGCTGGCTGGTGGCGCGATGCAAACCTGTCGATCCAGAGCCCGGCTGCCTCATAGCTCAGATAACCCATCGCCCCGCCCTGGAACGGCGCTTCACTGGCCAAAGTCTGTATCGTGAAGGATTGCAACCATGTCCTGAATGCCGCCTCAAAACCGGACGTATCCTGATGAATGTCCCACCTGAAGCGCGAAACCGGACGAACACCCAGATAGGAATACCGGGCCGATGCATGAGCGCTGGAAGCGCTATCGAGCCAGACAAATCCCGGTTCACGATACAGCTTCATGGCCGCTTCGACCGGCTCCAACCGGCCCAGACGCGTGCACGTCACCGACATGTTACACCCCTCCCCGGCAGGCATCGGTCCAGCCTAGCGTTCCGTCATGGAGCGCAGGCCGTGATAGGCACGGCCATGGTAGATCAGGCAATTGCGTTTGTTGCTGACATTCACGTCAGCGACCCGGCAGAAGAAAACCGTGTGCGTGCCATATTCGACGGCCTTGTCGACCTCGCAGTCGAAATAGGCCGCAGTGTTTTCAAGCTTTGGATTTCCGAGCGCGCTTTCGCTCCATTCACCTGTTCCGAACCGCTCCTCCGGGGCGATGGCGGGACTGGAAAACGCATCGCTGACCGGCTGCTGGTCGAAGGCGAGGACATTCACGCAAAGCTGCCCGTTCTGCTTGATCGGGGCATTTGCGCCGGACCCGCGATTGACGCAGACAATCAGGCTGGGCGGCTCATCCGACACGCTGGTCACTGCCGACACGGTAATGCCATACCGCCCGGCTTTGCCATTCGTTCCGATGACACAAACGGCGGAGCCTAATTGGGACATGGCATCCCGGAAGATCAATCTGTCGGCCTGCATGTGTCGCGTCTGGTCTCTCAGCCTGGTTTCGTGTTCTTTATATGGGGCGAATGAAGCGATCCGCATAGGGTTCGCCTGCCTCCAATTCAGGCTTGCTGATAATGGAGAGCAGCCATGCGGGGCGTTTGCTTGACTTTAGGGCATGGTCCGACGCACTCCTCACCCTAGTCTTTCCCATACCGGACCCGCTGGCACGCAGGACCGATCGGAGCCCATCATGACGACGCCAGACAAAGGCAAGCACGCCGACATTCCCCTCAAGATGGAGAATGTGCTCGAAGCCCTGCGAGACAATGCGACCGCGATCCAGACGGATCCGTTGACCAATTCGGTTTTCTCGCTTGCCCTGTCGATGTTCCAGACACTCGAGAACGGTGACCACTCGCTTGAGGATTTCACCTCCCTCATCGACACCATCCACTTTGAATTGCTGCAGGCGCGGGCTGAGCGCTTTCGTGACCAGCACGGCGCAATCGAAAGCAAGGACACCTGGGGCAAAGTCCGCGCGCAGCTTGAGCAGGCTGCAACAGATGGCTTCGACGTCTTTACAAAGGCTGCAGGTCAGTCGCATGGCGGGATCGTCTTCACCGCCCACCCGACCTTCGCGCTGTCGCGGTCCCTGCGCGATGCCTTTGCAGAGCATGCCACCCGCTTTGACGACACCACGCGCGATGCCTTGCGTGCAGAAGCCAACGCCCCGAACGAGGATTGGCCGGACCAGATCACGCTGCTCAGCGAGCATGAAGAAGCCCAGACCGCGATTGCCAATGCGCGCGACGCCGGCCGCGATTACGGCGCCCTTGTCACCGGCGTTGCCCGCAAGGCCTTTCCAGAGGACTGGCGTGATTTCCGGCCCTCCCTGCCAACCATTGCGAGCTGGGTCGGATATGACCTGGACGGACGAACCGATATTCACTGGTCGCAGTCCATCGCGCTTCGCCTGCGCGAGAAGGCAGCGCAGCTCGGTTACTACAAGGGCCGCATGGAAGGCCTTTCCGGCGATGATCGGCTCGCGCCCCTGGTTGACCGTCTGGCCCGCGCAGAGCGCCATGCCGCAAAGTCGGCCAGCCTTTTCGAGGGCGACCTTCAAGCCCCCGGCACGCTGATCGAGGCGGCAAACTTCCTGACGGCGGACTCCGACGACAAGCTGGTCGATGCCACTGAGCTCATCTCGGTGCTCAGTGAGATCATCGAAACGCCAGACACGCCAGACGACCTCGCGGAAGCGGTCATCCTGCTGCGCGCCGAGATCGAAACCTTGCAGCTTGGCACTGCGCGCATCCATTTGCGCGTCAATGCAGCGCAAGTACGAACCGTCCTATCGCGCGATCTCAGCCTCGAAACCGAAGACACTGACCTTGGCCGTCTTGCCCTCAGCCAGCTTGCGGGCATGGCGACGGGCAACAAGGTTCGCCCGGTCAATTTCGCGGACCTGTTCATCGAGCAGTCCACCGCCCGGCGCCAGTTCATGATGTGTGCGCAGATCCTGAAACATATTGATGCGCGTTCGCCCATCCGCTTCCTGATCGCCGAAAGCGAGAACCCGGCCACCGTCATGGGGGCACTCTATCTGGCGCGTCAGTATGGCGTCGATAATGCGCTCGACATCTCACCGCTTTTTGAAACGCCAGAAGCGCTAGAAACCGGCGGCCGCTTCGTTGAGCGCCTTCTCGAAGAGCCTGCTTTTGTCGATTACATCAAGGCGCGCGGCTATCTCTCGATCCAGCTTGGCTTTTCTGATTCAGGCCGCTTCATCGGTCAGGTCGCCGGCAATATGGCGATTGAGCGTATCCACAATCTCATCGGCCGCGCTGTCGGGGCAAAGCTGCCGGGCATTGGCCTGCTCTTCTTCAACACGCATGGCGAGTCGATTGGGCGCGGTGCGTATCCGGGCAATTTCGAACAACGCTTTGACCACCTCCTGACCCGCTGGACCCGCGCCGAACTTATCAAGCGTAGCATCCACCCGATCCATGAGGTGAGCTTCCAGGGCGGCGACGGCTTCCTGCATTTCGGCACGCCGGAGCTTTCAGCCGCGACCTATGCGGCCTTCGTCGAACATATCCTGTCGGACCCTGACACCTCACTCGAAGACCCGTTTTACCAGCAGACCGATTTTGTCTGGGATGCCTATCGCGCGCTCAGGTCGTGGCATGAATCGCTGTTCGGTGATGGCGATTATGCTCACCTGCTCAGCGGGTTCTCAACGGGCTTCCTCGTCAAGGCCGGGTCGCGTCCGGTCAAGCGTGCGGGCAGCGTCTCAGGGCCGTCTTCCATCCGGGCGATCTCGCACAATGCCCTCCTTCAGCAGCTCGGTGTACCGCTTAACTCAGCGTGCGGGATCGGCTCATCCATGCCGCGTGAGACAGAACGCTTTCGCGATCTCATCAATGCGTCGCCCCGTATGCGTTCGCTTATCATGCTTGCCACCAAGGCGCGGATGCTGACCAGCCTGCCATCGCTTCGCGGCTATGCGAATGTGTTTGACCCCGAGGTCTGGCTCGCTGTCGCCAAGCATGCCGATGTCAGTCATGAAGACGCGATGCGCCGCGTTGCCGCCTCGATCAGTGACTATGCGACAAATACGAGCCTGAAACGCATTTCCAACATCCTCGCAGTGGACCTCATACAGTTCGATCGGCTGCTGGCGGCACTGGATGATGCGCCATCCGTCGAGACACGCCATGAAGGACGGCTGGAAATTCACGCGCTGCACGCCGTCCGCCAGGCCGTCATGATGTACGCGCTCAGCCTTGTCGGGCGACTGCGCAATCTCTCGGCCCGCCATGACACCAGTCTTGAAGACATCACAGACCTCGTCCTGACGCTCCGCATCCCCGAAGCGGTCGAGGTACTGGAAATGATCTATCCCGCCTCGACAGCCGAAGCGGACCTTGTCACCGGTATTGACGAGGCGGGGTTTGAAGCCAGTGGATCGACCGCGGCAGGCTATGACGACCTGCACAAGGACATCATCGACCCCCTTCGCCTGTCAGGAGAATTGATCCGCCGTATTTCGGTTGCCAATTGTCATGCCTTTGGCGCGTGGGGTTAGTGGGTTAGGGCTGGACTGCTCGCCAAGCCGACCCGCGTATGCTGTTGCAAGTGCAACAGAATTCATCATTCGCACCCTGACCCGCGCAAATGCGCATCATTTATCCGGCGAAATCGTGCACGGATGCAATTTCGGCATTGAAGACGACGACGATTCAATGTTTAGATTGCAACCAGAAGGGGAATATTGCTGCTGTGTTTGCGTCATCCAGACTTCAGTCGGGAGCGACCGCCTCAACCGATCCGGTTGAACGCCGGACAGCTTTGAGCCGTCAACAGCCAACAGGTCAGTCACAGTCGGTCTACCCTGAGTGGCTGGGCGATCGCAGCTTCACCCGCACACATGGCAGCCGGTTCGCCTATGTTGTCGGCGAAATGGCCCGCGGCATTGCAACACCGCGCATGGTTGTCGAGGCGGTCAAAGCCGGCCTTGTCGGCTTCTATGGCAGCGCAGGCCTGCGCCCCGAAACCATCGCGGACGGCATAAGCGAAATCGAATCCGGTCTCGGTGGCAAGGCGCCCGCCTGGGGGGCCAATCTTATCCATTCGCCGCAACAGCCCGGCTATGAACGTGCCGTGGTCGACCTGTTCCTGTCACGCGGCGTTGCCCGGGTCTCGGCGTCTGCCTTCATGTCCCTGTCGCGCGAAATTGTCCGCTATAGCGCCAGCGGCCTGTCACGCGCGCCGGACGGGAAAGTCGCCCGCAGCACACATGTCTTCGCCAAGGTTTCCCGCGCTGAAGTTGCGCGCCAGTTCATGGCGCCGCCTCCTCAGAAATTCCTGGGCGAGCTTGTCGCCGCTGGAGACATCACCGCCGAACAGGCCGAGCTTGCAGCGCACGCGTCGGTTGCAACCGACATAACAGCTGAAGCTGATAGCGGCGGACACACGGACAATCGCGCCGCCGGCCCACTCTTCTCTTCGCTGGTGCAGGCCCGCCGCGAAACATGCAAAATCCATACTCTGGATGCTGATCAGATCCGCATCGGTCTCGGCGGCGGGATAGGAACGCCATGGGCGGCCGCTTCCGCTTTCCAGATGGGCGCCGCCTATATCATAACCGGGTCCGTCAATCAGGCCGCGCTTGAATCCGGTCTGTCACCGGAAGGCCGTGCCCTGCTCGCAGATGCGGGCCCGGCGGATGTCGCGATGGCGCCAGCTGCGGACATGTTCGAACAGGGCGTGAAGGTGCAGGTCCTGAAACGCGGCACACTGTTTCCAATGCGGGGCAACCGCATGTGGACGATCTACCAGACCCGCGACAGCTTCGCCGCCTGCACACCTGAAGAGCAGAAATTCATTGAAACAGCGCTGGGCGAACCGTTCACCGCCGCCTGGGAGCGGACCCGGACCTTTCTTGCCGACAGTAATCCACGCGAACTCGCCAAGGCGGACGCGAACCTGAAATACCAGCTCGCCCTTGTCTTTCGCCGCTATCTCTTTTTCGGCGCGCAATGGGCCCGCGAAGGCGATGTATCACGGCTACGCGACTACCAGATCTGGTGCGGACCCGCGATGGGTGCGTTCAATGAGTGGGTCTGCGGCACGCCCTTGGAGACGCTGGCAAATCGCAGCGTCAAACAGATCGCCTGGAATTTGCTTGATGGCGCTGCCCACATCACCCGCATGCAGGCGCGCCGGGCGAGCGGCGAAGATATTCCACAGACGGCCTTTGACTACCGGCCGGGGATTTTTGATTGAATTTGTGCTAGTGAGGGTCTGGTCAGAATGAGCGACAAGCATAGTCAAACGGGCGATATCGCCGTGGTGGGACTTGGCGCCATGTTCCCCGGACGTGGTGATACGGCTGGCTATTGGCGGGATATCGCAGAAGGCGTCGACACGCTCGGTCCGGTGCCATCAACCCACTGGCTGATCGAGGACTATTACGACGCTGACCCGCGCGCCCGGGACAAGACTTATGGACGGCGCGGCGGCTTTCTCTCCCCCAAGGGTTTTGACCCGCTCGAATTCGGCATCCCGCCAAACCAGATCGACGCGACCGACACAGCGCAACTCCTGGCGCTCATCGTCGCGCAGCAGGCGCTCGACGAAGCTGAGGCGGCCACGAATGGCAAGATCGACCGCAAGCGCACCAGCTGCATACTTGGTGTCGCATCGGCTACCGAACTCGTCGGACATATGTCAGGCCGGCTGCAACGCCCCTCCTGGGTAAAAGGCCTGCGCGACGCGGGCCTGCCGGAAAGTGAAGTCCAGGCCATTGCCGACAAGATTTCCGAGAACTTTTCGGAATGGAAAGAGAGCACATTTCCCGGCCTGCTGGGCAATGTCGTAGCCGGGCGCGTCGCCAACCGGATGGACCTCGGCGGCAGCAACTATGTCACCGATGCGGCCTGCGCTTCGTCTCTTTCAGCGCTGCACGGCGCCATCCATGAATTGCGCGCTGGCGACAGTGACCTCGTCCTTGCCGGCGGCGTCGATACGCTGAACGACATCCTGATGTATATGTGTTTCTCGAAAACACCGGCGCTTTCGCCGTCAGAAGATTGCCGCCCTTTCTCTGACCAGGCAGACGGCACTATGCTCGGCGAAGGTATCGGTATTCTCGCCCTGCGCCGGCTTGAAGATGCCGAACGCGATGGCAATCGGATTCATGCGATCATCAAGGGAATTGGCGCTGGCTCTGACGGGCGTGGCACCGCGATCTACGCGCCGCTCAGCGAAGGACAGGCCCGCGCCCTCAATCGCGCCTACGAGCAGGCTGGGTACGACCCGCGCACTGTAGAGCTTGTTGAGGCCCACGGCACAGGCACAAAAGCCGGCGATGCAGCAGAAATCGGCGGGCTGAAACTGGTCTTCGCCCCGGACGGGGATATTGACCAGCCCTGGTGCGCGATCGGCTCGGTCAAGTCCCAGATCGGCCACACAAAGGCCGCCGCTGGCTCTGCCAGCCTCGTCAAGACGGTCATGGCGCTCAACCGGCGGGCGCTGCCACCGACCATCAAGGTGGACCGCCCGTCACGCGCGCTGGCAGGATCGCCCTTTTATGCCAATCGCGAACTGCGCCCGTGGATCCGCGCAAACGATCATCCGCGGCGCGCATCAGTCAGTTCCTTCGGCTTTGGCGGCTCCAACTTTCACGTCACGCTCGAAGAGTATAGTGGGCCGCAAGCCGCGCAGCCCGAGCGGATCATGCCATGTGAACTCTTCATGGTGTCGGGGGACGACCCGATAAGTCTCGAAAACGAACTCGAAGCCTTCGCAACGCGTCTCGAGCACGAAGAAGACCTCGCCATTGCAGCCTCCGAAAGCCAGTATGGCTTTGATCCGTCAGCGCCCTGCCGCGCCGCGATCGTTGCAACCGATGCAGAGGATTATGCCAGCAAGGCGGGCAAACTCGCCTGGCTGCTGAGTTCCGGTCAGGCCGAAACCGCTCCGCTCCCCAAGGGCACGAGCGTATCGCTGACACCGGCGTCTCCCGGCAAGCTCGCCTTCCTGATGCCTGGCCAGGGCAGCCAGTATGTCGGCATGGGCCGCGAACTCGCCCTCGCCTTCCCTGAAGCCCGCGCCGCATGGGACCTTGCAGCCAGCCACAAGAAAACCGGTAAGCAGCGCCTGCATGATCTCGCCTTCCCGTCGCCCGCCTTCACCGCTGAAGAGGCCATTGAACAGGCCGATGCGCTGACGGCCATGGAAAACGCGCAGCCTGCGCTGGCGGCTGCTTCGCTTGCCGTCCTCGCCGTCCTGTCCAAGGCTGGCCTCACGCCCGACACCGCAGCCGGGCACAGCTTTGGTGAGATCATGGCACTGCACGCGGGCGGTGTGTTCGATGCGAAGGATGCACTGACGCTCGCCAACAAGCGCGCCGCCCTGATGGCCAAGGCGGCAGCATCAAACGAAGGCGCCATGCTCGCGACGCAGGCTCCCGCCGAACGCCTTGCCCCAATCCTCGAAAGCCACCCGGACGTGGTCATCGCGAATGACAATGCACCGACGCAGACGGTTCTGTCCGGACCAGTCGACGCCATCGAAGCGGCCCGCATCGCGATTGAAGCGGCCGGTATAAAGGCCCGCCGCCTGCCCGTGGCCTCGGCTTTTCACTCGCCCATCGTGGCTGGCGCTGTCGAACCGTTTCGCAAGACACTTGAGAAGGTCGACTTCACGAAATCGGCGTTTCCGGTTTACGCCAACGCATCTGGCAAACGCTATCCGATGGCCTATGCCCGGCAACGCGATATCCTGGCGACACAGATCGAAAGCCCGGTCCACTTCCGCTCCATCATTGAGGCCATGCATGGCGATGGCGTGACGACATTTGTCGAAGCTGGCCCCGGCACGGTGCTGACCGCGCTTGTCGGGCAGATCCTGCCCGGTAAAGCCCATGCCATTGCGCTGGACGACAAGAAGGCCAGTGGTCTCGCTGCCTTCCTCGCCGGGCTTGGTAAGCTCGCCGTCCTCGGTCACCCTGTCGATTTCCAGGCCCTGTTTGCCAACATGCCTGCGCCCGCACCGCGCAAGGCGCGCTCGAAACACGCCATCGACCTGAATGGTGCGAACTACAAGAAACCCTATCCGCCAGAGGGCGGCGCAGCGGCCCTGCCGGCTCCAAACCCGGAGCGGCCCGCCATCGCGGCACGCGCGCAACAGCCACCACACACGCCGCCGCCCCAAACTCTTCCAGCTGAGCCGCCAGCACGCCCTCAGCCCCCCACATCCACGCCCCCGATCTCGCGCAAAGTTTCCTCAGGAGTTAGCCCCGTGTCCCAGTCCAGCCATCCCGTTGCCAGCGACGCCGCTGAGCGTATTCACGCCAATATGAGCGCCGCACACGCCGATTATATGGACGCCCTGCGCGCAGCTCACACGCAATACCTGAATGCCAGCGCAAGCCTGCTGGGAGCTGCCGCCAGCGGGCAAGTCATCGAAGCCCAGCCCCAACGCCGCCAGCTTGCTGCGCCGCCAGCCCCACAAGCCGCGCCAGCCTCGAATGGACAGGCTTACGAAGCACCTGCAGCAACCGCCGCCGCGCCAGCACCGCCGCCTGCTGCCCCACAACCTGCGCCTTCCCCGACACCTGCGGCGGCCGCGATGCAGACAGCAGCCACACCCACGCCAGCTGTATCAGCGCCCCCGACCACCGCCGCGCCGCTCGACTTCAGCGCGACTGTTACAGCCCTGGTCGCGGAAAAGACGGGTTATCCCGCCGATATGCTTGAGCTCGACATGGACCTTGAGGGGGAGCTTGGCGTCGATTCCATCAAGCAGGTTGAAATCCTCTCGGCCCTGCGCGAAAGCATGCCGGACCTGCCGGAAGTCGAACCTGAGCAGATCGCTGAACTGCGGACCATCCGCAAGATCGCAGATTTCCTTGCCCCAGCCGGTTTTGCGTCTGCCACGCCTGCGCCGGCCCCGATGGCTAATGGCAACGGCCACGCCGCGCCGAATGGCAATGGCAGCCATGCGCCGGCCGCCGCTGCCCCTGCCCCAGCGGCCCCCACCGGCGACATGACAGACCTCGTGCGCAACCTGATCGCGGAGAAGACCGGTTATCCGCCGGAGATGCTCGAAGACGATATGGACCTGGAAGGCGAACTTGGTGTCGACTCCATCAAACAGGTCGAAATCCTCTCTGCCCTGCGCGAAACAATGCCGAATCTTCCTGAAGTCGAGCCCGAACAGATTGCAGAGCTTCGCTCGATCCGGAAGATCGCCGATTTTTTTCAATAGGGGGCGCGCTGGCGCCTGAACGCGCTGCCCGCCCCGCACTGCCCGTTGCTGGAAGCCAGTCACCGCTGGCTGTGCGGGCTGTGTCCTATGAAAGCCAGATTCCCGTTGGCCGCGTCACGCCCGGTCTGCGCGAAGCGGCGCTGATCGAATATGTCGGCAATGATGCAACGCTTTCGCAGGTCTTCGTGCAGGCCATCCTTGAGGCCGGTTTCGTCATTCGCGAAGTTGACCGGCCAAGCGGTCTCGCAAGCGCGCTGATCCTAGCTCACGGCTTTTCGGGTGAAACATTTGATGCCCACTCAGGGGCTGTCGAGGCGTTGGCAGCCATGGCACCCACCTTCGAAGCCAAGGGCGGCACTCTTATCTGCCTGCAGGATACAGGCGGGTATTTTCAGCCTGCCGACAAACGCGCCTGGCGCGGCGGCCTCACTGGCCTTGCCCGGACCGCCGCCCGTGAATTTCCAGATGCGACGGTGCGCGCGATTGATATTGATGTTGCCGGACTGGGCGCTCAACCGGCGGCAATCCGTCTTGTCGAAGAGTTGCTAAGCGGCGGCTGCGCGCCTTGTACCGGTCTCAGCGCGAATGAACGTGTTGTGCCGGTTGATACGGATACGTTCCTGCCCGCCAATCGACCCGGCCAGATCGGCCCGGATGATACCATTCTCGTCACCGGCGGCGCGCGCGGCGTGACAGCCGACTGCGTCATTGAATTGGCCCGCCGGACAAAAGCCCGCTTTGTTTTGCTGGGCCGGTCAAGGGTTGAGCCCTGGCCAGCCTCAATTCCTCCGACCTCAGATGAACGAGTATTGCGAGGCGCGCTTGCGCAGCAAGCGAAGGCAGCTGGACAGAAAGTCTCTCCCGCAGACCTGAACCGACAGGCCCGCTCCCTTTTATCGGGCGCTGAAATCCGGGAAACACTGACCCGCATTGAACAGGCTGGCGGTCAGGCGCTCTACATCCCAACCGATATTGCAGATCCCACCGCGCTCAAGGCCGCGCTCGACACGGCTGAATCCCGCTTCGGCGTGATCACCGGGCTTGTTCATGGCGCAGGCGTGCTTGCCGACAAACTCATCCGTGAAAAGACGGAAGAACAAGTTGCACGCGTCTTTGCGCCCAAGGTGCTTGGCCTTGATGCACTCCTCTCGGTAATGGACATTAGAGCACTGAAAACAGTGGCGTTTTTCTCGTCCATAGCGGCGCGGTATGGCAATGCCGGACAAGCTGATTATGCGATGGCGAACGAGATCCTGAACCGGGTTGCCCATTGGCTGAAGTCGCTCTCGCCGCACGCTGCAATCACGTCACTGGCCTGGGGGCCATGGGATGGCGGGATGGTCGATGATAGCCTGCGTGCAAAGTTCGCTGAAATGGGCGTGTCGCTCATTCCCCGTGATGCCGGCGCCAATTTGTTTGCTGATGCAGTGCTGGCCGGTCCAGCCTGCCCCGTCGAACTGGTGATTGGCGCTGAGATCGCACATGGCTGAGCCGACGTTTGCCCCTATTGCCATTGTCGGGCGTGGATGCGTCCTGCCCGGCGCGCTGACACCGGATGCGCTGTGGAACGCCGTCCTCGAGGGCCGCAACCTCATCACGCCAGCTTCGCCCGGCAAGTGGGGCGTCACCGATACTGAACAGCAGGCCATGGGCTACCTGGGTGGCTTCGTTACAGGGTTTGACGAGGTTTTCTCTGCCGCTGACCATGATCTGGGCGCGATCGACGCGGCTGACCTGGACCCGCTTTTCCAATGGCTGCTGCATGCCGGACGGGATGCATGGATGGATGCCGGCGCCCCTGAAGTAAAGCGCAGGAAACTCGGTGTAATTGCAGGAAACCTTGGCTATCCGAGCCGCGCACTTTCCGATTATGCGAGTGACATCTGGGAAAATGGGCGGTCCGATATTGCGCGTGCCAACAGGTTCAACACCGGCGGCCCGGCGCAGCTTCTCGCACGAGCCCTGGGCGCAAAAGGCCCCGCCTTTGCGCTTGATGCGGCGTGCGCTTCCTCGCTTTACGCTATCAAGCTCGCCTGTGACCGCCTGCAGGATGGCAGCCTCGATATCGCCATCGCCGCCGCCGTCAACGGCGCGGACAATCTCATCCTGCATCAGGGCTTCAGCGCCCTGAACGCGCTTAGCCCGACCGGACGCTCCCGTCCCTTCGTCACGGGTGCAGACGGGCTGGTGCCCGCAGAAGGCGCCGCTGCACTGGTCCTGAAACGGTTAAGCGACTGTACGGATGACGAGACGGTTTACGGCATCATTCGCGGCATCGGCCTATCCAATGACGGCCGCCGCAAATCACTGCTTGCACCTGATGAGGGCGGCCAAGCCGAAGCCATGGCCACGGCATGGGACATGTCGGGCCTCGACCCGGCCACGGATATCGGCCTGATTGAAGCCCATGCCACTGGCACGCCGACCGGCGACAAGGTTGAACTGACGGCGACGGCGCAGCATTTTGCCGGCGTGGACGCGCTGCCCATCGGGTCGCTAAAGGGCAATCTCGGCCATCTCATCACGGCGGCCGGCATGGCCAGCCTCATCAAGCTCACCTATGCTGTGACCGAAGGCGTTATTCCGCCGACCCGAATGGATGGCGAAGCGCTGCCGGCATTCAAAGGCTCCAGCCTCATTCCTGCGACCACCGCAGACTGGCCAGCCACCCGCCCGCGCATCGCCGCACTCAGCAATTTTGGCTTTGGCGGCAATAATGCGCACCTCATCGTCGCAGCAGATGATGGCGCGCGCCCTGGCCGGAAAAAACGCAAACCAGCCAAACCACCCGCCATCTGTGTCAGCTCAACAGGTCTGTCGCTTGGTCCGGACCGGGGCGTCACAGCCGTGCTGCAAAGGCTGTCCCGCCCACCGAAGACGGCGCGTAGTGTCATGCAGGATGTCGCCGCCACGCCGAAAGCCCTGCGAACACCGCCCACTGAACTTGCGTCCGCACAGGGCCAGCAACTCGCGCTCTGGGATGCTGTCGACGAAGCGCTGGAGCGGCATCCCGTCAAGCCGGGCAATCGGGTCGGGGTGTTCACCGGTTTCGCCTGCTCGCCGGAAGCGACACGCTGGATGCTCCGTGCACGGATTGCCAATCGACTTGGACTGGACCCGGAAGCCCCGGCGACCGCTGCGGTACGCAACGAAATTGCTCCGCCCCTGAAGCCCGGCGATGTGCTGGGCGCGATGCCAAACGTCTCTGCCAACCGGCTGAATGTGCGTGGTGACTGGCGCGCCATGGGGTTTGCCGTGATGGAAGAAGACGCCTCGGGCCTGCGTGCCCTTGAGCTGGCCATGCGCGCACTTCAGGCCGGTGAGATTGACGTCGCCATCGTCGCGGCATCAGACCTCTCAACCGACCCGGTCCACGAAGCAGCGATAGCCGAGACCGGCGGCGACGCGGCGGTCGCGCTCATCCTGGAACGCGCTGAAGGCACGGCTGGCAAAGCTGAAATCAAATCACTCAAGATCAATGGAAAAGCTGGCCCCGAAACCTTGCTCGAACGCCTCTATGGGCATTCGCATGCGGCCGGGGGGCTGGCCAGCCTAGCCGTCCAGATCGAGCTTGCCCGCCGCGGCATGACACTCGCCGACACCGGCATCACGCCAGACTTGAAGCGCAAGGCCCGCCGCCTCAAGCTGACAGGTGGGCAGGTGAAGCTCAGAGCTTCCCCCACGCCCGCTGCTGACCTGTTGCGATCCGCCCCGATCCTCGAGACCTATGCCGCACCCTCAAGGGCGGAAATATCGCATGCATTGAAAGCCGGCGTGCAGGCAGAGATGGGGCATTGCCGGCTTGCCTTGGTCGGAACGGACGCCGCCGACATCAGCAAATTACGCAAAGCCGTGCTCACAGCGATAGACGCAGGCCAAGCTCCAGCCGGCAATGGCATTTTCTATGGCGAAGGCAACGCAGACGGCGATCTGGCATTCGTGTTTACCGGGGCCGCAGCCGCCTATTCCGGCATGGGTCAAGGCTTGTTCGCGGCGTTTCCCGAACTTGGCCCCGAATTGCTCAAACGCTTCCCTGCCGCGCAGGATGTTGCAGACCTGCTGCCCACGGACCTCGCCCCTGCATTCGCACAATTGCGCGCCACAACGCTGATCTCTCAAGCCCAGGCAATACTCCTGCGAGACCTGCTCGGACTTGAACCCACCGTCGCCGTGGGGCTTTCTTCCGGCGAAACCAATTCCCTTATCGCATTCGGCGCATGGACAGACGCTGACGGCCTCATGGGCACGATTGGCGAAAGCGGGATGTACACAGAAGACCTTGCCGGCCAATTCCAGACCGCGAAACGGGCCTGGAAGGACAGCTCGCCTGTCCGCTGGGAAACATGGCGAGTCCGCGCGCCGGAGGCCGCTATTCGCAAGGCGCTGGAAAATGAGCCACGCTGCGACCTGACCATCCTCTACAGCCCGGACGACGGCGTCATATCCGGCGATGCATCCGCTTGCCAGAGAGCCCTCAAAACCCTGGGCGGCTCTGCCATCCGTGTCCCGCATGACCTTGTCGTGCACACACCGATGATGGCGTCATATGCCGAGACCTGGCGCAGCCTGCACCATCGCCGGACAACTGCCCCGAAAGGCATCCGGTTTTACGCCAACGCCGCCAACGCAGCCTACAAGCCAGACGCGGACACAGTCGCCGACATGCTGACCGGGCAAGCCGTCGCGGAGGTAAACTTCCCGAAAACGCTGAAGCAGGCCTATGCCGACGGTGTGCGGACCTTCATCGAGATCGGGCCACGCGATACGCTGACCGGAGCCATAAGAGAGACGCTGGGCAATACGATCTGCGCCATCCCCACGGACCGGTTTGGCCAGCCATGCCTGAATGATACGGCCGAGCTCGCTGCGAAGGTTTTCGTTGCCGGGCACCGCGTCAAGGTTGGCTGGCTGAAGTCCCGCCTCGCAGAGGCTGGCGCCGCTGCGATTCCATTCCGCCGCGCCGCCCCCGGCGAGATGATGTTCCCCGCACATGCCCCGCTGCCAGCCTTTCCGCGCCAGTCCGGCCAACGCGCACTGAAGCCTGCGCCAGAGCCAGCGGCCACGCCGTTTATCGCTTCGCCGCCCCGGCCTGAAACCGGGCGCAAACTACCGCTGGCGCCCGGCACAGACTGGTCGGCCCCAGTCTCTGCCGTCACCGTGCTGGAACGCCCTGCCCGCCCTGCCGCTCAACCGAGCCCCTTAGCCCGGCGAACGACACCGAAAGCCGCGCCGCGCCCCGCCACGAAACCAGCCACGGGCCTCAAGCCCGCCATCGTACCGCTGCAACGCCGCGCCCCGGTCGGTCCGGCATTTACACGCCAGCAACTCGAAGCGGCCGCAGGTGGAAACATCTCTGAAGTCTTCGGGCCGCAATTTGAGGTGCAGGACAAATTTCTGCGTCAGGTCCGCATGCCGCGACCGCCCATGCTCCTGTGTGACCGCATCACCGGCATCGACGCCGAAGCTCTCGTGCAGGGCAAAGGCACGATCTGGACCGAAACCGACATCACCGAAGGCCACTGGGCGGTCAGTGACGGCATGCTGCGTCCCGGTCCGCTGATCGAGGCTGGACAGGCAGACCTCGCCCTCATCTCGTGGATGGGCGCGGACATGCTCAACTGTTCGGACCGTGTCTACCGCCTGCTTGGCTGCGAGCTTACCTTCCATGAAGGCGGCCTGCCCCGCGTGGGAGAGACGCTAGGCTTCCAGATCTCGATAAAGGGCCATGCGGAGCTGTCCGGCATTCGCATGTTCTTCTTCGAATATGACTGCTACGCCGATGACCGCCTGCTTCTCAGCGTGCGAAACGGACAGGCGGGTTTCTTCACCGATGAAGACCTTGCCAGCTCAAAAGGCGTCTTGTGGGACGCTGAGACAAACGATGCTCCCACGAAGTCACCCGTCCTTTCGCCGACGACACCAACAGCAAAGCGCAGCTTCAGCGCCGCTGATGTCGCCGCCTTCCGGGCCGGTGACACGTATGCCTGTTTCGGTGAAGGGTTCGCCCGCGCCGCGCCGCACTCTCGTCCGGCGCGTATTCCCGCAGGCCGTCTCGCTCTTTTCGACGACGTCGCCAAGTTCGACCCGACAGGCGGACCGTGGGGCCGCGGCTATCTGAAAGCCAACCATCATGTGCCGCAGGATGCGTGGTTCTATGATGGCCACTTCCACCAGGACCCTTGCATGCCTGGCACGCTCATGGCTGAAGCCGCCGTGCAGGCGCTTGAATTCACCGCCGCGGCGATGGGCCTGACGATCGAGCGTGACAGCCATGTCTTTGAGCCAGCCCCCGGTGCCCAGGCCATATTCTATTGCCGTGGCCAGGTGACGCCCGACCGCGATCACGATGTCACATACGAGGTTTTCGTCGATGAAATCGTGGACGGCGAAGCGCCCGTGATCTTTGCGAGCCTGCTAGCCCGCTCTGATGGCCGAAAGGTGTTCTATTGTCCGCGCTTTGGCGTACGCCTGCGACGCCAGTGGCCGGCCATGACAAATCCCGCCCAGATTCCACACTACGTCAATGATGAGTGCGATGTGCGCGGCGATGAAGCAGCCCTGATCGAATGCGGATCCGGCGCGCCGAGCCGGTCATTTGGCTCGATGTATGCGCCGTTTGATACGAAAGGCGCTGTACCGCGCCTGCCCCAGACGCCCTATCACATGGTCAGCCGGGTTCTCTCTGTGACGGGGCCTGCCAGCCAGCAAAAGGCCGGGCTGACCGCGATTGCCGAATACGACATCCCGCCCGACGCCTGGTACTTCGAGGATGGCGGCACCGGCACAATGCCTTTCTCGGTGCTTACCGAAGTCATCCTGCAGCCTTGCGGCTGGCTGGCCTCCTATTCCGGCTTCGCCCTGTCAGGCGAGACTCGGTTCCGGAACCTGGATGGCAATGGCAAGACCTACAGGCAGGTTCGGCCAGAAGACGGCATGGTCCGCACACGGACAACCCTGACACGCTGTTCTCGTATGGGGCCGATGACGATCGTGTTCTTTGCGCTTGAGGCTACGCTGGCCGACGGCACGCCTGTCGTGACCCTGGAGACCAGTTTCGGTTTCTTCACCAAGGCCGCGCTGGCCTCGCAGGCCGGCCTCAAGGCCAATGACGAACAACGCGCCTTCTTCAACGCGCCAGCCGATCCGCCAAGCGAAGCGGGTACCTGCCTGCCTGCTTCATCAGCCAGGCTGGCCCTGTTCGACATGATCGATCGTTTCGAGCCGGAAGGCGGCGCAGCAGCCCTGGGCCGCATCCGCGCACAACAAAGCGTCGATCCTTATGCGTGGTACTTCAAGGCACACTTTTTCTCTGATCCGGTACAACCCGGTTCGCTCGGCCTTGAGATGCTGGTCCAACTGCTCGCCCGCGCAGCAGACCTGAAAGGCGCGGCACAACGCTTCGACACCCCTGTCTGGGAGCCCATCGCTCCCGGCGAAGACCTGGTGTGGACCTATCGCGGCCAGGTCAATCCGACGGCGAAGCAGGTTACTCCGATTGTCGAAATCGACAGTATCGAAGAGCGCGACAGCGAAACCATCGTCACCGGCACCGGCTCAATCTGGGTCGATGGCATGCGCATCTATGAAATGCGCGGCGTAAGTGTCCGCTTGTGTACTGCTAGTGCACCGCTACTGTACCGTCAGTGTACTCGGTTTTCGGGGGAAACTCCGGGGTGGGTCCAGTCGCATAAACCGACCTACACGATCCCGGCGCTCCCTCTACTCGCCCAGGCCGGCATGGCGCTACGACAGGCATACGCTGCAGGATTTGAAAGCTACCCAATTGAATTGAAAGCATTTTCACCGCGCCGGTGGGCCAGTGTCGGTGAAACTGGCCTGACCGTTGAGACACAGGTGAGGCCAGATGGCAAAGCCCGCCTCCGCGGCCGCGACGGCATCAGCGGCGATGCGCCCTGGTATGATATTTCCGCCGGAGAGATCAGCCAGCCCGTGCGTCCACACAAAGCCCGTTTACAGCCTCAAAAGCATGGGAAAAAGCGCGCAAATCCGTATAAATCTGCAGACCTTTTCCATGGACCGGCCCTGCAGCCGATTATCGAGATGCGCCGCGACCACCTTGGTTTTGAAGCGAAAATCGACCTGTCGAAAGCAGAAACACCGGGGGACCCTTTCGACCCCATAATCCTTGACGGGCTGGTGCATGGCCCGCCGCATGACACGCCTCAGGAATGGTTCGATGGCACGGAAAATTCTGCCATTTATCCCGTTCGCATAGACCGTCTCGTGATCTGCTCAGACTTGCCGGAAAGCGGCATTTTGACGGTGCGTGGGGTTCCGGGAACGCCAGATCCCATCACGGGCAATCTGCCCGTCACCATCGAGGCCTTCCTCGGCAATGATCTCTGGGCGCGGTTGGACCTTGTCGAAAAAGCCTATCCGAAAGGCCCGCTCGCCGCGCTTGATGCCTTGGAAAGACGCGACTTTCTGACCGGGGCGTCTGATGCGGTAGTTGCCCCGCTGAGCCGGCAGGATGAGGACAGGACACTTCTATCCCCTGCTGACGTCATCGCCTGTGACTGGCTACCGGGCACAGTTGCCGCCGTCTGGGGCGTGAAAGGCCTCACCGGAAGCGACCTCGTCAAGGCCGTCGCCATCAAGGAACATTTTGCCCGCAAATGGGGGATACACCCCTGCCGGATCAAACTGGATATGCCATTCGTCATTGGTCCAGATCGCCGCGCCCGCTACAGTTTGAGCTTCGACTCGCAGGCTCGGGCCTGGGCTGTAGCGGATGATGAGTATGAGTAATTTTGAACTGACCGTGATGGATAATCGGACGTTGCCCCTCGTCCAGCATCTAAGGTACCGGGTATATTGCGCCGAGAAACAGTTCGCGCTGAAAGGCGCCGACCACGAAGCGCGCATGTTGTTCGATGAAGCCGACAGCCTGGGCGTCACCTTCACGCTGTTCGATGGGGCAGATCTCGTTTCAAGCGCGCAGATCATCGTCGTGGATCCGTTCAACCACGCTGAAAGATTTGACGTTTTTAGCCTCAAGACATCACTGCCACGCCCGGATCATGGCGTCGTCATTGTGTCCAAACTGGTCACAGCTCCCGATCGGCGCGGCTCGAAGACCCTCGGTCCGGTGATGCGCGCCGTGCTCGATTTCGTTGCCCAGGAGAACCGGCGCTACATCGCCATTCTCGCCGAGCCGAGCATGCGGGAATTTTATGCATCGATGGGGTTCGAGGTCGTGAAGGAAGGCATTGAAGCCGCCCCTTTTGGTGCTGTCGCCCTTATGGTTTTCGACATGAAAGATGAGCGACACACCAGCGGAAAATCCCTCGCGGGCTGGATGTTCAAATCCGTATTTACCCGCTAAAGGCAAGCACCGCTACGCATCCGGGCGGACCGTTTAACGTGCGGATAGAAACGCCCAATTCTTTGATCTCAATATCTATTTCCTCAACCATGCCCGCGATGAAGGCCTTCGGCACAATCACCGACTTTGCCCCGCCGCGAAGGCCCGTCCCGCGCCATTTCAGCAAGGCTTCCTTGGCACTCCACAGGCGGTAAAAGCACTGAAGCCTGTTGCGCTCGCTACCGGCTGCCTCGACCATGCGTATCTCTTCCGGCACGGCGATCATGTTCAGCATTGGTGCAAACTCGATTGGTCTCACACGTTCAAGATCAACACCAATTCTGCCTTGCAGGCTCAACGCAGCAAGCGCGAGCGGCCCGGACCGCGACCATGAAATCGAGATGTCCGGTAAATTCCGGATACACGGGCATGTATCATCCGGCACCTCCAGGTCGACATTGTCCGTATTGAGACCGGTCTCGCGGGCAACCAGAGACCGCATCAGGTCTCGCGCATGCAAGAAGTCCTGTGCTTTATCAGGATCTTTCAGACGCGCTGAACGGGCCGCCTCTGATGCGCCCATTGGTGCAAATACATCAGATAACTGCATGCGATCCTGAAAGATCCATATTGCTGGGCTTGTCATCGCGATTGCCCCGCACGGCTGGCTTTCAGTCCACTATTACAATTTCCTGGCACATTCCTGTTCGCGTAATTTCTGAATGAGCTTTTGCAGCCGATCCGGTACAGGCTCACCCAGAACATCGCTGTATATCTCCCGCAGCGCTTCACCGACCGGTTTTTCACTCATCCATGGAGATGGGTCTCGCGGCGACTCTGTTTTCGCATTTGGCTCAGACACGCTTTTCTTGTTCAAGAGGGTGTCCCTGAATGGCTTCAAGCTGAAGCCCGCCTCCCTGCCACGCCGTCAAATACTTCGCAATAGTTCCTTTCGATACTAAATCGGACGAGTTCTGGAACAGCCCTGAATGGGCCATTTGCTCGACTACAGACCGCACTCTGCGCAGATGCCACTCAATTCCACCCAAGGTCGCAATTGTTTCGACATATCTTTGTGCTTCCATGCTGAGGCGAGACTCTGAGGAATTTGTAAAGTGAAACAGACGCAGGACTGGCCTCTCAAAAAGCGTTCGCGGCAGGGATGTTCATCATTGAACTCTGCTAAAGCGAAGACATTCGATCGTCCCTGCCCACCACGTTGTACTTGAAACCAGAGCTGCATCTGATGCTGCACAAAATACTGCCATTTGCCGGTTTCACGGGCAACGCACGCTCGCTTTGGGCGTTAGTTTTGCTCATGGTCCGTCAAAGAATATCAGCCAAGTTCGCAAATTCGCCTGTTTTGTGCGGATTTTGCATGCCGGACAGTCAGTGTACCAGCACGGTTCGGACGAAATGATCAAACGCGCGACACCTCTTCTTGCTATTTTTGCGACTGCCGCACTTTCGGCAGCGGCCGCGCCCGTACAGGTTGAGTTCGTTGGCGATAATGTTTCTGAAGATGTTGAATCGACCGTTCGCGCAGCCCTGCCTGCCGAGGCCGATGCCCGCACAACGCTCGAAGTGCGCCGTCAGGGCCGTCGTGCAGCATCGGCGGTGCGCAGCAGCCTCAATAGCGTTGGTCACTACGACCCGCAGATAGACCTTGGCATCGAAAGCACGGAGCCGCCGGTCGCACGCCTGCGCATCGATCCCGGGCCGGTCTTCACGCTTGCAGACGTAAAAGTCGACTTCAATGGCGAAGTCCCGCGAGACGAAGACCAGCAAAGAATACGTGCAGAACTGCCCGTAAAACAAGGACGCAAAGCGATCCCTTCCCGCGTCATTGATGCGGAACGATGGATCACGGCCACACTTCGCGAGGCCGGTTACCCATACGCAGAAATCCGCGACAGGCGCGTCGTCGGCGACCGGGATGCCGAGACCATTGCAGTGACCTATGTCGTCCGCGCCGGGCCCCGTGTCGTCCTCGGGGAGACCGTGTTCCAGGACGATGTCCTGACCAAGGCTGCCTATCTGCGCCGACTGGTCCCTTATGAAGAAGGAGACCTCTACGCGCCCAATGATCTTGCCCTGCTCAATACGCGTCTCGCCGAAACAAGGATGTTTCGCGTCGCACGTGCGTCCTTGGCCAGTGAACCGTCTGGTGTGACACCGGGCGGCGAGGAAATCCGGAATATCGAAGTGAAGCTGATTGAACGAAAACGCAATACGATCGCTCTGGGCGGCAGCTATTCAACCAGCGAAGGCGCGGGCCTCAACGCCGAATTCACGCGGCGCAACCTGATCAGACACGGCGACGTCGCGGTGGCAGACCTTACCATTGCCGAACTTGAGCAATCCCTGAATGTTGTGTGGCGCCGCCCCAATGAGTTTGGATATGGCCGCGGCCTGGTGCTCTCATCAGGAATTACCCAGGAGGCCACCGACGCTTACGACCGTCAGGCCATATCAGTCGGCATTGGTTTTGACGTCATCAAAAGCCCTGACTTCTCATATACTTACGGCATCGAAGGCGAAATAGTGAAGGAAGAGGACGAATTCGGAAAACGCGACCTCCAGATCCTCTCGGTCTACACCGACGCCCGCCTCGACAAGACAGACAGCCTGCTCGATCCACGCAAGGGTTGGCGCGCCAATGGCCGCGTCGAACCTAGTTATACTTTCGGAGACGAGAGCGACCCGTTTGTGCGCACGGTTGGCCAGGTCAGTGCCTATGTGCCATTCGATGAAGAGCGCCGCTTTGTGTTGGCCGGCCGCCTGAAAGCCGGGGCTGTCCTCGGCGCGAACGCGGCAGACCTTCCTGTCGATACACGTTTCTACTCCGGCGGCGGCGGCAGTGTGCGTGGCTATGCCTATCAAGGCATTGGCCCGAGCGCTGAAGACGGCACACCGCTTGGTGGCAAATCCGTGGTCGAATCCTCGCTGGAAGCGCGCTATCGGTGGCGCCCAAATATCGGCCTTGTTGCCTTTGTCGATGCGGGCAGCGTCTCGACTGACGAGTTTTCCAATTTTGATGATGCACGCTATGGCGCTGGCTTTGGCGTGCGCTACACAACGCCGGCCGGCCCGATCCGGCTCGACATCGCGGCTCCATTGAACCCGACCGAATTCGACGACCCTGTACAGATCTATATATCGATCGGGCAGGCTTTCTGATGAATACTGATGTCCAGACCCCGAAACCTGAGAGCACACCGCGGCCTATCCTGAAATGGTCGCTGATCGCGGCTGCATGTCTTCTGGCCCTCGTCTTTGTGCTCCTGCTGGCCTTGCGCTTTGCGGCACAATCCGGATTTGGCCGAAACTTTGTTGAAGCCCGGATCGAAGCGGCAGACCCCTCCGGACAGAATATAGAAGTCGAAGGCCTGAGCGGTGACCTGCTCGGCACATTCCGCATTGAACGCCTCACCGTCGCGGATGAAGACGGCGTGTGGCTGGTGGCTGAGAACCTCCTTGCCGAGTGGAAACCTCTTGCGCTGCGTAAACGTGCATTGCTCGTCGATGCGCTTGAAGCCGATCTCATTCATGTAATCAGACGGCCGGTTCTCGTGCCGTCAGATAAACCGAAACAGGACGGCGGCTCACTGCCGCTGCGCGCCGGCGAAATCGACAGGCTACGCATTGGCGAGTTTCGCAGTGACGAAGGTGTGTTGCCACGTGCGCTCTCGCTTGCGATCGACGCTCAGGGCCAGGTCGGGCAGGATGGTGGCCGTACAAAAGTCGCGGTCATACCGCTGGAAGGCGATGGTGATTCCCTCAGTGCTGACCTGCAATGGTCTGATGATTTCCGCGTCAGTGGCAACCTTGATCTTGATGGTCCCGCCGGCGGCCTTTTCGCCTCGCTCGCCCAGCTCGACGCCGGACAGACCCTGTCAGCGCGTCTTAACGCTGGCGGCACACTGGATGAATGGGAAGCTGACAGCCTTGTCTCAATCGACAGCAACGATGCGGTTTCCCTGACAGCAAGTTCTGAGGACGATATCATATCGTTCGTCATTGAAGCCCATCCAGGCCTGCATCCTCTCACAGCGAGCATCACCGACACGCTTGGAAACACGCTGAGCGTTGAAGGGGATCTGTCGCGCGATGAGGGCCGCCCTGTTCTCGACATTTCAGCCATCGCAGACGGACTACAGCTCAGTGCGCGCGCGACCCAGTCTGGTACGGGCGCATATTCGGCAGATATACGGCTAATCGCTGACAATCCTGGCCGTTACGCCAAGTCCGACTCGATCTCTGTCGGTCAGGCCATTCTTGACGGTAATCTCACTTATGACGACGCCATAGCGCGGTTTGATGGCAGCGTGAATGCACGCGACGTGGACGTGCCGTCCTTTCAGGCCCGCACTGTCTCTGGCCCGCTGGTTGTTCTATATGATAGCCCACAGATCAGCGTTCGCACGACGCTGACGGGCGAGCGCGCCGTTCTGCCAGGCATAAGTGGCCAGATTGCCGGGCCGGCCCCCATCGTTCAGACCAATGCGATATATGATCTCTCCACCAGCGTATTGGCGCTCAACGAACTAACGGTTCGTGGCAGGGGCGGCCGGGTGGCCGGTGCCGGGAATGTCACGACATCTCCCGCCCTTTCGGCGGACTTCTCGGGCAGTTTCCAGCTAGACGGCGCGGCCGCCAATCTCGCGCGCCCCATACGGGCGAATGGACAGTTCCAAGCGAATCGGTCTGGCGCTGGCGTAACAAGGCTCAATACCCGCATCACGGCAACCAATTTCGGAGCGCTACCTGCCCCGCTGGACCAATGGGCCGGCGAGCAGGCCATTGTCACGGCGAAAGGTGAGCTACGCGCTGACGGCTCTCTCGACCTGCCAGCTTTTACCGCCGAAACCGGCTCTCTGAAGCTCAACGGATCAGGCCGGATGTCAAGCGAGCAGGTTGTTTCCGCTTCAGCAAATCTGAGCGCCGGCAGCGCGGCTTTCTCAGGCTTCAACCTGTCGAGCCTGACCGGAACAGCAGATATTTCCGGCCCACTGGATGACCTGCAATTCACGACCCGCCTGAATACCCCGTCGCTAATCCGGGATGGCTTCGCCTTCGAGAACCTGACAATCGCCGCCGACGGGCGCTATGCGGACGGCGCGCTGGACACACAGGCCAGCCTTGATGGCGAAACGACGGAAGGGCCTGTGAATGCAAGCACGAGGCTGAGCCTGAGCGGTTCAGACTGGCAAGTGCAGGGGTTCAAGGCCAGCTGGTCAGATCTCGTCGCACAGGCAGATTTGAGCGGCTCCGGCGGCGATCTCGGTGCAATTCGCGGGTCAGCGGACATCGATGGCGACTTGCCTGAGGGCTTGCCGGCCAATGCGATCGACCTGACGGCCAATATAGACGGCGAAAAGCTGGTGCTCGATGCGACACTCGAAGACGTCGCCTTCGGGCCGACAAAGGCAGATGCACTTGTCCTGCGCGCCACTGGCACACCGGACAATGCCGATTTTGTGGTTGATATGGATGGCTGGACCGATCTGAACGGCCTCAGCCAGAAGACCGGTCTCGACATTGACGGCAATATCAAAGGCCTGACGACCGGCGGGCTGGACCTTACAGCCTCCCTTTCCGCGCTTCTGGGTGAAGTCGGCCTGACAACCGAAGCCCCTGTGCGATACACGCAATACGAAGACGGCTTTGAGGCCTCCGCCCGCTTTGCGGCCCTTGGCGGCAGTTTCTCTCCGCAGATCACCACTCGCGGGCCGACATCAATATCCTTGAAAGGCCAGAATCTACGCATCGCGCCACTTCTGACCCTTGCGGGCCGTCCAGCACTGGAAGGCGCGCTCAACATTGATGCTGAGCTTGTCGAAGCCGAAGGTGGCCTGTCAGGGCCAATTCGCGCAGACCTCAAATCAATCGCGCGTTCCGGCTCAGAATTGCCCCCAATAGACCTGTTCGTCTCCGCTGACCTGCAGCCAGACCTGCTCGACGTCAACGTCCGAGCGCTCGACAATGATGCGCTGGAAGCCAATGTCGATCTCGAAGTGCCGGTGACGACATCGCCCGCGCCGCCATTCCTTTCGGTTGTATCAGGTGCGAACATGCCGTTCTCGGCAACAGCAGATGGCCAGATCGAAGCGATTGCCGCCTTGCTCGTACCACCGCAAATGGTCATGAAAGGGCTGATCGATCTCAACCTGTCAGGCGTCCTGCCGACGCTGGACAACAGTTTTTCCGGGAACTTCCGTTTCAGTGAAGGCGAGTTCGAGCATGGCGATCTTGGCCTGGTCATGCACAGTATTGAAGCGGATGCAGGTCTCGGAAACGGCACCGTGACCTTGCGGCGTTTCAACGCCGAGGGAAGGTCCGGCGGAACGCTGACCGGTAGCGGGACCATGGCCATAGACGGCTCCGCCATGAGCGATCTTGAGCTGAAAGCCAACAGTCTCGTCGTAACAGAGCGCCGTGAAGGCTCGGCAACCGTGAGCGGGGCAATGAAGCTTGTTCAGCAACCGGACCTCCTTGAAGTGACGGGCGACCTGACCGTTGATGAGGGCGTCATCAATATCGACAAACTGCCCGATGGCGGCCCGGCGACGCTCGATGTGAGCTTCGAAGAGCCGGAGGAAGAAGTTGAAGACGCCGAAGAGGCTGCGACACGCCTTAATATCAATCTCAACGCCCCAGGCCGGATAGACATCCGTGGGCGCGGCGTGAATGCAGAGCTTGGTCTCGACGCCGAAATCACCGGCACAATGGGCAGCCCGGTTATCACTGGTGAGGCCCGGATCGTGCGCGGCCGGTTCGACCTGATCGGCAAGCGGTTCCAGTTCGCCGAGAGCTCAGTCCGTCTCGAACCCGAAATCTCGTCATCGCCGCTCAGTGTAACAGCACGGCACGAAACAAATGACGACATCACCGCTATTCTCGAGGTCACTGGCACGATCGAACGACCGGAGATCGCCCTGACATCCGAGCCTGTCCTGCCGGAAGATGAAGTCCTGTCGCGCGTACTCTTTGGCCGCTCACCAACGCAGCTAACCGCCCTGGAAACGGCGCGCCTGGCCGCAGCGCTCGCGCAATTGTCGGGCGGCGGCGGCTTTGACCTGCTTGGTGGCATCGAGCAGAGCCTTGGCCTCGATACGTTTGATGTCGGCAGCGGCTCAACCGGCAATGTCGAAGTTACAAGCGGCAAATACCTGACAGAGAATGTCTATCTTGAAGTGCGCTCGGGTGCTGCCGGCGCACCGGGCGTCGCCATTGAGTGGGAGCCGCTCAGCAATATCGAAGTCGAGGCCGCGACCAGTACCGAAGAAGGCAACCAGCTCTCAGTGCAATGGAAGCGCGATTTCAACGACTAGGCCTGCAGCGCGTCAGATTTCGCCGCGAATACGCTTCATCACGCCGGAAAAATCGAGACCGGCATAACCATCCTCGTCAAGCTTGGCGTATATATCTTCAGCATGCTTGCCGAGCGGCGCGCTCGCCCCTGCCCCATCTGCCGCACCGAGGGCCAGCTTCAGATCCTTCAGCATCATCGCGACAGCAAAGCCGGGCTGGTAATCACGGTTCGACGGCGCAGCCGGCACGGGCCCAGGCGTCGGACAGTAGCTCGTCATCGACCAGCATTGTCCGGATGCCGTAGACGAAATGTCGAAGAAGGTCTGCGCATCAAGGCCCAGCTTCTCTGCCAGGTTAAAGGCCTCACACGTCCCGATCATGGAAATACCGAGCAACATGTTGTTGGCAATCTTTGCGACCTGGCCATTGCCGGCATCGCCTGCGTGAAAGACATTCTTGCCCATCACATCGAGCACTGGCTTTGCCACGTCGAACGCCGCTTTCGGTCCGCCCACCATGAAGGTCAACGTACCGGCATCAGCTGCCGCCGTCCCACCGGATACTGGCGCATCGACCATCAGGAAACCGGCATCCTTTGCCTTTTTCGCGGCCTCGCGGCTTTCTTCCACCGAGATTGTCGAGCAGTCGAGGAATAGCGTCCCCGTCCTGGCATTGGCCGCAACCCCGTCCTCACCGAAATAAACGCTATGCACATGCTTGCCCGCCGGCAGCATGGTGACCACAATCTCCGCACCCTTGACCGCGGCAGCGAGGGTAGCTGCGCCTTTTGCGCCAGCAGCTTCAACCGTTTTCACAGCGTCCGCATTTAAGTCAAAGGCATGCACGTCATGCCCCGCCTTGGCGAGATTGGCACACATACCCGAGCCCATATTGCCAAGACCGATAAAAGCAATTGTCGTCATGATTTACTCCTCAGGCAGAAATTCCAGCTCATCCGGTCCCAGTTCATCAAAGAAGGTGTCCAGGTACTCCGGAGTGACGCTTTGAAGGTCGGGCGGTTGCCAGTTTGGTGAATTGTCTCGATCGATCAGGACAGCACGAACACCTTCTATGAAGTTTTCAGTACGAACGAGGCGAGCGCCGATGCGGTATTCCATAGACATACTGTCCCGGAAATCCTTGAAGCCGGCCCCTTCATTCAATTGGCGATGCGCAATCTTGAGCGTCAGCGGGGATTTGGCCGCAAGTATCTTCGCCTGTGCCCGGGCCCAGTCGCTACCAGCTTCAAGACAGGCGACAATATCCTCTACCGTCTCCTTGCCAAAACACGTGTCGATCTCGCCGCGGTGTTCAGCGAAAGATGGCTCAGCTGCCTGTTTCATCTTGTCCAGCGCGCCAAGGCCGTCGCGGGCCAGAACATCTGCCAGCCCAGCGCCTGCATCCGTGAAATGGGTGGCAACGCCGACAGCCAGCACGTCTTCGCCCTTCAACCGCTCACCGGTCAGCGCCAGCCACATGCCCGTAGCGCCCGGCAGACGGGGCAGGAACCAGCCTCCGCCGACATCCGGGAAAAGCCCGATGCCGCTTTCTGGCATCGCAAACATCGTATTCGGCGTTGCGATCCGGTAGTCACCATGAACCGAAATACCAACTCCGCCGCCCATGGTGACACCGTCGATGATAGCGATGTAGGGCTTGGGATACTCCTTGATCAGCGTATTGAGGCGGTATTCGGCGGCAAAGAACGCCGCAGCTTCCTTGCCGTCTTTCGCACCTGATTCCGCCAACATGCGAACATCACCGCCTGCACAGAAGCCACGCGTTTCGGGGGCATGATCCACCAGGATCATCTCGATCTTTGGGTCACCTCGCCACGCCAGAAGGTTCTCTGTCATGATCTCGACCATGTCGTGATTGAGGGAATGCAGCGCCTTTGGCCGGTTCAGCGTCAGTCGGCCGGCTCTGCCTTCCCTACGCGCAATTACACTTGGCTCGCTCATGCCGCTTACCCCTTCAGCATTTCGCGCGAGACGATGACGCGCATGATTTCATTCGTGCCTTCGAGGATCTGGTGAACGCGCAGATCACGCACGATCCGCTCGACCTCGTAATCGGCGAGATAGCCATACCCCCCATGCAGCTGAAGCGCGTCATTCGCGACCTTAAAGGCTGTGTCTGTCACAAAGCGTTTGGCCATGGCGCAGAATTTCGTCGCATCCGGCGACTTGGCATCAAGACGCTGCGCGGCCTGATAAAGTAGCGCGCGGGCGGCCTGCAATTCCGTCTCCATGTCAGCGAGCTTGAACTGCGAGGCCTGGAAGTCGGCGATGGCGCGGCCGAACTGCCTGCGCTCCTGGACATAGACAAGCGCACGGTCCAGCGCGTCCTGAGCCCCGCCGAGTGCGCACGCCGCAATGTTCAGACGACCGCCATCCAGTCCGGCCATCGCAAACCGGAAACCATGGCCCTCATCTCCGACGCGATTGGTTGCTGGTATGCGGCAATCATCGAAATTCACCATCGCCGTCGGCTGGGCCCGCCAGCCCATCTTGTCTTCATGCTTGCCGAAGCTGATGCCTGGCGCATCCTTGTCGACAATGAAGGTTGATACGCCGCGCGCACCATCGTCCGATGTGCGGGCCATCACGACGTACACATCCGAGAATCCAGCGCCCGAGATGAAGACCTTGGCGCCGTTCAGGACATATTCGTCGCCGTCGAGTTTTGCCGTCGTCTTGAGGCTGGCCGCATCGGAGCCTGCTCCCGGCTCTGTCAGGCAATAGGAAGCAATCAGTTCGGTGGCGGTAAGACGCGGAACGTATTTCGCGCGAAGCTGGTCATGGCCGAAGCTGTCGATCATCCACGTCGCCATATTATGGATCGACATGAAAGCCGCATGGCTGATGTCACCACGCGAGAGCTGCTCGAAGATCAACGCCGCATCGAGCCGGCCAAGACCGGAACCACCATGCTCTTCTTTGGTGTAAATACCGCCGAAGCCAAGCTCACCGAGCGCTTCCAGTTTTTCCCGCTCCAGATAGCCTTCCCTGTCCCACTTCGCGGCGTGCGGACGGAGCTCATTCTGGGCAAACGTCTTCGCCATATCGGCGATCATTGTTTGTTCTTCGTTCAGGATCATGGTCAACTCTTAAGGCAAAAAAGGGCGTCTGTATGTGACTTGGAGTGCCATATACAGACGCCCAGTAGAACCCGAAACGCTTGGAGGAAGCTGAAACGGGGTAAAAAGAAAGACCGGGTCTTATTCATCCTTGAAATTAGGAGGCCGCTTTTCAGAGAAGGCTGCCATGCCTTCCTTCTGATCGCTTGTGCCGAACAGGCCCTGAAAGAGACGGCGTTCAAAGCGGACGCCTTCACTTGTCGAAAGCTCAAGAGCGCGTGACACCATTTCCTTCGCCGCCATCAGCGATGGAATGGAATAGCCGGCGATCGCTTCGGCCGCATTCATGGCAGTCGACAGAAGCTCATCATGCGGAACAACACGGCTAACAAGGCCAATCCGGTCAGCCTCCTCGCCATCAATCATCCGGCCAGTCAGGACGAGATCCATCGCTTTGGCCTTGCCGATCGCCTTGGTGAGACGGACAGAGCCGCCCATGCCAGGTGTCACGCCGAGCTTGATCTCCGGCTGGCCGAACTTTGCCTTGTCCGAGGCGATGACAAGGTCGCACATCATGGCAAGTTCACATCCGCCGCCGAGGGCGAAGCCGTTCACCGCCGCGATTACAGGCTTGCGGCACGCCGCGAACCGATCCCAGCCAGCAAAATAGTCCTCTGTATACATGTCAGAGAAACTCTGCGGTTGCATCTCCTTGATGTCCGCACCAGCGGCAAAGGCCCGACCTTCCCCGGTAAGTACGCTGACCGCGATCGTTCTGTCTTTGTCGATCTCTGCGAACAGCGCTGCAATCTCGGACATCACCTCGGCATTCAACGCATTGAGGCTGTCGGGGCGATTGAGCGTCACGACCGCAATGCGGCCCTTTCGTTCGAACTTGATCGTCTTGTAATCTGCCATGGCGCTTACTGCATCGTCGGGATGATGAAAGCCTGATCGCCAATATCGCCTTCCGGCCAGCGCTGGGTGACCGTCTTGATCTTGGTCCAGAACTTGACGCCTTCCGGGCCATGCTGGTTGGTGTCACCAAAGGCCGAGCGCTTCCAGCCGCCAAAGGTATGATAACTCACCGGCACCGGGATTGGCACGTTGATACCAACCATGCCGACATTCACCTGCGCAGCAAATTCGCGGGCCGCGCGGCCATTCGAAGTGAAGATTGCTACGCCGTTGCCATACTGGTGATTGGACGGAAGCGCCGCCGCTTCTTCTAGCGTTTCAGCGCGCACAACCTGAAGAACCGGACCGAAAATCTCTTCCTTATAGGTCCTCATCTCCGGCTTCACATGATCGAACAGGGTTGGGCCGACAAAGAAACCATTCTCATAGCCCTGCAGCGTATGGTTTCGGCCATCGAGCTTGAGGTCAGCCCCCTCTTCGGCGCCCATGCGGATATAGTCCTCGACCTTGGCCTTGTGGGCTGCCGAGACGACCGGGCCGTAATGCGCATCCTTGTCTGTCGAGGTGCCAACCTTCAGCGCCTGCGCCGCGTCCAGCATGCGCTCGACAAACTCATCGCCCGTCTTCTTGCCCACAGTAACCGCGACAGGCAGTGCCATGCAGCGTTCGCCAGCCGATCCATAGGCCGCGCCGACAATATCTTTCACCGCCTGCTCCATATTGCAGTCTGGCATGATGATGCCATGGTTTTTCGCCCCGCCCATCGCCTGCACGCGCTTTCCATGGGCCGTACCAGTTGCGTACACGTATTGAGCGATGTCTGACGAGCCAACAAAGCTGACAGCCTTGATGTCCGGATGCTTCAGGATGGCGTCGACGGATGTCTTGTCACCGTGCACAACGTTCAGCACGCCTTCTGGCGCACCAGCTTCGAGGAACAGCTCGGCGAGGCGTACCGGTACAGACGGATCCTTCTCTGAAGGCTTCAGCACGAAGGTGTTTCCGCAAGCTATGGCGACTGCGAACATCCAGCATGGGATCATGGCCGGGAAATTGAATGGTGTGATACCTGCACAAACGCCGAGCGGTTGACGCATCGAATAGACGTCGATGCCCGGCCCGGCGCCTTCAGTATATTCGCCCTTCTGCAGGTGCGGGATGCCGCAGGCAAACTCGACGACATCGATGCCGCGCTGCACGTCGCCCTTCGAATCCGCCACCACCTTGCCATGCTCGGAGGAGAGCAGCTCGGCGAGTTCATCAATATTTTGCTCAAGCAGATCCTTGAATTTGAACAGGATGCGCGCCCGGCGTTGCGGGTTAGTCGAAGCCCATTCTGGCAGGGCCCCCATGGCGGCCTCGACCGCCGCATCGACCTCAGCGTCGCTTGCCAGTGCGACCTGCGCCTGCACGTCACCGGTATTGGGATTGAATATGTCGCCCGAGCGGCCCGATTTGCCCTCGACGGCCTTGCCATTAATGAAGTGATTTACGGTACGCATCCTGAATTCTCCCGAAATTTTCTAGCTCCAACTTATCAGTGGCGTCATCGCAGTTAAACACTTAGCATTGCAGCTTTAATCTGCATTATTGCAGGCTGGAGATTGAATTGAACTGGGACGACCTGAAACTCCTGCTCGAAGTCAGCCGCCATCCCAAACTGTCGGAAGTTGCTGCCCGCACGGGCCAGGATGCAACGACGGTAAGCCGTCGCCTGCGACGGCTCGAAACAGATCTCGGTCTGGCGCTATTTGAACGCACACGCAGGGGACACATTCTCACTTCTGCCGGAGAAGCCATCGCAGCCAAGGCCGAAGCGGTTGAACAGACAACCCTCGATATATCGGCAGAGGCTGAGATTGGCGGCACGCAAGCGAGCGGACGGGTGCGGCTTGGCGTGACAGAAGGACTTGGCAATGTTCTCATCGCCCCGTCGCTCGGCCCATTTAGCCAGCGATTTCCATCGATTTCGCTGGATCTGATCGCCATGTCGGGTTTTGCAAGTGTTCCGAAACGCGAAGCGGACATGGCGATCATGCTTGCCCGCCCCAAAACGGGGCGCATCAAAGTGCGAAAGCTTTCCGATTACGCTCTGAACCTGTTTGCAAGCCCGGATTATCTCAATCGGCGAGGCTGGCCGAAATCCGCCGCCAGCCTCTCCGGTCATACGCTAATCGGTTATGTCGACGATCTTATCTATTCGCCGCAACTGCGCTATCATGCGGAAATAGCGCCCGGCCTGCAGCTACACTATTGTAGCCCTTCAATTGTTGCGCAGCTTCAGATGGCAAGATCTGGTCTCGGTATCGCCGTGCTCCCACATTTCATGGGGATCGGTGATCCGGCACTCGTGCCGGTTTTGAAGGATGTGGTTCGCGTTGATCGCAGTTTCTGGCTCGCCACGCACGAAGACCTTGCGCCGCTTGCCCGCATACGCGCAATGAGTGACTTTCTCACAGACCTGTTCGACGCAAAAAAGGCTCAGTTGCTCGGGTAATGTGCGGGTGTTGCGCCACGCTACACCGTCAAAGCAGGCCCGTGTCGGTTGGCTGATCCAGATAGAGCTTGCCAGTCAGATCAAAAATGCCCTTTTGCACCATGATATGCTGCGAGGCGACATGGATATCCCGGAACCGGCGCTGGATTGGCGATGTCCTGTAAACCGCCGTACCGCCGGCAAGGTCATAAAGCGTATCGACCGCCGATATTGCTGAGCGGACAGCAGATGTGCATGCCAGTCGAAGATCGCGTTTCAAGTCAATACTGACAGGCCCCGACTGCGCTGCTTGCCACGCCGCACAGATCGTTTCCAGCAGGAACGCCCTGCCCTGGCGAATGGCCGCTTCCGCTTCCGAGACGCCGCGATGTGCCATCACTTTAGCGGCCAGCGTGTTGCGTGATCCTGATGGTGCTTTCACGCCAGCCAGCTCCAGAACATCATCCATCGCGCCGCGCGCTGCGCCAAGGGCCACTGATGCAATCCCAATCGCCAACAGGCCAAAGCCCGGAAAACGGAATATGGCAAGATCATCGCGTGCATTCTCAAAGTCCCGCACAATGCGATCTTCTGGGACGAAGACATCGTTCACTTCAAAATCCGTCGAGCCAGTGCCCTGCAGGCCACTCACTTTCCATGTATCAATGAATGTGACATCAGCAGATTTGAATACCGGGGCGAGATGCTGCGGTTTCCCTTTTCCGTCCAGGACGGGCGCACCTTCATCATCACTTAGCAGGCATCCACCCATGATCCAGTGGGCGTTCTGTGATCCAGACCCCCATGCCCATCGTCCATTGACGATGAACCCGGCCTCGCCTTTGCGATTAACCGGACGGGCACGCCCCATAGGCGCGAAGACACCCGCCATAATCACGTCAGGCTGCTTCAGAAGCGTCTCGAAGACGTCAGTCCGCCGCGTGGCCATGCCGTAGGAGGCCGTCGTCGCTATGAAAGCGCACCAGGCCGCCGAAGCATCTGCGCGCGCAAGCGTCTCAACGCTCAGTGCATAGTCGCGGGGCGTCGCACCAGTTCCGCCAAGGCATACAGGCGTGCAAAGTGCGTAGAATCCATCCCCTGCAAGCCGGTTGGCAAGGTCCTGCGGCAGCTTTCGATTGATCTCTATCTCTTCGGCGCGGCGAAGCAATTCGGTATGCCAGGCATCCGCTTTTGCCTGCAAATTCGGCTGTGTGATATTGCGACCTCTTTCCGTGTCTGCTGGCACACTGATCCTCGCATCTCTTCTGCATCTGAAGCAGCCTCTCACGACGCTAGCATAGTTTGGGAGGGAAGGCAGAAACTGTAGGGCGAAAACGAAAAAAGCCCCCGAAATCCGTGAGAATTTCAGGGGCTATTTGGGTGCGGGAGGGCGCACCCAACAAAAGAGTAAGCTAGTAATTCCTTTTATTTCAGAGGGTTAGAGGTTTCCCTGCGAGCAACGATCATTCAAAGTTCCGGCAGGCGCCGGCTGATGCGTGCCAGAATATCGTCAAAGAGTGCAGGCTCCCTGTAGTAAAGCGCTCGTGACTTCGCATAAGCGTCCGCGTACGCCTTTCGCGTTTCTGCGTCGCTCAACAGAAAGGCTTCGTTCCTGGTGAGGTCCGGTTCATCTGCCTTGCGGAACCTTTTGGCCTTGTGGTCCTTGTACGCGTCTGTTCCGATGAACTCTTTCACTGAGGCGTCAGCGAGCAGGCAGTACACGTCATAATAGTGGCGCATGAAATTGACAGGCATGTCGCCGTCCGCCTGCTGCTTTCGGAATTTCGTTGAGATGGTCTGGAGCTTTTCGACAAAAGTATAGCCCGGCTCATAGCAAGGCACATCGACCGCGCGGGTGTCGGTCAGGTCTGCAATCCCACTCTCGACTGCAAGTTCGTAAGCCCAGGACGAAATCGTACATGGCCGGTTCGGCGCCACCTGGTCGAACCCGACTTCGAGCAGGATGCCTGCCTTCAGCCCTTCTGGCAGTGGATTCACCGACTCATACTTCAATCGAATGCCTGCGCCGCGATAGTGGCGTGTGTCGTCGAACTCTTCGTCGCGGACCACTTCGATAATGCCAGGAATTTTGATGGCTTCGGCCAGACCGTTGAAGAATTCGAGACGCGCCTTTACCTGCGCAGGCTTGTTGTGGTTTGGGCCATACTGGAGGTCGGTCTCTGGGTGGATCAGGATGTCGATGTCTTCCGAAAAACGGTCGATGAGGCCGTATCCCTTTGACAGCGAAGTTCCGCCTTTCAGCTCAAACTTATAGTCAAGCTGCTGCAGTCCCCAGAGGCAGTGCATCAACCAGTAGTCTTTTTCGATGAGGCCCGGATCGATAGTGTTGTTTCGCGCAGCAACAGCGATGAGGTCGGCAAAATCAGGCAGTGCGTGCAGGAGGGTCACGCGGCGGTTGCCTGATCAGGGTTCAATACAGGCTTGAGGAGCCTTGCAGCCCGCGCCGATCCGAAATCCTTCACCGCACGTGACAGTCGCGCGCGGTCCATACGTCGCGCACGCCTAAGTGCCTTGGGAAGCACTGCTGCCTTTTCCTCGGGAAGCCGATCGAGGTTGTGCAACAGATCCACCAGGAGGAATTCTTCGCTGAGGTTTGAAGGAACAGAGGTCCGCATGCGGAAGTCATAGCGTCGGCCATCCAGCTCGAAATGGCCGTGCCGTTTGCGATTATAAACTACCGGCTCATTGTAGAGCTGCGTCGTTCCCAATTCGAGGCTGTTATAGGCGTTTGGCGAAACCATAAGAAACCGGTCATCCCCCAGGAATGACTCAACCAGCTTCTCCGGCTTGGCGGGTGCCTGCCCGAACCGAGTTTTCTTCGGAGCCATATAGAGCCCTGCCCCAACCTTTTCGAGGCGTCCTTCGTCAAGCAGCTGTCCAACATGTCGATCGACAGCGTTTGACCAGGTCGCAAGCTCCTTGCGCCGGTACACCTGTCCGGGGCGCAATTTCCTTTTTAGTTTTGCAAGCGCGGTCATGTTCTGTCTCCATCACCCACAATATAGGGGTCATGCTCCATATTATGCAACATTTCTTATTAAAAAGTCATGCACAACAAAGACAATAAATACTCTCGACACAGGTGCAAGATATTGATTTTACGATGTTTTATAGAATGAGGAAGCAGGTCTCTTAATCACCGGAATGGCACAATCCGTACTAAACAAAAGGGTCTGGGGTCCAATTTATTTATGAATTGAAGCTCGTACGCAGCGAAACCAGGTTGCCCTTTCGCCAAGAGCCGACAATGGATTCCGAACCGCGAGTGACGCGCCTGAACCAAGGTTTTGAAACCAAATGAATTCAGTGCGTTAAAGCGCCGATATTTTCGCCTGTAATGCAAAATGTTTGCATTTTGTAGTGCAAACTGTGGTGCACTCCTTTCCTGTTTCCTGAGTTCGACGCTGCCCGTCAGCGCCACCACGACTGCTATATCAGTTCGTTCGAAAAGTCATCATTCCCACTCGATGATGAACGAGGATAAAATACTAAATCAAATCAGTGTCATACAGAAAGCTGTGGATAAACTTACCGTCATTCCACAGATTATCCAGCTTGGCTGGGTTCTCGATGATGAACACCCGGATCAAGATACAAGTTGACAGAATTCTGATCAACGCAGCAACCTCTTCACTATCGAAAAGTCATATTGCAGATCACCCAATCTGTGTCTCCAAAACCACAGCCCCTACCCCGCCCTCAATCTCCTCCTGTTTGGACAACTACACGCCGGACAAAGGATGAAATCGCGAGCGGGATATCGATCTATTACCTCTGATTCTGACGGTATCTCTGACTTCTCCGTTCCAATTCGATCACTCGTCATCACGACCTTAGCGGCTATTCCTTATCATAGACGACCCGGAAACCGATATGGTTGGCCGAAAAATCGAGTTCTTGGAAAATCCTTGCCGCAGGGCGGTAGCGGCGGCAAAAATTGTCAGCACAGAGAAAGGATCCTCCCTTGAGCAAGCCCTGATTGTGATCGATATCTTTGTCGGCTACCCACTCCCACACATTGCCCGTCATATCATATAGACCGTAGCCATTTGGTGGATAACATCCCGTTGGAGCGGATTGTACAAACCCATCGCTCCCTGTGTTTGTGAATGGAAATATGCCCTGCCACGTATTGGCACGATACGGCTCTAAGCTTGGCGCCACCTCGCCCCATTCATATGTAGCGCGGTCCAACCCGCCACGAGCCGCATACTCCCATTCCGCCTCCGTTGGTAGACGCCCGCCCCTCCAGTGAGCAAATGCAAGAGCATCGGCGTAGGCGATGTGAACAACTGGATGCGCCCACTTGTCGTCGAGCGATGAGCCAGGCCCCTCGGGTTGCCGCCATGAGGCCGCGCGGATGAAGCGCCATCCACCTGTGTGTCCATCACCGGAAAGAACAAACACGGCTGAGCCCGGCACCAATAGCTCATTGGGAATGTCCGGGTGCATGCCAGTTGAGGGCGTGCGTTCAGCCAGCGTCAGATAGCCAGTGGCCTCCACGAAGTTGGCGAACTCCCTGTTCGTCACTTCTCTTGCATCGATCCGGAATGCTTCAACTTCAACAGTTCTCACCGGTCTCTCGTCAGGAGAGCGGTCAGAACTATCCCGTACAAACCGTCCACTGGGCAAGTCGACAATCGATTGTTCATGTTCTCCTGGACAGGTCTTAGAAATGTCCGCGTTTGCTGCGGCACCATGTGGAATCAAAAACACGCACAGAAGGACGTATCTCCAGACGGTCAGTTTGGTATATCCAGAACTCAATGTCGAAATCCTTTTGAATTTTGTCCAAGCGCGACATGCACACATGAAGAACCCTCCGGATATATCGGTTCAGCTCATACTGAATTGGCTTTGATTGGTAGGTCAGTTGTCTGCCGCAAGCCATAATATAAATTGTTCCAGCCAAGCCGCACTGGTCGTCCCCTTCCTCAATGTACCAAACCCGTGGCCGCCGCGGCTGTATAGATGGAACTCGAGGGATCCCGCCATCTCTGACAGAACCTTTGGGAGGCTGAACCCTCCCTGCTCGAATAGTGGATCATCAGACGCGATGGCTAAGAATATCGGAATTGTCAGGTCAGATTCGATCGATTGTGACATGGGTGGATAGATCAGGGCAGCCTTATCTATGAAAGTTCCGCTCGCACCATTCTCCAAGGCTTTCATCACGGACATACCCCCTGCGGAAAAGCCGATCAGACTTACTTGCCCGGACGTACAATCGTATTCGGGGCAGCTCTCCGACACATAGCGAATGGCAGTTCCAAGATCCTCAATCGCCGGATGATAGGGTTTTCGGTCCTGCTTCCCAAGATTAGCAAACTGCTTGGCCATCTGATCCAGAAACTCGCTAGGCGATCTTGGAGTCTCTCGGGTCCGATATTTCAGAACAAATGCCGTATACCCCTCTTCGGCTAGGCGCTGTGCAACAGGAAAGCCTTCATTCTCAACGGACACGAAGGCATATCCACCACCGGGTACGACAATGACCGACTTGCCATTATTGTTTTTCGCTGAGGGGCGCACTGGATACAACTCTGGACTGGTGACATTCCGGACAATAAGCTGGTTCAGGAAATGTTCCCATTGCTCCTGATTCTCGGTCCCTAAGCCCAACGTGACGACCTCTGCGTCGGGCGCCGACACTGGAACTGGCACATCAGGCAATTTTATCTGCCGCGCATCCTCCTGGATGGGCGCGAGGGTTTCAGGTGTCTGGCACGATACAATTCCTGCCATGATCAGACCAAGCGCAATGCTTTTGCTCCAAAGACACATTTTATTCGTCCACTTCGTGAGTCCCGCTCGGAAGGAGCACCTCATCCGAATACATGCATTTCGAAGCATTCACGCTGGCTTCATATCCATAACGAACAGCTTTGACATCAATGCAGGCGATTGCCGGTATTCGGGTGCCACCAGTATAGACGCGCCATTCCGTGTCGCTTTCGCCTTCATATCGCCAGGCCAGTGAGGCGCCCTCTGTTGGCGAGGATAGTGTTATATTGACGGCCTGGTCAGACATTTTTTCAATTCGAAGGTTCGGTGCAAAGGTCACAGGCTGATGACCCGCAGGCCACATCATCTCAACCATTTCCCGCTCGGTGACCGCTGACCAGTCCGGTGTCCTGAGCAGCCAGTCGTCAAGTGCTCCCGCCAGTCGGTTCTGGACGGCGGACAGTCTCTCCTCACCCGCAAGATTGCGCGTCTCTTCCGGGTCCCCCAGCGTGTCATACATTTCGACCGTCGGACGAGGTGTATCGAAATAGCTATTCTGCAAACGGCTCAGACCGTTCGTCGCGCTCAATGCACGGAAGGCCTGCATCGACCGGAGTTCTTCCCGAAATGCGATCCGCGGCAGCAATGGAACCTCCGGCCGGTAATTCCGGATTAGCTTGTATCTTTCATCCCGAACGGCCTTCATGCGGTCCATCGCGCTGTCCATGCGGTCACTTGATGCAAATACGTATTGATTTGGGAAATCGCGGTCAGAGCCCAGAAAATCCCGACCCTGAATCCATGCGGGCACGGACGTGTCCGCCGTCGACAGAATAGTCGGAGCAAGATCGACAAAACTTACGAGCTCATCGCGCACCTCACCTGCGTGCTCGCCGCCCGGCAGACGTATCATCAGCGGCACACGAATACCCGAATCGTAGAGGGAGCGCTTTGCGCGCGGAAACCCATCGCCATGGTCCGTCGTCACAATCACAATAGTGTTGTCAGCCAGGCCATCCGCCTCAAGATCGGAAAGCAGAACTTGGAGTTTCTTCTCCGTAAAGGCGATGTTGTCATACTGGGCCGCGATCTCTTGCCTGACCTCGGGTGTATCGGGCAGCCAGGGAGGCACGATGACGTCGGCGGGGCGGGTCAGCTTTTCTTTTCCGGCGAGCAGTTTCGAATTTCGAGCCGCTGTTTTGACGGCAAGATCGGTCGTGCGCACAGCTTGCTCGGGGAACAGGAAGGATTCATGCGTCGTGGCAAGCGTGACCATGCCGAAGAAAGGCTGCCCAGAAGCCCGCCCGCGCCAGCTCGCCTCCACACTGTCGTCATCCCAGATCGTAAATGGCGTTCCGAACTGATAGTCTTTCTTGTTTGAGATGACCCAGCCACCATACCCAGTGAAGGTATAGTATCCAGCCTGTCGCATGAGCTCTGGAAAGGCCTTCACCTCAGGTGGTGGCACGGCCGTATACCCAATCTCGTAGCCTGAAGGCTCGTGGGTCGTTCCAAATGCGTGCGTGCGCATATGCTGCGCGCCCAGGCTTTGCTGATGAACGCCTGTAATGAGAGCCGCGCGCGAGGGCGCACAAACACCCGCTGTCGTGAACGTATTGGGATATAGGATACTTTCCTCGGCAAACGCATCTAGGATCGGTGTTGTGGCAATCGGATCGCCGAAAGCCCCGATTTTCTGGCTCATGTCCTCAAACACGACCAACAGAATGTTAGGCGTCGCCGGCGAGTTCAGCCCAGCGCCCGGTTGAGCCTGGCAGCTGGCAAGCCATGACAGTGCACAGATCAAACATATCCGGAGGCTCATGAATGTATCTCCCTGTCCTTCAACAGTGCCACAATCTGTTCGTGGCGGTCTCTCTTCATGGGATAAAACTGTACAATCAATGCAGCTACGGCCACCCCCATCGCGGGCAGCAGAAAGCTCGTCACCCGCAGGCCGGCAATCGTTTCAGGCGCCTGTTCAACATTCGCTACATACCCTATTGCCTGCAGGATCATGCCAACTGCCCCGACGCCCAGTCCGGAGGCAGCTTTCTGGGAAAACTGGAACAGGCCAAAGAATATGCTTTCATCTCTCACCCCCGTTTTCCACTGTCCGTATTCGACCGTGTCCGGGAGCATGGCCCAGAACGCTACAATTGTGGCGGCCGTCCCGACCCCCACCATCGCGGTCAGGGTGAGAAAGAGAGGTTTCGCCTCAGGCGCCTGAACATAGAGCAGCAGCAGGATCGCGGCATTAATCAGCAGACCAGTCGTCAGCACGAGGGACTTGGATGTGTACCGGGCCATCAGCATCCATCCCAGCACCGCCGCTGAAGCTGCCAATGTGTATAGCGTCAGCGCCTCACGCACGGCACCCACCTCTCCGATGATATAGCGCGCATAATATACGATGGACTTCGTGAAAATCGTGGACGCGACGGTGTTGACCACGACACCCGCAAACAGCACCCAGAAAGCAAGATTGCCTTTCACGGCCCTGAAGGTTGACGAGAGCGTCAGACTTGATCGCTCCGTCTCTATGCGCTCCTGCACGGACGCGAATGCAATGAAGAAGACGATTTGGGCGATGACGGCATAAATCATGGCTGTCAGCAGGTAACCATTGGCCAGATTGCCCCGACCAAGCAGTTCGGCGAGCCAGGGCGTTAGAAAGGCGGTCGTAATGGCCCCAAGCGTCGCAAACTGCATACGCGCGCCTGACAGGGACGTACGTTCCCTGCCGCTTGTCGTCATGGCGGCACTGAGCGAAGCGTAAGGAACGCCGAAAATCGTGTAGACAGTTCGGAAGAAAAGATGCGTCAGAAAGCATGCGAGTACTGCAGCGTCTGGCCAAAGCACGGGACCGGCGAAAAGCAGGACAAAACTCGCCCCTAGTGAAGGGCCGATGAAGAGAATGTATGGCCGGTATCGCCCAAATCGCGAACGGGTGCGCGATGCAACAATTCCCATGAACGGATCTGTCACTGCATCCCACAGGAGGGCGACCATGAAGATGGCCCCTGCCACACCCGGCTCAAGGCCGACGACGTCTGTATAGTAAAACAGAAGATAAAGATTCAGGCCCGTATAAAACAGGTTTAATCCAAAATCTCCTGAGCCGTACCCAATTATGGAGCTCGCCCTCAAAGGTCTTCCACTGTCCGCCATCGGCTTTCGCATCACCCCTAATTATTACTTATTTCGCAGGTTTAGACCAATAGTTCATCCAATTGGAAGGTTTTTCTGTTGCAACCTGCACAAACCGGCAAGACGCTTTAACAACCTATCTATATAAATTTCTGGTGCTGAAGGGAGAAATAAGATGTCCGGCAAAATGGCCCGCAAGCCCGTTCAGGCAAGAGCTGAAGCGACCAAGGCTCGCATCCTTGTGGTCGCGAGACGTCACTTTGCGGAGCGCGGCTTCGATGCCGCCAATACGCGCGACATTGCGAACGAGGCTGAGGCCTCCCACGCAATGATTCGTTACCACTTCGGCACCAAGGACAAACTGTGGCGAGAAGCCGTTACGGATATGTTCGAGCGCCTGCGGGCCGAGCTCGGTTTCGAAAATGGCACCCCTCCAGAGCTCAATACACTTGAAGGCTACAGAGCATTCCTTCGCCGATATATATATTATTGCGCAAAGCACCCTGAACACGCGCGCATCATGATTTCAGAATCAGTTCGCGGGGGGGAGCGGCTGCGATGGATGGTCGAGAATTTCATTAAGCCCGGTCATGCCGTGTATGCTCGACCTACTCGAAAACACATGGAAGATGGCAACCTTCCGAACGCTTGGCACCCATCCCTGATCTTCATGATCACGTCCATCTGCCAGATGCCCTTCGTGCTCGCGGCCGAGGCCCACGAGCTATATGGCGTCGATATTCTCTCCGATGCCGCCATCGAAGCCCATATCGATTCAGTTTTTGCTTTCCTCCTCAGGGATCCCTCGCGCATGCGCAGCGACTGGCCGCCTCTGCCCGCTTGGCTTGGCTCCTGACTTAAAGTCCCGAGATCCTGGTTGACAAAACTTTTTCGACATGAAAACCATCCATTCGGATGAATAACTGGAAAACCAGTCTACCGGGAGGATAATTTATGCTTACTACTCGCCTGGCCATCACGGCCTCATGCATTGCACTGGGAACCTGTCTTGCAATGCCGGCCTCGGCTCAGGACTCTGGAAATGACGAAGAGCGCAAGCTGGACACCGTTATGGTGACCGCTACCAAGCGCGCTGAAACGTTGCAAAATGTTCCTGTGGCTGTATCTGCACGATCCGGGCAAGACCTGGAGAAATCGGGGGTCTCCTCGATTGAGGGACTGGCCACACTGGTGCCCTCCCTGACATTCACTCAGAGCTCGAATGACCTGAATAGCTCGGTCCGAATTCGCGGTGTCGGAACAGAAGTATTTTCTTCTGGCGTCGAGCCAAGCGTTTCCTTTGTCATTGATGATGTTGTTCTCGCCCGCCAGGGCCAGGGCTTTCAGGACCTGGTCGATGTTGAGCGCGTCGAGGTTCTGCGCGGTCCTCAAAGCACCCTGTTCGGCAAGAATGCATCAGCAGGCGTGATCTCGGTCACAACGCAGGCACCAACGGACACAATGACCGGAAAGTTGGATGCCACGATTGCCGAAGGCGATGAATATGCCCTGCGCGGAACGCTCGCGGGGCCTTTATCGGACACCGTTTCCGGAAGGCTCACGGCCTTCACAAAATCCTTGAAGGGGCACATCAAGAATGCGCCCGACGGACGCGACCTGAATGGATATGACAATTGGGGGGTGCGCGGCAAACTCCTGATAGAGCCCGGCAACGCGCTCGATCTGACTTTTATCGCCGACTATCGCGATACCCAGCAGGATTGCTGCGCCTACCAGATACGTGACACGTCTACAGCGCTGAACCCGGTCGTCGGCGCCACCCTGGATGCCCTTCTCGATCCCGTAATTGCCAGCCCCGAGAACCGACAGACCAATCTGAATGCTCCAGTCTACAACAATAGCGAACAGTGGGGCATGTCCGGCAAGGCCGAGTACATGTTTGACAACGGGTTCACGTTCACCTCGATTACCGCCTACCGGGAATGGGATTTCGAAAACAATATCGACGTCGATGCTCTGAATTTTGAAGATCCTATCCCGGGTGTCATCACATTTGATCTGAACAGTGGCCAGACCAGCCTTTCACAGACTTCACAGGAGTTTCGCCTCGCCTCGCCTGAATGGGACCATTTCGACTTCATGATTGGAGCATACCTTTTCGATCTTGATCTCGATCGTTCTTTCCGGCGACGCCTCGAAGCCATGACCGCTCTAGGCATCGCCGGACAGAGTGGCCAGTTCAACGGATCGGTCGGCAACAAGAACTATGCTGTTTTCGCCAGCGGCAATCTTCGCTTTGGGCAGGGCACAACGCTTTTCGGCGGACTGCGCCTGATCGATGAAACGCTTGAATATCAGGTCTTCCGCGATCCCGCGAATACATTGCAACCGGGTGATTTCCCACTCGGCGGAACAGCGGGGACACCCGCTGATATCGATGGAGAAACGTCTGACACCGCACTTGTAGGTAATATTGGCCTGCGCCATCAATGGAATGACGATGTCATGACCTATGTACGCTATGCCCGCGGTTACAAGGGACGTGCTTTTGACGTGATCTTCACCGCGCCGCAGGATACGGAGCCTGTCAATGCCGAACTGTCTGACAGCTATGAAGCAGGGCTCAAAGTGCAGACACCAAATAGTCGCTTGCAGTTTAACGCTGCCGTCTTCTGGACTGAGTATACAGATTTTCAGGCGCAGGAACGGGACGTTGCCGCCTCAACCATCGTCGTCGCCAACGCTGGGGAAGTCAGTACGAAAGGGCTGGAGCTGGACGCCAGCGCGCTTCTGACCGACACGACTCTGCTTCAGGGCGGAATCGCCTATACGGACGCCAAGGTCGAAAGCTTTCCCTTTGCACAATGTTACAGAGGCCAAAGTGAACCGGAAGGCTGTGTAAATGGCGCCCAGGATCTTTCCGGCGAAGACCTTCCGAATTCTCCGGACTGGCGATTCACTGCCAGCCTTCGCCAGGACATCCCGCTTAGCAGCCAGGTCTTTGACGGCTTTATTCAACTCGACGGCAGTTGGCAGAGCGAAGTGCAGTTCCAGATCGATCAGAACCCGAATACGGTTCAGGATGGCTATGGCCTTCTCCACCTTAGCGCTGGGATTGAAGACGAGGACGGCGCCTGGAGTGCCTCTGTTTTCGTTCGCAATTTGCTGGACGAAACTTACGCCGCAAACGTTTTTTCAGATCCGCTCTACGCAGGCGTTATCAGCCAGTATTTGCCGCGCGATTCCGAGCGATATGTCGGCGCGCGGCTCACAGCTTCCTTTTGATCTAACCTCCACTCCCCGGGGCCGGCTGTAGCCGGCTCCGGTTTTTTTAAGGAACCTACATGCCTTCCGATTCACACTGGCGTGAAAGCCCGGCGCACGCCATGGATATCGATGCTATCGTCACTGAGCTGACGCTTGAGGAAAAGATCGCGATGATGTCGGGCAGCGGTTTTTATCGCATCCATACAGAGTCCAAGAAATGGGGTGCAAAACCATATCCTGCTGGCGCTGCGAACGAGCGCCTTGGCATCGAAGGTTTCAAATTCAGCGATGGACCGCGAGGCGTGATCGTCGGTCACTCAACCTGTTTTCCCTGCTCCATGGCCCGGGGCGCGACTTTCGATCGCGACCTTGAGTGGCGTGTTGGCGAAGTGATGGCGATCGAAGCCCGCGCCCAGGGCGTGAACTTGCTTGGGCAAGTCTGCGTGAATTTGCTGCGCCACCCTGCCTGGGGCAGAGCGCAGGAAACCTATGGAGAGGACTCTTACCACCTGGGCGAAATGGGCGCCGCGCTTTCTAGCGGCACACAACATCACAACGTCATTTCTACGGTGAAGCATTTTGCACTGAACAGCCTGGAAAATACGCGGTTCGAGCTTGATGTCCGCGTAAGCGAACGGACGCTGCGCGAAGTCTATCTACCTCACTTTCGAAAGATCATTGAAGCCGGATGCCTGTCCGTCATGAGCGCCTATAACAAGATAAACGGCACCTATTGTGGTCAGAACGCGTATCTGCTGACAGATATTCTGAGACGTGAGTGGGGTTTTGAGGGTTTCGTTCACTCTGACTGGGTTCTTGGTGTTTATAGCCCGCATGGCGCAGAAGCTGGACTTGACATCGAAAATCCCGAACCAGCCTGGTACGGTGAAAAACTCCTCAAGGCTGTTCGCGAAGGTGCTATTGACGAAGCTGTCGTCAACCAAGCCGTGCGGCGCATGCTGCAGACATTGAAAGTCATTGAGGAGACTGCAGATCCACGGGAGAGCTACCCTGCCAGCCTCGTTGCCTGCGACGTTCATACAGGACTCGCATGTGAAGTTGCTGAAAAGTCCGCTGTTCTTCTAAAGAATACTGGGACATTGCCCCTGGACCGAACCACAATACAGAATCTTGGAGTATTTGGCAGGCTCGCCAACTTTGAAAATACTGGCGATCGCGGGTCTTCCCGGGTCAGTCCCCCCTATATTGTAACCCCTCTGGAAGGACTGACCGCCTGTCTTGGTAGTGAACAAGTCACATTTGCCGGCGACGAGTCAGCCCCTCAAGTCGCCGGCCTGGCATCGAGATCGTTCGACGCTGCAATCGTTGTCGTGGGGTACACTGCTGCGGAAGAAGGCGAATTTATCCCGCAGGATATCAATCTCGGGCAGGACGATATTCCTGAAAGTCTGGCCGCCATACTGGACGGTGCACGCGGTCGCAATGATAGCCCCGCCATTGGCGGCGATCGCACTTCCCTTTCGCTGCCTGCAGATCAAATTGACCTGATTTGCAACATCGCCAGAGAAAACCCTCAAACGATCGTGGTCATCGTCGCTGGCTCGGCGGTGATGGTTGAAGAGTGGATCGATGATGTGCCCGCTGCGCTACAGACCTTCTATGCCGGTATGGAAGGAGGTGCGGCCCTCGCACGCCTACTCTTCGGCGATGTGAGCCCCTCGGGACGGCTTCCCTTCAGCGTAGTACGCGATGCTACAGATTATCCGCTTTTCGACGGTACGGCCATCACGCTGGATTATGGCTACTGGCACGGTTACGCACTCCTCCAACGCCAAGATCGCGAACCCCGATTTCCGTTCGGCTACGGCCTAACCTATTCGACATTCGCATATTCCGATCTGCGTTCTCAGCGCGTACTGGACGGAGGGCTGGAAGCTTTCGTGACTGTTGTGAATACAGGAAACCGGCGCGCAATAGATACGCCTCAACTTTACATTGGCTGGCCTGGAAAAGCTGCAGAGCGCCCGCGACTGAGCTTGCGAGGCTTTGACCGGGTCGAACTCGGTCCTGGCGAAAGCCGGCAAGTACGGTTTCGCGTCGAACCAAGAGACCTGGCCTGGTACGATCCTGAAGCGTCCACCTGGAAGATCGAGTCTGGCTCACACAAGATCGTAATTGCAAGATCCGCGAATGACCCTGAAAATCTCTGTGTCGAGGTGGAGTTTGAAGAGGAGACATGCCTTGGACGTTAGGACTATCTGGCTTCCGCTCGTCTTCATTCTCTGGCTTACGGCATGTGGGGGACCTGTCTATGTTCCGCCCCAGCCCCTTGAAGCGTCAGACGAAACAACAATCGAAATCCGGTCGGGAACGATTGTCGGCGGAAAGACCGACAATGGTGCCCGCGCATGGCTGGGTATTCCATACGCCGCGCCGCCCATTGGGGATTTGCGCTGGCGTCCGCCTCAAATCGCAAATACTTGGGAAGAAACCTTTCCAGCGGTCCAGCACGGGACGTGGTGTCCGCAGATAACCAACGGACTAGATGCGCTATCGGGCCTGCCGAAAGGCGAAATGCGTGGAGATGAGAACTGCCTGTTTCTTGATATCTACGCCCCATCCGGTTCGTCTCCTGAAAGCGACCTGCCCGTCATGTTCTGGATTCATGGCGGCTCAAATGTATGGGGGCGCGCAGAACAATATGACGGAGCGCGCCTTGCCGAGACACAACAGGTTGTCGTGGTCGTCGCCCAATACAGGCTCGGTCCCTTGGGGTGGTTCGCCCATCCCGCGCTCGAAGATGGCATTGCGAACTTTGCCCTGCTGGATCTTGTCATGGGTCTGGAGTGGGTCGCTGAGAATATCCACGCATTCGGCGGCAATCCCGCTCGCGTGACCCTTTTCGGGGAAAGCGCCGGAGGCAACAATGTGCTGGCGCTTCTGGCGATGCCGGACGTTGACGGGCTTTACCGCGCGGCAATCGTGCAAAGCGCGCTTCCATCCAGCTTGCCTCTTGATCTTGCGCGAAACGGCATCGCAGGCGTCGCTATCGGCGCAGTGCCGGCAGCCGAAACCTTTACGGCGGATAGCGATCCCGATGCAGAGGATTTGAGAACAGCCCCATTACAGGCAATATTTTCCGCCTTTAAAACTGGGCGTACCCCAACGGTTATTCAGGATGGTCATACCTTACCTGCCATCTCGCTTGGCGAGGCGGTTGTGATACACCAGTCCGGCGCTGATATTCCCGTCATACTCGGCTCGAACCGTGATGAAGCAAAATACCTGTTGGCTTTCGACCCTGCTTTCACAAAAAAAGTGTTCGGCGTTTTCCCGAAAGCCCGAGACGCTGAATATTATGACAGCACATCTACTTACATGACGGGGCTGTGGCGCGTTATCGGTGTTTCATCCTTTGCCAGTGAGCTTGCCCTTCATTCGGCTGGCCCCGTTCGGACTTATCGCTTCGACTGGGACGAGGCAGGCTCCGCAGGCCCGACCGATCTCAGCCATCTGCTCGGCGCTGCCCACAGTCTTGAAGTGCCGTTCGTGTTTGGGCGGTTCAGTAACTTTCTGGGCCGGCTTGACCGGAAGCTGTTCACCAGTGCCAACGAGTCCCGTCGAATTGAACTGTCTGAGATCATGATGGCGTGCTGGGGGCAGTTTGCCCATCAAGGGTCTGGGGAACGGATTTTTTCAGCCCCTTGCCAGCATTGGCCTGTCGTCTCCGATGATCATGACCTTCAGCATACGATGGTTTTCGACACGACCGCCGACGGCGGCGTGCGGCCCGTCCCGGAGACATTGGGATTGGACGCTCTTCTGGATGCAATCGATCGGGACCCTGCTCTCGATAAAGACGACCGCCGTTGTGACCTGGTCGAACGCCTGCAGCGAGCCTACGGCATGGTCGCTTCGGCCAACACCTTAGCGGAGCTCGCTCAAATCTGCGACCCCTTGAAAAGATAAGCGGCCCAAGCCAGCAAGGACTGGCCATATATGAGTGCGGCCAGTCCGACCAGTTCAGCGTCGCTCAAGTGCGAGTTTCTTCGCCATCACACCAAGCACCGGCGCCTTATGTATTCGAGCAAAGTTGTTGCGCGAAAGCGGCCAGTTCCGGTGCGGCAAGACCAAATACCTGGTTCATCTCCATTGCCGTGCGGCATTTCTCTTCTGCATTGATTGCGCCGGAGCCGGACAGGTCCGACATAATGTCTTCCAGAGAGTCGTCGTCTGCCGACATCCGCAGTCCTCCATCCCAGCTTGTATCCAGGATCATCGTCTCAGGTCCAAGGACACTCGCCGCAGATTGCCACAAAGGCAAGTTGCCGTTTCGGCCTCTTCCCGGCGCACCGGTATAGGCGAACTGGGCCCAGTATGACATCATCTGCGCGGACAATTCGAGCCGGCGGGCTTCATTGCGCGCATGATAGATCATGGCGGAAGCATCGCCGAAGAAATTATCGAATGTACCGAACACAAATGGAACCTCAATGATATGAGTCGCCCCGAGAAGGCGCGAGACATCCACAATCAAGTAATACCCCTCCTCGTCCCAATCGAACTGATAGGTGTACAAACCATCGAAAGCATCATCGATGAGTTGCTCAGTAGGCTCCACAACACCGGTTACGCGCCATGTGCGGCTAAGCGCTGACGTGAATGTGTCGTAGAATTGCCGGTCCCGGATGAAAGGGATTCCCGCCAGCGAACCGGTAAACTCCTCATCGAAACCGAAGAAGAGTTTGGCTTCGTCCCGGTTCGAACCAATCATCAATGGGCGATTGTCAAAACCATTGGGTGACGCGAGTGTCTCAAAAACACCAGCGTCCGGTATTACAATGCCGTCTTCGATCATCGACGGTACGCTGAAATTGACTTCATCATTTGGGCGATAGGCATCGAATATAGTGTCCAGAGGCAATGTCCTCAAATCATCTCCATCGTGCGCAGGGTTTTCAGGGAACCAGCTATCAATAACCTGAGAGGATGGATTTTTGGTTCCGCTGCCACCGTTCTCTGCACGATCCACGGAGATGCTTATCGGCACGCCGCTCTGTGCAATTGCGCCCTGGAACAGGGTCTGGGTAAGCGGGGAGACGTGCAGGCCGAGCGTCGCAATAGCTCCCGAACTTTCGCCAAACAGGGTCACACGTGCGGTATCGCCACCAAATACCCCAATGTTGTCTTCAACCCATTCCAGCGCGGCAACGGCATCGAGCAAACCGAAGTTGGGTGAAACATCGTGCGGATCTTGCGGTGATTCACGCAGAGCTGGCGTTGAAAGCGCACCCAAAGGGCCAATCCTGTACTGAGGAATGACAACGACCAGATCCTGCTCCTCGGCGAGGATAGACCCGTCATACTGTGACGCGCGTCCCCAGATATTTGCACCGCCATGCAACCAGACCATAACCGGCCATCCTTCTGGCGGCGGCGTGCCGGACGGCGCATAGATGTTCAGGTAGAGACAATCTTCGTTGCCCCTGAGCTCGCCCTGGGTAATCCCGTAAAACTCATCGAGCTGATTGGTAATCTGAGGACACCAGTCAGGCTGTACGACAGCTTCCATGACCCCTGTCCACGCTGCTGGTGAACGCGGTGCCCGCCAACGCAAATCCCCTACAGGGGGTGCGGCATAAGGGACACCCAACCAGGCGGGGCCGCCATTGCCAGTCCTAAATCCAATCAATTCTCCCTGCCCTATGGTCCTCGATGTCGTCGGGTCCTGCGTATGAACGGTGTCCGCTTCCTCGTCGCGGCACGCGCCGAGCAGTGCAATCCCAGCTGCCGCCACGATTACTTTTGTTTTCTGCCATTTATCAGTCATTTTTGCTCCTCCCTAAGGGCATTTTTTTGTCGTCCCAAAAGACCTTTGCCGTGATCGCTTGTTCACGCTTTGCAGGTAGCCATCACTGGAATACCCGGCATTTCGCGACACTTTACACTAGCAGGACTTAAAACCATCCAATAGGATGAAAATATAAAATGTCGTGCAAAGTTACGCTTTCTGAGCATGTATTGTCTGGGTGTATAAGGGATTGGTTCGTCAGCAGAGCGACCCGCAAACAGGCGGCCGAAACTGTTCCGTAAGTAACGTTGCGCAGTGTCTATCTATGTACTGATTTCCGTAATTGTTGCATCACCATGATATGCGGAGTGGTCTCAACCGCCTCCGAGGACTGACTGATAACTCGCCGACATGGGAAAGAGTTGCAGTATAGCTATGCGCTAATCTTCAGCCGTGCTTCCCGACGGTGAAATGATCTATCCCCAGCAGGTCAGAAATAACGGACAAGCGCTATTTAGCTGTATGTACAGGGCAGAAAATTCCGCTAGACCGGCACGCATGCGCATGGAGTTTATGCCCCCATTGTGGTCTCTGTCTCGGGCCAGGCAATGATATGCATCAGCTTTTCCCGGAGCCATAATTCTGCAGGCTCATTGTCCGTCTGCGCATGCCAAACCAGGTAAAGCACGATGCGCGGCAAGGGAAAATCAGAAGTGCGTGCCTTCACCGCGTAACGGCGTTCGCAACTTTCCGCAAAACGTGCCGGAATAGTGGCGAGAGATCCGGTCCTTTCAACGACCGCAGGGATTGAGGCAATCGTCGGCATCCGGAACCGTATATCGCGTCTTACACCTTGTAAGGCCAGACTGCGGTCGAGGACACGGGCCCTGCTGACCGGTAGCGTGAAACCGACATGCCAGCGTCCGGCATATGTTTCCAGCGTCATCGGCATATCGCTTGCCCGCTTGGCTGCGTCCAGGATGACAAGATCCTCTTCGTAGACTTTCGCCCATCTCAGAGCGCGATTGTAGCGTGGCAATCGGGCTTTTTCGCCGGGAGCGACAAGGGCATAGTCGATAACGAGATCGACACGTCCGTCTTCCAGTTCCCTCTCAAGGTCAGCGGGGCTCGCCGCAAGCGTCGAAAGTGAGATGTCAGGAGCCTCACGGGAAAGAAGCTGCATTAAGGCGGGCACAGCGATGTCGTCTCCGCCGCCGGATATGCTGATCGTGTAAGTTCGCGATGCCTGCACCGGATCGAAGGGAGCCGGTTTCGCAAGCGCCGCAGTCAGCGACTCCAGTGCGGGCCGGAATTTCCGTGTCAGTTCCAGCGCATAAGGCGTCGGCTGCATCCCCCTCCCTGTCCGCACCAAAAGCGGATCCTTCCAGAGCTTGCGCATGCGCGACAAGGCCTGGCTGACGGCTGACTGAGTCATCCCCAGCTTGTCGGCGGCAACCGTCACGCTGCGGTCCTCTACGACCGCGGTCAGGATGGGCAGCAGGTTGAGATCAACACTCCTGATATGCATAATATTCATAACCTTGCAACTTCATATTCATTTGAATTCATTAAAGGCATGTCGGAGGCTTCCTGCCAAGACAACCGCGAAAAATGGCGGAACGATTGGGGAGGAACAGCTTTGAACACCCGTAATACATGCAGCGTGTTGGCGATTATGCTGTCGCCCGCATTGCCGGCCTACGCTCAGGACAGTGCGCAGCAGCCGGTATCAACCAGCCAGCCAGATCGTGAAGATTCCACCCCGGCAGAAACGGCTAACACGCTTGACGTCGTCTACGTCACGGCGCGGCGCCGCACCGAGCGGCTGACGGACGTTCCCGGCTCTGCAACGGCTCTATCATCAGACTATTTGCAACAGCGTGGCAGCCCGCGCACGGCTCGCGACATTCTGGCCGGCAAGGCGGGTGTCCGCTTTTTCGACACGTCGTCTCCAGTCAATTCAGAAGTGTCCATCCGCGGCTCGTCAACTGCACGGGCAACCAATGCGGATCCGAGTGTCGGGCTCTATCGTGACGGTGCCTATATCGGTGGCGGGCTGATCGGCGGGCGCAGTTTCGCCCGGGTCGATATCTTTGACGCCCAGCGCATCGAGGTGCTTCGCGGCGTACAGGGAGCTCTTTATGGCCGAAACGCCGTCGGCGGAGCGGTCAACCTCATCACCACCAGGCCCCAGTTCGAGACTGGCGGCTATGTGGACTTTAAGTACACGGCGGAAACCGAGGCCGTCGAGGGTCAGGCGGTGGCCAATTTCGCACCTTCGGACTCGTTGGCCTTCCGGCTGGGCGTCGATGGCGTCACCCAGGATGATGGGCTGTTCTATGACCGGCCGAATGACGTCTTCTTCGACGACCGGGATGGCGGAAGTGTGCGGGCGCAGATGCGCTATCGCAACGACCGCCTCGATGTGACCTTCCTTGGAGAGCATCAGGATCTGGACGTGCCCGGCATTACCTACCGCGTTTCGATCGCCCCCGGCGGCGTCTTTCCCGTCGGCTATGTCCAGGATCCGTACGAATACCCGCACAGCACAGCACCAACGGCCACACAGGATATTACGACCGGACAGATCAATCTCGAATACGATCTCGGCTGGGCCTCGCTGTATTCAACGACGATGTACCGTGAGCGGAAATCCGACTACGTTTTCGATGCGGATGGAGCCACCCCGGAGATCCTGGCGCAGCTCTTCGCCGAGGGCGTCATTCTCGTCCCCTTGAATGGCGGCAGTTTCGGCGGCGCGCAAGACAAGACGGAAATCTTTACGGAAGTTGCCTATCTGAGCGGGACGGCCTGGCAGGACAGTGTCGAATGGCTGGCCGGCATAGAATACCTGACCCAGACGAGTGAGGGGTCCGATCTTGGCGGCACGACCAGTCCGGTATCCGGAACCGTCACGGGTTTTCGTGGTCCCCTCGTCGTCGATTATGATTCCTACGCGGTTTTCGGTTCTCTCCAAGTCGATCTGAGTGATCGTCTGACCGCGACAGGAGAACTGCGCTACACGGATGATGAACGCAGTGTCGATGCCAGCCGTTTCGATTTTGCGAGCGGCGCGCAGATTGGCGGGGATGCTTTCAATTTCATGGCCGACCGCACATCTGATAATGTGTCCTACACTGGTACCCTCGCCTACCGTTTCGCTCCCGATTGGCAGGTCTATGGCAAAGCCGGGACAAGCTATCGCGCCGGCGGCTTCAATGCCAATCTAGGCGTGCCGGAACAGCCCATCCCTATCCCGTCCTCATATGATGATGAAACCTCGACGGCTTACGAGGCAGGTCTCAAGGGGCGCGTAGACAAATTCTATGTGGCGGTCGCTGCCTACCTGTCCCAGTCTGACGATCTCATCGTCCAGCGCGACAATGGATGCGGTGCCACCGTTCCGGAATGCCCGGTCCTGTCGACAAGCTTCCTGACCAATACGGGCCAAGCCGAGACATGGGGCGTCGAACTGGAAGCAAGCAGCCAGTTCGAGATCGCTGGCGGCGACCTGGCCGCGGCCTTTTCGCTGTCGCGCCAGGATGGTGAAGTGACCGGCGGGCCACTTGAAGGCCTGGCCACGGCCCAGACACCTGAATGGATCGGCTCGCTGAACCTAAATTACAGCCGCCGTCTGACTGACTCTGTCAACCTGATCTCGAACGCCTTCTACTATGGTCAGTCCGGCGGAGTTCAGGAGCTCACAGCAGCAACTCCCGACCTGGATGACTATCAACTTCTGAACCTTAGGCTCGGGTTTCAGATCGCCAATTTCGAGCTCGCCGCCTTTGCGAACAATATTTTCGACGAAGAGTATGTGATCTTCGAGAGCGCGACGACCGAGCGGCTCGGGCAACCCAGAACGACGGGCCTGGAGCTTCGATATGAATTCTAGCCGCCGGATTTGTCGATGACTGAACGATGGCCTCGAGAACACCTGTTACGTCGCACATTGCTTAAACAAATGACCATCGGCGGCCTCACAGCGATGAGCCCGGTCAGCTTTGCTGAAGGCCCCAAGGACATGAATGCCCAGTTTGATGCCGACCTCAGCAGTCTGGCCGCATTCGGAATCCTGAGGTCTGGAGGTGCAGGCGACGAAGCCTGCGGAAACTGGATCGGTCAGCGACTGGAAAAAGCCGGTTTCAAAATTGGCGAGCAGGCATTCAGCGTTCCCTGGTTCAAGGCAGAACAGGCCGTCCTTTCTGTCGGGGAGGCCACCCTGCCTGTCTGGCCGCAGGCTGTTGTGACGCAGACGGGACCGAACGGGCTTGTAGCTCCGCTTGGCATCTACAGCACGGATGACGATCGTTCGCGTCTCGCGGACGTCATTGCGGTTGTCGATCTGCCCTACGCGCGGCATTCCTCCCTGAAGCAGCCGAATATTCTGAATCGCATAAGGGCTGCCGAAGAAGCCGGTGCGAAAGCCATTCTTCTCGTCACCAATGGTCCGACGGGCGATCCCCTGATGCTCAATGCTCACGCAGAGACACCTGCGGCGCAGGTACCGATTTGCATATTGGGTCCCTCCGTGGCGGGCCCGGTATTCGAAGCCGCTGCGCGAGGCGACAGTGCCCGTCTTATGGTGAGGGGGCAGAGCGGGCACCGACTTGCCCGGAATATTTTCGGTTGGCGTGACGGCACGGGTCCAGTTCTAGTCGTTTCAACACCGCGCAGCGGATGGTTCACCTGTATCGGTGAAAGGGGGCCAGGAATTGTGAGCTTCCTGCAACTGGCCGACTCCTTGCCCCGGCTGGCCGGCGGGCGTCCGGTCCTGATGGTTGCCACAAGCGGTCACGAATATGAGAATCTTGGCGCAGCAGAGTTCCTCAGTGCAAAAGCGCCCGATCCTCAAGGTGTCGAACTCTGGCTGCATCTCGGCGCAGGTTTTGCGGCGCGTAACTGGCATGAGGCTGCAGGAACTCTTGCCCCGCTTGACAGTCCGGATCCGCAGCGATTCCTGCTCGCATCCGAAGGGCTTGTTCCCGTCCTCCAGCAGGCATTCTCCAAGCTTAGTGGCCTGCGTGCACCTTATGAGCTAGACAATACTGCCGCTGGCGAAGTCGGAACAATTGTCCGTCACGGCTACAATCGGGTCTTTGGCCTGCTAGGCGCGCATCGGTTTCACCACTCTCCCAATGACGACCTAAGAATGACAAATGGCCATTTCATTGCGCCGGTCGTCGCCGCCATTCAAAATTCGCTGAAGGAGTTACTGCCATGAAAAGGTTCGCTTCCCTCGCCGCGATACTGTTCGCATGTCTGTCGACCGCGCATGCCGACTCCGACGCGCCCACTGCGATGACCAAGACCGGCATGGTCATGGGCAAATCCGACGCAGGTATGTCCGCATTTCTTGGCATACCTTATGGCGCTTCGCCTGCCGGTGAGCGGCGATGGACTGCACCGCAGAAACCTCAAGGATGGGAGGGCGTGAGGCAGGCGCAGGCATTCGGGCCAGCCTGTCCGCAACCGGTCTCCCAAGCTGTCCTCTTGAACGAGGATAACGACCAGAGCGAAGATTGCCTGTCCCTGAACGTGTGGACGCCCGATACCGACGCGGAGGATCTGCCCGTCATGGTGTGGATCCATGGCGGTGCCTTCTATCTCGGCGCGGGCGGGGCGCCGATCTATGATGGTTCGGCACTTGCACGCGAAGATGTGGTTGTGGTCACGCTGAACTACCGGCTCGGCATGCTCGGTTTCTTCGGCCATCCAGGCCTGGCAGACGAACAGGCCAATGCTCCGCGCGCCAATTACGGCTTCCTGGACCAGGTCGCGGCACTCGAATGGGTCCGGGACAACATCGAAGGGTTTGGCGGCGATCCGGACAATGTCACCATATTCGGGGAATCGGCGGGCGGTGTGAGTGTGCTCCTGCATCTCTATTCTCCGCTGTCGGAAGGCCTGTTCGACAAGGCCATCATCCAGTCGAGCGGCGGCTGGCGGCCACTGAGCGGTGCAGCCGATCTCGACAGCGACGGGGCCGCGCTGGCCGAAGCGGTCGAAGCCAGCACCCTCACCGAACTGCGCGATGTGCCCTTGCCTGACCTTCTGTCCGCGCAAGCAGGCAGCGGGACCGAGTGGTGGCCCGTTGTCGAGAAAAACTCGGTGCCAATGCAGGTGCCCGCTGCGATACGCAAGCGCAAAATTGCTGATGTGCCGCTCATGATTGGAACGAATAACTGGGAGGCCAGCCTCTCTCGCGCCAGGAAGACAGATCCCGGGAGCATCATTTCAATAGTGCCGGAAGACATGCGCGACGAGGCTCGGGAAGCCTACAAGGCCGACCACCTGAGCGATCAGCAATTTGCCGACGCACTTTACACTGATGCCGGGTTCGCCGCGCCAGCTCGCTGGATTGCCAGGCTGACATCCAAGGGAAAACCGGCCTATCTCTACCGCTTCGAGCAGGTGCGCGAAAGCCTGCGCGGCAACGTTCCGGGTGCCGCCCATGGCGTGGATGTTGTTTATGTCTTCGGCTCTGCCGGAACGCTCGCTTCAGCTGCCGAATTCGGCGAAGCCGACACGAAGATGTCCGATATCATGATCGATTGCTGGACAGGCTTTGCAAAAGCAGGCGAGCCTGCATGCGGGACCGAATGGCCTGCCTACAAGCGAGGGACCGACAAGCTCATGATCTTTGACAATGGCATGGCAAGCTTCGAGAAGGACAAGCAGACCGAGCAACTGAACTTCCAGGAGAAGCTTGCCCTGCGGCTCGCCCGCTCCTCTCGCCGGTAATCACGTCAACCGGGCTGGAAAGCCGTAATGCCGGGCATCAGCGCCATTCCGGCCAGGACCAGCCCAAGGATCAGCAAGGTCTGCAATATCAGCACCAGAAAGGGGCCTGCGCCAGAGGCCATGACCCCCGAAACCGACATCCTGACACCGAGCGCTGAAACAGCAATCACCAAGAACCATTCCGACAAGCTGGTCATGCTCTCCGCGACCGCATGCGGAATGATACCAAGACTCCTTGCCGCCATGGCCGCAAAGAAGCCGATCACAAAAAGCGGCACCATGGTGAAACGCTTCTTCTCCGCGCCGGCATGATTTCTGAACATGAGCGCAACAATAAAGATCACGGGCGCCAAAAAGCTGACACGGACCAGTTTCACGATGGCTGAAATGGCGCCTGCCTCGTCCGAGATGATGTAACCGCCGGCAATGACCTGAGCGACACCATGGATGCTTGCTCCGAGGAAAAGACCGGTCTGGCCATCTGTCATGCGCAGAGCTGTGGCGAGCGACGGGTACAGGATCATGGCCAGAGTGGAGAGCGTGGTTACCCCCGCCACGACGATCACGACACGCCGCTCATTGTCCTTCGTGGCAGGCAGGACAGACGCAATGGCCATCGCTGCGGAGGTTCCGCAGATCGCCACGGCCCCTGCCATCAGGATGGCATAGGACCAGTCGAACCGGGCCAGCCGGGCGATCAGCGCGCCGCCCGCGAGCGTTCCGGCGACGGCCAGCGCGATGACGCCAAGTGCCGGCAGGCCAAGCGTGGCCGCGTCGGAAAAGGTCAACGCCGCGCCGAGCAGGGCCACCCCGGCCTTGAGGACTGTCCGGCTGGCAAAGGCCAGGCCGGGCGCGCAACGGGGCTCATGGGACAGGAAGTTGAAAGCCACACCAAGCACAAGGGCGAGCAGCATGACCGGTCCGCCATACTGGGCCGATACGAACCGGGCGGCAAGTGCGATGGTCACGGTCAGCAGAAGTCCGGGCGCGAGCGCCCGCACGCGGCGCACCCTCTCTGCCGCTGCGGGGCGTCCGACACGGAAGTGCTTCAGCATTGTATCGCCGCCCCCTTACAACGCGCCCGGAATGTCCTTTCGGCCTGCAAACCGTTTGAACCGGCCGTCCCGCGGACCGGGAGGCGCCCACAGGACAACCGGTCTGGACGGGCCGTCACCGGCCGCCGCATAAGGACGGCCACCGGATCCGGGCGGCCGCCCTGTCATGCCTCCGCCTCAGAACCGTACAGTCAGCGTGGCGCCATAGGTGCGCGGCGGATTGTAGTTCTCGTAGCCGAAGCCGAGGCTGGTCAGGTCGACCCCCTGGACCTTGTAGGCTTCATCGAAGAGATTCTTGCCCCAGAGGGCCAACTCCCAGCCATTATCCGCCGAGGCGATGGCAAGCCGGCCGTTCCACAGATTGTAGGCGTCGGCGGCGATGACCGGATTGTTCAGCGCATCCTTCTGCGTCTCGCCCGAATAGCGCCCGTCGACCTGGATGATGCCGCGCAAATTGTTGCCGACCGGGCGTTCATAACGGACCATCGTGTTGAGGGTCAGCCCCGGCGCGTTCGGGAACTCCTTGCCTTCATCCACCGGACCGGCCACGGCGAGGAAGGCGCCAAGTTCCGATTCCAGCAGGCCGAGCCCGCCCGTGATCGTCAGGCCATCAATGGCAGGCGGCAGAAAAGTGGCTTCCAGATCGGCCCCGTACAGGGTGGCTTCATCGACATTGCCGAGCCGCTGGAAAGGTACGGCACCCGACTCGTCGCGGACATAGGTCTGGATGTCGGAATAATCGTAATAGAACGCGCTCGCGGCAAATTGCAGCGCGCCATTCGCCGTGCGGTTCTTCATCCCGACTTCATAGGAAATCAGGCTTTCCGGATCGAAGGGTTGGAAAGAGCCGCTATTCGTCGTGAAGCCGAAGAAGAAGCCGCCGGATTTCACCCCCTGCGACACGCTCGCATAGTAAAGCGTATTGGCGGACGGCTTCCAGTCGAGGCCGAGTTTCCAGGACAGGTTATCGTCTTCGATTTGTAGATTGTCCGCCGACGCAAGCGTCACGCGGCCCGTCGGTCCGGGCGTGCAGGTCGCGCTGATCAGGCAGCTCGTGCCGAATGGATTGTCGTCAAAGACGCGCGCGGTGTATTCCTTCTTCTCCCAGCTGAAGCGCAGGCCGGTGATCAGCGAAAGCTGGTCTGTCAGGGCATATTCCCCGTGGCCGAACACAGCAGCCGCATCAGTGGTCTGATCGCCGAAGCCGCTGGTGCGCGTGCTGAACAAGTCATCCGAATAGCCCGTTGAACCGACCTTGATGCGATCATGCGATCCGAAAACACCAAGCAGCCAATCCAGGCGGTCATTCATCGTGCCCGACAGGCGGAACTCCTGCGAATATTGCTCGACATCCGTGGTCGGCACGAATTCCAGAGCGGTCGCAGGCGATGCGTCGAGATCGGTATAGGCCTCGCGGTAATGGTCGATATAACCGGTGACACTCGCCAGTTCGGCGCCGCCCAGATTGAACGTGCCTTCCAGGGTCGCCGCGATCTGGCCGGCATCATAGAACGGGGCTTCAGCCCAGTCGCCTGTGAACGGATCGCCGTCCGGATCGCTATAACCCTGGGCGTTGGTACAATCCGGGTCGGTTTCACCGCGTGCCAGCGCGGCACAGGCAAAACCTGGCGGATTGGTAAAATCCAGTGCACCGAAGAAGGCCCCCTGGCCGAGCTCTGAATCATTGTCGAAACCGTCAATCTTGAACGTGACATCGGTATTGCTGTCAGGACGCCAGCGAAGCTGGGCGCGTCCGAGGAAGATGCTCTGCTCACCAAGATCCCTGCCGGTCGTGCGGTTGTGGAAAAAGCCTTCCGTTTGCCGAATGATCTTCCCGCCCAGCCGCACTGCGAGCTGATCATTGACGGGGAGGTTCGAGACGCCCTGCACTTCCTGCGTTCCGTAATTGCCATAGGTCGCCGAAACGCTCGTCGAGGCACCGTCAAAATTCGGTTTCGCGCTTATGAAATTGATGGCGCCGGCCGTGGAGTTGCGCCCGTAAAGGGTGCCCTGCGGGCCTTTCAGCACTTCGACTCGTTGCAGATCAAAGAAGTCGAAGCTCAGAAGCCCGAGCGATGAAAGATAGACACCATCGATATAGACACCCGCGCTCGGATTGTTGGTATTGCTGAAATCGTTCAGGCCCACCCCGCGAATGGTAATCACCGGCAGGGTGCCGGCGGCCTGGTTCCGGATATCGACATTGGGCACGTGCGCCGGCAGGTCACTCATCGTGTTGACCCGCGAATCCTTCAGGGTCTGCTCGCCGATTGCGCTGACCGTCGCCCCGACATCAAGAATGTCCTGTTCCCGCTTCTGCGCGGTCACGACAACGACGTCGAGGGCTCGTGATGCCTCTGTATCCAGCTCCCCTTCCTGTGAAAGGGCGAGGCCCGGAAAAGACGTGGCAAATGCGATGCAGGCGGATGTCGCCATTAGCCTTGTTTTCATTGTTTCCTCCCTTGCCCCTTGGTGGGGACTATCCCGTTCCGATGTGCCCGGAGACGTCTGGACAAGTGTTTATAGATTTTATGTCGATTATTGACAATATGCTTCAGGCCGGATTTTTCCTTTTGTCTGCGAGACCGGAAATTGCCGCCAGATAGTGGACGGCTCTGCGGAGTCCCGCCCGTGTCAGAGAATCGCGTCGTAGACGGCTTTTTTCATCAGGTCCCGCAGCGGCAGCGTCCCTGACGGGAACAGCTGTGTCATCAAGGTCGCTTCGAGCCCGATCTCCGGTACCGCAATGAAAGTGGTGCTTGCCGCGCCGCCCCAGGTGTATTCACCCCTGACCCCCGGCACACGGGACGCCGCCGGATCAGTGAGAACGGCGCCGCCGAGCGCCATTCCCATTCCCTTGCCGGATCCGCCGGTCGCAAAGCCCATGAAACGGCCGAAGACGGGACCGAGAACAGCCTCGTCCACATGCGGCGACATCATCGCGCGCGCGCGATCCTCGCTGAGAACGCGCACGCCGTTCACCGTCCCGAGGCCGGCAAGCATGGCGGCGAAGCGTCCATAATCATCCAGCGTCGTGACCAGGCCCGCCGATCCGGACTCGACATAAGGCGCCTTGAGGAAAGGCGAGCTCTCAGCCGGTTCCTGATGGACAAGCTTGTCCTCCTTCAGGGCGTAGACCGCCGCAAGGCGACCTGCTTTCTCCGCAGGGACATGGAAACCCGTATCCGGCATGCCCAGTGGATCGAACATCTTTTCCTGGAGGAAAGCCCCGAAGCGCTGACCTTTAATGCGCTCAACGACAAGCCCCGCAATATCCGGCGAGATGGAGTACAGCCATTGCGACCCCGGCTGAAATTGCAGGGGAATCTCCGCCAGCTGCCTTGCCACTTCCGTAAGGCCGCCCGCGAAATCCGGGTCGTAGGGATAGGACGCCGAGACCAGCCCAGCTTTTTGGTAGAGCGGCGCGAGCGGTCCGGGCGTCCAGCTATTGCTCAGCCCCGATGTATGAGCGAGCAGATGGATGATCCGCATCTCACCAGCCGGCACTGTCTTCACAGGTTCGCCATCCGGCGAAGCAAGCACGCGGAGATCTGAAAACTCCGGCACGTATTCCCTTACCGGGTCATCGAGGGACAGTTTGCCTTCATCGGCCAGCATCATGATGGCTGCGGCGGTCACGGGCTTGGTCATGGAATAGGCGCGATAGATCGTGTCCGGCCGGATAGCCTTGCCGGACGCGATGTCCGCCTTGCCGGCATGGTGCGTGTAAAGAACCTCGCCCTGCTGCGATATGCGCAAGGCCCCGCCTGCGATCTGACCGGTCTCGACCAGCTGATCGAGGAATTGCCCCGTCCCCTGGAAGCGGACACCACGCAGGGGAACAGGCCCCCGTCCGGGTGATGCGCAGCTCGCAGCCCATCCCGCAAAAGGCGACGATGCCGCAAGAGCCAGCATTCGCCGGCGGCTGGTCAATTCCATGATGATGTTCCTTCCACTTTCGGCCTCTCTTAACTCTTATTGTCTATTATTGACAAAAAATGTCGCGCAATGGAAGAGTTCTGTCCGGGCATCGCATGTGACCCCGAAACGGTCGCCCGCCCCCTGCCCCCTTACGGGCAGGAAACAAGAACAGACATGGAGGAAACGATGACCCTGATCAGGATGAGCTGGCGGAAAGCGTCCGGCCTGTGTGCCGCGATATCGTTGATGGCAGGCCCTGCCCTCGCGCAGGACACAGCCAATTGCCCGCCCGCCCAAGGGGCCCTGCCGGACGGATATGACTGGAGTGATGTCGAGGACGCCCTCGACAATTCGTCCTTTCTGCGCGGCGCCCTCATCATCTATCACAAGGGAGATGTGGCCTACTGGGGCGGTTTTGGCGGATGGAGCGGCGACGATACCTGTGCGGAAATGCTGAGCCACAATTTCAACGTCGCTTCCCTGTCCAAGACCATGACGGCGGCAATCGCCCTTTCGGAAACCGGCGACACAACGACCGGCTTCTCTCTGGACGACCTTGTGAAGGAACACATTACAGACGCAACGACACTCAATTCATCGGAATATGATGACGGCATCAGCCCGCCCGAACAGGGAGAACCCGCCTATGACCACATGACGATCGGCCATCTGATGAGCATGACGACCGGACACGATCCGATCCAGGCGTTCCCGCTCAACCCGCTCTCCTGCATCAACAATACGGCACCTCTGCTCGGTTCCGATTTCGAGACCTGCGGCGAAGCGATGATTGCACGCGCCATCGAGGCGGATGCCGACCCGAACAATGATCCGGACTATGTCTTCAAGCCGGGCGATGCCTTCTCCTACGGGCCGATGGCCTGGCAGATACTCGGGCTTGCCAGCCTCAACGCCCATAATCTCAGCTACACTGAGGACGTCACGTTCACCGAACTGGTCGAACACTATCTGACCGGCCCGGATGCCTGCAATCTTCCCAATACGGTGATCATGCCGGAGGACAATGAATGGCCGGCGGGCGGCTTTGAAACGGATCTGTTCGATGGCGGCGTCTTCGCCCAGGCCCTGCTTAGCGGCCAGTGCAACGGGAAGACCCTGCTAACACCCTCCTCGCTGAACGATATGAGGATCACCCAGGCACCGCTGACAAGCAGTCCGGAGGATATCGAAGTGGTCAGCACCCCGGCCAAGAAGCTGGATCTCGACTATGCACGAGGCCTGTGGGTCTATGAGCCGGAGGATACCGGTCTCTCGAAGCTGTATCTCGGCGTTGGCGCCTTTGGGGCGATCGCGTTCTTCTCGCCAGACCGCGACTGGGCCGCCTACATCCATCTCAACGACCAGTTGCTCACCGGCTATGTGGATGCGACCGAGCTGATCATCCTCGATGGCGGGCTCGGCGAACTGATCGATGCGCAGGCTGATGCCAATCCCTAGGCGCCTGCCTTGACATGGCCTGATGGGGGACGGCGCACCCGTGCGGCGTCTTCCCCCGCATCAGGACGCAGAGCTGTGGCAGGAACATTTTCTTCAGAGGACAGCCCGATACTGTATTGCAGGATAAATCAGTATGGAAAATCGGGCACTCCGGTCATAATCACAGGTTCCGCCGGACCCGTCCTGAAGGCAATAACGCAAACGACATGATGAAAAAATCGCCCGAGACCCATGCCTCTGCCGAAAGCCCGCCCGGCCAGGACGGATCGAGCGCGGCTGCCGTGGCTGAGGGTCTGCGGGCGCTGATCATCGATGGCGAGCTTCCAGCGGGTGCACGCATTACCGAACGCGCCGTCGCCGAACGCTTCGATTGCACCGCTTCCACGACCAGAGAAGCTTTTCACCTGCTCGAAAAGCAGGGCGCGATCATGGTTTCGGCCCGGCGCGGTGCCCGCGTCATCGATGCAGACTATGCCCCGCCGAGAGAACTCTTTGTGGTCTGGGACCGGCTGAGATGGCTGCTCGGAGAAGAGTTGCGGCGCCACGATGCCTCGGCGGAGCCGGCAAGCCAGCCGGAGAAAGCCGCCCGGACACGCTCGCAACGTCTGAAACTTGTCGAAAGACAGCTCGCATTGCTGAGCAGAGTGTCCGGCAATCCGCGGCTCGCCGATGTCATGGGCCAGGTTGCCCTGCATGTCTGTATCGTCGCGCCTGAACGGCTTGCCGAACTGGAGGAAAGCCTGAGCCAATGAGCGCTTTCGACCCCGATATCCGCGCTTTCGCCGCGCGTGCCGAAGCCATCGCAGGCGTTGGCCAGTTTCCGCCCCCGACCCTGCCCGGCCACATTGCCGCGTGGATCGCCGACCGGATCCAGTTCGGCGACTTCAAGCCGGGCGAAGCCATCCGGGAGCTGGCGATTGCCGACCATTTCGACGTCAGCCGCGGCCCCGTGCGCGAGGCCCTGCGTCTGCTCGACCGCGACGGGCTGATCACGCTTCGCGGCCGCAAGGGAGCGATCGTGCGCGAGCTGACGCTGGAGGAAACCCGATGCCTGTTCCTGATCCGCGCTGAACTCTTTGCCGCCCAGGCCGGTCTTGCCGCATCGGCCCCGGCGCCCAGTCCGGCAGCCCTCGAGGCGATGACCGATGGCATGGATCTGTTGATGAAACTGGCCAATGCCCCGCAGGAAACGAATGTGGGAGAATATATCATGGTCCGGCGGGGGATTGCCACGCTGATCGTCGGCATCTCAGGAGCCTGGTATCTGGCAAAATTCTCCCGCGCCTTTGAAAACGAAGTCGCCATGCTCTGGGCGAGTATCCTCCGCCCGGAACGGCGCCGCGAATCGGCCTCACGATGGGCCGGCCTCTGCAAGGCGATCGCGAATGGGCGCCGCGGCGAGGCCGAACGCCTGGCCCGCGATCTTGTTCTGGAGAGCCTTGCGGAGATGCATCGGCTTACGGCCGAAGCCGAACACGCCGCTTCCGCCCCCTGATCACGCCCGGCCGGTGCAGGGAATCCTTTGACAGAAGCCCTTATTGTCGATTATTGACAATAGTTGTCGGCGCCGCGCCTGGCTGACCGCACCCATCTTGGCTTTTACGATACGGACCCAACAGGAATGCAGCAGAGCACGCAAAAACCCGGCAACGCCCCGGTGCAGGGGAAGGTCGAGTCAGAAGGTTACCGCCATATGGAGGTCAGGAAGGTGACCCCCGTCATTGGCGCCGAAATTCACGGCGTCGATCTCTCCCGCAATCTGCCCGATCGGGTCGTGGAGGAGCTCCACCGCGCCTTCACGGAAAACCTCGTCATCTTCTTTCGGGACCAGACCCTCACGCCAGAGCAGCAGATTGCCTTTGGCCGTCTTTTCGGAGAGCTGCACACCCACCCCGCCGCCCCGGGTCTGGGCGATTACCCGGAAATCATGATCATCGCAGCGGACGAAAATTCGGTCCGTGCCAATGGCGAAGCCTGGCACACCGATGTCTCATGCGAGGAGGAGCCGCCGCTTGGCAGCATCCTCTATATTAAGGAGTCGCCCCCGGCTGGCGGCGACACGCTCTTTGCCAGCATGTATGCGGCCTATGAGGCGCTGTCTCCCCGGATGAAAACCTATCTGGACGGTCTGACCGCCACCCATGACGGCGAACATGTCTATCGCGGCCTCTATGCGCATCAGAATGTCGAGGACAAGCCGAGCTATCCCAAAGCCCACCACCCGGTCATCCGCACCCACCCCGTCAGCGGCCAGAAATCCCTTTACGTCAATTATGCCTTCACCACGGCGATTGACGGGATCCCGCATGAAGAGAGCGACGCGCTTCTGCGCTTCCTCGTCCGCCATGCCACCCATCCGGCCTTCCAGTGCAGGTTGCGATGGCAACCCGGCTCGATCGCATTCTGGGATAATCGGTGTACGCAGCATCATGCGATCTGGGATTACTGGCCCCATCGCCGCTATGGGAACCGCGTCACCATAAAAGGAGACCGGCCTTATTGACTTCAAATTTGCTTTTCTCTTTAGATTCATTCACCTGTGTGGTATTCAGCGTTCATTAGGCTGTATCTATCGAATATCAGGCTGACTAGACGGCTGGTACGCTCGACAAGCAGCAGGCGGTCCGGCAGACTTGGCTCGTCGACCAGAGCGCGGCAAATGCCGAGAACGGCTCGCGACGCCACGAACATGGTCAAGTCGTCATGACTACCTTCTCTTTCCTCTCTTACGAGACTGACGATCCGTTTGATCATTGATTGGGCGCGGTGCGAGTGTTCATACGCATACCCCGCTCCAATATGCCACGACATCACAATACGCCTGAGCTCGCGATCTGCCATGTGCCTGTCGACGAGCACTTCAATGAGTGATCGGATTGGTTGATCACAGTGTTCGACGGCTTCTAGTACTGCGGCCTCATCCGCAGATAGAATGTCTTTTGCAAGCGCCAGAAGGATCGCCTCCTTGTTGGGAAAATAACCATACAATGATCCAATCCCGATACCGGCCGTTTCTGCAATGCGGTTGGTATTGAGGCCAACCATACCGTCCTGTCTCAAAATCCGAGCAGACGCCTCCAAGATCGCTGCCACAGTCGCGCGCGAACGCTGCTGCTGCGGCTTTCTCCTTTGGTTATATTGATTTTTTCTCTCAAAACTCATGTTCAAAGGGTCACACGATCAATTCGAGTTTAGAATACGAGCAATCCTCGTATAATGTCAAAACCAGCTCAGAGGAGACGTGTATGAGATATGCAAGTTTGCCCCTTCTCGGCCTGACTGTGGTCGCTTCCTGTTCCCTGATGCGACCTGCACGCATCGCGACATCTCTCGCGGCCCATACAGTCTGCAGCCAGACTTTTGTCGCGGGGCGTCTTCCAGATACCATTTTCGACGACTACGTGAGCCACATTGATGGTATCGACCTAGTGAGCGGCCTGATGAGATATAGGGTCGATGACAATCAGCAGCAGGTGGCTGTTTCTCTGGCGGGCACCGCTACCAGCAGGGCTGTGCACACCCAGGGGAGAGGGTGCACCGTGCTAAATTCCGGCGAGCTTCCAACGAGACTGCCTGACCTCGTCCGTCCTTACGCCGTCGATCCGTTCGATGCCCCAAATACTGTCATTCGTGCTGAGGACGCGAGGCTGGCCGCCGCAATAGACCAGGCCTTCTCAGAACCCGAACAGGGGCCACAGCAGCACGTTCAGGCCATCGTCATTGTCTACCGCGGTCAAATAATCGCGGAGCGATACGCCGAGGACGTCGGACCTGAAACGCCCATGCTGAGCTGGTCTATAGCAAAGTCAGTTACCAACGCCCTGATCGGCATACTCGTCCGCGAGCAACGTTTAAGCCCTGCCGACCCCGCTCCGGTCCAAGCCTGGTCGTCCCCTGACGATCCGCGTCACAAGATCACCATCGACCAGCTCCTGCGCCAAACAAGCGGTCAGCCCTTCGGGTCTGCTAATAATGGCTTCGATCGGGCGACGAACATGCTTTTTCTTGAACCCGACACTGCCGCAGTGGCAGCCAACACGCGCTTTCCTCATCGTCCCGGTGAGATGTGGTCATACACCGACGGCAATTATGCGATTCTGTCGGGCGTCATTCGGGATATGGTAGGTGGAGATGCTCAAAGCGTCGCAAAATTTGCGCATGATGAACTTTTTGCACCCCTGGGCATGCGGTCAGTGGTCTTGGAATTCGACGAAGCTGGATCGCCAATGGGAGCAGCCTTTATGCTCGCGAGTGCTCGCGACTGGGCACGCTTCGGTTATCTGTTCCTGAACAATGGCGTGACAGCCGACGGACGAAAAGTCTTGCCGGATGGGTGGGTCGATTATTCGCGCACACCAACACCGCAATCGGACTTGGGATATGGAGCCGGCTTCTGGACCAATGCAGGCGATAGCAGCGGCGCACGCGTGCGCCGGTCCTGGGGCGCACCGGTCGACTCATTCTTTGCCAATGGAAATTTCGGCCAGACCATTCTGATTATTCCATCGGAGGATCTTGTCATTGCCCGGTTTGGATTCAGTCAGGATGACGGCCGGCTCAACATGCAACGGACAACAGAGCTTGCTGCTTCGATCATTGAAATCCTGCAGGACTAAGGAACGTCACGGGCTGAGTTAACACGGGCAACGACACGAGCCCGCGAGATTGCAGTTGCCAAGGGCCAGGATCTTGAACTCGCAAGGCTAACGGCGCTTCGTAGACGCACTTCATAATGATTGAGAGGGGCAAGCTGTGAGCGAACTCGCTAAGGTATGACCATCTTCACATCTTACCTTTCAGGTCCAGCGCCACGTCGACGATCATGTCTTCCTGTCCGCCAACCATGCGCCGGCGCCCCAGCTCGACCAGGATCGAGCGCGTATCGAGACCGTATTGTTGCGCCGCCTTTTCCGAATGGCGCAGGAAGGAGGAATAGACCCCGGCATAGCCAAGCGACAGCGTCTCACGGTCGACCCGGACCGGCCGGTCCTGTAGCGGACGGACAAGCTCTTCGGCAGCATCCATCAGCTTGAACAGGTCGCAGCCATGCTGCCAGCCTTTACGGTCGGCGGCGGCGATGAACACTTCCAGCGGCGCATTGCCCGCCCCCGCGCCCATCCCGGCCAGAGATGCATCGACCCGGACAGCGCCGTTCTGCGCAGCGACAAGCGAATTCGCGACGCCGAGCGAGAGATTGTGGTGCGCATGGATGCCGCGTTCTGTCTCGGGCTTGAGCACCCGGTCATAGGCTTCAAGCCGGGCCTTGTAGCCATCCATGTCGAGCGCGCCGCCACTATCCGTGACGTATATACATTCGGCGCCGTAACCCTCCATCAGCTTTGCCTGCTGCGCGAGCTCATCCGGATCGACCATGTGGCTCATCATCAGGAAGCCGACCGTATCCATGCCAAGGTCGCGGGCCTTGGCAATGTGCTGGCGTGAGACATCGGCCTCTGTGCAGTGTGTTGCGACCCGGACAGACCGCACGCCGAGCGCATAGGCCTGTTCGAGATCATGGATGGTGCCGATGCCCGGCAGTAGCAGCGTGGTCAGGCGCGCGGTCTTTACCGCATCGGCGACGGCCTCGATCCATTCCCAGTCGGTTTGCGCACCGAACCCGTAATTGAAGCTCGATCCATTGAGCCCGTCACCATGCGCAATCTCGATGGCGTCGACACCGGCCTCGTCGAGCGCTTTTGCAATGCTCCGCACATGATCGAGTCCGTACTGGTGGCGGACCGCATGCATGCCGTCGCGCAGCGTGACGTCCTGGATATAGAGCTTGTCTCTCGTCGGATCGAAGCTCATGTGGTTGCCCTCGCCGTTTGCTGCCTGGCCGCGATGTGTTCGGCTGTAGCGAGTGCGGCGGAGGTCATGATGTCGAGATTGCCGGCATAGGCTGGAAGGTAGTGCGCCGCGCCCTCGACCTCGAGGAAGACACTCGTCTTGATGCCTTCGAATTCACCGAGACCGGGAATGCGGACAGGGTTGTTCGGTCCAAACCTTTCGAACTGGACTTTCTGCTTCAGCCTGTAGCCGGGGACATACGACTTCACCCGCTCGACCATGGCCGTAATGGCCGCTTCGATGGCCACCTCGTCCGCGCCGGAGGACAGGGTGAAGACCGTGTCCCGCATGATCATCGGCGGCTCGGCCGGGTTGAGGACGATGATCGCCTTGCCGCGCCGGGCACCCCCGACCTGCTCCAGCCCCGCGGACGTCGTCTCGGTAAATTCGTCGATATTGGCGCGCGTGCCCGGCCCGGCAGATTTCGACGCGATGGAGGCAACAATCTCCGCATACTGAACATCTCCGACCGAGGACACGGCCGCGACAATCGGGATCGTCGCCTGACCACCGCAGGTCACCATGTTGACGTTCTGCGCGTCCAGATGCGCATCGCCATTCACCACCGGCACGACATATGGCCCGATCGCGGCCGGGGTGAGGTCGATCATGGTCTTGCCTGCGCCCGTGACGATCTCGCTGTGCTTCTTGTGTGCGCCCGCCGATGTCGCATCGAAGACGAGGCCGATGTCATTCCAGACATCAAGGCCGGTCAGCCCGTCAATGCCTTCATGCGTGGCGGCGATGCCCATGCGGTTTGCGCGCGCCAGACCATCCGAGTCCGGATCAATGCCAACAAGCGCGCCCATTTCCAGCGTCTTCGAGGTCCGCATCACCTTGATCATCAGGTCAGTGCCGATATTGCCCGAGCCGATAATTGCCACTTTGGTCTTCTTGCTGGTGGTCATGATTTATTCGTCCTTTCCCGAGAGGCAGGTCGTGACCGTGCCTAGCCCGTCAATAGAGGCTTCAAAGACATCGCCGGGCACCATCTCCACCATGGGTCCGAGGGCGCCGGTCAGGACCACCGACCCGGCTTCAAGCGGCATGCCGAGGGCGGCGCATTTGCGCGCGAGCCACAGGGCCGCATTGAGCGGATTGCCGAGACAGGCCGCGCCGGAGCCCTGAGAGACCGGCTCACCGTTGCGTTTCATCACCATACCTGCGCCGGCAAGGTCGAGGCCATCCAGTGAGCGTTTCGGGCCACCAATCACATAAAGTCCGGAGGAGGCATTGTCGGCGATCGTGTCGGAGATGCGGATGTCCCAGTTGGCGATCCGGCTGCCGACGATTTCGATGGCCGGCACGGCATGGTCGACAGCGGCGATGAGGTCGTTGAGGGTAAGATCGGCAGCTGGCAGGGCGCGTCCGATGACGAGCGCGACTTCCGCTTCGGCCTTTGGCTGATGGGTTCGCTCAACCGGCACGGTATCCCCATCGGCAAATTCCATGTCGGCAAACAGGACGCCAAAATCCGGCTGGTCGACGCCGAGCTGGTCCTGCACGACTTTCGACGTCAGCCCGATCTTGCGCCCGACAATGCGCCGGCCCGCCTCCAGCCAGCGGCCAGCATTGATCGACTGGACCTGATAGGCTGCACCGAGATCAAGACCGATAAGGTCTCGTACCGGTTCGCAGAACTTGCCGGTTTCATATGCGGCACACAACCTGTCAGCCGCGACCTGAACTTTTTCGTCTTGGGCCACCGGTTCCTGCTCCCTGCTTTGTGCACGGAACCCTACAGGACTTGTGCGGCCACACAATTTGAGCTATCGCAGATACTCTCATATTATGCGAGTTTATAGCAAGACCTTTGAACCACCGTGACGGATCCAAGTCCAGCGACAAGTCCGCAGCCGTGTTGTTCGCGGTCCTCGATGACGACGGTATCTTTGAGGAGGAAAAACTTCGGGTTCGTCTCGGCCTAACACCAGCAACGCTGTACCGCCACCTCAGCGCACTCGTCTCAAGCGGTCTTCTAATGCGCGTGAGACGCGGGCAGTATTGTCCAGGCCCCAGCCTGCTGAAACAGACCGAGCGGTTTTCACTGAACGATATACTCGCACGCGCAGGTCGCGTGCCTCTGCGGAGGCTTTCTGACAACTTGTCCGTTACCGCCCATCTCGGCATCCTAGAGACGCATATGGTCACCTATCTGGTGAAAGTGTCAGCCGGAGATGAGTCAGTCTTTACGCGGGAAGATGGACAGCTTGAGGCTTACTGTTCCGGGATAGGCAAGATCCTGCTCGCCGCATTGCCGGACGAAGAGCTGGACCGTTATCTCGGCGACGGTCCCTTTCCTGGCCTGACTGCACGAACGATCACCGACCCCTGCGAGATGTTGCAGGAGTTTGAGCGAATTCGCGCGCAGGGATTTGCGCTTGATGAGGGCGAAATCGATGACCGGCTCTACTGCGTAGCCGTCCCCGTTTATGGCAGGCGCGGCGATACTCTCGCGGGTCTGTCTATCTCGGCTGCGCCAGGACGCCTGCCGCCCGTGCAAACCTGCCTGGCAGCTCTGCACGAAACATCATCGAGACTTTCGACACTATTCTAATGGGACGTGCCCACATATCAGCGCCCTTCGCCTTCGCAGGCTCGAACCTCCTTCTGCTAAGTACCCTGGCAGGAACCAGACGCATTCCGTCCTAAGCCTATCCACTGGCGCTTCAGCAACGACTTTTTACTTGCTGTCAGCTATGACACTCTCATCAGCCGTGAGGGATTGCAGACTGGCAAGGCGCAGAAGATTTCGCTTCAGAATAACCAGTGTCTCTGCGGCCTGATTGAGTTGTTCTTCGCTGATACCGGCCAACAGATCGGGCTCGAGACGATCCACGCTGGCACGGATTTTTGCAACAATCTGCCGTCCTGGCCGTGTGAGGTGGACCCGCCTGCTGCGCCGGTCGTTCGGATCACTTCGTCGCTCTACGAAGCCGGCACTCTGCATACGGTCCAGCAGATTGCCGATAGCGACACGCGTGAGGTCAAGGTCAGTCGCCAGTGCTGATTGTGTCATCCCGTCACGCCGTGACAGAAAAGCCAGAACCCACCATTGAGATCTGGTAATGCCAAGCGGCTTCAATGACCGGTCGACGACAATACGCCGTAGACGTGAGACGTCATGGATCAGAAATCCAAATCGCAGATTGGTATCTATATCCATGCTCACCTGATGGCTTTCCTGAAATTGACTCACATATACCTATCAGACATTTTCTAGCGATGCAGGCCTTGCCGCGCGGTCAACCTGATGTTTGGAGTCAGTCGAACTTCGGAATTGAGTAGGGAGGCGTGCTTAGTCGGGTTTGCCGTGATTGCGTTTTCCTGCGGCAAGATGTGACTGTAGGCGCTCTGCCACATCATCTGCTGCAGCAAGCTTCACGATCGTTTCAGCCTCCAGGCGAAGGTGCTCCTGATAGCTGTTCTGCGAAGATTTGGCGACAAGCATTCGTAGCGCCCGAAAGAGCGCCGTGTCGCCAGAAGATATTTCACGTGCCACCCCGCGGGCCTGAGACAGCAACTCTTTCTCCGGGAATATCTCTTCCGCAATTCCGAGCGCCAAAGCCTTCTGCGCATTTACAAACTGCGACCGCAGCAACCATGATAGCGCGCGTCTTTCACCAATAAGCCTCGTCAGGTGATAACTGACACCGGCATCGCAGCTCAGACCAAGGCGGGAGTATCCTGTCGAAAGACGCGCGGAGTCAGACAGCAGCAGGATGTCGGAACACATCGCGATACCCAGTCCACCTCCAACGATATGTCCCTGGGCTGCGCAGACGATAGGTATTTCCAGGTTACGCAACCTGCTCAATGCTGCATGCGTCCGTTCAGCCATGGAACCAAGTTCCTGGCTAAGCAACTCGCCACTCGCGGCAAGGTGGCGGATATCCCCACCAAAGCAAAAATCAGACCCTTCAGCCCATACCAGGATGACTTTCGCTTCCGACGAGGCGGCCTCCTCGACACTCGTTGCCAAGTCCTCGACAAGGTCGGGCGAAACGGCGTTGCCGACATTTGGCCGGTTCAGGATGAGCTCGCCGATGGATCCGCTAATCTCAAATCTGACAGTCCGCAACATTCGGGTTCTCGCTTTGGTAGTTCGTGCGTCACAGCTCGCGCTCTGCGCTGCCTCGCAGTGCTGGCGCGTACTCATACTGGCCAGCAATCGATCAAACACTATAGTGCTGACATTATTTACTGAGTAAATTGTTTTTATCAACATGGCGATTGCGTATAAAACGGCATCAGCAGAGGAATTGGCAATTGACCACCAGACCAAAAAAAACAGGTACTGCCCGCAAGGCTCCGGACAACCAGACACTGGAACATCGACGGCTTACGACGCAACTACTCCAGTTCTTCTATCCCATCCACTACAGGATCGGAATGGAGTTGGAGAGTGTGATGTGCCAAGGTGTGATCTCGCGTAAGCAGGCAGCCATCCTTTGGCTGATACACTCCCGGGCGGGCGATCACCGCTGGATGCGGCGCAAGGATATTGAAACGAGCCTTTCGGCTTGGTTCGAAATTTCTAACTCGAATGTTTCCAAACTCCTGCGCGAGCTTGCAAAGCCTCCGCTGAATTTCATCGATCATGAAGAAAGCCCAGCATCCGGTCGTGAAAAGGTCGTACGGCTCACACGGCGGGGGCAGAACTTCGTTGACAGCATGACAAGCGCGGCGATCGACTACCTGTCCAACCAGATCTCCCATGTAGAAAATGATGAGCTGGCTTGGGGGATCGATTTCTTTGCCCTGTCCTTTCGGCGATCGGTACGTGAAGCTCGGCTGGCGGGAGCTTCAGGCAAGATCGCGCCACCTCCAGTCACAATACCCGGCGAATTTGAAAGATCCCTGCCCTCGAAAAAGTGACCTCGCGCTCGAGTTTCCGGCATTCTCTGGGGCATATGCTTGAAGAGATAAATACTTGATTCAATAAATTGTTTCCAATATGCACAATCGCGAAGGCAGGATTGGAGCGCAGAATCATGGACACTCGTCTTGACGATCCAATGCCGGTCGGATGGTCTAGTCGTCTCGGACCCGACCATCAGGCGATACTTGATCAAGCCGACAAATATGCGCGGAGTGAACTTCATTCTCTAGCTGATCGGATGGATGCCGAGGAGTGGTGGCCCGAGACATTCATGCCCGGATTATCAAGGATCGGATTTCTTGGGCTCAACGCACCGCCAACCCATGGTGGCCTGGGTCTGGACTTTCTATCAACCGGCCTGGTGGCGCAGGCCTTCGCGCGCTGGAACCACGCCCTCGCGCTCGCCTGGGTTGTTCATGAAAACCTATGCATCGCGAACATCTCTGCCAATGCGGACGAAGCGCAAAAGGCCCGGTTTCTGCCAAAACTTTGCTCTGGCGAATGGGTTGGGGCTTTGGGTCTGACCGAGCCTGGAGCGGGATCCGACGCGCTCGGCTCGATGCGGACCAAAGCAATCCGCGACGGCAACGACTATGTGATATCCGGAAACAAGATCTACATTACCAACGGCCCCATCGCCGATGTCGTCCTGTTGTACGCCAAGACCGACCCCGATGCAGGCTCCAAAGGGATTTCCGCCTTCCTTGTCGAAACCGATACTCCGGGATTCAAGGTCGCGCAGAAGCTCCAGAAAATGGGCTGGCGGGGGAGCCAGACCGCAGAACTGGTTTTTGATGGGATGCGTGTCCCTGCTAGCAACAGGCTTCGCGGTGAGAATGAGGGCGTAAAAGTCGTGATGAGCGGACTCGATCTCGAGCGTGCTATGATCTCGCCCCTTTGTCTTGGCATCTGCGAACGAGCATTTGACCTCAGTGTCGACTATGCACGCACCCGGCAGCAATTCGGCCAGCCAATTGCCAGTTTCCAGATGATACAGTCTCGCCTCGCCGAGATGTATGTCTGCATCGAAACCATGCGCGCCTACACCTACCAGGTCCTCGCGCGCTGCGACGAGACCGGTCATGGCGAAGGGGGGCGAGGAGAAATTCATGCCCAGACTGCCGCCTCTGTCCTCTATGCCGCGAATACCCTGAACCGCGTCCTTGATAATGCCGTACAGATTCATGGCGGTGCCGGTTATATCTGGGAATCGGAAATCAATCGGCTGTTTCGGGCGACCAAGCTAATGGAAATCGGAGCGGGTACGACTGAAATTCGCAAGCTCATAATTGCTGGCGAGATACTGGCGCGATGACTTCGGGATTATCCGATCACGCGCTGGATAGTGCCCCCATACACCTGGCAGAAGGGCTGTTCTCCGGTCGCACAATCCTTGTCACCGGTGCGGGAAGTGGAATAGGCAAGGCGGCCGCCTGGCTCCTCGCTAAACTGAATGCCCAAATCGTGACATGTGGCCGTTCTGCGGAAAAGCTGACTGCCCTGGAAACGGCCTTCTCCGAGCGTGACTGGCCTTTGCTCGCAGTTCAGGCTGACATTCGTGACCAGGGCGCTGTGGAACAGTTGATGGACAAGGCCAACAAAAGGTTTGGCGGAATTGATTGCCTCGTCAACAATGCGGGCGGACAATTCGCCCAGCGGGCTCTGGACTTTACTGCAAATGGATGGCGGGCCGTCATTGATAACAACCTAACCGGACCCTGGTTCGTAATGCAATCCGCTGCTCGAAACTGGATCCGACAGTCAAAGCCCGGTGTGATCGTCAACATAACCGCAAGCAATTCTCGCGGCATGCCGGGCATCGCCCACAGCTCTTCAGCGCGCGCTGGCATCGAGAACCTGACACGGACACTCGCAATTGAATGGGCTGAGTACCGTATACGTACAAACTGTCTTGCCCTCGGCCTCATTGAGACGGCGGGTCTGGACGTTTACCCGGAAGCGGCGCGAAACCTATTTCCTGACGCAAACCCTATGCGGACACTCGGAAGCCCCTGGCATGTGGCGCACATGATCGCCCTTATGGCGAGTGACATGTCCGCCTTCATGACAGGCCAGACAGTGACCTTGGATGGAGGCGCAAGTTGCTGGGGAGACTTATGGACGATCGACCGACCGGACTATTTCGAATCCACTTCAGCGAACGGATCCGATCCAGATGACTGACAGCAGACCTCACGCTGGCAAGACAGTTCTGATCACGGGTGCCTCGAGCGGTATTAATCTGGGTATTGCACGGCACATGGGAGGTCTCGGAGCACGCATTGCCATTCTGAGCCGTGACCAGGCGCGCATCGGCAAGGCTGCCGCGGATCTTTCGAATGCCGGCGTGGACGTCCTTGCCTACGCGGCGGATGTCAGGGATCCTGAGCGCCTCTCTGAAGTGGCTGAGACGATCGGCGCTGAGTGGGGACCGCTGGATACACTGGTTTGTGGAGCTGCAGGAAACTTCTTTGCGTCAGCAAGCGAGATGTCACCAAATGCATTCCGGACAATTGTCGAAATCGACCTGATCGGCACGTTCAACGCCATGAAGGCTGCCTATCCATTGCTTCGCCGTCCAGGCGCCAACATCATCAGTATTACAGCGCCCCAGGCGCAGAGGCCCATGAAAAAGCAATCACACGTCTGTGCCGCAAAAGCCGGCATCGATATGTTGACAAGGTGCCTTGCCATGGAGTGGGGACCGGAAGGCATCCGCGTCAATGCAATTTCTCCTGGCCCCGTTGCTGACACGGAAGGATTTACAAGACTGGCACCCGATGCCGTACGCAAAAATGAGGTGAGACAAGCTCTCGCCGTGCCACGTCTGGGGACCACGCGTGACATTGCCCAGGCTGTTGCGTGGCTCAGCTCAGATGAAGCATCCTTTGTCACGGGCTCGATTCTCAGCTGTGATGGCGGGATGGTTCTGGGAAACCTGATTCCGCCTGATTAAATGCAGGATCTCTGTACAGCTGGCTCCTCATTTCTTCCGGGCCAGGCCGCAAACAGGTCGCTTGTCGATCTTGCATTTAGTAAACAGTTTCTGTTATGCAGTATTCTACATGACGGCAACCGCCGCTGGTCGATTGACGCAGGAGCAATCCAATGAACCCGTTTGTCATTGCAGGAACATCGCCCGACAAGCCGGCAACCATCATTGCCGAAACAGGCGAACGCATGAGCTACACCCAGCTTGCAGACCGGGCTGCACGTATCGCGACTGTTTTGCGCGCGTCGGGCCTGGATCGTGGCGATCATATTGCATTCATGCTGAAAAACGGGCTGGAGTTTCACCCTATATGCTGGGGTGCGTGGCTCGCGGGTCTCTATTTCACCCCCATCAGCACCCATCTGAAGGCGGAAGAAGTTGCGCACATAATACTGGATAGCGGCGCGCAGTGCGTGATTGCCGAGCCAGTATTTCAAGACGTTGTCTTGCAAGCCCGCGATGTAACCGGACCTGCGACTGCGCGATGGTTCATGACGCGTGCAGCGGCGTCTCCTTTCGAAGCGCTGGATGATGCGGTCGCCGCTGCTAGCCCCATGCAATCAGCCGGCGATTCCGCCATCGGGGCAGATATGCTCTACTCATCAGGCACAACCGGGCAGCCCAAGGGCATTCTACCCAGTCTGGAAAAAAAGCGAGACGACGCAGATCCTCTGTCAAAGCTTTTCGAGAAACTTTACGGCTTCTCTGACAAGACAATCTACCTCACACCTGCACCGCTCTATCACGGCTCGCCGCTGAAATTCAGCATGGCCGTTCACCGCTTCGGCGGAACCAATGTGATTCTCTCAAAATTCGATGCCGCGCGGTCGCTCGCTGCCATCGGGGATTTCAGCGTCACTCACAGCCAGTGGGTACCGACCATGTTACATCGATTGAGCAGATTGCCGGAAGAGGTCAAGCAGGGGTACGACCTGTCCAGCCATCAGGTCGCAATCCATGCTGCGGCGCCATGCCCTCCGGAACTCAAACAGCAGATGATCGACTGGTGGGGTCCCATCATTCATGAATTCTATGCCGGGTCAGAGGCGGTTGGTCTAACCGCAATTACCTCCGAAGAATGGCTGCAACGTCCCGGCTCTGTCGGGCGCGCCGTGCTCGGTGTGGTGCACATCGTCGATGAAGAGGGCAAGGAACTCCTTCCCGGCGAAACCGGCCACATCTACTTCTCGGATGGTCCTCAGGTCACCTATCACAATGACCCGCAAAAGACGGCGGCGGCGACCCTCCCGAACGGCTGGTTCACGCTCGGCGACATGGGCTGGCTGGATGAAGACGGATACCTGTTTCTGTCCGACCGCAAGGATTTTATGATCATTACCGGCGGCGTCAATGTGTACCCGAAGGAAATCGAGGACGCACTGATCATGCACCCGCAGGTCAGGGATGTTGCAGTATTCGGTTTATCCGACGAGGAATTCGGCGAGGCGATCTGGGCGGTGGTTCAGCCGGAACGGCTATGTGAAGTCGATCACAGCCAACTTGAAGAGAAGCTTCGAGAATACTGCCGTGCCAGGCTGTCGCCGATAAAAACACCCAGAGTATTCGACTTCGTCGAGACTCTCCCGCGCATGGACAACGGCAAATTGTACAAGACGGCACTACGCCGGAGTTACCTGGGCGCAGGCGCAAGAACATGAAAGTGCTCATTGCCAATCGCGGTGAAATCGCTGCCCGGATTCTCAAGACGCTTAACATGATGGGCTTCGGATCCGTGGCAGTCTACCATCGCATCGATGCGGGCACCATTGCAGTCAGGCAAGCTGGTCAAATTTTCGAGCTAACCGGCGATACACCAGTTGCTGCATATCTGGACGGCCAGCAGATTATCGAGGCCGCAATCAAGACTGGCGCCGATGCTGTTCACCCGGGCTATGGGTTTCTCTCCGAGAATGCGGCGTTTGCATCAGCCTGCCGGGACGCCGGATTGATCTTTATTGGACCACGGCCTGAAACCATCGCACTGATGGGTGATAAGATCCGTGCACGAACTTTCGTCGAAAAGAGCGGATTTCCCGTCGCCCCCTCTGCAATAGAGGATCATGATCCCGGTACTTTCGAAGAACGCGCCCGGGCAATTGGCGCACCGCTCCTCATAAAGCCTTCTGCGGGCGGCGGCGGCAAGGGGATGCGTATTGTGCGTGACCTTGATGCGCTCTCGGTCGAGATAGCGACTGCCAGGCGCGAGGGTGAGCGCTATTTTGGCGATGGCAGGCTTTACGTTGAACGATACATCGAGAATCCACGTCATATCGAGGTTCAAATTCTCGGCGACGCGCATGGCAAAGTCCTCCACCTCTTCGAACGAGAGTGTTCACTGCAGCGCCGCTTCCAGAAAGTCGTTGAAGAGGCACCCTCCCCTGCTTTGAGCGCCACCGAGCGCGAGGAGATATGCCGGGTTGCCGCCGGCATCGCGCAAGCAGCCAGTTATGAGGGAGCCGGTACGATTGAATTCATATACGGCAATGGGGAATTCTTTTTTCTGGAAATGAACACCCGTATCCAGGTAGAACACCCTGTGACCGAAGCGGTCACGGGTATCGATCTTGTCGAAGAGCAGATCAGAATCGCTATGGGTGAGCCCCTACGGTTCGATCAGACCGATGTCTCCTTGACCGGACACTCCATCGAATTGCGCATATATGCAGAAGATCCGGAACAGAATTTCATGCCAACGACGGGACCGTTGCTGGTAATGCGCTCCCCTACAGGCGAAGGCATCCGGATTGATTCAGGCGTGATCGCAGGCGGTGCCATCACCGCCGCATTCGATCCAATGATAGCAAAGCTGATCGTCCACGCAAATACTCGCGAGCAAGCCATCGAGCGCGCACTTATAGCCCTGTCGGAGTTTGTGATTCTCGGCTGCCGAACTAACATCGGTTACTTGTCAGATCTTCTGCGCGATGAAGATGTCGCCAGTGGCAATTTTCATACTGGCACAATTCAGGAAAAGTCCGCTTTGACGCACGGTGACACCGATAAACGTCGGGGCGATCTGACGGCCGTATTGGCCTGTGCCGCAGCCAACATTCGCGAAGTTCTGGATGCGGCCGACCGTGTGCCAATCCTCCACGCCACTATCGGCGATTGGAGGAATTGATGAAACATGCCGTCAAGATCGCCGATGATCTCCTGGAGTTCACCGTCAGCAGAAACCCGAGTTCGGACGAGCTGTCATATTTCCTAACCAGCCAAGGGGCCCAGATGTCTTTTCAGTTAGCAGGCGAGGGTTCGATCCGTCTGGCTGATCGAACCTTGAATTATGTCGCCGCCCGCCATCTGGATACAATTTTTATCCATATGGACGGACAGCATTTCGAAGTAGAGTATGTGTCTCCCCTCCAACAATTTTCCCAGTCTGACGCCACGTCTTCTCATGATGTCATCGCAGCGCCGATGCCAGGAACGGTCATCTCGGTGCTCGCTAGCCCAGGTGACGCAATCGCTCAGGGACAAATCATCATTGTCATCGAAAGCATGAAATTGGAAACCTCGCTCAAGGCGCCGCGCGACGGCGTTGTTGATGAAATCCGTTCGCTGCCAGGATCCTCGTTTGACCGTGATGCGGTGCTGGTCACGCTACAGCCGGCTGACTGATATGCTGCGTATCCCGACTTCCTTGAACATGAGCGAGCCCTCCAGTCTTGAGAATGTGGAGCATAATGAACTGCTGGCGAAACAACTTCACGACCGCCAGCAGAGCGCCCGCCATCATCGGCCCAAGAGAGATCTCGACAGAATTGAACGACAGGGAAAGATGCCCACGCGACAGCGCCTGGAACATCTGCTCGACCCCGGCACACCCTTTCTTGAGCTATCGACCCTGGCTGCTTGTGAGGCAGACTATGGTGATGACGCGCCCTCTGCCGGACAACTCGTCGGCATTGGCATCGTATCCGGCAGGGAAGTCCTGATCCGGGCAGACGACTCGACGGTCAAAGGTGGAGCCTGGTACCCCCTCTCTGTAAAAAAGATCGTTCGCGCGCTTGAAATCGCGATCGATAATCGCCTGCCGGTCATTCACATGTGCGACAGCGCAGGCGGTTACCTGCCCCTTCAGCATGAATTCTTTGCAGACCGGTATGGTGCCGGGCGGATTTTCAGGAATCAAAGCATCCTGTCCAAACTGGGTGTGCCGCAACTGGCGCTCGTCATGGGACATTGCACGGCGGGTGGAGCCTACATACCTGCGCTGAGCGACTACTCAATTATTGTTGAAGGAACGGGCGCGATCTTTCTTGGCGGTCCGCCGCTCGTCAAGGCTGCGACGGGAGAAGATGTTAGCGCAGATGAATTGGGTGGGGCTCGGATGCACACATCCGTGTCGGGAGTCGCTGACCGCTACGCTGGCTCCGAGCTTCAGGGCATAGCGCTTGCGCGGGACACGGTCGCTCAGTGGCGAACGCCGCATAAGTACGGACAGTCACCCGAGCGGCCAGAAGATCCGGCGTACCCGTCGCGCGATCTTTACGCGATCCTGCCAAAAGACTCCCGTGTGCAATTCGATATGAAGGAAGTCATTGCGAGGATTGTGGATGGCAGCCGATTTCATGACTACCAACCCGACTACGGAACCACGCTGATTTGCGGATTTGCACGCATTTTCGGAATTCAGGTTGGCATTCTGGCCAATAATGGCGTGCTGTTTTCAGACAGTGCCCTCAAGGCAGCCCATTTCATCCAGTTGTGCGACAAGAACCAGACCCCGCTCGTCTTCCTCCAGAACATCACCGGCTTCATGGTCGGCAGAGACTATGAACGTGGGGGCATCACCAAGGATGGAGCCAAAATGATCATGGCCGTGGCCGGTGCATCAGTCCCCAAGCTAAGCGTCAATTGCGGGGCATCTTTTGGTGCTGGCACTTACGGAATGAACGGAAGAGCGTTTGATCCAAGGTTCATGTTCTCGTGGCCACGATCTCAAACCGGTGTCATGGGCGCGGCTCAGGCAGCCAATGTATTGACGGCAATCAAGATGAAACAGCTTGAGCGAGAAGGAAGCACCCTGACCGAGACGGAAACAGAGCAGCTTCGCGCACCTATTTTCGCCGATTACGAACGCACATCCAGCGCTTGGTATGCCACGTCGGAACTTTGGGACGATGGCCTGATCGACCCTCTCGACACGCGCAATGCCTTGGGAATCGCTCTTGCTGCTGCGCTGAATGCACCGATTCCCAGCCCACGGTACGGGATTTTCCGGATGTAGGCTGATGTCGGCAAACCCGATCCCTTGATTTGTAAAGATGTTTTCTAATGTTCGATTTTTTTCGTTTGCTTTCGTTTCAGTCGATATATATCATAGGGGTTTGCAAGATTTTTTATTAAGCAACTGGTACACTATTGTTCGGTTTTGTTGGTTCGAATGGAGCCGTTTGGGATGACCCAATCACTCAGAAAGCTCGAAATTCTCGGTATTGCACGCCGCGAGGGCGGCGTGGCGGTTGACCAACTGGCATCTCAGTTCGGGGTCACGACACAAACCATCCGTCGTGACCTCAGTATGCTGGCAGACGAAGGTAAATTAGACCGCGTTCATGGAGGGGCCATCATTCCGGCGGGTGCGTCAAATATCGGGTATCGTGAGCGCATTGTGGCTCACGCCGACTCGAAACAGGCAATTGCGCAACTCTGCGCCAGCAGGATACCCGACAATTCCTCGATATTTCTCAACATCGGAACGACCACGGAAGCGGTCGCGCGGCAATTGCTGGATCATCGGAACATCACGGCAATTACGAACAACATCAACATCGCCCGTACACTGTCAGACAACCCTCACTGCAAAGTGATTCTTACGGGCGGCATGCTCAGAAATTCTGATGGCGGTCTCGTGGGTGATCTTGCGGCGCAGACAATCTCCCAGTTCAAAGTAGACTTTGCCGTCATTGGCACATCCGCCATCGATGAAGACGGCGAACTACTTGACTACGACCTTCAGGAAGTGCGGCTCAGCCGGGCCATCCTTCAGCAATCCCGCCGCGCTTTTCTGGTGGCCGACAGCTCAAAGTTTCAACGCCACGCCCCGGTCCGGATCGCATCACTGTCGGAGCTCGACGCCATCTTCACCGACTCAGTTCCAGCACCGCTGCGCGACAGGTGCCGCGAGTGGGAAACCGAAATCCATCTCACATCTTGAAATGGCAGGATACGAACGCCCGCACAGAAAGACACGACCCGTCGGCAGAAACGTCCTGTCCCGGAACTGCCATAAACAACAGGCCACCAGATCGGCACGTAACCGACATACCGGCCGGAATTTTCCTGAGGGAGGAAATGAGAATGAAAACCAGAACGCTGGCAGCATGCTTGCTGCTTGGGACCTCGTCCCTGATTACATTGCAATGCCACGCCCAGGCCGGCCTGCCGGACGATACAAACGGTTCAAACGACGACTCCAGTGATACAAGGACCTTCGATACCGTCGTGGTCACCGCCCAGAAACGCGAGCAGAGCGTTCAGGACGTGCCTGTCTCCGTCACCGCCTTCACACCGGAGTCTCTGGAAAACTCCAGGATCGACACCGGAACGGAAATCGCCCGCCAGACACCGAACATGCGTGTTTCGCTCTTGGGCGATGAATCGCAGCCAAAATTCGTCATTCGCGGAATCTCGACCCCCGAGTTCAATCTGAATGCGATCTCGCCGACCGGCATCTTTTTCGATGAAGTCTATATAGGGGCCTCATTTCTCGGCGGCGCGCAGCTCTACGATCTTGAACGGGTTGAGGTTCTCCGTGGGCCCCAGGGAACGCTCTTTGGAAAGAATACCACTGCGGGCGCGATCAATTTTGTTTCCAAACGCCCCACATTCGAACCCGAGGCCGAAATCAAGGCCGGGTTTGGATCCTTCGGCTACACCGAAGCACAAGGCGCAGCTGAACTCCCCCTTGTGGAGGATACGCTGTCGGTTCGGGGCGCGTTCAATTTCGCACATTCAGATGGGTATATCGAGAACGTGAACCCAAACGGCCGGGATCTATCCAATATTGATCGCGCCAGCGGTCGGCTGACCATAGCCTACAAGAATAATGACGGCTTCGATGCGACCCTGCGCGGTTTTGTCGTCGACAATAATGCGCGAGCGATCGGTCCGATTAATCAGGGCACTGGGGCAGGAGGCGTAAATGCCTTCGGTGTCAATCCGCGCATGAACCCCTTTACCGGCGCGCCGCTCGGCAGGGATCAGGTTGCCACGGACAGGTCAGGCGATATCGAAGTCAGAGGGTCCGGCGCCTATCTCACACTCAACAAGGATTTCGGATTTGCTACCCTGACATCGATCACGTCATATGTGGATGGACGGTTTCTCAATCTCGTGGATGGCGACGGTTCAATCGTGGATCTGCTGCACATTGACTTTGCCTCGGAAACTGAGGAATTCAGTCAGGATCTACGCCTGTCGAGCAACGGCGATACCCGGTTTCAGTGGATTGCGGGCCTCTACCACCAGAGTGACGATATCTCCATCAACACGGTCTACCGCTTGTTTGGCGGCCCGCCGGCATTTCCTGTCCTGACGCAGAGTTATGATCAGCTGCGCCAGTCCTACGCCATCTACGCTGATGGATCATATGACCTGACAGACACACTCTCGGTCTATGGCGGTGTACGCTACACGCAGGACAAGGGGAAACTGACCGGTTTCATGGTTGACCCCATCATTCCGCAACAACCGGTCGTGCGCTATGACGATGGTGAGCCAACCGGCCGGATCGGTCTTCAATTCGAAGTTGCCTCGAACATCATGCTCTACGGGCAATATGCACGAGGCTACAGGAGCAGCGCCATAAATGGGGGTGCCCTGACAAATCCGGCCGATCTCAACGCCGCTGAGCCTGAAAAGCTCGATGCCTACGAAATTGGCCTGAAATCCGAACTCTTCGACAACCAGCTGATCTTCAATGCATCGGTATTCCAGTACAATTTCAAGAACCAGCAGTTCCTGAATGTTGTCGGTATCGGAACTCAGCAACTGGTCAATGCTGGACGCTCACGGGTTTCGGGACTGGAAGTGGAAACTGTTTGGCGACCGACCGAGACATTCTCTTTGACAGCCGGCGCGGGCCTGCTCGATTCCGAATATGAAGAGCTGACACTCAACGGAGCAGACCTGTCCGGCAACGAATTGATCGAAGCACCGCCCTACACATTTAATCTGGCTGCAGACTATGTTCACGATATGTCAGGCAGAGGCGAGTTGGTCCTTCATGCCAATTACAGCGGCGCAGGCTCACAATACTACTCGCCTACCAACGCGCCGATCTTCGAAGTCAGCTCCTTCGTAGATGCAGGGGCGCGTATCGCCTGGCGTGCACCTTCTGGAAATTATGAAGTAGCCGTTTATGGCAAGAACCTGACCGATAATGACAAGGATGCGGGTGTACAGATCGACCCCAGTACGCAGACACGGTTTGCAACCGTTCCATATCCGCGTCGATACGGAATTGAACTCATAGCGAGGTTCTGAAGGATGACCGCTCAAGAAACACAGATTGAGTTCCCGGGCGGGGATGGGCTTCCAATTTCAGCCTACCATTGGAGCGCATCCCGTCCGCCTCGCGCTATCTGCGTCGTGGCGCACGGGATGGGTGAGCATGCCAAACGGTACGAAGAACCCCTCCAGCCACTCCTGAAGGCGGGTATTGACATATACGCACCCGACCACAGGGGGCACGGACGGACTGCGAAACATACCGAGCTCGGAGAATTCGGGTCGGGTGGATTCGCAGCTGTCGTTAATGACCTCGTTGTGTTGATTGACCGCATTCGAACTGAGCACGATGATATCCCTATCATCCTGCTGGGACATAGTATGGGCTCTTTTGCTGCCCAGCTCCTCTTGCTTGATTACGCCGAGAAAGTGGATGCTGTGGCACTGTCAGGTTCAGCGGCCCTCGATCAGGTCGCGGCAGGGATATCGGATCCGGATATTCTCGGACTTTTGAATTCTCCCTTTCAGCCTGCCCGCACACCGTTCGACTGGTTAAGCAGGGACGAAACGCAAGTTGATCTATACACGGATGATCCGCTTTGCGGATTTGAACTTACGCCCGCTTCATTCGGCTCGTTGTTTGCCAATGCAGCGCGTATGGCAGATCCCGGGAATTTTTCGGCAATTTCGCCAAGCCTTCCGATCTACTTGTTCTCGGGCAGTGACGATCCGTTGGCTGGCAAGCTGAACGCATGGCACCTACTGGTCGAGCGATACCGGCAAGCCGGGCTGAATATACAGTCCCGGCTTTACGAAGGCGCACGCCACGAAGTGCTCAATGAGACCAACCGTGCGGACGTATGCAGTGACCTGCTCAAATGGATCGAAGGTGCGCTAGCCCCACCATCGCCCCTGTAATCATAAGATTCTTTGCGCAGATTAGTCGTAGTGTGGCACTTTTTTGTAAATCGGCATACCAATTATGGCGATTCTCTAGGCACGGCCCGCACAGGCTATCGTCGCACGACATCGCAGACCTGGCATGCTCTAGAGTGACTTTTGAGCCACAGCAACACTATCCTAAAACTGCACATTCGTATTTTGCTTCACTTTTTTTGTAAGGTAGTTTACTTTCTAGGAGCTCGGAAGAAAAACAAAGCTAATCCGAGTTCTTTTAAACCAATTGTCAGATTCGCATCGTCACGTGGGTTCTGACAGGGGAGGAAACAATGAAAGTAGGACGCTATTGCTCAACTGTCTCTGCCGCTGCAATTCTAGTGGCATTGGCTGCCCCGTGTAGCTGGGCTCAGGCCACTGTGGAACCAGACGATGAAACAACCGCTGACAGGCGGCTGGACACTGTCACCGTAACTGCAAATAAGCGGTCAGAAGATATCAATGATGTTGGCCTGTCGATTTCCGCGTTTTCGGGCGCAGAGCTCGAAGCCAGAAGACTCGATACACTCGAAGACTTTGCAACCGCGGTGCCTGGCCTTGTGTATTCGCCAAGTGATACCAATACCCCCATATTCACGCTTCGCGGCGTAGGCTTCAATGAAAGCTCCCTCGGCGTGTATCCGGCTGTCAGCGTCTATGCGGATGAAGTGCCGCTTGTATTTCCGGTACTCGCAGCCCATGCCGCATACGATTCTGAACGTGTTGAAGTTCTGAAGGGACCGCAAGGCACGCTCTTTGGTCAGAACTCGACAGGCGGTGCGATCAACTTTATCGCTAACAAGCCGACGGACGACGCAGAATCGCGATTCAAAATCGGCTATGGCAGCTTTGACACATTCGAAGCCAGCGGCGCAGTAAGTGGTCCGCTCAACGACAAGGTGAGCGCACGCTTCGCGTTTGACACCAAGACGTCCGACGACTGGCAGGAAAGCGCGTCGCGGACAGACGAGAACGGCTCTGTCAGCTACACGGCCGGCCGGTTCCTGCTCTCGTACGACCACTCCGAGAATGTCCGCTTTCTGCTGAACCTGAACGGATGGCAGGACCAGTCAGATCCGCTGGCTCAGCAGCATGTAGCCGTTCGGGCGAAAACTCCGAGTGCTCCGAACACAGCCTTACTGGATGCGCAACCCTTTACCGTTGAAGACAATGAGGCAGCCGACTGGTCCGAGATCGCGCAGCCCGAAGCGGACAGGAAATTCTTCCAGTCCTCTCTTCGCGGAGAATTTGACCTTTCTCCAGATCTGACCGTGACGTCGATTACCGCGTATAGCGATTATACGCAGGAACAGGTCATTGACAGGGATGGCATGGCTCTCTCGGGCACCGACCTGATCAAGGCCGATGGTACGATCCAGTCCTTCGTCCAGGAACTTCGCCTCGCTAACAGCGGATCAGGTAATTTCACCTGGCTGATTGGCGCAAACTACGAAGACAGTAGCACGCAGGAAAATCAGCGCATCAATTTCAGCGATGGTACCTCTTCGCGACCGCAAACGCTGGATTTCTTTTCCGTTGAAGGCGAGCTCATCCAGGACATCACGTCATACGCCATATTCGGTAACGTCGAATACAGCCTGACGGACAGACTGGACGTGAAAGCGAGCGCCCGTTTTACCGACACCGAGATAGAGGCCTCACACTGTATTCAAGACGCAGATGGGGGTTTGACCAATACCGTCCTCAACGGGCTTGGCGGGCTACTGGGTGGGGGGACGCCCTTTGTACCTCTCGGCACGGAAGGTCCGGGATGCATCTCCCTGAACTTCGATGGTGTACCCAACGAGATATTCACCAACACCCTATCTGAAGACAATGTGTCCTGGCGGGTCGGTGCGGACTACGACCTGTCTGAAAACACCCTCCTCTACGGCCTCGTAGCCCGAGGCTACAAGGCGGGCAGCTACCCATCGCTTCCCGCAGCCGCGTCATGGGATCAGTTCTTGCCGGTCGTCCAGGAAGAAGTAACGGCCTATGAAGCCGGTATAAAGTCCACATTGGCCAATGGTCTGGCGCAATTCAACGCTGCCGCCTTCTTCTACGACTACAAGGACAAGCAGGTCCGGGGCAAGATTCCTGACCCTGTCTTTGCCACGCTGGATGCTCTCGTAAATGTGCCTGAATCGCATCTTACCGGCGTTGAAGCGGAGCTCACCCTCAGACCAACAGACGGGCTGACCTTGTCAGGCGCAGTGACCTATCTGGATTCCGAAGTGGATGAGTATACCGGTTATAGTGTAATCGCGACAACCGCCGCCGAGGTCACGGACTTCTCGGGCGAACCCCTGCCCTTTACGCCGGAGCTCAGTTATTCATTGAACGCCGACTACCGCGTTCCCCTGAACAACGGAGACCTGTTCTTTGGGGCCACATATCACGGACAATCAGACTCAGATGCGGCCTTCGGCGGCAGCACAATTGTCTACCCCAATACGCCACCTGACAGCGCCCTGACACCATTCATTTTCAAGATCGAAGATTATGCCCTGCTGGACCTTCGAGCAGGTTATGATGGCGGCAACTGGATGTTCACTGTCTGGGGCAAGAATGTCACTGATGAATACTACTACCCGACGGTGATCCCAGGTTCAGATACAGCGTCCAGAATTGCAGGAAGGCCTGCTACATTCGGGGCCACTCTGAGCATGGAATTCTAGGCAGTTTCCTCCAGAAACTTTAGTGGGGCGCCCGATGGGCGCCCCTTTTTTTTACACTCTATGGAGAGTTCGGTGTTCGGCCTATTCGCCTCTGAGAGTACGCAAGCTACATAGGCGTCAAGTTGAGCGCAACAATACCGCTCGCGCCCCCGAGGTAAGCCGGAACGAGACCCTGACGCACGATGAGATGATCAAGCTGGAGCTGCTCGTCGGCGGCGAAATCCGCGATGAGTGGCACAATCCGCGTGCCGAGCTCTGCCAGGCAGGCCCGGGTGTCCGGATTGACGCTTGCCCAAAGCTCATCTGCAGCCCGTGTCTGGACCGGACCTTGAGCATGTTCGCCGAAACCCGCTTTTGCCAGAGCCGGGCACTTCTGGGTCGCATCTTTTACCAGTGTGGCAATCTGGTTCGCCGCCGCTTCCACCTTGTGCGGAACGGCTCCAGCCCGCGTCGCCTTCTCATAGGCTTGCTTGCCGAGAAACAGGGTACGGATCATGTTGCGGGGCTCAGGGCGCTGGATGAGTTTGGCGAATACGGACATCTCTGACCGGATGGCGCCGTCTAGCGGCTGCAGCATACCCAGTTCGACACAGTCGAGGATGGCCAGGGGCGCTGGCTCATGCCCCAGCATGCGGGCAAGTTCCCGGTGCCTGTGCGTTGCAATCGTGCTGGCGATCTCCTCATGACGATGCGGCAAAACGCCTGGTTTGTCCCAGGGCTGGACCGCATGGGCATCCCCGGACAGAAGCCAGGCTTCCGCCGCATGGACTTCCTCGCCCAAGGGAACGATCTTGCCTACCAGTCCGGCACTCAAGGCCTCTTCCCCGCAATAGGTACGCCCCTTCAGCAGGACGTCCAGACCGGCCTCGACGCCGACAAGCCGGGGCATGCGCTGCGTCCCCCCAGCTCCCGGAAGGAGACCAACCTGGCATTCCGGCAAGCCCAGCACGGCGCGAGGCGCGTCGGCCAGAACCCGGTAGTGCGCGCCAAGCGCGAGCTCACAGCCTCCCCCGAGCGCCACACCCGCGATGGCCGCAGCAATCGGCTTGCCGGCCGTTTCCAGTCGGCGGATCGCATGGCTCAACGGAAAAAAATGGTTGTAGGCGACATCGAACCTGTCGGCAGGCCGGGTCGCGACAATCATTTCATAGGCGACGCCCAACTCGGTGAGATCCGCCCCAGCACAGAACCCGCTGGCTTTTCCCGACCGAATGACGACCCCTTTCACATCAGCATCCTGGAGCCAGGACGAGATTTCTCCGAGCTCGTGAATCGCCTTGTTGGAAAAGACGTTCATTGTCCGGTCCGGACAGTCAAAAATCAGATGGATCAGACCGGAGCTGCCGGCCTCGATGCGAAATTGGGTCAGTACCGGAACGGGCTCTGTCATGTTCTTGTCCTGCCAAGCTTGGGTTTGCGGAATTTGCCTGCATCGTCTCTGACGGGCGTGTCCTGCACCTCCAGCGACCTGGGATGCTTCGGACGGGCGAGATGATCACCGAGAAAGGCTCTGACATCATCGAGCGAAAGGCCCTCGTCGGTCTCGACAACCGCATGGACAATCGTGCCCATATCCTCGTCACGCTTGCCGTACACCGCGCAACTGCGGATTCGGGGATGACGCAGGAGCGCGGCCTCCACCTCGGCGGGCCAGACATTCACGCCGCCTGAAATGATGAGATCGTCGATACGGTCGGCAAGAAAGAGATAGCCATCCGCGTCAATCCAGCCTGCATCCCCGACACTCTCCCAACCTCCATCGATCCGCTTTGAATCTGCGCCGATATATCTGTAGGTCGAGCCGCCGCCACCCGGCGGAAGTGCGTAGATTTCTCCTGTCGCGCCGGGTGGCAAATCCTGGCCTGCATCGCCAAGAACGCGCAGTTCGACGCCGCCGATCGGCCGCCCCACAGACCCCGGGCGCTCAAGCCATTCCTGCCCGCCGATAAAGCAGCGGATAATACCCTCCGTTGATCCATACACTTCCCAAATGTGCTCCGGTTGCATCCACTCGATCCAGGCCCGCTTCTGCCATTCCGGCATTGGCGCGGCGGTATGGACAACCTTGGACCAGGTGGTCAGATCAAACTGGTTTCGTTCCTTGCCGGGCAGGGCCAGAATTCGTCCCATCATGGTCGGCACCATCAATGCCCATTCCACGCGTTCGGCCTCGATGAGACGAAGTGTTTCCAGTGCGTCGAACTTCGGGAGCGTGACCACACAACTACCGCGCCACAGCGCAAAGATCGCACAGGCAAAAGGCGCATTATGGTAGAGCGGACCCGGAATGATGACGCGGCCATTGGCGGGGATATCGACAAATTCCGTTGTGGCGGGAAATGCCGCCGGGCGCGCATCGACAATAACCTTGGGGCGACCGGTGCTACCGCCGCTGGTACAGGCTTTCCAGGATGGAGACACCTGTCCTGATGGCAGCGGGCTTTTGCAGGATACCATGTCCTCAAGGGTTTCATCCGATACGAAAATGGCAGGTTTGAGCAAGTCAAGGATCGCATCGCGTTCACCCGAGGCCAGCATTGCCGATAATGGGGCTGGTATCGCCCCACACATATAGATCCCGAAGGCGAGCGCGAAGAATTGCGGTCCGTTTGGCAGTGCGAACGCGACAAAGTCGCCATGTCCGACGCCACGTGATGCCATCCCGGCCGCAAATCGGGTGGCTTCGGCTTGCAGTTCGCCGAAGCTCCAGCGCTCACCGTCATGGATCAAGGCATCACGGTCGGGTGGCACGCGGGAAAATATATCCGCAATTCCAAGATGGAGCTGGTCAGAAGCCAACCTTGTCGCCTCCCTTCAGGGACAGGATGGCACGGGCCTCGTCGGGTGTCGCAATTTCGCCGCCCAACCCCTCGATGATCTGCCGGACTTTCTCGACCTGGGCCGCATTGGTTACTGCGAGCTCTCCCCGGGAAATCCAGAGCGAGTCCTCAAGCCCGACCCGGACATGACCACCCATGCTGGCAGCCATTGCCGCCACCGGCATCTGGTTTGAACCGGCAGCCAGCACGGACCATTGGTAATTATTTCCGAACAGACGATCTGCTGTCCGCTTCATGTGCATTACATCCTCCGCATGCGCACCAATTCCCCCTAACAGACCAAAACATGTCTGGATAAACAGGGGGGCCTGAACGAGCCCTTCGCGCCAGAAATAATGCAGATTGTAGAGGTGACTTGTGTCATAGCACTCGAACTCATAACGCGTGCCGGTCTTGTTCAGCGTATCAAGGGCATACCGGATGTCCTTAAAACTGTTTCGGAAGACGAGATCGTGGCTGTTCTCGAGCATTTCCGGCTCCCAGTCATGCTCGAAAGCCTTGTAGCGCTGCAACATTGGAAACAGGCCAAAATTCATGCTGCCCATGTTCAGGCTCGCGACTTCGGGTTGCCAGGTCTCGGCCGGTTTGACCCGGTATTCGACCGGCATGTAGGGCGAGGCCCCAGTCGTGAGATTGACGACCACATCGCTGCTCTGTTTGATCACCTTCAGAAATAGGGTGAAATCCTCAGGCGTATGGACAGGACGTCCGTCCTTTGGATCACGCGCATGCAAATGAACAATTGCGGCGCCGGCTTCAGCGGCGCCTAGTGCGCTTTGTGCAATCTCGTCTGCGGTGACAGGAAGGTGCGGCGACATGGACGGCGTATGTATCGATCCTGTCACAGCACAACTGATAATGGTTTTCCGGCTTGCCAATTCTTATCTCCCTTAAATTTTCACTGCGATCTGCGCCCAGGCGCGATCAAGTTCTTCCCGGTGCTGTGGGGCGGCGATGTCGATCAAGGTCCGTGCGCGCTGGTGATGATCCTTGCTTCGCAAGTCCGCAGCGCCATGCTCGGTGATGACGACATCGATATCGAACCGGCTGAGCGAAACCGGGCCGACCCCTCCGCCCGGCGCGACAATCCGGCTGGCCTCTCCGGCGCTCGATGGCAAGACAATCAAACGCACGCCGTCAGCGCTTTGCCGCGCGCCTCTCGCAAAATCGGTGGCACCGCCTGGCCCGGACAGGAAGCCCCGCGATGACGCCTCGGCAAATCCCTGTCCAAACAGGTCAACGCTCATGACTGAATTTATCGTCACGAGTCCGGAGATCTGTGCCAGACGCGCCACATCATGTGTGACTGATACTGGCCGAAACTGGAATTGCGGACTGGTGGCACCCGCATACAGGTCGGAACTGCCAATGGCGCAACCCACGAGTGCCGGCGCGCCCTCAGCCATGGCCCCTGATCGAACCAACCGCAACGCTCCGTCCCCGGCCAGACCGGAGTGCAACCTGAGATTTTTCCGATCATGCAAGGTGTCCAGAATCGTATCGGGCAATTTGCCGAGACCCGTCTGGAGGCAGGCGCCATCTCCGATATAGGAGGCGGCCAGACCGGCAATTCGTAGAGAGGCTGCATCGCCGGGCGCAGGGTCGAGCGTGCGTAAATCCTGCGCGACATCATAGTAGGCTGTCAGTTCGTTAAACGGGATCCCCGCATCGCCCGCCGTCCTCGGCATGCTGGGGTTGATCTGTGCAATGCGAATTTTTGCCCGGCGCCAGAGGTCTCCCCCAAAGCCGCAATCAACACCGAGACTGCACATCCCGCTCTGATCGGGCGGCGCCACCATCAACATGACCACATCCGGCGGGTTTTGCTCGTACCACCGGGTGATATCCTGGTAGCACAGGGGAAGGAAGCGCGTTTGATCGTGCCTTCGCTTGAGTTCCGGCGTCTGGAAGAAAGTGATAACTCGTCCAGCACCTGCCCATGCTTGCGAGTTCAGTCCGGGCACGAATACACCTGATACAGAAATATTCTTTCTGACGTCGCCTGCAGCCTCTATTTCGTCTTCGAACAGATCACTTTCCGCCGAGCAGGCCGAAACAAAAATGTGCGATTCGGCCGGCAGGACGGAAGCGAGGCCTCCTCGCTCGAGTCGGAGTGGTCCAGACATGATTGAAAGCCTCGCTTCAGCTTTCCTCTATTTGACGAAGGCGTGGAAATCGGGCGCCCGCTTTTCGGTGAATGCCCGAACGCCTTCCTTTGATTCCTCGGTGTCATAGAAAAGCTTGACCGCGTTCAGTGCCAGCATCGAGATGCCGCGAATGTTATCGCTGTCGGCATTGAAACTGCGCTTGGCAAGCGCGATGGCAGTTGGCGAGCGCTGCCCGATGATTTCCGTCCATTCATCGACAGCTTCATCGAGTTTGTCAGCGGGCACAACCTTGTTGACAAGGCCCATTTCAAGGGCCTCCTCCGCCGTATATTGCAGGTTCAGATACCAGATCTCCCGGGCCTTCTTGTCGCCAACATGGCGAGCAAGAAGCGCAGTACCCCAACCAGCATCGACTGATCCCACCTTGGGTCCGACCTGCCCCAGTTTTGCTGTGTCCGACATGATCGAAAGGTCACACAGGGTCGCGAAAACATTTCCGCCCCCGATGGCAAATCCATTGATGCGCGCGATGACCGGCTTCGGAATGTCGCGGATGAAGGATTGAAGTTCGTCAATGGGAAGCCCCACGATACCGCGGCCGTCATACTGGCCTTCGTGCGCCGACTGATCGCCGCCGGTGCAGAAGGCCTTGTCGCCCGCACCTGTCAGGACCACGCTCGCTACATTGCGGTCGTCGGCAGCAAGCTTAAAGGCACTGATCATCTCCTCGATCGTTTGTGCCCGGAAGGCATTGTATAGTTTTGGTCGATTGATAATGATCCAGGCGGCGCGGCCGCGGACCTCATAGAGAATGTCTTCAAATTTCTGTGTCATGATGGTTTAAACCTCGTCCTGTCATTGTTTTTGTAGATTGCGGTCGAACGCGCCAGCAAACGGTCGCCGACCCTGATGTCGCCTCGTGTGAAAATGAGGCGGCGAGTGACCCGATCGATCTGCAGGTGCAGCTCAATCCAGTCCCCTTTCCCGGCTAACCCGATAAAGTCCACGTCGAGGGATACTGTCGGCGTGTGAAGATCAGGAATCGCATCTGGGGATGCCATAAGCTGCATGTCTGCGAACGTCGCGATGGCGCCGCCGTGGAGCGCTTCGACTGGGTTGCAGTGACGGCTGTCGGCCTGGAAGCCGAGTCGCAACCTGTTGAAATCGACAAGTATCGTGCCGAAAGCTGCCATGTACGCGCTTGTCGGCTCAAGCAGCTCGAAGGATTCCGGTATTGTGGGTGTGCTGGACATGACAATGATTACACCATGTTCATGCCGCCGGAGACTGAAATCGCCTGACCGGTGATATAGTCTCCGTCTTCGGAGACCAGGAGGGCGACAATGCCAGCATAATCTTCCGGCTCGCCCATCCGTCCAAGAGGAATGCCACGCTCGAGAGCGGCTTTCCACTTTTCTGCATCGGGCCCTGATCCAGCCACTTCAGCCATCATCGGCGTGTTGGTTGGGCCGGGGCAGACGCAATTTGCAAGCACGCCCTTGCGCGCAAGTTCGCGGGCGATCGATTTTGTGAAGCTGATCAGGCCGCCCTTGCACGCAGAATAGACCGCTTCCATCGCGGTACCGACCTTGGCAGCATCGGACGCGATATTGATTATGCGGCCGCCGCCTCGCTCAGCCATTTTGCCTGCAACTGCATAATGGGTATTGAGATTTCCCTTGAGATTGATGGAGATAACCTTGTCCCAGAAATCCGGTGTTGTTTTCAGGAAGGGGGCGGGCCGGTCCCAACCGGCATTGTTGATGAGCGCCCAAATCGGCCCAAGGTCGGATTCGACTGAATCCACGGCAGACTGGACGGCGTCGAAATCGCTGACATCCAGCACCCATGTCTTGACGACTGCATCGCCTGCGAGTTTGGCCGTCTCGGCACCTGCCTCGGCGCTAAGGTCGAATATGGCGACTTTGCACCCTTCCTGCGCCAGCCGCAGGACCAGCGCACGGCCAATGCCCTGCCCCCCGCCAGTGACGATAGCCACTTTGCCTTCAAGTCCCTTCATTTAATGCTCCCTTATTCAACATGAAGTTCAGTCAGGAATCGACGCATCTTCGTCGCCTCCCAACATTTCGAGTAGTTGACGTTTGATGCTCACGAGGGCTTCAGCAGCGACATCGAGCTGTTCTTCGGTCACTGTTGACAATATTTCGGTTTCAACGGCCTCGACTTGCGATCTGATGCGGTTGACGAGGCTTTTGCCTTTGCCAATCAGGAATATTCGCTTGGCGCGGGCGTCGCGCTGATCACTGCGGCGTTCAACAAGACCGGCGCTTTCCATCCGGTCGATCAGTCCGCCGACGGCGACCTTGGTGAGATCAAGATCAGCCGCAAGTGCGCCTTGCTTCATCCCGTCACGGCGCGACAGAAATGCGAGCATCCACCATTGCGACCGGGTCATGCCGAGTGGCTTGAGAGCGCGGTCAACCACAATGCGCCGCAATCGCGATACATCATGGATAAGGAACCCGAATCTGAGGCTGGCATCTAAGTGTTTCTGCATGGCAATGTCTCCTGAGCTTGATAGCTCGGATTTAATGCCTGTGTTGGCAGGATTTCCCAATAGCGAAGGCTCGTTCACCGCTTCTGTCCCGTTTTGCCCTTGAACATGTCACGCGATATGATGGTCTTCATTATCTCGATGGACCCGCCGGCAATTTTCACAATTCGGGCATCTGCATAGGCGCGCGCAATCGGGTATTCCCACATGTATCCCCAGCCCCCGAATAATTGCAGGCATTTGTCCACCGTCTCGCAATGGAGTTCAGACGTCGTCATCTTGGCCATCGCCGCATCAACCGGATCGAGTTTATCCTGCATGAACAGCTCGATGCACTTGTCCGTAAACACCCGTGCCATCACGCTACGGGCCTTTAGGTCTGCAAGTACAAACTGCGTGTTCTGGAAATCGGCGATGGTCTGGCCAAACGCATCCCGTTCGCTGGTATACTTCACCGTCCAGTCCAGAACCGTCTCGACAACTGTGGCCGAACGGATCGCCTGCGCAAGACGTTCCTGCGCAAGCTTCGTCATCATGATTTTGAAACCGCCGCCCTCTTCGCCAAGCATGGCGCTGGCAGGAACGCGCAAGTCCTCGAAATAGAGTTCCGACGTGTCCTGCGCCCGCATGCCGAGCTTTTTGAGGTTTTTCCCGCGCTTGAACCCGGGCAGACTGGTATCGACCAGAAAAAGTGTAATGCCGTGGGCGCCAGCCTTACTGTCGGTTTTGGTAGCCAGGACGAGTACGTCGCACATCTGGCCATTGGAAATGAAAACTTTCTGGCCGTTGATCACATAGTCATCACCGTCGCGCACGGCCCGCGTGCGGATAGCTTTCAGATCAGAGCCGGCATGCGGCTCGGTCATCCCGAGCGAGCCAATGGCTTCGCCGCTGACCATTTTGGGCAACCATTCCTGTTTCTGCGCTTCCGTGCCGAACGACCTGATATAGGTTGCAACAAGGTCAGTATGGATGAGAAATCCAGGTCCGCTCGCTCCTGAGCGCCACAGTTCCTCGAAGACGACGACATCATGCAGATAGTCCGCGCCCAGCCCCCCATATTCTTCTGGTACGGTACAACAGAGCATCCCGGCTTCGCCGGCCTTGAGCCAGAGTTCGCGCGGAACGATGCCGTCATCCTCCCAAGCCTCGTGAAAAGGCACGATCTCGGACTCGACGAATTTTCGCACAGAATCCCGCCAGATCTCATGTCCGGAATCGAAAAGGTCGCGTTCAATCATAAGCTATTCAGCCCTTTGTTTGAGCAGCTTTGGATTTGGCCGTCGAAGCCTCAATCTGCTCGCGTGCGGATTGCCACTGCTCGCCTGTCATGTTGGTAAGGTCTGCGAAGGTGCTCGGTGCCGCCAGGTGCTGGCCGCCATCGATTGCAATCGTCTGCCCTGTCAGGAAGTCACAGGCATCGGAAAGCAGGAATGCGATCAGATTGGTCAACTCATGCATTTCGCCAAAGCGCCGCATGGGAATGGTGGCAAAGTCCGTAGCTGAACTTTGCGCGTCCGGAAGCGGGTTCAGCTTTTCCCAGGCCTCTGGAGTCGGAAACGGCCCGGGCGCTGTCGCGTTAAGACGAATGCCATAAGGCCCCCATTCACTTGCCAGAGACATGGTCATGGCATGGAGTGCGGTCTTGGCCATAGCGGACGGGACGACAAAAGCCGATCCAGTCCAGACCCATGTGACCAGATTCGATACGACAGATCCGCGTACCCCCTGGTCGATCCAGCGCTTGCCGCATGACAGTGTTGTATGAAAACTGCCATCCATCACTGTCGATGTGATCGCCCGAAATCCTCGCGCCGAGAGATCTTTGGTCGGAGAAATGAAGTTGGCGGCGGCATTGTTGACGAGCCCCGTCAACGGCCCATCCTGCCAGATCTTTTCAATCATGCTATCAACGATGTCTGCATCTCGTACATCGCAGGCGTGAGCCAATACCGGATTTCCGGTTTTGGCCGATATCGCCGCCGCCGTCTCCTCCAGCATCCCAACCCGGCGACCGCATATGTAAACACGTGCTCCGAGCCCGGACAGGGCTGCCGCAATTTCCCGGCCGAGGCCACCGCCGCCCCCGGTGACCAGCACAGATTTTCTGGACAGCAATTCTCCGTCGAATATTTTCACAAGGCCTCCCTGATTATCTATTTTTATCTTGATTAGCCCCTTGTCAGAAATTAGTCAATTGGTTTACTATCTGACGCATATACAGATGGCATGAGCGCCCGCTTTCTCGAATAGAGCGGGCGTAACAAGAAAAGAAATCAGTTTCTGGTCGGGAGGAATATGAACGCCTGCATAACCTCAATCGGGGGATACCTGCCCCTGTTAAGACTGGATCGGGCCAATGCGGCCCGCGAGTTTGGCTGGACAGGACTGTCGCTGCCCCGCCGCGGCATGCGGGCCGTTGCAGGCTGGGATGAAGACCCTCTCACATTGGCCGTTGAAGCTGCGCGGCAACTGACTGGACATGGCGCGCCGGAAGCCCTGCGATTCGCCTCGACATCTGCTTATTTCACAGACCGCGCGCAGTCCGCCATTATGACCGATGCACTTGCCCTCCCCGCCACTGTGAGGACGAGTGATCTCGCCAACTCGCGGCGGGCGGCCACTAGCAGCCTGCTTGACGCCCTGTTGGCCGGACGCGATGAGCTCATTACCGCCTCCGAAAAGCGAGTTACGCAACCAGGCAATGCCTCCCATTTAGGATTTGGTGATGGCGCGGCTGCCGCACGCACGGGCCCCGGTGGTAACGGCGCGCGCTTGGTCGGCCATGCCTCGCTAACCCATGATTTTGTCGATCGCTACGCGTCGACCGATCACCGCGTATCTTATGCATATGAAGAAAGATTTGTCCGCGATGTCGCCGTCAGCGAGCTGTTGCTTCCCGCGATCAGGTCAGCCTGCCAGTCAGCCCGTCTTGATCCCTCCACGATCGCACAGGTGGCCGCTGCCGAACCCGTTCGGGGCTGCTGGGCACAGGCGGCCCGCGAGTTGGGCATGCCGGCAGAAAATCACTGTGCAACGCTGGAGGACGCGGCAGGCGATCTTGGCGCGGCCCACGCATTGTTCGCACTGGGGCTCGCCTTTGCCGCCGCCAAATCTGGAGATCATGTTCTTCTTGTTGGCTTCGGAAGCGGCATCGATGCCATGATATTCAAGATGGAAGAGACGGTGGTGGGTGCCGCCTCTATGGCCGACACTCTGATACAAGGCGAGCTCCTGACCCAGATTACGCGTTTTCTCAGCCTGACCAGCGCGATCGATATCGATTGGGGCATGCGGGCGGAGTTCATGCAGAAGGCTCAGGCCACCGTGCTTGAGCGGGTCGGGCGAGATACAATCGGGTTCATTGGCGGACGCGACAGTCAGGGCAATGTGCAGTTTCCCAAGAGCGCGATCCCGGTCAATCCGGCTATATCAGGTTCAGAACAGCTCGAAGATGTCAGACTGGCTGACGATCAGGCCAGGATCATCTCCGTGACGGCCGATCGGCTGAACTTTACGCCAGACCCGCCCTTCGACTTTGGCCTTGTGCAGTTTGAAAATGGCGCCCGGGTGCTGATGGAGATGGCTGATCGCCCGGCCGACGGTTTCACCGTCGGCCAGCTCGTGCGTATGCGCCTCAGGATCAAATCCATGAATCGTGGGCTCGGATTTCGCACATATTTCTGGAAGGCTGCTCCGGTGCAGCGACCACATTTGGGAGACGCCGCATGAGCCGGGGTATCAAGGACAAGGTCGCCGTCATCGGCATGGGGTGTACGCGCTTTGGAGAACGGTGGGACGCTGGCGCCGACGGCCTCATGGTTGAGGCCTTTGAAGAAGCACTCGCCGATGCGGGCATTGACCGAGCGCGGATCGGAGCAGTTTGGGTCGGTAACGCGCTCGATGATATTAATATCGGCAATAGCGCACTCCCCGCCGCTCACGCACTGCGTCTCGACCGGATTCCTGTAACGCGCGTCGAAAACATGTGTGCCACCGGGACCGAAGCGCTGCGGGGCGCAGCCTACGCGGTAGCAGCCGGGGCCGTCGATATTGCACTCGCAATCGGTGTCGAGAAGCTCAAGGACACAGGATACGGAGGCCTACCCCTTCGGACGAAGGGCGTGCAGAACGATCTGTGGATGCCCTATGGTTCGGCGCCGGGAACATTTGCGCAGCTTGCCGGTGCTTACGCCGCCAAGCACGGGATTGGCGCGGACGATCTGAAGCGGGCAATGGCGCATGTCAGCTGGAAGAGCCACCAGAATGGTGCCGCCTCGCCCAAAGCCCATTTGCGCAAGGCGGTGGACATGGAGACAATCCTCCGCGCCCCTATTATCGCAGACCCACTCGGCCTGTACGACTGTTGTGGCGTGTCCGACGGCGCCGCGGCAGCCATTGTAACGACGCCGCAGATCGCACAGGAACTTGGCATCGACCACCCTGTCACGGTCAAGGCCATTCAGCTGTCTGCAAGCAACGGCAACGAAATGCAATTTGGTACATGGGATGGTGCGAGCGTTCCGAATACTCAGGCGGCCGCCCAGCGCGCCTACGCAGAAGCAGGTATCCGCGACCCAAGATCAGAACTCGACATGACCGAGGTTCATGATTGCTTCTCGATTACCGAACTTGTGATCATGGAAGATCTCGGCCTGTCCGATCCAGGGCGGGCGCCGGCAGACATTCTTGACGGTCGGTATGATTCAGATGGCGATATTCCGTGCCAGCTAGATGGTGGCCTGAAATGCTTCGGCCATCCTGTGGGGGCCTCCGGCCTGCGCATGGCGTATGAAATTTACACCCAGCTAATGGGACGTGCTGGTGAGCGCCAGCGCGGCAGCCCAAAGCTCGGTCTGACGCATAATCTGGGGGGGGCACCATTCAACAGCGTCGCCGCCGTGGCAATTCTTGGACGAATGGATTGAGGCTGACGAGATGGCAGGACTTTATTTTGAACAATTCGAGGTTGGTCAGATCTTTGATCACGAAGTGCGCCGCACCGTGACAGAGTATGACAATATGCTGTTTTCCGCTCTCACCTACAATCCGGCGCCGATCCATATCGATCATGACTACGCCGCCACGACCGAATTCGGCAAACCCCTCATGAATTCGATATTCACCCTCGGCCTGGTGATCGGCCTCACTGTCCAGGATACGACATTCGGCACGACAGTCGCCAATCTGGGCATGACGGAAACAACGTTTCCGGTGCCTGTCTTCTCAGGCGACACAATCCGCGCCCGCACCGATGTCAAGGCCATTCGCGATAGCAAGTCACGCCCGACCCAAGGAATCGTAACATTTGAACATCTCGGTCTCAACCAACGAGACGAAATCGTCTGCAGGACCCTGCGCGGCGCCCTGATGATGAGATCGCCGGCATGAGGCTGCGCTCGCTTCTCTTCGTCCCGGGCGACAGCGACCGGAAATTCGAGAAGGCCGCCCAAAGCGGCGCGGACGTGCTGATCTGTGATCTCGAAGATGCGGTTGCCCCGTCGCAGAAGTCCGCCGCGCGGCAACGCGTATCACAATGGATCGACAGGGCGGAAGACGTTGCCCCTTCACTCTTCGTTCGGGTCAACGCCCTTGATACGGGCTTCACAGGAGACGACCTGGCTGCAGTCGTCCGACCAGGCCTTGCCGGTATCATGGTTCCGAAAGCCAATGGGGCGCACGATCTCGATGCCATCAGTTCACTGATCGACCCACTCGAGAAAACAGCTGGCATGGAGGCCAATGTGATCAGGATTGTCGTCGTGGCCACAGAAACTCCCGCCGCGATGTTCGCGCTCGGCAGTTACGCGCCGCCACACCCACGGCTCGCCGCACTGACCTGGGGCGCTGAAGACCTCGGCGCCGCAATTGGCATCACGTCGAACAAGGAATCTGACGGCTCCTGGACATTTCCATTTCAGGTCGCACGCGCGCAGTGCCTGTTTGCGTCCGCGAATGCCGGGGTTGCTCCTATCGACACGCTATATTCGGATTTCCGAGATTCTGCTGGACTTGAAGTCGATTGCCGGGCGGCAAGGCGGGACGGGTTCACAGGGCGGATCGCCATTCATCCCAATCAGGTCGAAACTATCAATCGCTGTTTCAGCCCTTCGGCGGAAGAGATTGCCGAAGCACGCAAGATCGTCAGGGCGTTTGCGGACAACCCCGATGCGGGCACGCTCGGCATCGACGGCAAAATGTATGACATCCCACACCTTAAAGCTGCGCAGAAGACGCTTGCAGCTGCAGGAGCATCCTCATGACCGAATCTCGTCCCTTGCCAACGGAAGAAGACCTGAGCGCCATTCGCGAAGGTGTCCGCGCAGTTTGCGCCCCCTTCAATGACGAATATTGGCTGGCGCGTGATGATGACGGCCGGTTCCCGCGCGAATTTCATCGCGCCATGGCCGACGGCGGCTGGCTCGGCATTACCATGCCCGAGGCGTTCGGCGGGTCAGGTCTCGGCGTAACTGAAGCCATGACCATGATGAACGAGGTCGCAGCCTGCGGCGGTGGTTTTGCAGCAGCCTCGACAATCCACATCAACCTGTTCGGTCCTCATCCAATCGTGGTCAAGGGCAGTGACGATCAGAAATTACGCTGGGTGCCACGGCTCGTGTCCGGCGAAGACCAGGTCTGTTTCGGGTTCACCGAGCCGGATGCAGGATTAAACACAACCCGCATCAAGACCTTTGCTGAGAAGGTACAGGGCGGCTACCGGGTCAATGGGCAGAAAGTCTGGACGTCCACGGCACAGGTCGCCAACAAGATCATGCTACTGACCCGCACAACCAAGTTTGAGGATTGTGCACGCCCGACAGACGGCATCACGATCTTCTACACTGACCTCGACCGGTCGAAGATAGATGTACAGCTCATCCCGAAAATGGGACGCAAGGCGGTCGATTCCAACGCCATCTATATCGATGATCTCTTCATTCCCGAAGAGGACCGGATCGGAGAGGAAGGCAAGGGATTTGGCTATATACTGCATTCACTTAACCCGGAACGTATTCTGATTGGCAGCGAGGCGATCGGTATTGGACGCGATGCCTTGCGACGGGCGACGAATTATGCTCGGGAACGGGTGGTCTTTGATCGCCCTATCGGCATGAACCAAGGCATCCAGCACCCGCTCGCTGAACGCTGGATGTATCTGGAAAGCGCCTGGCTCATGGTCGAAAAAGCCGCCCGGCTCTACGATTCCGGCCAGCCCTGTGGCGCAGAAGCCAATAGCGCGAAATTCCTGGCTGCGCGTGCCTGCCATGATGCTGCCTGGCAGGCCGTCGCGACGCATGGCGGGTTCGGTTATGCCAAGGAATATCATGTCGAGCGGCTTTACAGGGAAAGCGCGCTGACCCGCCTCGCGCCGATTACCGAACAGCTGATCATGAGTTTCATTGCCGAAAAGGTCCTCGACCTGCCCAAGAGCTATTGATGGCCTTCGGATATTTGTTCGCGAAGACAGAGAGGATTGAGCCATGAATTTGGTTGTGATGAAGGAAGGCCTTTCAACATGCGGGTGATGGATGGAAAGGTTGCGCTCGTGACCGGTGCCGGCCGGGGGGTCGGACGCGGGATTGCGCTTGAATATGCCGCGGCGGGCGCGGCGGTCGTCGTGAATGATCTCGGTGTTGCCCTATCCGGAGACGGCGCGCAGGAGGCCTCACCTGCCGAGCAGGTCGTTGCCGAAATCGAGGCGCACGGCGGCAAGGCCATCGCCAATCATGACAATGTGGCCGACTGGGAGGGCGCCGGTGCCATGGTGACGGCTGCGATCGACGCCTTTGGACGGATTGATGCGGTGGTCAACAATGCCGGAAATCTCAGGGACATGTTCTTCCACAAGATGGGACCTGAAGATTTCGATGCAGTCCTGGCAGTGCATCTACGCGGCAGTTTCAATGTGAGCCGGGCTGCAGCGCCCTATTTCAAGGAACAGGCGTCCGGCGCCTATGTCCATATGACCAGCACGAGCGGCCTGATCGGCAATTTTGGCCAGGCGAATTATTCAGCCGCCAAGCTTGGCATTGTCGGCCTGTCGAAATCCATTGCCCTGGACATGCAGCGCTTTGGTGTGCGCTCGAATGCCGTTGCCCCATTTGCCTGGACACGCATGATCGATTCCATTCCAACCGATACGCCGGAGCAGAAAGCACGCGTGGAGGGTCTCAAGAAACTCGTCCCGGAAAAGATCGCGCCGCTTGTCGTTTCACTGACCAGCGATGCGGGCCGCGATGTGACCGGACAGATCTTCGGTGTGCGCAATAATGAAATTTACCTGTTCAGCCAGCCACGCCCTATCCGCACGGCGCACACGTCGGATGGCTGGACGCCGGAGACGATTGGCGAACTCGTCTTCGACCAGTTTCGCAACGACTTCTACCCTTTGCATCGGTCTGCAGATGTCTTCACCTGGGACCCTGTCTGACATGCTTGATCCTGACGCGCTGCTTGCTCATGATTTTGGTGAAACGCGCGCCGCTTATACGGCGCGGGACGCCATCCTTTATGCGCTCGGGGTTGGCTTGCCCGATAATCCACTTGATACCGCTGAACTGCGCTTCATGGATGAAACCGATCTCGCTATCCTGCCAACTTTCGCCGTCACGCTCGCTTCCCCTGGCATGTGGCTGCGCGACGAACGCTTCGGGATCGACTTTACCAAACTTGTCCATATCTCGCAGTCGGCCTGGTTTGAAACGCCCTTGCCTGCGGCTGGCGAGATTGTCGGCACGGCGCGCATCAAATCCCTGACCGACCGCGGCGGACGGAAGGGCGCGGTCCTTACGGTGGAACGCGAGATCAGGAGTACTGAAACGTCGGCGCTGTACTGCCGTCTCGATCAGACGCTGCTTCTGCGTGGCGATGGCGGTTTCGGCGGTGCTCCGACGCCCCGCTCTGAACCTTTTCCATTCGATACAGCGCCTGACGTACAGGCGATGTTGTCGACGTCGCCGAAGGCAGCTCTTGTTTACAGGCTGTCAGGCGACTGGAACCCTCTTCACCTCAGACCTGAATTTGCGCGGAAGGCCGGCTTCGACAAGCCCATCCTGCACGGTCTGGCAAGCTATGGCATGGCGGGTCAGGTCTTGTCGCGCGCCCTCGGCCGCGATGCGGCGGACATATCACACCTGTCCTGCCGCTTCTCCGGCGTTGTGGTGCCCGGCGAGACACTCTCATTCCAGATCTGGAAAGCAGAAGACGGCTCTGCACATTTCCAGGCCGCTTCGGAACGCCGCAAAGCGCTGGATGACGGGAGAATCTCGTGGAGAGACAGATGATTCAACGCGACTCTCTCGCGCAGGATTTGCGCGCCCGACTTCGAATTCCGGTCATGGCCGGGCCAATGTTCATTGCGTCAACCGCCGATCTCGTCATCGCTCAGTGCAAGGCCGGCATTATCGGGTCGATGCCTGCACTCAACCCGCGCTCCACGGCCGACCTGGACCGGGATATCGCGCGCATATCAAGCACTGTGGGGGACACCCCGTATGCAATCAACCTGGTCGCCCATCCATCCAATTCCCGGCTTGAAGCTGACCTGGAGATAGTCCTGAAGTACAAAGTGCCTATCGTTGTCCTAGCACTCGCTGCCAATCCCGATCTCGTTGCACGGTTGCAGGCGAATGGCAGCCTCGTTTTCCAGGACGTTGCAAAAAACCGGCATGCGCGAAAATGCGCCGAGATGGGCGTTGACGGCATCATTGCCGTTGGGTCCGGTGCCGGGGGCCATACCGGCGGAATTTCTCCCTTTGCGCTGATGGCTGAAATAAGAGAGTGGTGGGACGGGTTGCTGCTCCTTGCAGGGGCGATTTCAACGGGTCGCTCCGTCCTCGCCGCTGAATGTCTTGGGGCAGACCTGGCCTATGTCGGTTCGCCTTTCCTGGCATCAAGCGAGGCGAATACGCAGGATGCGTTCAAGCAGATGATCGTCGATTGCGCTGCCGACGATGTCGTCGTGACCGACTGCTTTACCGGGGTCCCGGCAATGTTCCTGCGGCCTTCGCTGCTCGCGCATGGTCTGGACCCATCCAACCTCCGGCGGGCAGAGGGCAAGAGAGTCAATATCGATGGCGGCGGCGACAATGCCAAGGCGTGGAAGGAAATCTGGAGTGCAGGCCAGGGTATCGGCGCGGTGCGCATATCGGGTCCCGCCGGAGACTATATCGACTGGCTGGCGGGCGATTATGCCGCGGCCAGAAAGGCAATGGGGCGCAACTGACGTCCGGGAGGAAGAACACAATGAAGTCCCTGAAGCATCTCGCCCTGATTATCGTGGCACTGGCGAGCCTGATCCTGACCTGGCCGTACGCATTCGCTTGGATTGCCGGGGGGGGGAATATCTTCAACGCGTATGATTTTTTCGCCGATGCAATCCGCCCCGGCGGGACCGGGGCCTTCCTGTCAGTCGATATCCTGATTGTGTGGGTCGTGTACGTCGTCTGGGTTGTTACGGACGCCCAGCGGATCGGCGCTGGCATGAAATGGGGGGGCCTGTTTGCGATCCTGTCCTACCTCGGCGTGTGCTTTTCATTCCCGCTTTATATCGTGTTTCGTGAACGCCACCTTGACCGTCTCGCAGCGCAAGGATGACGTCATTGGCCAACCGCAAGGTCATCCTCTCGAAGCGTCCGGACGGCATTGCGCAAGCCGAACACTTTGAAATTGTCGATCGGACCGACCCGGCGCCTGCAGCAGGTGAAGTGCGGATAGAGATCATGTTCCTCTCGGTGGAACCTGCCATGCGGGGCTGGATTGCCGACACCGGAAATTATTCCGAACCGGTCGCCTTGGGATCCGTCATGCGCGCCCTGGCTGTTGGCCGGATTGTCGAGAGTTGCGCAGACGCCCATTCGAAGGGCGATGTCGTCATGGGCTGGTTCGGCTGGCAGGAACAGGCCGTGGTGCCCGCCTCGGCGATCATCAGGACCGTGACTGAAACCGACCTCTCGCCCTCGCTGGCTCTCGGTGTGCTGGGCATCAATGGCATTACGGCTTATCTCGCGATGACTGAAATTGGACGGCCCGGGCCCGGCGATACTGTCGTCGTGTCAACTGCGGCAGGATCCGTGGGATCTGCCGCAGGCCAGGTCGCCAAAATCCTTGGCGCGCGAACCATTGGTATTACGGGCAGCCCCCGAAAGGTCGCGCAGTGCCTTGAACACTTCAACTATGATGCCGCGATTGATTACAAATCAGGCCACCTTCCCCGATCGCTTGCCGATGCCTGCCCTGACGGGCTGAATGTTTACTACGACAACACGGCCGGTGAGGTCAGCGATTCCGTCTATCCCCTGCTTGCCAACGGTGCCCGTATTGTGGTCTGCGGAACCGCGGCGATTCCACAATGGAGCCCCTGGCCGTCAGGTCCACGAATTGAGCGGCACCTTCTGGTCAAGCGGGCCAGCATGCAGGGCTTCGTGATTTTTGACCACATGGAGCGGTGGCACGAGGCCGTCAGTCAGCTGGCAGATTGGATCCGCGCCGGTCAACTGAGGTACGTCGAAGACGTCCTCGATGGCATCGAGGCCTGCCCTCACGCCATCGCCGGGCTTTATCGCGGCGAAAACACCGGCAAGCGCATCATTCGTCTGGCATGATCAGGCAAGTGGACAACGGGAGCAGGATTATGACGCCGTATTCAACTACGGGCCTGATCGGAAAGAAGACTGAATACTGCCGAACGAATTCGGAAGGATGATATTTCCAGCACAGGCGCAAGTCAGGAGGGTCAGCCATGCTCGAAGGAAAGCGAATTGTTATTATAGGTGGGAGCTCGGGTATTGGATTAGCCGTTGCCCGGGCAGCTCTGAACGAAGATGCTTCGGTGGTCATTGCATCCAGCACAGAATCGAAAGTCCGGGCAGCCTGCGAGTCGCTGGGGACTGGCGCATGTGGTCGCTGTGTTGACTTGCGATCAGAGGAGAGCATCGCCTCCTTTTTTGCTGCACAGGCCCCGTTTGATCACCTCGTCCATACCGCTGGCGAATGGACGCGCTACCGCAATTCCGCCGGAAAGGATTTTTCGCTCGAACAGGCGCAAGCAGCCTACCATGTCAGGTTCTGGAGTATTCTGCTGTGTCTGAAGCATGGCCTGGATAAACTCGCACGCGACGGCTCGGTTACCCTGACCGCCGGGCTTCTGGCCCATCGGCCCTCAAAAGGACAGGCGCTATCGACCGCCCTGATGGGTGGTGTCGAACATCTGACTCGCGGGCTGGCGATCGATGTTTCACCTGTCCGCGTCAATGCCGTTACGCCTGGCTTCATCGATACCGAAGCCTGGGCTGGCATGCCGGACGATGCAAAGGAGAACCTCACCAAGCATCAGCCTGTACCTCGACCCGGCGATCCGGACGAGGTTGCACAGGCCTACCTTTATTTTATGAAGGCGCGCTACACGACCGGACAGACGGCGATCGTCGATGGGGGACGGCTTTTCGCATGACCCATCGGCATACCCGAGACAGTCACGCAACTTGTTCAGCTACCAGATGCCCGCTTTTATGGTCACGCGACACCTCTTGTCTTCTCACCCCACCAGGCTGAGCGCAGGTCTTTTTTCGAGACTTTCCCGCTGGGCACCAGCGGAAAACTATCCATAAACGTGATGCTCTTGGGCACCTTGTAGCCGGCAAGACGCGTGCGGGCATAAGCGATCAAATCAGCCTCGCTCGGGCACGCATCCTTGTGGAGTATGACGCACGCCTTCACGGCCTCCCCCCATTTGTCATCAGGTACGCCAATCACCGCCACTGCCGAGACGTCAGGATGGGTGGACAGGGCGCTTTCGACTTCTGCCGAATAGATGTTCTCACCTCCGGAAACAATCATGTCCTTGGCGCGGTCGACAATGTAGTAAAGCCCTTCCTCGTCCCGGCGCGCAATATCACCGCTCCGGTACCAGCCATTTTCCATTATGCTGGCTGTCACCTCAGGCTGGCGCCAATACCCCTTCGTAATACTTGGAGCACGGATCATGAGCTCGCCCGGCTCGCCAACGGGGACTTCTGCACCGTCCTGATCGACGATCCTGAACTCAATCAGCGGCAGGGGGCGACCGCAGCTTTGAAGCTTCGCCTCGTCTTCCAGATTGTGCTCATTCGGTCGCAGGATCGAGGCTGCACCGCCACTTTCCGTCGATCCATAAAACTGCATGAACTGTCCGGGCATGGCAGCGATGGCCCGCTTGATCAGCCCGAGAGATATCGGCGACCCGGCATACAAGGTCAGGCGCAGCGACGAAAAGTCGGATTTTGCCGCATCGGGATGGTCGAGCAGCATCTGCAACATGGTCGGTGTAAGCGTCAGAAGCGTTGGCTTGAGCGTAGAGATCGCATGCAATACAGCTGCCGGATCGAACTGGCGCTCCACTGTAATGGAGACTCCATTGTAGAGACATTGGAGCGCAATCCCCAAATGCAGGAGATGGAAATTGGGCAAGGCATTGATGAAGCTATCATCCTTGTCCCATTTATAAGCTGGCTCATAATGCTCGCAAAGGCGCATCATATTGGTGGCATGATGGGCCAGCATGACGCCTTTGGGTCTGCCCGTGGTTCCCGACGTATAGAGCTGGAATGCTGTATCAGATTCCTGAACAAAAACCGGGGGAAAGCTCCTGGCTTCAGAGGCTATTCGGGCTTCGAATGTATCGCTTTCATCGATCCAGACGATGGCCGGCCGGTTGTTCAGTTCAGATACTGCTTGAGAGAGCAAGGGTTCAAGTTCGCGCTCTGCTATGATCAGATGCGTGTTGCTATCTGCGATCTGAACGGCGAGTTCGACCGGCGCGAGGCGCCAGTTAAAAGCAACAAGTCCAGCGCGGGTACGCGTACATCCGAACAATGCAATGTAGAAGTCAAAACTGTTCTTGCCAAAATACCCGATCAGCTTCTCTTCAGCCGCACCTTGTTCAAGTAACCAGTGGGCCGACTGGTTCGCCAGGACGTCCATTTCGGCGAAAGTGATCGTCCGCGACGCATTGCGCAGCATGGGCCGGTCAGGATCATGCTTTGACCAATAGGCTGGGTAATCACCCAGCGTTCTTATTTCTGGATATACCCACATCGCCAACTATCCTCCCTTGAATTTCGGCTTTCTTTTTTCTCCAAAAGCGCGGAGCCCCTCCCGGGCATCCTGCGTACCTGCAATGTTTGCGAGAGCCTGCGCTTCGGCCTCAAGCTGCGCTTCCAGCGCGTGATCAGCAGCCGATGTCATCAACCGCCGAATCGCCCCATAGGCCAGTGTCGGCCCGCTCGCCAATTTGGCTGCAATTTCATTAGCACGGTGTTCAAGCTCAGCGGCCGGCACGATTTCATCGACAAGACCTGCGGCGTAGGCTGTCTCCGCATCAAGCGTTTCATTGAGCAGGAAATACTTGCGCGCTTTGGCCAATCCCATACGGCGGCTCAGCATGACCGAACTGCCAGCATCACAACAATAACCAATGCCGGCATAAGCTGCCACAAACCTCGTCCCCGGCTCTGCGACCAGGATATCAACGCCGGCCATGATGCCTGCCATACCCCCGGCGCAAATGCCTTGTATGGCTGCAACTATCGGTGCGTTCATCCGCTGCAGGCGCGATACGCCCATATGCAGGTCTGCTGTCCATCGCTTGATCATCACGGGCAGCTCATCAAGCTGCCTGAGGAACATCTCAATATCGCCGCCATAGCTGAAGGCCTTGCCTTCTGCCCGGATCAATACTGCGCGCACGCCTTCATCACATGAAAGCTCATTGGCCACATCGCAGAATTCCGAACAGAATGTTCCGTCAATGGGATTGCCCCGCTCGACCTGCGTGAATGTCAGACGCGCGACGCCGTCTTTTGCCCGCTCAAGGTGCATCGAAGAATATGTCATTCAAATTTGCGCCGACCGGAAACGACGCCCTTCATCCGTAAACACAGTTCGGGCGACCACGTCAGAGAAGACGAAGGATGTCATGACTCCTCCCCAAGAGGCCGACCGACACGGTTTGGTTCTTATTGTGCGGCTGCAGAGATATTAGTGTGCCGCGATAACTTTGTAAACTAATTTACGATCTCGGCCCTTCTCAGCATTAGTCGATCAATAGAACCGCCTTTATGCATTTTCCCGTATGCGCATCCTCAATGGCCTGGTTTATGTCTTTCAGCTTGTAGTATCTGGAGAATTTCTCAACGGGCAGTCGCCCGGCCTTATGATGCGCGATGAGTTCCGGAAGGAATTCGTGTGGCACTGAATCGCCTTCCACGATGCCCCGAACTGTTCCGCCAATTGTTACCCATTGGACGATTGGCACAGGCAGCACGGCGTCGAGCGCCCCCGGGACGGCAATGAGACCGATACGTCCCCGGTTTGCGATCATGTTTACCGACTGCTCGACAACAGGCAGGTAGCCGCTCGAATCAATGACCATGTCAGCGCCGCTCGGCAGAATTTCCCGGACGGCCGCAGCCATATCGCCCTGCCCGTCCAGGGTATGAGTGGCCCCTAATTCGGTCGCAATCTCGCGGCGGGCTTCCTGCGGTTCAACGGCGATGATCGTGGCGCACTCGGCGATCTTGGCTCCCATGACCGCACTCAGACCGACGGCACCGGCGCCAAGGACAACGAGGCTTTCGCCCTTCTGGGCTTTCAAAGATCGCAAAACACCGCCAGCCCCTGTCTGTATGCCGCATCCAAGCGGCGCGAGTGTTGCGAGATCAGCGTCATCATCGACTTTCAAAGTGTTGCGTACATTTGCGATGGCAAAGGTGGCAAATGATGACTGGCCAAAGAAATTATCAAAGACTGGGCTACCGTCTTTCGACAGACGTGTTGAGCCGTCCGCTCGCGCACATGCCATGTTAAGGCCTAGGAAGTTCTCACAATAGGCCGGCTCCTGATGATTACATGGCTTGCACTGCCCGCAGCTATTGAAACTCAGCAGCACTTTGTCGCCGATTTTGAGATCCGTAATACCCTGACCGACGGCATCGACTATTCCTGCACCTTCATGTCCGAGAACTGCTGGAAACTGCAAGCCCATTGCCCCCGACGCAATGACGAGATCCGTATGGCAAATTCCCACCGCCTTGACCGCGACGCGCACTTCGCCTGTCTTGGGCTCAGCGACATCAATCGTCTCTAACTCGAATGGTCCATTCGGTTTATTGAGTACTGCTGCGGTAGCTTTCATAGAACTGGTCTCCTATAGGATTGGCGCAGAACGCGCGTCAGGACTGCGGGTGAAGTCAGGGACGGGTCAGGTGGTAACGCGGCGTACAGGACCGTTCTGGTGTCACGACGCAAGGGCGACATTGCGCTAAAATTCACTGCCGTGGCCCAACTGTATTACATATTGTACCTGCCTGAGGGGGCTCGCAGAGAGGAATGGGAATCTCGCCTTTACGAGGCCTCAAAAGCTATATTTCAGCTCGACCCCGTAGGTGCGTGGCGTCGCACGTACGATATAGTCGTTACCGAACAAGGATTCTGTTGCAATCGCGAAGGGATAATAGACCTCGTCGAAGAGGTTCTTTCCCCATACCGCAACAGTTGCATTGCCAAAGGTGTAAGCGACACGAGCGTTCGTCACCCAATAGTCCCCTCCACCTTGCGCGTGAGGTCCGCCCACGCGCCCAGCAATCGTGCTTGAAATTAAATTAATTCAACGCACTATGGCACTCAAAACTTCGCTTGTTGTGCAGATTGTTTGCAATTTGTAGTGCAAACTGTGGTGCAGCCCTTTCGTGTTGTCAAAGTTCGACGCTGCCTATCAACGACATTCACATCGCTAACATGATTTGCTGGCCGTTCAAATTCGCGCTGGAGCGTAGCCATGCAACTTCTCGCTCGGGACTGACCCGCGGGTCTGGGTTGATCCTGCTCCGTTACGACAAACCTTGAGTGCTCAGAGGTTCTTTCTTGATTTAAACCCCTATGGGGTATAAGTGGTAGTCATGAACTTTGTTGTCGCAACTCTCGTGACGGTATTTTTCAGCCTGTCGCAGGTGCTCTGCGCGTGTCCCGTCGATATGTCGGCGACGAACAGCATGGCAACCGAGTTCACCGCTCATTCTCACCAGGCGCCCGCCGATGGGCCTGAGGCGCCCTGCGATGATGAGACTGATCACTGCAAGCTTCAGACAGCAACGGTCGCCCAAGCCGACAAGACGGCGAACCCGGTCCAGCACGTATTAGGCGATACGACGCCCATCGGGCTTGCTACACCCTCATGGCAACACGCATGGAAGCGCGTCGTCAATGTCCGCACGCCCTGGCCTGAGGTCCGAAGTTACCTGCTGCAACAAACGCCAGTCACATTAAAGGTGCGTTCCCTGAGCTGATTTCGTGCGTCGCTGCATTAGCAGCCCGATTGCATAAATTCACCTCACGGAGACGATTATGTTGAACAGACGACATATGCTGCAGACGGTGCTCGGCACCGGCGCAGCCTGGGGGGCAAGCAGCCTCCTGCCCGCTTGGGCAAAATCTTCCAGCAACGGAAACCTTGGTGTGCCCTCACTTTCGGGCACGCGCTTCGACCTCGAAATCGGGCAGTTCCCGGTCAGGCTCAACGGCAAAGTCGGTATGGCAACCGGAATCAATGGCACACTTCCCGGTCCGCTCTTGCGGTTGCGCGAGGGCGATGACGTTACAATGAACGTCACCAACCGGCTTGCCGAAGACACTTCGATCCATTGGCACGGACTGCTTGTCCCCTTCCATATGGACGGCGTGCCGGGCGTCAGCTTCCCGGGCATCAAACCGGGCGAAACGTTCAAATATCAGTTCAAGGTGCCGCAAAATGGCACTTACTGGTATCACTCCCATTCTGGTCTGCAGGAACAACTCGGCCATTACGGTCCGATCGTCATAGATCCGGCAGGTACAGACCCAGTGGCTTATGACCGGGAATATGTTCTCGTCCTCAGCGACTGGAGTTTCACGCATCCGCACCGGATCTTCGACAAGCTCAAGAAGAATGCCGAGAGCCTGAATTTCAACCGCCCGACCCTGTCGAACCCAACCGGACTTGGCGGCATGTGGGGGCAGATGCGAATGAGCCCGCGCGATCTCGCAGACGTGACCGGCGAAACCTACACCTACCTGATCAATGGCCATTCGACGGCCGATAATTTCAATATGGTCTTCCAGCCGGGCGAGCGGGTTCGCCTGCGCATTATCAACGCCTCCGCCATGACCCTCTTCAATGTCCGCCTCCCGGGCTTGCCGATGACGGTGGTCCAGGCCGACGGTCTGAATGTCCAGCCGGTTGAGACCGACGAGTTCCAGATGGGCGTGGCCGAGACGTATGATGTCATCATCGCGCCGACCGAAGCGCGCGCCTACGCCTTTGTTGCCGAATCGATCGACCGCTCCGGCCAGGCCGTCGCCACGCTCGGCCCGCGTGCCGGTATGCGGGTCGATGCGCCTGCGCTTCGAGCTGTGCCGATGCTGACCATGCGGGACATGGGAATGGCCCATGGAGACATGGCGGGCATGTCAGGCATGGGGAGAATGGATCATGGTCCGGACACCGCGACGGCCGGGGACGACATGAAAGGCCACGACATGGGTGCCATGTCGATGATGCCCGATCCTCATGGTCCGGCGGTCCAGCCCGTCAAGATTGAAGCAGATATAGAGCGCGGCCCCGGTGTCGCAAAAGTATCAGGCATGACGATGAGCCGCTTGGGCGAACCCGGTCTCGGGCTTGATGATGTCCCCCACCGCACGCTCACCTACAACCAGCTTCGCGCGCTCGACATGAATGAGGACCATCGCCCGCCTGGCCGCGAAATTGTCATTCATCTGACGTCGAACATGGAACGCTACATGTGGTCGTTCGACGGTGTAAAATTCTCCGAGGTAACCGAGTCAATCAAGTTCTACGAGGGTGAACGTGTTCGCCTGACGCTCGTAAACGATACAATGATGCCACACCCGATCCATTTGCACGGCATGTTTTTCGATCTCGTGAATGGCGGTGGTCATCACATGCCGCGCAAGCACACAGTAACGGTCAAGCCTGCAGACAGGGTCAGCGTCGACATCACCGCAGAACATGTCGGTGACTGGGCGTTCCACTGCCATCTGCTTTACCACATGCACGCTGGCATGATGCAGGTCGTCAGCGTCATTCCGCCAGCAGACGATACGACACCAGCTGAAAAAATGCCGGCAGGTCAGATGAATATGCCCATGGACCATCACGGCATGAACCATGGGGAGGGAAAATCATGATGAAACCGAATTTGGCAGCCCCTCTCCTCCTCGGCTTCGCGCTCTACGCGACCGGCAGCGCGTTCGCGGAAGACACAAATCAAACCCCGCCCTGGGATCAGGCCGACGCCATCTACGGCGAGGATGCAATGGCGGACGCTCGCCGGGACGTTCTTGCGGAAGGCGGAGACCAGAAGAGCTTCTACATCCTCTTCAACCAGCTCGAGGCTCAGATGTCTGACGAGGGCGACAGTTTGTACTGGAACGGACAGGCTTGGTATGGGGGCGATATCAACAAGCTCTGGTTCAAGAGCGAGGGCCGCGCCTCTCTGAATGGAGAGGGCGTGGATGATGCCGAGATCCAGGCGCTCTATTCCCGCGCGGTTGCGCCTTTCTGGAATGTTCAGGCGGGCGTTCGCTACGACATCGAACCGGATAGTCTCGCGCATGGGGTCGTCGCACTGAATGGTCTGGCGCCCTACTGGTTCGAAGTCGACGCTTCCGCCTTTCTCAGTGAAAAAGGCGATGTAACGGCCCGCATCGAGGCTGAATATGAGTTGCTCCTGACCCAGCGGTTGATCTTGCAGCCTCGGATCGAAGCAAATCTTTCCGCGCAGGACATACCGGAAAGGGAAACGGGCGCGGGACTTAGCACACTCGATGCCGGCTTGCGGCTTCGTTATGAAATCAGGAGGGAGTTTGCGCCTTATGTCGGCGTCGAATGGCAAAGCGCCTTCGGTGAGACACGCGACATGATCAAAGCCGCAGGCGGTGAAGGCGACGATATCGTCTTTCTCGTGGGCCTGCGGACCTGGTATTAGGAGAACAAAATGGGCGGTTTCATAGAACCCAATATTCACCCCGTGCTGGTGCATTTTACCTATGCCCTCGGCACATCTGCAGCCTTGGCATATGTGGCTGGCCTCCTCGTACCTGCAGGCCGCTGGCGCGACAGCCTTCGACCGGCCGCCGACTGGATGCTGGCATTGGCTGCCTTGGCGGTTCTGGCCACCATCGCGGCCGGGTTTCAGGCCTATTACAGCGTTGCTCACGATGCGCCGTCCCATGAAGCGATGACAACCCATCGCAACTGGGCTGTTCCCACGGGCCTCGCATTACTGGCCCTCGCCGGTTGGCGCTGGCTGAGAAGGGCCTCGTCGCCCGGCCCGGTATTTGCGATCAGTGCCCTGGCGGTGGCAGGTCTTTTGACGGTTACAGCGTGGTGGGGAGGCACAATTGTCTACAAGTACGGACTTGGCGTGCAGACCCTTCCTGAAGCCAGCGGGCCAGGCCACGATCATGATCATGGCGGCGGAGCCGGTCATGGCGACCAAGGCACCGTAAATTCAACAGACGATCATCAAGACGCTCACGGAGCGCCTCCATCCGACACGATGGATGGATCATCGGCGAGCGGCGATGGACATGATCACGACCATACCGACGGTGCAGCTGATCGAGAAATGTCAGGCACGGTCCCCGCCGGACACGACAACTCCGACGGCCATCACGACACCAAACCGGTCTCGACTGATGAACAGGCGATCCTGGATATCATGGCCGCGATCGAAACCGGTTGGGAGACCGGCGATGGCGAACTGTTCCGACAGAACTTTCTCGACTGGTCAGGCGCCCGGTACTTTGAGTCAGGCGGCGAGAATACTGGCCTGCTCGACCTTGTCGAAAATCATGTCGAGCCCGAAAAAGATACCATTCCGGATCTCGAACTCGACTTCTCGAATATAGACGTGCAATTCGAGGGAAGTGACTTTGCATGGGCTGTCGCGGACACAGCGATCAGTGGAACGTTCAGCTCCAATGGCGAACGCCTGGAGCGTATCGGGAAACAAACGGTGCTGTTCCGCAAGGTCGCCGGCACCTGGCAGGTCATTCACACGCACTCGTCCTCCCGTGCGCCGCGATAAGGAGGAAATCCAAACTGCCGCTTGCCGGCCAAGTTGAAAAGCAACCGGCAAGCGGCGATGATATTGAATATACCCCATAGGGGTATTATACTATGACTGTCCTACTTGCTCTTGCCTGGACCGCTGGAGGTCAGAATGAAAATTATCCCCGTCGGACACTCGCTGTCTCTGTTCCTGCTCGTCAGTTATTTGCTGTGCGTCGGCTGGGGGAGTGTGACGCCGTCCAGCCTTCACATGCATCCAGCATGGCAGGATCTACTGCCCGGATTTGAGTTTGGAACGCTGACTGGTTTCCTGATCGGCCTTGTCGAGAGCTATCTCTATGGCTGGTACATCGCCCTTCTGTTCGTTCCCTTGTTCAACTTCTTCAACCGAAACAGCAGCGCATAAAAGTGATGCATACCCTCATCCTGTGAAGCACTCCTGCTGAAAGAGTCAGAGCCATGACCAACGACACTTCTCACGCCCATTCCGGACATGCGTGCCATCACAACGATCAGGCCGCTCCAGAGAAGCCCGATGATGCCTATGACAAGGTTCCGATCGGCTATGCCGGCACCGTCTGGACCTGTCCCATGCATCCGCAGGTACGCGAAACTGCCAATACAGGCTGCCCGATCTGCGGCATGGCGCTCGAACCGGAAACGGTGACGGCCGAGCAGGATACCAGCGAACTGGATGACATGACGCGGCGCTTCTGGGTCGCCCTTGTCTTCTCGGCGCCACTGCTCGCCTTTGTCATGGGCGAAATGATTCCCGGCAGCCCGCTCAGGCACTGGATTGATCCGACATGGAGTGTCTGGCTTCAGGCCCTGATCGCGACTCCCGTTGTCGTTTGGGCCGGCTGGCCTTTCTTCGTGCGCGGCTGGCAATCCGTGAAGCGACGCAACCTCAACATGTTCACCCTGATCGCGATGGGCGTCGGCGTGGCCTATATTTATTCCCTGGTCGCAACATTCGCGCCCGGCATATTTCCCGATTCATTCCGTGGGCATGGCGGCGCGGTAGCAGTCTACTACGAGGCGGCCGCCGTCATCGTTACGCTGGTTTTACTTGGCCAGGTGCTCGAACTGCGCGCGCGCAACGCCACCTCAGGAGCCATTCGTGCACTGCTGGAGCTTGCCCCTGCTACTGCGCGCAGGATTGCTGACGATGGCAGCGAACAGGATGTCGATCTCGCGGATGTAAAGTCTGGCGACAAGCTGCGGGTCCGGCCAGGTGAGAAGATCCCGGTCGATGGCGAGGTCGTCGACGGCCATGGGTCGGTTGACGAGTCCATGGTCACCGGCGAACCCCTGCCCGTCGAAAAAGCCGCTGGCGCCCGTGTGACCGGCGGCACGGTCAACGGAACCGGGTCGCTCGTTATGAAGGCGACACATGTGGGCGAAGACACGCTCTTGTCCCAGATTGTCCGAATGGTTGCCGCCGCTCAGCGGTCCCGAGCTCCAATCCAGCGGCTCGCTGATCTCGTCGCTGCCTGGTTCGTTCCGGCTGTTATTGGAATTGCAATCCTGACCTTTGTCGTGTGGGCCGTGTTCGGACCCGACCCGGCGATGGCTTTTGCGATCGTGAATGCCGTTGCCGTCCTGATCATCGCATGTCCCTGTGCGCTAGGTCTGGCAACCCCGATGTCGATCATGGTCGGCACGGGCAAGGGCGCGTCCAACGGCATCCTGATCAAGAATGCTGAAGCGTTGGAGACGCTTGAGAAGGTCGATACGATCGTGGTCGACAAGACCGGGACGTTGACGCTCGGACGCCCCGAACTGGTACGCGTCCAGCCAGGCGAAGGCTTCGACGAAGCCTCGTTGCTTAGTCTCGTAGCCGCGGTGGAACGTTTGAGCGAGCACCCACTTGCCGACGCGATCGTGCGTGGCGCAAAAGGCAAGGGCGCGCCTCACAAGGATGCGCACGGATTTGAATCCGTCACTGGCGAAGGTGCGCAGGCAAGCGTCGACGGCCAAACCGTCGCCATCGGCAACAGAAAGATGATGCAGCGGATCGGGGGCTGGTCTGACGACCTCGGGACACGCGCTGACCAGTACCGCACCGAAGGCCAGACGGTTATGTTCGCCGCCGTCGACGGAAAACCGGCAGGCCTTGTCTCTGTGGCGGACCCGATCAAGGAGACGACACCGGAAGCCATCAGACGTCTTCATGCCGAAGGGTTGAAGATTGTGATGTTGACAGGTGACAATGAGACGACAGCACGCGCGGTCGCCGACAAGGTCGGCATCGATGAGGTTCACGCCGACGTCTCGCCTGAAGACAAGCATCGGATCGTGTCCGAACTCCAGAAGAACGGTGCCCGCGTGGCCATGTGCGGTGACGGCATAAATGATGCGCCCGCGCTCGCTCAGGCGGATGTCGGAATCGCCATGGGAACCGGAACCGATGTGGCCATGGAGAGTGCCGGTGTAACGCTTGTGAAAGGCGATCTGATCGGGGTCGCAAAGGCCCGGGAGCTCAGCCACGCCACGATGCGCAACATCCGCCAGAACCTGTTCTTCGCGTTCTTCTACAATACGCTTGGCGTGCCGGTTGCCGCTGGCATTCTGTATCCCTTCTTCGGCTTGTTACTGAGCCCGATGATCGCGGCGGCCGCCATGAGTTTCAGCTCCGTATCTGTTATCGGCAACGCCTTGCGGCTGAGAACCCTTAAACTCTAATTTTCCGGAGCACAGACATGTCCAGACCACTTGCTATGAGCGCGCTCGGTGCGCTGATGATTGCAGCCCTGATAGCGGGCGTGATGCTCTTCTCCGCGTCACCCGCAGCCAACGCGCAAACAGTCACTGTACACAAGACGCCATGGTGCGGTTGCTGCGCCGCCTGGGTGGACCACCTGCATGACGAGGGTTTCTACGTCATCGTGAAAGAGGAAGAGGACCTGACACCCATTCGGTCACGGCTTGGTGTTCGGGATGAACTGATGAGTTGCCATACCGCAGAAGTCGACGGATATGTCGTTGAAGGTCACGTTCCCGCTCGGGAAATACGACGCTTGCTCGAAGAAAAGCCTGACGTCAACGGCGTCTCGGTGCCCGGCATGCCGCAAGGCTCTCCCGGCATGGAAACACCGAACGCGCCAGATCGGTATGATGTCATCATCTTCTCTGGAGAGGATGCCAGGACATATGCCTCCTATCGGGGAACGCAATTGGTCTCCGAACAGGCAAGACCATGAGTGAGGATGACTACAAGCAAGGGTCACTGACGCTGGCGGGCACCGTCGCCATGGGGACGGGCGTGATGATCGGTGCCGGCATCTTTGCCCTGACCGGTCAGGTCGCTGAATTTGCAGGCGACCTGTTTCCGCTCGCCTTCCTCACGGCAGCCATCATCAGCGGCTTCAGCGCCTATTCCTATATCAAGGTCTCCAACAAGTATCCTAGCGCCGGCGGCATCGCGATGATACTCCAACGCACTTACGGCTCGTCTACCGTGACCGGAAGCGCCGCCCTGCTGATGGCGTTCTCGATGATCATCAATGAAAGCCTGGTCGCCCGCACGTTCGGTACGTACACGCTGCAGCTGTTTGGCGTCGAGGGCGGCATATTCGTCCCCTTGCTGGCAATCGGACTGATTATCCTGGCTTTCGTGATAAATATTGCCGGTAATCAGGTGATCGGCGGCGTATCGAAGGTCACGGCTATTCTCAAGATTGGTGGCATACTGATTTTCGCGCTTATTGCGATCTGGGCTGCCGGATTCAGCTTCCAGCCAGCAGCAGACGGTTTCGCTGACAGCACATCTGCCGGTGGGTTCCTGGCCGGCGTCGCGCTCGCCATCCTGGCCTATAAGGGATTCACCACCATCACGAACAGTGGCGACGAGGTGAAGCAACCGACCCGCAATGTCGGGCGGGCCATCATGATCTCACTTGCGATCTGCACTTTCATCTATCTCCTTGTCTGTTTCGCTGTCGGATCAACCCTCACTGTCTCGGAGATTGTTGCGGCGAAGGACTATGCCCTCGCCGAAGCGGCCCGGCCAGCACTTGGAAACTATGGATTGTGGTTCACAGTAACGATTGCGATCATCGCGACAGCTTCAGGCCTGCTTGCCAGCTTGTTTGCCGTCTCCCGCATGCTCGCCATGCTGACCGACATGAACCTGATTCCGCATAGACATTTCGGCATGCCCGGAACGGTACAGCGTCATACGCTCGTCTATACGGTTGTGGCTGCCGGATTGCTCGCGGCTTTCTTCGATCTCAGTCGCATCGCTTCGCTTGGCGCAATCTTCTATCTGGTCATGGATATCATCATCCATTGGGGCGTCTTCCGGCATTTGAGAAAGGATGTCGGCGCCGCACCTGCAATCCTTATCTGTGCGATAGCGCTCGATGCCGTCGTCCTGATCGCCTTCCTCCTCCTGAAGTGGCAAGCCGATCCAGTCATCATCCTGATCGCGGCTTTCGGCATGGTTGTAGTCTTTTCATTCGAGCATTTCTTTCTGAAACGTCTCCGCGACAATCCTCCCGGAGAGGAGTCCGGAAACGACCAGCACAAAGCCCATTCATGATCATTGCAACCTTGATCGGACTGCTCACTTTTGTGCTGGCAAGCACGGTGCATTATCTCGCACTGGCGCATCTGCACCGACGCCTGAACCATGAAGCGCGTTCAGGTCTCCCGATCGTTGTTTCGGGTATCGTAGGTGCAGGCCTGGCGCACCTCGCTGAGGCAGCGCTCTATGCAACCAGCTTTACGCTACTGGATGCCTTTGACTTGGGTGGTTTCAAGGGCGGCGAAGCGGACGGGTTCATGGACATATTCTATTTCTCCCTCGTCAACTACACATCGCTTGGGCTGGGCGATATCTATCCAACCGGACATTCGCGGTTCCTGGCGGGACTGGAATCACTCAATGGTTTCCTGCTGATTTCGTGCTCGGCATCCTTCATTTTCCTCCTGATGCGAAACCAAATGGATGGTCCAACTTCAGGCGGAATTCAAGCATCGGATTAACTCGGAACCTGTTCACACACTTCTCCGTTAGTCGTGGAAATACCCCACCACTGTATAAGGAGGATGTTGAAAGTGGATATGAAGAACAGTTATTGGCGGTTTGGCGCAATGATCATCACATCGATGATCGTGATGTTTGGGCTGATGTACCTCAACACCTATGCGTGGGAGCATGTTCGCTGGAGCGAAACGCGCTTCTACATGGCCTTCATCATGGGCGCCGCGATGGCCGTCGTGATGCTGAGCTTCATGCTCAACATGTACAAGGACAGCCGGATCAATTTCGGCATTTTCATTGGCGCTGCGGTCGTGTTCGTCCTGGCCCTCTGGCTGGTGCGCAGCCAGAGCACTGTCGACGACCGGTCCTACATGAAAGCGATGATCCCCCACCACTCCATTGCCATCATGACAAGTGAACGCGCCGGCATCGAGGATGTCCGTGTGCGCGAGCTTGCCGACGAGATCATCACGGCGCAGCGCCGCGAGATCAAGGAAATGGAATGGCTGATTTCCGACATCGCGGAGAATGGCCCGGCATCGACGGAAAGGGAGGCGGCGAGCCGCCCCGTTCCCCCCTTTGAAGGCACGCTCAATCCAGACGACGCTGCCGGGGCAGCCATCGCGGAGGACTAACGCGCCTTCCACGTCCAGTCAGACCCATTCGATCCCGAAAAGGAGCGAAACAGAATGAGACTTGAAAAGATCAAGACACAGGGCCTTGCCCACCTTTCCTACTTCCTGAGCGCCGATGGCGAAGCTGCGGTCATCGATCCGCGGCGTGACATCGACATCTATCTGGACCTCGCCCGTGAGGAAGGCTCTGTCATCAAGCACGTCTTCGAAACCCACCGGAACGAGGACCTGCTCTCAGGCGCCCCTGTCCTGAAGGAAGAGACTGGCGCAAAGGTCTGGCACGGGCCGAACCCTGAAAAGCCGATCCAGTATGCAGCCGAGACGCGGGAAGGCGACACGTTCGAGATTGGCGGCGCGCTCCTGAAGGTGCTTGAAACGCCCGGGCACACCGACGACAGCCTGTCCTACGTGCTTTATGACAAGAGCTTTGAGGAAGGCCCGGTTGGCGTGTTCACGGGCGATGCCCTGTTCATTGGCGATGTCGGGCGCACGGACTTCTATCCCGACCGCAAACGCGAAGTCGCCGGCCTGCTCTATGACAGCCTGGAGAAACTGATGAGGCTCGGCGACCAGTGCCTCGTCTATCCCGCGCATGGCGCCGGTTCGGTTTGTGGCTCGGGCATGGCCGACCGGGAGTTTTCCTCCATCGGCCATGAAAAGCTCAACAATCCGAGCCTGCAGATCGATGACCGGGAGGCTTTCATCGACGCCAAGGTAGCCGAGAACCACTACATCCCGCCATACTTCCGGCGCATGGAAGAGGGCAATATGGAAGGCACCGAAGCTGCGCCGCCGGCGCCCCTGCCCGCTTCCCCGGCCAGGTTGCTCGATCCGGGCGATGCGGTCTGCCTCGATGTCCGTGGCATATTCGACTTTGCCGGCGGACACCGCACGGGCTCGCTCTGCATCCCGGATGACATGCTTGCCGCCTTCGCGGGCTGGTTGCTGCCAGGCGACAAACCGGTGCTGCTGGTAGCGCGCGATGACGACCAGGCGGTCGATGCGGCCACCACGCTTCAGCGGATCGGCTTCGACAATGTGAGCGGATTTGTCAGCGGCGCCATGCCCGTGGCGGTCCAGAACGGCCCGCTCGACACACTCGACTTCGTCGATACCGAAACCGTCGCCGCGCGCGTAGACAACCCGCCGGCTGGCTGGACCCTGCTCGATGTCCGGGCCATCGACGAATATGAGAGCGGCCATATCAAGGACAGCAAGCACGCTTATGTCGGCAAGCTGCCTGATGCGGCCAGTGACCTCGACCCGGACAAGCCCGTCACCGTCATGTGCGGAAGCGGCGCCCGGGCCACCATTGCCGCCTCGCAGCTCATGCGGAAGGGGTTCTCCGAGGTCGATGTCTATATCGGCTCGATGAAGGCGTGGACCGCAGCTGGAAATGCCATTGAGTGATGACTGTCAGTCCATCTTGGGCTGAACCTTTCGTTTCTGACGCATGAAGAGACTGGAAATTGCTTCACGAGGTCCCCATATGGATACCCTGTATGGGGTATTTGCCATGAAGACTGAAACCAAAGAGGCCGCGACCCGAAGGCTTGCCCGCATCGAGGGACAAGTGCGCGGCATCACGAAGATGGTGTCCGACGATCGGTATTGTATTGATGTCATTCGTCAGGTGCAGGCTGTGAAGGCCGCGCTTGTCGGCCTCGAGGCCGTTATCCTGGATGACCATATCGCAACGTGTGTGGATCATGCCCTGACCGGAAGCAATGTCGATGACCGGCGTGAAAAGGTCGAGGAACTTGTTGCTGTGCTTGGTGGCCGCAAGAAGTAGCGGCCTCACAGTTTGTTGAAATGAAAGTTTTAATCTTTTCACGTATTTGAACAATGATGCAGTTTGTGACCCGCCTCCTGACACTGTTTGCCGCTGCCTTCATGGCGGCTCATCCGGTCATGGCGTGTCCATTGATGGTCGGGACCTCCGAAACCGCGCCGACTGAAATGAGCAGCAATCACCCCTGTAATGACATGGCGATGGAAGCCATGGCCGACACCGGGCATACAGATCAGGCATCATCGTCTGATTGCCCCGCGGGATACGACTGTGCACCCATGCTTATCCAGGCGCACAGTGACGCCAATCCAGTTGCACCTGTTGCGAATGTAGACGCAGAATTTGCTGCGGTTCTCGCTAACCCACCAAAGGCATTCCTGCCAGAGCGCGAAACGCTAAAGACCGGGCCTCCACCTCGGCTGGATATCGTCCAGCACACGCCAATATCGCTAAAGCAGCGCTTCCTGAATTGAGAGCGATGACCTGCGGCCGCCACAGCAGCCCGTCGTCATCGCTTCTCACAATTCAGAAGAGCCCGTTTTATCATGCCCCACATTTCAAGAATGCTGCTGGTCGCAGCGTTTGCCGCTGTGCCCCTGGCGGCGGTTGCCAACGCTCAGAGCTTCGCCGAGCTTGAAGCCCGTCTCGAGGCCCATCCAAGCCTCTCCGCTCTCGGTTACGATGCCGAGGCCGACCGGGAGCGTGCTGTCGCCTCAACCGCACTCCCGGACCCCGTCGTATCCCTCGGGATCAACAACTTTCCGATTTTCGATCCCTCATTCGACAGTTACTTGCCGACCAATAAAGCCGTTGGTATCCGGCAACAATTTCCGAGCTTCGCGGGCCGTGAAGCCCGCGCCGGTGAAGCCCGGGCGATGTCAGCACAGACCGAGGCGGTTCGCGATGCCCGTTATGCGGCCTTGCGCGCCGAACTCATCGCTCTTCTCGCTGACAAGACTAGACTGACCAGGCAGAGATCCCTCGCCGAAGCGCGAAACGCCAAATACGACGAGCTTGTCGACATTGTCGAGGCCGAGATCGATGCGGGCCGCCCGGCCGTCTATCGCCTTGCCGAAATTGAAAGCGAACGGGCAGAAGTTTCCCGGACGCTTGTTGATCTTGACCGGCAGGAAGCCGAGACCGATGCGCGCCTGATCGAACTCGTCGGACTGGTCCCTTCGACCGGCCTCCCTCCCCTGACTGAAAGAGACTGGTCCGGCGCAGCGCTTGAGTTCCACACCGTACGCATTGCCGACGCGGCCGTCCGCGTTACCGATTACGGTATCGACGAGGCCCGCGCGGCCTGGAAGCCAGAATGGGGGGCCCAGCTCACCTATCAACAGCGCGATGAAGGCGCGATGTTCGCGGGGGATGACTGGGTCTCCGGTATGGTGACTTTTACGGTTCCGCTCTGGGCCGAAAGGAAGCAGGCACCGAACTTGCGCGCCGCAAAGGCTGAGCGGGCCGGCGCCGAGCAACGCTACCAGGCTGCCGCGCGGAATGCGGCGGCCCAGTATGCGTCCCGGGACGCCATTATACGCGCGGCCGATGCCAGTATCGACGTGCTGCAGGTCAAGATTGCTGCCGTCGAAGACGAAGTCGAGGCCCAGCTGATTGCTTATGAATCCGGTGTTGGCGGTTATGCGCCGATCATCGACGGCGAGATCGCCATTCTCAAACTCCGGGCGGAAATCGAAGCTGAAACGGCCCGCAAGGCCGCTGCGATCGCACGCCTGAATGCCCTCTTGGTGACACAATGAAAAAGACATTCCTGATAATGGGCACCGCATCTGCCGCCCTCTTGCTCGCCGCATGCGGCGCACCGGGCGGATCACCGGGCGGCCAGGGTGAAAAACCGAACGCCTCGAGCGAGACGCAACGATACACCTGCCCCATGCACCCGCACTATATTTCGACCGATCCGGACGGCACCTGCCCGATCTGTGGCATGGACCTGGTGCCTGCCGACAAGACCCAGGAACCGACGAGCTCAACAGGGGAAATCCTGTACTACAAGCATCCCATGGGTAAGCCGGACACCTCGCCTGTTCCGAAAAAGGATTCCATGGGCATGGATTACATCCCGGTTTATGCCGATGACACCGGATCGGGCGTGGCCGTCTCGCCGGAAATGATCCAGACCATGGGGATCCGGACATCACTTGCCGAGACCAGGGATTTCAGCCGTGTACTGAGAGCCTTCGGCACGGTCGAGACCAATGAACGGCTCGAAAATGTTACCGTCTCGCGGCTAGAAGGCTGGATTGAGAATCTGGCGGTCAATGCCGAGGGCGACACCGTCCGCCCCGGCAGTCTCCTCTACCGGATCTACAGTCCGGACCTGATCGCCGCGCAGAAAGATTATCTGAACTCGTTCAGGATCGGTAACGAAGCGCGCATCGCGTCGGTTCGCCAGCGCCTGCGCTCCCTTGGCATGCAGAATGCGGCCATCGACCGGCTGACCGAAACCCGCCAGGTCATTGAACGTGTTCCGGTTTACGCAGAAGCCGGCGGCACGGTTGCCGAGCTCCAGGTCCGCAATGGCGACTATGTCAAACCCGGCACGCCTATATTACGCCTGCAATCCTATGCCGATGTCTGGGTCATTGCCTCGGTGCCGGAGAGCGATTTGCCTCTGGTGGAAACAGGCATGCAGGCCGAACTCGATTTTCCGAGCGCGCCCGATGCCCCCGGTAAAGGCCAGGTCGACTATATCTATCCGACAATCGACCCGAAAACCCGTACAGCCGACGTCCGGATCGAAGTGGACAATGTGTCGGGCTATCTTCGCCCGGGCGCCTATGCGGACATAAGGCTGAATATCGGCGGCCGACCGCGTCTTTCGGTTCCAAGTGAAGCCATTCTGCTTGGTAGCGAGGGCGCCCGTGTCGTCATCGCCGAAGGCAATGGCCGCTTCTCCGGACGCGCCGTGCAAACCGGGATTTCGGCCAATGGCCGGACCGAAATCCTGTCGGGTCTGGAAAGTGGCGACATGGTCGTCGCCAGCGGGCAGTTCCTGCTCGATAGCGAAGCCAACCTGAAAGAAGGTCTTGCCAAGCTGGAAGCTCCGGATGCGAGCGCGGCCAGTCCGGAAACACCGCTCTCCGATATTCCGGTGGACAGTAAAGCCCTCGCCGAAATCGATCACTTCACTGACATGGCGCTCTACTTCCACGAGGCCCTGAGAGACGGGTATGACATCGATCCGCTATTCGTGGACCCGGCGCTCGCCCTGGTGCCAGTGCTGCGGGACCGTTACGCGAACACGAAACTGGCACCGGTCATGGATGCTACGCAAACCGCTCTCGCCGCCGCGCAGGACGCCACGGACCGCGAAGACCTTGCCACACAACTCTCAGACCTGGTCGAGGCCTTGAAACCCTGGCTGCTGGAAGGCGCACCTCAGCATTACAGCGAGGCTGGTCTGGTGCTCTACCGGGACACCGCAACGGGCCGGTACTGGCTGCAGGAAGAAGCGAAACCAGCCAATCCGTACAGCGCAGATGGAGCCGAACGGATTGACTGGCCCAACCCGATGGCCGGCATGTCGATGACGACCAATGACGGCGAGACTGGCGCTGACCAGGCCCCTGGGCATTCGGGGGACAGTCATGACTGAACGAAACGACAGAAACCTCGCGGGGCAAGACCCCTCCAAATCATGGGTGGCAAAGCTGATCTCCTGGTCGGTTTCCAACCAGCTCATCGTCCTCATGCTCGCCGCTGCACTGGCTGTGACCGGGTGGATGGCGATCCAGCGCACGCCGCTCGATGCAGTGCCGGACCTGACAGATACCCAGGTCATCATTCGCACCGATTTTCCGGGCCAGAGCCCGCAGATTGTCGAGGACCTCGTCACCTATCCACTATCGACGAACCTTCTCGGTCTGCCGAAGACCAAGGACGTGCGCGGCTCCTCAATGTTCGGCACCAGTTTTGTGTATGTCATATTTGACGATGATGTTGACCTCTACTGGGCCCGCTCGCGCGTTCTCGAAGCCTTGTCCCGGCTGGGATCCGAACTCCCGGAAGGCGCCGTACCCCAGATCGGACCGGATGCAACCGGCGTTGGCTGGGTCTATCAGTATGCCTTGGTCGACAAGACCGGCAAGACCGATCTCGCCGAGCTGCGTTCACTGCAGGACTGGTTCCTGAAACTTGAACTCGCCGGAGTGGAAGGGGTCTCTGAAGTCGCTTCGGTCGGCGGTTTTGTCCGGGAATACCAGGTGCTACTCGATCCCAATCGCCTGAGAAGTTACGACCTGTCGATCACCCGTATCCGTGACGCGGTCCGCGCCGCCTCGAGCGAGGTCGGTGGCCGCGTGCTCGAACAGGGCGAAACGGAATATGTCATCCGCTCATCAGGCTATGTCGATGAGAAACTTGATCTCGAACAGGTCGTGGTCAAGGCAGAGGATGGCACCCCCGTCCAGCTGAGCCATGTCGCCCGGATTGTCGAAGGCCCGGCCCTCCGGCGCGGCATTGTCGAACTCAATGGCGAAGGCGAAACTGTGTCCGGCATCGTGGTGATGCGCGATGGCGAGAATGCGCTGTCGGTGATCGAACGTGTGAAGGAGAAACTTCATAGTCTCCAGCGCGGGCTGCCAGAAGGCGTCGAGATTGTCACTGTGTATGACCGCGCGCCTCTCATCGAGGGTTCGGTCGATTATCTGAAAGACAAGCTGATCGAGGAAGGCTTCGCGGTTGCTCTCGTCATTCTGATCTTCCTCCTCCATGTACGGTCGTCTCTGGTTGCCATCATCACCTTGCCGCTCGGAGTGCTCGGCGCGTTCCTGATCATGTCCTGGCAAGGTGTCACAGCGAACATCATGTCACTTGGCGGGATCGCCATCGCGATCGGCGCCATGGTCGACGCCTCGATTGTGCTTGTCGAGAATGCCAGCCGGAAACTGGCGGATCTGGGACCGAAACCCGATCCGAGCGTGCGCCGCCAAGCGCTGGTCGAGTCGGCTCAGGAAGTCGGCCCCGGCATATTCTTTTCACTCCTCATCATCACGGTCTCCTTCCTGCCGGTCTTTGCCCTGACCGGTCAGAGCTTCAGGCTCTTCAGTCCTCTCGCCTATACCAAGACCTATGCGATGGCCTTCGCGGCCATTCTGTCGGTGACACTTGTCCCGGTTCTGATGCTGTACCTGATGCGGGGTCGGTTCCGGCGCGAGGAAGCCAATCCCCTGAACGCCTTCTTCGTCTGGGCCTACAAACCGCTGCTCCATCTAGCCCTGAGGTTCAAATGGATCACGGTCGCCCTTGCGCTCGCGCTGACGGCCACCGTCATCGTGCCGGTCCAGAGGATCGGCTCGGAATTCATGCCGGCCCTTTATGAAGGCGAGCTCCTCTACATGCCGACCACCCTGCCCGGCGTGTCATCCACCAAGATGCGGGAGATTCTTGGCCAGACAAACCGCGTCATCAAGACCGTGCCAGAAGTCGATCGTGTCTTCGGCAAGGCCGGGCGCGCCGATACCGCAACCGATCCAGCGCCACTCACCATGATCGAGACCTGGATCAAGCTGAAACCGAAGGAGGATTGGCGGCCAGGTGTGACGGTCGAGGACATCACCGATGAGCTCGATGCCAAGCTGCAAATGCCCGGCCTCGTGAATTCATGGGGCTATCCGATCAAGATTCGCATGGACATGGTTTCAACAGGTGTGCGCACGCCCATTGGCATCAAGGTTACGGGCGATGATCTGACAGAGATTGAGACCATTGCCCGGGACATAGAAGCGGCCATTTCGGACGTACCCGGAACGCGCTCGGCCTTCGCCGACAGGGTCATGGGCGGAAAATATCTCGAGATCACGCCGGATAGGGGCGAACTCGCCCGGCGGAATATCGACATGGCAGCCTTCCAGTCCGTGATCCAAACCGCCCTGGGCGGCATGACACTCTCCCAGTCTGTCGAGGGCCGGGAACGCTATGACATCATCCTGCGCTATGATCGGCCATTTCGTGAGAGTGCCACAGACCTGGAAGAGATACTCGTGCCCGCCCCGTCCGGCGCCCATATCCCTCTCAGCGAACTGGCGGACATTTCCTATGCGGAAGGCCCGCCAATGATCCGATCGGAAAATGCCAGGCTGACTGGCTGGGTTTTCGTCGATATCGCGGACCGGGACATGGGCAGCTATGTTGCAGACGCCGGACAGGTGATTGCCAACGCCGTCGACCTGCCTGCGGGATATGCGGTGGAGTTCTCCGGACAGTATGAACAGATGCAGGAAGCGAATGCGCGGCTGAAGATCGCCATTCCAGCTGCGATTGCACTGATCTTCCTGCTGCTGATGCTACATTTCGGTCGGCTCGACCGGACCCTGATCATCATGGCCAGCCTGCCATTCGGCCTGGTCGGCGGAATGTGGGCCGTCTGGTTGGCAGGCTACAATCTGTCAGTAGCCGTCGCGGTCGGTTTCATCGCCCTGGGCGGCATCGCGGTCGAGACAGCCGTCGTGATGCTGCTCTATATCGACGCGGAAGTCCGCAAGGCGAACCCGTCTGACAGGAGCCAGCTTTTCGCAGCTGTCAGCAAGGGCGCGGCCATGCGCGTCAGGCCGAAGTTGATGACGGTCACGACCATTTTTGCAGGTCTTGCCCCGATCTTCCTGACCGACGGCCTCGGATCGGACGTCATGCGCCGGATTGCCCTGCCCATGCTTGGCGGCATGGCCTCAACCCTCATCCTCTCCCTGATCGTGATCCCGGCCATCTACTACATCCGGGTCGGGCTGCAGATTCCATCAGATTTACCCCGGGCCGAACCGGATAACCGGGCCGGCTCATTCACCCCCGAAGGAGAAAAACCATGACGAGACACCTGTTGAAAATTCCGCTTTTGTTTCCACTGCTTCTGAGTAGCGCCATGCTGCCGGCGGCCGCGCAGGATCGCTCATCAGGCAGAATGATGATCGACGGCGGCATGATGGGTGGCGGCCTGTTCGGCACGGTGTTCATGCTGCTTGCTGTGCTCCTCCTCCTGCTCGGGATCGCTGCCCTCATCAAATATCTGAGGTCGAAATAATAGTCCCGTGTCCATCCACCCTATTCCCCCGTCCCGGCGCGCATCGGGGGCCTCTGTTGAAAGCCGCGCCTGACAATCAAAAAGGAAGAAAACGATGAAAACCCTCGTCAGAAAGACAGCAGTCACAGGCGCAATCCTCGGACTGGCCCTGATTGGTCCGGCGCTCGCCCAGGAGGCCGGCATGAAAATGGACAGCATGAAAGACATGGACATGTCCGGCATGAGCTGCTGCGGCGACATGGCGCCCGGCTTTGGCGTCATTAACGGCGTCGATCTGGATGCCCGAACCGTCAATATTTCACACGATCCGATCAAGAAGATCGGCTGGGGTGAAATGACAATGGACTTCGAGGTCGGCGGAATGGTTGCGCTCGACAAATTCGAGAATGGCGACAACGTCCATTTCATGCTCAAGCAGGACGACAGCGACAATTATGATATCGCCATGATGATGCCGATCGGCGGCGATCCGGATGCTTTCAAGCAATCCATGATGTCGATGATGAAAGGCGACGGCATGATGGACTGCAACATGGGCGGACACGGATCCATGTCCGGCATGTCAGGCAAGGATCATGACGACACCGATCACTAGCCGGTCCTCTGTTTCAAGCCAAAAAGATCGTAAATCAGGTTCCGGCCGCGTTCCGCGGCCGGAATGCCTGCGTCTCCCGATAAGTTCACCAGGAAATCCCAATGACTCAAAGAATTCTGATTACCGCCTTCCTGTTAGGTTCCGCTTCCCTGACAGCCTGCAGTGACCCCGAAAGCCGAACGCCGCCAGCATCCGGCCCTGCAGACCAGACCAGGCCTGAACCGTTCGAACAGGCAGATGAAGCTATGCCCGGCGATACTGGACGGGCCACGGGCAGGATCACATCCCTTGATCGCGACGACGGCCGGGTCACCATCGACCATGGCCCCTTCGAAGGCATCGCCATGGGCGCGATGACCATGAGTTTCGCTTTAATGGGCGATCTTGAGCTGACTGACCTCTCTGAAGGCGATGACGTGATCTTCCAGGTCAAACGGGGCCGGGACGGTTCTCATCGCATCATGGAAATTTGCAGCATTCCCGCGAATGGCCGCGACTGCCCGGACCAAGAAACAGTCTATCCGCACAACCCTCCAGATCAGTAAGGCGGCATACTCCGGCACTGTCCCCGATCGAGCTAAAGGGAAGACGATAAAGACCCGTTTCGCCATAGCGTCAAACTGGCATGCGCGGACCAAAAAGAATAACCGCAGCCCCGATCAGACAGGTTACAACCCCTATCAGATCCCAGCGGTCGGGACGAATCCCCTCAATGGTCCATAGCCAGATGAGCGAGGAAGTTATGTAAACCCCACCATAGGCGGCATAGGCGCGCCCGGCTGCAGACGCTTCCACCAGTGTCAGCAGCCAAGCGAATACAACAAGGGATATCATCCCCGGAACCAGCCAGAAAGCGGACTTTCCAAGCCGCAGCCAGGCCCAGAATGCAAAACAACCGGCAATTTCGGCGGTTGCCGCGCCAGCATAGATCAACAACGTCGCGCGAATATCCATGGCTGGGACGTTTCCTGATCTGGCTGGACTGGCGAGGCCCCGTTGCGGTTAAAATTGGTTTCAGCCTGCGCAGCATGAAAGCTTCGCCACGTCCTTGTCGAACGTCTGTGCCGCCAATTTTAACCCTTCAACAGTTGTCAGGTATGGAAAAATTGTCTCGCCAAGCGCCTTGCTCGTCATGCCGAACTTCAACGCCATAGCCAGCGTCTGAATCGCATCAGACCCTTCGGGCGCCGCGATCTGTCCGCCCAGGAGGCGGTCGGTCTTCGCATCCGCGACCAGCTTGATGACGCCGCGGGTATCGCGGGCGGCGGCGGCGCGTGCCACGTGGTCCAGCGTCAGCACGCTGGCCTTGACGTCATGACCGGCTGCCTTCGCCTGCACCTCGGAAAGGCCGACGCCGGCGACCTGCGGATCGGTGAACACGACCCAGGGCATGGCCCCATTGTCATAGCGCAAATCCTGAAGCCCGAGCGCATTGTTGGCCGCCACCTTGGCCCCATAAGCGGCCATGTAGACGAACTGGTCGCGATCGGTGACATCACCCGCTGCCCAGACGCCAGGCCGCGTTGTGGCCATGTCGGCTCCGACCTTGATCGATCCACGCGCATCGGTCTCGATGCCGAACTCGCGCAAGCCGAGGTCTTCGGAATTGGCCACCCGGCCTGTGGTGGCCACAAGCCGCTGAGCGGAGAGGGTCACAGGCTTTCCACCCCGTTCGATTGTCAGCGTGACGCCGCCGTCACTCCGTCTCACCGATCGGTAGGACAGGCCGGTCTCGACCGCGACCCCCTCAGCCTTCAACGCGTCGGTCAACGCCTTGGCCACTTCCGGTTCCACGCCGGGCAGAAGGCGCGAACGCGTGACCAGTGTAACCTTGACGCCCAGCCGCGACGCCATCTGCGCCAGTTCACAGCCAATATAGCCGCCGCCCAGTACCAGGATGCTTTCGGGCTGATCGGGCAGGCTGAGAAGGTCCCAGGAATCCAGCGCCTCCACGGTCTCGATCCCGTCAATTTCCGGCAAGAAAGGGCGCGAGCCGGTGGCGATCAGAACCTTCGGTGCAGCGATGATCCGCCCGCCGACCTCAATCCCACCTTCGATCAGGCGTGCGGCACCTTCCTCGATATAGGTGACATTCTCATAGGAAGGCAGCAGGTCGATGTATTTTTTCTGGCGCATCTCGTCGACCAGATCGGCCGTGCCCTTGACGACCGCCGACCAGTCCACGCTCTGCGCACAGGGCTCAATGCCCGGAAACCGTGCCGCCGCTGTACCAGCATGCACCGCTTCACCGGCCCGTATCATCGCCTTGGACGGCACGCAGCCGACATTGACGCAGGTGCCGCCGATGGTGCCATGCCCAACCATGGCCACGCGCCTGCCGGCCTCGGCCGCGCTAATCGAAGCCGAAAACCCGGCCGAGCCAGCACCTATGACGATGAGGTCATAGCTGTCGTCGCCGTTTTTATTGACGGAGCAGCAATCGCCTGTCTTTACGGTTTGATTCATTATTTCTTCCTTGGCTTGTGACCAGGCATGGCGACGCGGCCTCGATCAAGTATTCAAAATCACACCATCGACCCGATGTCGGAGGCGTGGCCGGGATCAGGTTGAGGCCGCTGTCGCCGCATTCGCCTGCGGCGAAGACCGCGGGATCGCTCGTACGCATCGATGTGTTCACCTGGATGCCCCGCCGAGTGCACTCGGCGCAGGCAGCTTCAAGGTTCAGCCTGTCCATTTTTGGTACCCGGCCGGGGCTGAGGCACATGCTCATTGATGCAAAACAAGAAGGTGTCGCAATGACGGTACCGGCCAGACCCGTTATCAGCAGTTTTCGGTCAGTCCATTTTGACATCAAAGTGAAAGCCTTGTGTGAAAATCTGACGATGTATGCGAACATCGACTGGCAGGTGCCTCATCAGGATATTCCAGATGCTGCGTGTTCAACCGTCCGTAACGCTTGCCGGGTATCCTACATCGGTTGAAGCCGCAGCGATCAGCTCAGGCGTTGTCGCCGCCGTATCGTAAACCACTTCTGCGGTCCTGGCCGCATAATCGATATCGACAGATTTAACGCCCTCGACACGCATCATCGCTTTCCTGACAGCAATCGGACATGTCGCGCAGGTCATGTTTCCGATCGTAAAACGGGCTGTCGCCTGTTCGACCTCCACCGAGGCATCCGGAGCATTCTGCGCGCCGGCGACTGCGAGCCCCCCCGCGAGTGCCAGACCTGCCAGTCCGGCGATCATCCATGTGCGTTTCATACTTGTCTCCCTGGCTAGTAAAATAACGGTGCCCATACATCGATGGTCAAGGCCGCCAGCACGACAAGCGCGCCGCTCCACAGGGCGACCTGCTTGACGACTAACGACTGCAAACGGGCGCAATAGCTACCATCCTCGCAGACACTGGTTTTTCGAAAATAGACATCCCAGAACCCAGCCGCGAGAAATCCGATCGCGACCAGAAGAAAAAGGGGCTTGTAGGGTTCCAGCGCCGTCAACTGGCCAATCCACGCTCCGGAAACACCGAGACTGATCAGCACAAGCGGCACGATGCAGCAGGATGATGCAAGGAATGCCCCCAGCATGCCACCGGCAACAAGCCACCTTGAGCGACGCTCATTTGCTGGGCTGTTTTCCGTACCTGCCATGACCAGCTGTTCCCATTGCTTTATTGATCATGATCACGTTACGCTCTGTAGTTGGTACAGACACAAGTGGGTATTTCATCATGGCCATCACATCGCCGCGAGCAGCACTCAAACGGGCTGAACTGGCCGGGCGGCTCGGCTGCAATCTTGAAACGATCCGCTATTATGAAAGGATCGAATTGCTGCCCGAACCAGCCCGCACGGCAAGTGGCCACCGGCTGTATTCGAATGAAGATCAGGTACGACTGCGTTTCATATTGCGAGCCCGCAGCCTCGGCTTCTCCGTGGAAGATGTACGCTCGCTACTTGGCATCAATGATGGCAGGCCGAGCTGCGCGGAGGTCAGGGCGCTGGCAGAAGCACATCGGGGCGATATCCGTAAACGCATCGCCGATCTGAAGCAGATGGATCGACGGCTCGGCGAGATCATGGCTGGTTGCACCGGCGCTGAAACACCCGATTGCGCACTCACCGACAAACTGTTCGAAGATAGCTGACAAAAGGGGCTCCTGCATCTGCCGGAGATGCAAATGATGGACATCCACGACACCATCACCGCTCCGCATCGCCTCAATGACGGTACCGATGTCAATGTCCGGCGGACTGCCTAGCCACAACATGTGGATCGGCCCGCCGATTTCGCGGAACGACAGGCAGAGAATGTTACCGCGATACCGATCGTCACGAACGGATCGAACAGTATTCAGTCATAGATGAGGATGAGCGCGTCGCCCGCAACCACGGCTACAGATGCGAGTGCGTCGGACAGATTGTGAAGGAGGAGCGCCCGGATATTCACGCTCCCATTCTGCACCGAATAGATCAGGAGGGCTGTAAGCTCTGCAATGACCAGCGCAACACCGCCAAGAATAACGATCGTCCAGCCACCAACGGCGGGCGGATCAGTGATCCGTATGACAGTCTTATTGACCAGATGGCAATGGAGACCCGACGATCATCGCTCGCGGGATCAAGATCGTCATGATCATGTGCGTGGCTCAGGATCGGCCTGCTCTTCCAGCACCTTGCGCTTGCACTCGAGATACGCGCGTCGCCGCGCGTGTACCGCGTTTTTTGCGCGGCTCTTTGGTGGTATCAGGCCGCATTCCTCCTGCACCTTGGCCGCCTGCTCACTTGAAAGGGCCCCCATCACGTTGTCGAGACTCTCGCAGCCGGCCAGGGCTGCGAGAGAAACGGACATGACCGCGAAGCGAAGTTCACGATGGATGAACATGCTCGGCCTCCAACAAGGAATGGTGCGCGTCGGGCTTTGGTGCGAACCAGCGGTGAAGGGCGGGTAGCACCAGCAAAGTTAGCACGGTCGAGGAGACCAGCCCGCCCATGACCACCGTGGCCAGTGGCCGCTGCACTTCAGCACCGACACCACTTGCGAAGAGCAGCGGCGCAAGGCCGAGCGCCGTCGTAAGGGCGGTCATCAGCACAGGACGTGCCCGCAAGCCTGCCGCCTCGACGGCAAGTTCATCGCGACCACGGCCCTCCCTGGCAAAATCATCCATGAAACTGACCAGCACCATGCCATTGCCGAGCGCGATACCGAACAGGGCAATAAAGCCGACCGTCGCAGGCACCGAGATCGGCAGGCCTGCAATCCAGAGCGCCATCGCCCCGCCGGTCAGCGCCAGCGGAATGTTGAGCAGGATCAGGATGGCCGATTTCATGCGCCCGAACGTCAATAGCAGGATCAGGAATACGATACCGAGCGTGATCGGGATCACGACCGCGAACCGCGCATTCGCTTCCTGCTGGAGTTCGAACTGTCCGCCCCATTCGACGCGATAACCAGCCGGCAGGTCGAGCTGGCTGGCGACCGATTGCTGCGCATCAGCGACATAGCTGCCAATATCGCGTCCTCTCACATTGAGCTGAACGGTGATGAATCGCTCACCATTCTCGCGCGTGATCTGACGTGGACCGACAATCTCCCTGATGTTTGCCACGCTTTCGAGTGGAACCCGTGCGCCGCTGGACGATTCCAGAATAATCCGTCCGATGGCCGCGGGCGTGTTGCGGTCCTCTTCGGCATAGCGCACGATGACGGGAAACTGGCGCACTCCCTCAAAAACGGCACCAGCCTCTGCCCCGCCGACGCCGGAACGCAAGGCATCGAGCGCCTCCTCCACGCTCAGTCCATACCGGCCGAGCGCAGGACGGTTGAGCGAGACCACAAGCTGCGGCGCGCCGGTGATCTGATCGGCCTGGACGTCGGTCGCCCCAGGAATTTCCTGAAGAATGGACTGCAAGTCCTGCGAGCCTTCGAGCAGGACCTCCGTATCCGGACCGAAGATCTTGACCGCCAGCTGCGCCTTTGTGCCGGTCAGGAGCTCATCAACCGACATGGCGATTGGCTGGCCGACATTAACCCTGACGCCTGGAAAGCCGCCGAGATTCTCGGAGATCGACGCCCGGAGTTCATCCGGGCTGATGCCATTGCGCCATTCGCTTCGGGGTTTGAGCGCCACGAAGGCCTCGATACTGTTCACCGGGTCGGCATGCGCGCCGACTTCCCCACGGCCGATCCGGCTGACAATGGAACTGATCTCGGGGAAGGCTTCAAGCAGTCTTGTCTCGATGCGGGTCGACGTTTCCTTTGCTTCGGTTAGCGAGATGGACGGCGCCATCGTCACACGCAACAGGACATCGCCTTCCTCCAGCGCAGGCGTGAACTCCGAGCCAAGGCGTGTCGCTGAGAGGCCCCCAACCAGAAGCAGGACGCCTGCTAGCCCGACCGCCGCGAGACGTCGCCGGACGAAGAAGGCCGCAAGCGGCTTGATCAGCGAAACAAGCCGGCTGTCGCTCTCCTGGCTATTGCTCTTGGGCGGACGCATGAGGCCGAGCGCCATCGCCGGAGCGATGAGCGCGGCATAGATCAGCGACCCTGTCATGGCGAGCGCGGCAGAAGCGGCGAGCGGCCGAAACGTCTTGCCTTCAGTGCCCTGTAGCGAAAAGAGCGGCAGGAAGACGATGATCACCACGGCGACGGCAGCAATTAGCGGCGCGATCACTTCGGCGCTCGCTCGCGCGACCGTCGTGCGGCTATCTTCACCCTCGCGTCGTTCGCGCAAGCCGCGATCCACGTTCTCGGCGATGACGATGGCGCCGTCGACCATCATCCCGATGGCGATCGCTACCCCGCCCAGCGTCATCAGATTGGCCCCGATGCCGAGGGCCTTCATCGCGATGAAGGCAAAGCCGACCGAGAAGGGAATAGCCATGACGACAACAAGACTTGGCCGCCAGCCGCCGAGGAACAGGAAGACGATGACGGCGACCAGGAGCGCGCCCTGCCAGAGCGCGGTCGTCACGGTCGCAGCCGCCTTTTTCACCAGCGTGCCCTGATCATAATACGGAACGGCTTTGACGCCATCCGGAAGCGACTGGTTGATCTCGTCGAAGCGCGCCTGAGCGTTCTCGATCACCTCAGACGTGTTTGTGCCATAAAGTTTCAGGACGAGACCGGCGACGGTCTCCCCTTCGCCATTGGCAGTTGCGAGCCCCTGCCGGACGCCGCCGCCGATGGCGACTTCACCGAGGTCGTTGACGCGGACGGTTCGTCCATCCACGGTCTTGACCGGCGTTTCACGCAGATCATCGAGGGAGCGAGCGAGCCCGACCCCGCGCACCGTGTACTGTTCGGCGCCAATTTCGATGAATTGCGCGCCGGCCGTCCGATTGGCGCTCTCCAGGGCGGCAATCACCTCGCCGACGCTGAGGTCATAGGATGTCAGCTGATCGGGATCGAGGCGGACCTGGTACTGCTTCTCGAAACCCCCTAGTGACAGAACCTCCGTCACCCCTTCAACCGACTGGAGCGGATACTTGATCATCCAGTCGGCAATCTCGCGCAGCTCAACCAGCGACCGCTCGCCGGTCTCATCGACGAGCCGATAGTACATGATGATACCAAGGCCGGTCGAAATCGGCCCCATCTTGGGTGTGCCGAAACCGTCGGGAATGGCGTCGGCGGCCTCGCCGAGGCGCTCACCGACGACCTGGCGGGCAAAATAGACGTCCGTGCCGTCCTCGAAATAGATATTGATGACAGACAGGCCAAAATTGGATGTCGAGCGGATCTCGTCGACCTTGGGGAGGCCGGACATGGCCGTCTCGATCGGATAGGTGACATAGCGTTCGACCTCTTCGGGCGACAGGCCTTCAGTTTCGGTGAAGACTTGGACCAGAGAAGGTGAGGGATCGGGAAAAGCGTCGACAGGCAGGCTGCGAAAGGCAAACAGCCCCCCGATCGACAGGGCGAGTGCGGCAATGGCGGCAAGCAGCCGGCCACCCGCAAGGCGGTGCATCAAATTGATCATTTTGCGGGTCTCCTAGTGTGCGTGGCCGTCGCCGAAAGCGTCTTTTTCAAGCTGCGCTTTCAGGGTGAAGGCGCCCTCGGCAACGAATGCTTCGTCGGCCTCGAGCCCGGAAATGATCTCGGTATAGCTGCCTGCACTCTCTCCTGTCCGGACCTCGCGCGGTTCGAACCCGTCATCCGTCGGGACGAAGACCGACATCCTGTCTTCAACACTGACAATCGCATCGGAGGGAACGCGCACGACGGGGCGCCCCTCTCCCGTGTCGATCCGCGCCGTTACGAACTGACCGGGCTTCAGCCTGTGTTCGGCATTGTCGACAATGACCCGCGCGGTCGCGGTGCGGGATGCCTCATTGATGACAGGCAGGACATTTGAAATTGTCCCTTCGGCCAGGACGCGGCCATCTTCCTGCTGGAAGGTCACGGTCTGGCCTTCGCTGACCTTGCCGAGATCTTCCTTGTAGACGGCGATGTCGGCCCAGACGACGCTATCATCGATGATGACAAAGATGGGCGCGCCGCCAGCCGATACGGTTTCTCCAAGAGAAACGCTCCGCTGAATCACCTCTCCGGCAAGGGGAGCCGTCACATAGGCTTGTGCAAGCGACCCATCCGCAGCCTCATTAAGCTTGTCCAGTGTGCCATGACCAATGCCGATCGCATGAAGCCTGTTTTCAGCAGCTTCCCGGCCGGCATTGGCTGCGGCGAATGCCGCACGCGCCGACTGCAGATCGGCCTCGGCGGTGATTTTCTGCTCCCAGAGGTTTTCCTCACGCTCAAGCTCGGCTTGCGCGAGGCGCTCGGCGCTCAGGGCATTCAGATAATCGGCCTTTAGGCCGGCGAGTTCACGACTGGTCAGCCGGGCAAGCGTGGCGCCGGCTTTCACGATATCGCCTTCGCCTGCATAAAGTTGGGCAACGGTGCCCTCGACCTGTGGCGAGACCCTTGCGACACGGTCCGCATCGAAACGGATCTCGGCCGGCAGTTCCAGCTGGCCCGAAACCGCTCCGGTCTGGGCTCGCCCGGTCCGGATACCGGCAGCTTCCGCCTCCTCGGCGGTCAGCTCGACATGATCGCCGCCTTCACCTTCGTGTTCGGTATGACCGCCTCCTTCTTCATGTCCCTCATGATCGTCGCCATCGGCCTCATCATGGCTTTCATGCTCCTCATCACTACCGTCTTCGTGGTCGTCATGGCCATCTTCGGCTTGTGGGGGCGTCCGGTTTGCACCAGACGAATCGGAGGCGTCATTGCCGCAAGCACTAAGATACAAAAGCGCTGGCGAAAGCAGCGCCGCATAGAATAAATTCAGTTTCATTGGATCTCTCCTTCGAACGGCGCGGCGCCAATCAGCGCACGCAACCGCAGCGTGTATGTCTGGAGCGCCAGCCGGGCATCGATAACGGCGGCGCGGGTTTCAATCAGACTGCGCCGCGCATCGAGCGTGGCGGTCAGGTCGAACTTGCCAACCCGGTAGCCCTCTGCCGCAGCTGTATAGGCTTCTTCTGCGAGCGGCAGCGCTTCGCCCTCGAGACGCTGCAAGCGGGATTTTGCGGCCCGGACCTGCGCGGCAAGACTCGCTTGCTCGGCCCGCAACCTTGCCTCAACAGTCTGTGCTGATAGCTCGGCACTCTGGGTACGTAATCCCGCCGCCCGCGTTGCGTCCTGATTGCGGTCAAAGACCGGCAAAGGAACACTGACACCCGCCAGAAACGCGCTATCGCCCGTGTCCTCAAATCTTCGGACACCAGCCGATACGGTTATATCAGGCCATGCGCCGGCGCGGGCCCGGTCCGTCGCCGCGCTACGAGCCGTCGCTCCGGCCTTAGCCGCCGCAAGTGACGGATGAACGCCAGAATCTGGTTGAGCCGACCCACCCGCCGGATCTGTTACGATTTCCGCAGTGCCAGACAAGACAAAGTCGATCTCTGGACTACCCCAAACGGACGCAAGCGCTAGCCCTTTGGCTTCGACCTGGCCCCGCGCACCATCCGCAACCGCCTGAAGCGCTGCTGCTTCAGCCCGCGCGCGCAGCAACTCAGGCGGAGCCGACGCTCCAGCGTCCACGCGACGCTGGACGACGCCAGAGAACTCGGATGCGAGATCGGCTGAGGCCTGAGCGACCTCGGCCATGTCGTAAGCGGCACGAAGTTCCAGATAGAGTTCCCCTGCGAGTTTCTGAGCTTCCAGGCTTCGTACAGAACATTCGGCACTCGCCAATGCGGCTTCAGCTCTGGCGGCCCGCTCGGAAAGTCTTCGTTTATCGCCAAGCTGTAAGGTCTGCGCCACTACCAGGGTCGTCTCGTAGGCATTGAAGCCTTCAAGCGATCCGCTGCCGGCAAAGTTCTCGGTTTCGACAGACAGAGATGGATTAAGCCAACGGCTCGCCTGATCGGCGTCGGCCGATGAAGCTTTCGCCTCGAGAGCCGCCGTCAGAACTTCAGGCGAAGCATTGGCGGCGCGAGCAATAGCCGCGTCGAGCGTCAGTGGTCGGGATTGATCATAGTCAGTCGCGCCGACATAGACAGAACTACACCCTTGCGCATAGGCCGTACCGGCCATGACCGGCAGGGCGAGCGCGGTGATCGCGCTGCATATAAGAATTTTCATTTTTGCTGGTTTCCTCGTCCAGATTCAACGACAGCGAGGCCGTAGCCACGCAAAATATTCCTGTGTCGTTGGTCTAGGCGCGAGGAGGACGGTAAAGACCGTCTGGGCGGAGGTTCTCGAGAAAAGAACCGCCAGGCAACAAATGTTTTGTCTGCACGACAGACTTCGGAGCGCCGCTTAGATCGCCGCCGCCTATCAGATGGAAATGACAGCTTCCGCACTGATGCGCGGTATGGTCATGACCTTCATGCGATGGCTCCTTATCAGGGGCATCTTGGGCCAGCTCACTCGTAGAACATTCCTCTGCGGCCTGATTGCCCGGATGCATGATATCCGCCGCAGCCGTCATCGGCGCAATAACAAAAGCTATCGCCATCACCATGACGAGCAACCTTCGTAAACACGTTATGACTTGGAACGAAAACATGATTGCTGGGCTAGCTACTTTCTTTTACGATCAGGTAAACAGGCTCACTCTCTTTTTAACACCTCCAGTCACTGGAGGGTCAAGCGCCTTTTGACGGAAGCCCTGCAAGCACCTCGGCGCCATCATGCTGTTCGTGCAAGCAATTCTCGTGCTGGCCAAGGGCAGCGAGTACAGAGCAGGTCCCGATCTTGCCGCCTTCGCAGGCGCGGATCATGCGCTTGAGCTCGGCCTCGAGCGCCTCCAATTGGGTCAGCCTGCGGCGAACCTCGTCAAGCTGGCGACGTGCAATCTGGTCAACCAGGACGCACTCCCTGCCTGGCTCTACCTGCAGCGAAATCAGTTCCCTTACCGCTGAGACGGGAAACCCCAGATCCCTTGCATGACGTATAAAACGGAGACGCTCTACAGAGGCCCCTGCGTACAACCGCTGTCCGCTTGCGCTGCGTTGCGGCTCGTCGAGCAGGCCAATGGATTCATAATAGCGGATTGTCGTGACTTTTACGGCCGTCGCCCCTGACAGTTTTCCGATCGTCATCAAGGCCATGATAGCGCCCCTTGCCCCTCTAGTTACTGTAGACTGCAGGAAATAACCCTGACGGCTGAAAACACAAGCGCAGGAGGCAACATGAGTGGTGATACGACAATCCAGATACTCGGCATTGCCACAGGTGGCGCAGTTGCTGTGATTCCTATTTGGTCTGCAGCGTTCCCCGCGCAGAGAATTTGGCTCCCGCAGCGTTATTCGCGTTTCGTGGCACCAATCATCTGGAAGGGTACGATCACGAATTTCGGAGCGGCGCTGTCGATTGGGGCTTCAGGTAGGGCAACCGCTCCCGTACCCTGCTGGGCGATATTCGGCCTCGGGTTTGCCCCTCTCATCATCGCGAATATGGTGGTTTGGCGCGCAGATTTCCGGTTCGGTTTCGACGAGACACCAGGAGCCAAGGGCACACTTGCCACCACAGGGCCCTACCGCTACTCCAGCTATCCTCAATACGCTCGCAATACAAAGCTTTCTAACGGAGACGCTTCGATAAAATTCTTACGGTGCATCTCCCCTCACCGACAACGCATGGTAAAATCATAGGATGGGTAGCGAAGACTTGAAAATCGAGACGTCAGACGAGCGCCGAACTCTTCAAATCGTACTATGGCTAAACATACTCATAGCCATTGGCTTTTTTGTCACAGGCTGGTTCGGCGACTCCAATGCCCTCCTGGCGAACGGGCTGGATAATTCCTCGGACGCGATTGTGTATGGCTTGAGCCTGCTTGCACTTACACGTTCGCAGATCTGGAAACGCAACGCCGCTCGACTGTCAGGTGGAATGCTTCTTGTATTTGCCGTCGGCGTCGCCGGCGACGCAATCCGTCGATACTTTGAAGGATCTGAACCCCTCGGTCTCATCATGCTGGCAATGGCCGCGATTGCAGGTGTTGTAAATCTGATCTGTCTCTGGCTTTTGAAAAAAATAGAAAAGAAGGATGTAAACCTGCGAGCCGCTACAACATTTAGTTTCAATGACTTCATCTCGAATGGGGGGATCATTCTCGCGGGCGTAATCGTACTGTGGACTGGGTCCAACTGGCCAGATCTGCTTGTCGGATTGGGAGTCGCGGCGATTGCGGTATATGGTGGAATCGATATTCTGCGCGATGCGCATGCTGATAAGCATCAGTCAGGATGATGCCCCAAACCCGGAATGAAACAAGTGCGTAAAATTCTCAAAATGGTGCGCGCGCAGCGTCACTGGGCCTCGCATGATGGGTTCCCAAGCGTTACCGTAACAAATATTTACTCGATCAACTTTCTATTCCGGCATTGAATTTGCTTTCCCTGTTGAGTTGAATCTCTCTTGGGAAACGAGGACAAATGTCCCGGCTGGCAGATCATATAAGTGCTTATGACTACACATGGTTGTTGTCAGACAGCAGATGGGCCTGGGAGTTCCTGCGCCGAAACCGCCGGTTTCTTGAGGACTCGTCGCTTCCTTCCGCGAGTGAGCTTAGTTTCGCTCCCGCCTGCCATCAGATCACCCTCGTGCGCCCTAGAGCCCCTCAGGCGCTTGCTGAGCGATGGGGGCTCGCCTTCTTCCCGGATCCAGAGGATAGCGGCCTTGAAGCCGACGCGTTCTGGTCGGGAGGTCTCTATCCGAGGCGGGTTCACATGCAAGTTTCTCCGAGTGGTCCTAATGAATCCTGTGAATTCTATGATCGCACTGTTGGCATCTGCAGGATAACGCACTTCACCGACCTCGCCGGCCGCGAACAATTTCTTCTCAAGGGAAATGGCTGCGTCATTCAGGTATTCTGCACGGGCATGTCACTTCTGGCCCGCGAACCTGTCAAGCTCAGCTTCATCATCGACAGTCTCGACGAATTCCAGGCCAAGCTGAAAACGCTCCAGCGCGCCCAGCGTGTCTATGACCCGCAAGCAGAGGCGGATATCCCGGAATGGACTCGCCATTCCTTGGCCCTTCGCAATGCACTGGTCGCACTCGATTGTCATGATGCCAAACTCTCATATTTTGAGACGGCGGGGTTCATATATGGCGAAGAACGGGCCCGCGAAGCCTGGGACAGCCCAAGCCGAGCGATGAAAGACGAGATGAGACGTGCCCTTGCCCGCGGCCGGGACCTGCGGGACGGCGGTTATGCAACGCTTCTCGGACCCGTCGAAAACGCGCTTCTTTTAGCCTGAAGTAGAATTTTGGCACCTCTTTTGCAGCACCCGCTTGTGAAGGAGGCACCTGATGAGTCCCGCCGACACACCCTCGGTCCGTATTGATCTGGATGACTACGCCTATACTTGCCGACTCTCCAGAAGTCGCTGGGCTTGGGAATTTCTTCGGCGAAATAGCGAATTCAGGCAAGCCGCCCTGCGGGCTGGCGACTCACAGATATCTGAAAAGCCAGCCTGTCATGGCATCCGGCTGCTCCGGCCGCTATGCGACCAGATCGACGCTGAGAAATTCGGCTTGGTTTTCTTTCCCGACATAGACGCGAATGGCTATGAGGCCGACGTCTTCTGGATCCCTGCCCTCTATGCTCGCGCCCTGACCATGCAGGTCGTACCGCGTCATCCGAGCGAGCGCGACGATATTTTCGATCAGACGATCAATGTGTGTGAAGTCACCCACCTCACAGATCGCGTCGGCCGGGAATACCTGATGATCCGTGGGCACGGCCACAGCATCCAAGTCGCTTGTTCTGGTCTGTCACTACTCAGCGTCGAACCCGTCCGCATGAAACTGATCATCGATAATGTGTCGAGCATGGACGAAACACTTAAAGTCATCGGCAAGGCTCAGCGTATTCTTGGCAAGGACGATTCGAGTTTCAACGACACCTGGACACGCTCATCGCTTGCGTTTCGCAATGCGCTCATTGCGCTCGATGCGTATGAGACCGGTCTAACTTATTTTGAAACCGCTGCCATCATCTATGGCGAGGATCGCGCCACCGAAGCCTGGCAGAGCCCCAGCCGGGCCATGAAAGACGAAATGCGCCGCGCCCTCGTGCGAGGACGTGAACTCCGGGATGGCGGATACAGGGACCTCCTGACTGCACAGACCTGAGCAGATCCAATTTGGCATCAGACCTTGATCCGGCGATCACCCCTCGCTGACGCGAGGGGGCTGTTTCGCGGGCGGCACGCCGCCAGCGGCCCGGCTCGTCTCCGGACCTCTGGCCTGCCCTTCCGGGCAGCCCAGCGGCATGCGGGTGTCTCGCCGGTGATCGCGCCAGCCTGCGCTTCCCACTGCAATGCAGAGGGGTCACAGGCTGCGTGGCCTTTGAAAGCGGACCTATGACGTTTTCGATGATCGTCTGACGGTGAAAGCTGAAGCGCATTGCAGCCTGGTCCGCATCGGTCTTCCTGGCGTCCATGACAATCTCCCTCTCAGACGGAGGTGGGCGAACGACCGGTCTGCCCGGACCCGCCGCTTGCGCAAGGCGCCGGGACTGAAGGTGTCTGGAAGCGGTCGCAGCGTCCTACCTTTCCGCCTTGCCCAACCGGCTAATGGGTCCGGCCTGCCGGCCTTCTCGCCGCCCACCCCCGCCTGATGCGGGAGGGACATTTGGGCGGGGAGACGAGACTGACGCCATGACCACACCGCAACCTTCAGCCCCCCTTGCGGCAGACGCTGCACCCACATCTCCAGACCGGCCCCGTATCTATGTGGCCTGCCTTGCCGCCTACAATAATGGCTGCCTGCACGGGCGCTGGATCGACGCGACGACACCTGATGAGGTGATGGCCGAGGTTCGCGCCATGTTGGTGACGTCGCCGCTGCCGGACGCCGAAGAGTGGGCGATCCATGACTATGAAGGCTTCGAAGGCGCGCAGCTTTCCGAATATGCGAGCTTCGGGACAGTCTGTAATCTGGCCGATTTTATTGCCGAACATGGCAGGCTCGGCGCGCTGGTCCATCGCCATTTTGGCGACGACCTTGAGCAGGCCGTGGCGGCTTTCGACGATTACGCAGGCTGCTTTTCGAGCCGGGCAGACTTCGCCGAAGAACTCCACCGCGACACCGGGACGGAAATCCCCGCAGCCCTCGAATACTATATCGACTGGTCAGCGCTCGCCCGCGACATGGAGCTGGGTGGCGACATCATGGTGTTCGAGACAGGGTTCGAAGACGTTCACGTCTTCTGGACGCGATGAGCGCCATGGCGAGATTTCAGGCAAGACCGCGCGAAGATGGCCTTGGCCCCTATCGCTGGGCGCATGTCGTGAAGACCCCGCAAGGGTTCGCGCAGGGCACGATCTATCACCAGTCCGGTGACGAGTTCGACGAGGCAGAGGCGCGCGAGCTGCGCGCACTCTGCGACCGGATGGGATTCGAGCTTCGGAGGGCGTCATGAGCTTTACCGAGCACTTCGATGCCTACGCCTGCGAAGGCGATGCGATCAGTTGCGAGGCAAAGGGCTTCATTGTCACGGCCCGGATTGTTGCCGATGACTGCCTCGATGCGCCGGACCAGCGGCAGGATGGGTTCTGGCCGTCGCTCTACAAGGATGCGCCCGGCTTCATCGGGCCGGGCAACAGCTTCCGCCAGCGCTTCGTCGAGGCGCAGGCCAAGGCCGAAGCCGTCATGGAAGCATGGCGCAAGGGCGAGTGGTTTTATTGCGGGATTGTCCTCACTGTGGAGCGCGACGGCATCGAACTGGACGACCACGCCGCGAGCCTCTGGGGCGTTGAGTGCAATTATCCCGGCACGGATAATAGCTATCTCACCACGGTCGCGAACGAGCTTCTGCCCGAGGCGCTGGACGCAGGCCGTGCCGCAGCCTCGCGGCTGGCGGCGACCGTGACGGGCTGGGCCACGACATGAGCGCGGCCCGCTCCCTCACGGAATTGCTTGGCCCAAGGCCCCGCATGACGCTGGTCATTGCCGAGGCCCAGGTCGCCGAAATCTGGGTCGAGGGCCGCGCGCCGCTGATCACGATCCGCGACTATGACTGGGGCGAAACCGACCCTGAGCCGAGCCGCGACGGCGACGGCTTTCCCTTCACCAAAATCAACTGGAGAGGCCCCGCATGGGCGCTGGGTCTCTCGCTTTACCCGCCAGAAAAGGAGACCTCCATGGCACAGCCCGACCTCAAACACATCCCGCTCGACGAGCTTCGGATTTCCAAACTCAATATGCGCCACAGCAGGAAGAAGCCGGACGTGTCCGACATTCTGCCATCGATCCGCGACAGCGGTTTGCGCCAGACCCTGCTGGTTCGCCGCGAGGGCAAGTATTACGGCGTGATCGCCGGACGCCGCCGCTTCTTCGCCTTGAAAGAGATAGCGAAGGAGACGGGCGAGACGCCGCTGGTTCCCTGCGCGATCATGACCGAGAAGGATGCGGCATCCGCCATCGCGGCCTCCGTCATCGAGAATGTTGGACGCCTCCCTGCGACTGAAATGGAGCAGTATGAAGCGTTCAAGCGCCTGCACGATGAAGGCAAGGCGATTGAAGATATCGCCATCTTCTTCGGCGTGACCGAGCTTTTGGTGCGGCGTGTGCTCGCGCTTGCTTCGCTCGCCGATCCGATCCGGAAACTCTATGCCGAGGATGAGTTGGACCGCGAGACGATCCGCGCGCTGACGCTCGCCACGCCCGACCAGCAGGCCGAATGGCTTCGCCTCTTCGACAGCGAATCCGAACGCGCCCCGATGGGCCGGTCCTGCAAGGTATGGATCACGGGCGGCACCACGATCACCACCGACAAAGCGCTGTTCGACCTCGATACCTATGAGGGACAGGTCACTGCTGACCTCTTTGGCGAGCATGGCGTGTTCGCGGATGCGGACCAGTTCTGGGAAGCGCAATCCGCTGCGATTGCCGACCGGATCGAAGCCTACAAGGAAGACGGCTGGAGTGATGTCATCTGCCTTGAGCGCGGGGCCTACTTCCATCGCTGGGACCATGTCCAGTACGCCATGGAAGATGGCGGCAAGGTCTTTGTCGAAACCCGCCACGACGGAACGGTTCTGTTCCATGAGGGACAGCTGACCTCTGCTGAGGCCCGTAAGCGGCAACAGGGTTCGAAAGGTGACAGCGACGCCGTTCCGGCAGCCGTTCGGCCAGAAATGTCCGGCCCGCTTGCGGAATACATCCTGCTTCATCGCCACGCTGCTGCTCAGGCGAGTTTGGCCACATCACCCGCGATTGCTCTCCGCTTGATGGTCGCGCATGCGATGGCGGGGAGCGCGCTCTGGGACGTGCGTCCTCACGAGCTTCGCGTCCGGAAAGATGAGACGCAAGCGAGCGTCGAAGGCTCGGCATCTGTGGCTGCACTCGCCGAAAAGAAGGTTCAGACTGACGCCCTGTTCAAGGCGCTGAACGTCAATCCGGCCCTTCGCCGGAACGGCGACGACTACCGCGTGTGCGAGCTTTTCACTGCGCTGCTCGCCATGTCGGATGAAGAAGTCCTGACGGTTCTGGCAAGTGTCATGGCCCGGGCGCTCGAGGCCGGGAATGGCATTGTCGAAGCCGTCCTGCATGTCTGCGGCACCGACCTTTCGGCGGCGTGGAAGCCCGACGATGTGTTCTTCGATCTCACGAAGGACAAGCGCGCCATCAATGCGATGATCGGAGATATTGCGACCCTGTCGCTCGCGGAATCGTGCCGCGCCGAGACGGGCAAGGCGCAGAAGCAGGTGCTCGCAAACCGGATCAATGGCGAGGGCTGCGAGGCCAATCCTGACTGGCGACCGGGCTGGATGCAGGTGCCACCGACCCGCCTTGTCGACGGGGCCGGATCACCGCCCGCCGATGCGTGGACACGGATTGCGAGCCTGTTCGAAGCGGGAGCGGAAAACGCGTCCGATGAGACGCCTGAGCATCAGAACGCTGCCTGAATAATCGTCTCCTGTTCAGCCAGCGTGAGGGACCGTCCGGTGGGTATCGCCGGGCGGCCTTTCGCTTTCTGAGGCTGGGGATTGTGGCTCCAAAACCTGGGCGACCCATGAAATGCCTTCACAAAAATCGCGCGTCTTGAGGTCTCGATGGACAATCGAGATGCGCATGAGGAGGGGCCTGAATTCTTCCCGCAAAGCATTTCACGGACCCCTTGCTCCCGTCTTTGCCTTGAAGACCTGGACGTGGACTGAGCGGCCATGAAACCGCCCGAGGCAAAGAAATTTCCCCGCCGCTTTGCGGCTCCTCGCGCAGCAAATTTCATCGCCCCAGGCGGTGCTCCGCATGCGCTTCGCCCCTATCGGGTTCTAGCCGCTCAGCCCCCGTCCGGGCGGTCCGGCGTCGACGGGGACAAGGGGTCCCCGGGAGACACGCCAAGGAAAGAAAAGGAGACCCCTATGGCAAACGCACTCGGATATGTCAGCGAGACCAAGTCCGGCTTTGAAGGCACCCTCGCAATGATGAACCTCTCTGCCGCAATCCGCATCGAGAAGAATGCAGAAAAGACCGAAGAAGGACATCCGGACTACCGCATCTATGCCGGTGAAACCTCGACCGAAATCGGCGGCGGCTGGATGCGCAAGTCGAAGGCATCGGGACGCGACTATGTCTCGCTGACGCTGGCAGACCCGCAGATCGGACCGCGCCGGATTTTCGCAAACCTCGCCCCGGTCAAGGGCAAGAAAGGCCGGCACGTCATTCTCTGGAACGCGCGCGACTAGGGTAGATCACAGCCTTGCCAAGCCGCTCCGGAGACACCTCCGGAGCGGTCTTCTTTCATGCCGAAAGGGTCTGCAACGAAGGTGCTGATACGCCTATCGGCGCTGCATTCTAACGTGAGGTTTCTTTGGGGATTCAAGGGTGTCGCGAGCGTGTGGTGCAAGTTAGACACTCTTAATCTGAGGATGAGTTGGCAGTCTGTCAGGGCTTCGAGTTGCGTAGAGGAAAGGAGAAGCAACGCTATGACAGAGACAAATAGAAGTGGAGAGGAGCTTCGACCCAAATCAAACCTCCCAACCCCGACCGAATGGATGAACACGGATGAAACCGCTGACCATCTCGGCCTCAAACCGAAGACCCTGGTCAATATGCGTTCGCTGGGAACAGGCCCGGTTTATCACAAGATCGGCGCCAAGGTCTGGTATCGCGGCAAGGACATCATCGCTTACACCAATGGACGTAGGTTCATGGGGACAGGCCTTCGCGATGAGTCGTAGAATCGCGTTGTTAGGCATGGGATGCGGGCTAGGCCTCATGGTCTCCGCCAGCATTATCAACCGGTCCGACTTCATCTGGAACCGGACGGAAAGCATGCCCAAGGGCCTTTACTTTGTTGACCGGTCGGCGCGAATTTCGACAGGCGATCTGGTAGCGTTTGCGCCCTCGGATGAGGTTCGACATTGGCTGAACGATGAGGGAATTGTTGGCTCCGACTGGCCCTTGTTGAAGCATGTTGCGGGCCTATCCGGTGACGAGATTTGCAGATGCGATACGCAGGTCTCCATCAACGGGATCACATCTGTTGATGCGCTCAAAGTAACCGAGTCCGGCAGCGCCCTTCCCGTCTGGCAGGGCTGTCAGACCCTCAAAGCCGGCGACGTTTTCCTGCTCAACTCTCATCCCCTGTCAGTCGATGGACGATACTTCGGCGTTCAGGACGGCGCGCGCATCATTGGCGTCGCCAGGTCCATATGGACTTATGGCAACCGGTCGGCTGAGGATCAGGCGACCGTCAAAGCGATAGATAGCGGGACGGGAATGGCTTCTGTGTCCCGGAGGGCAAGATTAAGGGAGTGTCACCCGGCGACACTTAACCCATTGTCTGCACATCCCTTTTTATGTGACCCGGCCCCGGAAGGCGGGTGCACGGATTTGCAATCCGCTGCGCGCTTGAAGCCGTGAGCGACGATTTTGACTTCGTTCCGCGCCTTGGAAAGATCGGGTCGCAGGGCAAGGCAAAGACCCAGCTGAAGCGGTTGAAACGCGTCGTCGCCAAAGGGCGGCTTGGATCGCGCGGCCGCAAAACCCTGGCGCCTGGGGCGGTGCGCCATGCCGGGCGTGGAAAAGTACAGGCCGCCCTTGCCCGGCACTGGTCAAACCAGCGGGCCAGGCGCGTCATCGTGAAGGTGCATATTGCGCGGGCGGGTCCAACCGGCGCGGTGAGTTTTGCAAAACATGTCGCTTACATCCGCCGTGAAGGTGCCGGGCGTGAGGGCGAGCGCGGCAAGCTCTATGACCGGAGTGTCGATGAAGCAGATGCAAAGGCGTTCAATGAACGGGCTGACGAGGACAGGCGGCAGTTCCGGCTGATCGTCTCTCCGGAAGATGCTGGTCAGATGAAGGATCTGACGCAGTTCACGCGGGAGTTCATGAGCCAGGTCGAGAAGGATCTCGGCCGCCGCCTCGACTGGGTCGCCGCCAATCATCACGACACCGCGCAGCCGCATGTGCATATCGTGATTCGGGGTGGCAATACCCGGAATGGCGAGCTGCTGATCGACCGAAAATACATCACGCAGGGATTGCGGGCGCGGGCGCAGGAGCTGGTGACGCTTGAACTCGGGCAGCGGCGGCTGCGGGAAATGGCAGCTGCGAGGTCGAACGAAGCCGAACGTGAGGCGCTCACGGCGATCGATCATGACATTGCACGGTCGCTGGCGGATGGACGTTACAGCCCAGAGAGTGAACGCAGCGGATTGTCGAGGTTTGACAGTATGGTCGTGAACCGCCGCTTGCGGTTCCTGGAAACGCTCGATCTCGCCTCACGGCAGGAAGACGGCCGTTGGACGTTGAAAGAGGGCTGGCAGGATACACTGAGAGCACTCGTCAGGCGTGGTGACATAATCCGAACGCTGGCCAACCTTGAAGGCCGGAAAATCGATGCGTCGCGTCTGCATGCCCTGCCCCGTGAATTTGCCACGGAAGGTGTAATCCTGGGGCGGCTTGCCGCCACTTTGCCGGGCGACGAATTGCGGAATGGGACAACGGTACTGATCGAAGGGCTCGATGGGCGCGTCTGGTCGATCGAGATGACGGAGCAAGAGGCGGTTCAATTGCCGAAGCCGGGTGGGATTGTTTCGGTTGGGCGGAAAGCAATCGAGCCGAAGCCGGCCGACCGCACAATTGCTGCGATCGCCGAACGAAATGGAGGCGTGTATTCGGAGGAGCTGCATGAGGCGGCTGAGCCATCGAGTTCGCCGGCGTTCCGGCTTGCGCACAAGCGTCGCCTGGAGGCGTTGAGAAGGCTCGGTGTTGTCCAACGAAACGCTGATGGGAGCTGGGTGGTCCCAACTAACTTCGAGGAGCGAGCACTGCAAGCTGATGCGAGAGGGCAGACCCTCGGAATCAATGTTCACTCCTGGCTGCCGATTGGAGCGCTAGCTGAACGACAAGCAGAGACATGGCTGGATCGGATGGACACTGAGCTGATGCAGGGCTCAGCGGGACCGTTAGCGGACGAACTCCGGAAATCGCTCAAGATCCGTAGGGCTTGGTTGCAGAGCAAAGGGTATGCGCTGGATAAAAATGGACAGCTGGCACGCGAAGACGCTAAGCGTCTAAGGAGAGAAGAATTTCAAACTGCGGTAGCGAGCGAAGTTAAGCGATTAAAATTACCGTTCGTCGATATCAAGATTGGCGAGAGTGTCCAAGGGAGGTACGCACGCAACATCGAACTCGCTCAAGGGCGCTTCGCTATCGTCAAAAATGGCAAAGCGTTCACGCTGGTAGGTTTTTCAAGTCACGAGGCAAGCAGACAACGCGTGGGCGAAAACATCAAGAGATACGTTCGGTCAGTTTCTCTCAAGTAATTTGGAGAACGATTTAATAAGGCACTGACTAGCACAAAGCCGGACGACATTGCCCGATACAAAAGCACTATGCAGTAGCGCTGCGAACATCTCTGCGAGCAAGCATCGTCCTAATTTCTCGCTTTACTACATTGGGCAGGTCGAGGCTTTCCCAGCTTCTATCGGATAGTACATCCAGAACTTCAACTTCTGTTAGCTCGGACCGTCCGAGGTACTCGTTCATTTCAATTGCGCTTGTACGCGACAAACCAAGCCCAATGAGCGATAGGAGCGTCTGTGTGCTAACACCAAACTCCAAATAGAGCTCGAACGACAAGTGGTCCGGAAAAGCTTCAGATTCCCCGCGCATTTCGAAGTGCAAACGAAGAACATCTAGATATGCAGAGAGATACTTTGGCGCCTTAAAACGGGCAATCTCTTCCACCAGTCGCATCGTATCACGAATTATTCGAGCATATCGGATGTTCTCAGTCTTTGTGCCCTTTCGACGCTCGCGCGCTACGGCGGCACTAATCATCTCACCCAAACGCTTGCCTCGCATCCAATCCACGGCCGTAAACGCAAATGACCAGTTCGCAGCGTCGACACCTTTTCCGAATGTTGGATATACGTAGTCGTCAATCCGCTCAAAAACGCGCTTCATTTCGATAACAGCGTCTTCACTTTCCGGCGGTGGCGGCAATAGATTTTCTATTGCTCCATCGAACGCTTCGAAGGCATTCAAAAGTGACTGAAGTGCAACTGCACTTATTCCAGGGTGAGCGGTGATAATGTGATCTGGAATTTCAACCTGTTTTAACGCAGTCGAGATGGCTTCGTCGAGTTGGGTGACGATCTCATATGGAAGTCTCTTCACAGACGGAGAACCCGCCACGCTGCCTGTACGCGCAAACCACGCCATTAGGTAGGCCGCGACTGGTTCCATTTTGTCGCTGCCGTCCAGCAACGGTCCATCCGCTCGTTGACCTATATAGGACAGCACTTCATCCGATTTACTTAGGACGTTATCGGTTTCGCGCTGTATCGGATAGGCCGATTTTGCCGGAATACCATGAGGCCATTGTTTGGTGTCGTGCGCATCGATACAAACAATATTGCCGTGAAAGTCAGCGCCCCATCGTCCTGCTCTGCCTGCTAAGTTCCAAAAATCCTGGGGCGTCATCGGGTTGCCCTTGCCTTTGCGCGGCCCCCTTACGACGATTGTGCGGCAGGCTAAGTTAACTCCCTCTATCAATGTCGAGGTGCAAACCAAAAAGCGAATCTTTCCTGCTGTAAAAAGGCGCTCTATTTCCGACCTCAGAATTGAAGGCATATTGCCATAGTGAAAAGCAACACCGCGGCTTAGCAAATGCACCAATTGAAACTTGTTATGAATGGAAGTCCGACAAAAATCGGACAACTCAATTAGCTCTTCGTCCACTGGCCCTTCAATTGTCCCTGCGAGCCCATCATAGATTTGGCTCGCAATCTTCTCCGCGTCCGCAGCTTGATTTGCGTAGACTAGCGTGCCGTTAGTATTCTTGCCGAGTGCCAAAGCAACGAAAGAGAGCGTTTTCAGTGCTCCCTTTCCTACCGGTCTTGCATGTAGATCAAATTCACCGAGAGCGTCGGCTCCTTCCGTTAAAGGATCAACAAGCGAAAGTGACCACTTATCAGGCTTTCTTGGCACTTGCCTTGCTAGGATCAAATTCTGCGTCACGGTAGGGGGGCCGCCGGGAACTGTCGCGACAGCAGCATCGGGCGGCGCATCTGCGAGCAAACTCTCTGGATTCTCCGCATGCGGACTCAAGAAGACGAAGCGACAGTCTGCATTGGTTCGAGCCACTCTCTCGATCGCATCTTGAAGGATAACTCCTCTCAACCCATCGCTCAGCTTCTGAACCTCATCAACTATCGCTACATCGACCTTTGTTTGTTCGCTGACGGCGTTCATAAAGAGGTGCAGCCGCTCCTGGGTGAATACCAGCAGAGTCGGTGCCTGTCCGTCTGCGAATTCTCCAATTGGCAATGATGCAACACGTAGCCCAGGAATGTGGAACCGAGTTCGAAGATTCAGAATCTGCTGCTCAATTTCGCTCACCAGCGCACGTGTTGGGGCTAAAAATATTCCTAGCTTGCATCGCTTAGCCTCAGCTTCACGCAATAACCAATTCAAGATTAGGTATGTTTTTCCTGCGGCAGTTGGCGCTGTAGCGGACGTCCAGCGTGCACGCTTCAGCTCTGACCACAGTTGAACTTGGAATGGATTGCCGGCGATGGCATTGTCGTTGTTGAGTATAATCGACGACTCTATTAGTCGCCGCGTAGCCAACACTCTCTCGGTCAATCCGAGCCTTTCAGGCAAATGACCTTCAACCAATTTTCGACTCTCGGCGAGGTCCACTGCCCGGCTATTCGACAATTGCGAGAGAACGATTGAACCGGCATCCCTTATGAGGGCCGACTGACCGTAAACCATCGCAGCCTGACCGATCATTAAGGCTGCCTCGCTTTCAGCGATCAAATTGCTTTCAGCAAGTAAACTGCCGGCCAATATCAATTTCTGCCAATTGATATTCTTGTCGGAAATATCGTCAGACGGCATCAAAACCGACTCACCTATGCTCTTGGAAGCGCTCCAACGTCGCAAATGTTGAATGTCAGCAGCTAGGCCGCTTTCGGATATCAGCCAAGAGTTTAGCTCGTCTCTATCCATTTCAGGCTTCCAGTAACTTCAAAAACGCTTTCCTAAATTCGTCTGCAGAACGCATCGGCACGCAAATGAAATGGATATCAAAAGTCTCTAATTTCTCCGTCGTCACACGTTTCCCAACATGTCCATTCCAGCTCGGGAATTGAGCCTTCAAATTGCTCTCGATCTGCGCCCACTCACCACTTTCGCCGTCCGCTGGAAAGCCATCACAATCAAAACCGACTAGTGCAATTCCACACAATCTGAGCTTTTGAGACATTGGATCATCTGGGTCAAAAAAGCGCTTGAACGCCGCCAACAAGTTGGGGTCGGTAAAGTCTGCGTACTCATTCGCAAGAAATAGATCCTGTGCTGAAGCGGAATTTGCTCCCAGTTCGTCACGCAGGTATGGAGCTAACGAGCCCAAGCAATCGGTAATTGCGTTGGTGACATTCCCGTAAAGCTTGGATTCTCCCCAATAGAGATTCAAAACGCCGCCGTCGTCGCACGACGCATACACACCATCCGCTCCGTGATAATGCATTGAGGTTGATGTCTTCAGGCTCATTTTGCATATGACCTGTGCGAGTTCGAAAACAGCTTCAGCCAACGCAAACAGAAGCAATTCTCCGCCCTCTCCTGTGTTCTTCAGGTCAGTGAATAAGCCCTTGGCGTGCTCATGCAGCTTCACGATTTCGGCAAACGATCCAGTTTCTTCCAAATTTTTTTGCGCTTGCTCCAAGCGTTTACGTGGAATCGCATATTCAATAACGCGATTGCGTAGGAACTCTGCAAGAAGCTGAGTTCTTAGTCTTCCGTTTCCGTCGAGCGTTGGAGCGTAGCAATGAATCCGGGTTTTCGTGCTGCCGACAACAACGTCCTTTTCAACGACCATAAGGTGCGCATCGGTTATCTTCGAACCACCTCGCACCGCCTGCAGAAGCATAGCCTGAAGGTCCTGATCGAATTTAACCGCATCGCCCTCATCGAGCAGAGCATCTGAACTGCTGTCGGCCATGATTTCCCTAGTTAGAATCAATCCGTAGGATACATGACTGACCTTAATAATCAGACATCTACTCCTAGTTTATTTGGCCCCCACGCAATAAACGGAACATTGCAAGAACAACAAGTTATACCTAATTATCCGGAGATAATGTAATCTGGAGTTCGTTTGCATGTCGCTTCAAGTTATTGGTCTCGGTTTCGATCTAGTTGGCGTAATGCTGCTTGGCGCGGATCTCATTCGCATCCAATTCGAACTTCGACGAAGCGCGGAAGTCAGAATTTCAAATCTTCAAGAGCTGACGGACAAATACGAAGGACTGGAGGGCTGGGCGCAGGAGATTGGAAAGAAGGCGAATTGGGCAGAGCACGCTGACATAGGCGAAGGACTGTATGAGCGAATTCCTGGAGCATTTAATCCAGATGCTGCAGAACAAAGCTTCAGCGACGCAATGCAAACTGTAGGTGACTTAGCCTCCAAAACCGCAGGCATCACTAATTTGGTGCTGTTATCAGTCCAAGAAGATAAGAAAACCGCAAGCTCTTCTCTCGTGTTCAGTTATGCTGGACTAGCCCTAATTCTGACTGGTTTCGTTTTGCAGATAGCGGCTAACGTCTAGAACAACGTTGGTTCCGTGAGCACGTAACAACTTAGTACTCATCCCTCAAAATCACTCTTCATCCTATGACAATATACCATTGTTCAGGACTACATTTTGCGTTCGCAACAGCAGGCCTGAACATGACTCCTACCAAATTTCTCCTCGGTCAGTTCCTGCTTACACTTTTCCTAATCACGTGTTCGGTGTGGATTGCGACGCAGTGGGTGGCGGGTATTCTGGACCATCAGCCCCGTTTGGGTGGTCCATGGTTCGAGCTTGCGGGTCAGCCGGTCTACAAGCCTTGGCGGCTATTCCAGTGGTGGTATGCCTATGATGCTTATGCGCCAGACGTGTTTGCGCGTGCGGGTTTGATTGCCTCGCTGGGCGGGATCGCCGGGATGGTGATGGCGATCATCGCGTCACTTTGGCGGGCAAGACGCGAGAAGAATGCAACGACGTATGGCTCGGCGCGCTGGTCATCGGTCGGGGATGTTCGGCGATCTGGTCTGCTTGGTTCGTCAGGTGTGGTGCTGGGGCGATTCAAAGGTCGGTATCTTCGACATGCAGGCGCCGAGCATGTCATGGCCTTTGCGCCGACCCGGTCCGGCAAGGGTGTTGGGTTGGTGGTCCCGACTCTTCTTTCATGGACAGGCAATGCTATCATTCATGACATCAAGGGAGAGAACTGGGCACTGACATCGAAATGGCGATCAAGCTTCTCTCGGTGTGTCCGTTTCGATCCGACGGATTTGTCGAGTTCGCGGTTCAACCCGTTGCTTGAAGTGCGGCTCGGGGCACATGAGGTTCGAGACGCGCAGAATGTTGCGGACATACTCGTCGATCCGGACGGCTCCCTGGAGCGACGTAGCCATTGGGACAAGACGGCGCATTCACTGCTTGTAGGTGCCATCCTGCATGTTCTTTACGCCGAGGACGACAAGTCGCTTGCGGGCGTGGCGACACTCCTGTCTGATCCGGCCCGGCCGATCGATGACACGCTGGAGCGCATGCTTGAGACAAACCATCTGGGAAGCCGCGCCCGGCCATTGACGCATCCGGTTGTGGCGGAAGCGGCGCGTGAGCTCCTGAACAAGTCGGAGAATGAAAAATCCTCGGTCGTGTCGACGGCGATCTCGTTTCTGGGGCTCTATCGCGACCCCGTTGTACAGCGGGCAACATCAGGGTCTGATTGGCAGATCAAAGACTTGTTTCGGGGAGAGCTGCCAGCATCCCTCTATCTGGTCGTTCCGCCGTCTGATCTCTCGCGGACCAAACCGTTGATGCGGTTGATCCTCAATCAGATTGCCCGGCGGCTGTGCGAAGAGCTGCCGGATGGGCAGGACCGCCGGCAGACCCTGCTGATGCTGGACGAATTTCCAGCGCTCGGACGGCTCGACTTCTTCGAGAGTTCACTCGCCTTCATGGCGGGCTATGGGATCCGCGCCTTCCTGATTGCGCAGTCGCTAAACCAGGTCGAGAAAGCATATGGTCAGAACAATTCTATCCTCGACAATTGCCATGTCCGGATCGCGTTCGCAACGAATGACGAGCGCACGGCCAAGCGTATTTCCGACATGCTAGGCACCACGACGGAGCAGCGAAACCAGAAGAATTATACCGGGCACCGGCTCGCGCCCTGGCTCAGTCATGTCATGGTCTCGCAACAGGAAACCCAACGCCCGCTTCTGACGCCTGGCGAAGTAATGCAGATGCCGGTCGATGACGCTCTGATCTTTCTGGCGAGCCATCCACCGATCCGTGCGAAGAAACTCCGCTACTATGAAGATCGGAATTTTATCGAGCGAGTTGGCGCACTGACGATTGCTGCTGCCGGTGCGGATACGTCTCGGCTGGGCGGATATCATCGATCTGGAGTATCGCACGCTGACGGGGAGTCAGGCGGGCTGACGCGATCGGTTGGCCCTGACATCGGCGATGAGGATGAGGTCTCGCAGGATATTGCAACTGAGGAAGAGCGCGCTCCGCAACAGCGCGGCGGCATTCAGGACCAGATCGCGCGCTACTACCTCCAAGTCCAGGAAAATGGCGGACGGGAACTTTAGGACATGGCGCGCAATCCAAGGCTTCATATCCGCGTCTCCGAGACAAACCATCGCAAGGTAAAGCAGTTTTCCGCCGAGCATGGCGTCCACGTCGGCACGCTGATCGATGAAGCCCTGACCCTTCTGTTTACACCGCCAGAAGACCGGCCCGATGCCGCGATCATCCAGCGGCTGGAACGGGTCGAAGACCAGATAGAGAAGCTTGAGACGGGAACAGCGTTCCAGACGGACCTGCTCATCGAGTTCATCTTCGAATGGCTGAGGCAGCGACCAGGCAAGAACCCGCTCGAGACGTCGGCAGATGCGGCGCGTGCGCGAGCCGAGCTGGAAGCGCTGACCAAGCGTGTCGTTGAGCGCTCAAATCCACATATCTGGAACTGATCCTCAAGCTGCTGCGTCGAGCTGGCCAGAATCCAATGCCTGCCGGAACTTCGCGGCATCTTGTTCCGACCTGAACATATAATGGGCGGTATGCTCACCCTTCTCCAGATGGCCGTGGGCGCGCCATTCGGAGCCGACATTCGTGTTGAGCCAGGCGGCGATGATGTCGAGACGCTTGCCGAGGCCGAAGGGCGGGATTGGTAGTTCGACATGATGCGGGAAGTCCCGCGCATCCCTTTCTGCCATGAGAACGGATTTGTAGCGACCCATAGGCTTCTCCTTGTTGTTCGCTTTTTGTTCTTTTCCTGCTTTTCGGTCCGATATCAATCTGTGCTGCACGATTTTCTGTGAATTGCCCCTCTGCGTCCTCGTAGGTCCCGTAGGCGCCTTTCGTGTCCTCCAGCCCCAACTGGGCGGCGCCGTTTGATGCCTTGATGCTTGTCCCATCACTGATGAGGACCACGCCCTGCCATGTCTGCCCTGCCCCAGTCCAGCGAAACCGAGACCCGCCGAACGGCGATGCTCCGCACGGCCTTTGACGGGCCGGTTGGCGCCGCACTGGCAGCACCTGACACGATCGAGATCCTCGCCAATCCCGACGGATCGGTCTGGGTCGAGAAGGCAGGCTTTGGTCTGCAGCGGGCTGCGGAGACGCTTGGCCGCGCCGAACGCGAGCGGATCATCCGGCTGGTCGCCTCCTCTGTCGGGGAGGCCTGCGACCGGGCCTCACCCATTGTGTCGGCCGAACTGCCAGGCTCCGGCGAACGGTTCGAAGGCATCCTGCCGCCCGTGTCGGAAGCGCCCTGCTTTGCCATCCGCAAACCGGCTGGTCAGCCTATCGCGCTCGATACCTATGTCGAGACCGGTGCGCTGACGCCGGCGCTGTGTGTCGCGCTCAGGCAGGCGCTGGAAGACCGGCTTAACATTGTTGTCGCGGGCGGAACCTCGTCGGGCAAGACGACCTTTGCCAATGCCTTGTTGTCCGAACCTGCTCTTTCAGAGGACCGGATCGTCATCCTGGAAGACACGCGCGAGCTTCGCTGTTCGGCCGAGGATGTGACGCAGCTCAGGACGCACCGGTCAGGCATCACGCTCCGCGATCTTGTCCGCTCGACCATGCGGCTCCGGCCGGACCGGATCATTGTCGGCGAGGTCCGCGGCGGCGAGGCGCTCGATCTCCTCAAGGCCTGGAATACCGGCCATCCGGGCGGCATCACGACGCTGCATGCAAACTCCGCCTCAGGCGCGCTCACCCGGCTCGAACAGCTGGTCGAGGAAGCGACGACCGCCCTTCCCCATGCCCTGATCGGCGAAGCGGTCGACGTGATCGTGTTCATGTCCCGCGCGAGCGGCTCGCGCCGCGTCGAGCAGGCGCTCCGCATTACCGGCTTTGACGGCACCGAATACCGGACTGAGCCGCTCGCCGCCCCCTTTCTCAACATCGTCAACTAAGGAGACCGACAGATGTTCTACGATCAGATCAAGGCCCTCAACCGATCGCTTCAGACCGGCGTGCTGCTGGCGTCGGTGAGTGTGTTGTCACTTCCAGCCCATGCCGCCGGCACCGGGATGCCGTGGGAAGGCCCGCTCGACCAGATTCTGCAATCGATCGAAGGACCGGTCGCCCGGATTGTGGCGGTCATCATCATCACGCTAACTGGCCTGACGCTCGCCTTCGGGGAGACATCCGGCGGGTTCCGCAAGCTGATCCAGATCGTGTTCGGCCTGTCCATCGCCTTTGCGGCCACGTCTTTCTTCCTGACCTTCTTCAGCTTCGGCGGCGGCGCGGTGCTCTGATGCTCGACGGCTACGAGATCCCCCTCCACCGCTCGCTCGCCGAACCCATCCTGATGGCAGGCGCGCCGCGCTCGGCCGCCATTGCCATCGGGACGATCGCGGCGGCTTTGGCGCTCGGTCTCAGGCTCTGGATACCGGGGCTTGTGGTCTGGGTGGCGGGACACTCGCTAGCCGTCCTCATGGCCCGGTCTGACCCCGACTTTCTCGCGGTCGCGATCCGGTCTGCCCGTCACAAGGAACATCTTTCATGCTGAACCTCTCCGAATACGCGGCAAAACCGGCACACCTCTCAGACTACCTCCCCTGGGCGTGCCTCGTCGCGCCGGGCGTCGTCCTCAACAAGGACGGCGCCTTCCAGACAAGCTTCCGCTATCGGGGTCCCGACCTTGAAAGCTCCACGGAAGCCGAACTCGTTGCAGTCACCGCACGGGTCAATAATGTGCTCCGCCGGTTCGGGTCCGGCTGGGCTTTGTTCTTCGAGGCGGTACGTGCGGAAGCTATTGCTCTGGAAGAGAGCTCTTTTGACTGCGCTGCCGCCTGGCTGATTGAGCAGGAGCTGCGCGCCGCCGCCGAGGAGACCGGCGCCCGGTTCGAGAGCGCCTATTATCTGACGCTGCTCTGGCTCCCGCCGGCCGATGCGACGGGACGGGCCGAGAAGGCGCTGATCGAGAGGCCTGGGAAGCGGGATGGCGAGGACTGGCGCAAGCGGCTGGAACATTTCCAGACGCGCGCGGCGCAGACGCTCGATCTCCTTTCAACCGCCCTGGATGAGATCCATCCGCTCTCGGATGCAGAGACGCTCACCTATCTACATGCCTGCATCTCGTCGAAACGGCATGCGGTGTCGGTGCCAGAACTGCCGGTTTTTCTGGACGCGGTGCTCGCGGATGAATGCTTTGCAGGCGGTCTGGAGCCGTGCATCGGCGAGGCACACCTTGCAACGCTGACTTTGCTTGGCTTTCCGGCCTCGACCCTGCCCGGCATGCTGGATGAGCTTAACCGGCTCGGCTTTTCCTATCGCTGGGCAACGCGCTATATCGCGATGGACAAGGCCGAGGCCGAAAAGCTCCTCGCGAAGAAGCGGCGGCACTGGTTTGCGAAGCGCAAATCCGTCGGCGCAGTCCTGCGGGAGACGCTGTTCAACGAGCAGGCCGCCCTGCTCGACAATGATGCCGACAACAAGGCCGCCGATGCCGATGCGGCGCTGCAGGAGCTCGGCTCGGACCTTGTCTCTTATGGCTATGTCACCACGACGCTGACGCTCATGGGCACTTCGCGCGAAGAGGTCGAGGAACGCACCCGCGCGGTCGAGCGGGTAATCAACGGGCGCGGGTTCACAACCATCCGCGAGACGCTGAACGCCGTCGAAGCCTGGCTTGGCTCCCTGCCGGGGCATGTCTATGCCAATGTCCGCCAGCCGATCCTGCACACACTGAACCTCGCTCACCTCGTGCCGATCTCTTCAGTCTGGGCAGGCGAGGCGTGGAATGACCATCTGTCGGACCGCGCGCTCATAGAAGCGCAAACGGAGGGCACGACGCCGTTCCGGCTGAACCTGCATGTCGGCGATGTCGGCCATGCGCTGATCATCGGGCCGACGGGATCCGGCAAGTCGGTGCTCCTGTCGCTGCTCGCGGCGCAATGGAAACGCTATGAGGGCGCGCAGGTCTTCTTCTTCGACAAGGGACGGTCGGCGCGGGCGGTGACATTGGCTTTGGGTGGCACCTGGCTGCCGCTGGCCGGCGATGAGCGTCCGGCCTTGCAGCCGCTTCGGGACATCAATACAGACCGCGGCGCGAGCTTTGCGGCCGACTGGTTGCTCGGCCTGATCGAAGCTGAGGGCGTGACCGTTACGCCAGACCTGAAGTCTGTCTTGTGGGACGCGGTGCGGTCGCTGGCTTCGGCGCCTGTTGCCGAACGCACGCTAACGGGGCTCAGCCTGATCCTGCAATCCGATACGCTGAAGGCGGCGCTGCACCCCTACACGCTGGAAGGCGCCTACGGGCATCTGCTCGATAGCGATTCAGAAGCCTGCGACCTCTCGTCGGTTGCCTGTTTCGAGATGGACGAGCTGATGCAGACCCCGTCTGCGGTCGCGCCGGTCATCACCTATCTCTTTCATCGGCTAGAGGACCGGTTCGATGGCCGCCCGACCCTGCTCATTCTCGATGAGGCCTGGCTCTTCCTGGATCATCCGGTCTTTGCCGCACGCCTCCGCGATTGGCTGAAGACGCTGCGCAAGAAGAATGTGGCGGTCGTGTTTGCGACCCAGTCGCTTGCCGACATTGAAGGGGCCTCCATTGCGCCCGCCCTGATCGAGTCCTGCCCGACGCGGATATTCCTGCCGAATGAGCGAGCACTCGAGCCGACTGCCCAGGCGATCTATCGGCGGTTCGGACTCAATGACCGCCAGATCGACATTCTCGCCAAGGCCATCCCGAAGCGGGACTATTACTATACCTCGCCGCTTGGCTGCCGGCTCTTCGAGCTTGGCCTTGGTGAAGTCGCCCTCGCCTTCTGCGGGGCGGCATCACCTGCCGACCAGAAGCTCATGGATGGGCTACTCGAAGCCGACGCAGAAACGGGCTTCGCCCGCGGCTGGCTGCAGCTGAAACAGCTCGGCTGGGCAGCAGACCTGCTGGCCGGGCAGCCCGATGCAACCCTCCCACAAATCGCCGCTGAATAGGAGCCCCCAAATGAAAGCCCTTCTGTCTTCCGTCGCGCTTGTTGCCATTCCGCTGTCTGGCCTGATGGCCCCGCCCGCCTCGGCGCAGCTTGCTGTCTACGACCCGGCCAACCACGCCCAGAACATCCTGCAGGCCGTGCGAGCGCTTCAGGAAATCGATAACCAGGTTCGCCAGCTCACCCATGAGATCGACATGATCGAGAAAATGGCGCGGGATTTGGAAACCCTGCCTGTCGAAGTTGCCCGCGCCATCATTGCCGACCGCATCCGCCGCATCGGAGAACTCATGCGCGACGCCGAAGGGATTGGCTACGGCGTCGAGGAGGTCGAGGAGGAGTATGAGAACCTCTATCCTGAAACCTATGGCGACACACCGCCTCAGTCCGATGTACTTGTAGAGGATGCGCGCGCCCGCTGGCGCCAGTCGCGCAATGCCCACAAGCACACGCTCCTCATGGTCGCTGAGACCGTGCGCAACAATGCCGAGGATTCCGAGGCACTGACCGGCTTGGTGGATGAGAGCCAGACAGCCATCGGCAATCTCCAGGCCCTGCAGGCCGGCAACCAGATCGGTGCACTCTCGGCCGAACAGCTGATCCAGATGGAAGCGCTGATGGCCGCCCATTACCGGGCCATAGCCTTCGACCGGGCACGTGAGCTTGAAGAGGCCGAACGCGGCCGGGCCCGTCTTAAATCCTTCCTCGGAGACTGACCCGTCATGGAAGAGATGGGCGTCATCGACCGGTTCCTCGAAACCTTCATTGCCTATATCGATTCAGGCTTCGGCCTGCTTGCCGGCGATGTCGCTTACCTGACAACCACACTGATAGTCATAGACATCACGCTCGCCGGTCTCTTCTGGGCGCTGTCGCAGAATGCCGACGTCATGTCGGGCCTCCTCAAGAAGGTGCTCTATGTCGGCTTCTTCGCCTTCATCATCGGCAACTTCACCCTGCTCGCCAACATCGTGTTCGAGAGCTTCGCGAGCCTCGGTGTGAAGGCGGGCTCCAGCACGCTGACGGCAGGCGACCTTATGCGACCGGGCTATATTGCCGGGGTCGGGTTCGAGGCGGCAGAACCCTTGCTGGCCGAAATCGGCGACATGCTTGGTCCAATCAGCTTCTTTCACAATTTTATCGTGATCGCTGTCATGTTCCTGGCCTGGGCGATCATCCTCGTCGCCTTCTTCGTGCTCGCGGTTCAGCTCTTCGTGGCGATCCTAGAATTCAAGCTGACGACGCTGGCCGGGTTCGTACTGATCCCGTTCGCGCTCTGGAACAAGACCAGCTTCCTCGCTGAACGCGTGCTCGGCAATGTCGTCACCTCGGGCATCAAGCTGATGGTGCTCGCTATCGTCGTCGGGATCGGCTCAACGCTCTTTGCTTCGATCACCGATGCTTTCACCGGGCCGGGCGATACGACTCTGGCGCAAGTGATGGGCACCGTGCTTGCCGCCATCGTCTTTCTCTGGATGGGTGTGTTCGCGCCGGGAATTGCGTCAGGCCTTGTCACCGGGGCGCCGCAGCTTGGCGCCGGTTCGGTCGTCGGCACAACAGCCGCTGTGGGTGCGGGCGCGATCCTCGCAGGCACAGGCACAGTCGCTGCTGGACGCGCCGCAATTGGCGGGGCGTCGGCAGCGGTCAAGGCCGGGGCCTCAATGTCGGGCGCGGCTCGCACCTCGTATGACCTTGGACGGCTTGGTTCCGGCGCCACCGGCTGGCGCGGGCATCTCGCTGGAGCCACAGGTATGGCGCAGGCTGGCTCGGACGCCATGCGGCGCATGGCCGGACGGCCCTTGCAAGGCGCCCGAAATGCTTACAGGCGCGGCAGTGAAGCCGCCTTTGCGGCAACCGGCGGGAGCACAGCATCTACGGGCGTCAGCGATGCCGGAACCAGCGGTTCAAGCCCGGCCTGGGCCCGGCGCCTGCGCACAGAACAACGCCTGCAGCATGCCGGCGCGATCACTGTGCACGCTCTGAAAGATGGCGACCGCGGCATGGCTGGTGAGAACCCGAAACTTCAAAGAGACGAGGACTGATCCCATGTTCAGGCGAACTTCCACCCATTACGGGCAAAGCCCGCATCCCGAAACGCCTTACCAGAAAGCCGGCCAGATCTGGGATGACCGGATCGGATCTGCCCGCGTACAGGCCAGGAACTGGCGGCTGATGGCACTCGGGTTGCTGGTCCTTCTGACGGCCTCTTCAGCCGCCCTTGTTTGGCGCAGCCTGCAATCCACAGTGACGCCATATGTGGTCGAAGTGGACGACACAGGCTCTGTGAAAGCCGTCGGCCCTGCCCTCGCCAATTACGACCCGACCGATGCGCAAGTCGCCCATCACCTCGCCAACTTCATCTCCGATGTCCGCAGTCTTTCCATCGATCCGGTCATTGTCCGGCAGAACTGGTTGGCGGCCTATGACTATGTGACCGACAAGGCCGCCATCACGCTCAGCGATTATGCCCGCGACAATGACCCCTTCGCCGAGATCGGACGTCGCTCGCGCAGTGTCGATGTCGTAAGTGTCGTCCGCGTCTCGGACGAGTCCTTCCAGGCGCGCTGGCTTGAGAAGACCTACGAGAATGGCGCGCTGACCGGCGTCAAACGGTTCACCGGCCTCTTCACCCTGATCCACTCCCCGCCGCGCGATGCGCCGACGCTCCGCGCCAACCCGCTCGGCCTCTACATCCACAGCCTCAATTGGGGCGAAGACCTTGTCACAGGAGACAACCCATGATCCGCACTCCCACACTGGTATCCACACTGGCCCTTGCCACCGCCTGCGCCAGCGTTCCGGAGGCCGCGCCGATCGAGCCGGAACTGTTTGTCGCCGCCGCGCAGGTCGAGGACGCAGAGCCCCGTCCTGTCGAGATCGTCGAAACACCAACACCTTTGCCGCTTCCCGGCCAGATGAAACCGGTCGACGGGGTCAAGCGCACGGTAACCCGTGTCTATACCTCGCCCTCCGAGACGATCCGCAAGGGCACATCAGAAGCCCGGATCGAACCGTCCGTGGACGGCTATGTAAATGCCATTCAGGTCTATCCCTATACAGAAGGGGCGCTGTACAGATTGTATGCCGCGCCGGGACAGGTCTCCGACATTGCGCTGCAGCCCGGCGAGACGCTGGTCTCTGTCTCGGCTGGCGATACGGTGCGCTGGATTGTGGGAGATACATCCTCCGGTTCAGGCGGAACAGCACGCGCACATGTTCTGGTCAAACCGATCGGCGCCGGCCTCTCGACCAATCTCATGATTGCGACAGACCGGCGGACCTATCATCTGGAACTGGAGAGCGGTGACGGCACCTATATGGCGGCGTTGTCTTGGCGCTATCCGGCCGACGAGCTCTCGCAACTCATCTCTCGCAACAGCGTAGCGCTCGCGCGGGAAGAGACATCAATCATGCCGGGTGTTGCACTCGACCGGCTGGACTTTGATTACCTGATCGATGGTGACCGTCCAGACTGGCGACCCGTCCGCGTGTTCGATGATGGGCGGCAGGTTTTCATCCAGATGCCGGAAGGGTTGTCGACTATGGAGGCCCCGCCCCTCTTTGTCCTTGGCGTTTCTGGCGAGGCCGAACTCGTCAATTATCGCCTCAAGGGCAATTACTACATTGTCGATCATCTCTTCCGGGCCGCTGAGCTTCGCCTTGGTGAGAAATCCCAGACCGTGGTGCGGATCCGCAAACGCGAACCGAGGTCTGGTCTCGCGAGCCTGTTCGGGAGCAAGGGATGAGCGAGCCAGCCCCTTTCCCGCAGCAGGCCGATGCCCTGAAACTGCGCGCGCGGCCGCGACCCGTCACACGGATCAACCGGAAAGTCCTGATGGTCGGCGCCGGGCTCGGTGTGCTGGGGCTCTTTGCTGCCGCCTCCATTGCGCTCGATCCGCCCAAGGCCGCCGATCCCGCGGATCGCCAGGAACTTTACAACACGGCCACGAAGCGCGCGCCGGATGGACTGGCAGAACTTCCCTCGTCGTATGCGACCTGGACGCCGTCGCCCGGAACGCCAAAGCTTGGCGCACCCATGGCCGGCGACCTCGGCGGGACAGTGGTTTCGGAGGAACGCGAATGGGGGCTCGATCCGGAGTGGGATGTCGCAGCCTCGGATGATTTCAGGCCCTCGCCTGAAGATGAAGCCCTTCGGGCCGAACGTCTTGTCGCGGCTAAGCTTGCCGACGCAGCGGGCAAATCCTCCGTATTCTTTGACATTGGCGCTGGGCCGAGCATCGGGCCGGCATCCCTGCCGTCTGCCGGAGTTCCGGCCTCGTTCGGCTCTGAGCTGCTGGCGCTCGCTAGCCAAAGCGCCGGTGCCTTGCCGACAGGTCCAGGTAAGGATGACAACTTGCAAGCCCGCAAGATCGCCTTCGCGGACGAGGCACGCGATGGGGCGATTTACAACCCGCATGATCTCGAGACACCGGTCTCGCCCTACCAGGTCATGGCGGGCACGCTTATCCCGGCTTCGCTTGTGACAGGCCTCAACTCGGATCTGCCAGGTTCGGTCATCGGGCAGGTCACCCAGCCGGTCTATGACACCGTCACCGGAGCTTATCTTCTCATTCCGCAGGGTACCCGGCTGATCGGGCGCTACCAGTCCGAAATCTCATTCGGCCAGCAGCGCGCACTATTGATCTGGGACCGAATGATCTTCCCGGATGGCAGTTCTGTGCAGATATCTGAACCTGCCGCAGACAAGCAGGGTTTTGCGGGCCTTTCTGACCGCACAGACCATCACTGGGACCGGGTATTTGTCGCCGCTGGTCTTGCGACCGTTCTCGGCATCGGCGCGGAACTAGGATCAGACGAGGATGATATCCAACGTGCCATACGGCGCGGGTTCGGCGACAGCGTGTCTGAGGCCGGGGAGCGCGTCGTTGATCGCAACCTCGGCATCCAGCCGACCCTTCGTATCCGGCCCGGCTGGCCGGTGCGGGTCATCGTGACGCGTGATCTCGTGCTGCGGCCTTATTCTCAGGGAGGCCGCTGATGAGCCTTCGCATTGCCCAACTGCCGGATCGCACGCCGGTCAAACTGACCCTCTCTGTTGAACCCGATCTCGCGTCCGCGCTTGCCGACTATGCGGCGATCTATGCCGAGACCTATGGCGCCGAAGAGAAACCCGAAACCCTGGTTCCTGTCATGCTGGAAACCTTCCTCGCATCGGATGCCGGGTTCAAGCGGGCCCGCAAGGCCCTTCATGCCAGAGCCAGCAAAGGAGAATAGCAATGGCGACAATTGGCACCTTCAGCCAGAAGGATGGCAAATGGACCGGGACGATCCGGACCATGACAATCAATGTGAAAGCCCAGATGGTCCCGGTGACCGAGAAAGCCGAAGGCGGCCCGGACTACCGGATCTTCGCCGGAGGCGCAGAACTCGGCGCCGCCTGGCGCGAGGAAAGCAAGGATGGCGAAACTCCATACCTTGCCGTCAAGCTGGATGATCCGGGGTTCGAGAAGCCACTGAGAGCTGCCTTTTTCGAGAAGGAAGAAGATGGCAGCGGCGTGCTGGTCTGGAACCGTCAGAAGCTGAACTAGATCAGCTTCTGCCTATCGGACCGTGAACCGCAAATACCCCAAACTCGTGTCTCGCGGTCGCCTTCCAAAGGCGATCGCGAAGCCAACTGAACCTCCCGAGGACGAATTTTCTGGGGAAATAGCCCCATCTTGGGCGATTGATCTCGCCGAAGCGCTTGCGCGATATCATGCGAGGTTGGCATATCGGAAAGGGTCATGACCCTAAAAGCCGCCATCTACGCCCGCTACTCGTCGGACCTTCAGTCTATTCGTTCAATCGAAGACCAGATTGCTCTTTGCCGACAACACCTAGAACAGAAATCCTGGACCGAAACCGTCGTCTATTCAGACCGCGCGATCTCGGGCGGCGCAATGGTTACGCGCCCCGGTATACAGGATCTGATTAGGGGCGCCGCGAACGGTCACTTCAATGTCGTTGTATCAGAGGCGCTCGACCGCATTTCCCGCGACCAAGCCGACACAGCCACAATCTACAAGATCCTCGCCTTTCACGGCGTGTCGATCGTCACGCTTTCCGAAGGAGAAGTCGACTCGATGCATGTCGGCTTCAAGGGCGTGATGAATGAGATGTTCCTGCGCGATCTGGCGAAGAAGACGCGCCGCGGTCAGACTGGTGTTGTGAATTCAGGTAGATCGGCCGGAGGACATTGCTACGGTTACGACATCCTACCGGGTGAACAGAATGGCATCCTGACCATCAACGACGAAGAAGCTGAGACCATCAGACGGATCATGCGTCTGTTCGTTGAAGGAAAATCTCCGCGAAGCATCGCGGCCATGTTGAATCAGGAAGGTGTCGCAGCACCGCGCGGTTCAGATTGGCGCGCCTCAACGATCAATGGACAGGTGCATGCCGGCAACGGCATCCTGAACAACGAACTCTATATCGGTCGCCGCATCTGGAACCGCAGGCATAAGGTCACGGATCCCTTCTCCGGCAAGAAGCGTATGCGGGCAAACCCCGAAAGCGAATGGGTCATCAATGAGGTGCCGGACCTTCGAATTGTTGATAATGAACTCTGGCAGGCTGTGAAGCTTCGCCAACAAAGGCACTCCCGCAAACGTGGTGGAGCGAAGCGGCCAACACGGCTCCTGTCGGGGCTTCTGGAATGTACTGTGTGCGGCGGTCCAATGTCGATTGTCTCTCAGAACAGGTACGGTTGCTCGACAAGGCGCGAGAAGGGTACCTGCTCGAACAATCGAACCATTGCGGCCAAAGAACTGGAAGAACGCGTCCTTGCAGGACTGAACAACGCTCTGCTTCATCCGGACGCGCAGAAGGCGGCCGCACGCGAGTTTCACGCAGAACTCGTTCGTCAACAAAAGGCGACTGGGAGCGAGCGGTTTCAGCTTGAGAAGGCTATCGCTGAAGCCGGCAGGCGTATCGACCGGATTGTCGATGCGATTGCTGAAGGAGTCGCGACCACTGCCCTCAAGCAAAAGCTGGTCGCCCTGGAAGCAGTAAAAGTCGAAAACGAGGGCAAACTTGCGGCAATGGGCAGCGAGCCCGTTGTGAGCGTTCATCCGAACGCGGGCGAGCTCTATGCCGAGCTTATCGGCTCACTTGTGGAAGTGGTTTCGGACCCGTCTCCGGATGCTGACGAGGTCCGATCCGTCTTGAGGAAGACCATCCAACGGATTTGCCTTGAGCCGCGCAAAAATGAGAGCGGCTATAACCTTGTTATAAAAGGCGATTTGGCCGCCCTGATTTCTCAGGACGGCCAAACTACTCTTATGATGGGTGCGGGAGTAGGATTTGAACCTACGACCTTCAGGTTATGAGCCTGACGAGCTACC